>CAWAYJ010000001.1:0-23923 GCA_963786235.1 uncultured Gemmatimonadales bacterium
GTAGCCGCACGAGCATCTCGTGCGCTTCGTGAAATCGACCTCCGGCGCCCCTGACCTCATGGCGGCAGTGCCACCGCACCCGCCGCCACTTCCCGCCGCAGCCACGCTTCCACGATCCACTCCCAACCGAGCCGCTCGCGGACTTCGGAGGGGCGATAGCCGATCATCCGCTTCATCTGGTTGCTCAACGTGAAGCCGTCCGGGTAGCCGGCCCGCGTGGCGATCCGGAAGATCGCGGACGAGTCGTTCTGGAGTCGGATTCCGACGTGCAACAGGCGCGCGAACTGAAGCCAGTGGGAAGGAACCGGAACCCGGGCCGCGGCGAAGTGCCGGCCGAGCGTCCGCCTGGACGTGTACATCCGACGGGCCAGACGGGTGATGCTCACGACTTCGGGCGCGAGCTCGAAGATCCGCTGGACCTCCCGCGCGAGTTCGTCGGAACGGATGACGCCACGCCTGCGGAGGTATCGGGTGACGGTCTCCGCGAGCGCCCTCGGCGGCGCGGCCAGCACTTCGCGCAACCGGTCCGGCGTACCCAGGTAGGCCGACGGCAACACGGTTCGTGGTTCGAGGGTCCGGACCTCCTTCAACAGCGGAAGCGTCCGGGCAATGTGCTGTGCGGGCGGCAGGAGGACGATCAGCGGTACTCCGGCCGGCCGTTCCCGAAGCCGGTCGTACTCGTCCTGCTGCTCAATGCCGTCCAGCAACCACCAGATCAGGGCAAACCCCGCCGGGGCCGCCCCGTCGAACGCCCGGTCCACCCCACCATCGAACCCCGCGTAGGGCGGCCCGAACAGCCGCAACCGGCCCTCCACCGCAAGCGGTCCCATCTCCACCTCCCTGTTCGGGTCTCTGACGCCGCACCTTCCTTGACGCGCCGGCAACCTGCCACGCCCGCGTCATCGACCCGTCATCAAACCGTTGTTGAAAGGACCGCAACGACAATGAAAACAACAAGATGTGGATGTGGAGAAACGACGTGACTGCAAGTCCCACGCCGTTAGTGGGTTGACCCTTGACTGCTAATGGGCCTAGGTTGGGGAAGCCAGTCGAAGGAATCCCCCCCCAACAAGTGAGAATGCCTATGCTGGTCCGCAGCCGCATGACCACCCGCCTGCACATGGTCTCGCCGGAAACGACGATCGCCAATGCCCTGACCCTGGCCCGGGCGGAACGGATCCGCCATCTGCCCGTCATGGAAGGGGCGAAGCTGGTCGGCCTCGTGACGGACCGGGATCTCCGGTCGGCGGTCCCGCCCGCGTGGAGCGACGCGGAGGACTACCGGAAGAGCGTGTCCACGAAGCAGGTCAGCGAGGTGATGTCGAAGGCCGTGATCACGGCCACGCCAATGACGCCGGTGGAAGAAGCGTCGAAGCTGATGTACGAGAACCGGATCGGCTGTCTGCCGGTGACGGAGGGCGACAAGCTCGTCGGAATCATCACGGAGACCGACCTTCTCCGTTCGCTGGTCGAGCTGTTCGGCGCGAACCATCCGTCGGCGCGCATCGAGATCCGGATGCCGAACCGGGCCGGCGAATTGGCCCGCGTGGTCCGGGTGATCGGGATCGAGCACAAGGTGAACATCGGCGGGCTGGTCGTTCCGCCGGCCGAGTCGCCGGACTACGCGACCGCGATCGTGCAGCTCCAGACGCCGGATCCGCTTCCGATCGTGGAAGCGCTGAAGAAGCTCGGGTACGTGGTTGGATGGCCGTCGATCGACCCGGACACCGCCGAGTTCGTGGGGACGAGCGCGGGCGTGGCCGCCGCGACCGAGCGCGTGCGAGAAGCCGTACCGAACTAGGGCCGGACCTGGCCGGTCACCGGCCTCATCCGTCGGGACCCCGTCGCCGGGGTCCCGGCCCTTCCGAGGCAATCCCTGTTTCATCCGGACAACAGACACGACCTCCGACGCCCGAACCGGCCTCGTTCCGGCGGGCGCGTCGTCGCCCTACATTCCGGTCACAATGAAGGACGAACCCAGGGACCAGCGGCCGAAGCTGCGGTTGACGCAGCTCTCGCACGGCGCCGGCTGAGCCTGCAAGCTCGGCTCGGCCGAGCTCGCGCAGGTGCTGCGCCATGTCGCACCGTTCGCGGACCCGGCTGTGCTCGTCGATACGGGCACGGTCAATGACGCGGCCGTCTACCGCATCGCGCCCGACCGGGCGCTGGTGGCGACCGTCGATTTTTTCACGCCCATTGTGGACGATCCGTACGATTACGGCCGGATCGCGGCGACGAACGCGCTGTCCGACATCTACGCAATGGGCGCGCGTCCGCTCTTCGCGCTCAACCTGGTCGGATTCCCCCGGAAGCTGCTGGGCGACGACACGCTGGGCCGGATCCTGGAGGGTGGGGGCGACGTCGCGCGCGACGCCGGCATCCCGATCCTGGGTGGCCACTCCGTGGATGACGCGGAGCCGAAGTACGGCCTCTGCGTGATCGGCGAGGTGCACCCGGACCGCATCGTCCGGAACTCGATGGCCCGCCCGGGCGACGTGTTGCTCCTGACCAAGGCGATCGGCACCGGCATCATCGCGACCGCGCTCAAGCAAGGCGCCGCGCCGACGGAAGCGATCGAAGCAATGATCGCGTCAATGACCACGCTGAACCGCGCCGCAGGCGAGGCGATGCTCGAGGTTGGAATCGACGCGGCGACCGACGTCACCGGGTTCGGGCTGCTCGGGCACCTGCACTCAATGCTCCGGGCCAGCGGCGTCAGCGCGCGGATCAATGCGACGTCGGTGCCGCTGCTCCCCGCCGCGCTCGAGCTGGCCGGAGAGGGCTACGTCCCCGCCGGCAGCACCCGCAACCTCGCCGACCTCGCGGATCACGTCGCGTGGGCGGACGGGATCGACGACGCGATGCGCATCGTGCTGTGCAATGCGCAGACGTCGGGCGGGCTGCTCATCGCGGTACCGGCGGAGAAGGCGGACGCGCTGATCAATGCGCTTGCGGCCGCGCCGACACCGGTTGCGGCGCGGATCGGCGAGGTGGTGGAGGGACGGGCGGGCGTGATCGTCGTCGCCTGAGGAAACGCCGTGGCTCAGGTGCGCTTCCCGGCGCGTAGCCGGGCGACCAGATCGGATCCGGCGACGTCGCGCTCGCGGTCCCGTCGAGGAAGGAAGAACACGGACTCCCCGGCGAACAGCGTGTCGAGCGCCGTGCGTTCGTGGTCGAAGCGGCTGCCGCCGCAGCGCGGACAGCGCCCGTCGCGCGGCACGAGGTCCTCGATCCAGCCCGCGCCGGGACACGAGCGGCAGAAGACGGTCGGCCGTATGCGGCGGCGGGCGAGCGGGATCGCCGGCGCCACGACGAGACCAATGACCAGGGCGCCGACCAGCCCGGCGATCCAGTCAATGGCGGGCGGATACTCGCACTCGACGAGGTACCGGACTCCGTCGCAGTAGCCGAGCCAGGCCGCGAAGAACGGCTCCTCGTGGTTGGCGCCGCCGATCAGCGCGCCGGAAAGGAGAGCCACACCGATGAGAGCACGTTCGCGACGCCGAAGCCCCCGTGGAACGGCTCGTTGCGGGTGCGTATCGCGACGACGCAGAGGGCGATCTTGAGCGCCCTGACAATAATGTACTCGGGCCCGAGGCTGGCAAAGTACGCTTCGCCCTTGAGCAGCGTGTCGATCACGTCGATCGTCTGAAAGACAATGAAGATCCCGAAGAACCACGCCCGGCGCGAGTAGTAGTAGCCCTTGAACCCGTCGTAGCGATCGAGGTTGGGCGGGAAGAGCATGGCGCAGAGGAGGTAGAGGCCCACCGCGAACAGGATGACGAACACGTAGACCTGGAAGGTCCATACCTCGAGATGCTTCAGGCGGAATTCCCACCACCACCAGAACACCGCCGTGAGGAACATGTAGAACACCCAGACGAGGTGGACCCAGTAGGGTCGACCCGCCTCGGGGTCCTGGAACATGCGCGCGGTTCCCTGGAGGAGATGCGTGATCCCGAGGCCCACAATGATCGACGTGAGGACCGCAACGTACTCGAACATACCCATCGTCAGAACCTCCGCGTCGCCTTCGGCGGCGTGAACGCTTTGCGTGCGCGAGATCAGGCAGGCACGTAAACCAGCCTGATCACATCCCCGCCAATCCGATCAGCGGCCATGAGACGGAGCGGCGGCCGCGGTCCGGCGAAATACGGTTTGCCGTGACCGAGCACGACGGGGTGCAGGTAGATCCGATATTCATCGATCAGACCGAGATCGGTGAGGCTCCCGGCCAGGTTCGGACCGGCAACCTCGATCTCGCCGTCGCGTTCGGCCTTCAGCTCGCGGATCGCGCGCTCCAGATCACCCTCGATGAGCCTGGCGTTGGGACCGACAGATCGCGACGAGCGCGAGACGACCCATTTCGGCTGGTTCCGCCACGCCGCCGCGAACGCCTGTTCGTCTGCTTCCCACTCGGGATGATCGTCATCCCAGTAACGCATGACCTCGTACATCCGGCGGCCGTAGACGCTGCCCGCCTGCGCCTCCGCTTCCTCAATGAAATGGCGGAAGAGCGTCGGTCCCGGCGCAAACGCCATGTGGTCGACGTAACCGTCCAGCGACTGGTTCATTCCGAACACGAGCCTGGCCACACACCACTTCCTTTCCCGACGCGGCGCATTCAGTACGGCGCGCGTGCGGTCAACTTCCTCCCGACCGACGCGATCGGGCAGCTACTTCCACGGGTCGAACGTCGGAGCGGTCTCCTCCCGGATCACGACGACGCCGTCGAAGTATTCCGACCAGTCGGCCTCGGTGAAGCGGCCCATCAGGCGCGACGGAACGAGACCAATGCCGCGGAGCGACGACGCATTCAGGAAGGTCCACGGTGCGTTGCCCTCGGTCGCCCGCGCTTCGAGTGAGCCCGGTGGCGCCTCCGGCAACGGCCGGCTCGGCTGCCCCGCCATCGAGGACCGGCCCGCGAACGCGGTGAAGCCGACAACGGCCAGGCGTTGTCCCCACCGCGCGGCGAGCCGGGCACCGAGCGGTTGCTGCGGAAGCTCCCCCTGCTTTCTGGCGGCGTGTACAGTGGCCGTCCAGATGATCACCTTGCTTCCCGCGGGCATGCGCCCGATGTGCCAGAGTGCGTTGCGGTACATTGCCGCGTCGCGGTCCGGCGCCGCCGGGTCGCCCCGCTGGCGGTCGGCGTAGCCGGCGAAACTCTCGAGCATGGCCTGTTCGGGCGTGCCGCGATCGCCGTCCGCACGGGCGCGGGCGGCCGCGGCACCCTGTACGCATTTCTGGAGGCGAACCTTCTCCGGCCCGTCGAACGGCTTGTCGTCGTCGTATCGCCAGTAGAGGTGCCGCGCGACCGCGTCCTCGCACCCGGCCGCGTCCTGCGGTGCGGACAATGCCGCCACGAGACCCGGCAGGGTGGCACGGGCGAAGTCCGACGTCACACTCACCTGGTCGTCGATCCCGCCGAGCACCAGCCTGCCCTCCGTCGCGCGCTGGAACAGCCATTGACGCCAATCGGCGAGCTCGCGGGTCCACCAGAAACGGCCGATCGCTCGATCGAGCTGCGAGGCGACGGCCGTGTGTCGCTCCACCGCCTCCTGGTAGCCGACGAAGTCGTACATGGGGGCCTCGAAGAGCAGCACGTCGAAGCCGCATCGATCGACCAGCCGCCGGACGATCCCCGCCTTCGCCTGGAACGCGCGGGCTTCGCCGTGACTGGGCAGCTCGCCCAGGATCACGACCTGCCTGCCGCAGACGGCGTCCGCGACTGTCGCCGCCAGCGAGTCGGGGTCAGCTTGCCGGGCCCACGCGGCAGACGGGACGGCCAGCAGGCTGTGGAATGCGACGAGGCGGATCAGGCGCCGTCGGCGGTACGTTGACGCGAGGTGCATTGGCAATGTCGGTGCTCTCCGGAATGTTCCCTACCTGCTCCCGAGCTCCGGTCGCTCGGCTTCCAGATAACTGGCAAAGGCCGGCGTCACCATCGATCTGACCTCCGGCCACATTCGCTCGAGAAACAGGCTGTGCAGCAGATTGGTCCAGCCCAGCCGTTCCAGGGCATCGGCGTCGAGGAGCTTCTGCTCGACCTGCAGGTAGACCGTCTCGTAGAGCCGGATGTTCGCGAGGGCGTAGGATCGGAGCAGGTAGACATCCGACGCATCGAGATTCGCCCAGGACGCGGAGTCACCGGTGGCCGCAATGTGGATCAGGTCGTTGAGTGCGCGGTCATTCGCTCTGCCCATCCAGTTGTCGGCCACGGCGACTCCAAGCTCCTGGTACGCCGCCGCTCGGGCCGCGATCGTGCTCTCGCGGAGCTCGAGACCGACGAACACGAGCGAAGCCACCACGCCGATGAGCGCTACGGCTTCCCCGACTTCCCGGATGGTGCGTTTGGGCATGGTCAGCAGTCAGGCTATTTGAAGTGAGGTCCCGAGCAGGAATCCGTCCCACGTCACCAGAATCACGAAGAGGGTCAATGGGCCGCGCCTCGAGGTGACGATGAACCAGGATCCCCAATGATACGAGCGAGCAGGCAGGAAGGCGAGTCAGTACACACCGAACCAGGCCAGACCGCGAGCGAAGCGAGCCGCCCTCAATGCTCTCGCCGACAGCAGCCATTCCTCGTCGGAAAGCCTCGCGGGGAGCCTGCGTCCATCTCAACTGAGGTCATACTCTGCCTCGAGCGCGGCGACGAAGCCGGCATCAAATCGGTTGCGAATGCCTTTCCATGCCCCACATCGCCCAGCGCGCCCGAGGAGAGTCAACCAGCGTCAGGGCCTGACCGGCGAGTGCTCTGGTCGGCCAATGGCAGGTCCGGAAATGGAGTGCGATGGTGCTGGACCGCGTCGCGGACGCGGAGAGTCTGGCGGCACTGGTGCCACTGCTGCGAGACCCGAAGGCCAATGTCAGGCTTTGGGCCGTTCACTCGCTCGCCTGCGACCATTGCAAGGGCGACGTCGCCTGAACCGCCGGCCGGGCGTCGGACATCATTTCGGCACCCGCCGCTTCAGCTCCTCGAAGAAGTTCTGGACGAGGACAAAGCCCACGTCGTCGGCTCCGGAGCCCACAGGTCGAGCCAGCATGAATCGCTCATCATCCGGTCCGACGTCATAGAAGGGGTCCAGTGTATTGCGCGCGTAGTTCCTGAGCGGGACCGCGAATAGAGGGGTGACCCGCCCGCGCTGGAACGTGGACCCGCTCGTCGTGAACTCGGCCGACATCAGACGCGGCGGGGACGCGGACGGTGACCCCACCTGTGACGCGGGCTGGTAGTAGAAGAGCTCCCGGCCATTGTGCGCCCAGACGGGCGCCATGCCGCCATCGGTTGACACCAGCCACTGGCCGGCGTCCACGTCCGGGAACGGCACTACGAAGACCTCGTACCGCGCCCCCCCCTTGTTGGAGACGTACGCGAGCCACCGCCCATCGCGCGAGAGCGCCGGGGAGAACTCCTGGAATCCTTCATCCGCCAGGAGCGGAACAGGCTCACTGTCCTGGCCAGGACGGAAGGTGAAGATATCCCGCTGGCCGAGGCTCTCAGCTCCCTGCGCTCCGCGATAGAGGATCAGGGTCGTGCCGTCCGGGGTCACACCGCGAGCGAAGAAGCGACCGCCGACCACCTCCTCGACACGGCCCACGCCGTCCGTACGCAGCGTCCACACCTGGAAGTCCGGCTGGTCGTCGGCGCCGGGAACGACCCTCGCGGGCGCGGTGCCCGACACGAACGCGATCCGCTCACCGTCCAACCAGATCGGTTGTTCGTCAAAGCCGTCCTGAATTGTGAGGTGTGTCGGCTCGCCGTCGTCGAGGCTCATGACATAGACGTCCGTGTTCTCCGCCGCGACCGCGGTGAACGCGACCCGCTTTCCTTCCGGCGACAGCCTCAGGGTGGGCTGCCTGTCCGGCGCAATGAAGGAGTAACCGGGGACCGCGGCCGCCGGCTGGCCGGACCGCGTGACCCAGACGAATTCGAGCTCCTCCACGCTTCGTCTGCGCCCGGTTTGGTAAAGCAGCGTCCCGGTCTCCGACAGCGCGAACCCCGACCGGGCTCCCGAGCCCCGACGAACACCGGGAACGAACGGAACATGGGAGCCCGTGGGCTCCAGGCGCTTCAGGTCGAAAGACACCGCCATCAGCGTGCCATCTTCCGTCAAATAAACGAGGTGGCCAGACCTTGCATACCTGGCCGCGGCGCCCGCGAACAGATCGCGAGCCTCCTCGCCCTCGGGCACCACGGCGATCCGGTTCCCTTCGGGTGACCCGACCATGACCAGGAGTCCGCGCCCATCGGGCAGCACGTCGGTCAGGCGGTAGGCTGGGTCGGTGGTCAGCGCCTCCGGCTCGCCGCCACCCGTCGCGGGCACGCGCTCGATGCCGCTACCGGCTTTGAGATAGTAGAGCATCCCGTCCGAGCCCCAATTTTGCAACGCGATGCGCCCCGCAAAACTATTGG
The DNA here is from genome assembly GCA_963786235.1 of uncultured Gemmatimonadales bacterium. Taxonomy (GTDB): domain Bacteria; phylum Gemmatimonadota; class Gemmatimonadetes; order Longimicrobiales; family RSA9; genus CAWAYJ01. The sequence continues at coordinate 8,414 of CAWAYJ010000001.1, forward strand.
GGTCGCCGACCGCATCGACCACCGTGTGGGGCGGACCTCCCTCGAGTGCCACGGTGCGCAAGGCGCCGTAAAAAACTGCGAAAGCCACCTCTCGGCCGTCCGGCGACAGTGCGAATGTCGTAGCACCCTCGGTGCCGCGAATCGGTGTCGCCTCGAGGTCGGCCCACCGTCGGATCCACAATTGTGGCGCTGTGTTGGACGGAGCCAGCCCGACGTAGACCAGTGCGGAACCGTCGGCTGTCAACTCAAAAGGCCCGTTCGGAATCTGCCCTTCCTCGAACGGTGACGAGAATCGGGCGACCGGGGCGGGAGGCTCGGGACGGAGCAGCAACCAGCCGAACGCGAGCGTGACGAGCGCGGTGCTGGCGGTCATGGCCATCGCCAGACGCTTCCACGGTCCCACCCCTGCCGGGGCAACCGCAGCAGTCATTTCGCCGTGGCGGAAACCCGGATCACCCAGCGCCTTCGCGAAGTCCGTCGCCCCCGCGAACCGATCCGCAGGCACCTTCTCCAGCGCCTTGTTCACCGCGGCCTCGACGTTTGCCGGGACCATCCTGCGCTGTCTGGTGACCGGAGCGGGGGGCTCCGTGATGATCTTTCCCAGCACGGCCTGCGGCGTGCTCCCCGTGTACGGCGGCTCACCCACGAGCATCTCGTACAGCACGCAGCCCAGCGCATAGATGTCCGTCGCGGGGCCCACGTGCGTCTCCCCGGTCGCCTGCTCGGGGCTCATGTAGTGGGGCGTGCCCAGGGACAGGCCCGTCTCCGTCAGCCGGCCGCCACCCGCCACACCCACCGCGAGCGCGATGCCGAAATCGGAGATGACAGGACGACCCGAGTGGATCAGGATGTTCGCGGGCTTGATGTCCCGGTGGATCACGCCCTGACCGTGCGCGTAGGCGAGCGCTTCGGCCACGTCCTTCGCGATCTGGACCGCATCCGCCACGGGAAGCTGATGCTCGCGGTCCAGGCGATCCGCCAGCGTCTCGCCCTCCACGTACGGCATCACGTAGAACAGGAACGAGTCCGCCTCACCCGAATCGAACAACGGCAGGATGTGAGGATGCTGCAGGTTCGCCGTCGTCTTGATCTCGGCCAGGAACCGCTCGGCTCCGACGACCGCGGCCAACTCCGGCTTCAGCACCTTGAGCGCGACCTTCCGCTCGTGCTTGATGTCATCGGCCAGGTAGACCGTGGCCATCCCGCCCTGGCCGAGCTGGCGCTCAATGCGGTAGCGCCCTTGGAGGGCCGCGTTCAGCTGAGTGATGGGATCAGGCATTCAAGAAAATAGCCTTCATCGCAGGGTTGGGCACCATCCCCCAACCTGGCCGCTGGGCCAACAAACTCGACATGTGCTGTGAGATCAGCGCTCAAAGGTGGAGTCGGGATTGTAACCAGTGAATCGTCGGCGCAGACCGGAACGTCCGGCGAACAATTGCCCCGGCGAAGAGCAGGCAGGTCGCTGCGCCGGCCCACGAAAACAAGCGGATGGGAACAGCTGTGAATAGCAAGCGTGTGAAACCGTCCATAGCGTCTACATCCGATGGATCCTGAGATCGTAGGGCGCATCGTTATTCGGTCACCCCTTGCCATGCCGCAACGCGTGCGTTATATACTGAACCATATGGTTCAGTATTCGAGGACCCGACTTGATACTTCGTTCGCCGCGCTCTCGGACGCCACGCGGCGTGGCGTTCTGGAGCAGCTCGGACGAGCCGACGCCTCGATCACGTACCTTGCCGAGACGTTCCATATGACGCTCACGGGCATGAGGAAGCACGTCGGCGTTCTGGAGCAGGCGGGGCTCGTCACCACGGAGAAGATCGGGCGCGTGCGGACGTGCCAGCTGGGCCCGCGTCGATTGGAGGAAGAGACAGTGTGGCTGGAGAGGTACCGCCAGCGCTGGGACGAACGCTTCGACGAGTTGGACAAGGTTGTCGAGGAACTGACACGAAAGGAGAAGAGCGATGAACGCAAGAATCGAAAGTGAACCCGGACCCGTGATGAACCGCACCACGGTGGAACGGAAGTCGGACCGCGAGGTGGTTGTCACGCGGACCATCAACGGCCCGGCGCGCATCGTGTTCGAGGCATTTACGAAGGCCGAGCTGCTCAGGCGTTGGTGGGTGCCCAAGTCGATGGGAATGACCCTGCTGTCCTGCGAAGTGGATGCTCGTGTCGGAGGCAAGTACCGACTGGTATTCGACTTCGGTGGCCCCGAGCCTGCCGCGTTTTTCGGCTCGTATGTCGAAGTGAAGCCGTACTCGCGCCTCGCGTGGACCAATGAAGAAGGTGGCGAGGGCGGGTCTGTCACCACGGTGACCTTCGAGGAAAAGGGTGGCAAGACGCTGGTGGTCCTGTGCGAGAGCTATCCTTCGAAGGAAGCGCTCGACGCTGCCGGCACCGGAGCAGCCGATGCAATGGTCGAGGCGTTCGATCAGCTGGACGAGCTTCTCGTCGCCCTGGGTGAGAGCTCGGGACAGTAACAGAAACGTGGATCTCGCGGTCGGTCGTCCGATAGTCCCGGCTCACACTGGTCGGGGCTATCGGGCGGAGTCGCGAACATTCGATCGACGGGTCCCGGGCTCACAGCGCAGCGTTCCGCGCCGGTCGCGTCTCTCGTGGTCACTTCTTCAGCTTCGCCCGCAGTTCGTCGAAGAAATTCTCCACCACGACGACGGTCGGCGTCCCCGCCATCTCCTCCCAACTGAAGTCGCGCACCATGAGAAACCGCTGATCGTCAGGCGTAATGGCGAACGTGCCCCTGGCCGCCGATCCTGCGCGTATCAGGTCCGGGATCGCGAACAGGACGCGGGGTGGCTCGGCCGAGAACGGCGGACCTGGATGGATCTGCACGACATGCATGTTGTCGCCGTTCGCGTAGAACAGCTCGTGCCCGTTGTGCGCCCAGAGGGGGGCGCTGCCACCCCCGCTCGAGACTTGCCATTTGCCGCCGTTCACATCCGGGAACGGGCGGACGAACACCTCGTTTTCGCCCTGCTCGTTCGACACGTACGCCAGCCAATGGGAATCCGGCGACAGGGCCGGGCCCTGTTCGTCGAATCCGGTTGCCACGACCCGACGCGCGACGCTATCCACACCAAACCGCACCGCGAGAATATCGCCTCCTGCCGACACGGCCGACGATCCGGTTGCGCCAAGCACGAGCCAGCGGCCGTCGGAGCTCAAGAATCCGTCGGTCGGAGCGTCCTCTCCCCAGAGGAGCCGGGGTTCGCCCGTACCGTCGATGGCCTGCTCCCAGAGACCGAGCCGGTCTGGCCGCCGCGTAGTGTCGGGCGGGATGGGCCGATCGGAGAGGAAGGTGATCGCTCGACCGTCCGGCGTCCACGCGGGCGCACGATCCTCTCCGGAATAGAGAGTGAGCCGCGATACGGGGCCGGTGGGTACCTGCTTGAGCCATATGTCGGTCCCGAGATCGGTGAGGAGCGTGAGAGCGATGCGCCGTCCATCCGGAGAGAGTGCGACGCCCCAGCCCGTCTCCACGTCCTGGTTCGCGGCGCTGTAGCTTCCTCCCGTATTCACCCGCCAGGAGGAATCCACAGGCTCGACGTGGCCGCTCCGGTCCACCCAGACGACGGTGGCATTGGGCAGCGGGCCCGGCGTGAATTCCGGCGGTCCCAGCAGATAGAGCGCGGTGCCCTCGGCCGAGACCATGAATCCCGGTGCCTGGATCCCGTCGAGTATCGGTACAGGCGGGCCGGTGGCAGCGAGTGTCGTGTTGTTCCACGGCACGGCCATGAGCGTACCCGAGCTGGTCAGGTACAGCACGTGCCCGGTGCGGACGTACCAGGCGCCGATGGCGTCATCGAAGAGCGCGCGAATGGTATCCCTGCGCTCGTCGTACACGTAAACGCGGCTCGGGCGACAGCTGACAGCCCCGACGCAGTTGGTCCGATGGGCCGTGAACAGTATGCCCCTCGCGGAAGGAAGCGCCGTGGGCAGCCAGGGGAAGCGCCCGTCGAGGTTCGCGGGTGACGCGATGACTTCCGGCGCGCCGCCTCCGGAACGGGCGCGCCGGAGGGAGTGGGTGCTCACATCGTAGAAGAAGATGGAGCCGTCCTCCAACCACGCCCCCTGGTTGTAGGTCGCGTCGACGGAGTCCACGAGCACGAGGGAAGCTCCGCCAGTGCTCGGAATCCTGCGCAGCTGGCCATGGGCGACGAATCCGATCCACTCGCCATCCGGAGAGAAGAACGGTCCGGAGCCACCCTCCGTGCCGGCCAGCTGGCCGCGCGATCAGTTCGTCGCGGCGTTTGATGTAGAGTTGTCCCGGTCCAGTCGGCGGATCACGGAACACGATGGAGGCCCCATCGGGTGAAAGAGCCGTCTCGACGCGGAACGTCATTCCATCGACGGCACCGGATCGGCCGATCGTGGTGCTATATCGGGCGACGTTCGTCGGGCTCGGGCGGAGCCAGCCCCATGCGGCCAGCGCGGCGCTCGCGATGGTCAAGGCCATCAGGACGGGTACCGCCAACCTGCGCGACGGCGAACCGCCCGTCGCGTTGGTCGCGACGGACACGGTGAAGGCAGGATTGTGGAGGGCTTCGGAAAAGGCTTTCGCGCTTTCGAAGCGGTCGGCAGGCAGCTTCTCCAATGCCTTCGCGACCGCCGCCGCCACGTGCGGCGGCACCGCCTTGCGCAATTCCCTGACCGGCCGGACCTCGTCCGTCACGATCTTCAGGATGATCGCCTGCGCCGACGAACCCGTATGCGGCGGCTCGCCCGTCAGCATCTCGTACAACACCGATCCCAGAGCGTAAACGTCGGACCGGCTCGTGATGTGCGCGTCTGCCGTAGCCTGCTCCGGCGACATGTAGTGGGGAGTCCCGAGCGACAACCCCGTCTCCGTCATCCGCCCGCCCGCGGCCGCGCTCACGGCGAGTGCTATCCCGAAATCGGCGACGACCACGCGACCGTTGCGCAGGAGGATGTTCTCGGGCTTGATGTCCCGGTGAATCACTCCCTGCTCGTGCGCGTACTGCAACGCATCGGCCACCTCGGTGGCAATCTTCACCGCCTCGTCGATGCCGAGCTGCAACTCGCGATCGAGCTTGTCCCTCAGAGTCTCCCCTTGTATGTACGGCATGGCGTAGTACAGGAACTCCGTACTGCCCTGTGCCGCGGTGCTGCCGCTGTCGTACATCGGCAGAATGTGCGGGTGCTGGAGCCGCGCCATCGTCTTGATTTCCTGGACGAACCGCTCGGCGCCGAGCACAGCCGCCAGCTCGGGCCGCAGCACCTTCAACGCGACCTGCCGGTCGTGCTTCAGGTCCTCCGCCAGGTAGACGGTGGCCATGCCGCCTTCACCAAGGCGGCGTTCGATACGGTACCGATCGGCGAACGAAGCGGAGAGGCGCCCCGTGATGTCAGCCATGAGCTTCGCCGTTCAGTAGAGCAGACGAGATGCCAATTCGTGAGGCGACCTCCCTCCGAGTCAGCCCGAGAGGTCGGATGAATTCCCCGGGCAACAGCTCCCCCGGGTGCGTCGGCGGTCGCCACGCTGGCAGCAGCATGGCAGTACGATAACGGGTCAGTGGCAGTCCGCAATCTCGACACGCTCCGGGCCGGAGTCCTTCCACACAAGGCACTCCGGTACTGGTCCTTGATCCGGATGGCGTTCTGGACGGCCCGGCTCCATTTCAAGGCCTCGGACCGGTTCATAGGCGGGCCTTCAGGTCGCCGGACGGACGGCCTGGTTCGGTGGTCCAGCTTCCGCCGAGCGATCAGCGACGGGGACGCGGGTTGGGCCTTCCGCGCCGCTCTGGATGGACATCGCTGAAGGTGTCTTCGCTACCCTGTGGGCGAACAATCGAATCACCGCGGCGTGCGGCAACTCGGCGAAGGGTGTCCGGCGCCTTCCCCGAGCTACCCGTTCCGGGGCCTGCGCCGGTAGCGGCCGCAGGCAGCGTTACATGAACCCGGTCTGAGCAGCCCGTTCGTCACTGCTCGAGACACGGTCGTTGCCAAACCGGGTGAGCTTGCGGTGCCATTGAGGATGAGTCACGTCATCGCCCCCTCAGCTCGCCTTCAATGCCAGCAAGCAAGGCGTCTGCCGCTGCCAGAGTCCGGCGCGTAACGTCAAGCTGACCGCCGAGTCCGCTCGCGGTCACTCGGAGCGCGTTCTGGTACTCGCCGTCGTCTCGAAGCAATGCATAGCTGCGCGGTGCGGCCGGGACGAGATACGATTCGTATGCAAACTTCGCCATTATCTGAGGACGCAATACAGATTCCCAGTTGTTGATCACAATGACTTCGTCGACCCATGTGAGGACCGGCACAAGGCCGCCGTAATAGGAAATAATCGATTGCCTGAGCGTGTCATTGGCAATCACATCAAAGCCTGCGGAACGCAGGTGCTCGTACGCAGCCGGGCTATGGAAGAACCGGACGAAGCGGGATGACCGAGCGAAGTGCATGGCCAATCCCTCCCGGTATTCAGCCGGACTCTGCAGCTGAGCGAGCACGGTATCGATACTCGCGAGTACCGACGCTCCAACGTCGAGGTTTGTGTGGAGGTCAACGGTATCTGCGGTCAGCGCAGCCGACATCTCGTGAAGAATCAACGTCTCCAGCTGCCGCCGATGCCGAGCTTCGTTCAGGTCCTCGAACCAGAGGGCGGACGTGATCCCGAGAAAGATGAGAGCGATCTCACCGAGCACTCGGGTCACTCGCCATCTTCCACCGTTCGGCTGGCTCACGTCCCTCCTCCTACTTGCTGGCTGGCCCCTCCAGTCCATGGAGCAGCCGGATGCGGAGCGAGGCTCCGATCGGCCGTCGGAAACTCGTCCTCCCTGTACCTGGTGGCTTGCAGAGACGGATCGAAGGGCAACTGCTATCCGATCTTACGCGGCGTCGGCAGCTCGCTGCAAGGGCGCCATGGCGGGGCATCGCGGTCCCACGTTTGCCGGGTCGATGGATTGCCACCATGCACGCCTCTCGGTTTCTCCAACGTTAACTCCGTGTCAACGAAATCGGGGGAGGTCCACTGCTTCGCCATGCGTTCGCTGCCTAACGCCTTGCGGTTCAACCTGCGAACGCCGCGAAAAGCCGCGTACCGATGCTGGCACGACGACCTCTCCCGCTGCCAAGTGCCGATGCGGGCCCGCGAACGGGGGCGGCGTTAGGCAGGTTGAACCGCTCGTTGTCTTGCGCGTCCGTTGTGCCGATCGGAGTTGCTGACCTGTATCGGGAAAAGCCGGGTACCGGACGCGGTCAGCAGATCTGAACGGTGACGTGCCGGCGACAGAGCCCGTGGAGCGCAGCGACACCAATGTCAACGGCATATACATTTGACGCATTCTCAGTTGGCATGCGATACCGCATGACGGCGTGCGGAACGAATCCGCCCGTCGATGCAGGAGCGGAACGCATCAATCACAATCGCTCCGGGTATGCTATTTAAGGCCACTGCGGCCCAAAGGTCGTTCCCGCGTCCGGCGCACCCACGCCACCCGGATGAGGACCAAGCTACTCAAGAAAGCCAAGCCCCGGATGACGTCAACCACGATACCACCGTCGGGTGCAGCGAGACTGATCAGCCAGAACACACCGAAGAACAATGTGCTAGCGGTGACTGGTGCCCACTGGCGTTTGAAGACGGGATCGCTACTTGTCAGCCATACGAGCAGCTCGACGACGAAGCTGGCTACGAGAACGCCAAGAAGGATCCACATCTTAAGCCTCCGTATGCGCTTTTCTTCAAAGCTCGGACTTCCTCAACCGCCTGTCACCCAATCGTAGAATTGGGATGCGCAATAGGCCGCGAATACTACGCCCACAGTGGCCGACCGGCGTGTCCACTCGAAAAGTGTAACCCTCGTTTTGTGTTCCGCCCTAATCTGACTCTGTCAATGCGCGATCACCAGATCCTACGGGCACCGGCTCTTTGCGAGGCGGCAGCTCTGGAACTGCCTTCGCCAGCTTGATCATTCCAAAGGCTGTGGTGCCGCCGAGCATTCCAGCCAAGCCACCATTGATCAGGAGTTCGGCGGCTGACACGGCTGCCCCACTCCACAGGAGCGGCAAGAAGAGCAAGCCAGGCACCAACACAGCCGCTGCTGCGGCGCCCACGAGGCTAAAGGACAACGTCGATATCTCCTCCAATTCTCGGTTGCGGAAGATAGCAGCCAGGCCCACCGAGAACGTGGCTCCGGCCACGAAGCCCACTGCGGCGCCTCCAATGAGAAGTGAGGGGACTGCTTGCAAGAATGGAATGTTTTGGCGTAACCCCATGACGCGGAAGAGGGCCGATATGCCGACGTTGGCCAGCGCCCAAGCCCCGGCCCACACGAGGCCGTTCTTGATCGCGCCTCGTAGCCGACGAAACAACCTGATCACGCTGCCTCCATGCTATGAGTCAGTATGACGTCACTTTCGCAACAGATAGGGACTCCGATTTCCTGAATCTGGCACATCGCATTCATCGTAGTCACATTCTCGCCAGACGTTGCTTCGTCTTTGCATATCAATGCGCACGTCAACCCTTTTGTGCACCGGCTTTCATATAACCGTAATAGATTCAGGAACCCGTGGGAGCCGGGCGACAGCACGGCGGAACGGGTTCCCGGCCCTGCCCGATCTTCACCTTTCACGGCCCGCCGGGCAAGCGGCGAAGCCGCGTCCGCGTGAATTGTGGGCTATGTGCAGGTGAATTCAGTGGCAGCCTCGCGCTGCCGCCGAGGCCATGCAAATCGCGGGTCCCAGCCGACACTACGCAGCTGTCCCGTCTACAAGCGCGCCGCCTGGAACTCGGCCACTCTTGCCGCGGCCCGGTCGAGGACGCGGGCGAAGTCGTCACGATCTCGCAGGGGCTCGTAGAAAGGGCACCACCGGGCATAGAAGTCGTAGGGGTAGTATCCCAGTGTGACCGCGCGATCGAGAAGAGCGACGGCGCGTTCGTGCTCCCCAGCCATCGCATAGGACTCGGCGAGATGCATTGTGTGGTGTCCATCCAGAGCCGCCTCGTCCACCGACGCAACGATATCCAGCGCCTCGCGACTGCGACCCGCGACAGCCGCGAGCAGGGCACGGAGCTGCGCGGTATAGAGCAGATCCGCGGCGTTCTGGAGCAGCCAGTCCACTTCGCGCGCTGCGTCGTTGAAGCGTCCGACCAGTGCGTAGTGGTAGCCGAGTGCCCAATGCAGGATGGGCGCCATTGGTGCGAGCCGCGCGCCTTCCTCCATGGCCGCCAGCCCCTCATGTGCACGGCCCGTGAACCAGCGGGTGGTCGCAACGAGGACATGGGCGAAGGGCGCCAGGGGATCGCGTGCAACCCAGTCCAGCCCGATTCGCGGATCCGCATGTCCGGCGGCTGTAAGGGAAATGCTCAGGGAGAAGCGTATGTCCGCATCCGACGGGTCGAGCTCCAGAGCGCGACGCAACGAGCCGACCGCCGTTGCCTGATCACCGCGTTCGTGGCTGAGGAAACCGAGTATGGTGTACCCCCAGGCCTGGTCCGGGGCGATCTCGGTGAGCGCTCTCGCCTCGCTCTCGATATGGTCCATGAGCGCACTGTCGCGTGATGCTGCCGTGCGCAGGAGCGCGATGGACGACATGGCGCGCAACGCCCTCAGTGCGGGTACGTCGCCTTCGATCTCGACCGCGCGAGCGATGAGCGGTCTGGCGCGCTCCGCGTCAAAACCCGCGAGGATTTCCCTGGCCTTGAGGTAGAGCTCGAAGGCGCGCGGGTCACGGATCGGGCGCTCGCGCAGCCGAGCGCTCTCCGCCGGTGAGAGTGCGACGTCGAGAGCCTCGACAATTGAACGAGCCACCCGTTCCTGGGCATCGAAGACGTCGTCCATCGTACCGCTGAACGTCTCGGACCACGCGGATTCATCAGCGTGGACGTCGACGAGCTGCGCGCTGATGCGCAGCGCGTTCCCTGCCTTGCGGACGCTTCCCGTGAGCGCCCAGCCCACGCCCAGCTCATGCCCGATTTCGCGCAGTGAACTGGTCGTGCCCTTGTATTGCATGGCGGACGTGCGCGGAACCACGCGGAGGGCCTTCACGCGCGACAGCGACGTGATGATCTCCTCCGTGAGACCGTCGCTGAAGTACTCGTTATCGGGATCGGGGCTCAGGTTCGCGAACGGCAACACGACCACGGAGCGGTCGGTGTGCACGGACCGGCTGGCGGGAGGGACCGAACCGGTATCCCGAACGCGGAGAGCCTTGATCACATGCCTGCCCGTCGCTGCACGCTCGTCGATGGACTTCGCCATCAGCTGCCCGACGAGGCGGGAGACCGTTTCCGGAACGTCGGGACGAAGGGTCGAGACGGGAGGCGGTGTGTGCACGAAGCGGCGCGCGATCGTCGCCTGCGCGGTCGGGCCCGAGAACGCGACTTCTCCGGTGAGCATTTCGAAGCCCATGCAGCCAAGGGCGAACAGGTCACTCCGCCCATCGATGGGCTCACCCGCCGCCTGCTCCGGACTCATGTACGCGGGTGTGCCCACCGTGACGCCCACCTGAGTGAACTGGCTCGACTCCGAGGTGGCCGCCTCGACCGCCTTGCCAATGCCGAAATCGGCGACAATGGCATGGCCCTCGTGCAGGAGGATGTTTTCCGGCTTGATGTCCCGATGAACGATCCCGCGGCGATGCGCGTAGTCGAGTGCGTCGGCCACTTCAACGAGCAATCAGACAGCCTCGTCGAGATCCAGCCGACGCTCCTCCTCCAGCCGATCCCGCAACGTCTGACCTCGAACCAGCGGCATGGTGAACCAGAGAACATCGCCTGCTTCACCCGAGTCGTACAGCGGCAGGATGTGCGGGTGAGTGAGACCGGCCGCCAGCTGGATCTCCCGCAGGAAGCGCCCGCGTCCCAGCGCCTGCGCGACCTCGGGGCGCAGCACCTTCAGCGCGACCTCGCGGCCGTGCTTCTCGTCGCGGGCGCGGTACACCGTGGCCATGCCGCCGGCGCCGATAGGCTCGGCAATGGCGTAGCGGCCCGCCAGGGCGTCGATGAGGTGTTGGGGAGCTGAACTCATTCAGCGGCAGTATACCTCGTCTTCGGGGAGGGGGGCTAGCGTCGCCGCTTGCGCCTAGCCCGCCTCCCCCAGCCACCGGCGTGCTCTCAACGCGCTCCGGTGAGGATCAGGAATCGGATCCTGCGGGCCGGTCCCGCGGATTCGTCGGCCCCGGAGGACACGCTGGAGCGTGGTGGCGTCCATGGCTGGCAGGACCCCGTCGCACCCATAGATTCGGGAGACGCCGGGTGACAGGGCGCTGCGGTGGTGGGGCGCCAGCGGTCCATCGACGTGATGGGGCGCCGCGCCCGATACGGAGAATCCGATGACGCTGCTCAAGGACACCCGCTACGCGCTCCGCCTGTTCGCCCGCCAGCCCGCCTTCGCCGCGGCCGCGGTCCTCTCGCTCGGGATCGGGATCGGCGCGAACACGGCGCTGTTCAGCGTGACCAACGCGCTGCTGCTCCGGCCGCTGCCGTACGCGCACGCGGATCGGCTGGCCATCCTCTGGAACCGGTCGCCGGGGCTGAACATCACGCAGGACTGGTTCTCGACGGCGCAGTACTTCGACATCCGGAACGGCAACTCGAGCTTCGAGGATGTCGCGGTCGCGCTGGGCAATACGATGAACCTGACGGACGAGGACGATCGGCCGGAGCGGGTCGGGGTCATCCGCGTGTCGTCGAACCTGCTGCCGCTGCTGGGGGCGCGGGCGTCGTACGGCGCGCTGTTCGAGGCGGCGGACGACGAGGCGGGGCGGGCGCCGAAGGCGGTGCTCGGACACGACACGTGGCTGCGTCGCTACGCGGGCGATCCGGACGTGGTGGGACGGACGATCCGGCTGAACGGGCAGGCGGTCGAGATCGCGGGCGTGCTGGCGCCCGGGTTCCGGCTGCCGTTCGAGGTGCTGCCCACGCTCGGCATGGCGGACGAGGGCGACATCTTCCTGCCGCTGCCCATGCAGCCGGGCGCGGCGGACTTCCGCGGCCGCGAGGACTACAACATCCTCGCCCGGCTGAAGCCGGGGGTGACTGTCGCGGCCGCGCAGGCGGACATGGACCGGATCACGGCGGGGCTGCGTCGCACGTATCCGGCGCTGTACCCGCCGAACGGGGGGCTGACGTTCGGCGTGGTGCCGCTGCTCGACCAGGTGGTGGGCAACGTGCGACGTCCGCTGCTCATCCTGCTCGGCGCGGTCGGGTTCGTGCTGCTGATCGCGTGCGCGAACGTGGCGAACCTGCTGCTCTCGCGCGCGCTCGGCCGGCAGCGCGAGATCACGGTGCGGTCGGCGCTGGGCGCGACGCGCGGCCGCGTCACGCGGCAGCTCCTCACCGAGTCGCTGGTGCTCGCGGTGGCGGGCGGGTTGCTCGGGCTGGTGCTGGCGTTCGCGGGGATCGCGTGGGTGCGCGCGCTCCAGCCGCCCGACGTGCCGCGCCTCGGCGACATCGGGATCACGCTCGGCGTGCTCGCCTTCACGACCGCGCTCTGCTTCGCGTCCGCCCTGCTCTTCGGCATGGCGCCGGCGCTCGGCATGGGCAAGCTCGACCTGCAGTCGGCGCTCCGCGACGCGGGCCGGGGCACGGTCGGCACGGGCTCGATCTGGGGACGCGGCGGCCGCCTGCGCCGCGTGCTGGTGGCCGGCGAGCTCGCGCTGTCCGTGGTGCTGCTGATCGGCGCGGGCCTGTTGATCCGGAGCTTCAGCCGGCTCCGCGACGTGCCGCCCGGCTTCGATCCGGCGGGCGTGTACACGTTCGAGCTGTCGCTCGCGGGGCCGCGCTACCCGAACGGCGCGGCCGTCGCGAACACGTACGAAGAGATGTGGCGGCGGCTCGAGGCGCTGCCGGGTGTCGAGCACGCAGGCGGCGTCACGCCGCTGCCGCTCTCCGGCTACATGGCGTGGGGGCCGATCACGATCGAGGGCTGGACGCCGCCCGGCGGCGAGGACTTCATCAACGCGGACCAGCGCGTGGTCGGCGGGCACTACTTCGAGGCGATGGGCATTCCGCTCGTGAGCGGGCGGTACTTCACGGATGCGGACCGCGCGGACGCGCCGCGCGTCGTCGTCATCGACCAGTACCTCGCGGACCAGTACTGGCCGGGCGAGGACGCGGTGGGGAAGCGGCTGCGCCTGGGGCCCATCTCGTCGGGCGCGGACAACTGGATGACCGTGGTCGGCGTGGTCGGACGCGTGAAGCAGTACGGGCTGGACACGGACGGGCGCGTCGTCGTCTACCTGGCGCAGCCGCAGTTCAACGCGCGCTCGCTGTACGTGACGGTGCGCGGGGCGGGCCGGCCCGAGGCGATCGCGGCCGCGGTGCGAAAGGAGCTCGCGTCGCTCGATCCGGACCTGCCAATGTACCGGCCGCGGACCATGGACTCGCGCGATGGCCGAGGCCCTCGCTCGGCCGCGCTTCGCGATGACGCTGCTCACGATCTTCGCGGGTTTCGCGCTCGTGCTCGCGGCCATCGGGACGTACGGCGTGATGAGCTACCTCGTAGACCAGGGCACGAGAGACATCGGCATCCGTGTCGCCCTCGGCGCGACGCGGCGGGACATCCTCGCCATGGTGCTGCGGCAGGGCACCGCGCTCGCCGCCGCCGGGCTGGCGATCGGGCTGGCGGGCGCGTGGGCGCTCTCGCGCTTCATGCGGTCGCTGCTGTTCGGCGTGAGCGGGACCGACCTCGTCACGTTCGTCGGCGTCGCGGTGCTGCTTGCGGTGGTCGCGGTCGTGGCGGTGCTGATCCCGGCCGCGCGCGCGGCGCGCATCGATCCGGTCGTCGCGCTGGCGGCCGACTAGCACGAGCAGGGCGGCCTGCAACCGGGCTCGAAAGGGGAGGGCGAGAATCGGGCTCGAAAGGGGAGGGCGAGAATCGGGCGGGACGCGGCGTCACAAGGAAGCAGGACAGTCCGCGCGCGAGGATCGCCGACGTCGCCGCCGATGAGGCGCAGGGAAAGTGACACCGCGCGTAGTCCGGAGGGTACCGGTACGCTTCCTTCTGCTCCATGCGCGAGGCAAATCGTCACCGGCGCCCGCCGGGAGGCGACCGGGGTCATTGAGACCGCTCCAGGAGCGGAAAGAACCGCACCGCCGCCCCTCAGGGACGAAAAATGGCCGGTTTCCGGCCGGCCTCCTGGTTTCCGGCGGGCCTCCCGGTTTCCGGCGGGCCTCCCGGTCCGGCGGGCCCCCCGGTTTCCGGCGGAGAGCCTGTAGACACTGGCGCGCGCGTCGTGGCATACCGGTCGACTCGAAGGCGACGCCGCGGGGCCGGCCTCCGATCCGGGAGGCGACCGGACGTCGTTCAACTGGCGGCGGTCGCGCTCGCCGGCGATCGGCGTCGATCCGCTCAGTGCGCCGACTGCCCCTCGTCGGCCGACGGTCCGTACATGGCCGGGACCTTGCTTCCCATGGGACGGAGGTGGGTGCTCAGCTGACCCCGGTGATGCACCGAGTCCAGGAGCATCATCCACGCCAGCTGCTCGCGAGGTGCCTCCATGATCACCTGATCCCCGACCATGAAGCTGGCGGGTTCCTGCCACTGCCCTTCATCGACGGTCTCGAGCTTCTTCAGTACCAGACCGAAGGAGTCATCGAGCTGCTTCACCGCTTCGTCGAGTGACCCGAACGGGACCTGGTTCCGGTGGTGGATCACGCCATCGTCGATCAGCTCGACGAGGTCGAGATTGTGTCCGATGAGGTGCTCGATCAGCTCGCGGGAGCTGCGGGACTTCGGATCCGGGCGATGCGCCAGGCCATCCTCCAGAGCGGCTCCGACGACCTTCACGAACAGGCCTCGTTCCCGGGACAGCAGATTCTGGTAGAAGACGAGTGTGCTCACGGCATTCGCTCCGGTCAGGGTTGTCGGTTGGGAATCCGGGCCCCTTGTACCCGGAGTGGCAGGAAAAAGGTTGGCGAGCCGGGCCGTGACGGCCCGGCTCGCCTTCCAGGGGAATCCTCGCCGCTACTTGTGAATCACGATGGAGCCGCCGCCAAGCGGCTGACCAACGCCGTTGTCGTAGACGGTAAGCTCCTGTCCCGCGTCTTCCCACCAGATCCGGATCCGGAGGGTGTCGGGATGACCATCACCGGCCCATATCATGAAGTGGAACGGCGTCCCGTTCGGTGCCCCGTAGCCGTTGATGAGACCGCTGCCCTCCAATTGCGCGTACGCGCCGCCCTGGTTCACGATCAGGAAGTCGAAGGCGGTGCTCTCGAAGCCGAGCCCGGCGGCCTTGAAGTGGAGCCGGGTGTTGCCGTCCGGCGCGGTGGCGCCGTGCCGGTACTTCGCGACGAATGTGAACGTCGCCTTGCCGGTCAATGTCGGGTCATCGACAAAGGCACCGGGTGGCGATCGGAACCAGCCGCCGCCGGTCACGAAGCCGCCGTCCGGATCGTAGGTAGCGAGAATCGCGCAGCTCGGCACCCCCGTATTGCCGGCGGTGTCGGCGCCGCGAACGCAGAGGGCGTAGAGTCCGGGCGCACCCGGCGCGGTGAGCGTCGCGGCGACATCCTCGACGGGC
>CAWAYJ010000002.1:0-232915 GCA_963786235.1 uncultured Gemmatimonadales bacterium
CCGCGACAACCGCGAGAGTGGCCATTCCAATTCGGTGGTCAACGGGCATCGCGTTTCGCCTATGAGAGGTCGCGCGACGCGCCGCGCGGGCGCATCCGCGTGGATTGCCGCCAGATCGCGCCGTACCCCAGCGTCGACAGCTTCGCGTTCAGGGCGGGGATGTCATGGTCGATCATCGCGTCGGCGCGCGCCTTCAGCCGCGCCCACTCGGGTTGCAGCTCCGCCAGCCGATCCCGCGAAGGCTGGTTCACCCGGGGCAGGTCGCTCTCCGTCGCGTTGAGGAGGAAGAGCCAGTTGGCCGTGAACTTCTGCGCGAAGTTCTCGACGTCGTCGTAGGCCCTCGACTTGCGCGAGACCATGTCCGCGTCCCACGCCTTCAGCTTCGCGAGCAGCGTATCCCCGTCCTGCCGGACTTCGGCGTACTGCGCCCCGGCGGGTAGCGATGCCAGGATCGAACCGAGCTGTCCCTGCGCGTCGTGCAGCCGGTTCACGGTCTCGTGCATGAGCGTGACCTCGGCCTCGAGGCCGGACATGAACGCGTCGTACTCGGTGTACGTCGTCGCATCGGTCGGATAGAGCGGATTGGCGAGGATGTCCGCCTCGGTCGTGAGCGACCCCTCGCCCGACTTCAGCGTGAAACGGAAGCGGCCCGGCGACGCCTTGTGTCCCCGGTAGCTGGCTTCGATGTACACGCCCGGCACGCCCGGAATCGTGGCGTTGCGCATGTCCCAGACGAACCGGTTCAGTCCCTTGTCCTTCGGCAGGACCGACGCGGCCGGCGGGCCGCCGTCCCACTTGTGGAACGACGTGTCCTCGGCCGACGTGAAGGTCCGGATGATCCGGCCGGTGGCGTCCGCGACTTCGAGTGTGAGCGTGTCCGTTTCCGTCAGCTCGGGGAGGTCGTAGTAGACGACGATCCCGTTGGCGGGATTCACGCCGCGGAACGTGTCGGCGCCGGTGAAATCGTCGTCGGGGTCGTTCAGCTCGCTGCTACCGTTCGCCAGGTACGCGTCCGCCGGCGAGTAGAGATGAAAGGCCGGCGTGTCCGTCGCGTACTGGCGGATCAGCGACAGGTCGTCGAGGATCCAGAAGCCGCGTCCCGACGTGGCGGCGATCAGGTTGCCCCAGTGCACCTTCAGGTCGGTGATCGGCGTCATGGGCAGGTTGAGCTGGAAGGGCGACCAGTCCCGGCCGCCGTTCCAGGAGATGTAGAGGCCCAGCTCCGTGCCGGCGAACAGCAGGTCACGCCGCTGGTCGTCCTCCCGCACGACCCGCGTGAACGCGCCGTCCGGGATGCCCCGGTCGATCTTCGTCCAGGTCGCTCCGTAGTCCGTGGTCTTGTACAGACCGGGCGCGTGGTCGTTGAACTTGTAGCGCGTCGTGGCGATGTACGCGGTCGCCTTGTCGAATGGCGAGACCTCGATCGCATTGACCAGGCACTCGGCGAGTCCTTTCGGCGTGACGTTCTTCCACGTCGCGCCGTTGTCGCGCGTCAGGTACACCAGCCCGTCGTCGCTCCCCGTCCAGATCACGCCGGCTTCGAGCGGCGACTCGGCGATGTAGGCCAGGGTGCCGTAGTTCTCGGCCCCGACCGCTTCGTTCGTGAAGGGAACGCCCGGCCGGCCCTGCTTCTCCTTCTCGTTCCGGGTCAGGTCGGGTGACGCTTCCGTCCAGGTCCGCCCCATGTCCGTCGTCTTGAGCAGGAACTGGGCGCCATGGTAGAAGGTGTTCGGCTCGTGCCGGCTCCGGATGATGGGCGCGTTCCAGTTGAACCGGTACTTCATGTCCTTCGCGTCCATGCCCAGGTACTGGATCGGCGCGGCCATGATCTGCGTCCCGGCGGACGCCTGGGTGTCGAGCACCTCGATCGTCCCCTGGTAGCTCCCACCCATGACGTAGCGCGGGTTGTCCGGGTCGAAGGCGAGGAACGCGCTCTCGCCGCCGGCCGACCACGTCCAGCTCTCGGTGGTGATGCCATCGCCGGCCAGCTCCCGGCTCGCGATGACGACCGACGTGTTGTCCTGCTGCCCGCCGTAGATCCGGTACGGGAACCGGTTGTCCACGTTGATGCGGTAGATCTGTGCGGTCGGCATCGTGGCCTGCGAGCTCCAGCTCTTCCCGCCATCGAACGTGATCGTCGCGCCGCCGTCGTTCGCGATGATGAAGTTGTCGGGGTCGTCCGGGTTGATCCACATGTCGTGGTAGTCCCCGTGCGGGCTTTCCACTTCTTCCCACGTCTTGCCGCCATCGTCCGAGCGCAGCGCCGGCGCGCTCAGCACGTAGATCCGGTTCTCGTTCTTCGGGTCGACGAACAGCTCGATGTAGTACCATGCGCGTTGCACCAGGCGCGGCTCGCCGGTGACCCGGCTCCAGCTCTTGCCCGCATCGGAAGACGTGTACAGACCCCGTTCATCTCCTTCCGATTCGCTCTCGATGAGGGCGTAGACCCGGTCCGGGTTCGAGGGGCTCACGGCGATGGCCATCTTCCCCATCTTCTCCGGCAGGCCTTCGGTCATACGCTGCCACGTGTCGCCGCCATCGGTCGACTTGTACAGTCCGCTGCCCGGCCCGCCGCTTATGACCTTCCAGGGCAGGCGGCCGTGCTCCCACATCGCGGCGTACAGGATCCGCGGGTTGGTCGGGTCCATGGACAGCTCGACGGCGCCGGTCTTCTCGTCCACGTACAGCACGTTCTTCCAGGTCGTGCCGCCATCAACGGACTTGAAGATTCCTCGCTGGTGCGACGGGGCGTAGAGCGCGCCCTGCGCCGCGACGAGCACCACGTCCGGGTCCTTCGGGTCCACCACGATGCGGGAGATGTGGCGCGTCGAATCCAGGCCGATCTTCTGCCACGTTCTGCCCGCGTCGGTGGAGCGGTAGACGCCGTCGCCCGAATGCGTCATGACGCCGCGCACGGCGTGCTCGCCCATCCCCACGTAGACCACGTTCGGGTCGCCGGGCGCCACCGCGACGGCACCCACGGACCCGGTCTTGAAGTAGCCGTCGGAGACGTTGCGCCAGCTGATGCCCATGTTGTCGGTCTTCCACAGGCCGCCGCCCGTGGTGCCCATGTAGTACGTCTTCGGGTCGCCGATCACGCCGGTCGCAGCGTTCGAACGCCCGCCGCGGAACGGGCCGATCGAGCGCCACATCACGGGCTTGAAGATGCTGTCCAGGTCGGGCGTCGCGGGCGCAGTCTGTGCCGACAGCCCCGGCGCGGCGGCGGCCAGCGCGAACAGGAGCAGAAGCGCGCGGTTCACGAACGAACGGGAGGGATGGTGGAGCCTCGCGTTCAACGGGTCACTGCTCCGCACCGGTGTCGACATCAGACGATGCCCGGCGGTGTGTCGCACGGTCTCCTCCTGTGTTTCTCGTGTGCACGGATTCGCGGCCCGGGGACTGAGGCGGTAGCGGCCGGCGAGGGCCGCCCAAACGCGGTCACAGGAGTGCTCATGGCGTCGTCCCGAACAGGCGCCGGACCTCATCGATCCAGTTCACCACGGTGATGACCTCGTCTTCGGAACTGCGCCGGATGAACAGGAATCGTGAGCCGTCCGGCATGATGTCGTACGTCGTGGCGTTGACATCGCGAAGATAGGGAGCGGCCGAGAACAGCACGTGCGGCGCGCCGTGCGCGAAGCCGTCCCCGGGCAGGATGGGAACGGAAAAGAGGTTCCCGTCGGTGCCGAGATAGAACAGCTCCCGGCCGTCGCGACGCCAGAGCGGCTGGGTCCCGCCGCCGGTCGAGACCTGCCACCTGCCGGCGCCGGAAGGGAAGGGTTGCACGTAGACCTCCCGCTGGATCGACTGGTCAGACACGTATGCGAGCCACCGTCCATCAGGAGAGAGCTTGGGATTCTGCTCGTCGGCAGCCGTCGCCACGAAGGGTCGTCGCGTGGTATCGGCGCCGGCGCGCAGGACGAAGATGTCCCGGTTCGTCCCACCATCGTCGAATCCCTCGCGGTACGCGATATCACGGCCGTCCGCGGACCAGGTCAGCTCCTGTGCGTGTCGTGGCGAGGAGACGAGCAGCTCCGGTTCACCGGTGCCGTCCGCGGCCTGCACCCAGAGCGCTCGCAGCCCTTCCTTGCTCGTGCGATCCGAGGAGTACGCGATCCCCGACCCGTCCGCCGTCCAGAGCGGACGGTAGACCTGGTATCCGTCGAACGTAAGGCGGGACATCGTCTTCAGCCCGAGGTCGTATTGCCAGATGGATCCCCGCACCCCGTCCCGGACCCCCACAGCGATCCGACCGCCCGAGGGATCGATCGATACGCCGGTGTAATCACGCGGGAGATCGGGGTTGACGAGCTCTTCCTTCCCGTCGCGTGTGACCCAGGCCAGCAGCGAGCGGCCGCCGTCCGGCGGCGTGTACGCGAGCGTGCCGTCCGGAGCGATCGTGTATTGGGTCGTGGCCTCGTCCAGCAGCGCCACCCGGACCCCCGTCGGACGGGGCGATCCGGAGACCGTCAGATGTTGTGGATCGAACTCGATGGCCATCAGCGCATCGTTGTCCCCGACGAAGAAGAGGAATCCGTCAGCAAAGCACGCATGCGTTCCCTTGAGCAGGTACGTCACCTTGCGGGTGGCAAGATCCACGGCGGCGATGTCGGAGGGAGCCGTCGGACCCCGATAGAACGTGACGAGCAGTCCGCGACCACCCGGCAGGACATCCACCAGCCCGGGGTCGGAGAAGCCGGCGGTGGCCCCCAGCGAATCGCGCGCAACGATCTGCTCTGCCGTGCCGCCGGTCTCGGGCACGCGCCAGATCCCGCCGAGCTCACCGGTGTCTCTGTAGTACACATATCCGTCGTCACCCCAGTCGACACCACCATCTGTGCTCGGCAGATGCCCCGAGCGTGCGCGCCGTGCCGCCTTCGAGCGGGGTCGTCCGGAGCTCACCCTGTGGCGTGACGAATACGACGGAAGCACCGTCGGGGGAAACCGCGAAACTCGTAGCATTCCCGAGTGGCGTGGCCTGCAGCTCGTCCAGCCGCCGAATGTACGCCGTCGGCTGGTCCGCATCGTCGGCCGCACGGTAGAGCAGCGTGCGCCCATCCGGCGAGAACGCGAATCGTGGAGCGCTGTACGGATCCGAGCTCTCGGCGGGAATCATGGACACGAAGCGTACCACATCATGCGACGCCGCCGGCGCGACCCGCATCCATCCCCATGCGGCGACCGCCACGAGCACAGCCGCCGTCGCGAGGAACACCGGCAGCGACACGCCACGCCGTCCGCCCATTGCCCCGACGCTGACCGTATCGGCGCCGCCGTCGAGCCGGTACGCGGGATTGGCCAGAGCGTCCGCGAACGCTTTCGCACCCTCGAACCGGTCCGCCGGCAGTTTCTCGAGCGCTTTCGCCAGCGCCGCCGCCACGTTCGGCGGCACCGACTTGCGCAGGTCCGTCACCGGCTTCACCGGCTCGGTGATGATCTTCATGATCACCTGCTGCGCCGAGTTCGCCATGTGCGGCGGCTCGCCGGCCAGCATCTCGTAGAGAACGCTCGCCAGCGAGTACAGGTCCGAGCGCGCCGTGATCTCCTTGTCCGCCGTCGCCTGCTCAGGACTCATGTAGTGCGGCGTGCCCAGGCTGGTGCCCGTCTCCGTCATGCGCCCGCCCGCAGCCGCGCTGACCGCCAGCGCGATGCCGAAGTCGGCGACCATGGGCCGGCCGTCGTGCAGCAGGATGTTCTCCGGCTTGATGTCGCGATGGATGATGCCGTGCCGGTGCGCGTAGTCGAGCGCGTCGGCGACCTCGCGTGCAATGCGCACGGCTTCCTCGACGCCGAGCTGCGTCTCGCGGTCGAGCTTGTCGCGCAGCGTCTCGCCCTCGATGTACGGCATGACGTAGAAGAGGAAGCCGTCGGCAATGCCGGAATCGAAGAGCGGCAGGATGTGCGGGTGCTGGAGGCCCGCCGTGGTCTTGATTTCGACCACGAACCGGTCGGCGCCGAGCACGGCGGCGAGCTCGGGCTTGAGCACCTTGAGCGCGACCTTGCGGTCGTGCTTGAGATCCTCGGCGAGATAGACGGTGGCCATGCCGCCGGCACCGAGCTCGCGCTCGATCCGGTAGCGGCCCTCGAGGGCGGTGTTCAGGCGTTGGACGACGTCGCTCAACACGAAGTCCTCGGCGTGGGTCGGTCGCGGCATCAGCGGGTCACTCCGTCAATGTCGATGAACCAGATGTCGCTGCGGAAGTCATCGACCGAGCAAACGGCCGCTTTCCCGAGGGCGCCCACCGAGATCGAACTCGGGGAACAGGGCGCGGGCAGTTCGGTGACGCGGCGGAGTCCGGCCCCGTCGGGCGCCAGACGCCAGATGCTCGGCATGTCGTCCTCGCCGAGCCACCGGCCCAGGTAGAGGGTTCCGTCCCGGTCCCAGTTGACATTGGGAGCCGGCTCGTCCGCGTCGAGGACGCTGACGATCCGTACATCGTCCCGCATCAGGGAAACCAGACCCACAGCGAGAGGGACACTGGCGGACACCGGCCGAATCCCCACGGACGCGACGCGGGAGTGCTCGGCCCAGGCGACGAATGCGGCCGTGCTCCCGTCGGGCGATGCCGTGAAGCTCACCACCTCGAGCGAGTCCGGGATCGGAAGCGGCTTCCACTCGGCCCCGATCGAATCGAGCAAGGCCAGCCTTCCGTCACTGGTCAACGCGAGGAAGCCGCGCGAAGCCACGGGCACTACGAAGCCGGTCTGGATGGGCGCCGACTCGCTGACGATCTGCCGCGACGGCAACTCGATGAACTCCAGGCGCGGCCCGTTGTCCGAGTTGTGACCGTACGCGAGACGACGTCCATCGCTGGCGAGCCGCATCGCATTCCCGCCGGGGAGCCGCTGCGCGGTAAGCGCTTCCTCCGTCCCGGTCGCCAGGTCCAGCACGTACACGTTGTCCCCGAGGGCATCGCCGCGGTAGTAGTAGATGAGGCGGCCATCGAGAGAAAGCGTCGGGTCTCCATACCACGTCGTGCCGCGGGTTTCGCGGCGGCCGACGACAGGCCCGGAGGTCAGGTCGAACGACCAGGTGTCGGTGATGGCATCGCCGGTGCCGATCACCATGCGCCCCGTTCTCCGCGCGATGTCGAATTCACCGCGGTAGAGCGTGGGGACCCGCGCCATGACGATCTCCGGGTCGGCACGGATCCCGCCCTCACGGTCCACCTCGAAACGAAGAAACTCGTCCTCGCGGACGGATCCGACACGGAACAGCAAGAGCGACAGCCCGTCCGGGCTCCAACGAAGCGTCGGTCGGCCGGCCACCGTCAGCGAAGCGGTCGTCACGCCTTCGCGATCCACGATCTGCAGAGTGCCACCTGCGATCGCCGCGATGAGACGGGCGCCGGGGCTCCAGGCCACGTCGTCCGTGAAGGCGTACGGCAGAGCGAAGCTGTCCGCGACCGTTCCGCTGTTCAAATCAACGATCAGCGCTTCCAGACTGCCGCGATTCCGGAAGGGCACGAGCAGTACGCTGTCCGCCGAGGGGTGCGTGTCGTAGATCCCGGGTGGTCCGATGAGTTGAGCGGTCCCGCTGAGACGAGCCACCGCGAAGAGGCCCTCGCGCTCCGGATCGAGCTGGCCGGCAACCACCACGATCCGCCCGTCATGATTCCAGCGCGGTGCACCGAGCCAGATGGCATTGGCGATGACGACTCGCGGCTGCGTGCTCCCGACCTCCTGAACCAGCAGCGACGAACGGCAGAGACCTGCCTGGCCGTGCTCGCAGGTGATCTCGATGTAGGCCACGAAATCGCCATCCGGTGATATCGCGGGTCGCTGGGCCTTGCCGTTGAACGTGAGCTGCTCACGAATCGGTTCACCGGCCGGTGCAGAGCTGCCGAACAATGATCGAACCCCCAGTCCACCCAGAACCACGCCAAGAAACAGGCCGGCAAGTGCCGGGATCCACCGGGAGCTTCGGGTGGCGGAGCCGGCCGCACGGATTGTTGCGGCACCGAAAGCCGGGTTCTTCAGCGCAGCGGCGAACGCCGCGGCGCTCTCGAACCGGTCCGCCGGCAGTTTCTGCAGTGCCTGGTCGACCGCGGCCGCCACGTTGTTCGGCACCGTCTTTCGCAGCTCGGAGACCGGTCGAGCGGCGTCGGTCACGATCTTCATGATGATCTGCTGCGCCGAGGAGCCCACGTGGGGAGGGTTCCCGGTCAGCATCTCGTACAGCACGCTCGCCAGCGAGTAGACGTCGGAGCGCGCCGAGATCTCCTTGTCCGCGGTCGCCTGTTCGGGCGACATGTAGTACGGCGTGCCGAGACTCAATCCCGTCTCGGTCATCCGCCCGCCCGCGGCAGCGCTCACGGCCAGCGCGATCCCGAAATCCGCGACCATGGGCCGGCCGTCGTGCAGCAGGATGTTCTCCGGCTTGATGTCGCGGTGGATCACGCCCCGCCGGTGGGCGTAGTCGAGCGCATTGGCGATTTCTGTCGTGATCCGGACGGCCTCCTCGATGCCGAGCTGCGTCTCGCGGTCGAGCTTGTCGCGCAGCGTTTCGCCGTCGATGAATGGCATGACGTAGAAGAGGAAGCCGTCGGCGGTGCCGGAATCGAACAGCGGCAGGATGTGCGGGTGCTGGAGCGATGCCGTGGTCTTGATTTCGACGACGAAGCGGTCCGCGCCGAGGACAGCGGCGAGCTCGGGCTTGAGCACCTTGAGCGCGACCTTCCGGTCGTGCTTGAGGTCCTCGGCGAGGTAGACGGTAGCCATGCCGCCGGCGCCGAGCTCGCGATCGATGCGGTAGCGGCCCTCGAGGGCAGCGTTCAATCGGCCGACGACGTCGGTCATGCGGTGGCTACCTTCCCGGTTTCGCGCGAAGTTCGGCGAAGAAGTTCTCGATCAGCACGAAGCCGCTGACGACCGACCGTTGTGTCCGGTACCGGATGACGAGGAACCGGTGTCCATCGGGGGCGGGCTCCCAGAGCCAGCCATCGCGGGACTGGTAGATACCCTGCTGCCAGATGAAAAGCGGTTCGACCGAATCCACGGCGAACGCTGGCTCGGTGCGGACGTGCGCGGCCAGAATGCGATCACCCTCACCTCCGAAATCGGAGAAGAACAGCTGCCGGCCGTCGCCTGACCAGCGCGGGTCGACACCACCGTCTGCGGAGACCTGTGTCCGCCCATCCTCGACGTTCGGGAACGGCCGCACGAAAATCTGGGGTTCGCCGGCCGCCATGGCCTCATATGCGACCCAGCGGCCATCCGGCGAGAGCGTCGGGTCTTCGAGCGTCGAGTCGGCGAGCAACGCGACCGGAACGCTGTCGACCCCTGCGGTGAAGGCGTAAAGGCCGTCGTACGCTTCGAGTGCGAGGGTCGGTTGATCCATGGACCAGTGGCCCACGTCCATGCCGGCGGGGAGTTCGAGGATCGTCTCGGGACGGCCGCTCCCGTCCGAACGGCGCCGAACCAGCCGTCGTCCGACTCTCATTCCGATTTCACGTCCGTCGCGGGACCAGCCCGGCCGGAGTTGCATCCCGGATCCGCCGAGTGCCGTGACCGGGCCGCCCGCCACGTCCCGGACGAAGATCCGCAACGTGTCGCCATCGGGAACGCTCAGTGCGAGACGGGTCCCCTCCGGCGAGAGGGCCGGATCCACGGGTAACTCACCGCCTTCGATCGGCCAGCCGGCGTCCGTCGTGTTGCCCGCGCGGTCTATCCATACGATTTCGGGCACGTTCGTTCCCGGAGTCCCCTCCACGTACAGGAGGTCGCCCGCCCGCGACACCGCGAACCCGACGATGCCTGCGGCGATTACGGTCGGCGTTCCCCTCAGCTCGAGGGCTTCGAGATCGAACGGTGCGGCCAGGAGATGGCCCTCCCAGTTCCGGATCAGCAGATGCCCGCTGTTCGCATACTTCGCCAGCGATCCCGCGGCCAGGACCCGCACGGAATCCTCGGCCGGATCGAATACCCCGATCGAGTCAGTCCGGGGGTCGGCCGAGGTCCAGAGCGTAATCAGGATCCCCCGACCACCGGGCAGGACATTGGGGACTGCCGGAATGGCGTTCCGATCGGAAACGACAGTGTCGGGATCGCCACCTCCTTCCGGGAACCGGATCACGAACGGATGGTTCGTGCTGGAGTAGGCGCCGTAGATGTAGCCGTCGTCTCCCCAGTCGATATGCGAGAAGCCGATGTCACGAGCGAGAGTGACAGGCTGCGTTCCGTCGAACGATGCGATCTTGAGATCGCTCCGCTTGCTGATGAAGGCAATGCGTTTCCCGTCCGGAGAGAACGACGGTGAAGAGACGGCGTCCCCGGTTCCCGGGATCAGAGTCGGCTGCCGCTCGCCCTTCGAGCGCACCCAGAGCCCGGTACGGACCTCGCTGCGCATCAAGGCCTCCAGGGAATCGGAAACCGTGTACGCGATCCGGAACCCGTCGGGCGAGATCGCGGCCCGGATCGAGCGGGCGTCTCCGGCCGGCATCTCGAGCCGGTAGCGGGCTTCCTCCGGAGCATCGTCCGACCGGAACAGCAGGACGGCGAGCGCGACCGCGAGCGCGCCGGCGACCACGGCCAGCCCGATCGCCGCCCGCTGCCAAATCCGGCTCGTGGCCGATGCTCCGGCAACACCGCCCTCCTCGCCGTACCGGAAGGAAGGATCCGCCAGCGCCGAGGCGAAGCTGCGCGCCGAGTCGAACCGGTCCGCCGGCAGCCGTTCCAGCGCCTTCGACAAAGCAGCGGCCACGTTGGACGGTACCGATCTCCGCAGGTCGGTCACGGGCCGCGGCGCGTCCGTGATGATCTTCATGATCACCTGCTGCGCGGACGAGCCCGTGTGCGGCGGATCGCCGGCCAGCATCTCGTACAGCACGCTCGCCAGCGAATAGACGTCGGACCGCGCGGTGATCTCCTTATCCGCCGTCGCCTGCTCCGGCGACATGTAGTGCGGCGTGCCCAGGCTCGTGCCCGTCTCCGTCATCCGCCCGCCGGCCGCCGCGCTGACCGCCAGCGCGATGCCGAAGTCGGCGACCATCGGCCGGCCGTCGTGCAGCAGGATGTTCTCGGGCTTGATGTCGCGATGGATGATGCCGCGCCGGTGCGCGTAGTCGAGCGCGTCCGCCACCTCGCGTGCGATGCGGACGGACTCCTCGATGCCGAGCTGCGTCTCGCGGTCCAGCTTCTCGCGCAACGTCTCGCCCTCGATGTACGGCATGACGTAGAAGAGGAAGCCGTCGGCGGTGCCGGAATCGAAGAGCGGCAGGATGTGCGGGTGCTGGAGCTGCGCGGTGGTGGTGATCTCCTGCACGAACCGCTCGGCGCCGAGCACGGCGGCGAGTTCGGGCTTCAGCACCTTGATGCCCACCTGGCGGTGGTGCTTGAGGTCTTCGGCGAGGTAGACGGTGGCCATGCCGCCCGCGCCGAGTTCGCGTTCGATGCGGTAGCGCCCCTCGAGGGCGGTGGTGAGGCGGTCGAGGATCCCGGCCATGTGGTCAGCTTCCCCCGGATCGCCGCATGCGGGCCTGCAGCTCGGTTCGCCACCCGTACACCACGACGTACTCCGGGGTCTGGGCGCTCCGGATCATGAGCAGGCGGGTGCCGTCCGGCGATACGTCGTAGTTGGCATGGGGCGCCTGGGCGAACACGTAATCGTCCGTGAAGAGGTCGGTGCGACCGGTGACGGCGAACCCACCGGCCGTGCTCACGGAGGTTGCGACGAGATGGCGGCCGTCGCGGTAGAAGATCCGCCGTCCATCGCGCGCCCACACCGGTTCGGTTCCGCCCGAAACGGACACCTGTACCTGCCCGCCGGGCCCCGGGAACGGTTGCACGACGACCTGCGAGATGCCCGACGCATCGGTGACGTATGCGACCCACTTCCCGTCGGGGGATACGCGTGCCTGCGCTTCCACGAACCGGGTTGCCGCAATGGGGTGGGGCGCCGTGTCGCTGTCGAGCCCGCGGTACATCACGTCCGCCTGCTCGGCGCCGGCATCGTCGACCTGGTAGACGATCGTCCGGCCGTCAGGAGAGATCACGCCTTCGTAGTAGTCGTGGCTGTCGCTGGACAGCAGGGGCGCCGGCGCCGCACTCAGGTCGGCCGGTTGCCACCAGATGGCGGTGCGGTTGCCGCGGTCCGCCCGAAACAGCACGCGGTGGCCGTCGGGCGTCCATTCCGGCCGATCGTTCAGTGTGCCCGAGTTGGTGAGCCGCTGCGGCGTCGCGGACGCAATGTCGTAGAGCCAGATGTCGGAGCGCCCCACACTGCCGATGGCCAGGGCCACGCGTTTTCCATTGGGCGAGATGCGCGGATCGGTGTACGCCTGGGGCTCGCTCCAGAGCGGCTCGAACGCGCCCTGCATGTTCACCCAGCCAAGCGTCGCCACGGCATTTGCCGGCTGGAAGACGAGGGTCCCCGTGGGCGACATCGCGGCCAGGCTGGCCGGCGCGATCGTGGTGCTCACCGTGGGGCCGAGGGCGATGGCGGTGCCGGTCGTCTGTCCGGTTCCGACATCGAAGGGGGCCGCCATGAGTGCTCCCGACGGGATCACGTACACCAGCGTTCCGTCGATGTACCCGACCACGTCCAGCAGATTGAGGTCGGTGCGCGTCACGACCCCGTCCTCCAGCGAGATCCTGGCGAGGTGATTTCGGGCGAGCCCGCCGGTCGGCTGAATCGAGAAGAGCACCGTCTTTCCGTCCGGCAGCACGCGCGGCTGTTGGAAGTAGAGCTCGTGCAGCGCGGTGTCGGGACGGGCGAGAACGGTCGGCGAACCACCGCTGGCGGGAACGCTGAGGATGCCGGTGGTGCCGCCGACGACGATGACCCCGGTGCTGCTCCAGGAGAGTCCGACGGCGGCGACTCCGGCCTCGCCGACCAGCACGGGAGTGCCGCCGGTCGCCTGGACCTTCCAGATCGCCGTCCCGACCAGGTAGGCGATCCACTGTCCGTCGGGCGAGAAGCCCGGCTGTTGGGCTCCGTCAGTGCCGGGGATGACGTGTGGCGTCGCATCGCCGAGGGGACGCAGGTAGACGCGCGATGCCCCCGTCGCGTCCGGCAGCGCGTATGCAATGGTGTTGCCGTCCGGTGACACCGCCACGTTGGTCGCTACCGCCGCGTTGGTGACGAGCATCGACGACGGCAGGGGAAGGCCGAACCGCACGACGGAGCCGGGCGCTTCCCGGTGCGCCGCCCGCCACTGTGACGAGGCGAAACCAATGGCAAGGACGAGCCCCACCGCCAGGCCGAGCACCAGTGGGTGCCGCGCCAGCGCGCCAACGGTCACGGTACAATGCGCCGGTGCGCCGGCCTCACGGGCCGTCGAGAAGTGTACGTTCGACAGCGCGTCCGCGAACGCTTTCGCGCTCTCGAACCGGTCGGCCGGCAGCTTGGCCAGCGCCTGCGCCACCGCCGCGCTCACGTTGGGCGGAACCGACTTCCGCAGCTCCATCACGGGCCGGGCCGTGTCGCCGATGATCTTCATGATGATCTGCTGCGCGGAGTTCGCCATGTGAGGCGGCTCGCCCGCGAGCATCTCGTACAGTACGCTGCCCAGCGAGTAGATGTCGGAACGCCCGGTGATCTCCTTGTCCGCCGTCGCCTGCTCCGGACTCATGTAGTAGGGGGTGCCCAGACTGAGCCCGGTCTCCGTCATGCGCCCGCCCGCCGCCGCGCTCACCGCCAGCGCGATCCCGAAGTCGGCCACCATCGGCCGGCCGTCGTGCAGCAGGATGTTCTCCGGCTTGATGTCGCGGTGGATGACGCCATGGCGGTGCGCGTAGTCCAGCGCGTCGGCGACCTCGCGGGCAATGCGCACGGCTTCGTCAATGCCGAGCTGCGTTTCGCGGTCGAGCTTGTCGCGCAGCGTTTCGCCCTCAATGTACGGCATGACGTAGAACAGGAAGCCGTCCGCCGTGCCGGAATCGAAGAGCGGCAGGATGTGCGGATGCTGGAGCGAGGCCGTGGTCTTGATCTCGACCACGAAGCGGTCGGCGCCGAGGACGGCCGCGAGCTCGGGCTTGAGCACCTTGAGCGCGACTTTGCGGTCGTGCTTCAGATCTTCGGCGAGGTAGACGGTGGCCATGCCGCCCTGGCCGAGCTCGCGCTCGATGCGGTAGCGGTCGGAGAGAGCGGAGGAGAGGCGGGCGAGCGCGTCGGTCATTGCGACGTCCCCCGTTTCAGGGCCCGGAGGATATTCTCGACGCGCACGAGCTGGGGCAGCGCATCGCTGGCCTGTCCGACCATCAGAAAGCTGCGATCGTCGGGGGTCACATCGTAGCGTGGATAGTCCTGTCCCGTAGCGGCGTCGGAGTGGAACAACGAGCGCGGCGTCCCATGGCGGAACTCCGGCGTCGTCTGCACGTCCACGACCATCAGGTCGAGTGTGGAGATGCTTCGAAAGAAGATCTCCTTCCCCGCGTGCGACCACCGCGCCTCCACCCCGCCGTCCGTGGAGACCTGCCAGACGCCGCGGTTCACGTCGGGGAACGGACGCACGTACACCTCGCGGCGTCCGGACTCGGTCGAGACGTACGCCAGCCAGCGGCCGTCCGGCGACAGCGCCGGGCTGGTTTCCGTCGCGGGGGTCGCGATGATCGGCTGGAGCGCGGTATCCCGGCCGATCTCCATCGCGAGGATGTCGCCCGATCCTGCCATCGACAGCGATGTGCGTGCGACCAGCCACCGGCCATCGCGGGACTCGTACGCTTCATGGATGTCCCGATCGGCGCGCGCGACGAGCACAGCGCTGCCGGTGCCGTCGGCGCGTCGCCGGAAGACGGCGAGCGGGCTCACGCGCTCCGACACGAACAGCACGTCCCGCCCGTCACCCGACCAGCTCGGCGCGAAGTCGTCCGCAGAATCGAGGGTGAGACGAGTGAGCGGGCCCGCAGGCAGGTGCTCGATCCAGATGTCGGCCCCTCCCGTGCCCAGCCGTGCCAGCTCGACCGCCACCTGCTCGCCGTTCGGGGAAAGCGCGACGCCCCGGATCTCTCCGCTTTCGTGCCACGTGGTGTCCACGGGCTGCACGACGCCGTCCCGGCTGACCCACTCGAGCGCCGCAGCCGCGCCCGCGGCGCCGGCCACGTAGTAGAGATCTCCGTCCGCGGTGACTGCGAGGTCCGCGCCGGCGTACGTGCCGTACACGCGGACCCCACGCGCCAGGCCGGCCGGCGGGCCGCTGAGCGCGAGTTGCCGTGCGTCGAAAGGTGCCGCCTGGAGCGTGCCGTCGGCCGCGACGAAGAACAGTTGGCCGGACACGTACCGTGCGGTGACGGCCCGCACCACTACCCGGCGGTCCGTCGTACCGATGCGAAGCGCCACGATCGTGAAGTCACCGGGAGCGTCGGTGCCGTGGCGGAGCCGGAAGATCGCCACCTTGTCGCCGGCCAGCACCTGCGGCCACGCGATGCCCACTTCGTTTGCCGCCGAGTCGAGCGGCATGACAGACTCGCGCGACGTGCCGTCGGGCTTCACCCGTTCCAGACCTCTGATGTCCGCATTGAAGTAGATGTATCCGTCCGTGGCCCACCAGGCGCCGCTCGTTCCAAGAGGGGAGCCGACGACAACGTGCGGCGTGCCGCCCGCAAGGCTCACCACCTTCAGCGTGCGGCCCCCCCGGTCGGAGACGAACCCGACCTGCCGGCCGTCGGGCGAGAAGAAGGGGTCGAACGCGCCCTCGGTCCCGGGGATCGGCTCGGCCGTGAGGGCGTCGCGTCGCTTCAGCCACAGCGTCGCCTCGCCCGATTCCCCGCCGCTGTACACCAGCATGGAACCATCGCGCGAGACGGCCATGTGTGTGCCCAGCAGCGAAAAGTCAGACGCCTGTTCGGTGGGGAAGCCGATGACGAACCGGGATACGGGCTCGGGATGCGGGCGTAGCCAGGACCAGGCGGCGAAAGCGCCGATGGCGACGCCGCCGACGCCGACGATGGCGACGACGTAGCGAAGGGCGCGGGGGCGCGGCCTGGCGGCTGCCGCGGAACCGGACGAGACCCCGCTCGCGGTGGTGAAGGCCGGGTTGTGCAGTGCCGCCGCGAAGTCCTTCGCGCTCTCGAACCGGTCGGCCGGCAGCTTCTCCAGCGCCTTCGCGAGAGCCGCCGCCACGTTCGGCGGCACGCTCTTCCGGAGTTGCGACACGGGCCTCGCCGGGTCGGTGATGATCTTCATGATCACCGCTTGCGCCGATGCGCCCGTGTGCGGCGGCTCGCCCGCCAGCATCTCGTACAGCACGCTCGCCAGCGAGTACTGATCCGCACGCCCCGTGATCTCCCGGTCCGCCGTCGCCTGCTCGGGCGACATGTAGTGCGGCGTGCCGACGCTCGTGCCCGTTTCCGTCATGCGGCCGCCGGCCGCTGCGCTCACCGCCAGCGCGATCCCGAAGTCCGCCACCATCGGGCGGCCGTCGTGCAGCAGGATGTTCTCAGGCTTGATGTCGCGGTGGATGATGCCGCGCCGGTGCGCGTAGTCGAGCGCGTCCGCAACCTCGCGCGTGATGCGGACGGACTCATCGATGCCGAGCTGCGTCTCGCGATCCAGCTTCTCGCGCAACGTCTCGCCTTCGATGTACGGCATCACGTAGAAGAGAAAGCCGTCGGCGGTGCCGGAGTCGAAGAGCGGCAGGATGTGCGGGTGCTGGAGCTGTGCGGTGGTGGTGATCTCCTGGACGAACCGATCGGCGCCGAGCACGGCGGCCAGTTCCGGCTTCAACACCTTGATGGCGACCTGGCGGTGATGCTTCAGGTCCTCAGCGAGAAAGACCGTGGCCATGCCGCCGGCGCCGAGCTCGCGCTCGATGCGGTAGCGATCCGCGAGCGCGCTGCTGAGACGATCCAGGACGTCGGTCACCAGCCGCTGCCTCCGTTCCGGCGCACCCCGCCATGGGCTCGCCCGCAATCACGTTCGATCTTGCGGTGGGGCGGGCGCGGCTTCATATTGATATGGGAGTATGGGCAACATAATATGGGTACCCGTATGAAGACGACCATCGAGATCGCGGACGCGCTGCTCGAGGCGGCCCGGCGGCGGGCGAGCGAACGGGGCACGACGCTCCGCGCGCTGGTGGAGGAGGGTCTGCGAAGCGTGTTGGAGGGCGAGAAGCGCACGCCGTCCTTCACGCTCCGGGACGCCAGCGTTGCGGGCCGGGGCCTGCGTGCGGACGTGCGCGAGGGCGGTTGGGAGCAGATCGTCGAGCGGGCGTACGAGGGGCACGGCGGATGATCGCGGTCGACACCAACGTGCTCGTGTACGCGCACCGTCGTGACTCGGACTGGCACGTTCCGGCGGCCGAGGCGGTGAAGGCGCTGGCCGAAGGCCGGGATGCGTGGGCGATCCCGTGGCCCTGCGTCCACGAGTTTCTGGCGATCGTCACGCATCCACGGATCTACGATCCTCCGAGCAAGCTGAAGGCTGCGCTGAGTCAGGTCGCGGCGTGGCTGGAGTCGCCCTCCTTGACGCTGCTGGCGGAGGGGCCGGGATACGGTGAGCGTCTTGCGGAGGTGCTCGCCACGTCCAGGGTGGTCGGCGCCAGGATTCATGACGGCCGTGTCGCGGCCCTGTGTGCGTACCACGGCGTATCGGAACTCTGGTCGGCGGACCGCGACTTCAGCCGCTTCGCGGGTCTCACGGTCCGGAATCCGCTGGTCGAGTAGGAGGGCGGCCGGACGCGTCTCCAAGCCCCCCTCGCCGAGCAGCCGCTCGATGCGGTAGCGGCCCTCGAGGGCCGCGTTCAGTCGCGTCATGGCGTCCGCTGTCATCGCGGCGCGAGCGTGCGGCCGATCACGACCGTGATGTTGTCGGAGCCGCCACCGTCCAGGGCATCCTGAACCAGCTGTTCCGCCGCCTGGCGGGCACTGGTCATGGTGGCGAGGCGCTCGCGGATCAGGTCGTCGGATACGTGCTTCGTGAGCCCGTCGCTGCAGAACAGCATCACCGTGCCCCAGTCCCGTACGACGCGGGTCACCACGGGCGCCGCCTGGTCTCCGCCGATGGCGCTGGACAGGACGTTGGACCACCGGCTCCGCTCGGCCACGGTGCGGGTCATCACGCCGCTGTCCACGAGGTCCTGCGCGATGGTCTGGTCGCGCGTGAGCTGGGTCAACTCACCGTCGCGGAAGATGTAGCAGCGCGAGTCGCCGACCTGCAGCACGTAGGCGTGCGGCCAGAGGCCGAGGAACAGGGTGAGCGTGGTGGCGAAGCGCCGGCCCCCGCCCTCTTCCCGCTTGCGCTGCAGCAGCGACTCGTGACACGAGAGCGCGGCCTCCTGCAGGAGCCGGGAGAAGACGTCCGGATCGTCCGGCTCGGAATCCACTCCTGCCTCGAAGAACCGCGTCACGGCCGCGAGCAAGTCGCGGACCGCGACCCGCGCCGCCTCTCCGCCATCCGACACGCCGCCCACGCCGTCGGCGACGATGGCGATCGACGCGAGCCGGGGCACGTCATCACCCAGCCCGGCCTCGTCGACCGCGCTGACGGGCTCCACCCCGTCCTTGCGGGCGAGACCGCCGACGAAGAAGTAGTCCTGGTTGTCCTGCCGGACGTGGCCGCGGTGGCTCGTGCCCCACGCGTCGATGTCGGAGAACCGTGGGCGGGAAGGCCCGCCAGGAGTCGTGTTCATCGAAGTCCCATCCGTGAAAGCAGCGCGACGTAGCGGGGGTCCGTCCGGAGCGGCGCGAATTCCCGGAAGCTGAGGAGGTCCACCAGCCACACCGTGCGCTCGGCCAGAGCCTGGTCGAGGTCGGCGAAGGCGGCGTCGAAATCGCCGAGGAGAACGTGCAACTCGGCTCGCTTCGTCGGGGCCCAGCGGGCTCCGGGCGCAGCGGCCTGGAGGCGCAGGACGGAGTCGGGTCCACCGGCCGCCATCGCGGCGCGGAGCGCGTGCACCGGCACGTTCGCGTTGCCGGATACCGCGTTGAGGCGCTCCCGGCGATCGAAGAAGCGGGCGGTATCGCCGATCGACCAATAGAATTTCGCGGCGAATTGGAGCGTGAGCGGAAAGGTAGGATCCATGTCGAGCACCCGTTCCAGCTCTGCCCGTGCCTCGTCCATGTGGCCCAGGTCCCATTGGCGGACCGCGAGTACCGTCCGCGCATTGGACGAGCGCGGATCCAGCTCGACGGCGCGCTCGGCCTCGGCGAGCGCCTCATCCGGGCGGCCCAGTATCGCCAGCAGATCGCTGTACCACTTGTGCGCGGTCGGATAGTCGGGGTCCAGCTCGATCGCCCGCTGGAACTCGCGCTCGGCCGTCTCCCAGTCCCAGTCGTACAGGGTCAGCGTATAGGCGAGGGAGGTGTGGGCCTCGGCGAGATCGGGGTCCAGCGCGAGCGCACGCTCGGCCGCCCGGCGCGCGCGCGGCATGGTGTTCGCCGAACGAATCGTGTCGCCGTAGAAGGGGAGGACGATCCAGGCGTCAGCCAGACCCGCCCACGCCGCGGCGTAGCTCGAGTCGCGCGCGATGGCCTCGTTGAAGTAGTCGATGGCCTGCAGCAAATCGGGCACGTCCCGCTTCTTCCAGAAGAACCGGCCCTGGAGGTACGCATCGTAGGCTTGCGGGTCGCGCGTGCCCGCACCCGCCGTCGCATCCCCGCCGAGCAGCTTGCCGCGGAGCGCCTCCGCCACGGAGGCCGCGACCGAGTCCTGCAGGACGAAGATGGCGTCGGCATCGCCGTCGAAGCTGCGAGACCAGAGGTTGACCCCATCGGCGGTCCCGACCAGTTGCGCGATGATGCGGAGCCGACCACCCGCGCGCTGCACGCTGCCGTCGAGCACGGTCGCGACGCCGAGCGCATTGCCGATCTCCCGGATATCCTCGCCACGGCCGCGGAAGGAGAACGCCGATGTGCGCGCCGCCACCTTCAGCCCGGGCACGTTCGCGAGCGCGTTGATCAGCGTCTCGGCGATGCCATCGCCGAGGTAGGCGTCGGTCTTGTCCGGGCTGAGGTCCACGAAGGGCAGCACCGCGACCGAGCTCTCGTCCGCGACCGGCGCGCTTCCGCCACGCCGCACGAGCGTGACCGTGATGATCGCTGCAACGCCGACGAGGCCGGCCACGACGCCGAGCAACCGGCCGCGCGTCCGTCGGCCCCGGCCATCTGCGGCGCCGGACGTCGTCCGGGACGCGGACGGGAGCAGCGCATCCCGGAACGCTGCGACGTCGCCGAACCGGTCGACCGGGTTCTTGGCGAGCGCCTTGTGCACGGTGGCCGCGACTTCGGGCGGCACGCCCGGACGGAGCGTCGAGACCAGCGGCGGCTCCGTGGCGATGTGCTGCCGGATCACGGCACCCACGTTCGTACCGGTGAACGGCGGCTGCCCGGCCAGCATCTCGAACAGCACGCAGCCCAGCGCGTACTGGTCGGTGCGCGCGTCCGGCTCACCGGTGGAGGCGGCCTGCTCCGGGCTCATGTACGTCGGCGTCCCGACCGAGAGTCCGGTCTCGGTCAACTGGGCGCCGCCGGCCGCATCGACGGCATGCGCGATGCCGAAGTCCGCGACCACCGCATGGCCGCCTTCGAGCAGGATGTTCGCCGGCTTGATGTCGCGATGCACCACGCCGCGGGAATGCGCGTGGCTCAGCGCATCCGCGACTTCGCGCGCGATCTCGACCGCGTCGTCGACCGGCAGCTGCGTCTCGCGCTCGAGCCGGTCGCGCAGCGTCTCGCCCGCGACGTACGGCATGACGTAGTACAGCAGGTCGCCGACGTGCCCGCTGTCGAAGAGCGGCAGGATGTGCGGATGCCGCAGGTTCGCGGTCATCTCGATCTCGCGCAGGAACCGGTCCGCTCCGAGGGCGTTCGCCAGCTCCGGCTTCAGCACCTTGAGCGCGACGTCGCGATTGTGCTTCAGGTCGCGCGCGAGCCAGACGGTGGCCATGCCGCCGACGCCGAGCTCCCGCTCGATGCGGTAGCGGCCCTCGAGGGCAGCGGTGAGGCGGTCTGCGACGTCGCTCATGTCTGACGATTCCTCTCCCATGCGACGACGGCTTCCCAACGCGGCCGTACTTCCTCCAGCAGCTGCCGGAACGCGGGCTCGCCGCGCAGGTCCTCGAGGAGCGGGGCATGCCTGGCGAGGAACGGATAGTTGATGAACCCGCGATCGACCGCGAACCGGACCCAGCGCAGCGCATCATCGGGCCGTCCGATGAGCGCGTACGCGCCGGCCGCGAACATGGCCGAGAACTCGTTCTGAATCGCCTGCTCCATTTCGCCGGTGGCGGACTCGAGCGCGCGCCCGGCTTCGCCATCGAGCGCGTGCTGCAGGAAGAGCATCATCGAGCCGTGGGGCGTGCCTGCCGTCGCGGCGCCGTTCGCCGCGAGGATGCGACTTGCCTCCTCGCTGGCTCCCGAGGCGGCGATGTACATGGCCGCAATGTGGTGCAGGAAGGAATCCGGCGTCGACCGCTCGCTAGCCCTCCGGGCGGCGGCCGCCGCGGCCTCGTGGCGTCCGTTCGTCCAGTTCCAGGAGGCGACCAGGAGCTGCGGGATGGCGGTCAGTGGATCGATCCGTGCCAGGCCCTCCACGAGGGTCCCGTGGTTGCGCAGGCCCGCCGTGTTGGAGAACCGGCACGTCTCGGCGCTGATGTTGACATCGCCCGGCCACAGCTCGTGCGCGCGGTACAGGTCGGGAAGTGCCCGCTCCGGCTCGCCCCGCACTCCGGCCGCGAGGCCGCGGACGTAGATGGCCAGCGGGAACTCGGGATCCAGGGCGAGCGCCCGATCGACGAGCTCCAGGGTCCGGGCGAGCGCGACGTCCGCCTGGACCTGGTTCAAGTTGACGTCGTTCCAGTGGAGCTGTGCCTTCATGGCCAGCAGCAGCGGCGAATCGCCCACGATGTCCAGGGCGTCATCGACGAAGCGAAGCGCGCGGCGCGAGGCGTCCGGCGTCCAGCGGTACATCTCCTGCCGCGCGCGGAGGTAGCAGTCGTACGCGACCGTGTTCTCGATGGGCCGCTCCGCGACCTGCCGGGACTCGGCTTCCGTCAGCGTGAGCTTCAGCGCGGCCACGATCTTCCGCGCGATCTCCTCCTGGATCCCGAACACGTCCTCGACGGTGCCCGCGTACTTCTCGCTCCAGAGCGGCCGGTCGCTCCGCGCCTCGACCAGCTCCGCCGTGACTCGCAGCGCTTCGCCCGCGCGCCGCACCGAGCCCGTGACGACGTGGCTCACGCCCAGCTCGCGCGCCAGTGTGGGCGTGTCCTTCGACGTACCCTTCAGCGTCATCGCCGAGTTGCGCGAGATCACGTGCAGCGCGCCGACCTGCGAGAGGTCCGTGATCACCTCCTCCGTCAGGCCATCGCTGAAATACTCGTTCTCCGGGTCGTGGCTCCGGTTAACGAACGGGAGGACGACGATGACCGGGCGTGCATCGGCGTCGTTTCCTGTCTCCTCACGGAGTCCGCGCGCGAATGCGCCGGCGGACTCGTAGCGGTCGGCGGGCGTCTTGCTCAGCGCGCGGGCGATGGCGCGCGCCACGGCCGGTGGCACGCTGCGCCGCACCGTCGCGATCGGCGGCGCCGTGTCGGCGAGGTGACGCGCCAGCACGGCCATCGGCCTCGATGCGACGAACGGCGGATCGCCTGCGAGCATCTCGTAGGTCAGGCAAGCGAGGGCGTACACGTCGCTCCGCGCATCGATGTTGCCCTCGCCCGCGATCTGCTCCGGACTCATGTACGCGGGCGTGCCGAGCGAGAGGCCGGTCTCCGTCAGCCGCTCGCCGCCCGCGGTGGTGACCGCGACCGCGATGCCGAAGTCCGCGACCAGCGCGACCCCGTCCTGGAGCAGCACGTTCTCCGGCTTGATGTCGCGGTGGATCACGCCGCGGCGATGCGCGAAGTCGAGCGCGCTGGCAATGACCCTCGCGATCTCGAGCGCGTCGGCGACCGGCAACTGGCGCTCGCGCTTCAGCCTGCCGCGCAGCGTCTCGCCTTCGATGTACGGCATGACGTAGTAGAGGAACCCGTCCGCCTCGCCGGAGTCGAACAGCGGCAGGATGTGCGGGTGCTGCAGGTTCGCCGTCGTGGTGATCTCGCGCAGGAAGCGCTCGCCGCCCAGCACCGCCGCGAGCTCCGGCTTCAGCACCTTGAGCGCGACGTCGCGCTTGTGCTTCAGGTCTCGCGCCAGGTACACGGTCGCCATGCCGCCCGCGCCGAGCTCGCGCTCGATGCGGTAGCGGCCGTCGAGTGCCGCGTTCAGACGTGCGAGGGGCGACGTCATCGATTGGCCTCGTCCACGGCCCGCTTCATCCGTGCGACCCAGTCGGGAACCACGCGCAGGTACGTCACCGGCGTGGGCTCGGCGCCTTGCACATAGAGGAGCCGACCGTCCGGGGTGAGCGAATACGACTGCCCGGCCGTCCCGATCATGCGTTGGGTTTCGATCCACGGGCGACGATTCGTGACCGGCGGATCGGCGTCCGGGTCGATCGTCGCGCGAACGAAGCCGGTGCCGACCGGCACCACGA
Organism: uncultured Gemmatimonadales bacterium; assembly: GCA_963786235.1. GTDB lineage: Bacteria > Gemmatimonadota > Gemmatimonadetes > Longimicrobiales > RSA9 > CAWAYJ01. The sequence continues at coordinate 23,411 of CAWAYJ010000002.1, forward strand.
GCTCAGTTGGCGACAGCCACTGCCCATCGCTGGCGCCTCCCGTCCGCAGCTGGTAGCGCTTCCCGGTTCTCGGCAGCGGCTCGAGCCATAGCGTGGCGAAGTCGGCCGTGGCGTATGTGATCCAGCGGCCGTCCGGCGACGGATGGATGATGGACGCGTCGCCGAACAGCGTGTCGAGCGTGACCGGCCTCCGGTCGAGGTGGGCGACGGCGACGAGGTCGGGCACCCAAAGGATCCCGAAGACGCGGTCGCCCGGCAGCCAGTCGAATCCCTCGAATCCGTCCGGGTTCGAGAAAAGGAACTCGGGTGCACCGGCGGCGTCGGGCGAGCCGACGAAGACCGAGTCTTCGGCCTTGAACGTGATGCGGTCGCCGTTCGGACTCCAGACGGGCTGGCGGATCTCGCTGTATCGCTGCCAAGCGACGTGCTCGCCGGTACGCAGGTCGTAGACGCGCAACTCCTCGCCTTCCGGAATTTCCACCACAGCGGCCAGGCGCTGGCGGTCCGGGCTCACGTTGAAGCGCAGAAACGCCTCGCGGCCGACCGGCAGCGTGTCGAGCGCCGTACCGTCCGCGCTCACGAGATTGCCGACGGCCTGGTTGGCGGCGTTGGCGTACACCAGCGTGCCGGCTGCGGAGATGGCGAAGGTGCCGGCGCCGCTGTACGCCTTCCTGCCGAGGCCCGTCGCCATGCGAACGGATCGTCCGACGTGTCCGGACTCGAGGTCGATCGGCGCCGCGAGAAGGTCGGCGCTCTTGGACAACCAGACGAGATAGCGCTCGTCGATCACCTGGAAGTTCGAGCCGAAGGTCGGTGTCGGTGGCCGGGCGTCCGTCAAAACCGGCATCGGCGCCGAGGTGCTGTCCCGTACGTCGATCCGGTATGCCGCCTGATCGCCACCGCCGCCGCACAGCAGCGAGTTCGGGTCCGGAAGCGGTGCAGCCAGGATGCAGTACGCGATTCTGCGCGACGCCGCGGGGACGCCCCCCGGATCGAGCCAGCGCGCGCGGTTGCCGTCGCCATCGATGACGAGGATCCGGCCATCGGCCAGCCATTGCACGCGGGCATCCACTCCGACGCGGGCGAGTGTCGTGCGGTCGCCACCGTCGAGCGGGACGATCTCGACCGTCGGCTCCGGATCCCCTTCGCGGAGGAACGCGAGCCGGGCGCCGTCCGGCGAAATCGCGGGATTCCAGGCGCCCTCCGTGCCATCCACTTTGCGCGTCGTGGCGTCACGCAGGCTGCGGTACCAGAGCTCGCCCGCGCTGTCGTGCAGCACCTGGTAGACGACGAAGGCGCCCGCCGGGTCCACCGCGATGCCGCCATCCACGCTCTCGACGCCGGGGTTGTCCTGCCGGAGCGGTGCGGCAGCGGCAAGACCGACATCGTATTCGGCCGGGCCGTCGGACGCGCGCGTCCGGGACAGCGACCACGCCAGAGTGAGCAGGGCGCCGACGGCCACCGTCGTGGCGGCGAGCGCGACGGGCCGCCAGACCGCGGCACCGGTTCCGGCCATCGTGGCCCGGTCCGCGCTGCCCGCGGCGCCGGGCCGCGTGAAGCCCGGGTCCTTCAGCGCATCAGCGAACTTCGCCGCGCTTTCGAACCGGTCCGCCGGCAGCTTCTCGAGCGCGATCGCGACCGCGGCCGCCACGTTCGGCGGGACCGACTTGCGCAGGTCCGTCACCGGGCGCGGCGCGTCCGTCAGGATCTTCATGATGACCTGCTGCGCCGAGTTCGCCGTGTGCGGCGGCTCGCCCGCGAGCATCTCGTAGAGCACGCTGCCCAGCGAGTAGACGTCGGACCGTCCGGTGATCTCCTTGTCCGCCGTCGCCTGCTCGGGACTCATGTAGTACGGCGTGCCGAGGCTGAGCCCGGTCTCGGTCATGCGCCCGCCCGCCGCCGCGCTGACCGCGAGCGCGATGCCGAAGTCGGCGACCATCGGCCGGCCGTCATGCAGCAGGATGTTCTCGGGCTTGATGTCGCGGTGGATGACGCCCTGCCGGTGCGCGTAGTCGAGCGCGTTGGCCACCTCGCAGGTGATGCGGACGGACTCCTCGATACCGAGCTGCGTCTCGCGGTTCAGCCGGTCGCGCAGCGTCTCGCCTTCGATGTACGGCATGACGTAGAACAGGAAGCCGTCGGCCGTGCCCGAGTCGAAGAGCGGCAGGATGTGCGGGTGCTGGAGCGATGCCGTGGTCTTGATCTCGACGACGAACCGGTCGGCGCCGAGCACGGCCGCGAGCTCGGGCTTGAGCACCTTGATGGCGACCCTGCGGTCGTGCTTGATGTCGTGGGCGAGCCAGACCGTGGCCATGCCGCCGGCGCCGAGCTCGCGCTCGATCCGGTAGCGGCCCTCGAGGGCGGTGGAGAGACGGTCGGGTGCGTCGCTCATTGCATCCCCGTCACGACGAACACACGCGACACGTACTGATTGACCAGATAGGCGTACCAGCGGGGATCATCCGCCAGGGCCAGGTCGGAGAGCCCGAGCACTCCGGCGCGCGTCGCCGGCTCGATCGAAAGCAGGGGCTGACGTCGGCCGGTGGCCGGATCGAGCTGTTCGACGCGAAGCGGGAACTCGTTCTCGCGCGTGGTCCAGATCGAGTGGCCATCGGGACTCCACCGCACGACGAACTCATCAACGCCGAGCGAAGGGACCGCTCGCGGGTCGGAGCCGTCGATCGGGTAGATGAACCAGCCGTCGACGGACTGGGCCAGAACGGTTGACCCATCCGGCGAGATCACCGCACGCCCCTTGATGCCCTCCGGGGTGACGGGGCGAAGCGGGCCGGCTGCAACCGGCCGGACGTAGCACCGGGTGGCGTGCTTCGGCTCGTTGCCGCAGACCAGCAGATTGACGCCATCGGGGAAGAAGTCCGCGTCGACGATGGCCGCCAGTTCGCCGCTGTCGAGACGGCGCGACTCACCCGGACCCGTCGGATAGAGCCAGAGCTGCGCGGGGGTCGTGGGTACCATTCCCAGCACCCAGCGCTTGTCCGGCGAGATGCCGCCGGCGTTCCCCGCGCCGAGGCGGACGGCCGGAGAGCCATCCGTCTTCCGCATCATGGCGGCGTAGTTTGCGCCCGCGTCCTCGTGTTGGTTGTTGAACGCCAGCAGCTCGCCATCCGCGGAAAGCCTGGGCCAGAAGGAGCTGTCGAGCCAGCCGAGGTTGCGCTCCGCCGCCTGACCGGGGGCCCGGACCATCACGCGGGTGGTCTGGTCGTCGCGGGTGATGAGCCAGGACCCGTCCGGAGAGATGTCCTGCATGGTCAGGCTCCCGGCACTTGGCAGGACCAGCTCCGCCTTGCCGCCCATTGTGACCGAATAGATCTGATAAAAGCCGCCGCTCTGGTCGGCTGCGCCGGAGTAGAGGATCCGTGATCCGTCGGTTGTCCAGGCAAGCCCTTCCAACGCCCAATAGTCGGTGGCGAGGGTCGTGTGTGCGCCGCCGCGGTCCACGATGGCGACGTCCCCGCGATCGTCGTATCGAAACGGGTGCTCGAGAAAGGCCACCCGATTGCCGTCGGGCGACACGCGCAGGTCGGAGAGGTAGCCGCCCGACTCGAACAACACCGTGCCGAGGGGATACTCGAGGCGATCCTTGCCGTTGACCTCGTGGATGATGGCCAGCTCGGCGCCGTCGGGCGACCAGTCGGCCTCGCGCACATCGGCGAGGAGCTCGCGGGGGGCTCCACCCCCCAACGGCATCCGGGCCAGGGTGCCGGTGAAGAACCTGTGGTTTGTGAACCGGGCGCCGACCAGCACCGCCAGCTCGTCACGCGACGAGACGGAGAGAAGGTGCATCCCGGAATCACTCAGCGGGCGCGGCTCCGGGTAGTCCGACCGGATGACGAAGATCCGCGGCGTGTTGCCTTCGACTGCGGCGCTGTAGACGATGGTTTCGCCGTCCCGCGTGAAACGTGCGGTGAAGACCGCTTCGTCCGCGAAGGTTCGCTGCAGGAACGAAGCGGCAGCCAGCGGACTGTCGTTCCGGCGACCCGGCGCGACGGCCGCCGCCGCCGTCGCGAGTCCGGCCACGGCGAGGAGCAGCCAGGTGCGCCGGTCCGCCAGCCAGGTCCGGCCACCGGATGTTGCCCCGGCGCGCGCACGTACCGGCCCCGACAGTGCCGCGACGAAGGCCGCGGCGCTCTGGAACCGGTCGGCCGGCAGCTTCTCGAGGGCGGTGAGGACGGCGTCCTCGACCGGCTCGGGCACTCGCTCGCGAGACGGCCGGATCGGTGCCGGCTTCTCGGTCATCACCCTGGCGACGATGGCCTGGGCCGTGGGTCCGGTGAACGGCGTCTGGCCGATCAGCATCTCGTAGAGCACACAGCCCAGCGAGTAGACGTCGGTCCGGGCATCGAGGTTCTGCTCGCCCATCGCCTGTTCCGGCGACATGTAGTCGGGCGTGCCGAGCGACATCCCGGCCTCGGTCATCCGTCCGCCGGCGCTGTTGGCGGCAAGCGCGATCCCGAAGTCGGCCACCAGCGCCCGGCCATCGTGCAACAGGATGTTCTCGGGCTTGATGTCGCGGTGGATCACACCGTGGCGGTGGGCATAGTCGAGAGCCTGCCCGACCTCGGTCGCGATCCTTATCGCATCGTCGATCGGGAGCTGTCGTTCGCGCGCCAGCCGGTCACGCAACGATTCGCCTTCGACGAATGGCATCACGTAGAACACCGTGCCGTTCACCTCGCCGGAATCGTGCAGCGGCAGGATGTGGGGATGCTGCAGGTTGGCGGTGGTCCGGATCTCGACGAGGAACCGCTCGGCCCCGATCACGGCGGCGAGCTCGGGCCTGAGCACCTTGATCGCCACCCGGCGCTGGTGCTTGAGATCCTCGGCCAGGTACACGCTGGCCATGCCGCCCGCGCCGAGCTCGCGCTCGATGCGGTAGCGGCCCTCGAGGGCGGCGTTCAGGCGTGCGATGTCCGCCATCAGATCGATTTCGTCCGGGTCAACGGATGATGCCGTGCTTCGTGAGGAACGCTTCGATCGCGGCGTACGCCCGCGCATCCTGCTCCGCGCTGAACCCGCCGTGACGGCCGCCCGGAATCGTCACCAGCTCGTTGGGCACACCCGCCTTCGTGAGTGCCTCGTGCAGGCGGACCGCTTGCGGGTAGGGCACAGTGGGATCCGCATCCCCGTGGATCGTGATGATGGGCGGCAGGTCCGGACGCACGTACGACATGGGTGAAACGCGTCGCGCGACGTCGTTGCGATCCGTCATCGAGCCCAGCCACTGTACGGCGTAACCCTTCATGTTCGGGCCGTCCAGCAAGTCCACCACATCGGTGATGCCGTACCAGTTGACGATGGCCGCCACCCGGATCTCGCTCGTGCCGACACACTCCCGGTCGAGCCCGGCCGACACGGGGAGCATGCCCGCGATGAGCGAAAGGTGACCGCCCGCGGAGTGGCCGCTCAGCACGACCCGCGTGGTGTCCACGTTGTAGTTCTCCGCGTGCCCAAGCACCCAGCGCAGCGCACAGCGCACATCCTCGACGGCCGCCGGCGCGAGCGCGTTTCTCGCCATCCGGTATTCGACGTTGGCCACGGTCCAGCCCATGGCCAGGTAGGGCATGACCTGGAGCAGCGCGCTCTCCTTCGTCCCGCCCACCCAGCCGCCGCCGTGGAAGTAGACGAGTGTCGGCGCCCGTGTCGCGGACCGCGAGGCGTAGACATCCATCGTCGCGTCGTAGCCGGTGGCCCTCATGTAGGTGATGCCCGGCAGCACGCGATGGCTCGAGGTCAGCGAGGCGCCGAGCCGCATTGCGGCCGACTGCTGCGCGGATGCGGGTGTCAGGGTCGCGAGGAGAAGCAGAGACGCGAACACAGCCCGGCTTCCGGTGCCTGTCGGGATCCGGATCATGGAGCCTCCCTCGTCGTCTGAATGGAGCCGCCGTTCGGCTCGCGGGTGCAGGCAAACCGATCGGCTATGCCGCCGCCGTTCGCGCGATGGCCCGATGGTGGCCCCGACTTCGGGTGGAAGGGCCAGTCGCTGACCGGGTTCGGGAATGTCGGGATGGAATGACAGATAAGATGGCCCCGGCGCGTTCCCCGTTCAAGGCCAGGGGGGCCGAATCGCGGAATCGGTGGCGCCCTGCGTCCCCATCCCGGATCATTGCCCGGGGCAACGGTCGCGGCCACCTTCCGCATCAAACGGCCGAACCAACGAAATCTGTGAACCCGACGGAGGGGTGGATGCGACCCGGACTGACTCGAACCGTGCTTGCCGTGGCAACGATCGGCCTCGTGGCCTGCGGTGTCGCCTCCGACGCGGATGTGGAAGCCGGATCCGGTCTCGACGGACCGGACCGGATGCTCGCGTGGGAACGGCAGCCCGTGTACACCGTTGGTGGTGCGGAAGCAGAGGGTTGGTCGGCGTTCGGCGAGGTGGAAGAGGTTGCGTTCGACGCGGCCGGCAATCTCTACGTTCTGGACCAGCAGGCCTCGACGGTCCAGGTCGTGGCGCCCGACGGCTCGTTGCTGAGGAGCGTCGGCTCGCCGGGCCAGGGACCGGGCGAGCTCGGCCAGACGATGGGGATGACCGTCCTCGCCGATGGCACGGTCGCCGTGTTCGACATCAGCAAGTTCGGCATGGTCGTCTATGGGCCGGACGGCACGTGGATCCGCGATGTCCGCGTGGACCCCCAGTCCGTAGGGCTCCTCACTCCGCCGTTCGTGCCCTTGCCGGATCGGAGCTTCGCCGCGCAGATCGGCGGACGCGTCAACGCGAGCGCGAGTGTGCAGGCGGAGCCGGGCCGGCCTGTCGTGCGCATTCCGCTCGACGCCAATGCGGCTGAGCCGTCGACCATCCTGACCGGCTGGGAACCGCCCGAGCCGGAGTCCGACGGCAAGACGACCACCCTCGGGACGAGCGGCGGGAGCGTCATGCTGCAGATGCAGCGGCTGCGCGGATTCACGCCGGCGCTCTACATGGCCGTGCTTCGTGACGGACGCCTTCTCACGGTCGACTCGACCACGTACCGGATCGGCGTCTACACGCCGGACGGCACGTTGCAGCTCGCGCTGTCCCGCCCGATCGAGCCAGTCCCCGTAGATCCGTCCATCGAGGACCAGGAGCGCGACCGCCGCCTGAAGGAGCTCGAGGCCTCCCCCAACCGCGGAACCATGCGGATCGTCACTCTGGGCGGAAGTGGAGGCGGCACCATGCAGGCGCCCGACATGAGCGAGATGATGAAGAAGCGGATCGAGGACATGATCTTCTACCCGGAGATCCAGGTCATCGAGAAGATCGCCGCCGACTGGAACGACCGGATCTGGGTCCAGCGCGCATCGGGGAAGCCGGGCACACCGGGACCGACGGACATCATCACGCCCGATGAGAAGTACCTGGGCACGCTTCCGCCGGACGGCCTACGCATTCCGGATGCGTTCGGGCCCGACGGTCTGGCCGTGTGGATCGAGCGCGACGAGTTCGACGCGCAGCGGCTGGTCGTCGCGCGCATCCGGCCGGCCGGCTGAGGCTGCCTACTGCGGCCTGGCCCTCAGGTACTGATTCGGCCAGGCGACGTCGACGCCGAGCGTCCGCGCCGCGTGCAGCGGCCAGTACGGACGGCGCAACAGCTCGCGCGCCATGATCACCGCGTCCGCCTGCCCGGAGGCTACGATGTCGTTCGCCTGGACCGGCTCGGTGATCATGCCGACGGCGCCCGTGGCGATGCGGGTATCGCGGCGGATACGCTCCGCGAAGGGTACCTGGTAGCCGGGGCCCACCGGGATCTTCGCGTTCCCCACGTTCCCGCCGCTGGAGCAGTCGATCAGGTCCACCCCGATGTCGCGAAGCGCCTCGCTCAGACGCACGGACTGATCGATGTCCCAGCCACCCGCGGTCCAGTCCGTGGCGGAGATGCGAACGAAGAGCGGCAGCCGCTCGGGCCAGACGGCACGCACGGCGGCGGCCATGCGCAGAGGGAACCGCATCCGGTTCTCGAGCGTCCCGCCATAGTCGTCCGTGCGGTAATTGCTGAGCGGCGACAGGAACTCGTGCGCCAGGTAGCCGTGCGCCATGTGCAGCTCGATGACATCGAACTCCGCCTCGAGCGCCAGCCGCGCGGCCGCCACCCATTGCGCGACCACGGCGTCGATCTCCTGCCCGGTCAGCGCCCGCGGCATGGGATAGTGGTCCGCGAACGCGATCGCGCTCGGCGCCACCGTCTGCCACGGGCCCTGCTCCGCGTCCACCTCTCCCCGGCCGACCCACGGCACCTTCGTGGAGGCTTTGCGGCCGGCGTGCGCCAGCTGAATGCCCGGCACGGATCCCTGCGAGCGGATGAAGCGTGTAATCCGGCGGAAGGCGCCGGCCTGCGCATCGTTCCAGAGGCCCGTGTCGGCCGGCGAGATGCGGCCCTCCGGGCAAACCGCCGTCGCTTCCGTGAGCACCAGCCCGGCGCCACCCACGGCGCGGCTGCCGAGATGCACCATGTGCCAGTCGTTGGGCAGACCATCCTCGGACGAGTACTCGCACATGGGCGAGACGAACACACGGTTGCGGAACGTGATTCCGCGCAGCGTGAGCGGGTCGAACAGTGGAACGCGTGTCATGTCGAGTGGCCTCGTGCTATCGTGCGCGTCGCCGCGTCGCGATCCGGTCCAGGAACTCGTACCGGTCCCGGTGCGCCTCGATCTCCGCCGCAGCGTCGGCGTTCAACCGTATGAGCCGGTGGTCCGGACCCCAGGCCGGCCACTCCGGCAGGCCATCGCCGTTCGGGTCGCCCGTCTTCGCGAAGTTCGCCCAGTAGCTCGTCATGAGATCGGCGACGCGACGGTCGGCGTCCCGCCACGCGAGCGGCTTCGAGTCGAGCGTGTTGAATACGTACTCGATGTCCGTGGCGTGCGCCGCGCCCGGGTCATCGGCCGGCGGATCGCCGGTCGCTGTCGGAATGACCTGGTCGAAGACGTAGCGGTAGACGGGTGAGCCGCCCGTTGCCGCGTGCAGCTCGATCCACTTCCACGTGTTGTAGCCGATGAAGTTGTCGCTCGCGAGCGCGATCGCCGAGAGCCACGCTTCGCGATCGTCGCCCGCAGGGTAGACGGCGCGGGCGGCGGCGTAGTCACCGTCATCCGGGAAGGCACGCCTCAGTTGCTCGAGGAAAGCCGCGACCGTGGTCCGCGGCAGCTTCGATTCGGCGGAGTTCCAGCCGGCCAGCAGCGGCACGTGATGTTGTGCGCCGCCGGCGTACGTGTCCCAGGGGTCCTCGACGAGCACGTATCCGTCGATGATCGGCGAGAAGCCGGTGCGCGCTTCGCGAACCGCGGCGATCAGGTCCGGCGCCGGCACCGCGCGCAGATCCGCCAGAGAGGTTGCCCCGACCCTGGCAACGAATGCGGAGCCGGCTGTTTCCGCATCCGCCAGCCCGAGCGCCGCGAGGCTCCGGTTACCGAGGTAGGCGCCACTCTCGCCGATCGCCTTCTGGAACAGCCCGGCGGTGAGCGGCGAGGCCATGAGCGCGCTCACCGAGAAGGAGCCGGCGGATTCGCCGAAGATCGTGACGTTGCCGGGGTTGCCGCCAAACCCGCGGATGTTGTCGCGCACCCATGCGAGCGCCGCGATCTGGTCGAGCAGGCCATAGTTGCCCGAAGCATCGTGGTCTGACTCCGCCGTCAGCTCCGGATGCGCGAGGAAACCGAGCACGCCGAGCCGGTAGTTGATGTCCACCAGCACGACGCCTTTCGACGCGAGCACGGAGCCGTCGTGCCGCTTCTCGTCGCCGGCGCCCGAGAAGAAACCGCCGCCGTGGATCCAGACCATCACCGGCAGCGCCGCATCCTCCGACCCGGCCGCGCTCGTCCAGACCGAAAGCGACAGGCAGTCCTCGCTCTCCCTCTCGCTCTGGAAGAGCATGTCCGGGAACGGGTTCGTCTGGACGCAGCGGTAGCCGAATGCGGTGGCCGGGCGCACGCCCTCCCAGGACGTCGCGGGTTGCGGCGGCGCCCAACGCAGCGGGCCCGTCGGCGGCGCGGCGTACGGGATGCCGAGGAAGGCCTGGACGCCGGGCTCCGCGGACGCGACGCCTTCGACGATGCCGTTGGCTGTGCGGACCTGGTTCGCGGGAAGAGCCGGCACCGCGCACCCCGGCGCCACGACGCAGAGCGCGGCGAGCGCGGCCAACAGCGGGAACCCGACCGGCGGGATCGTCGTCTTCATGGGCCACCACCTGTCTGCGGGGGAACGAAGAGGGGCGCCGCCCGAAAGCGACGCCCCTTCCTCGTCAGGAGCCGCCGTTCGCCTGCGGCCGCGAGATGACGCGCGTCGTATCCCGTCGGCTCTTCAGGTACTCCTCCATCTTGATGCGCGGGATCCCCTCCGTCATCCACTCGGGAGCGGGCGCGCCCTTCAGCCAGTGGTCGAACCACTCGGACATGCGGATCGCGTAGTCCTTCTGGTTGACCGGCCGCGAGAGCCCGTGGTTCTCGCCGACGTACTCGAGCAGGATCACGTCCTTGCCCAGCTGGCGCAGCGTGTTGAAGTACGTGATGCCCTGGTTGAAGTCGACCGCGCCATCCTTGTCGTTGTGCAGGATGATGAGCGGGGTGGTGACCTTGTCGGCATGGAAGGCCGGCGAGTTCCGGATGTAGGAATCGTAGTTGTCGATGAAGTTGCCCTTGAAGCGGCCCTGGCTCGACTCGAAGATCGCCTGGTTGGCGCCGCCGCTGTTCCAGTAGATGGAGCTGTACATCGACACCATGTCGGTGAGCGGCGCACCCGCGATCGCCGCGGCGAAGACGTCCGTCTGGGTGACGAGGAACGCCGTCTGGTAGCCACCCCACGAGTGGCCCCAGAGCCCGACCTTCGCCGGATCCACGATGCCCGTTGCGATCGCCGCCTTCACGGCCGGGATCACGGACCACACGGCGGACATGCCGGGATCGTTCACGGTGTACACGATGTCCGGGTCGAGCACCGCGTAGCCGCGGTTCGTGTACTGCGACGGATCGGGAGCCCGCGTCTCGCTCGGCGACACGAAGCCGTTCTTGTTCTGCGAACGCTTCTCGTAGATCGTCACGAGCAGTGGGTACTTCTTCCCCGGCTCGTAGTTGGCAGGCAGGTAGAGCGCGCCCTGCAGTTTGTCACCCTTGTCGCTGGTGTAGTCGATGAGGCGCGTGCCGCTCGACCACGCGAGGTCCTTCATCTGCGGATTCGCGTCCGTCACCTGGTAGCCGTTCCGGAAGCTCGGCCCGAACACCCACCAGTTCGGGTACTCCGTGAAGGTCTGGCGCGTGTACATGTACGTGTCCGCGTCGCTCGCCTTCGTGATGCTGAAGCGCGCGTCCTCGCTGAACAACGACGTCGCGCCCGGCTTCTTCACGTCCACGCGGGCGAGACCCTCGTTCTTCGTCCACTCGCCGTACGTCGCGAAGTAGAGCGGCTTCGACGTGTCGATCCCCTCCGAGCGCCCGCCCCCGCCCCCACGTCCGCCCCGTCCCCCGCCTCCGCCCCCGGCGTTCTCGAAGTCGTAGAGCCGCTGGTAGCGGACCTGGTCCTTGCGGCCGTTGCCCGTCAGGTTCACGGCCGGCGTGCCCGGCTTCACGGACACGAGCCAGATGTCCCAGTTGTCGTTCAGCAGTACGGCGGAATTGTCCTTGGCCCAGCCGACAGGCGATATGGACGGCGGGTAGAGGTTGTTGTGGTCGTCCTCCGTGTCGATGAAGCTGGTCGGCACGCCCTTCGTGATGTTGACGGTGTCGCCAGTCGCGAGGTCGAGCACCCAGTAGTTGCCGTCCGGCGCCCAGTAGAGGAGCTTCCGCCCGTTCGGTGAAGCGAGCATGCCGCCGCCGAATCCGCCGCCCGCCGGGTACTCCTTCTTCAGGAGCTTGCGTGCGCCCGTCTTCAGGTCGACCGTGTAGAAGTCGAGGTAGTTCCGGCCCGAGAAGCTGGCCCGCCACTGGTAGGGCTGGTTGTCGGTGCCGTAGGCGTAGCGGTCGCCGGGGGTGACCGTCACGCTCCGCACCGTGTCGTCGGCGAGGCGCACGAAGCGGTCGTCGGCGAACCGGTACTCGGCCAGGTAGTTGAAGGCGCGGTCCTGTTGCTCCTGCACCATCTGTTGCGATTGCAGTCGCGAGTCCTTCGCGTTCCAGAGGATGAGCGAGGGCAGCTCGGCGGTGTCACCTGCCGCGCCGCCCCGGCCCTGCGTCTGATTGATGGTGCCGCCCATGCCAGGTGCGCCTGCGCGCTCTCCGGGCATCGGCGTCGGCTGCGTCGTTTCCCGGATGCCGAAGTAGACGGCCGACATGTCGTCCGCGTAGTTCGGCGCACGTTCGGACGCGAGCTTCCAGCCATCGGGGAAGTCGGTGCGACTGCCCGGATCGAAGAGCAGCGTCCTGGTGGGGCCGGTCGGCCCGAACGCGGTGAAAGCCTCGATCGAGAACACGGTGTCCCGCTTCTCGCGGTCGATGCGGCCGCGCATCACGCTGAGCACGGCGGAGCTGTCCTCCCACGCGAGGTGGCGGTACAGCACGCGGTCGCTCTCCAGCGAGCGCACCGCCGCCGCCTTCATGTTGCGCAGCTCGACGGCGTTGCCGATCTCGTCGGCCACATCGCGGGTGTACGCCAGCCAGGCGCCGTCATCGCTGAACGCGTACTGGCCGACCCGGCCGATGTTCACGAGCTGGCCGGTCGCGATCTCGAATAGCAGCACGTCGGCGTCGCCGCCGTCCTGCGTGTTGCTCGCCGTGCCCGCGAAGCCGCCGCGCCCGCCGCGGCCGCCGCCGCGGCCGCCCGTCGCACCGGCCGCTGCCTGGCCACCGGCGCTCGGCGCGTAGCCTTGCATCGCGATCCAGGCCGGCTTCTCACCCGCGAAGAGGAAGCGGCGGATCCGTTCGAACTCCTTCTTCTCGCCCGTGGCGAGGTTCATGAGCACGAACTTGTTGCGCGTGGAGTCCGGAGCGGCCGCACCCTGACCCCCGCCGCCACCGGCGCCGCGCGCCGCACCGCGCCCGCCCCGTCCGCGCTGGCCTTCCTGCGGGCGTGGTGGGGCCACGATGTAGCCGAGCCACTTCGAGTCGTCGGAGATGGAGATCGAGCCGCCGCCGTCGCCTACCGGAATCCGGGTCTCGGCCGCGTCCCTCGCGGTGCCGCGCAGGATCAGGGTCGCGTTGCCCTCGGCCGGCGTGACGACGTAGGCGAACCACTTGCCGTCGTTGGACAACGCGGTCTGGCGGATCGAGTTCCACGCCTTGATGTCGGCGGGCGTGATGAGCCTGCCGCCATTCTGCGCGGTCGCGGGCGCGGCGTTCTGGGCCACGGCCGCGGAGCCGGCGAGAAAGGTCGTGAGCAGGGCGGCGAAGATGGAGCGTGTGGCTGGACGCATGATCACTCCCCACGTGTGGGACGGACGATGGTGGAGACTGCGGCAAGCAAAGTACTGCGTTCGAGGGCCGCGCGGGAGGTCTCCGGGTCGGGCGGCACCGGGAACGGAAGGCGGGGCCCGAACACCGAGCGGTGGGCGCTTCCGGTGCGGGTGGCCTGGCCGTGCCCGTCCGGTGCGGGCGTGAACGAGCCCGGCACACCGGTGTACGCTCTTCCATCCCCACACACGTACCGCGCCGGCGGCGCCCGCCGAAGCCGGTGACCGACCGCGGAGGCTCGACGATGGACCCCTTGATCCACAGCCTGCACCACGTGACCGCCACCGTGACGGACGCGCAGGAGGACCTCGACTTCTGGGTCCGGCTGCTCGGACTCCGCCTCGTCAAGAAGACGGTCAACTTCGACAATCACAACGTTTACCACTTCTACTACGGCAACGAGCGCGGCATCCCGTCCACGCTCATGACCACGTTCCCGTACAAGGGCTGGGGCGTTCCGGTCGGCACCAAGGGCGCCGGCCAGGTCACGGCCACGTCGTTCTCGGTGCCGGCCGCAGCGCTGGATTTCTGGCGTCTGCGTTTTGCCGCGGCCGGTCTGGCGTACCACGACGGCGTGACCGGGTTCGGCGAGGACACGGTCGAGGTGGACGATCCATCGACGCTCCGGATCCGGCTCGTGGGCACGGCGTCGGACGACCGCGAGTCCTGGGCGAGCGAAGAGATCGGCGGCGACGTCGCCATCCATGGACTCCATGACGTGCTGCTCTCGATCCGGGCGCCGGCCGATTCCATCGCGTTCCTGACGGACGTGCTGGGCTTCGAGATCGTGAACGAGGCGGAGGGTCTGACTCGTCTCGGGATCGGCGCCGATGCCCCCGGCAGGGTGCTCGAGATCGCGCACGCGCCGGACGCGCCCGATGCGGTGAACGGTCTCGGCACCGTGCACCACGTCGCGCTCGCGATCTCGAACGGGGAGGAACAGCTCCGGATCCGGGAGGAGCTGCTCCGCATCGGGCGGAAGGTGACGGAGGTGCGCGACCGGCAGTACTTCACGTCGATCTACTTCCGCGAGCCGGGCGGCGTGCTCTATGAGATCGCGACGCTCGGCCCGGGCTTCACGGTGGACGAGGAACTCGAGCAGCTGGGCCGCGGCCTGAAGCTGCCGCCATGGGAGGAGCCGCACCGCATCGCGATCGAGTCCGGCCTGCCGCCCATCTCACTCTGAACGGACTCGGTCCATGCAGTCCCACGAAGGACAACCGGTCGAGCAGGCCGGAACGCCGCTCGGCCGAAGCCATGCGGTCATGATCATGGTACACGGACGGAACGCCGGGCCGAAGAACATCCTCGACATCAGCGAAGTCCTCGACCGGCCCGGCTTCACGTACCTCGCTCCGGCCGCGGCCGGCAACGCCTGGTACCCGTTCAGCTTCATGGCCGAAACGGAACGGAACGAGCCCGGAATCTCCTCCGGACTGCACGTGCTCGACTCGCTCGTGAGCGACGCGCTGTCGCTGGGGATCCGGCCCGAGCACGTCGTGCTCCTCGGCTTCTCGCAGGGCGCTTGCCTGACCGGCGAGTTCGCCGTCCGCCACGCGCGTCGCTTCGGCGCCGTCGTCATGTACAGCGGCGGCCTGATCGGTCCGCCCGGCACGACGTGGCGCTTCCCGGGCGACTTCGGCGGTACGCCCGTGCTTCTCGGCTGCAGCGACATGGATGCGCACGTACCGAAGGAACGCGTCGACGAGAGTGCCGCCGTGTTCGAGCGCATGGGCGCCGCCGTGACGAAGCGGATCTTCCCCGGCATGGGCCACACGGTGAACGCCGAGGAGATCCGGCTGACGCAGAAGATCATGGACTCCATCCTGGCCGACGCGCCCGGCTGAGCGTGGCCTCCGTCCTGCCGCTTCCCGAGGCGATCTCCGCCCACATGCGCGACGGCGACGTCCTCGCGCTCGAAGGCTTCACGCACCTCATCCCGTTCGCCGCGGGCCACGAGATCATCCGGCAGGGATTCGCGGACCTGACCCTGCTCCGGATGACGCCTGACCTCATCTACGACCAGCTCATCGGGACGGGCGCGGCGCGGAAGCTCGTCTTCTCGTGGGGCGGCAACCCGGGCGTCGGCTCGCTCCACCGGTTCCGGGACGCGGTCGAGAACGGCTGGCCCCGCCCGCTCGAGCTGGTCGAGCACACGCACGCGACGATGGCCGCCGCGTACGTCGCCGGGGCGAGTGGCCTGCCCTTCGCCACGCTCAGGGCCGTGCCCGGCACGGACACGCCCGCGCGGAACCCGGACATCCGTCCGCTCCAGTGCCCGTTCACCGGCGAAACGCTCATGGCGGTCGCCGCGCACCGGCCCCAGGTCACCATCATCCACGCGCAGCGCGCGGACCGCGCGGGCAACGTCCAGATCTGGGGCATCATCGGCGTGCAGAAGGAAGCCGCGCTCGCAGCCCGCCGCGTGGTCGTGACGGTCGAGCAGGTCGTCGATCGGCTCGAGCCCGTGCCCGGCGCGATCCTGCTTCCGGCCGCGGTAGTGACCGCCGTGTGCGAAGTGCCGGGCGGTGCACACCCGTCGTACGCACAGGGATACTCGAAGCGCGACAATGCCTTCTATCTCGCCTGGGACGGGATCTCTCGCGACCGCGACCGGTTCAGCGCCTGGATCGACCGGCACGTGCGCGGCACGGCCGACATGCGCGAGTTCCGTGAGAGCCTGCAGCGTGCGTGATCCGCTGGTCGGTCTCGACACCAGGATCGACGCGCCCACCGCGGACGAAGTGATGACCATCACGGCCGCGCGCGAGCTTCGCGATGGCACGCTGTGCTTCGTCGGCATCGGCCTCCCCAGCACTGCCGCCAATCTCGCGCGCCGACTGCACGCGCCCGGCCTCGTGCTCATCTACGAGTCCGGCACCATCGGCGCGAAGCCCGACGTGCTGCCACTCTCCATCGGCGATGGCGAGCTCGCAGAAACGGCGGACGCCGTCGTGTCGGTGCCCGAGATCTTCGCGAACTGGCTTCAGGCCGGCCGCATCGACATCGGCTTCCTCGGCGCCGCCCAGATCGATCGGTTCGGTAATCTCAACACCACGGTCATCGGCCCGTACGAATCGCCGCGGGTCCGGCTGCCGGGCGCGGGTGGCGCGCCCGAGATCGCGGCGCACGCCGGCGAGGTCATCGTCGTGATGCGACACGAGCGCCGCGCCTTCGTCGAGAGGCTCGACTTCGTTACCACCGCCGGGTTCCTCGATGGCGGTGCCGCCCGGACGCGCGCAGGCATGAAAGGGAAGGGGCCGACCCGCGTCATCACGGACCTCGGCGTGCTCGAGCCGGACGCGGAAACGCGCGAGCTCGTGCTGACTCGCGTTCATCCCGGCGTCGATGCGGCCGAGGCGGTCGGTGCGACCGGCTGGCGGCTCCGCGTCGCGGAGCCCGCCGGCATCACCGCGCCGATCACGGCAAAGGAGCTGGCCGTGCTGCGCGAGCTGCGACGTGGCACCGCGATCGCGCACGGCACAGCCTGACCGTCTTTCCCGACCACGTTCTGCCTCCTCCGGCGCCCCCGGGATCGACGCCGGTCCCCGCCTGTGCAACGGCCGGCCCCGCTCCTAGATTGATCGACCGGAACCCATGACGACACCCGTCGAAGATCGCGAAAGCGGGCCCCCCGCCCTCGAGCGGGAGCCGCGTCTCGAACGTATTCTCGAGAATGTCGGACGCCTGCTGCCCGCGCAGGGCCCGATCTCCGTCTTCGTCCACCACAACACGCTACACGCCTTCGAGCACCTGCCGTTCGAGCAGGCCGTCGTGGAAGCGGGTGCGCTGTTCGGTTGCGAACCCTTTCTCCTGGAGTCTCGATACCGCGACGAGCTGCACCGGCTCCGCATCCTCGAACACGATCTCGATGACGTAGTTCGCGAGGACCTCGGGCCGCGCGCCTCGGACCGGCCGGGCCGGCGGACCACGCGCGCCGGAATCCGGCTCACGATGCTGAAGCATCGGATCCACGAGGACACCGGCCCTTCGCTGACGTGGCTTCTGGCCGAGACGGACGCTCGCACCCGGTTCCGCGAGGACACGCCGCACGACGCCCGTCGCCGCCTGCTGTACTGGGCTCGAACCCACGGGCGCCGGACCGGACGCGGCGCCGAGCGGTTCGCGCTCGATGCGCTCTGGCGCGCCTGTCTCGCGAGGACAGGCGAAGGCAGGCCCGTCGCCGCGCCGCGCCCGCCCCTCCGCCTGCGCGACCTGATGCTCCGCGCGACAGGCGAGGACTCGGACCTCCTGGTGCACCCGGCGTTGATCCGTTTCTGCGCCGCGTTCCTGGACCAGGGGATCGCGCTCTGGCCGGTACCCGATCGGGAGGCCGGCTTCTTCACGTGCTTCGCACGCCTCCACGGCGAGCGCAACCCGTTCGCGCCGTCGTGGATGAGCGGACTCGGCGAGGAGCTCGCGCGCGAAGCCGACTCGGCCCATGACCCCATCGCGTCGGTCGGCCGGTCGCTGGAACTGCTCGGCGTCGCCGAATCGGAGTGGGAGGATTTCATCGCGGCGACGCTGCTGGCCCTCAAGGGATGGGCGGGCATGGTCCATCAATTCGAGACGCGACCTGACCGCGTCCCGGTACACTCGCTGCCGGCGACTCTGGCCGAGTACCTCGCGGTCCGGCTGCTGCTCGAACGGCTGGCGCTCGCCCACCTCGGCCGCAAATTCCTCGGCCATCACGGCCCGCTCGCGGCGCTCACGGCCCGGCTCAGGCTGCACGCCGCCGCTCCGGACCCGGGTTCCTCCGAGGAACGGGCCTGGTTGCTGTTCCAGCTCTCGCAGGTGCTCGGTCGCACGCCCGACGACATCGCGAGACTGACACCGGAAGCCGCCCACCGGGTTCTCGATGAGATGGAATCCTTCCCCGAGTTGGAGCGACGCCGTGTCTTCCACCTCGCGTACGAACGCCGGCACCGGGTGGAGCTGCTCGATGCGATCACCGTAGTGGCCGACGAACCGGTGCGGCAGCGACCGGGCGTTTCGTTCCAGGCCGTGTTCTGCATCGACGAGCGCGAGGAATCGTTACGCCGCCACGTCGAGGAGATCGAGCCCGGATGCGAGACCTTCGGCGCCGCGGGCTTCTTCGGCGTGGCCATGTACTATCGCGGCGCCTCCGACGCGCACTCCGTACCGCTCTGCCCGATCGTGATCCTGCCCGAGCACGAGGTCCGGGAGGAGATCGAGGACGCCTTTCAGCGCGAGGAACGGCGCAAGGCCGGCGCCCGGCGCTTCCTGGCATGGCTCGCACACGAAGCGCGCGTCGGGAGCCGGACCCTGACACGTGGCACTCTGCTGACCGCACTGCTCGGCGCGCTCTCCGCCGTCCCGTTGGTGTTTCGCGTGCTCTTTCCCCGCCTTACCGGACGCCTGAGGCGAACCTCCGGGAAGTGGCTCAGGACGCCCGCCGCGACACGCCTGACACTCGAACGTGTCGATGAGCGCACGCCCGAGCGCGGCAACTGGACCGGCTTCACCATCGATGAAATGGCCGCGATCGTGCGGCGACTCCTCGAGGACACGGGCCTCGCCGGCAACCTCGCACCCGTCGTCGTCGTCGTCGGACACGGATCCTCCAGCCTGAA
Source organism: uncultured Gemmatimonadales bacterium (assembly GCA_963786235.1). Classification (GTDB taxonomy): domain Bacteria; phylum Gemmatimonadota; class Gemmatimonadetes; order Longimicrobiales; family RSA9; genus CAWAYJ01. The sequence goes on from CAWAYJ010000002.1 coordinate 42,376, forward strand.
CAATCCGCACGAGTCCGCGCACGACTGCGGCGCGTGCGGCGGAGGCCGCGGCGGCCCGAACGCGCGGGCATTCGCCACCATGGCGAACCACCCGGATGTGCGAGTCCGGCTCGCTACGCAGGGATGCCCGATCCCCGACGATACGCTGTTCGTGGGCATGTACCACGATACCTGCGATGACGACATCGTCCTCTTCGATACCCGGTCGATCCCCGAGGACCGCCGGTCCGGGATCGAGCGCATCGCGAAGGTCTTCGAGCGGGCCCGCACGCTCAACGCCCATGAGCGTTGCCGCCGCTTCGACTCGGCGCCCCAGTGGCTGCCACCCAACCTCGCTCTCGCTCACGTCGAAGGGCGCGCCAACGATCTGGCCCAGGTGCGGCCCGAGTACGGCCACGCCACCAACGCCGCCTGCTTCGTCGGCCGCAGATCTCGCATCCGCGGGCTGTTCCTCGACCGTCGCGCGTTTCTCGTCTCGTACGACCCGGGCTGCGACGACGCCGACGGCACGATCCTGGCCCGTCTCCTGGCCTCGGTCGTGCCCGTGTGCGCGGGCATCAGCCTGGAATACTACTTCTGCCACGTCGATCCGGCCGGCTACGGGTGTGGCACCAAGCTGCCCCACAACATCACGTCGCTGCTGGGGGTCATGGACGGATCGGCAAGCGACCTCCGTACCGGCCTGCCGTGGCAGATGGTCGAGATCCACGAGCCGGTCCGGCTGCTCGTCGTCGTCGAGGCGCCGACCGAGCTGCTCACGAGCGTCGTGCAGGCGAACGAGACCCTCGCGCGCCTGGTACGGAACCGCTGGATCCGGTTGGCCACGCTGACGCCTTCCGGATCGGAGATCCACGTGTTCGGCCCGCATGGCTTCGTGCCTTACGAGCCGGAATCGAACGACCTGCCCGTCGTCTCCGCTTCCCAGGAGTGGTATGGCGGAGATGGCGAACACCTCGCGCCGGCCCACGTCGTTCCGGCCGGCGTGAACGGGTCATGACCGCCCTCACGAACGGACTCGCGCTCACCAGCGTCGGTGCGCCCGCGACCCTGTTGGCGATCCTCGGCGCGGCGTCTCTGATGGGCGGACGAATGCCGGAACGCATCGTCGGCGTGCTCGTGAAGCTGGCGTTCATCCTCTCGCTCGCATCGTGCCTCGCCCTCGCCGTCGGCTTCGTGACCGGCGACGTCGCACCGTTCTCGATCGGCCTGGGCGAATGGTTCGGTACCGCGCGGCTCCATTTCGGACTCGGGCTGCTGGTGGACCCGCTGTCCCTGACGTTCGCTACCCTGACCGCCGCCCTCTGCGGCCTGATCGCGGGGTTCGCGCATCGCTACCTCCACCGCGAGCCGGGATTCAATCGCTTCTTCGTCCTGCTCGCGCTCTTCGCGCTCGGCATGATGCTCACCGTCATGGCCGGGAGCATCGAGATGCTCTTCGGCGCGTGGGAACTGGTAGGTCTCAGCTCCGCCCTCCTTGTCGCCTTCTACCACGACCGGCGCGGGCCGGTCGAAAACGGGTTCCGCACGTTCGCCGTCTACCGCATCTGCGACCTCGGGCTGCTGGGCGCCGTCGTGCTCATCCACCACTACTGGGGAACGGGCGATTTCACGGCGCTCTTCGGCGCCGGCTCGCGGATTCCGGCGTTCATACCGGGTACCGGCCCCGTTTCCGCCGTGGCCCTGCTCCTCTTCATTGCCGCCATCGGCAAGTCGGCCCAGCTGCCCGTGTCCGGCTGGCTTCCGAGAGCCATGGAAGGCCCGACTCCGTCCAGCGCCATCTTCTACGGCGCGCTGTCCGTGCACGCGGGCGCCTTCCTGCTCCTCCGTGCGCGGCCGATTCTTCACCATGCGCCCGTAGTCTCGGGACTGGTGGTCGCCCTCGGCCTGCTGACCGCCGCGCACGCAGCGATCGTCGAGCGCACCCAGACCGACATCAAGACCGCCCTCGCCTACGCGTCGCTGACGCAGGTCGGCATCATCATGGCCGAGATCGGCGCCGGCCTGACGTTGCTGCCCCTCATCCACATCGTGGGGCACGCCAGCAGCCGGGCGCTGCAGCTGCTGCGCGCACCGTCCCTGCTCCACGACCTGCACCAGGCTGAGGCGGCCGTGGGCGGTCACCTGGCGCACTCCGGACTCCGGTTGGAGGCACGCCTGCCGCCCGCCGTGCAACGACGGCTCTATCGCTTCGCGCTCGATCGCGCGAGCCTCGATGACGTGATCGATCGCTGGGTCGTCGAGCCGTTCCTCCGCCTCTTCCGCGGCTTCGACCGTATCGAACGCGGCATCGTGGCACTCGTCGGTGGTCGCAAGGAGCGCCCGGACAGCACCGTCCCCCATGGCGGAGCGCCGCATGGTTGAGGCGGGCCGCGGTCGCGGACGGCCGGTCGTCACCGGCACCCTGGCACACCGATGAACCCCGCGTTCGCCATCCCCTGGCTGCTGGCGCTCGTGGCGCTTCCGCTGTTCGCGGCCGCGATGCCGCCGCTCCTGTATCGCGGACCGGGAGAGCGACGGCTGCTCCTGTGGATCAGCGCCGTCGAGCTCGGGCTCGCAGCCGCGGCCGCGTTCGACTTCCACCTGAGCGGCGCGGTCGCGCGGGCCGATCCGTTCGACCCGGGAATCTTCCTGCTCGGCCGGCCGCTGTTCTTCATGGACGAGCTCAGCTCGCTGCTCCTGCCGTTTGGCGCGCTCGTCTTTGGGGTGGTCGCGCTGATCCTGCCCCGCACTGAACGGCTGCCCGGATCCGCGCGCCGGATGCTTGGCGCCGAAGCCGCCGTACTGGGCACGTTCTCGACCGCCGAGCCGGCCCTGCTCGCGGTGTTCTGGATCCTGTTCGCGACGATCGTCCCGCCCCAACGCCGGGTCGGCGCCGTCGCGCACGGCTCACGACGAGCCGTCGCTTCCTACATGACGCTGAGCGTCGTCCTGTTCGTCGCCGGTGTCACGATCGGATACATCGCTCCCGCGTCTCCCGCGCTCGCGTCCGCCGGCCGACTTCTCCTCGTCGCGGCCGTGATGACGCGCAAAGGGATCGCGCCGCTCCACTCATGGATGCTCGGCTTCTTCGAGCGCGCGGCCTTGCCCGAGGCCATCCTGTTCAGCGCTCCGCAGATCGGAGCGTATGCCGCCGTGCGCCTGATCGTGCCGCAGGCTCCCGATGCGGTGCTGGCATTCGTCAGCATCGCTTCGCTCGTCACCGCCGTGTACGGCGCGGGCCTCGCTCTCGTGCAGACGGACGCGCACCGGGCGTTCGGTGCGTTCTTCATGAGCCAGTCCGCGCTGGTGATGACCGGTCTGCACAGCGGTACCTCGATCGGCATCGCCGGCGGCCTCTCCCTCTGGATCTCGAGCGGGCTCGCACTCACCGGCTTCGCCATGGCGCTCGCGGCCCTGGAAGCAAGACGCGGCACCCTCTCGCTCCGCGAATTCGCCGGGGGCCAGGACCGGACCCCGTTCCTCGCGGCCAGCTTCCTGCTCCTCGGCCTCGCCGCCGTCGGGTTCCCCGGAACGCTCGGCTTCGTCGCCGAAGGAACACTCGTCGAGGGCGTCACCGCCGCGCACCCGCTCGTCGGCATTTGCGTGCTCGTCACGTCCGCCCTGAACGGTCTCCTCGTCCTGCGCATGTTCTTCCTGCTCTTCGGCGGCGCCCGCGTCACACCCGACGCGCACCACGTGACACGACTCCGGGAACGCGCCGGGTTCCTTGCACTGATCGGGTTCCTCCTGGCCGCCGGCCTCGGACCGCACGCGTTCCTCGAGTCCCGCCAGCGCGCGGCCGAGCTCATCCTCGCTGTGCAGGCCCAGGACCAACGCCCGCATTCCGGTACCGGCCGGGATGTATCGGGCGAACGACCTGACGCCGCTCGCTCGAGGTCGGAGGTTGATCTTCTGATGAGTGTGCCTGGCTGGTGACGAACGAAGGCAGGGCAACGCTGACGCGGCGGTGATAGGGAGAATCTGCGCGCGCCCATGTCCGCCGCCGCCCCGTTGACCGCGACCCTGGCTGACCGCTACCGCATCGAGCAGGAGTTCGGAGGCCTCTTCGCCGGCCAGGCTCCCCTCAGGTCGGTCCGCGGATCGGAGCCGGCACGTCTGGGTATGCAGAGCGTGATTCGCGGACCGCCCGCGTGCCACGGACGTCAGGACCCCGAACCGGTCCGGCGCCACCGCCGGCCGGCCCGCTTCCGTAGCCTCATGCGGCGACGACGTGGAGAATCTGCTTCGTGACCTGAGAGTCAGCTTCCGCGGACTGCGGCGGACGCCGGGTACGACGTTCGTCGCGGTACTCGCGTTCGCACTCGGGATCGGGCTGACCACGCTCGTGTTCAGCATCATCTGGGGCGTGCTGATTCGGGGCCTCCCGTTCGAGGACAGCCAGGAGATCGTTTCGCTCCGCCGCACCAATCCCTCGCGTGGCATTTTCTCGATGGCTGTCACCATCCACGACCTCACCGACTGGCGCGCGGATCAGCGGACGTTCGAGGGGCTGGTCGGGTACACCAACAGCTCCCTGTCCCTGAGCGACGACGAGTCCACGCCCCAGCGGCTGGACGGCTGCTACATCGAGCCGGAGATGTTCGGCCTGCTCGGCGTGCAACCCGTCACGGGGCGCGCCTTCACGCGCGATGACGCGGAGACTGGGGCCGCGCCCGTGATGCTCTTGGGCTGGGGGGTCTGGCAACAGCGCTTCGGTGCTGAGCCGGACATCGTGGGCCGCGTCGTCCGGGTGAACGGCCAGGCCGTCACCATCATCGGCGTGATGCCGCGAGGTTTCGGGTTTCCCGGCGCCCAGAACGCGTGGCTGCCGCTCAAGCTGGATCCGCTGCAACTGCCGCGCGGACAGGGTGGCGGGCTCCAGGTCTTCGGCCGATTGCGCGATGGCGTCACCCTCGAGCAGGCGGGCGCGGACATCGAGCGCATCGCCCGGCGGCTCGCGGACGCGTACCCGGTGACCAACGAGGGCGTGGGCTCACGGGTCTACGACTTCACCGACGACATGCTCGGCCCTGACGTGCGGACGGCGCTTTACGCGATGTTCGGCTCCGTCGTGTTCGTCCTGCTGATCGCGTGCGCGAACGTCACCAACCTGCTCATGGCGCGTGCGATGATGCGCGCCCGCGAGGTCGGGGTCCGGACGGCGCTCGGCGCATCCCGGATGCGCGTTGCCAGTCAGTTCCTGGTGGAATCGTTCGCCCTCTCCCTGACCGGCGCGCTGCTGGGCACCGGGATTGCCGCGTTCGGCATCCGGCTCTTCAACAACGCCATCGCCGACAAGCGGCCACCCTTCTGGATCGACGTTCGCCTCGACGGTGCCGCGCTGCTCTGGGGGTTCAGTGCGATGGTGGCGGCAACGCTGCTGGCCGGCGTGCTGCCCGCGCTCCAGGCCGCGCGCGCGAGCACGAGCGAGATCCTGAAGGACGAGTCGCGGGGCGGCTCCAGCTTCCGGCTCGGCCGGATCAGCCGGATCCTGGTCGCGGGCGAGATGGCGCTGTCCGTCGGCCTGCTCGTGGGCGCCGGCCTCATGATCAAGAGCGTGGTCAAGGTCCAGACCGTGGACCTCGGATTCGACGCGGCACAGGCGTACACGGCGCGCGTCTCGCTGCAGCAACAGAAGTACGCCGACAACCAGCGACGGATCGCGTTCCAGGACGAGCTGCTCGCCCGGGTCCGCGGCCTGCCCGGCGTCGAATCCGCCGCGCTCACCACCAACGCGCCCGGGATGGGCGCCGGCTGGGCCACGTTCGGCATTGAAGGCGTGAGCTATCTCACGGACCGCGACTACCCGAGCGCGCCCCTGCTCTACGTCACGCCGGGCTTCTTCGAGTCGGTGGAGGCGAAGGTGGTAACCGGCCGCGACTTCACGCCGGCGGACCGCGAGGGCGCGCCGCTCGTCGCCATCGTCAACCGCGCGTTCGAGAAGCGGTTCTTCCCGGACGGCGACGCGCTCGGCCAGAGGATCCGGATCGGCGGCGCCAACAGCGAGTTCCCGTGGGCGACGATCATCGGCATCGTGCCGGACCGCTACGCCAGCGGGATCGAGGACCGGCGGCCCGAGGGCATCTACGAGCCCATGGCCCAGGTCCCGCCCGGCACGTTCTCCATCCTTGCCCGGACGCGCGGCGATCCCGTCGAGCTGACCGGCGGCGTCCGCTCCGTGCTCGCGGACATGGACCCGGACCTGCCAATGTACTCGACGGGCGCACTCGAAGATGTGATCCGCCGCGACAACTGGCAGTACGGTGTGATCGGCGCGCTCTTCGTCTCCTTCGGAATGGCCGCGCTGTTCCTGGCCTCCGTCGGGCTCTACGGCGTGATGGCCTTCTCCGTCGGCCGGCGCACGCGCGAGATCGGCGTCCGCATGTCGCTCGGCGCGACCACGCGCGATGTGCTGACCATGGTTTTCCTGCAGGGACTCACGCAGACGGCGATCGGCCTCGCCATCGGCACCGCGTTCGCGCTCGCCGTGTCCCGCCTCATCGCCGCACTGCTCTTCAAAGTCGAGCCGCGCGATCCCTGGATCTTTGCGAGCGTGATCACCGTGCTCCTGCTCACGACCGTCGTCGCCTGCTGGGTGCCGGCACGCCGCGCGGCGGCCGTCGATCCGCTCGAGGCCATGCGGATCGACTGACCGCCGCGCCCGCGGCGTTTGCGGCTGGACGAGCCGGAAAGGCGACCGCGTCCGCTCGCGTCAGAACGTGATCCGCTCGATCCAGCCGGCTCCCGGAGGTCCGCCGAAGCCGAACTCCGACACGTAGAGCGCGCCATCCGGACCGAACGTCATTCCGGTCGGCAGCATCAGCCCGGACACGATTACCTCCAGCGATCCGTTCCGCGCCACGCGCACGACCCGGCCGCTGAACGGACCCGGGAAGCACGGCGCCGCCGGCGGACATTCCGTAGTATTCTCGAGCGCGTACATCTGGCCCTGGTGATCGAACGCCACTCCCAACACCGCCGTCAGGTGGCCGATCGTCTGGGGGATCTGACCGCTCGGCGTGATGTGCATGATCGTCGATGAGCCCAGGTTCAACGGGAACGTGCCCAGGTTGCCCACGTAGAAGTTGCCGTGGTACGCGATGGCGGTCGGCACGATGTGGCCCATCTTCGCCGAGATGTCCACCACCCGGCTCACCGCACCACCCGTCGTGATCCGCACCAACTCACCGTGGTTCGGCTCGACCGCGTACAGGTCGCCCCGTACCGCGACCATGCCCCACCACGTGCCGTCCGGCTCGAAATCCTCATCTTCCGGGTTGGCCACCGGATGCGCCATCTGGTACGCGCTGAGGTCGGCCACCAGGTCCCAGCTGCCGTTCCCGTTCACCCGGATCACGCCATTCGGCACGTCAGGGATCCCGTGCGAGCAGCCCGCTCCCGCCAGCAGCCCGTACAGCGTGTTCCCGATGAACTCGACATCCGCCACGCCGCTCACCAGGCTGCCCTGCAGCGCGCTCGTCTGGCTCGACGGCAGCCCCGCCACCACCGTCGTGCGCACTCCGTTCACGATCTTCGAGATCCGGCCCGTGTACCCGCTCGTGTACGGACCCACCGGATCGATCACCTGCTCGCACTGGCCTACCGTCGATCCGTTTCCGGCCGTCCCGCCCTCCGCCACGTACAGGTACCCGTCCGGCCCGAACCGCAGACCGCGAGGGTTGTCCAGCCCGGTCGCATACATGCTCATCGACACCACCGGGACTTTCGACAGCGCAACGTCCTGCGCTTCCGGCTGCATGGGCGTCGGTTCGTCGCATCCCGCAACCGACAACGGCAGGAGAATCACGGCGACTGCTACGGCGGTTCGCATTGTTACCTCCTCGGGGATCGGGTCGTGTTGATCCGGACCGGGATCGGACGTTCGGGCCGGACCGTGAATCGTGCGGGACGCTCCCCGTCTGCCGCTGCGGGAGCGCTCATGCCCGGGCGGCTTCAAGGGCGCCCGGAATCGGCGAAGAAACTGCGACTCGATCCCGACCCTCCGCCCCCACCCGGTCGCCGCCGCCGAGGATCAAGCCCGAATCTGGTTGCCGCCAGTTATAATTGCCAATACAATATTAGACTGAAATAATCATGAACACTTATCATAGGTGGCCGTGGAACTCCGCCATCTGCGGTACTTCGTGGCCGTTGCCGAGGAGTTGCACTTCGGCAGGGCGGCACAGCGGTTGCACGTGGTGCAGCCGGCCTTGAGCCAGCAGATCCAGAAGCTGGAGCGGGAGCTGGGCGTGGAGCTGTTGTCGCGTACGAAGCGGCGGGTCTCGCTGACGGAGCCGGGGCGGGCGTTCCTCGAAGAGGCGCGGCGGACGCTGGCGAGTGCAGGAGATGCGGTGGTGGCGGCGCGCCGTGCCGCGGTGGGCGAGACGGGCCGCCTGCGGGTGGGCTACGTGGACTGGGCGATCTACCTGGATCTCCCGCGGATGCTGCGACTGTACCGGGAGCGCTATCCGGGAGTGGATGTGCAGATCGCGGAGATGTCGCGGGGGGAGCAGAACAAGGCGTTCGTCCGTGGTGAGCTGGATGTGGGTTTCTACGCGTTCCGGGAAGGGGAAGGTGAATACAGCTTCGACCGGATCGCGGCCGATCCGCTCGTGGCGGTGTTGCCGGACACGCACGTGGCGGCCGGGAGAGCGCGGGTGCCGCTCGAGAAGCTGAGCGGAGAGCCGTGGGTGCTCTTTCCCGGGAGCCTGAGGTCACGCTACCTGGAGTTGGTCCTCGAGGCCTGCACGGCCGCGGGATTCACGCCGCGAGTGGTTCAGGAAGCAGGGCAGATGAACACACTGGCCGCGCTGGTCGGAGCGGGATTCGGTGTCACACTGCTGCCTCGCGTCGTCGCGATGCGGCCGCGGGAAGGGATCGTCGTTCGGCCGCTCGCCGGCCGCGCGAAGCGGTTGCCGTACGACGCCATCTGGCGCACCCATGATCTTTCGCCCACCGCGGCGCAATTCCTGGCGATCGCGCGGGAAGTGCGTGACCGACGAGGCGGTGCCGAGAGAGGGGAGTGAGACGCCGGTCGTGGGTTGAGGCATTCTCTCGGGTGATCTCGTGTGTTTCGCGGATCAGGGCGCGGGGCGGATGTTCTGGTTGACGCGAAACAGATTGGCGGGGTCGAACTTCTTCTTGAGCTCGGCCAGCCGGGCACACTTGTCCGCGCCGTAGGCCGCTTCCACGCGGTCGTGACCTTCCTCACCGAGGAAGTTCAGGTACACGGCGCCGGTCGCGGATGGCTGGATCGTCTGCCACAGGGCGCGGACCCAGTCGACATGGGTTGTCGACTCCGCGGGGTTCATCCACAGGCCCAGGATGTTGAGCACCAGAGGGGCGTCGCGGTGCGCGAATGCGGCGTCGGCCTCGGCAACGCGCTGGACCGCTCCCTCGAGGTGATGGATGTGGATGGCGGCGAAGGGCGAGCGCATGCGTCCGGCATGCGCGACGATTGTATCGATGGCGTCGTCGTCGAGCCGGTGCAGGTACTCGGTCTTCCAGTACGCGTGGATTCCTGTTGGCGCGGTCGCGTCGAACATGCGTTGCAGGGCGGAGTAGGGAATCGGCCCCAGCAGATCGATGGGTGCGGGAGCCACATCGCGCAGCGGCTGCACCCGTTCCTTGCCCTGGTCCAGGGATCCCGCGTGGCAGAGTGCAACGGCGATCATCGGTGTGCCAACCAGCTCGGTGGGAACGAACGGTTCGGGCGGCGCGGTCAGCAAGGCCACCAGTGTCGTCATCTCATCGGGGAGCGATGGTGCAGGCGGTATTCGAAGGAAGTGACGATGCCGAAGTTGCCGCCACCGAGAGTGAAGCCGGCGATGCCGGTGGGGATACGAGCCCGCCGGTGGTCGTGAAGCCGTGTGCCTGAGTTGCGTCGTCGAATTCGCCCCAGGTCAGTCCGGGCTGCGCGTGGGCCGTGCGTGCCGCGGTGTCGACCCGGATGCCTTTCATCGGTGACAGGTCGATGACCAGGCCGCCGTCGCAGGTGCCGAATCCAGCCACGTTGTGACCGCCGCCACGCACGGCGATCAGAAGTCCGTCGTCGGCCGCGAACCGGACCGCATGGATGACGTCGTGTTCGTCCAGGCACCGCGCGATCAGGGCGGGACGGCGGTCGATCATGCCGTTCCACACACGCCGTGCGTCATCGTAGCCCGGCTCACCAGGCCGGATCAACTCGCCGTGCAGCGTGGCCCCGAACTTCTCGATCGCGATATCTTCACGGCTCCCGTATGATCGCCAGGTGAACGAGCGCATCCCCCTGGTGCACGAGCGGGTTCACGGTGTGGCCGAGGATGACTCCGTCCGTGCGCGCAGGGACGGGCGCGCCCGGGCCCGCTGCCGGGTCCGAGACGACGCCGAGTACGTCGCCCTTGCGGACCTCGTCGCCCAGCGAAGCCTGGAGCCGGAAGATCCCGCCACGCGAGGCCCGAACCCAGACGGTCTTCCGGGATTCGCGGGGCGCCACGGCAGGGCGAGGGGGTGGGTCGTCGATCATGTCGAGCGCGGCGAGTATCCGGAGCGTGCCGGCAACGCCGGCGTCGACCGCTTCCGCGCTGAACCGGCGCGGTTCCCCGCCCTCGAAGAGGAGTACGCGCTTGCCTTTCCGGAGGGCGGCGGCCCGGAGCGCTCCTTTGGGCGGTTTCGAGTGGATCACCAGTGGCGTGCCGAAGGCCAGGGCGAGGCGGCGCGTTTCCTCGTCGTCCAGATTGGCGCGGATCTGAGGCAGGTTGGTCCGGTCGTTCGAGCCCGCATGGAAATCGATGCCCACGTCGCACCGGGCCACGACCTCGGTCATGAAAAGGTGGGCGAGCCGGGCGGCGAGCGAGCCGGTGCGCGAACCGGGGAACGATCGGTTGAGATCGCGCCGGTCCGGCAGATAGCGGGACTCGGCGACGAACCCGAACACGTTGACGACGGGCGTCACGATCAGCGTCCCCGCCAGCCGCTTCACATCGATGAGTTGCAGGGCCTGGTGGATGATCTCGACGCCGACGATCTCGTCGCCGTGCAGCGCGCCACTGAGCCAGACGACGGATCCCGGCTTCGTTCCCCGGAGCACGCCGACCGCGAGGGACAATTGCGTGCCGGAAGGCAACCGTGAGACCGGGATGTCGAATTGACGCCGGTTCCCCGGCGCAATCGACTCGCCGCGGAATGTGAACGGGTCAGCCGCCACTACCCACCGGACGCCTCGACGTGACTCTCGATGTACTCGATGATCTGCCCCGCCACATCGACCTTGGTGGAATTCTCGATCCCCTCGAGGCCGGGCGAGGAATTGACTTCCATGATGAGTGGACCGCGGGCGGAGCGGAGCATGTCGACACCGGCGACCTGCAGGCCGAGGGCCTTCGCAGCCCGCACCGCCGTCCGGCGCTCGTCGGTCGAGAGCTTCGTCGCTTCGGCCGAGCCGCCACGGTGCAGATTGGACCGGAACTCGCCGGGCGCGCCTGTCCTCAGCATGGACGCCACGACGCGGTCGCCCACGACCAGCGCACGAACGTCCGTGCCGCCGGCTTCCTTGATGAACTCCTGCACGAGGATGTTGGCGTCGAGCTGGCGGAACGCGTCGATCACGGATTCCGCCGCCTTGCGCGTCTCGGCCAGCACGACGCCACGGCCCTGCGTCCCCTCGAGCAGCTTGATGATGAGTGGCGCTCCGCCCACCAGGTCGATCACGTTGCTGGTGTCGCGAATCGAGCGGGCGAAGGCCGTGGTCGGGAGGCCGAGGCCGTCCCGCGACAGCAGTTGGAGTGAGCGCAGCTTGTCGCGCGAGCGCGTGATCGCCTGCGACTCCGCCACGCTGAACACGCCCATCATCTCGAACTGCCGTACGACCGCGGTACCGTAGAATGTCACCGATGCGCCGATTCGGGGGATGATCGCGTCGAACCGGAGCTCCTTGCCGCGGAACGTCACCTGCGGGTCCCTGGCCCGCACGCCCAGGATGCAGCGCAAAGGATTCACGACCCGGACGTCATGGCCTCGTTCGATGGCCGCTTCCTTCAGGCGACGCGTGGAGTACAATGCTGCTTTCCGCGACAGGATTCCGATCCTCATTCATCCTCCCCCGTTGTGATGGCCTTGCGGCGCGATTTCGACGCCGCCTTCCGAGTAGCGCGGGCCGCGCCGGCGTCGCCGAGCACGAACGAGCGGGCCGGATCGACGACCACCCGGCGCCGCAGCGCTTCGCGGCCGAGAAGCATCCGGAACCCCATCTCGTCGCGCCGAGTCAGCGTCAGCTCGATGCGGAACTGCCGGTCCCCGAGCTGCAGCATCGTCCGGATCACGGGCCGCGTTTCCGCCTCGCCCCCCGAGGTGCGGACGGTTCGCTCTTCGAGCACCTCGGCCTCGACCTCGATCGACGACGCGGTACTGCGTTGCACCGGGTGGATCTCGAAGCGGATCATGGGCCGCCCGTCCCGCTGGAAACGCCGCGGCTTGAAGGCATGCAGCGAGGACGTGCGGGCGCCCGTGTCGAGTTTGACCTTGATCGAACGCGCGCCCAGCTCCGGCAGCGCCGCCCATTCGCGCCAGCCGAGCACCACTCGACCCCGGGCTCGCCGCTGGCGCACTTTGCGCCGGCCCGGCCCGCGATCCGGCGCCGTGTCTTTTCCGGGATGGTCGTGTTGCACCGGCATCAGAGACCTCGGGGGACCGAATAAAAGCGCAATCCGGGATTGGCGATCGGCCCGGAGATCCCCACGGCATCGGGATCTCCGGGCGCCGCCCTAAGCAGTCTAGCGGAACCGTAGCGTCCTGACGAATCCCGGTATGCGCACGACGGTCACCGCGCGCGCCGGCCATCCCGGTCGATCGGGATGGGTGCACCCAGACCGAGCGCATTCAGCCGCGCACGTTGCGTCGCGGCGTCGCCCACCACCAGCCACACCATGTCCTTCGCGTCGAGGAACTGTCCGGCCAGCTCCCGGATCCGGTCGATCGTCATGTCCTGCACGGTCGCCTCGCGCTCGAGCACGTAGTCGGCCGGGAAGCCGTAATCGCTCATGTCGCGCAGCATGCCGAGCTTGGCGCCGAGCGTCTCGAACGCCATGGCGTTGCTCTTGAGCAGGAAGCTCTTCGTCGCATCGAGATCCTCGGTGTCGAACTCCGGCCCGAGCTTCTCCATGATTCCCTTGATCAGGTCGAGCGCCTCGAAAGTCGCGTTCGAACGGACCGACGACGAGATGACGAACGGACCGGGCGCGACGCCGCCCCGGAACCCGGAGCCGATGCCGTAGGTGTAACCCTTCTGCTCGCGCAGGACCTGCGTCAGGTCGGACGCGAACCCGCCGCCGCCCAGCCGGAAGTTCATGACCGTGGCCGGCCAGTACGCGGGGTCGCTCTCGGGCATCGCGAGGTAGCCGATGTAGAGGACGGACTGCGCGGAGCCGGGCACGTCGAGGAAGTACACGCCCGCACGGTCCGGCGACCAGGCGGGTGGGGCGGGGAAGGACACGTCACCCGCGGCCCACTCGGTCGCGATCGGGCCGAGCGCGGCGCGGATCCCGTCCATGCTCACGGAGCCGGCCACGAGAAACGAGGCGTCGTTCGGCACCAGCGTGCGCCGGTAGAAGTCCTGCAGATCGGCCAGCGTGATTGCCGCGACCGACACCGGCGTGCCCATCGTGTTGAGCGCCATGATGTGGTCGCCGTACACGAGCCGGCTGAACGCGTTGCCCGCGAGCGCCGTCGGACTGGCCGACTGCTGGCGGAGCTGATTCGCGACGCGCTGCTTCGCGAGGTCGAACTGCACGGAGTCCCAGCGCGGCTCGAGCAGGATCTCCTGCACCAGCGCCATGGTGGCGGGGAAATTCCGGGCGAGGGTGCTGCCGCTGATGCTGAAGCTCTCGCGGCCGGAGCTGACGCGGATCGATGCGCCCAGCAGGTCGATGGCCTGCTCGAGCTCTTCGGGCGTCTTCGTTGCCGTTCCTTCCGTCATGCTTTCGGCGAGCAGGTTCGAGACGCCGGTGTGGGCCGGATCCTCGAGCTGGAACCCGCCCCGGATGCGCAGCTCGAACTGCACCAGCGGCAACTCGTCATCCGCGATCGAGAACACGCGTAGCCCGTTGCCCATCGTATCCGCCATGACCGCGGGCGCGTGCAGCGTCGGCGGCTCGCCGAGCGGCGGCTCGACCGTACGGTCGAACGCGGACGCGGTATGCGGAATCTCGCCCCGCGCGGGCGGCGTGAACTCGCCCTCGCCCGGCACAATCGGTTCGACCACGACCTCCGCCGTGTCGGAGTCGTCGAGCGCCAGCTCCGGCCGGCCGCGCGGAACGAAGCTGGCCGCGATGAACGGATGTCCCTTGATGTACTGCTCGTACACGCGACGTACGTCGGCGTCCGTCACCGCGAGCGCACGCTCGAGGTCTTCGGAGAGGTAACCGGGCGACGAGGCGAAGATATTGTACTGCGCGAGCTCGAAGGCTTTGCCCAGCACGCTCGAGAGGCCGCCGTAGAAGCCGGTCTCGTAGCCGGCCTTGACGCGTTCGAGCTCGGCCGGATCCACGCCGTCCCGCTCGAAGCGGGCGAACGCGCTGTCGATTCCCGCCATCACGTCATCGAGATCCTTGTCGGCGTATGCCCGGACCTGGATCGTGAAACGCCCGGCCAGCTCCTGCGAGCCGTTGCCCGCGCCGACACCCGGGGCCAGCTCCTGCTCCTCGACGATCACCTTGTAGAACGGCGTCTTCTTGCCGTCCGTCAGCAAGGACGCCAGCACGTCGAGCGCGTAGGAGTCCGGGTGGTAGAGTGGCACGGTGGGCCAGGCCAGCGTGAGCTGCGGCAGGCGCGCGAAGTTGTCCTCGTGCATGAGCCGGCGGCTCGCCGTGAGCGTAACCGGCGCCGGCTTCGCAGCCTCCGGCATCGGGCGCGAGGGGATCTCGCCGAAGTACTTCTCGATCCACGCCTTCGTCTGCGGCACGTCGATGTCGCCGGCCACGACGAGCGTGGCGTTGTTGGGGCCGTACCAGCGTGTGTGGAACTCCTTGACGTCGGCGAGGGCGGCGGCATCGAGGTCCGCGAGGGAGCCGATCACCTGCCAGTGGTACGGATGGCCCTCGGGATAGAGCGCGTTATCGATCACGTAGCTGACGTGGCCGTACGGCTGGTTGTCCACGCTCTGCCGCTTCTCGTTCTTGACGACCTGCTTCTCCTTGGCGACCACCGCCTCGGTCACTGTGTTGATGAAGTAGCCGGCCTTGTCCGATTCCGCCCAGAGCGCCTTCTCCAGCGCGTCCTTCGGCACCACCTCGAAGTAGTTCGTCCGGTCCCGGCTGGTCGAGCCGTTCGTCGAGCTGCCGACCCGCGTCATGAGCTTGTCGAGGCCGCCCGGTCCCAGGTTCTCCGAGTCGAGGAAGAACAGGTGCTCGAACAAGTGCGCGAAGCCGGTCCGGCCCGGCACCTCGCGGGCGGAGCCCACGTGGAACGTCATCGCCACCGCCGCGACCGGGTCTGACCGGTCCACGTGCAGGATCACGTCCATGCCGTTCGCCAGCTCGTACTTCTCGTAGTCGACGGCGATGGCGCCGGATCCGGACCCGCCGCCCTTTCCGGCGCAGGCCCACACAGTAGCCGCGGCGAGCATCGTGAGCCCGCGTGCAAGGGTCTTCAGCATGGTTCCTCTGTCGTGTCCAATGAAAACGATCCGGGAGCGAATGGTCCCGGGCACAACCTCCCGTGCGGGTGATAGTCGGGCACGCCGCCGGTCCGGGCAAGGCGAGTGTGACCGGCAGGCCCGCCCGTTGGATGGGTCTCGAGGCAGGCGGGACGGTAGACCGCCCGCCTGAGCGGTGCTACTCATGAACGGTCCCGGGCGCCGGTTCCCATCCAGCAGCCGGGCCGGACGCGGTCGTAGCCCGAACAGCGCCAACTTTCGGAGGAACCACCATGCTCGACATCCTGCGCGCCGCCCGCGCCGTGCTCGACACCGTTCTGTTCCGGATCGGAGACACGCCGATCAGCATATCCACCATCATCACGGCGTTGCTGGTCATCCTGGCCGCGTTCTGGGTTTCGAGCGTCATTCGGGGGCTGATCGACCGCGGCCTCTCGCGCAGAGGCGCCAAGCCGGGTGCCATCGGCACGATCAACGGCCTCATCCACTACTCGGTGCTGTTTACGGGTTTCGGCGTCGCGCTCGGCACCACCGGCATCGACCTGACCGCGCTCTTCGCGGCGGGCGCCATCTTCGCGGTGGGTATCGGCTTCGCCATGCAGAGCATCGCGCAGAACTTCGTCGCCGGCGTGATCCTGCTTGCGGAGCGGTCGATCAAGCCGGGCGATGTCCTCGAGGTCGAGGGCAAGATCGTGAAGCTGTTGGAAATGGGGATTCGAGCGAGCATCGCGCGGACCCGCGACGGCGAAGACCTGATCGTGCCCAACTCGACCCTGATCCAGACCACGGTCAAGAACTACACGCTGCGCAACTCGGCCTACCGTATCCGGGTCCCCGTGGGCGTGGTCTATCGCTCGGACATGGGACTGGTCAAGCGCACGCTCACCGACGTCGCACACGCCGTGAGCGCCCGCGTGGCCATGGCGGATCGCGAGCCGCAGATCATCCTGACCGCTTTCGGCGACAACGCCGTGCAATGGGAAGTCGCGGTCTGGATCGATGATCCCTGGGCCTGGCGCGTCGCGGCCTCCGAGCTCTCTCAAGCCATCTGGGACGCGTTCCAGAAGCTGGGCATCGTCATCGCCTTCCCCCAACTCGACGTCCACTTCGACGCTCCGATCGAGGACTCGATCGGAATCCTGGCCGCCAGTCGAGCGGCGTAGGCGGACGTCCCCGTGATGCGCCCGCGGGCCTACTGCCGAACGGGCCCGAAACGGCGGTCGAGGAACCTGTGTGATGGCCGGGACCCTCGCCTCGAGCGGTGGCACGTGCCCGGCGCCTTCGACGAGCACCAGCTCCTTCGGCTCACGTAGCAGGTTCCAGAGCGGCAGCCCGCGCGTCTGCCAGGGATGCTCGTCGTCGGTGGTACCGTTGAGCAATAGTTTCGGCGGCCGGATGTAGGGCGCGGAACGAACACCATGTCGGCCGGCGCTTCGTCGAGCGGCTTCAGCTCGACGGCCAGCTCGGCCTTCGTCGAGCCCCCGAACAATGCCGCTTCCTCGCGTGCCAGCTCGCTGGACGCAATCCGCTCGACCGGCACGTATCCGTCGAGCGCGATCAGCGCACGGTAGTCGCCGCGGGCAAGCCGCAGACCGCGAACCGGCGTGATGCCGGCCGCAATCGTGTCCGCCGCCGTCCCGCGCTGCGGCATCGGGACCAGCTGTACGCTCGCGCCCGGCGGTGTCGATTCCGTAGATCGTGCAGATGCCCGGATGGTCGAGCGCCGACGCCGCCTCCGCCTCCTCTCTACTTGTTCCCCGGCACCTGCCGCCACACGTTGCCACGGACCGAGCGCATCCGGAGGAACATGCATTCCGACATCGTGATCATCGGCGGCGGTATCGTCGGCCTTGCCACCGCGTGGACTCTGCTTCAGGGCGACGACGCACCGGGCGTCCACGTGCTCGAGAAGGAGGACGCTACCGCCAGACACCAGAGCACCCACAACAGCGGCGTCCTCCACGCCGGCCTCCAGTACACGCCCGGTTCCTCCAAGGCGCGTCTCGCCCGCGACGGCATCCGCCGCATGACCGAGTTCTGCCGCGAACACGACATCCGCCACGAGATCTGCGGCAAGCTCGTCGTCGCTACCGAACCCGACGAGCTGCCTCGCCTCGATGCGCTCCTCGAGCGCGGGCGGCAGAACGGCCTCGCCGGACTGCGCCGCCTCGGGCCCGACGAAGCCCGCGAGATCGAGCCCCACGTTCGCTGCCTCGCCGCCATCCTCGTCCCCGAAGAGGGCATTGTCGACTTCGCCGCCGTCTGCGACACCCTGCTCCGAGGGATCGAGCGACGCGGCGGACGCGTCACCACCCGCGCCGCCGTCCACGGCATCCGCCGCGAGCCGGACGGCTGGCGCCTCCTCACCACTGCCGGCGAATTCACCGCGCGAACCCTCGTCAACTGCGCCGGACTCCACACCGACCGTGTCGCCATCATGGCCGGCGAACGACCCGAATGCCGCATCCTGCCCTTCCGAGGCGAGTACCACCGGCTCCGGCCCGGGCGCGATCACCTCGTCCGCAACCTCATCTATCCGCTGCCGCCTCCAGGATTCCCCTTCCTCGGCGTGCACTTCACCCGCCGCATCGACGGCGGCATCGATGCCGGGCCCAACGCCGTCCTCGCTTTCGCCCGCGAGGGCTACAACCACTCCACGATCAACCTTCGCGACCTCGCTGAGGCCCTCGCCTTTCCCGGACTCCGACGTTTCGTCCTCAGACACCGCCGAATGGTCGCCTCCGAACTCGCCCGCTCCTTCAGCCGGCACCGCTTCGCCGACGCGCTCCGACGACTCGTCCCCGAGATCCGCGACGACGACCTCGTCCACGGCGGCGCCGGCGTTCGCGCCCAGGCCGTCCTGCCCTCCGGCGAGTTCGTCCACGACTTCCTCTGGATCGAACGCCCCCACGCGCTCCACGTCCTCAATGCGCCCAGCCCCGCCGCCACCGCAGCCCTCGCAATTGCCCGCGAAGTCGCCGGCCGGCTTCGCTCGCTTCCTGCCGCCTGATCCCGCCGGAATTCCCCCGCTCGACTCCCGCCGACCACGTTCCCGCGCCCTCGTCCGCCCGCCGCCTCCACAGCCTTCCCGCGCTGCCGCACCCGCCCTTGACGCTCGTATCCCCGGCCATTATCTTGGTCGTAGAAAGCTCAACACTGAGTTAATGACCAGTCAATAACAAAGGGGGGCAGCATGGCGGTACAGAGCGCGACCGGGAGGACGGTGTGGAACATCGACCCCGCGCACACGGAGGTCGGGTTCAGCGTGAAGCACATGATGATGACGACGGTCCGCGGGCGGTTCGGTGGGGTGAGCGGCCGGATCGTGCTGGACGAGGAGCGGCCGGAGAACTCGTCGGTGGACGTCACGATCGAAGCGTCGAGCATCAGCACGGGTACGCCGGACCGGGACACGCACCTGCGGTCGGCGGATTTCCTCGATGTGGCGACGTATCCGGAGTTGAAGTTCCGCAGCCGCAAGGTGGAGTCGACGGGGGAGGGATCATGGCGAGTGACGGGCGACCTGACGCTTCACGGGACGACGAAGGAAGTCGTGCTGGAGGCGTTGGAGGAAGGTCGGGGCCAGGATCCGTGGGGCGGTACCCGCACGTCGTTCGGTGCGACGACGAAGATCGACCGGCGGGATTACGGTCTCACGTGGAATGCGGCTCTGGAGACGGGCGGCGTGCTGGTCGGGACCGAAGTGAAGATCTCGTTGGAGGTGCAGGCGGTCCTGACCGACGACTGAGCCGGGCGTCTTCCGGCCCGGTGGGCCGTTCGCGGAAAACCCGCCTCGAAGCGCACTGCGTATCGAGGCGGGTTTTCGTTTGTCGGCCTGCTCGCGAGTCCGGCGCTCGGGGAGCGTCCGGTCCGTCGAAGCGGCCGTCTGTCAACGGGAGGTTGGTCTGCGCCTGCGCCTTGCGGCGGCCGCATTCGATCCGCCGGAACCCGGCCTGCGGCCGTTGGAAGCGCCGTTCGGCATTGTCGCCGTGTCCGGCGCGGCGTTTCGGGCGGCGGCGCGGGCCCTGCCCAGCACGCGCCCCTCGCGGGCCGCAGCGATCCGCTCGGCGACCGGGATCTCGAGAGGCGGAGCCGCTTCGGCGTAGTTGAAGCCGGCGACCGTGACCCGGTCGATCCGGCGGCCGACCGCACGCTCGATGGTACGCATCGTGCCCTCTTCCTCCGGCGAAACGAAGGTGAAGGCATCGCCCTTGGCGTCGGCGCGGGCGGTGCGGCCGACGCGGTGGATGTAGTCATCGGCGAGGGCGGGCACGTCGAAGTTCACGACGTGGCCGAGGAGCGCGATGTCGATGCCGCGGGCGGCGACATCGGTGGCGACGAGGACCTGGTGCGATCCGCTGCGGAACCCGGCGAGCGCGGCGGTGCGCTGGGCCTGTGACCGGTTGCCATGAATCCGTTCCGCGCCGATCCCGTTCTGGACGAGGTATTTCGCCAGCCGGTTCGCGCGGTGTTTGGTGCGCGTGAAGACCAGCGCCTGGCGCATCGCGCCCTGGCGAAGCAGCGCCAGCAGGAGTGCGGACTTCAGTGTCTGGCGCACGGGATAGGCGGCGTGGGTGATGCCGGCCGCCGGCTTCGCCTCTCGCTGGAGGGTGATGATGGCCGGGTCGCGCAGCAGGTCGCGGGCAAGCTGCCGGATGGGCGCCGGCATCGTCGCGCTGAAGAAGAGCGTCTGCCGTTTCGCCGGCAGGTGGCTCATGATGCGCCGGATGTCGGGGAGGAAGCCCATGTCGAGCATGCGGTCGGCTTCGTCGAGGACGAGGACTTCGAGCCCGTCGAGCCGGGCGTACGGCGACCGGAAATGGTCGAGCAGCCGGCCGGGCGTCGCGATCATGATGTCGACGCCCCGGCGGAAGGCCTCTTCCTGCGGGCGCATTGCGACTCCGCCGTAGACGGCGGCGCCGGTGAGCCGGGTCCGCGCCGTCAAGCCCCGGAAGTCTGCGAGGATCTGCGCCGCCAGCTCGCGCGTCGGCGTGAGCACGAGCGCGCGGGTCGTACCGCGCGGGCGTTCGATCAGCCGGTGCGCGATGGGAAGCAGAAACGCGGCCGTCTTGCCGCTGCCCGTGGCCGCGCTGGCCAGGACGTCGCGGCCGGCGAGGGCCGGCGGAATGGCTTCGGTCTGGATGGGGGTGGGGCGTGTGAAGCCCAGATCCGCGATTCCGTCGAGGAGGCGCGGATGCAGTTCGAGTCTGTTGAACACGTATTTCCTTCTGATGCGTGTGCGGCGGTGCACCGGTCTTGCCGGCACGGGTCGCCAGGCGACGGCGCATTTCGCTGTCGCGGGGCGGCGAGTCGCCACTGATCGGGGGGGTGCTTGACGAGGGAACCCCCGGGATGGGGGTCGGCCGCGCGGTCGCTCCGGTCCTGACGTGGCGGGGTTGTGGGACGAAACCGGATCGAACCAGCAGAACGCCGCGAGTTCCTGTTACCCGTCGTTCCGCCGAAAGTGCCGTCCGGCGTCGAATCCGCCTCCGACGAAGAGGGCGGCCGCGGCATTGCACCGCCGCGGCCGCCCCGAGAGCCGGAGTGCGCGAGGCTCAGGTCGTCGTCTTCGGCGGCAGCTTGTCCGAGATCGGGGGCAGCCGTCCGTTCATGGACCGGTTGAACTCGGGCACGGTCCGGGTCATGAGCGTGTCGAAGTCGGCCTTCGCTTTCGTCAGGTCCTGTTCGATCTGCTGCAGCACGGCCATGGACTGGTCGGTCGGCCGGTAGTCGGCGCCGCCCGCCACGTCGCTCGCCCCCGTCCCGACCTCACCGTTCAGCCAGATCAGGTTGAGGTAGACCTTGTAGGCCTCGACGAACCACTTGTCGTCGCTTTCCAGGTCGGAGCGCGAGAGCAGCTGCAGCTCGACGGCGAGCATCTTCTGGTCGAGCTCGCGCAGCGAGCGCTGGATCCCGCCGTTCCGGTTCGACGCGAGCAGGTCCTCGATCTGCTTGCGCATGATCTCGATCCGGTTCGTCATGTCCGCGGTCGCGTTCAGGTCGTCGCGGATCTCGATCTGGGCGCGAGTCGAGGCGACGAGGTCCGCTTCCGAGGCCTCGATCTCCGGGTCCTTGATCACCGTGAAACTGCGGGTGTAGGGCTGGCCGTCCACGGTCATGCGCACCGTGTACGCGCCGGGCGCGGCCAGGGGCCCGGCCCGCTGGGCGCCCTGGATGCCCCAGTGCGTGACGGGCCGCGTGTCCCGGCCCTGGAAGCGAGGCTCATCCCAGATGTGCGGGTTGTCGGGCGCAAGCGTGCGCAGCTCGACCTGGGTCGGACTCTCGTAGCGAAGATCCCACATCGCGCGGGTGAGCCCGGCCTCGGCCGCAACCTTGAAGGTGCGGATCACGTTGCTGCCGTCCAGAATCTCGAACCGGACCGAGTCGGAAGGCGGGCTCCGCATCTGGAACAGGAACTCCGCGTTGCCGCTGCGGGCCATGCGGAATCCGGACCGCGGCTCGTAGAGGTAGACCTGGGCGTTGGCGATGCGGTCGGACTGTTCGAGCCGGGCGATGTCACGCAACACCCAGATCCCGCGGCCGTAGGTCGAAACCACCACGTCGTGGTAGTTCTTCACCGGCACGATCCAGCTCACGGGCGCGGGCGGCAGCCCGTCCTGGAGCTGCGTCCAGTGCGTGCCGTCGTCCATCGAGTAGTAGAACGCGTGGCCGGTACCGGCGAACAGCATGCCGCGGCGGTTCGGGTTCTCGGCCACGGTCATCACGTAGTCGAGCGGGTGGTCCGAGGGCAGGTCTCCGTTCACGCGCGTCCACGTCTGCCCGAGGTCCGTCGTCTTGTAAATGTACGGCCGGCCGTCGTCCATCAGGTGCAGGTCCACCGCGACGTACGCGGTGCGCGCATCGAACGTGGAGGGCGTGATCTGCCGGATCGTGCCCCAGACCGGCATCCCGGTGATGTTCTTCGTCACGTCCGTCCAGTTCGTGCCGCCGTCGCGCGTGTACCACACCTTGCCGTCGTTGGTGCCGGCCCAGATCAGGCCGCGCTGGATCTCCGACGGCGCAATGGCGAACACGACCTCGCCGTAGAACTGGCCGAGGTTGTCCCCGATGATGCCGCCCGACGAGATGATGCGTGACGAATCCTGCGTCGAGAGGTCGGGGCTGATCACGCTCCAGCTCTGGCCGCCGTTCGACGTCTTGAAGATGACCTGGCAGCCGTAGTAGACCGTCTCCGGCTCAAACGGGTCGAGCGCCAGCGGCGGCGTCCAGTGACAGCGGTACTTCGTGTCCTCCGGCGGCGAGTCGAGCGTCTGCATCCACGGCTGGACCGAGCGCGCCAGGCCCGTCTTCGCGTCGTAACGAGTCACCTTGTTGCCGTAGCATGTCGCCCAGACGACGTCCGGGTTCCCGGGGTCCGGGATGGTGAAGCCGGACTCGCAGCCGCCGATGCCGTGGTCCCACGACGCGCCGCCCCCGCGGCCACCGCCGAACCCGCCCCCGCCGCCGCGTCCGCCGCGTCCGCCCTGCGACCTTTGCGGCAGGTACGACGGCACGTTGTCGGGCAGCTCCGGTGAATTGCCGGGGCCGCGCATGGTGCCGTCGTCCTGGCGGTTGCTGTAGACCCAGTACGGGATGCGGTCGTCGACCGCCACGTGGTACATCTGCCCGATGGGCAGCGACACGTTGGTGCGGGTGCGGCCGTGGTCGAGCGTGATGCTCAGGCCGCCGTCACCGGTCAGTACGAAATGGTCGGCGTTCTGCGGATCCCACCAGATGTCATGGCAGTCGCCGCAGCCGGAGATCGTCGTGAACGTCTTCCCGCCATCCCTGGACACGTGCATGCTGCTGGTGGCGACGAGGATCTCGTCCGGGGTCGTCGGCGACACCAGGAGCCGGATGTAGTAGCCGGCGCGGCCGATCAGCGTCCGGTCCCAGCTTACCACGTTCCAGTTGCCACCGCCGTCCTCGGACCGCCACACCGAGCCCTGGTCCACCGTCTGGATGAGCGCATACACGCGTTGCGCATCGCTCGGCGCGAACGCCACGTCGATCTTGCCGACCGGCGACTTGGGCAGGCCTTTCGTCAGCCGCGACCAGCGCCGGCCGCCATCCCGCGTCATCCAGACACCGCTCGACGGGCCGCCGCCGAACATCGCCCACGTGTGCATCTCGACCTGCCACATCCCGGCGATCAGCTTGTTCGGGTCCGTCGGGTCCATCGCCAGACCGGAACAGCCCGTGTTCACGTCCACGAACAGCACCCGTTGCCACGTCGCCCCGCCGTCCGTCGTCTTGTAGACCCCCTTGTCCTCCTGCGGCGCGGTGGTGCGGCCGAGCGCGCACACGTACACCGTATTCGGGTCAGTCGGGTGGATCACGATCCGGCCGACCCGGCCCGATCCCGGCAGTCCCATGTTCCGCCAGGTGGCGCCCGCGTCCATCGACTTGTAGACGCCGTCGCCCGTCACGTCCGCATCCCGGATCGCCCACGCCTCCCCCGTGCCCGCCCACACGACATCGGGATTCGACGGCGCCACCGCGAGCGTGCCGATCGCCGCCACGTCCTGGTCATCGAAGATCGGCGCCCACTCCGCGCCGGCGTCCGTCGACTTCCAGATGCCGCCCGACGCCGCACCCGCGTAGTACGTCCCGGGTGCGCCCGGAATCCCGACGACCGAGGCGAACCGCCCGCCGTCCGACGGACCGAGGAACTCGAAGCGGAGAGGACCCGGACGGGTGGCCGCCGGCGGACCGCCACCCCGCTGTGCGCGGGCGGTTGCGGGGACCAGTGCGCTGGTCGCGAGCGCGAGCGCAAACGCACGGAAACGACGAAGGCGCCGGCTGGGCATACGACCCTTCCGTGGAAGGAGCTTGTGGAGTGAACACAGTACTGTATGCGACGACTCCGGGGACGGCAACCGGCGACGGACCGGGGTGGCGCAGGGAAGGAAGGTCCGTCACTACAACGCGAACGGCCGCGCCGCCGCCGGCCATTGAGCCGCGCTCGCGTCGTTCCTAGATTGGATGCATCCCATCACTTCCGGCACCCTTGCCGGTCATTCCTCAGCGAAAGGATTCGCATGACGCGCATCCGCACCGTCGTATTCGTCGTGGCCGCCACGCTGGCGGCCGGCTGCTACCACGCGATCGTCGACACGGGACGGCAGCCGAGCGGTCAGACGATCGAGAAGCCGTGGGCGAACTCGTTCATCGCCGGACTCGTGCCGCCGCAGGTGATCCAGACGGCCTCGCAATGTCCGAACGGCGTGGCCCGGGTCGAGACCCAGCACTCGTTCCTCAACAGCCTCGTCGCGGCCATCACGTTCTCCATCTACACGCCCATGACCATCACCGTGCAGTGCGCGGCCGGTGGCTCGCCCGACCCCGCGGCGACGCCGACGCCCGCACCCGGTGCGGCCGGAAAGGCCATCCTCGATGCCGCCCGGCAGTCCGCAGAGACAGGCGAGGCCGTGCTTGTCGACTTGAAGTAGGAGTCGGCGCCACAGCGCATCAATCGCCGGATCTACCGGCAGGCATGCAACGCGATGGCTGAGGTGGTGGACGTGAACCGAACGGGGCGGACGGCAGTTCAAGCGTCCGCCCCCTCACCCTCACCCTCACCCGCCCGCCCCCGCTTCCGCCTCCGCCTCCGCCCCCCGAATCCGTTCCACCAGGATCTCCCTCGCGATCTCCGGATCCAGCCCCAGCTCGGTCTCGCCGACGCGGAGAACGCAGGATGGCTTCTGCTGGACCAGCTCGACCTCGGCGCCCGGCACGACGCCGAACACGGCGAGGTGGTTGTGGCGCTGGGTGCTGCCGGCGCCGAGACACACGACGCGTGCGTGATCGCCGCGGCCGAGGTCGCCGACGGTCAGGACGTGGACGGGCAGATCGCTTCGGCGGGCGGGTCGTTTGCGTTTGAACCAGCCGCCGAGCAGGGTGATGGTACGAGGCGTCTCCGCGAACTCGTACTGGCAGTTGGGGCAGCGGATCAGTCCGCAGAGCGAACCGAGCGGACAGCCGTGCTGGCACAGCGTGTCGTTCTTCGCGAACTCGAAGCCGCAGAATGGACAGGTCAGGTAGTCGCCAGCCATCGCCCCACAAAGTGAACCAGTCCGCCGACGAAGAAGGCGAACGGGAAGATGAACGCCGCCATGCGCCAGGCCACCTTCATGCCGTGTTCCTTCGCGATCATCAGGAAGTTCGCGAAGCACGGCATGAACAAGGTAATGGTGACCATGGCCACGAGCACCTGCAGCGAGTCGAGCACCGCGGTCGGGCCGGTTGCCGCATCGAGGATGTAGATGGCGCCGAAGTCGCGGCGCAGGAACCCGACCAGGAACGCGTTCGCCATTGGCGCCGGCAGGCCGAGCCAGTGCGTGACCAGCGGTTCCATGAGCTGCCCGATGCGGGGCAGGATGTGGAACGCGTCCAGCAGGAACAGGATCGCGGTCCCCGCGATGAAGAGCGGGATCACCTCGCGCAGGTACCAGCCGATCCGGCTCACCGTCTTGAGCGCGACGTTGGCCGCCTGCGGCATGCGCATGGGCGGAATCTCGAGGATGAAGTCGCTCGGCTCGCCGCCCACCACCCGTGCCGTCAGCCAGCCGACCAGCAGCAGCACGCCTACCACCAGCCCCAGCCAGACCATGGCGCCGACGGGCGTCAGCGTGGCCATGAGCGCGAGCAGCACGCCGAGTTGTGCGGAGCAGGGGATGGCGAGCGCGAGCAGCATGGTGGTGACGATGCGCTCCCGGCGCGTGTCCAGGATGCGCGTCGTCATGGTGGCCATGGTGTCGCAGCCGAGTCCCAGGATCATGGGCAGGACGGCCTTCCCGTTCAGGCCCATCACGCGGAACACGCGGTTCACCATGATGGCCATGCGCGGGAAATAGCCGGAATCCTCGAGCACGCCGAACACCAGGAAGAAGGTCGTCACGATGGGCAGCACGATGGCGAGCGCGTAGCTCAGCGCCATGGTGACGAGTCCGAACGGGCCGACCAGGAAGTCGTGCAGGAAGCGCTGCACGACGTCGACCCAGCCCAGGCTTCCGCTCACCGTGTACGCGGGGCCGATCACGTCGCGGGAGAACGTGGTCAACACCAGCGTGTGGGTGGGTGAGATCGGCAGACCGAGCGGGTGGTCGATGTGCAGGACCTGGTGCGTGTGCGGGAACGGCAGCAGCGTATCGACCGCCCGGATGACGAGCGGGCTCACGTGCTGCTCGAACACGCCGATCTGCAGCGCATCCACCATCGTGCCGGCGCCGAACAGGCCGACGAACCAGAACACCGCGAACAGGACGGCGGCCAGGAACAGGCTGCCGCGCAGCGGATCCATCGCCCAGAACCCGAGCCGTACGGCCAGCGCCGGGTTCTGCGGCTGGGCGATGGCGTACGTCTCGCCCAGGATCGCGTTCACCCGCTCCAGCCGCGCCCGGTTCTGGTCGTACAGCGTGGTGCCATCCTTTTCCTCATCGAGCGGCAGGTGCGAGGGCCGCGCGTTCGCGATGGACTCGATCAGCGCGTCGATGCCCACACCTCGCACCGCGACCGTCGCCACGACCGGAATGCCGAGCAGCTCGCCGAGTCGCGCCACGTCGATCCGCCCGCCGCGTGCCTTCAGCTCGTCCGCCATGTTCAGCACGAGGATCGTGGGCCGCCGCAGCCGCGCGAGTTGAAGCGTGAGCAGCAGCGCGCGGCGCAGGTTCTTCGCGTCCGCGACCTGGATCACGGTCGCATCCGGCTGGTTCTCGAGTACCTCGCGCGTGACCCGGGCGTCGTCGCTCTTCTGCGCAAGGTCGTTGATGCCGGGCGTGTCGATGACCTCGTAGCGGCGGCCGCCGAGATTCGCTTGTGCCCGCGAGATCTCGACGGTCGTGCCCGGGAAGTTGGAGACCACGACGTAGTGATTGGTCAGGTGCTTGAAGAGAACGCTCTTGCCGACGTTCGGGTTGCCCACCAGCACGGCCCGGGCGGCAGGCGCCGCCGGCGTCACCTCACTGGGCGATCCGTTCTGCAGTCCCGCGGCAGTGCCGTTTCCGGTCCGAGAGCCTCTCATCGCCGATTCAGTGCGCGGCCACGAACGCGAGCATGCGGCCGTCCGGGCTGACGGTCAGCCGGCTGATCGCGAAGACGCCGGCAGTGGTGAGGTCGGCGACCAGCGTCCAGCCCGCGTCGCCCGGCCGCCACTGGTAGAGCATCGACCCGGCGGCGCTGAGCAGTATGCCGGAAGGCGTCCAGGCATGGTACTCATTCTCGCGCAGCGGTCGGACCAGCCGCTCGGTGGTGCCGCCGTCCGCATCGTACGCCTCGATCCAGCCCTGCGGCCCGTCCCCACGCGCCACGAAGCTGACGGCGTTGCCGCCCGGTACGTGGTTGAGCGAGCGGCCGATGTTCGAAGCGACCCGGCGCGCCTCGCCGTTTCGCACGTCGGCGATCTGCAGCGTGGCGGGGTCACCGAGTACGAAGAGGGCGATGCGGGCGCCGTCGATCCACGCCTGGTAGCCGACGGGGGCGATCCGTTCGAGCAACAGACGCGGGTCGGAGCCATCGAGGGCGAAGCTCCAGAGTCGCTGCGTCGAGTCCGCCTCGACACGGATCACCGAGATGCGCCCGCCCCCGGGCATGAGGGCGGCGGAATACTCGCTCTCCGGCGCGGTCCGCGTGACGTCGGCGCTCCGCCGCGTGCGCAGGTCGATGGACCGGATATCGGCCTGGCCCGTCGCGTCGATCGACGTGTAGAGAAGGGTCCGGCCGTCCGTCAGGAACTGCGGCTGGTTGTCGTACCCGGCACGGTCCGTGAGGCGGACCGCCGAATCGGCGGTGAGCCGGCCCCCCGCTTCGTGCAGCTGGACGAGGAACAGGTCTGTCGCGCCCTGCGCGTGAGCCCCGTCCGTCGCCGCGACCGAGAGGAGGGCCGCGAACCCGGCGGCGAGCATCGCGGATGCCCGCTGCGGGCGCGTCGAGCCGGCCGTGCGGATCGACGGCTTCATGCGGACCTCCGTGAACAGGGGGCGCGGCGCGACTGCTCCGCCGCGGTTGGCGGGACCGTCGGAATCCGACCGAAGCTAGATGGACGCCGGAGCCCGAGCAACGGGGCATTCCCAGCTTTCGTTGTCCGCGACCGCCCCACGACCGGGTACACCGTTTGCCGGACTCTGCCGGCGTACATCCCGATCCGCAGACGCGAGAAGGCCGGGAACCCGCGGGTCCCCGGCCCGACCTCACGTGACCGGACGTTGCGGCCTACTTGATCTCCGCGCCATCCCGGTAGTAGTCCCCGAGCAGGTGCTCCGCGAAGTACTCCTGGAGCCTGCGCTGGAAGTACGGCTGCATGTCCCCGTAACTGTGCGCCTTGCCCGGCATCAGCATGAAGTCGAAGCGCTTGTTTGCCTTGATCAGCGCGTTCATCAGCCGGATCGTGCCGGCCGGGTGCACGTTGTTGTCCATGTCGCCGTGCACGAGCAGCAGGTTGCCCTTCAGGTTCTCCGCCAGTTCGGCGTTGGTCGGCACGTGGATCTGGAACCTCGTCGCCGTGCTGTCCTGCCGCGCCTGGCTACTCGCGCCTCCGGCGTTCCCCGCGTTGCCGCCGCGTCCGCCCGCGGCCGCACCGCCGGCGCCGCCGCGCCGGCCGCCGCCACGGCCGCCCTGGCCCGCCGCGTTGGCCGCCACTTCGCGCAGGCCGTGGTGCTGCTCGCTCCAGTTCTGGTTGTAGACGTTGTTGTCGTGGTTGCCTGACGACGACACGCCGACCTTGAAGAAGTCGTTGTAGGGCGGCAGTAGCAGGGCTGCCGCGGTCATGAAGCCGCCGCC
This sequence comes from uncultured Gemmatimonadales bacterium, assembly GCA_963786235.1. Classification (GTDB taxonomy): domain Bacteria; phylum Gemmatimonadota; class Gemmatimonadetes; order Longimicrobiales; family RSA9; genus CAWAYJ01. Next base: position 71,762 of record CAWAYJ010000002.1, read on the forward strand.
CGAGTGGCCGTAGATACCGACCCGATCGATGTCGATCCACTTGTGCTCTGCGGCCAGCTGCTCGATGCCGGCCTTCTTGTCGGCCAGGCCGTAGTCGCGGAGGTTGTAGTAGCCGTAGCTGTGGTAGGCGTTGTCGCGCCGCGGGTTGCCGCCCCGGTTCCCGATCTGGATGACGATGAAGCCGAGCTGCGCCAACTCCTGGTCGGTCGCCGTGGGCGAGAACGTGTAGCTCACGCTCTCCGTCTGCGGCCCGGGATACACGTGCGCGATGATCGGGTAGCTCTTCGTCGAATCGAAGTCAAACGGCTTCCACATGTTGCCGTAGATGTCGGTCACGCCGTCCGCCGATTTCACGATGAACTGTTCCGGCGGCTTCCAGCCCCGATCCACGAGCGGCCCGGTGTCGAACGTCTCCAGCGGCAGAACCTCCGCCCCCGTCGCGCCATCCCGGATCCCGGACACGGGCGCCGTCTCAATCCTCGACGAGCTGTCGAGGAAGTAGCGTCTCGAATCCGAGAGCGACGACTGGTGCTCTGCCTCGCCCGGGTTCAGCAGCGTGAGCCCGGAGCCGTTCAGGTTCACCTTGTAGAGGTGCGTGTAATACACGTTCTCGCCGGGCTCACGCCCCCATGCCGTGAACCACATGGCGCGGCGCACGGAGTCCACGGCCACGAGCTGCGCCGCGTTCCACTCGCCCGACGTGATCGCGTTCTTGAATTTCCCGTTGTGGTCATAGAGGTAGAAGTGCGCCCAACCGGTTCGTTCCGATCGCCAGATGATGTCGTCGCCGGCCTTTACGTAGTCGGGCCCGCGCGTCTCGAGGTACGCGTCCTCCACGGATTCCGTAATGAGCGGCGTGACCTGACTGGAGGCCAGATCGACTTCGATCAGCTCGAGGTGTCGCTGCAGCCGGTCGCGTCGGACCATGCGCAGTTTCTCGTGGCTGTCCGGGAAATCGACGCTGAAGAGCTGCTGGTCCTTCCACTTGTCCACGTCGACCCTGTGGACGGACGGTTCGCCGCGGTTGTAGACGCTCACCTCCTGCTGTGCCACCGAGTCCTCGCCCGGCATGGCGTACTTGTAGGAGACCAGCACCGGGCGTGGCTCCGCCAGCACGTTGACCAGGTAGAGCTCCTTGACCGCGCGCCGGTCCGTTCGTGGCGCCGCGAACGAACGCGAGTCCGGCGACCAGATCACGTTGGCCCGGACCCGCGGGTCTCGGCCGCGCCCGCCGCCGCCCTGGTCCTGGTCCTGGTTCTCGTCATCCTGCTGCCGCTGGAACTGGGTTGCGGTCGTATCGCGGGCGCCGTACGAGTAGTCCTTCTCCCCGTCGGTCGAGACCTGGACCGTGTCGCCGGTCGCGACCTCGACCACGAACAGATTGTGGTCCCGCGCGAACGCGAACGCCGTGCTGTCCGGCGCGTAGTTGTGGAAGTCGCCGCCGCCCCGGCCGCCGGAAAAGCCGCCCCGACCGCCGCCGCGCCCCCCGCCCCGGCCACCGAGGATGGCAATCGAGTCGCGCGGGATGACGCCCTGGTTCGTGAGCGTCTGCGTCCCGAGGTCCCACTCGTAGCGGATGCTGTCCACTACAAAGCGTACGCCCTTGAGGTCGTCCCGGAACGTGATACGGGTGAAGGGAAGGTCCCTGGCTTCGTACGGCTTGCCGCCCTCCGCCGAGAGCGCCGCGGCCAGCTTCGCGTGGTCGAACAGTGGCGCCCTGGTGCGGGTCTTCGGCTGCGCCAGCATGAAGCGCGCCCCGTCGCCATCCTTCCAGTAGTACCAGAGCGAGTCGGTCTTCTCGATCCAGTTGGGCGACACTGTCTGCGTATTCACGATCGGGCGCAGAGCGGCGGACGAGAAGCGTTCTTTCAGCGTCCAGTTCGCGTGGTTCACCCGCTGCTGCTGCGCCGACACCGGCACGGCCAGCAGGAGCAGGGCGAGAGCCGCGCGGCCGGTGGCGCGCGCGAATGGCACGCGTGATGAGGGCCGGGCCTGGTCCATGGGTCAGGTCTCCGTAAGGGTGGATCGAAGTGCCGCGGCAGGGCGTGGCAGGCGAACTCGCGATTCCGGCGGGCGCGACCGTCGTCGCAGGTGATGCACGGACTGCGGTCTCGGGTCCGGCGTCGGTGACAGGGGACGCCCGCGGCGCGCAACATCCGGGATCCCGCGCCGACCGGGTCCCGCCGAAATCGCCTCGGCCAACGAGTGCACCCGGGCGCGCCCGCGCCGTGCGATCACGTCACGGCCTTCACGTGCGCCGCGACTTGCCGGCGCGCATGGGCGAGAATCCATCGTCAGTCCCCGTTCTCCCACGTGGCGCATACAGCCCTGGACGCAACGTGCGATCCGGAGTGGCCGCGCGCAATGCGGCGGGACGCGCCCCCCGCGCCTGCAGCGACCGCGCGCCCGACGGCCGCACCACGAGGCGGACGTGCTGATGCGCCCTCGCGACGCGCGGGGACGATGGCCCGTACATTCGTCGACTGTGCGCTGAAGGACGGCGTTGCGCGGCGGACGGCCACGCAGCGAAGGCCGGCCGGCTTGCTCCGGGAAGCCTTGATCTCGGGCCCGGGCGTCACCAGATTGCGGGATCCATGAAAGGCAAGCGCTTCCTTCCCGTCCCGGACCCCAATGGTGCGCTGCCGCCGCCGCCGCGGAAGCCGCCCATCGCGCTCGCGACGGCTGCGCCCATCCCGCCGCGACGCAACCGGAACCAGGTCGAGCGGATCCGGCTGCCGCGCCGACGCGTCGGTCGCGTGGCCCTGATCGGGACCGCGCTCGGCCAGGTCACGCGATCGATCGCGTCGGCGATCCGGCGGCACGCGAGGGTCTGAGCGTGTTTGCCGGACATCTGGCGACAGCGCTCGCCGCGAAGCGGGCCGAGCCTCGCGTTTCCCTCGGCGGCTACGTCGCCGCTGCGTATGGCCTCGACCTCCTCTGGCCTGTCCTCGTGCTGGCCGGCATCGAGCGGCTTCACATCGAGCCCGGCAACACCGCGTTCAATGCGCTGGCATTCGACTCCTATCCGTGGAGCCACAGCCTGCTCATGGCAGCGGTCTGGAGCGCGCTGGCGGGTCTGCTCGCGGCCCGGGTCCTGCGTAGCCCCCGCGCCGGCTGGGCCGTCGGCATCGTCGTCATCAGCCACTGGTTCCTCGACCTCATCGTGCACCGACCCGACCTGCCGCTCTGGCCGGGCGGCCCCCTGGTCGGATTCGGGCTCTGGAACTCCGTGTCGGGCACGATGATCGTTGAAGGGCTGCTGTTCGCCGCCGGCGTCGTGCTCTACACGGGTGCGACGTGGCCGCGGGACAGCGTCGGTCGCTGGGCGCTCGTTTCCCTGCTGCTGTTCGTCGCGGCATTGTGGGCCGCGCAGCCGTTCTCGCCGCCGCCGCCGTCCGTCCATGTCGTGGCGCTCGTCGCGCTCTCGGTCGTGCTGCTGCCGCTCTGGGCGCAGCTTGCCGACCGGCACCGACGGGACGCGCTCCCGGCGCCGGGTCTGTAGCGGACGCGACCGACCGGCGCCGGTTCGTGTTGGTCGAGCGCGGGATCCGTGACGACAACCTGAGCCGCCGTTCATTCCGTACCAACGCCGGTTTCGCCTTTCCGAGCCGGCCAGCCGAGAGACGGACTCGACATGGCCCAGCGCGACTATCTCCTGCGGATGATCGAGCAGATGGGTCAGGTCCTGATCCGGCTGCGGAAGATGCTGGCGGGTGAATTGGTGGGTGGCGAGCGGTTCCAGCAGCAGCTCGACAATGCCGCCACGCAGTTCGGCATCACGCCGGGTCTGCTCCGCGATGCGACGCCCGAGACGCTGGCCATGCTGCTCGCGCCGACGGTCGATCCTTCCCGCTGCTGGCTGGCGGCCGAGCTGCTCTACCTCGAAGGCCTCGACGCGGATGCCGCCGCCAGGACGGACGATGCCATCGCCGCCTACGAGAAGGCGCGGCTGCTCTTCCGGCTGATCGAGCCGGCCGGCGCCCTGCTCACCGGCTGGCCCGAAGCCGCCGAACGCCTCGGTGAGATCCGGCAGCGCCTCGCCGCCCTCGCCGCTCCCGCCGGCGATCCGGACTGACGCCGGATCAGTCCTCGCGCAACGCCCGCATCGGATCCACCCGCGTCGCCCGGAGGGCCGGCACCACCGCGGCCACGACCGCGATGCCCAGCAGAAGCGCCGTGACCGCCGCCCAGGTCGCGGGCTCGAGCGGCGCGACGCCGAACAGCGCGCTGCCCAACGCGCGCGTCGCGGCTACCGCGCCCACGAGACCGATCGCGGTGCCCAGCAGCGCGATCATCAGGCCCTGCCGCGCGACCATGCCGAGTACGTCGGCGGCCCGTGCGCCCAATGCCATGCGGATCCCGATCTCGCGCCCGCGTAGCGCGACCACATACGAGAGCACGCCGAACAGGCCGATGGCCGCGAGCACGGCGGCCATGACGCTGAACAGGGCCAGCATGTCGCTCAGCGCGCGCGTCGAGGCGAGCGCGTCGTCCACATGCCGCTCCATGGTGCTCACGTCGGCCAGCGGCACGTCGCTGTCCAGCTCGCGGACTTCCCGCCGCACCGCATCGGCGAGCCGCAGCGGATCGCCGGACGTTTGCGCCATGATCTGCATGCTCGAGCTCATGCCCCGCAGGCTCTGGTGCAGCGGCACGTAGACCTGGATCCGGGATGCCGTCTCCAGCTCGTAGTGTCGCACGTTCTTCGCCACGCCCACCACCGTGCGCCAGATCCGCGCGCCCTCTTCGTGCGCGCCGGGCACCTCTTCGGATTCGAACGTGACCCGCTTCCCGATCGGGTCTTCGCCGGGCCAGAACCGTTCCGCCATGGTCTCGTCGATGATCGCGACCAGCGGCGCGCCGTCCCGGTCCGCCTCGGTGAACGTGCGGCCCTTCAGGATGGGGATCTCGAGCACGTCGAAGTGCGCCGGCGAGACGATGTGGTAGAGCACGGAGTTGACCGTGGCCTGCTCGATGGGCACGCCCTCGGGCCAAATGCCCCGCTCCCAGCTGCTGTTGCCCAGCGGGATGATGTTCGCGAGCGATGCCGCCGTCACACCCGGCAGCGCCTGCACACGACGCAGCAGCTCGTCGTAAAAGCGGAGCACCGCTTCCTTCGTGTCGTAGCGCACGTGGGGCAGCGGCACCTCCGCCGTGAACACGTTCTCCCCGTTGAAGCCCTTGTCCACGTGTCTCAGGTTGGACAGGCTGCGCACCATCAGCCCCGCGCCGATCAGCAGTACGAGCGAGAGCGCCACCTCCGCCACCACGATCCCCGAGCGCAGCCGCTGGCGCGCCGATCCTGCCATCCCGCGCCCCGCTTCCCGCATTGCCTCCTGCACGTCGGCTCGCGAGCCCCGGATCGCGGGCAGTACGCCTGTCAGTATGCCCGCCGCTGCCGTCGCCACGAACGTGAACGCGAGTACACCCCCATCCAGCCCGATCGCCTGCGCGAACAGCTGCGGCAGCACGGGCGAGACCAGCGGGACCAGCAGCTTCAGCCCGAGCGCCGCGATGCCGAGGCCGAGAACGCCGCCGACCAGCGCCAGCGCCAGGCTCTCCGCCAGCAGGTGCCGGAACAGCGCGCCGCGCCCGGCACCGAGCGCTGTCCGCATCGCCACCTCGCGCCGCCGTTCCTCGCCCCGTGCCAGAAGCAGGCTCGCCACGTTCGCGCACGCGATCAGCAGCACGAACGCCACGGCACCCAGCAACAGCCGGAACCGCGCCGCCGCGTCGCCCACCACCGCCGCCGTAAGGGGCTCCAGCTTCGGGCGCGCCACCTTCTCACCCTCTTCCCGGTCGATGCCGTCAACGATCCGGTCGAGGTCCGCCTGCGCCTGCCTGATCGTGACCCCGGGCGCCAGGCGCGCGATCGCCCACGATCCCTGCGAACAGTCCCGGACATCCCAGCACAGCTGGTTCGAGAAGAAGCCCATCGGCAGGTACACGTCCGTCGTCGGCGATGGGAACGTGAAGCTTCGCGGCATCACCCCGATCACCGTGAACGGCCGGTCGTCGAGTTCCAGGACCCGCCCCAGCACGTCCGGGCTGCCCCCGAAACGGCGCTGCCAGAATCCCCACGAGATCACCGCCTCAGGCGCCGCACCCGCGAACGTCGCGTCCGCCGGGATCCAACGGCCCAGCAACGGCTTGACACCCAGCGTCTCGAAGAAATCGCCCAGCACCAGACGCGTGCCCAGAACCTCCGGCGTGCCCGATCCCGTCAGCGTGAACGACTCGTTCATGTTCAGACCGAACGAGGTGAACGACGTGCTCCGCTCCCGCCAGTCCCGGAAGTTCGGGATCGACGTCGAGATCGAGAATCCCGTCGCCGGCGCGATCACGTCCGGCCGTACCAGTTCCGAGGGTCGCTCCACCGGCAGCGGGTCGAACAGCATGGGCTTCACCAGGCTGAATACAGCGCTGTTCGCGCCGATCCCCAGCGCGATGGTCAACGCCGCGACCACCGCGAAGCCGGGTCGCTTGCGGAACGAACGGAACGCATGGCGAAGCTCATGGATCACGGCCGGCCTCCGGGTTGGGGGACAAGGTATTGGACACCCCCACAGGCTCGAATCGTTGTAGCCGGTTCCCGCCATCCTCCCGTCGTTGTCAGCCCGGAACCTGCTCGACGGGCCCTCGAAACGGCGGTGCGGGCGTCGGATTGCGGGAAATTCCCCACAGGAATCCGTGGCATGGCCTACACGCGTGAGCGCGACGAGCGGAGATCATGAGGCGTGGCGTTGCGGGATCGCGAGGGGGCGGTCCCGCCGCCATTCTGTTTTTTGCGCATCGTCGTCCCGCCGTCGACCCGGTATACGGCAACCGACGAAGGCGCGCTACACCGGCTGCCCGTGCCCGGCCCCGTCTACGTCGCCTGCGAGATGCTCGGCCTCGCCAGGCTCTATGTCGCCGACGGCGGTATCCTCGTGGCTTTCGTCGAAGCGGGGCGCCACCAGTGCCGCGCTCGCTGCCCTGGGCGCCCACCCGCTCGGTGCGGCCGCGGTCCACCGGAATGACGGCCCGGCTCCGAGGCGCCGCGAACCCGCCCGCCCGCTTCGGGTTACATCCTGACCGTGCGCGGCGCGTCCGGTCCGGATGCACCCAATGTACGGCTGAAGGAGGATGGCATGATTCCCACGGAAGGATCGACGCGGGGACTCCGGTCGGTGGTTCGGGCCACGACGGGGGGAAATGCGGGTCTCGCGGTCCCGGCGGGCGGTGGCGCGGTGGCGTGGGGGGTCGCACTGATGCTCGCCTGCCTCCTGCCCGCGACCGCCCGGGCCCAGGGGTCCGGCGCGGCCGGCGGACGGGCGATGGGCGCCGCGAAGGCGCTCGCGCCGCTCGAGCTGGTGATGCCGGCACCGTTCGACAGCGCCGTCGGCCGTGGCACACGCACGCGGACCGGAGCGCCCGGCGCGCGCTACTGGCAGAACTCCTCCGACTACGACATCCGTGCGACGGTCACGCCGCAGGACTCGATGCTGCGGGGTGAGGAGACGGTGACCTACCACAACAACTCGCCCGACACGCTCCACGCGGTCGTCTTCCACGTCTACCAGAACCTGATGGGTCCGTATGCTGCCCGGGAGCAACCGGTGTCCGCGTTCACCGCCGGCCTCGTGATCGATGAGCTGCGCGCCGGGGATCAGATGGTGACCGTGCCCGACAACATTGTCGGTGAGGCGCAGAACCCGAGTTTCGCGCGCATCAGGGGGACGATCATGGTCGTGCCTCTCGCGACGCCGATCCCGGCTGGCGGCGCCGGCACGTTCCACCTCCGCTGGCACTTCACGATCCCGCCCGACTGGGCGCCGCGCATGGGCATGCAGGATGCGACCACGGCGCAGATCGCGCAGTGGTATCCGCAGATTGCCGTGTACGACGACGTGCACGGCTGGGATGCGCAGGAGTACACGGGCACGGGCGAGTTCTACCTCGACTACGGCCATTTCCGGTACAGCATCACGCTGCCGGCCGGCTATATCGTGGGCGGCACGGGCACGCTGACGAACCCGGAGGACGTGCTGACCCCGGCCGAGCGCGACGCGCTGCGGCGGGCGGCCGCGACGAGCGACGTGGTCCACGTCGTCGGCGCCGACGGTTTCGGCCCCGGCCGGGCGACGGCGGGAACCGCCGGCTCGACGCTCACCTGGACGTTCGACGCCGACAGCGTGCGCGATGTCGCCTTCTCCTTCGGTGACCACTACCTCTGGGATGCAACGAGCGCGGTGGTCGACAGCGCGAGCGGCAGGCGCGCCGCCGTTCACGTCTTCTACCGCCAGGGCGCGCCCCTCTTCGACCAGGTCTGGAAGATGGCGCAGGCCGCGCTCGAGACGCACTCCAGTTTCATGGTGCCCTACCCGTACCCGCAGCTCACCGAGACCGAGGGCGGCTCCGGCGGCATGGAGTACCCCATGACCGTGTTCGTCCAGGCCTATCCGGACCTGTACCAGGAAGACATGGTCACCGCGCACGAGATCGGCCACGAGTGGTTCCCCATGCTGGTCGGCAGCAACGAGACCCGCTACGGCTGGCAGGACGAAGGGCTCAACACGTTCGACACCTTCTTCGCGACCGACGCGTTCCTGCCCGACTCGATGCGCCGGCACGGGCTGGAGGAGTCCCAGAACGAATACGAGAGCTTCGTCCGCGTCGTGGATGAGGACCTGCAGGTCATGTCGCCGGCCAACGCGTTCGGCGTGCTCAACTCCGGCTATAGCGTCGAGGCCTACGCCAAGCCCGGCGTCGCGCTCTGGGCGCTGCGCTCGATCCTCGGGCCCGAGGCCTTCGATCGCGCGTACCGCAGCTATATCCGGAACTGGTCGTACCGCCACCCGACGCCGTACGACTTCTTCAACGCGATGTCGAGCGGGACCGGCCGGGACCTCGACGCCTTCTTCGTGCCCTGGTTCTTCTCGAGCGGCCGGCTCGACCAGGCCGTGACCGGTGTGGCCCAGAGCGGACGACGCGTTACCGTGACGGTCGAGAACCGAGGCCAGCTCTACGCGCCGATCGACGTCACCGCGACGCTCGACGATGGATCGACGGTGAAGTGGCGGGAACCCATGAGCGTCTGGTACGACGGGCGCCGGACGGTGACCACATCGCATGACGTCGGTGGTCGGGTCACGCGCGTCACGCTGGACGCGGTCCACGACTTCCCGGACGTGGACCGCGCCAACAACGTGAGGGCCATCAACTGATTACTCCTCGCGGAGCGCCTCGAGCGGACTGATCGCGGCGGCGCGCCGGGCGGGCAGCCACGTCGCTGCGAGGCTCACGCCGCCGAGCACGAGCGCCGTCGCGGCGAAGGTGATCGGGTCGCGGGCCGACACCTCGAACAGCAGCGACGCGATCAGGCGCGTGGCCGCGATCGCGGCGGTCAGGCCCAGCGCGATCCCGATCAGGGTCACGCCCAGACCCTGCCGCACCACCATCGCGCGAACGGCGCCGGGCCTGGCGCCCAGCGCCACACGGACCCCGATCTCGTGCGCCCGCTGGCTCACGACGTACGAGATCACGCCGTACAGGCCGACCACGCCGAGCAGTAGTGCGACCAGCGCCGCGACCACGAGCAGCATCAGGGTGAAGGAGGACTCCGCGAGGGAAGCGGACAGGATCTCGTCCATGGTCCGGACCGCCGTGACCGGGACGGACGCGTCCAGCTCTCGCACGGTCGCGCGGATCCCGGGCACGAGCGCGGCCGCGCTCCCGGTCCCGCGCACGACCGCGTACATCATCTGGATGTGCATCCCGTTCGGCCCGATCAGCGGGAAGTAGGCCATGGGCCGGATCTCCTCGCGGATCCCGAACGTCCGGACATCGCCCACCACCCCCGCGACCTCGTACCACGTCGAGTCGTCACCGAACCGGATTCGTTCCGCCAGTGCGCCGTCGGGCAGGAACCGGCGCTGGAACTCCTGGTTGACCCAGGCGACGGGCACGCCGCCGCGCACGTCCTGCCGAGTCGGTACCCGGCCCGCGAGCAGCGGGATGTCCATGGTCTCGAAGTAGCCGTCGGTCACTGCCGAGTAGTACGTGACCGGCGGCAGCTCGTTGTCGTCTCTGGGCTTCGACTCGATGTAGAAGGACGAGCCGTTTACCCCCGAGACGTCGATGGGCAGGCTGTTCGTCATTCCCGCCCGCGCGATGCCAGGCATCCCCTCGAGCCGGTCGAGCACCTGCTCGTAGAAACTCACGGCCGCCCGGTCATCGTCACGACCAAGACTCACGCCCACCGTGAGCACGCCGTCCGACCGGAAGCCGGGGTCCACTCCATGCAGCCGGATCATGCTCCGCAGCATGAGGCCCGACGACACCAGCAGGACCAGCGCCGTCGCCACCTGTCCGACGATCAACGCGCGCCGCAAACGGTTGCGCTCGCGCCCCGCGGTCGCGTGCTGCGCCCCCGAGCGCAACAGCGCGACCCGCGACCGGCCCGACAAGTGGAGCATCGGCAGCAGCCCGAGGACAAGCGCCGCGATCCCGCTCAGCGCCAGCCCGAACAGCACCACCCGGCCGTCGAATCCCACCTCGTGAAGGCGCGGCAACCGGTCCGGCCCGAATGCCACCAGGAGACGGACCGCCAACCCTGCCAATCCCATTCCGAGGATGCCGCCGGCGCCGCCCAGCACCAGGCTCTCCGCCAGGAACGGGCCCGCAAGGCGTCCCCTTCCGGCACCCAGCGCGCTTCGCACCGCGACCTCGCGCTGCCGCGACTCCGCGCGCACCAGGAACAGGTTGGCCACGTTCGCCCCCGCCACCAGCAACACCAGGCCGACCGTGCCCAGCAGGATCCAGAGCCCCTTCGCGATGTCCTCGACCATCGAGTCACGCAGCCGCTCCACGGTTACCGACCACCCGCCCTTGTCCAGGAATTCCTGGGAAACGTCCGGCCACCGCACCGGTATCTCAGCCTGCAGCGCCGTCGCCTCCGCCTGCGCTTCCTCGACCGTTACGCCCCCCTTCAGCCGCGCGAGTCCGCCGATCCCGAACGTGCCGAACTGCGGGATCCGGTCCAGGTGCATCGGCAGCAGCGCGACCAGGTCCGGATCCCCGTACGTGAATCCGCGTGGCATCACGCCCACGATCTCGGTCCGCTGCCCGTCGATCTCGATCCTCCGGCCGATGACGCCCGGATCACCTCCGAACCGCGCCTGAAAGGCCGGATACAGGAGCACCGCCACCCGCGCCGCCCCGTCCGCAATGTCCTCATCCTCGATCGGACGCCCCAGGAACGGACGCGTTGCCACCACGTCGAAGAACTCCGGCGTCACATCCGCGAGCGCGACCCGATCCGGACGGTCCACGCCGCCCAGGTTGCGACGAACCTCGTCCACCGCCGCCATCCGCGTGATCTTCGTCGCCGACTCCCGGTACAGCGCGATCGTCCCCGACGAGTTGTTCATTTCCGGCAGGTTGAGACCCGGCATGTGGTGGTCCACCACCACGATGTCGTTCGAGCCCGGATACGGCAGCGGACGCAGCAGCACCGACTCCACAACCGTGAAGATCGCCACGTTCGCCCCGATCCCCAGCCCCAGTGTCAACACGGCGATTCCCGCGAATCCCGGCCGCCGCCTCAGCGCCCGCACCGCCTGACCCAACGATTGCATCGCATCCCCGATCATCTCGCTCACTCTCCGTTGCCCGCTTCGACCGCCGCCAACACCCGGGCCGGTGACCCGGCGACGTCGCCTCGACGCACGCCACCGCTCCGACGGAACCTGCAGGAACACATCCGCAACAGCCCGTACCAACACCCACGCCACCCCCCGTCCACCGCTCCGCGTCTCCGCTCGCGAGGCCAGGTCCGCAAAATCACGACGAAGCTCCGCGCCGTGCGCCGCCACGACCTGACCCGGCAACACACCAAGGACCCGCGCATAGAAACGCGCCGCGCGCGCCACCCGCCGCGACTCCCGGCCACTCATCGCACCGCCGCCTTCACCGACCGCGCTTCCCGAACCAGCGACTCCAGCCGGTCCGCTTCCGCCAGCAGAACCTCCCGCCCCAACGACGTCAGGCGGTAGTAACGACGCCGCGCATCATCGTCCGGATCGTCCTCCCCTTCCAGCGCCTCGATCAACCCCTCCTCGGACAGCTGATGCACTGCGCCGTACAGCGTCGCCGGCCACAGCCGGACCTTGCCCCCGGTCCGCGACTCCACCCGCTCCCGGATCGCGAAGCCATGCCCCGCACCTTCCTTCAGTGCCAGCAGGATGTGGAACCAGGTTGGCTTCAACGGCAGCAACCGATCCGCTCCCTTCCGCTTCATTCCGCCTCCTCGCCTCGGCGCGCGTGTCTCACAGCCGGGCCGTCTCCTGATTCGCTATTGAACAATACCGATATGGAACGGTAGCGGTTTCAGGCGGGTGGTGTGAACCCCCGGGCCGGCGGTGGGGTCAGTCGCGGGGATCGGCCGGAAGCCGGAGAGCGCTGGCGAGTTGGCGCAGCTTCGCCTGGATGCGGCGGGCGTTGTCGGGGCCGAGGCGGAGCAGCTGCTTCGCGGCATCGGACTGCCGTTCGAGAGCCGGGTCGGCGAAGGCGAAACCGGTGCCGTCGGCTCTGGGCACGACCTGGATCGGCCCATCGGGGATGGGGACGGCGAGCAGGCGTTCGATGGCGCTGGCCATGGCCTGATCGAAGTCGGGTTGTGGCACGCCGAGGTCGCGGTAGGCCTGCTCGAAGAGCGGGTGCAACTGGCGATAGAGGCGCGCGGCATCGTCGGGGTCGAAGGAAACGAACGTCGCGGTGAGGAGGTCGTAGCGTTGGTAGCTGGCGGGGTCGATGAAGGTATGGCCGCCGCTCTGCCGGACGCGGAACTCGCCGTCGGGGGCGAGGAAGCGAAGGTTCGGCCTGGGGTCGAGTCCGTTGGCGATGTCGGCGACGGCGGCGGCGAAGCGGTGGATGAGGGCCTCGTGTGCGAGCCACGCGGCGATGCGCGGGTGTGAGAAGATGCCGGTCACGAGCGTGCGGACGAGGTCGTCGCTGGCGTCGAGCGGGGGCAGGTCGATCGGTGGCGCGGCAGGCTGCGGAGCGGCGGCCTCTCCGCTGGCGGGAGTCGGTGTCACGTCGCGGGCGGGATCCGGTCCGGGGCGGTGCAGCAGGTACCAGGCCGTCCCTCCGGCGAGGAGGAGGAGGATCACGGCAATGGCGGCGGGGATCACACGCGAAGCGCGGCGTCGCGGCCTGAGGAAGTTGTAGCGCGCCTCGGCGGGTGTGTCGGTGGGATGACCGGGATCGTGCATGGGATCCTCCGTCTCGGGGCTGCGCGGTGGATGGGCAAAGGGAAGAAGATGCAAGCGGGGTACCAGCGCGGGAACCGGAGATGCCGACGATCTCGGCGCCGACTGGAGATCATCTCGAGCGAGCCACGGTCGACGATCCGCCGCAACATGGAGCCGCTCGCGGAGCTGTTCACCGCCACCCGGCGCACCGAGGCGCGCGACTTCGACGTCCAACAGCCCTCAGGCCTCGGTTCCGCAGTATGCGACGGCGGCATCCGCCAGCACCCGGGCCGCCCGCATCACGGAATCCAGGTCCACCCATTCCTCGGTCGCGTGCGCACCCGCGCCACCCGGTCCGAATACGAGGGTGTCGGCCCCCGCCTCGGCCAGCACCGCCGAGTCCATCCACGGCGTGTCGCCGCGGACCCGTGGAGCCCGGCCTTCGACGGCGCGGATGGCGTAGGTCACGACGGCGGCGAGGGGGGACCCGGCGCGGGCCTCGAACGGCGGGCGCGTGAGCAGCGTTCGCATCGTCGCCTGGAACGACGGATCCTCGGCCGCCAGACCGTCCAGCAGGCCGAGGATCTCGGACTCGACGCCAGCGGCGGTATCGCCGGGCAGTGTCCGCCGTTCAATGCCGAGGCGGCACTCGGCCGCGTAGGTGCTGAGGCCGGAACCGCCGGCGAGCGTGGCCGCGTGGACCGACCCGTGGCCCAACAGGGCGTGGGGCTCGCGCGTCTCCAACTCGGAGGCGAGGCGCTCGATCCCTGCGAGGACGCGCCCCATCCGGACGTTGGCATCAACCCCGAGCTCCGGTCTGCTGCCGTGCGCCGCACGGCCCCGGGTGACGACTTCGATCCAGGCGAAGCCCTTGTGCGCCACGCACAGGTCGAGCGCCGTCGGTTCGGTCACGATCGCGCCGTCCACAGGGTAGCGCCTCGCGATGTCGTACGTGCCCAGGCTCGCGTGCTCCTCGTCGGCGACGGCCGCGACCAGCACGTCGCCTTGCAGCCGGACGCCGCTTCGCACCAGCGCCTCGACCGCGCCGATGCACGCGGCCAGGCTGCCCTTCATGTCGTACGCGCCGCGGCCGTGCAGCCGTCCGTCCCGGATCTCCGCCGAGAACGGGGCGGCCATGCCGCTCACACCGACCGTGTCCGTGTGCGCGTTCAGCATGAGTGAGCGGCCGCCGCCACGGCCCGCCAGCCGGCCCACCACGCTGGGCCGGCCAGCGACCGGCTCGTGAACCGCGACCGCGAGGCCGAGCGCCTCGAGCCGAGCCGCGACGAAGGCCGCGATCTCCGCTTCGCCCGGGCCGCCGGGTTCGAGCGACGGGTTGATGGAGTTGATGCGCACGAGTGTACGCAGCGTGTCGGTGATGGACGCCGTGTCGACCGTGATCATGTGGGCGCCTCGGGTGCGGTGGGGTTTCGCGAAGCCGCGGGAGAAAAGCGCGCGTCCGCGAAGATGCGGGCCGCACAGGGTGCGCGTCCAGACGGGCGAAACGACTCGTCCCGGGCTGGGATCCGATCGTGGTCCGCCGGAAGCCGTCGGGCCCACGGATAGGAACACGCGTGGACGCATGTTAGTATTCGGCCCTGAGGCGGGGCCCTGGGCCGGCGGTGGCGATCCGATCCGGAGCGGACGCGGTGCGACGAGCAGGCACGACAGAGCGGACCGCGGCCCTGGGGCTGCTGGCCGTCACGGCGGGGGCCGCACTGGTCCTCGCGCCGGTGGCGGGCATCCCCTTGCGGTCCGGTACCGGTGTCCCTGCCTCGAGCGCGCCCGCCCCGCGGCCGAACCACGCGTTCGTCTTCACCCGCGCCGTGTATTCCGGGGTCGGACGTGGCCGGAATCGCGGCTTTCGGGGAGGCGGTGGCAGTTGGTCGACGGACTATCCGAAGTCGGACCGCCAGTTTCTCACGGTGCTGCGCCGTCTGATCGACATCGATGCGTACGACGATGCCCATCCGGTCGAGCTCAGCGACCCCGACGTCCGCAGGTTCCCGTTCCTCTACATGCTCGAAGTCGGGTACATGCGCATGACGGCGGACGAGGTGAGCGGGCTGCGCAACTATCTGCTGAATGGCGGGTTCCTCATGGTGGACGACTTCTGGGGAACCAACGAGTGGAACAACTTCCAGATGGAGATGGAACGGGTGTTCCCGGAGTATCCGATCGTCGAGTTGCCGCCGGACCACCCGATCTTCCACATGGTGTACAACATCGACGAGGTCGTGCAGGTCCCGAACGTGAACAACGCCTGCGGCGGCGGGCAGACGTGGGAGCGGGACGGCGTCGTGCCGCACGTCCGCGGCATCTTCAATGACAGGGGGCGGCTGATGGTGGTGATCAACTGGAACACGGACCTCGGTGATGCATGGGAGTGGGCCGAGCAGGCCTGCTACCCGGTCCGCTACTCGACCTACGCGTTCCAGGTCGGCGTCAACACGATCGTCTACGCACTGAGCCACTGAACGTGACCGGTACCGTGTTCGAATTCCTGTTCAAGTACCGCCCGCTGCTCTTCCACGAGGGACGGCTGGCCTTCGGCGCCCCCGTGCCACCGCTGCTCCTCCTGCTGGCCGCGGGACTGGTCGTCGCGATCACGGTCTGGACGTACCGCCGGGCGGGCGGGCGGGCCTCGTCGCGGGACCGCCTGCTGCTCTCCCTGCTGCGCGCGGGTGCACTCGCCGTGCTCGCGTTCGCGCTGCTCCGGCCCGTGCTGGTGGTGTCGAACGTGGTGCCGCAGCAGAACTGGGTCGGTGTGCTGGTGGACGATTCGCGCAGCATGCGCATCGCCGATGGCGGGGCCGAGTCGCGGGCCGCGCTGGCCAGCGCGGCGCTCGCGCCGGACGCCGCGCTGCGGACCGGACTCGAGGACCGGTTCCGCGTCCGCTACTTCCGCTTCTCGTCGAACGCCGAGCGCACCGGCGCACCCGACTCGCTTTCGTTCGACGGCGCGCGAACGCGAGTCGCACCGGCACTCGACCGGGCCCGGCAGGAGCTGTCGTCGGTGCCGCTCGCCGGCCTCGTCGTGCTGACCAATGGCGCGGACAACGCGGCGGAAGGGCTGACGGAGACGCTGCTCTCGCTCAAGGCGGCGCAGGTGCCGGTCTACGCGGTCGGCCTCGGCCGCGAGCGGTTCCAGCACGACATCGAGGTCTCGCGCGTCACCGTGCCGCCGACCGTGCTGAAGGACGCGTCGCTGGTCGTCGACCTCGTCGTCTCGCAGGTCGGCTACCGGGGGAAGACCGTGCAGGTCCTGGTCGAGGACGAGGGCCGCATCGTCGGCTCGGAGGACGTCGAGTTCGGCGCCGACGGCGAGCCCGTGCCGGTGCGCGTCCACTTCACGGCCGAGAACGCGGGCCCGCGCCGGTTCCGTTTCCGGGTCCCCGCGCAACCGGACGAGCAGGTTCTCGAGAACAACGAGCGCGACGTCCTGATCACGGTCGAGGACGGGCGCGAGAAGATCCTGTACTTCGAGGGCGAGCCGCGCTCCGAGGTCGCGTTCACGAAGCGCGCCGTGCAGGATGACGAGCAGTTGCAGCTGGTCATACTGCAGCGGACGGCGGAGAACAAGTACCTGCGGATGCAGGTGGACAGCGGGGCCGAGCTGTCGGACGGGTTCCCGCGCTCGCGCCAGGAGCTGTTCAAGTATCGCGGCCTGGTGCTGGGAACGGTCGAGGCCAGCTACTTCAGTGTGGACCAGCTGCGCATGATCGCCGATTTCGTGAGCGACCGCGGCGGCGGCCTGCTGCTCCTCGGCGGCCGGCATTCGTTCGCCGAGGGCGGGTTCGCCGGCACGCCGCTGGCCGACGCGCTGCCGGTCGAGCTGGACCCGGCGCAGGCTGGCGACACGACGGTTTTCGAGTGGCTCAAGGCGGAACCCACGCAGGCCGGTCTGTCGAACCCGATCATCCAGATCGCGGGTACGGAGGCGGCCTCGGCGGCGCGCTGGGACAGCCTGCCGGAAGTCTCGACCGCCAACATCCTGGGAGCGCTCAAGCCGGGCGCGACCGAGCTGCTCGTCGGCCGCGGCGCGCGCGGGATCGACGGCTTCCCGCTGCTCGCCTTCCACCGCTACGGCCGAGGCAAGGCGATAGTGCTCGGCGCGCAGGACACGTGGTTGTGGCAGATGGTCCCGCCGCTCGAAGACATGAGCCACGAGACCTTCTGGCGGCAGCTCCTGCGCTGGCTCGTGGACGGCGTGCCCGACCAGGTCAACGTCGTGGTGCCGCAGGACGGGGCGGCGCCTGGCGAGCCGGTCGAGATCGCGGCCGACGTCGGCGATGAGGCGTACCTGCGCGTGAACAGCGGCCGGGTCGTCGCCAGCATCACGACGCCCTCGGGTGCCTCGGTCGACGTGCCGCTCGAGTGGACCGTCGACGAGGACGGCGAGTACCGCGCGATGTGGGTCCCGAGCGAGATCGGCATGCACGCGGTTACGGTGCGCTCCATCCGCGGCGGCGACACCCTCTACAGCCGGCCGGCCAGCTTCGACGTCGCCGAGAGCCGGAGCGAGTTCTTCGGCGCCAGCATGAACCGCCCCCTGCTCGAGCGCATCGCCAGCGAGACCGGCGGCCGCTTCTACACCCCCGCTGACATGGCTACGCTCCCCGAGGACCTGTCCGTCACGGGCCGCGGCGCCACCGTCATCGAGGAAAAGGATCTCTGGGACATGCCGATCGTGCTCCTTCTGCTGCTCGCCTTCGTCAGCGCGGAATGGCTGTACCGCCGTCGGAGGGGACTCGCATGATGCGCGTGGCGACGTCCCTCGTCGCATGCCTCGCGGCGGCGATCCTGACCGCTCGCGCGCCCGCGCCGCTGCTCGCGCAGAGCACGCGGACTCACGTCATCATCGTGGCCGGCATCGGCGGAGAGCCGCAGTACACGAAGACCTACTACGAGTGGGGCGTGCGGCTGGCCGACGTCGCAGTGCAGCGGTGGGGCGTCCAGCCCGGCGACGTCACGTTCCTCTCCGAAAATCCCGCGATGGACACGGCGCGCATCGATGGCCGCTCGACGAAGGAGGAGATCGACGCCGCGCTCCGGACCGTCGCCGCGAGCGCCGCGCCGTCGGACCAGGTCTTCATCACGCTGATCGGCCACGGCAGCTACCAGGCGGGCGAAGGCCGCTTCAGCCTGCCCGGTCCCGACCTCACCGGCGCGGAGTTCGCCGTGATGCTCGGCCAGCTCGGCAGCCGGCGGTTGATCGTGGCCAACACCTCGAGCGCAAGCGGCGACTTCGTACGGCCGCTGGCCGCGCCCAACCGCATCGTGATCGCGGCGACGAAGTCCGGGATGGAGCGCAACGAGGCGCGCTTCGCCGGCTTCTTCATCGATGCCTTCGCCGAGGATGGCGCCGACACCGACAAGGACGGCGCCGTATCGATGCTGGAGGCGTTCGAATTCGCGCGCCTCGAGGTCGCGAAGGCCTACGAGCGCGACAAGCAGCTGCTCACCGAGCACGCCGTCCTCGATGATAACGGCGACGGGAAGGGAAGCGACGAGCCGGGGTCTGGCAAGGAAGACGGCAAGCTCGCGGCCGCGACCTTCCTCGGCCGGGGCAGCGCCACGCTGTCCGGTGGGCCGCCACCCGGCGCCTCGCCCGAGCTGCGCGCGCTCTACGCCCGGAAGCAGGAGCTGGAAAAGCAGATCGAGGATCTGAAAGCGGTGCGCGCGACAATGGACAGCACGCGCTACGAGTCCGAGCTCGAGAAGCTGCTCATCGACCTCGCGCTCAAGAACCAGGAGATCCGGAAGGTGGAGGGGGGCGGTCCGTGACGAGGCATCGCCGGCCCCGCATCCTCTTCCCGGTCGCGCTGGTCGCGGCGTTCGGCGCATTGCTCGCGCAACCGGCATGCGCTCGCCAGGGTGACTCGCAGCGCGATGCCTTCGCCGCCTACCTCGCCGGTGACTACGACGCCGCCATCGGCGGCCTCCGCCGACTGGCCGCGGCCCCCGATGCGGATGCCCGTGTCATTCGGACGCTGGTCGCCGCGCTTGCCGATGCCGGCCGGTACGAGGATGCGGAAGCGGCCGCCCGGCGCGGCATGGAGCGCCCCGGCATGGCCGACGACCTGGCGGTCGCGCTGGGCGATGTCCTGCTCGAGCGCGGCCGCATCGACGAGGCGGAAGCCGCCTTCCGCCGCGCCCTCGATGCAGGCGCGTACGACGCCAACACGGCGCGGCTCCGGCTGGCGACGATCCGCTGGCGGAAGGGCGACCACGAGGGCGCGCTCGATGAGTTCGACCGCTTCATCGACATCTACAACGACTCCGAGCGGCTGGATGCGCCCGACCTGATCGCCGTGGCCGGCGCGGTGCGCCGGCTCGGCGTCCGCGACCCGGAGCTCTTCAAGGATGCCGTCAAGGCTCTCGATGAGGCGATCGCCGAGGACGATGGCATCGTGGACGGCAAGCCGGCCGGCGTCGAGGCGCGACTCCGCCTCGGCGAACTGTTTCTCGAGACGTACCAGAGCACGGATGCGCAGGACCTGTTCCGGGAAGTGCTCACCTCGAATCCGAACGAGCCGGTCGCGCTGCTGGGCATGGCGCGGGCGAAGAACTTCGACGGCTCGGACGAGGCGTTGACCTTCGTCAACCAGAGCCTCGAGGTAAACCCCGATCTCGTGCCCGCGCGCGTCTTCCTCGCTCAGCTGCTGATCGACCTCGAACGCGAAGCCGATGCGCAGAAGGAGATCGACCGCGCCCTCGCCATCAATCCGGTCGACCTCGAGGCCCTCTCCACCGGCGCCGCCATCCGCTGGCTGACCGGCGACACCGCCGGCTACGAGGCGATCCGCGACCGCGTGTTCGCCCTGAGCCCGGGCTACGCCGGCCTCTACGACCAGATCGCCGAGCTCGCCGTCCGCCAGCGCCGCTACAATGGCGCCGTCGAGCTGGCGGGCCGCGCGGTCCGCCTTGATTCCACGGACTGGGCCGCGTGGGGCACCCTCGGCCTCAACCAGCTGCGCATCGGCCGGATCGAAGACGCGCGTACCAGCCTGGAGAGATCGTTTTCGGGCGATCCCTACAACCCCTGGATCAAGAACACGCTCGACCTGATGGATACGTTCAACGAGTACCGGACGGTCCGCACGCCCCACTTCGAGTTCGTACTCAAGGACAACGAGGCCGACCTGCTCGCGCCCTGGCTCACCCGCCTCGCCGAAGAGGCGTACGACTCGCTCGCACACCGCTACGGCCTGGAGCCGCCCACGCCCATCCGCGTCGAGGTCTACCCCTACGCCCCCGACTTCTCCGTGCGCACCGTCGGACTTGCCGGCTTCGGCGCGCTCGGCGTCAGCTTCGGCTCCGTCCTCGCCATGAACTCTCCCGCCGCGATGGAGCGGGGCCGGTTCAACTGGGGCAGCACCTTCTGGCACGAGCTCGCGCACGCGTTCACGCTCGCCGCGACCGACCACCGCATCCCGCGCTGGCTCACCGAAGGCCTCTCCGTGCTCGAGGAACGGCGCGCTCGTCCCGGCTGGGGCGATGACCTGACCCCGGAATACGTCGCTGCCTACGAGAACGGAGGCCTGCTCCCGGTCAGCCGCCTGAACAACGGCTTCGTCCGGCCGCAGTACCCGATGCAGATCGGGCTCTCGTATTTCGAGGCCTCGCTGGTCGCCGAGATGATCGAGCGGACGCAGGGATTCGACATTATCCGGCGGATGCTGGGCGACTACCGCGATGGCAAGTCGGAGGCCGACGTGTTCCAGGACGCGCTCGGCGCAACGCCCGAGCAGTTCGACAAGACGTTCGACGACTGGTTCCAGCGGAGCTACGCGGATCGTCTGGCGGCGATCGACGTGAAGCAGGAAGATCCGCCCGGCACACCCGTCGCGGTGACGCTGGAGCGGGGTGAGCCGCCGGCGGGCGACTTCTTCCAGCAGATGGGGAAGGCGCGGGCGCTGCTGGGCGATGGCAAGGGCGAGGAAGCGAGGCCGTACTTCGAGCGCGCCAAGGCGCTCTTCCCCGAGTACGTCGGGCCCGAGAACGCGTACATGGAGCTGGCACAGCTGGATGAGGCGGCCGGCCGGGATCGCGCTGCGGCGGTCGAGCTGGAGGACCTGACCAGCCGGAGCGACCACGACTACGACGCCAACATCGCGCTGGCGGGCCTGCTCGAGAAGCTTGGCGACCCGAAGGGCGCGGCGGCGGCGCTCGAGCGCGCCGTGTACATCTCGCCCTACGAGCCGGGCATGTTCCAGAAGCTCGCCTCGCTCGAGGAGGCGGCGGGCGATCCGGAAGGCGTGGTCCGGGCGCGCCGGGCGCTGCTCGCGCTCGGCCCGACCGACAAGGCCGAGGCGCACTACCAGCTCGGGCTCGCGTTCCTCAACGCGGGGAACACCGCCGCGGCCCGCTCGGAGGTACTGCGCGCACTCGAGGTCGCGCCCAACTACGACAAGGCGCAGGCGCTTCTGCTCCAGCTCCGTTCGCGGAGGCCAGTGCCCACTCCGCGGGAGTTCCGGCCATGAGCATCCGAGCCCTCGTAACGATCGGCCTGCTGTCGGCGATCGGCGCGGTTACGGCCACCGACGCGCCCACGCCACCGGCCGCCGTCGCGGCCGGTGCCGTCGCGCACGCCGCCGCCGCGCCCCAGGATTTCCCGTGGCTGCCCTACGATGGCAGCTTCACGTTCGTGCGGCTCCGCTACAAGGACAATGGCTTCGGCGGGGCCGGCCGGTACCGGCGTCGAGGTGGCTTCGGCGATCCCGGCTGGCACCACGACTATCCGGACGCCGAGATGCACTTCTCGAAGATCGTCCAGGAGTTGACGCTCGCGCGGGCTCGCCAGGATCCGAGCGGAGGCAACATCATCTTCCTCGACGATCCCCGGCTCCTCAAGTTCCCGGTCGCATACATGAGCGAGCCCGTGGACTGGTTCCCCGACGAGAGCGAGATCGAGGGTCTGCGCAACTACCTGCTCAAGGGCGGCTTCATCATCTTCAATGACTTCAACGTGCAGCGCGGCGCCATGCAGAATCTCGTGGCGCAGATGTCGCGCGTGTTTCCCGAATTGCAATGGTTATCCGGTCGAACGGTTCCGAGCCGATCTTCGATAGCTTCTTCAAGATCGATCCGATCAACATCGTCATGCCCAGCTACCGCGGAAACCAGCCCGTGTGGTACCTGATGTACGAGGACAACGATCCGAACAAACGCATCCTCGCCGTCGCTAACGACAAGGCTGACATCGGCGAGTTCTGGGAGTGTCTCGGATCGGGGCTTCTACCCGATCGACCTGTCCAACGAGGCCTACAAAGTGGGCATGAACTACCTGATCTACGCACTGACGCATTAGGAGGAACGGTGGCGCTGACCACGAACGAGACCCCGATCGCCACGCTCGACGATGCCGACGACATCGAGCTCGCCGACCGCATGAAGGACGGGGCCGACCGCATCCGCGCGGAGTTGCACAAGCTGATCATCGGGCAGCAGGACGTCATCGAGCACATGCTGCTCACGCTCTTCGTGGGCGGCAACTCGCTCATCATCGGCGTGCCCGGCCTGGCCAAGACGCTACTGGTCCACACGCTCGCGCAGGTGCTCAACCTGAAGTTCTCGCGCATCCAGTTCACGCCCGACCTGATGCCGTCCGACATCACGGGCACGGACATCATCAACGAGGATCCGGAGACCGGCCGGCGCGGCATGGTGTTCTCCCCCGGCCCCGTATTCGCCAACATCCTGCTGGCGGACGAGATCAACCGGACTCCGCCCAAGACGCAGTCGGCGCTGCTGGAAGCAATGCAGGAGCATCGCGTGACCGTGCAGGGCACGACCTACGAGCTGGAGGAGCCGTTCTACGTGTTCGCCACGCAGAACCCGATCGAGCTGGAAGGGACGTACCCGTTGCCCGAGGCGCAGCTCGACCGATTCATGTTCCAGATCGTGATCGACCACCTGCCCGAGGACGAGGAGATGGACGTGGTCCGCTCGACCACCGCAATCCTCGATCCCAGCTTCGAGCACGTCGTCACCGGCAACGACCTGGTCGCCTTCCAGCGGCTCGTCCGCAAGGTGCCCGTGTCCGAAGCCGTGCTGAAGTACGCGGTCAGCCTGGCGCGCTCGACCCGGCCGGCGGCGGACGGCTCGAGCCCGGAGTTCATCCGGAAATGGGTGGCCTACGGCGCCAGCGTGCGCGCGGCGCAGTACCTGACGCTCGGCGGCAAGGCGCGAGCCCTCATGCAGGGCCGCTACCACGTCAACTTCGACGACATCCGCGCGCTCGCGCATCCGGTCTTCCGGCACCGGATCCTGAAGAACTTCCACGCCGAGTCGGAGCGGGTCACGACGGACGTGATCGTCGATCAACTCCTGGAAACGGTGCCCGTGCCGCGCTCGGGGCTCTAGGCCATGCGCGTCTCGCACCACCAGCATCCGGTTCCCGGCAGCGGGTTCGTCGATCCGCGGGTGCTTGCCCGCATCGACAACCTCGAGCTGCTCGCGCGGACGGTGGTCGACGGCTTCATCAACGGGTTGCACCGCTCGCCCTACCTCGGCCTCTCGCTCGATTTCGCGGAGCACCGCCAGTACATGCCGGGCGACGACATCCGCCGGATCGACTGGAAGCTGTACGCGCGCACGGACCGTTACTACGTCAAGGAGTTCGAGGCGGACACCAACGCGAACTTCCTTGTCCTGCTCGACGTGTCGCGTTCGATGAGCTTCGGCAGCAAGGGGCTGACCAAGATCGACTACGCGCGCTACCTGGCCGCCTCGCTCTGCTACTTCTCGAGCCAGCAACGGGACCGGGTCGGCCTCATCACGTTCGACCAGGAGGTGGTCGAGTACGTACCGCCCTCGGCCAAGCACCTGAACGTCGTGCTGCACACGATCGACCGGATCCGGCCGGAGCGGCCCGGTCAACTCGGCCCGGCGCTGCACCATGCGGCCGGGACGCTCGACCGGCGCGGCATCCTCGTGGTCATCTCGGATCTGTACGAGGAGCCCGAGGCCGTGCTGGACGCGCTCAAGCCGATCCGCTACGGCGGTCACGATGTCATCGTGTTCCACGTTCTCGATCCGGCGGAGATCGAGTTCCCGTTCGACGAGGCGGCGCCGTTCGAGGACCTGGAGACGGGCCAGCGCATCCCGGTCGTGCCCGCGACGCAACGGGAGCGCTACCGCGAGCTCATACAGAACCACGTCTCGCGGCTCCGGAAGCTGCTCAGTGACAACCGCATCGACTACTCTCTGTTCGACACCGCGACGCCGCTCGACTACGCCCTGTTCGAGTACCTGTCGAACCGGGAGCACATGATGAAGAAGAAGCGCTGATGCCGCTCTCGTTCCTGGCCCCGCTCTTCCTGGGCGCGCTCGCCGCCCTCGCCGTGCCCGTGCTGGTGCACCTGATCCAGCGCGAGCGCCGCGACGCCGTCGCGTTCCCGTCCCTCATGTTCCTCAGCCAGGTGCCGTACAAGTCGGTGCGACGGCGCCGGATCCGGAACTGGTTCCTGTTCCTGCTCCGCGCCGCGGCGCTGATCCTGCTGGCGGCCGCCTTCGCCCGGCCGCTGCTCGAGCGCGACATTACGCCGGGCGCCGGCGTGGCGACGGCGCGCGAAGTGGTCATCCTGCTCGACCACTCCTGGAGCATGGGCTACGGCGACCGCTGGACGCGGGCCGTGACCGCGGCCCGCGCAGCCATCAATGGCGTGAGCGCCGAGGACCGGGCCACGCTCGTACTGTTCGACGCGGGCGCCGTCGCCACCACCCAGGCGACGTCGGACGTGGCGCGCCTCCGCGCCGCGCTCGACCTGGCGAAGCCCGGGTCCGGCGTCACACGCTACGGTCCCGCCTTGAAGCTGGCGCAGGGCATCCTCGAGGTTTCCTCCCTGCCGCGCCGCGAGGTCGTGCTCATCTCCGACTTCCAGCGCGCCGGCTGGGATGGCGGCGAAGGCTCGCGGCTGCCGGCCGGCACGGCGCTCACGACCGTGCCCGTGCAGGATCCGGAAGTCCACAACGTCGCGGTGGCAGGCGTGACGTTCCGCCGCGACGAGCTGGGCGGGCGCGAACGGGTGACCGCGACGGCCCGCGTCATCAACACGGGCGCAGACCCGGCTGCCGGCGTCCAGCTGTCGCTCGAGTTGGGGGGGCGGGAGTTGGGGACGGGTGCGGTCGATGTCGCCGCGGGCGACGCCGCGAGCTTCACGTTCCCGGCGTTCACGCTCGGCGATACCGTGCGCGGCACGGTGCGGGCGGCGGCGGACGCGCTGCCGGCCGACGACGCGTTCGATTTCGTGCTGTCGCCGGACCAGGCGCTCGACGTCTTCATCGCCGATGCCGGCGCGGCCCGCTCCGCCCTCTACCTCGAGCAGGCGCTCGCGATCGGCGACCAGCCCGGGTTCCGGACCGAGTCGCGGCGCGGTTCCGTTCCCAGCGACGCGCTGGCGGGCCGCGACGTCGTGATCCTGAACGACGTGCCCGTGCCGGGCGGTGAGGCGGGCCGCCGCCTGCGCGCGTTCGTCGAGGCCGGGGGCGGCCTGATCGTCGTGCTCGGGCCTCGCACCGTGAGCGCCAACTGGGCCGCGTCCGCCGATCTGATCGGCGGCCTGCCCGGCCCGGTCGAAGAGCCCGGCACCCGCGGTGTCGCGCTCGGCTACATCGAGTTCGGCCACCCGATCTTCGAGCTGTTCCGCCAGCCGCACAGCGGCGATCTCGCGGCCGCCCGCTTCTTCCGCTACCGGCAGTTCACCGCCGCGCCCGACGCCGCCGTGCTGGCCCGCTTCGAGAGCGGGGCGCCGGCGCTGGTGGAGCGCTCGCTCGGCAGCGGGCACGTGCTCGTCTGGGCTTCCACGCTCGACACCTTCTGGGGCGATCTCCCGCTCAAACCGACGTTCCTGCCGTTCGTGCATCGGCTCGTTCGGCATGCCGCCGGGTACGCAGAGGACCGGCCCTGGTTCACCGTCGGCCAGTTCCTCAACGTCGCCGGCCGCGATCTCGTCGAAGCCGATACTCTGGCGACGGACGCGGAAGCCGCGCCGGTCGCGGCGCCCGTGCCGGACATCGAGCGGGTCGCGATCGCGCCCGATGGCACGCAGGATCGCGTTCCGGAGAGCGGTCTCGTCGCCCTCGATCAGCACGGATTCTACGAGATCCGGGGCGAGGACGGCTCGGCCCGCTTCGTCGCGGTGAATCTCGATCTCGCCGAGGCGGATCTCGCGACCATGGATCCGGCCGAACTGGTCGCGGCCGTGGAGCCGCGGGGCGATGCGCCCGGTGGGACCGGCTTCGAATCGCTCACCGCGGAGGAGCGGGAGCATCGGCAATCGCTCTGGTGGTACCTGCTGTTCGCGGCGTTCCTCCTGCTCGCCGCGGAAACCGTCCTGTCGAACCGGCTTTCGCGCAAGCGCGTAGTCGCCAGTTCATGAGGTGCGCATGATCAACCGCAACGTCCTGTCCGCATCGGACCATGCCCGTCTGCTCGCGATCATCGCGGACCTGCGCGGGCGCTGGCGGCTGAAGGTCGTGCTCCGCGGCCTGCTCATCGTCGCGGTCGCGGCCGTGCTCGCGCTCGTCGTCTCCGCCTGGGGCCTCGAGCGTACGGCGTTCTCGCCCGGCGCCGTCATTGCGTTCCGCGTCCTGCTCTGGCTCGGTATCGCCATCATGGTCTGGCGGTTCCTGGTCCGGCCCATGACGCGCAAGGTCACGGACGATCAGATCGCGCTCTACCTCGAGGAGCACGAGCCATCGCTGCAGGCGCTGGTCCTGAGCGCACTCGACGCGGGCGAGCCGGCCGAAGCCGAAGGCCGGCACCTCTCGTCCGCATTGGCCCGGCGCACCGTCGAGGCCGCCGTGGCCCGGGTCCATGCGATCGACGACGGGCGCGGCATCGATGGGCCGGCGATCCGCCGCTCCGGCCTCGGCCTCGCCGGTGCCATGGCCGTGACGGTCGCCGTCCTGCTCTTCAGTCCCGGCTTCATCCGCCAGGGCGCCTCGACCGTGCTCAACCCGTTCGCGCCCGCGGCGACGGCCAGCCCCT
Organism: uncultured Gemmatimonadales bacterium; assembly: GCA_963786235.1. Lineage (GTDB taxonomy): Bacteria > Gemmatimonadota > Gemmatimonadetes > Longimicrobiales > RSA9 > CAWAYJ01. The sequence goes on from CAWAYJ010000002.1 coordinate 98,990, forward strand.
ACGCCATCGATGTCGAGCCCGGCAACGTGACCATCCCGAGAGGCGCCGACCAGAAGGTGAACGCGAAGCTCCACGGCTTCTTCGCGCCCGGCGCCGAGCTGATCGTGCGCTCCGGCGCCGACTCGGCGTTCGACCGGCTGCCCATGGTAGCCGCCCAGGACTCGGGCAGCTTCGAGCTCCTGCTCTTCGCGCTCGGCAACGACACCGAGTACTACGTCGAATCGAACGGCGTACGCTCCCCGGTCTTCCGCATCACGGTCGCGGATATCCCGTACGTCGATCACATCAAGCTCGAGTACCATTTCCCGGCGTACACCGGTCTCGATCCGCAGGTCATCGAGAACGGCGGTGACATCGCCGTGCTCCGCGGCACCGAAGTCCGGGTCATCGCACATACCACGCTGCCCGTCCCCGGCGCCAGCATCGTCCTCGACAGTGCCACGGCGCCGCAACCAATGCAGCCGGACCCGGATGGCACCATGGTGGGCTCGTTCACGGTGAACCGCGACGGCTACTATCACGTCGAGCTGACCGGTACGGACGGCCGCGCGGTGAGCGGCTCGCCGCAATACACGATCGAGATCCTCGACGACATGCCGCCCGTCGTTTCCTTCAACAAGCCCGGCCGCGACACCCGTGTCACCTCGATCGAGGAGGTCTTCCTCGAGGCGCGGGCCGAGGACGACTACGGTATCGCCAACCTCGAGCTCGTCTACTCCGTCAACGGCGGAGAGGAAAAGACGATCGACCTCTTCGATGCCTCCCGGCCGTTGCCCGAGGTCGTCGCGGGACACACGCTGTTCCTCGAGGAGATGGGCCTCCAGCCCGGCGACCTCGTCTCCTACTACGCCCGCGCCACCGACAACAACGGCGTTGGCAAGACGCACACCGCGACCTCCGACATCTACTTCCTGAGCGTCCGGCCCTTCGATCTGTCCTACCGCCAGGGGGAATCGCCGCCGCCGGGAGCGGGCGGCGGTGGCGGTGGCGGACAGCAGCAGGACGACAGCGGGCAACTGGTCGAGCGCCAGCGCGAGATCATCGCCGCCACGTTCAACGTGATGCGCGACAGCAGCAACTACAGTCGGCAGGAGTACGAGGAGAACCTGACCACGATCGCGCTCTCGCAGGACAAGCTGCGCGAGCAGGTCGGGACTCTCGCCGAACGCATGAACAACCGCGGCATCACCGATGACTCGATGTTCCGCAAGATCTCCGAGATGCTGCCCGACGCCGCGAAGGAGATGGAGACCGCGTCCGGCGAGCTGCGCACCATCGACGCACCCGGCGCGCTGCCTCCCGAGCAGCGGGCGCTGCTCGTACTGCAACGCGCCGAAGCCCTGTTCCGCGACGTGCAGGTGATGCAGCAGCAGGGTGGCGGTGGCGGTGGCGGCGGGGGCAGCGCCAGCAACGCCGAGGACCTGGCCGACCTGTTCGAACTCGAGCTCGACAAGCTGCGCAACCAGTACGAAACCGTGCAGCGCGGTGAGCGTCAGACCGCCTCCAACCAGGTCGATGAGGCGCTCGAGAAGCTCCGCGAGCTGGCCCGCCGCCAGGAGCAGGAGATGGAGCGGCTCCGCCAGCAGACGCGCGCCGGTCAGAGCGGCGGCAGCGACCAGAATTCGCAACGCCAGCTGGCCGACGAGGCGGAGGAAACCGCCCGCCAGCTCGAACGTCTGTCCCGCGACACCGAGCAGCCTCAGCTCCAGGACATCGCTCGTCAGCTCCAGCAGGCGGCCGATGCCATGCGGAAGTCTGCCGCCAACGGCCGCACCGGCAACACCGCCGACGGCCAGGCCGCGCTCGACCAGCTGCGCGAGGCACGGCGCCGCCTCGAGCGCAACCGCTCCCAGGCACTCGGTGACCAGGCCCGCGACGCCCTCGGCCGCGCCGAAAAGCTCGCGCAGAACCAGCAGCAGATCGCCGACCAGATGCAGCAGTTGCCGGCCGGTGGCGCCGATCGCGCTCGCATGGCTGACCAGATCGTCGAACGCAAGAGCGAGCAGGCCACCGAGCTCGGCAACCTCGAGAAGGAGCTCGACCGGATGGCCTCCGAGGCCAGCACCGACCAGAGGGATGCCGCCCGCGCGCTCCGCGACGCGTCTTCCACGATCCGCGACAAGCAGCTCAAGGAGATCATCCAGTACTCACGCTCCCAGACGCTGCCCGGAACCGATTCCAGCTACGCCCGCGGGCTCGAGCGCCAGATCGGTGAGGGCATCGACCAGATGCGAGAGCGCGTCCAGGACGCCGTTAATTCCCTCGAGGGTCAACAGAACGATCGCTCCGAGGAATCCGTCCAGAAGGCACGCGACCTCGCGCGCAGCCTCGAATCCCTCGAGGCCCGGACTCGTGGCGCCCAGGAGCAGCGCAGGCTCGGGGATCGCGGCCAGCAGGGTCAGCAGGGCCAGCAGGGTCAGCAGGGCCAGCAGGGTCAACAAGGCCAGCAGGGTCAACAAGGTCAGCAAGGCCAGCAGAGTCAGCAGGGTCAGCAGGGCCAACAGGGCCAACAAGGCCAACAGGGCCAGCAAGGCCAACAGGGCCAGCAAGGCCAACAGGGCCAGCAAGGCCAACAGGGCCAACAGGGCCAGCAGGGCCAGCAAGGCCAACAGGGCCAACAGGGTCAGCAAGGCCAGCAGGGCCAGCAAGGCCAGCAGGGCCAACAGGGTGGCCAGGGTGGTGGCGGCCAGCGCGGGCAAGCGGGTCAGCAGGGCCAGATCGCGGGCGGCCAGGGCGAGCGCACCATGAGCGCCCCGATGGGCGGCTCGTCGGGCGGTGACTCGAGCCCGCCTTCGTTCGCGCCGGGGGACGTGCGGCAGCTCCGGTCGGAGGTGCGCCAGCGTCTCGCCGAGGCGCAGGCGCTACGCCAGGAGCTGCAGCGGCAGGGCGTGGACACGAGCGAGCTCGACGCCGTGATCAGCGGGCTGCGCGAGCTCGACAAGGCGCAGACCTACGACGTGCCCCTCGATGTCGCCCGGCTTCAGGCCGCCGTGGTCGATGGCGCCAAGCAGTTCGAGTACCGGCTGCGGCGCCAGCTCGCCGGCACTGATGAGCAACGGCTGCTGCTTTCCGGCACGGACGAAGTCCCGGACGGCTTCCGGAAGCTCGTCGAGGAGTACTACAAGGCACTGTCCCGGGGGAAGAAGAACTGACACGGGGCGACGATTCCATTCCGGACAGGGCGTGAGAGCGCACGGCGGTCCGGGCTCCGAACCCGGGGCTCGGACCGCCGCCGAATTCCCTCCGAACCCGAACCCGAGCGATGCACATCTTCGGTTCACACACGAATGATTCGGGCGGCATCGATATGGCCGTCCGCCGGGCTCACGCCGCGGGACTCCGGACCGTGCAGCTCTTCACCGCGATTCCGACCTACTACGGCGACCGCACCACCATCAGGGCGGAGCGCGTGGCCCGGTTCCACGACGCGCTCGCCGCAACGGGAATGCGTGCCGAACACGTGCTGGTCCACGCGGCATACGTCCTGAGCGCGGCCACCGCCGACGAGCACAAGTACGCCCGCGCGAGCGCCGGTCTCGCGAAAGAGATGGAACGCTCCAACCTGCTCGGCATCGGCCAGGTCTGCTTCCATCCCGGCTCCGCTTCCGACGGCGACCCCGAAGCCGCCGCCGTGCGGGTGGCCCGCGCCATGACCGCCGCGCTCGACGCGGACGATGGTCCCGCTCGCCTCCTCGTCGAAAACACCGCCGGTGCCGGCCGAACCCTCGGACGGAGCGCCAAAGAGGTCGGTGACATCCTCGCCGCCATCCCGGACCGCCTCCGTGACCGCGTCGGCTACGGCCTCGACACCTGTCACCTCTTCGCCTCCGGCTACGACATCGCCGAGTCGCCCGAACGCCTCACCGCCATCCTCGACGAGTTCGAACGGGTGACCGCCCGCCCGCCAGCGTTCTTCCACCTCAACGACAGCGAGGGCGCACTCGCATCCAACCGTGATCGACACACCCTGATCGGGGAGGGGAACATCGGCATCGAGCCCTTCCGCTGGCTCCTCGCCGACCGCCGCAGCCACGACGTGCCGCTCGTCCTCGAGACCCCCCAACTCCGAACCGACCTCGACCGCGACGACCCCTCCGCCGACCCCAATGACCTCGCCATGCGACAGCTCCTCGAATCCCTCACCGCCTGACCTGACGCCGCCCGTCAGAAGTTTCCACTACACTCGTCCCGGCCTTCGCCCGACAGTGGTTCGACGCTCCCGCACCTAGATTTCGACCGTTCCGTGGTCCGGTCCGTGTCCCAAGATGGGACGGCCGCATGGGACGAATACCATGGACGGGCGGTTCCAGGGCGCTCCGAACGGGGACGTCGGCGCACGGGGGCCGCCCGTCCGGCTCCATCAGCACAGTCGCACAAGCTTCACGCCGTCCGTCGTCCCGCAGCCACCGCGGCCCGCGCCATTGGCGGCCGGATCTGAGGGGAATCTCCCTACTTGAGCCGGGAGTTTACCCGACTTGCGTTGTACGCGGCCCCGACAGAGACCAGCCCGGCGGTCGGGCGATCTTGAATCAGCCGCAGGCCGGCCCGGGCGGGCATTCCGGAAAGCAGGCGAGGATCGATGAGCGAGATCGAAGGAATCCGGGAGTGGGCCGCGGGATTGCAGGCGTTCACACAGCGGAACGCGGGCCGGAGGACGATCCTCGAGGAGGATGCGGCGGCCACGGGATACCGGGCGGAAGAGACGGACGTCCCATTCTGGGGGGTGGCGTGGGATCCGCGGGATGCGCGGGTGCAGATCATGCTGGGGGAGCAGGGCAGCGTGGATCGCCACCTGACGCGGTCGATCCCGGCGGCCCGTTCGATCGATGTGATGCGGGATCGTGATGGCCGCGACCGGGGGTTGCGGATCACCCATGGGGATGGAGAAACGCGTCTCCGATTCATGGACGACGGGCCGGAACGGCCCGGGACATTGCAGCGCTGATGGCGACTTCCACGGAGAGCCGGATCGTTGAGGGAGCGACCGCATCCTCCACCGTGCGCGGGCAGGAGCCGGCCGCGCCCGTGCCGACACGTATGCCACGGCTCGTATTGGCTGCCCTTCGGATCCCGCTCTTCTACAAGCTTCTGGTCGCGAACCTGGTGATCGTGCTGGGGGTCGCGGTGGCGATCGCGCTGGAGGACTCGCGCAATCCGACGGGAGTGGGTGACGGGCTGGCGGTGACGGTGCTGGTGACCGGTATCGGCATGGCGTTGAGCCTCTTGGCGAACGCGGCCATTCTGTGGGTGGCGCTCCAGCCGCTGCGGCGGTTGCAGCAGGCGGCGAACCGGGTGAGGGGTGGCGAGCTGGAGGTGCGGGCCGCGGGCTCGGCGGTCGCGGATGCGGAGTTCGATCATCTCGTGAACACGTTCAACGGGGTGCTGGACGCGGTAACGGACCAGCAGAACCGGTTGCGGGAGATCGCGGGCCGGGCGCAGACGGCTGCCGAAGAGGAGCGGCGGCGGCTGGCGCGGGAGCTTCATGACGGGATCGCGCAGACGCTGGCGGCGCTCCGGATCCGGGTGAAGCTTGCGGGGGCGACCGGCGACCCCGATCATCTGCAGGCCGCGCTCGGGGACGTGAGCGGCGGGATCGGCGACGCGATCCTCGAATTGCGGCGGATGGCCCGGGGCCTGCGGCCGCCCGCACTGGAGATGCTGGGGCTGGGCGCCGCGGTCGAGTCCTACGTGCGGTCGGTGTCGGAGGCGGCCGGGATCGAAGCCTCGGTCGGGGCGGAGAACGTGGCCGGCTGCCTGTCACGCGAGTCGGAACTGGCGCTGTACCGGATCGTTCAGGAATCGCTGTCCAACGTCGTGCGCCATTCGGGCGCCTCGCGGGTATCGGTTCTGCTCCGGCGCGTGGATGGCACGGTCAATGTCGTCATCGAGGATGACGGCTGTGGCTTCGACACGCGGCAGGTAATGAACGGCGACCGGGGGCTCGGCCTGTTCGGGATGCAGGAGCGGGCCGCCTTCATCGGTGGCCGCTTGAAGATCGACAGCACGCGCGGCACGGGCACCCGGGTGCACGTGATCGTTCCCGCTACCACCACGGAGAATATCGTCAATGCCGGATGACCTGATTCGGATCCTCCTCGTCGATGACCACCTCGTGTTGCGCGCGGGCCTGAAGAGCCTGCTCGAGAACGAGCCCGACATGCGGGTCGTGGGCGAAGCATCGACGGGGGAGGAGGGGCTCGAGAAGGCGGATTTCCTGAAGCCCGACGTCATCGTGATGGACCTTTCCATGCCGGGGAAGGGTGGCCTGGCGGCGACGAAGACGATCACCGAGTCCGGCGTATCCAAGGTCCTCGTCCTCACCATGCACTCGGAGGAGGAGTACCTGCTGCCGGTGCTGGAGGCGGGCGGCAGTGGTTACGTCAAGAAGACGAGCGCGGACACCGACCTGGTGGCGGCGATCCGCACGGTCGCGCGCGACGAGGTGTTCCTCTATCCCAACGCGGCGCGGCTCCTGCTGCAGGGCTTCCGGGTGCGAGGCGAGAAGCGGGACGACGATCCTCTCGAGAAGCTGACCGAGCGCGAGCGTGACGTCCTGACGATGACCGCGGAGGGATTCAGCTCGTCGGAGATCGGCGAGAAGCTCTTCATTTCGCCCAAGACCGTCGACACCTATCGCTCGCGGATCATGCAGAAGCTCGAGCTGAACCACCGCTCGCAGCTGGTCCGCTTCGCGCTGAACACGGGCCTGCTCAAGGGCGAGTAGAGCCCACAATCGGGCTCGCGCCGCGCCGCGCGATCGCCGGGCAAGGAAACGGCCGCCCCCCTCATGGGTGGGCGGCCGTTCACGTTGTCCGCGGCGCCTGGCGTCCTCAGGGCGTTCTGCCTCCGGCGAGCGGGTCACCGATGTGGCAGGCGCTGCAGATGGCGGCGTTCCGTTGCTGCGCGCGCCGGGCGTCGAAGTTGCTGCCGTGCGGGCTCACCCGGAACGCGCCCAGCGTGGAATGGCACTGCAGGCAGTCGCGCTGTTTGTGGCAGGTCGTGCACGACTCGAGGCCGCGCCGTGCGGCGCCGCCGTGGCGCAGCAGCCAGAAGGGCTCGGCCGTGTGGAACCCGGGTCCGAGCGAGCCCTGCGTCTCGAAGCCGGACTGCTGGTGGCATTCCTTGCAGAACACGCGCGTGTCGTGGCAGTTCGCGCACTCGAGCCGGCCGCCGTACGCGGCGCCGGCGTGGCGCAGCATGAAGTCGGCCGGGTGGAAGACCGGCCTCGACGAGGCGTCGTGGCAGTCCGCGCACGTGTTCGCCGTATGGCACTGCATGCATGATGCGCCATCCGCCGATGCCAGCGGGCCGTGTTCCGTCCCGAACCCCGGCGCCGAGTGGGAGAGCGGCGCGACGCGGCGCAGGTTGACGCCCCGTGCTTGTGCGTCCGCGCGTGAGGGAAGCGCGGTCACGACCGGCGGTGGTGTGGCGGCGTGGCAGGTCTCGCACGACTCGCGCGCGTGGCACGTCGAACAGGCCCCGACCGATGCGATCACGCCGTGCGTGCGGCTGAAGAACTCGGCGCTGTGGCTGGCCGGCCGCGGGTAGCGCGCCCGCATCTCGGGCAAGGTCATCGACTCCGGCGCTTCCGGCATTCCGGCGATCTGCGAAACCGAGGTGGCGTTCACGTGGCACGTAGCGCAGGTCTGCCGCGCGTGGCAGACGGCGCAGCTCATCGTGCTCGATTCCGCGCTATTCCCGTGCCCCTGCAGCACGAAGTTCTGCTGCTCGTGCGTCGCCGGTTTGGGCAGGGCAGCGATCTGCTCCTGGCTGAACGACGTCTGTACGAGCGGGATGTGGCAGGTCGCGCAGTCCGCATCGACGGTGTGTTCCCGCGCCTGGTGCGCGTGACACTGGATGCAGCGGGTCCCGTCCACCGGGATCACGCGCATCGTCTGCTGCTCGTCCTGGACGTGGCACGTCTGGCACTCGACGGGCGTTGCCTCGTTGGCGGTGTCCTGGAAATGGCGGGCGTGTTCGAATTTCAGGTTCGTGACCCGCGCCTGCGGCGGCGACCAGGTCACGCGCCGCTGCTGTTCGCCATCGTGGCAGCGTGCGCAGAGATCGGGCGATGGGAACCGATCGAGCCGGTTCGACGCGTCCATCTGGTGGCAGCCCGTGCACAGAGGGAACAGGCCCTCGTGCCGCCCGTGCGGAAAGGTCTGCCGCCGCTGCTGCTGCATGGCCACCGCGGTGGCCGCACCGAGTGCGAGCAGTATGCCCGCGAGCAGCGCGATCCGGGTTCGTTGCCTCATCGGATCCTCCCTCTGCCCGGGTCGCGTCCGAACCCGACGCGGAGCGCCGCCCAGCCGCGCGACTGGTTCCAGTCGGCCACGCCCGGTCGCCCGTCAAAGGTCTGTCGATAGATGTTGTAGCCGCCCTGTAGCGACGTGCGTCCGGGGAAGGTGTAGTCGAAGCCGAGTCCGGTGCCCAGCACGGTGCCGTCTCCGACGCGGAACTCCTCGATCTGCTGGAAGGCGGAGCCGTTGAAGCTGAGAGAGAGCGCGGACGTCGTCTGCCAGCGGAGCGTCACGTCACCACTGCTCATCGTCGCGCCGAAACCGCGTTCCAACGCCACGTTGCCGTCCACTGCCAGCGCGGGCGTCGCCGCCCAGTGCAGGCCACCGCCCAGGCGCGTCGTGTGGTCCGTGATCGGCGAGAACACCACCTCCGTTCCCGTCTCGCCGTACTTGCGGCGCGCCGCGAAGGCGCGGAGCGACAACAGACGGAGCGGACGCCACGTCGCCTGCAACTCGCCCTCGTTGTAACCCACCGGATTGAAGAAGCCCCAGATGGTCCACAACTCGAAGTAGGGGATGTAGTGCCGGGCGGTGGCCTCGAGCCAGATGCTGCGTCGCGCGCCGAGCGGTACCCGCACGGTCCCGTTCGCCTTGCCGATCCGGTCGAATGCGAAGTCGTAATCACCCGATGCCAGCAGGCTCAGACCGTGCGGTAGCTCCGTTCGCAGGTCGAGCAATGCGCGTTCGGTCAGCAGCGCCGAACGGTCGGACCAGATCTCGCGCTGGTAGCGCACCGACATGGAACCGCCCGGCCACGGCTCGACCGTAGCGACGGCACCGAGCAGGTACGCGTTCCGGTCGGGCAGGAAGCTCTCCAGCCCCTGCAGCACTTCATTGCGCGGCTCGGCAAGGCCCCGTGCCAGGCTGCGCCCGCCGAAAGCTTCGATGCTCAGGAACCGGTACGGGTCGACGCGCACGCTGAGACCGTCGAAGCCGGCGAAGCCGAGGCCGCCCAGCGTCTGTTGGCGCCCCAGGCGGATGCGCGCGAGCCCTCGGTTCAGCTCGGCGTACGCAAGCATCGCGTCGAACCGGTCATCCGAGCGCGGCCACGTGAACCCGCCCCCGACATCGGCGCGAACCCGCAGCTGGACCGTTGCCGACAGCCCCTGCATGCCCAGGCCCCAGGCCGTGAAGCTCACGTCCTGCGTGAGCGCCACGGCATCGTCTACGCCCGCCGAGCGGAAGACCTGGCAGATCGTCGTGCCCGGCGTGCACGATGCCGGAATGCCGTTCCACGTCGCGATACCCGACGGATCCACCGCCACTTCCGCGAACGGCACCGTGTCACGCACGATCGGACGGATCTGGATGTAGCGCGCCGTCGTCGTCGCGGTGCCGAGAACGCCCTGCGCCCGGAGCGATGCCGGCATCATCCCCATGAGCAGAACCGGCAGGAGCAGCCGACGGAGAAGAGCGTGCCTGACTTCGCGGCCGCCCGCTCCCGCTGTTCGTGCCGGAGTGCCTGATTCCTCGATGCGCATGTATTTCGTTTCAGCGAACAGGTCGTCCCCCGGAGGATTGGAAACCGGGGGCAAGATAGGTCAGGATGTCCCGATCCGCGATACCTCCGCAGGAGAGCGGCGGGCGTTCCGGGGCCAAAAGAAAACCGGGGGGCGACGCCCGAAGCCGCCCCCCGGAGACCCGATTCAACGCGCCACGTCAGTTCGTGGTCGGGCTGAGTGTGTTGTTCAGGTTGATCGACGCCGGGGCAGAGATCCCATAGTCGGTCTGGACCTGCTTGATCGTAGCCGTAACGAGCGCCTCGACCAGGAACGGATTGTGAGCGGCGGAGCCGCTGAGCTTGGCCAGAGCGGAGTTGAACTTCGCGCCCTCGCCGGTCGTGATGAGGTTGTCACCCGTGATGAATTCGCTCGCCGGAATCTGAGCGATCATGGCGTCGAGGGTGGACGTCAGCAGGTCGAAGCGCGCCCAGACGGCAATGATCGCCGAACGGGCGCCGTTCTCGCTGCCGTGGCAGCCGGAGACCGCGCAGGCCTTGAAGGAGCGCTGCGTCGATGTCGCAATCGTCCTCACCCGAGGGCACGCCCTGCGCGTCGAGGCAGGGGATCCCCTTGAAGCCGTGGCCGGTGACCTGGAAGACGAAGTTGCCGGTCGCCGGGTCCGTCACCTCGAAGCGGTTCATGTGACAGCCCGCGCACAGCGTGGGGTTGGCGTCGGAACTGTGCGTGCCCGTGATGTTCGGGTACTTGAACGACGGCGGAATCCAGCCCACGCCCTCGCCAAGGAGGAGCGGCCCCTGCGGCGAGTGCGGTCCGCGGCTGGAGGTCGGGTCCGGCTCGCTCCGGTTGTGGTGGCACTTCATGCAGAGGTTGGTGTCCACGTTCGACGTGTTGATCGGATAGCGGAGCTGCTTCGTATTCGGCGACCCGTGCGGATCGTGGCAGACGCCGCACGTGATCGGAATCACCTCCTGGCTGTCCTGGTCCGAGTACTTCGTGTCGAGACCCCAGGCCGCGAAGACACCGCGCGCCTCGTGGCACTGCACGCAGGCGGCGTTCTCCTGCGCGTGATTGGTCGTGTTCGCGTGCGCCGACGTGGCCCATTCCTCGGCGAACGGATGGTGCGTGCCGTTGTGGCACTCGCCGCAGCCTTCGGATGCGTTGGCCCCGACGCCCAGCATGGCGAACGGCTGCGTAACCGCGGGATCCTGGAGGTGCTTCAGGCCCGGGCCGTGGCAGCTCTCGCACTGCACGTCGTGGTAGCGCGGATCCTGCGTCGCGTCCCAGCCGACGGTGCCCGTAGTCTCGTTGCCCAACTGCCCGATCGTGTGGCAGCCTTCACAGGTCGCAGAGGCGTGCCCACTGGCCTGGAGGTCCTCCCACGCGCCGGCGTGCGCCGTGGTCTCCCACTTCCCCTGCTGCCCGACGTGGCAGTTGCCGCACACCGTGAGCTTCGACGCTTCGTCGGTGTACCCGACGAATTCGGCGGCACCCGGCGGCAGCGCTTCGAACAACTCGCGATCGCGGTAGACAATCTTCTCATCTACGCACGCCGATGCCGTTGCACCGATGAGCAGTAGAACGAGTATGGCTTGCAGACTCCTGCTGGCCGGCATTGCGTCCCCTCCCATTTCTTTTCCGGCCCCTCCGGACGGGGCCATTCCGTTGAATCGGGTCCTGCGTTTCCGTCGCACGTCTGTCGGCCTGATTCGCCGCGACTTCAGTGTCGCGTTCTGTCGCGTTCTGTGGATCGCGGGGCTCCTGCCGCGCGTGTACGCAGCGACAACCGGATTCCCGTGAATCCACCGTGAATCTACGTATCCTCACGGAGATGGCAAACCGGTAGTAACACGGATGAAACGTAGTAGAATCCCCGACTTGACGAAAGACGAGATACGGGTTCCTCCCTCCGCTCGCGACGGCGTTTTTTCGAATGAAACGGCGACATCCGGGCGTCGTGCGGGGCGCATTGTCCCGCTGAGCAATTGCGACGCCGGGAAACAACTCGCCCGGGTGGGTTCAGGGTATGTCGAGGCCGCGGACCGATCGGCACGGGTGGGAGCCGGCCCTCGACGGGGTGTGGAAACGGGAGCCAGCTTGATGCAGGTGGCGGTCGGAGAGACATTCAAGGGAATCCCGCATGGGGCGGGAGCCGGGAGTGGGCATGGCGTCAGACGCGAAGAAACGGCAAACGGGCAAGGACGCCGCGGGCGGGCGGCGGGGACCGGCGCAGCCGGAGTCCGCGGGCAGCGAGTCCGCTGGGCGTGTCTCGTCCGTGATGGCGGCCGAATTGGCGGATGCGGTGCGGGCGCCGGGGCCGGCCGGCCGGGCTCCAGAGCCGACGCCGGAGGAGAGCGCGGCCCGGCTGCGGGCGATCTTCGACCATACGTACCAGTTCATCGGGCTTCTGGATCCGGCGGGCGAGGTGCTGGAGGCGAACCGGTCGGCGCTCGAGTTCGGGGGAGTGGGTCGAGAGGAAGTGATCGGCCGTCCGTTCTGGGAGACGGCGTGGTGGCCGGAGTCGGCGGAGGTACGGTCGCGGCTGCGGAGCGCGATCGGGCGGGCGGCGGCGGGCGAGTTCGTGCGATACGAGGCGCAGGCGCGAGGTGCGGGCGGCGAGTCGGTGACGATTGACTTCTCGCTGAACCCGGTCCGGGACGCGACGGGTGTGGTGACGATGCTGGTGGCGGAGGGTCGCGACATCGAGGCGGCGCGGGGTGCGGAACGGGCTCTTCGCATCTCGCGCGACAAGCACGAGGGGATCGTATCGACCTCGGCCGACGCGATCATCACGATGGACGAGTCGCAGCGGATCACGGATTTCAACCGGGGGGCGGAAGCGATCTTCGGGTGGCCGGCCGCGGAGGTGATCGGCCGGCCGCTCGAGCTCCTGCTTCCGGAGCGATTCCGGACGCATCACGGCGACCATGTCCGGGGGTTCGGCGAATCGGCGGAGACGGCGCGGCGGATGGGGGAACGGCGGGAGATCGCGGGGTTGCGGCGGAACGGCGAGGAGTTTCCGGCGGACGCGTCGATCTCGAAGCTGGACCTGGGCGGCCAGCGTCTGTTCACGGTGGTGCTCCGGGACATCACGGCGCTGAAGCGGGCGGAGTCGGTGCAGGCCTTCCTGGCCAGGGCGGGAGGTCTCCTGGCTGCATCGCTCGACATCCCGACCGTATTCGCGAGCGTGGCGCAGCTGGCCGTCGAGTTCCTTGCTGACTGTTGCGAGATCTTCGAGGGCGAATCCGCCCAGGCGGTGATCCGGGTGGCGGTCGCCGCGTCCGACGATGCGCGGGAAGCGGAGCTGGCCGGTACCTGCCCGCACGGCGTGTCGCCCGATCCGCGCCATCCGGTCTGGACGGCGCTGGAAACCGGGGAGCCGGAGCTGCTGGAGGAGATGGACGGGCCCGCGCTGGCGGCCCGGGCCGGCGAAGCGTTACGCCTGTTCGAGGCGCTGCCGGTGCGTTCGGCGATGATCGTGCCGCTCCGGCCGCGCGGCCGCACATCGGGCGCGATCGCCTTCTACTCGCACCGCCCGCATGGGTTCGGCCACGAGGATCTCGCACTGGCGCGGGAGCTCGCGGCGCGGGCGGCCCTCGCGGTGGACAACGCGCGGCTGTACCAGGCGGCGCGCGATGCGGTGCGGGCCCGCGACGACGTGCTGGCCGTCGTCTCGCACGACCTGGGCAACCCGCTGAGCGCGATCCGGATCGGCGTCTCGCTGCTGCTCCGGACGCACGAGGCGAGCGGCGAGGAAGGCGGCGGCTGGGAACACCTGGCGGGGATCAAACAGTCCGTCGAGCAGATGGAGCGGCTGATCCGGGACCTCCTCGACGTCAAGCGCATCGAGGCCGGTCAGCTCTCGCTCGCCCGCAAACGCGTCCGCCCGGCATCGCTCATCGACTCCATCGTCGACATGATGGCGCCGCTCGCGGAAAGCCGGAACATCGAGATCCGGACCCGCGTGGCGCGGCCGCTGCCCATGATCGAGGCGGACCCCGAACGGCTGATCCAGGCGCTGGTCAACCTCGTGGGCAACTCGATCAAGTTCACCGATGACGGCGGCCACGTCGAAATCGGCTGTGAATCCACCGGGCGCGAGGTCGTGTTCCGGGTGGAGGACAACGGTCCGGGCATCGACGAGACCGACCTCTCCCACATCTTCGACCGGTTCTGGCAGGCGACGCGCAAGCATGTCGATGGCGATCTCCGCCTCGGCCTCGGGCTCGGCCTCGCCATCGTGAAGGGCATCGTCCAGGCGCACGGCGGCCGGGCCTGGGCGGAGAGCCAGCGCGGCAAGGGCACGACGATCCGCATCGCACTGCCCGCCGCAGGCCCACCGAAGTAACGCGGGTCCGCGAGGCCTCCCGGTCCGCAGTATCCCGCACCCGGGATCGTCCAATTCCTGACAGCTTCGCGGGGAACCACCCACGAAATTCCAGCTTGAACCGGCGATGCGCGGTCACCGGCATGCCCCCGGGGTCGAGATCCGCGATGCGATCAGTCCGGCGCCAGCGCGATCGCGCTGGCAGCGCACGGGAGGAGGCGACTCTCGCGGCCGGCCGTGGGCAGTGTATCGGACAGGGTAATTCGCGCGGCGGGGGGGCCGGTGCTGCTGGTTCCGTCGCGTGAAGCGGAAGGGAACTGACCCGCGGCGCCGTTCGGGCGCGTGCGGCAATCGGACGCCTGCACGGGAGCCGAACCGTGTGGAGGGAGGCGTGATGTTGACGCTCAGAGAGATCATGAGCGCCGAACCGGTAACAGTCGCTGCCGAGTCGACGTTGCGGGAGGTGGCGGATCTGTTGTCGAGCCGTTCGATCAGCGGGGTTCCGGTCGTGTCGGATTCGGGTGAAGTCGTGGGCGTGGTTTCGGCGAGCGACATCCTCGCGTTCACCGCGAACCTGCCCGGGGTGCCCATGCAGCGCGACGACCTGTCGGACTGGGAGGACCTGCCGCGGACCGACGACGAGGAGACGGCGGCGGACTTCTTCGCCGACTACTGGGGCGACGCGGGCGCCGACGTCGTCACGCGAATGAACGGAGCCGAGGGCCCGGAATGGGACGTCCTCGACGAGCACAGCGCGGGCGAGATCATGACCCGCCGGCTGCAGACGATGGATTCCGGGGTGGACGTGCGGACGGCGGCACTCCGGATGGTGGAAGCGCGGGTGCACCGGTTGCTGGTGGTCGAGGAAGACCGGCTGGTGGGTGTGGTGACGACCATGGACATGGTGAAGGTGATCGCGGACGGCGCGCTCCGCCTCTGACGCGGCAAGGCGTACGGCAACGGCGGGGGGCGCGCGAGGCAGCGCGTCCCCCGCCGTTTCATTACACCGTGAAGCGAAGCCGGGCGGCGATCCCGCCCTCCTGGTCGAGGCGCTGCCCGGCCTCGTCCGTGAGTTCCTCGACGTCGGCGCCCTGCTCGAAGGCGGAGCCGACGTAGAAGTCGGAGAATTCCGGCTGTTGCTCGCCGAATCGCCGCGACAGCAAAAGCACCTCGACGCGGCCCTCGCGCAGGGACTGGGCGGTGCGCTCCGCGCCGAGGCAGCCGCGTCCGCCGGAACGCGCCAGATCGAGCACCTCGTTGACGAGTGTCGAGTGATGGCGGGCCGCGATGGTGCCGGCCGCCTTTCTCGACGCCCGCTTCAGCTCCGCGAGCGAGTCGTGGAAGCTGATCGACGGTTCCTCGATGGCCCGGACCTGGAGCGTGCGCGGCAGCCGGTGCAGCAACTGCGCGGAAATCTCGTCCGTCCCGCCCACGACCACGCTGCCGCCCCGGTTGGCCAACTCGCGGAGTTGCTCGACGAGCGCCTTGAGCAATCGTTCCGTGCCGACTTCCTCGAGCCGATGCGCCGCGTCCGTCTCGGTCGCGCCGCGGACGCCGGAATGCGTCGTCGCACGCTTCGACATGTTCACATCCGTGAGATCGCCGAAGAACATGTCGGCCCGGATCTCCGGCAGCTCGACGAACTGGCCGTTCGACTGGTGGAAGAGCCGGGCCTGGCGCCGGTCGGCGAGCACGGTGATGACCGGTTCGGCGCGGCGCAACGCGCGAACGTAGGGCGCGACGCGGAGCCCGTCTTCCCAGCGAGCGAGGTTGGGCATCACGACGGGCAGGGTGCCCGCGTGGATGAGGTGGTCGGGTGTCGCGAAGCCCGCCCATCCGGCATCGGGCAGGAAGGCATCGTGACGCTTGAGCTCGAGTTTGAGGTGAGCGAGGGCGGCGTCGAAGCCGTCGCCGCCATCCGGCTCGATACGGGCGCGAGCGTCGTCGATCGCTTTGTCGAGCGCCCGGCGCCAGGCGCGTCGCCTGGCCGGGTCGTGTTCCTCCGCGTTGAGGTAAAGGCTCAGTACTCGGTCATGATTGTGTTTGCGGTAGAGGACAACCAGCTCCTCTCGGTTCAGCATCATCCACCCCCTCTGGAGTACGGCCCTGCACCAATGATACGGCAGACCGGGGAGGTCGGAAAAGGGCAATCCCCGGAAGTCGGGATGGAAACCGCGGTACCGGCCCGTCCGCGCCGCCGCCGGGTCCCCCTGCAGGAGGGTCACATGCGGAACAGGTAGCTCACCTTGAGGAAGAATCCGTCCGCGGCTCGGCGGAGGGAGCCGGGCGAGAAGGTGTCGTCGGCGCCCATGCTGGCGCCGTAGCCGGCGAAGAAGACGGTACCGGGGGTGGGCTGGTAGCTGAAGAGCGCGTCGGTCCGGAACCGGCCCCGGCGGTAGCCGACCGCGCGCTGGCACGCGGCGGCTCCGGCCTGGCAGTAGAGGACGGGCCGTTCGGTGCGGGAGGCATCGCGCAGGTCATCCTGGAAGTCCATGTCGTATTCGCCAACCAGCCGGACGAAGACCGGTCGCGACACCTGGTACTCGAGCTTGAGGCGCGGGATGTGTCGGACTCCGACCGGGCTCCAGTCCGTCCGCCAGTAGCCCTGCAGCGCGTAGCGGGCGTCCAGGCGGAGCCGGTCGGTCGGCCGCCAGAGCGCGCTGGCCGACGTCAGCGCGATCCACGCGGGCGCCCACTCGAAGAAATTCTCGTCGCGGCCGACGATGATCAGGGCACTGGTCGAGAAGGTCGAGAACTGGGGCGAGGTGAGGTTGAGCATCGCGTCGTAGTTCGTGATGCGATCGGTCCCCGTGTACGGGATCGTGTCGGTGCCCGTGTCGATCCAGTAATCGCGGTACAGCTCGGCGGGGTACTTGAACGATTCGAGCAGCAGCGTGCCGCTCGCTCTCCAGCCGCCCCGCAGGGTCACGGTGTTGGCGAGGTGGAGCTTCTGGTCGTCGGCCGGAGCGCCGTTCATGAAGCGATCGTAGAGCCAGGTCCCGTCGAGCGTGAGGCTCGTGGTCGAGCTTTCCACGAACGCGCCGGGCTCGCCGTACATGGTCACGGAGGGCCGGATGTTGGCGTGCACGATGCCGGCGCGGGTGACGAATCCGCTGGCCGCGCGGAACTCGTCATGCGTTCCCTCGAGCAGCGTGGTCAGGCCGAAGCGACGCCCGCGCCGGGAGGCGTTCAGCGTGAAGATCGGACGCCAGTCCTCGGTCCGGCCATCGGCGTGCGTGAAGCTGGCGCCGGCCTGCAGCTGCACCGAATAGAGCCCGCCGAAGACGATGCGCGCGTCGGCCGCGGCGACCCGGTTGGAACGGTCGCCTTCGACACGGTCTGTGTAGACGATGCCGGCCGTGCTGCTGGTGCCGATGTCGCGGCGCAGGCGGAGCAGGTTGTAGACCGGATTCTTGCCCGTCGCCGATGTCGCGCCGTCGTCGACGGCGGAGAGCACGCCGACATCGAGCCCGGACACCTTGCCGGTGAACTTCGCGGCGGCGACCGGCGCGGCGATGCGGCGTGTGTAGATGAGCGAGTTGGGTGTGGCGAAATTCTCGCTCGCCTCGAGGAAGAACGGCCGCTTCTCGGGGAAGAACAGGGACTGGCGCGGGTCGTAGGACAGCTGGCTCACGTCCGATTCGATCTGGGAGAAGTCGGGGTTCACTGTGCCGTTCATCGTGAGGTTGGCCGTAACACCCCAGCGCAGGTTCACGCCCAGCTCGGGCCGGTCCGCGTCGTAGCCCCAGCCGCCCGCGGGTGCGGCGCTACCGTCGGCGCGCGCGGTGCTGACCGGGTTGACATCGAGCACGAGTCCGCGGTGCAGTTCGGTCAGTTCGTCGAGCGTGCCGCTCTGTGCGAGGAAGGAAGCGCGGCCGCGCCGCGCGGGCGTCCATGTCTGCTGGTGTCCCGAGTGCTGGACCTGGCGCACGATGTTGATGCCCCACGTCTGCACGGGTCCGGCCTGGTAACGGATGCTCTTGAACGGGATGCGGACCTCGATCTCGTAGCCCCAGGGCGTGATGCGGCCGCGCGAGTCGAACACGAAATCCGGGCTCGAGTCGACCGAGTCGTCGCTGCTCATGCCGCGCGCGCCTTCGGCCAGCACGCCATCGCCCTGGACGCCGAACGGATTCACCAGGAACGCGAGTGCGCGGCGCCGGTCGTTGAAGGTGTCGAGCAGGATCATGACGTAGTCGTCCGACCCGATGCGGTCGCGGTCGGCGAGCGTCGCGTTGACGGCGCCGTGCTGTTCGAACGCGCGGATGCCGAAGTGGATCTCGTGCTCCGAGTACCAGACCAGGACCTCGGTCGAGTCATCCGCGGCGAGGCCGTCCACCGGACGGTACTGCGAGAAGCCGGTGAGCAGGGCCGCCTGCCCCCACACCGGCTCGCTCAGGTCGCCGTCCACACGGATCTCGGCCGTGAGCCGCGGCGGTCGGACGGCGATCTCGTTCCGGCGGCCGTTGTAGACGGTATTCTCACCCGCCGGCCACGTTCCGGGTCCGGCGAACAACGCGAGCAGGGCGAGCGCAGCGGCGGTCACCGCCCACCGCCAGCGAGGTATTTCGCCGGGATCGGGTTGTCGGGCCGCTCCGCATCCCAGTAGATCGACACGATCCACCAGCGCCGCCCGTCATCGAGCAGCTGGAAGCTGTTGATCCCTCTCTGGAACGGTTTCTCGTCTGCCGGCGTCCAGCGCGATTCGTACGTGCTGAACGCGTGCGCGATGCGGCCGAAGGACTCCGTGACCCGGTGGTTCTCGCGCTCGAAGAAGCCGCGTGCCGTCAGCACCGAATCCCCGGTGGC
The DNA here is from genome assembly GCA_963786235.1 of uncultured Gemmatimonadales bacterium. GTDB lineage: Bacteria > Gemmatimonadota > Gemmatimonadetes > Longimicrobiales > RSA9 > CAWAYJ01. The sequence continues at coordinate 117,886 of CAWAYJ010000002.1, forward strand.
CGCGTACTCGGCCGGGGTCATGACTCGAACCACTGCGGTACCGTCCGGGCGGCGGGCCGTGGGGATGAGACGTGCGCCGGGCACGAACAACGACTCGAACCGCTGCCAATCGCGCTTTTGCCCGGCCGGTCCGGAGATCACGTCGTAGATCGCGGCAATGATCGCATCCATCGAGGCGACGTCTTCCGGTCGGGCCGCCGGCGACGTCCGCTGCTGCGGCTGCTGGGCCGAGGCGGTGGGCCCGGAGGCCGCGGCCGCGACGGTGAAGGCGACGGAAGCAAGGATGTGCCGGTGCCAGCGCAGAATCATCACGTGGATCTCCGATCTCGGTGTCCGGTCGTGTGCCGTGGACGCTACAGCCCCTCCCGGCGAACGGCAAACCGCCGGGGGCGAAAGGCCTGCCGGAGAGGATGGCGGGCGGCAAGGAGGGACGAGATTCCCTGGCACGGACTCCACGAATGCGCCCGCCGAACCGCGGCGCCCATTGCGCCGCCGCGCCCCTTTCCCGAGGATCCGTCCATGGCGGATGCATCGAAGAAGCGAGCAATGGTGCTCGACGCCGCGGGCACGCCGCTACGAAGCGCTCGCATCGCCGTCCCACGTCCCGGACCGGGACAGTTGCGCTTGCGCGTGCTCGCCTGCGGCGTATGCCGCACCGACCTGCACGTGGTGGACGGGGAGCTGTCCCGCCCGAAGCTGCCGCTCGTTCCCGGGCACGAGATCGTGGGCGAGGTCATGGAGGCGGGCGAAGGCGTAAGCGGGTTCCGCGCCGGACAGCGCGTGGGCGTGCCCTGGCTCGGCTGGACCTGCGGCGAATGCCGCTTCTGCCGTTCAGGGAGCGAAAACCTCTGCACGCGGGCCCGCTTCACCGGCTACGACATCGACGGCGGCTACGCCGAACAGACCGTGGCCGATGCGCGCTACTGCTTCCCGCTGCCGGACACGATCGATCCCGTACAGGGCGCGCCCCTTCTCTGTGCCGGACTCATCGGCTGGCGCTGCCTGCGGGCCGCGGGTGACGCACGATCCATCGGCTTCTACGGTTTCGGCGGCGCCGCCCACATCCTGACCCAGGTCGCGCTCCACCAGGGCCGCCGCGTCTTCGCGTTCACGCGCCCCGGCGACCTCGAAGGCCAGCGCTTTGCCATGCGCCTCGGCGCCGAGTGGGCGGGCGGCTCCGATGAGTCGCCGCCGGATCCGCTCGACGCCGCGATCCTCTTCGCGCCCGTCGGGGCACTGGTGCCGGTCGCGCTCCGCGCCGTGGAGCCGGGCGGCACCGTCGTGTGCGGCGGCATCCACATGAGCGACATCCCCTCCTTTCCCTACGACATCCTGTGGGGCGAGCGCACGATCCACTCGGTGGCCAACCTCACGCGCCGTGACGGCGAGGAATTCCTCGCCCTGGCGCCCCGCGTTCCCGTCCGCACCGAAACCGTCGAGTATCCGCTCGAGGCCGCGAACGACGCGCTCGACGACCTGCGTGCGGGGCGCTTCCAGGGCGCGGCCGTCCTGGTCCCCTGAACGCTCTTCGCGCGACCTGCCAGATCGCCCCCGGCCCGGGACACAAAGTCCCGGGCCGGCGCCGCCCGTGGACGTGCCGCGCGCGCCGTCGCACAGTGTGAAACGGGCGCTTCCGGGCCTCGATGCGGTGTGGCACGCATGTAGCCTCTGGCAGCGTGCGGGTCGCGGCGTTGCCGGGGTCCGGGAACCGGAAGCTGGAGGCCGGTCATGAAGAGCAATGATGCCCTGAGGCGTGACCTGCTCGACGAACTGGACTGGGAGCCGAGCGTGGACGCGACGGCGATCGAGGTCCGGGTGCGTGATGGGCGGGTGACGCTGGCGGGGCAGGTGGGCAGCTACGCGGAGAAACACGCGGCCGAGCGGGTGGTGAAGCGGGTTGCCGGCGTGGAGTCGGTGCTCGACGAGATCGAGGTCGTGCTGGGGGCGTTGGCGGAGCGCGAGGACGAGCAGATCATGCATGCGGCCGGTGACGCCCTGCGCTGGAACGTCTCGGTCCCCCAGGACCGGGTGGCCGTGGTGGTTGCGAGTGGCTGGGTCCGTCTGGCGGGGACCGTGGACTGGCAGTTCCAGAAACAGTCGGCCGAGAACGCGGTGCGGAACCTGACGGGCGTTCGGGGCGTTACCAACCGTATCGACGTCGCGTCGCGGATCAGCCCGCGGGAAGTGGAAGGGAAGATCGAAGCCGCGTTCAAGCGGAGCGCGGAGATCGATGCGCACCAGGTTCGAGCGGAGACCGTGGGCGGAAAGGTGATCCTGCACGGTACGGTCCGGTCCTGGGCGGAGCGGGAGGAAGCGGAGAACGCGGCGTGGTCGGCGCCCGGCGTGACGGAGGTCGAGAACCGGCTGACTGTCAGGAGCTACGCGACCGCGGCGTTCTGAATGCGGGAGCAGGCAGGGCACCGAGTCCGGGCCGGCGATGATGGTCCTGGGCTCCGGCCGCGTCCGACGCCCGGCGGTTCCGCCGGGCCACACTGGCAAAGGCGCGTGGGCGCCGAGAACCTGGTCCATGCAGACGACAGCCGTGCAGGAACGCAACCGGAAGTCGGCCGAACGCGTGCGGCGTTTCGGTACACTGCCGGATTTCATCACGCTCTCCCGGCTCGTGCTCACGCCCGTGCTCTGGGTGCTCGCCCTCATCGGGGAGCGGCCGCTGCTGGGCATCCTCGTCGCGGTCGCCGGTTTCACGGACATTCTGGACGGCTTCCTCGCGCGCCGGCTCGGCCGCACCAGCCGCTGGGGCAGCCAGCTCGACTCCGTGGCCGACATGGTGCTGGTCGCTTCGATCACGATCTGGCTCGTGATGCTGCGCCCCGACTTCTACCGCGATCACGGGACGGTGCTTCTCGCCTGGGTCGCGCTGGCGCTCTTCACGCTTCTCGTCGGCTGGATCCGTTTCCATCGCCTCGCCGACCTGCATCTCTACTCGGCGAAGGCAGCCGGTTTCGTCGGCTACCTGTTCGTCATCTACCTGTTGATGTTCGACGGGCCCGCCGCGCCGTTCTTCTACGTCGCCATCGCCGTTGCGTTCGCCGGCACCGGCGAAACGCTGCTCGTGATGCTCACGCGCCCCAACGTCGACGAACGCGTCGGATCGATCCTGCGTCGCCGGCCGCCGCCCGCCTGATCCGTTCCCGCCGTCTCCGGTTCGCTGACGCCGTCCGCCGTCGTTCATACGTCGAAGATCACGCGAGCCCGCCATTCGCCCTCGCGCCTCGCCGTCTCGAGGCCGTGGTACGTCACACCCTTGATCTCGCGCGGCGGCCGCACGGCCGCCGGTCCGAGCGTGAGCGTGCCCGCGAGACCGGTTTCGTCAAACCGCCCGAACCGCACTCCGCGAACCGCCAGACCCTCGACCTGGTGCAGGTACAGCAACTCGCGAAGCCACGCCACGAGAAGTGAGGCGACGTCATCGGCAACGAGCTCGATCGCGCGCGAGACTCGAGGATCCGCCGCACCGGACCCACATTCCGTTCCTTCGATGGCCGCACGCAGGCCCGCGGCCGCACGCTCGAACAGCGCCGGCAGGGAAGGGGCCCGCACCTCCAGCCCCAAGTCCGCCGTGTGATCGAGCGGCGTCACTCCCTCCGGCCACCCCCCACCTTTCCCGTCCATTCGCACCTCCATCCGCACCCGCCGCTCCCGCAAACGCCCCCGCAAACGCCTCCGCCTCCACACCCGCCCCCCGAATCCCCTCTCCCTTTGCGCCGGCGGGTTCGCCCCGCAATCATACCCCATGGACTTTGCCGTCGTGCAGGCCCTCACGACCGCGCTCGGGCTCGGTCTGCTGGTCGGGATCGAGCGGGAACGTGCCGCCCCGGCGATCGCGGGCGTGCGCACGTTCACCCTGATCACGGTGCTCGGTACGGTGGCGGCGCTGCTGGCGCGCGAGTACGGCGGAGGCGTGCTGGTGGCGTCCGCGATCGCGGTGGTCGCGTTTCTCATCGTGGGCAACCTGATCCAGCTGCGTCGCGACGAGGCCGATCCGGGGCTCACGACGGAGGTGGCAGCGCTGGTCATGTTCGGGGTCGGCGCGATGTTGGCGACGACGTATCGAGCAGCGGCGGTCGTGCTCACCGGGACGGTCGCGTTGCTGCTGCACTGGAAGCGGCCGTTGCACCGCCTGGCCGAGCACATCGGGGAAGCGGAGTTCCGGGCCGGCATGCGGCTGGTTCTGATCGCACTCGTGATCCTGCCCATCATGCCGGATCGCACGTACGGGCCCTACGACATCCTGAATCCGTTCCAGATCTGGCTGATGGTCGTGCTGATCTTCGGGATCAGCCTGGCCGGCTACGTCGCGTACAGGGTGTTCGGCGCGCGCCGCGGCACGCTGCTCGGCGGGGCGCTGGGCGGCCTCATCTCGAGCACGGCGGCAACGGTCGGGTACGCGCGCCGGGCGCGGGAGGCACCGTCGGAGGGCGCCGCCGCCGCCGTCGTGATCATGGTCGCGTCGTCCGTCGTGTTCGTCCGGGTGCTCTTCGAGATCGGGCTCGTCGCTCCGGCGCATCTCGGCGTGCTCGGCGCACCCGTCGCGCTCATGCTGGTCGTCATGGCCGGGCTGGCCGCGCTGGCCTACCGGTCGGCCCGCGACGGTCTCGCGGACGGCGGGGACCGCAAGCCGCAGTCGGACCTGCGGGCGGCCGTCATCTTCGCGCTGCTGTACGGCGCCGTTCTCTTCGCCGTCTCGGCGGCGAAGGAACGGTTCGGCACGGGCGGCCTGTACGCGGTCGCGGGCATATCCGGGCTCACGGACATGGACGCGATCACGCTCTCGACCGCGCAGCTCGTGCGCGCCGATCGCATCGATCCCGGCACCGGCTGGCGTGTCATCCTGGTCGCGGGCATGGCCAACCTCGTGTTCAAGGGCGCGGCCGTCCTGGCCATTGGCCCACGCTCCCTCGGCACCCGCATCGCGGTCCTGTTCCTCACCGCCATCGTCGCCGGCTCGTTGCTCATCGCGTTCGGGCCGGCCTGAGACACGAAGGCGGCGCCCGCAACCGCGACCGCCGCCCCCTCGGCCGGACCAGGTCCGGTCAGGACCGCAAGCCCGAGCCCTGCCCGTTGTCGCCGCCGTTCCCGGCATTGGCGGGAACGGGCGGCCGGTACACGAGGACGGGGATCAGCGAACCGCGCAGCACCTTGTCCGCCACGCTACCGAGCGCGAGCCGCGACCAGCCACCGCGTCCGTGCGTCGCGAGCGCAATGAGGTCGACCGCGTGCGTCGCCGCGTAATCCAGGATCGCGATCGCGGGCACGCCGTGGCTCACGACGGCCGTCTCGACGTTCAGGCCGCGCGCGCGGAGCGGCGCCGCCAGCTGCTCCAGCTCTTCCCGCGCCCTCGCCTGTTCCTCCTCCGTCACCCGGTTCTCGTGCCCCGCTTCCGGTGCCACGAATTGCGGCCGCAGCAGCGGGATCGGAAGCGTCACCCGGAGCAGCGTGTAGCGTGCGCCCGACAGTCCGCCCAGCCAGAGCGCCGCGTCAAGGATCCCGCGCGAGAGCTCCGACCCGTCGAGCGGACACAGGATGTGCGCCGGCCGCAGCTCCTCGTCGTAATCCAGCTCGGCGTGAGACGGGCGCAGCAGCAGAACCGGCACCTGGCTCCGCCGGATCACGCCGTCCGCGACACTGCCCAGCCACATCCGGCTGAGCCCGCTCCGGCCGTGTGTCGTCATCACGACCAGGTCCACTTCCATCTCGCGCGCGTACGTCGCAAGCGCCATCTCCGCCGGTCCGCTCAGCAGCTCCGTCCGCGACTGCAGGCCCGCGCGTTCCGCGATCCGGTTCGCGACCGACTGCAGGTACTCCTCCTCCTGTTGGCGCAACGCCGAATCCCACTGCGCGTCGTAGGGCACGAGCAGGTCCGGCGATGTCGGGACCACCGGCACCTCGTGCACCTGGACGAGGTGCAGGCGGGCGCCCGCCGAGCGCGCCAGCGCCATCGCCACCGGCACCGCATGCTCCGCGAACGTCGACCCGTCCAGCGGGACCAGGATCGTCTTGGTCATGAACATGCCCCCCAGCGTTCGTTTCCCGTCGGCCCCTCTCGATTCAAACGTGCGCGTCTCGCCGCCGCCAAACTGTCGGGAAACGGATGATGGTAAGTGGGGGTTCGTCACGGCCCGGCTCCTCAATGGCCGAAGCCCCGCCGGCCCAACCAGTGGACCGACGGGGCTCCGTCGCACCAATCCCGACCTCTCAGGTGCCCATGCCGCTCATCGCCGCCGGACTCCGCTCGTACCCTTCCAGGACCGGACGCAGAGAGCGCAGGTCCGGCAGCACCACGCCGCCCGCCTCCCGGATCGCGGCCTCGTAGCTTTCCGCCGCCGCACCCCCGACCACCAGACCGATCCCGTCTCCGAGGAGCGCGCCCAGCTCCCGAAGCTCCTTCGCAACCGCCGCATCCGCAGCCGGGTACACCGCGCTCAGTGCAACCAGCCCGGCATGCCGCAATGCCGCCGCCGCCGCGATCTCACCGGCCGGCACGTCCGCCCCCAGGTACAACACCCGCCAGCCCCGCTCCGCCGCCAGTGCCGCCACCAGCATTGCACCGAGCTCGTGACGCTGACCCGACGGCGTGCCCACAACCACGACCGGACCCGCGCCCTCCTCCGACCACGGCCGCATCAGCCACCCCACCACCCGCTCCACCACCGCCGTCGTCATGTGCTCCGCGGCAACCCCGACCTCGCCACGATGCCACCGCTCCCCCACCTCCCCCATCAGCGGCACCGCCACACGCTCCAGGAACGGGCCGCTCCCCAGGCGCACCGCCGCCTGCATCAGCAACGCGTTCAGCCGGCCCGGCTCCAGCGCCGCTACCGCCTCCAGCGCATTCCGCACGTGCTCCGCCGCATCCTCCCCCGCCGATGCCACTCGCGCTCGATCCGCCGCCTCCCGGTGCGACTCGTCCTCCTCCGCCAGTGACCCCAACTCCGCAACCGTCAGACCCGCCACCCGGCCGATCGATCGCCCCGCTTCCGTCACCTGACGAAGCAACCGCAGCCGCTCCACGTCCGCGTCCGTGTACAGCCGCTGACCCGTCTCCGTCCGGTGCGGCTCCACTACGCCGTACCGCTTCTCCCACGCCCGCAGCACGTCGGGCGTCAGTCCCGTCCGCTGCGCGACGACCCGGATCGGGTGTCGCGGCGCGCCCACCCCTCGTTTCGTGTTCATGTCCAACATTCTACGGACCCGTCCAGCGTTCGTCAATCTCCAGTTCTGGACATACTATTGACAGACTGGGGGTGTTGTGGTATTGTCATGGACAAATCTTAGACAAGACGGTCGCCGAGGGACGGCGGACGGGGACTCGATTCGACAACGGAGGGTGTGACGATGAGCGGACGCGGACTGGGCTGGACGCTTGCGGTGGTGGCGATGCTGGTGGTGCCGGGGGGCGTGCGGGCGCAGGGGATGAACGGGGAGAAGGACATCGTCGACACGGCGATCGCGGCGGGATCGTTCAAGACGCTGGTGGCGGCGGTACAGGCGGCGGGGCTGGAGGGAGTTCTTCGGGGCGAAGGTCCGTTCACGGTGTTCGCGCCGACGGACGCGGCGTTCGCGAAGCTGCCGGCGGGCACGGTGGAGTCGCTGCTGAAGGACAAGGAGCAGCTGGCGTCGATCCTGACGTACCACGTGGTGTCGGGCGAGGTGCTGGGGAAGGACGTGGTGAAGCTGACGTCGGCGAAGACGGTGAACGGCAAGTCGGTGAAGATCCGCGTGGTGGACGGCAAGGTGTACGTGGATGATGCGCAGGTGGTGACGACGGACATCGAGACAAAGAACGGCGTGATCCACGTGATCGACACGGTGATCCTGCCGGGCATGTAGTCGTTTCCTTTGAAGGCGGGGGTGTTTCGGGGCCCGCACGCAGGTGCGGGCCTCTCCGCTTCCGCTCCCGCTCCCCGGTCCCTTACTTTCGCGCACCCGAGAACCCGGAGGATGCAGCGTGTCGAAGAAGCGGGTCGTTGCGGTGGTGCAGGCGGAGGTAGCGGCGGACCTCGAGATGGGGGTGGAACGCACGGCGGAGCTGGCTGGCGAGGCGTCGTCGTCGGGAGCGGGTCTGATCGTGTTTCCGGAGACGTGGCTGCCGGGGTACCCGGCGTGGCTGGACGTGTGCCGGGATGCTGCGTTGTGGGACCACGGTCCGGTGAAGGCGGCGTTCGCCCGGATGGCGGAGTCGAGCGTGGCGGTTCCGGGTCCGGTGACGGAACGGCTGGGCGGGATCGCGCGGGAGGCGGGGGCGGCGCTGGTGGTGGGCGTGACGGAACGGGTCGATGCCGGCCCCGGGAACGGGACGCTGTACAACGCACTGCTGACGTTCGGGGCGGACGGTCGCCTGCTGAATCATCACCGGAAGCTGGTCCCGACGTACACGGAGCGCCTGGTATGGGGGCCGGGTGATGCGGCCGGTGTCCGGGCGGTGGAGACGGTGGTGGGGCGGGTGGGCGGCCTGGTGTGCTGGGAGCACTGGATGCCGCTCGTCCGGCAGGCGCTGCACGAGTCCGGCGAGGATGTGCACGTGGCGGTCTGGCCGACGGTCAAGGAGATGAACCTCGTGGCGAGCCGGCAGTACGCGTTCGAGGGGCAGTGCTACGTGGTCGCGGCCGGATCCCTCATGCGCGGGTCGGCGCTCCCGCCCGGGCTCGAACCCGACCCCGCCCGCGTCCCCTCGCCGTCGTCGCTCGTGCTCCGGGGCGGGAGCGCGATCATCGGGCCGGACGGCGCCGTGCTCGCCGGGCCCGTGTTCGACGAGCCCGCCATCCTGACCGCGGAGATCGATCTCTCACGGATCCGGGAGGGTCGGATGAGCCTGGATGTGACCGGACACTACGCGCGTCCCGATTGCCTGCGGCTCGTCCGGACGGAGAGCGGGCGGAAGGCCGGGGCGTGACGGGTCAACCGGGGCGGGCCATCGAGCTACCGCGCCGCCGCGGTGCTCACCCGCGTAGTGATCCGGTGGACGCCGGCGGACGGCTGGTCATCACCCAGGCGGCAGCGGCACTGGCGTTTATCCGGGGGGCACGCGGTCCGGGTCCCGCGTAGCTTCCGGCTGGATGGGCCCGGTCGGCGGCCGCCAGCAAGCCGGGTTCGCGGAAGCGGCGCCGGTTCCGGCCGGAATCGCCCGCCCGATGCCCCGAAGCATGCCCCGGAACACGATCTCGTGCGCGGGCCGCAGCGCCCACCAGTAGAGGAAGCCGGGAAGGCCGCGCGGGTGAAAGAGGGCGGTCTGGCGGACGACGGAGCCGTTCTCCGCCGGAACGACCTCGAAGCTGAGCCAGGCCCTGCCGGGCACTTTCATCTCCGCCGCGAGCCGCAGCAACCGCCCCGGCTCGAAGGCGTCGACCCTCCAGAAATCGACGTGGTCCCCCGGCTTCAGCGCCCTGCCCGCGGGACGCCCTCGCCGGAATCCCGGTCCGCCCACCGCCCGGTCGAGCCACCCCCGCAACCGCCACAGTGCGTTGCCGAAATACCAGCCCGTCGGACCGCCGATCCGCGCGATCGGCTCGAACGCCTGCTCCGGCGCCGACCGCACCCTGAGCTCGCGGACATCGCCGAGCCAGCCCGCCGGAATCGCCGCCGCGCCACCGCTCGAAGGCGGCGTCGATTCCGACGCCTCGAGCGCCCGCCGGATCGCCTCAGCCACGCTCACGGGACGCACGCCAAACGCGCGGAGCGCGCCGTAGTCCGTAACCACCGTCGGGTTCCGGACACCCTCGAGCAGCTCCCGGCCCACCGCCGCCCGGACCGGTGTCACAAGCTCGAGCCAGAGCCCCGACAGCCGCGGCGTCAGCACCGGTACCGGCACCATCCACCGGCGCAGTCCCCGCTGCCTCGCGTACTCCCGCATCAGCATGCCGTACGACACCGGCTCCGGACCGCCGATCTCGAACACGCGGCTCTCCGGCGCTGGCACGTCCGCCGCCTCCAGCAGGTACTCGAGCACGTCGTCCACCGCGATCGGCTGCGCCGCCACACGCACCCACCGGGGCGTCACCATCACCGGTAGCCGCTCCACAAGATCCCGGACAAGCTCGAACGACAGGCTGCCCGGACCGATCACGATCGATGCCCGCAACTCCACCGTCGGCACCCCCGAGGCACGGAGGATCCGACCCACCTCCTGGCGGCTCGCCAGGTGCGGCGACAGCTCCGTACCCGATCCGAGACCTCCCAGGTACACGATCCGCGACGTTCCCGCCGCCTTCGCCGCCGCGCCGAACCCCTCCGCCACCCGCCGGTCCCCGTCGCGCCAGTCCCCGCCGGCCCCCATCCCGTGCAGCAGGTACCAGGCGACGTCCACGCCCTTCAGCGCTCGGACCAGAATCTCCGCGTCCGCCGCATCGCCTTCCACCAGTTCCACCCGCTCCGCGTACCGTCGCGTCAGCCGTGACGCGTCACGTACCAGGCACCGCACCCGGTACCCGGCATCCAGGAGCCGCGGCAGCAACCGGCCCCCGACATACCCGGTCGCACCCGTCAGCAGTGCCAGCCGTCCGGTCGGTTTGTCTATCATATGTCCAATATACATCCAAGATATAATATCGACAATCCGGAATGCGTGGGCGTGCGGGGCCGGCCGGCCGGTCCGATGGGGGCGAATCGTGGTGCTGGTGTTGGCGAGGGTGTGGAAGGCCAGGTGGTGGTTGGGCGGATGGTTCGAGTGGAGAATGGTGGTTGTGGCGGTGGCGAGGGTGGGGGTGAGCGGGTGAGCGGAGGCTGCGCGTCAGGCCGGATCGGGAAGGGAGGCTGTCTGCGTTGCCGGAGTGGCGGGATTGCGGCATTATGGGCGGTCCCGCTCCACGCGTGCCCGAGGAAGAACGATGTCGAGTCTGCGGAAAGTCCTCCCGTATTTGCCGGTCCTGCTGGTTCCTTCCTGCTACCCGCCGATGAAGCTGGCGGAGAACGACGCGGGCGTGGTGCTGACGCGTCAGACGATCGATGCGCCGGACCCGTCCATTCCCGGCCCATACGCCTTCCGGCACCTCTACTATGGGAGCGGCACGGACAAGAACCGGGTGGAGTACCGGGACTCGGTGGCGTTCCGAACGGATTCGGTGGATGCGTCGAAGCTGGTGGACCTGGGCTCGTCGGCGAAGAGCCGGAACGCGTACTGGGGGTTCACGCCGAAGGGGATGCCGCTGAACGGCCGGGTGTGGTATCCGGAGGGCGAGGGTCCGTTCCCGCTGGTGCTGATCGCGCACGGCAATCACGACATGAAGGACTACTCGGACCCGGGGTACGCGTACCTGGGCGAGCTGCTGGCGAGTCGCGGCTACATCACGGTGTCGCTGGACATGAACTTCATCAACGGGGGGATCCGGAACGAGAACGACGCGCGTGGCTGGTTCTTCCTGCGCCACATGGTGGAGTGGCGGCGGTTCAACGAGACGGAAGGGAACCCGTTCTACGGGAAAGTGGACCTGAACCGCGTCGCGGTGATCGGTCATTCGCGGGGCGGGGAAGCGGTGGGCCATGCGGCGGCGTTCAACACGCTGACGCACTACCCTGACAACGCGAGCCTGAAGTTCGATTTCGGGTTCGGCATCAAGGCGGTGATCGCGATTGCGCCGGTGGACGGTCAATACCAGCCGACGAACCGGCTGGTGCCGGTGGAGAACGTGAACTACCTGGTGTTCCACGGTTCGCACGACGGCGACGTGTCGAGCTTCATGGGGATCCGGCAGTACCAGCGCGTGCAGTTCACGGATGGCGCGCCGCACTTCAAGGCGGCGGTGTTCGTGTACCGCGCGAACCACGGCCAGTGGAACACGGTGTGGGGTCCGAAGGACAACGGAACGCGGAGCGGCCGGACGCTGGATCTGCGCACGCTGATGCCGGGTGAGGAGCAGCGCCAGATCGCGAAGGTGTACATCAGCGCGTTCCTGGATGCATCGCTCCGGGGCGACGACCGCTACCTGCCGTTCTTCCGCGACTACCGTGTGGCGTCGGACTGGTTGCCGAAGACGATGTACACGACGCGGTTCGAGGAGAGCAGCTTCCGTCCGGTCGCGACGTTCGAGGAAGACATCGACGTGACAACGGGGACGGAAGCGGGCGTGACGCTGCGCGGCGACAGCCTGGCGACGTGGAAGGAGAGTCGTCTGCAGCTGCGCACGGCGAACTCGCCGGCGGAGGGCAGTTCGCAGTACAACAACGCGCTGACGGTGGGCTGGAACAACCGGCTCGCGGGAGAGGATACGACGCGCATGGGGCCGCCCGCCGTGTACACGGTGGACCTGCCGCTGGCGCTCTCGCGGGAGTGGGGTCTGTCGTCGGGTGGCGAGCTACAGTTCCTGCTCATGCCGACTGATGCGATGCCGAGCCCGCGCGCCGCGCCGCGCGACTCGACGACCGCCGACTCGACGCACGCGCGGCCGGCCCGCCGCCCCGCGCCGAAGAAGAACGAAGACGAGAAGAAGCCGCCCATCGACCTGAGCATCGAGCTGGTCGACGCGGAAGGCCACACCGCCCGCCTTCCGCTCAGCCGTTACGGCGTGATCCGGCGTCCGCTTGAAGCGTACATCTCGCGGCGTCGCGACCAGGAGCGTTCACGGTTCGGCGCGCAGTCCGAGCTGGTGCTGCAGACCTTCGTGCTGCCGCTCTCGGATTTCGCCGGCGCCGCACCCGCCCTCGACCTCGACGCCCTGACAGAAGTCCGTTTCGTGTTCGACCGAGCCACCGCCGGCACCGTCGTCATCGACGACATCGGCTTCGCCGTGATGAACCCCGCCTTCCTTGCGGCCCGCTGACGGGCCGCAAGGACCCGCTCCCGCCGCTCCCGCTCCCGCCGCTCCCGCTCCCGCCGCTCCCGCTCCCGCCGCTCCCGCAAACGCGCCCGCAAACGCCTCCGCCTCCGCCCCCGCTCCCCGAATCCGTATCCGTATCCGTCCTCACCTCATCCGCACCCCTACCCTGTGCACCGCCTCGCCCCGAACCTCCGCGAACGCATAGTCGATGGAGATCCGGTCCCCGACGAACCCGGCGCCGAGCGTAAGCGCGCCCATGTCGGAGTCCTCGATGTAGCGTCCGCCGATGCGCGCGATGAAGGTGCGTCCGGGGATCGGCCAGTAGGCGATCTCGGCCCCGCCCTCGGGCACGAAGGTCCCGTCCTCCCAGCGGGAGGCGGCCGCGGCGAGCGAGACGTCGAGCGGTCCGACAGCCCTGCTGCGGGTCGCGGCGGCCAGGCTGAAGGTCCGGGGCAGGCGGGCGTCGAGCGAGTCGAGTGCGGGATCGCGGCCGAGGTTGCGCGCGGAGAGGGCGAGCGTGACCACGCCGACGTTGCGGGCGATGCCGACGTCGCCGGCGGCGGTAACGTCGCGCTCGCCATCGACGCGTGTCTCGGCCACCTTGCCCGCGAGCCCGACCCGGAATCCGAACAGGGAGCGCGCGTAGCCCGCCGAGCCGACGACCTCGGAAGTCGCGATTGCCCCCTCGTCGACGAGCCCCGGTTCGCCCCGGCGGTAGGCGCCGTCATCGTAGGAGTCCGCGCCGTAGCTGGTGGCCTGCAGGCCGAAGCCGACGCCGCCCTTCCACCACTCGGAAGCGGCGGCGATCGAGAATATCATGGAGGAAGTGCCGTAGGTCGCGAAGGAGGCGGCGAAGCCGCGCGCGCTGGCGATCTGCGCGGGTTGGTAGAAGAGGACATCGGCGTCGCCGGACGCGAGCGGGAACGCGTTTCCCATGCCGGCCGCGCGGGTGGAGGACGGCAGTTGCAGCACGAGCGGCGTCGCCGTCCGGGTCTGGGCGGCCGCGGGCGCGGCGAGAAGCGAGCAAGTGAGGAGCAACGAAGTCCGTTTCATCGGGAATCGCCCTGGTGGTTTTCGGGGAGCAGCGTAACGCGGACGTAGCGGTTGCGGTTCAGGAACAGGCGCGTCGCCGCGGCAATGGACTCGGGTGTCAGCGCGTTGACGAGCGCATCGTAGTCGAGGAACGCGCCGGGCCGTTCGCCGCGGAGCAGCGCGCCCGCGATCTGGCCGAGCCAGTATCCGTTCTCGCGCAGCGCCGTCTCGTGGTCACGGCGTTGCGTCTCCTGGACCTTCTCGAGGGTCGCGGCATCGGGTCCGTCGGCCGCGATCTTTCCGATCTCGGTAAACACGACGTCGGTCAGCGAGTCGATGCGCGCGGGGTCGGCGCCGAACGCGATGGTCACGGCCCAGCGCGGTTCCGGGAACCGGTTGATGCTCTGTCCCACACTCACGTCGTACGTCCCGCCCAGGTCCTCGCGCAGTACCTCGCGCAGCCGGATCTCGAGAACGGCCGCGGCCGACGCGAGCTCGTGCGCCGTGGTCGGGTCGTAGTGGTCGAGATCACCCGTGAACACGAGCGCGGTCTGCGCCTGCGGCTCGACGCCCTTGTGCACGACCTTCTCGACCACGCCGGCCGGCGGCACGATGCCGGGATCGCGCCACGTTTCGCTGCGTCGGATCGCCGGCAGACCGCCCAACCAGCGCAGGACGAGCGGGCGTATGGAGTCGGGCTGGAACGCGCCTACCAGCACGAAGGTGAAGTCGCTCGCGTCCGCGAAGCGGTCGCGGTAGATCGAGAGGGCGCGGTCCTGCCGCACCTCGTCGAGGATCGCCTCGCTGATCGGCCGCGCGCGCGGGTGGTGCTGCGCGAGCGTGACGGAGAGCGTGTCGCGGAACGCCGCGGCCGGGCTGGCCGACTGGTTCTGGAGGAACCCGTGCAGACGGCTCATGAGCGACGCGAAGGCGGCGGAGTCGCTTCGCGGTGCGGTGAAGTCGAGGTAGATGAGCTGGAACATCGTCTCGAGGTCGGCGGGCGAGGCGGACGCGCTGATGCCCTCGGTGAGATCGGACAGTGAGGGGGAGACCTGGATCGCCTTGCCGGCGAGCGTCTTCTGCAACTGTGTCGCGTCCAGGTCGCCGAGCCCGCTCGACGCGACGAGCAGCGTGGCGAACTGGCCGGACATGTAGTCGTCGTCGTTCACGAGCGAGAGGCCGCCCGGGCTGAAGCCGCGGACCAGTACCTCGTCGTTCTTGAAGTCGGTCGGCCGGAGCACGACGCGCACGCCGTTCGAGAGCCGCCAGTCGTACGTACCGAGCCGGTCGTCGCGGCTTTCGGATACGACGGTTCCGGGCGTGGGCGGTGACTTCACGAGCGGTGAGCTGGCGACGAGGTCCTCGTAGGGAGCGAGGTCGCGCGCTTTGACCGCGGCAAACGTCGCCAGGATCTGGTCGCGACCCGGCGTGCTCGCGCTGTCCTTCGCGGGCGCCTGCACGACGACGACGCGGTTGGAGTCGCTCATCCACTCGGCCGACAGCGCCTCGACCTCGTCGAGCCCGATGTCGGGCAGCAGGCGGCCGAGCAGTGCGTACTCGGCATCGATACCGGGCGAGGACTCGCCCTCCAGGAAGTTGCGGAGGTACTCGTTGGCGTACGCCGTCGACTCGGTCTTGTCCCGTTCGGCGAGCGCGACCTGGTAGGCGCGCTGGATGTTCGACTTCTGCCGCTGCAGCTCGGTCTGGGTGAAGCCGTGCCGGCCGGCGCGCTCCGCCTCGGTCATGATGGCATCCAGCCCGCGGATCACCTCGCCATCCCGGACGTTGCCGCTCACCACGTACGCGGACTTGGTGCGGAGCAGAGCGCCGAATCCGGAGCCGGCGCTCAGAAAGGGCGGGTCGGCGCGCCGCGCGATCTCGCCGAGCCGCGCGTTGAGCATGGCGTTGTAGAGGCGGGCGGCCAGCGAGTACCGGTACGCTGCGACCGTTCCCTCCTCGCGGGCCGGTTGCTTGTCGTAGACCTCGACGCTGGTGCCGGTGGCCTCCGGATCGGTGGCGATGACGACGCGGGTGTCGTCGTGGTCGGGGACCGGGTACTCGGGCCGCGGCGCCGCGTTCGCGGGCATGGAGATGCGTTCGAAGCGTTCCTTGATCATCGCCTCGACCCTTGCGGCGTCGAAGTCGCCGACGGCGATGACAGCCATGAGGTCGGGCCGATACCAGTCGTGGTAGAAGCGGCGGAGCGCGGCCGGATCGAAGGTCTGGAGCGACTCGAGGGAACCGATGGGCAGGCGGTCCGCGTAGTGGGAGCCGGCGAGGAGGACGGGGAACACCTTGTCGCGCATGCGCGCGGCGGCGCCCTGTCCGAGCCGCCATTCCTCGATGACGACGCCGCGCTCCTTCTCGATCTCGGTCGAGTCGAAGCTCACCCGATGCGCCCACTCCTCGAGGACCTGGATCCCCGTTTCCAGCGCCGTACCCGTGTCGGTGGGCACGGTGAGCGTGAACACGGTCTCGTCGAAGCCGGTGTACGCGTTGACATCGGCGCCGAACTGCATGCCGATCGACTCGAGCCAGTCGACGAGCGCCTGCTTCTCGAAGCTGGCCGTCCCGTTGAACGCCATGTGCTCGACGAAGTGGGCGAGCCCGCGCTGGTCGTCCGCTTCCAGGATCGAGCCCACGTTGACCGCCAGCATCAGCTCGGCCCGCTTCTCCGGGCGCGCGTTCGGCCGCACGTAGTAGCGGAGCCCGTTCGACAGCGTGCCGGTCGTGACGGCCGGGTCCAGCGCCAGCCGCTCGCTCTGCTGGCCGAGGACCGGCGCGGGAGCCGTCGCTGCGGCCAGGGCCAGAAGCACCGGAAGCAGCCCGTTCGTTCGTTTCATCGTCCACGTTCCCGGGAAAAGGGGCCGTCGCTCCACCGGCACAGGCCCGAAATTTCCTAACTTAGCGGCCGATCTCCGCCCGCGGGAGTTGGATCCGGGGCCTCCGCCCGGAGCGGCTGCCCGGAGTGGCTGCCGCGCCGCCCGCCTCCCGCGCACGGAACCACCGCGTCCCGTTCCGTGTCCGACCTGCGGAACCCGGACCTGCGACGCACGGAGGGGAACGAATCATGTCCTCGCAAAGGCCGGCCCTCTTCCCGCTCGCCGTCGGGGTCACGAACCGTTGTGGCCGCCGCAGCCCGGAATCGCCACGTCCCGCGCGGCTGGCCGCACGACCGCGCCCGCGGCGCGCCCACGCGGAACCGTTCATGAGCCGTTCGCGAAAGGTCGAAGCTAGGAGCGTGAAACCGAATCGAAGCAACGTGTTCGGGAAACGGATCGCGGTGATCGTCGCGTTCCTGATGCCCGTCGTGACGCCCATGCCCTCGCAGGCGCAGGCGCAGGCGCAGGCGGCGGCCGCGGGCCGGTATCCGCAGACACTGGCGCTGGCGACGTTCGACAGCGCGTGGACGCGCATCCGCGACACGCACTACGACACCACGTTCAACGGGCTGGACTGGAACGCGGTGCGCACGGAACTGCGCCCGCGCGCGGCGGCCGCCGAGACGCTTGACCAGCTTCGTGACGTGCTGCGGGAGATGCTGTCGCGCCTGGGCGAGTCGCACTACGGCCTGATTCCGGGCGAGGCGGCGCGCGCGTTCGAGCCGGGCAAGGATCGTGACGACTCGGCGCTCGACGGCGACCTCGGGATGGAGCTCAGGGACGTGGAAGGCCGGCTCGCGGTCTGGCGGGTCGATCCGGAGGGTCCGGCGGCCGAAGCGGGAATCCGGCCCGGCTGGTTGGTGACCTCGATCGACGACTTCCGGCCGGATCCGGCGCTCCGTGCGGTCGAGGCGGTGGACGGGGAGGTAGCGCGCCGGAACGCGCTCACGCAGATGCTGTTCCGGACGAACAACCGGCTCGATGGCCCGGTCGGAAGCCGCGTTCGTCTCGGGCTGGAGGACGGGAACGGGGAGGCGCGACCGTTCCTCCTGGTCCGTCGGTCCCGGCCGGGGGTGCCAGTGACGTTCGGCAATTTGCCGACGTTCTATGCGACGCTGGACAGCCGCCGCATCGGGGCGGCGCCGGGCTGCGTCGGCGTGATCCGCTTCAACGTCTGGATGGTGCCGCTCTCGCGGCCGTTCGACGCCGCGCTCGACTCGCTCCGCGACTGCCGCGGCATCGTGCTCGACCTGCGCGGCAATCCCGGCGGTGTGGCGGGCATGGTGATGGGCGTGTCCGGCCACTTCTTCAACGAGCCGGTCGCGCTCGGCACGATGCGCTCGCGCGGTACGGAGCTGAACTTCGTGGCCAACCCGCGGCGGGTGAACACGCGCGCCGAGCCGGTTCAGCCGTTCGCCGGGCCCGTTGCGATTCTGATCGACCTGCTGAGTGTCAGCACGTCGGAGATCTTCGCGGGCGGGATGCAGGCGCTCGGCCGCGCCCGCATTTTCGGTGTGAACAGCGCGGGACAGGCGCTGCCCGCCACCACGCTCCGCCTCCCCAACGGCGACGTGCTCATGCACGTCGTCGCCGACTTCACCATGCCCGGCGGGATCCGGATCGAGGGGCGGGGCATCCGCCCCGATGACGAAGAGCCGCTGCGCCGGGCCGACCTGCTGGCCGGCACCGACGCGCCGCTCGAGGCCGCGCTGCGCTGGATCCGCTCGCGGCCGGACGGCAACAACCCATGACAACAACCCGGGAAGGCGGGGCGCGCCGACGGATCGGCGGCCACCGCGGAGAGGGACGCATGATTCGTCGCAATCGAAGCAATTCCTGGATCCTCGCAGTCGTCGGCGTCGCCATCCTGAGCCCCTTGCAGACCGGTCCCATCGCGGCGCAGTCGCTTCCCGATGCCGCCAGCATCGTGCGCAAGTACGTCGATGCCATGGGTGGCGCCGCGCTGCGCGAGAAGCAGGGCATGGTCACCGAGGGCACGTTCTCGCTCCCGGCCATGGGAACCAGCGGACCGATGGTGGTCTCGCACGCCCGACCCGACCACCTCGTCCTGCGCATGACGTTGCCCGGCATCGGCGAGATGCGTTCCGGCTTCGACGGCACCGTCGGCTGGTCGCTCAATCCGCTCGAGGGCCCGCGTGTGCTCAGCGGCCAGGAGCTGGAACAGGTCCGCGACGACGCCGACTTCCGCGCTACGCTCCGCGACGACAACCTCATCACGTCGATGGAGACGGTCGAACGGAAGGACGTCGACGGCCAGACCTGCTACCGCGTCCGCATCGTCTGGAAATCCGGCCGTGAGACCTACGACTGCTACGCCGTCGATTCCGGACTCCTGCTCTCGACCGAACTCCGCACCGAGACCGTCATGGGCACCGTCGACGCCACGGTTCTGTTCAGCGATTACAAGGCGTTCGATGGCGTCCGACTGCCCACCCGCACGGTGCAGAAGGTCATGGGCCAGGAATTCGTCATGACCGTGAACTCGGTCCGCTTCGAACCGATCGATCCCGCCGTGTTCGAGCTGCCCGCCGAGATCCAGGCGCTCGTCCGCCGCTGAACGGAGCGGTTCCGCCCGGCGGCTTGGCCGCCGCCAGGCTTGTGCTCCTGCCGCGGTGGCACATGCGGTGGGGACTGCGAACATTTTTCCGCATTCCTGCGCATTTATATTTCTGTCGCTTCCCCGCCTCAATGAAACGTTGCGCGAGTTCCAGCACGCGTGGGCGTGATCATAAAGCATTGTCTTAGAGCTATTTAGTTGGACAGCTCGGGCCATCCAGCGCGGTCCCGCCGCAACGGGTATGGCTTCTGCCCCTCGGTGCCTTCCGTCGGATCGTTTCATTCCACCGCACAGAACGAGACGTGACAACGCGAAGGAGCGCGAAATGAGGCGTCAGGAAGCTGCCGGGCAGTGGGCTCTCACTGCCGTCAACGGTGTGGCCACCCGCGGGTCACGGAGCCAAGCGAGGCCACGGGCCGAAAGTCGACCCCAATCGAGGACGGATGCGATGGAGCAGCAGGCGATTTGGGAGGCATACCAGGTCCGCGGCGACGAGGATGCGCGCCAGCGGTTGCTCGCCCGACACCTTCCCCTGGTTCACCACGTTGCGCGGCAGGTGCTTCGCACGCTGACGGTCGAGGTGGAGCTGGACGATCTGGTGAGCGCTGGCAGCATGGGTCTGATCAACGCGATCGACAGCTTCGACCGAGCGCGCGGGCTCGCGTTCAGCACGTACGCGGCGCCGCGCATCCGCGGCGCGATCCTGGACGATCTGCGGCGATCGGACACGGTGCCACGGTCGATCCGTCGGAAGCAGCGGCAGATCGCGGGAGCGGAGGAATCGCTGTCGGGCTCGCTGGACCGTCGTCCGGCGGACCGCGAGGTGGCGCGGCACCTGGAAATCGACATCGAGACGCTGTGGCGTTGGCGTGCGCACACGAACGAGGCGATCCAGGTATCGCTGGACCAGCCGATCCACACGGGTTCGGGCCGGACCGCGATGCCGGCCGACCTGATCGAGGGCACGGCCGGTCATCTGACCGAGGATGACATCAACCATCGCGAGGAGGTCAACGTGCTCCGTGACGAGATCCTTCGCCTGAAGGAGCGCGAGCGCATCGTCCTCAGCCTCTACTACTTCGAGGAACTGAAGCTGCACGAGATCGCGAAAGTGCTCGGTCTGACCGAATCGCGGGTCTCGCAGATCCGCTCGAAGGCGCTGCTCACGCTGCGCTCGCGGATGTCCCGACTGCGCGAACCGGGCGTGTGCTGATGCGTTGGCCGCCGCGGCGCGGGGTTCTCCTCGCGCTGGCCGGCGCGGCCCTCTTTTCCAACCCCGGAGGATTGCGGGGCGCACGCCTGGAACCAGCGACCGTACCGGCCAGGGAATGGGCCACGGTCGGTCGTGTAGTCTCACGCCGCGTGGACGGGCGCACGATTGTGCTCGTCCCCGTGTCCGGGCCGGTGCGACCCCGGCTCAGCGAACCGTTCCGTGTCGGATCGCGGTGGCGCCTGTATCTGACGCTCGAAGGTGCCCGCATCGGGATCAACGCACGTCCGCGCAAGGGCGAAGGCGTTCTGGCGGTATCGGTCGAGGAGTCGGGCAGCGACGTCCGCATCGCGATCGACGTGAAGGAGTTGACGTCGTACGGCACGAAGCCCGCCGAGGAGGGGATCCTCGTCTGGATCGAGGACGAGGCGACGGCCGCGCACGACGCCAGGGAGCAGGCGCAGGCGCTGCCGATCATCGGCGACGGGCCGCACCTCGCGAGCGCCTCGCCGCCGCCGCCACCCGAGCCGAAGGGGTACGGCTGGTTGCGCCTGATCGTGCTGGTATCGGTCGCGGCGGGTCTCGGTCTCGGGCTCCGCTGGTGGCGGTCGCTGGAGACGACGCCCCGCTGGATGGAAGCGGTCGCGACGACGACCCGCGGGCTCTACCAGGCGCTTCGCGGTAAGGTCCTGGCGCCATTGACCGAAACTGACGGAACCAAAGGAACGGATGCGCCGGCACCGGAAGCGGAGCCGGAAACGAACGAGCTCAGGAAGACGGGGTGATATGCTGATCCTCAGCCGCCGACCCGGCGACGCCATCGTGATCGACGGCGGTATCCGGATCGTGGTGCTCGCGTCGGGCCAGCGCTGCGTCCGCCTCGGGATCGAGGCGCCGTCGCAGGTGGGAATCGTCCGCGAGGAGGTGCTGGCGCGGAACGAGGCCCGGCTCGAAGGCAAGGAAGAGGAAGCCGGGAGTGCCGGCTCCATAGCCAACGGAAAGCGCACCAACGGGCAATCGAAAGCAAACGGCCACTGACGCCGCAACCGGACGGTTCGACGGACCGGTTGCGCCGCTCGTCATGACGGCCCGGCCCCCGCCGGGCCCCCGCCGCATCCTACACATTCCCTCCAGCCACGCCGATACTTTCAGGGAGCCGACCTTCCCGGTCCGGCCGGACCGCCGGCCTCAACCCCTGGATGAATCAATGGGGCAGAAAAAGAAAGGACCGCGCGGCGGAGCGCCGAACGGGTCGCCGAAGAGCAACCGAGCGAGCGAGCGGGATACCGGCTCGCCTTCCGGGAATACGACGCAATTGCCTGAGCATCTGGAAGCGGTACGCGAGTGGATCGCGGCGGGTGGCCACAACCGGCCGGAAGTCGCGGAGGCGGTGGCCCGCCGGATCCTGCAACGGGGCGAGCTGCGCGACGAGCGTGATGGCGACGCCGTGCGCTTGTTCGGCCGGCCCGACTCGCTGATCCACTGACGACGGGCGGCCTCGGGCCGCTCGCTCCCACCCGGTTTCTCCCCCCGGCCGGCCCGCTTCAGCCGGCTGCGCCCATTTCCGTTGGCAAGAGCGAGGCCTGGAAGTACTCCAGGAACTCGTTAGCGGGCATGGCCCGGGCGAAGAGGAATCCCTGCATCCGTTCGAAGGAGAGCGCGGTCAGGATGTCGCGCTGGCGCTCGGTCTCCACACCTTCCGCGACCGTCTTGATCCCGACGCGCCCGGAGATGAGCGCGACCGCTTCCGCAATGGCGGCGGCGGCCGGGTCGTTGTCGAGGTCGCGCACGAAGGAGCGGTCGATCTTGATCTGATCGATGGGGAATCGGCGCAGGTAGCCGAGCGAGGAGTAGCCGGTCCCGAAGTCGTCGATCGCGAAGCAGAGACCGAACGCGCGCAGCCGCTTCACGTTCTCGCGCATGGTGTCGGAATCGCGCAGCAGCACGCTTTCCGTGATCTCGACCGTCAGCAGGCCCGGCTCGGCGCCGGAATCCGCGACGATCCGGCAGATCCGGTCCGCGAAGCCGTCGGACTGGAAGTCGTGGCTGCTCACGTTGAAGGAAAGCGGCACGACGCAGCCGAGCGCGGCCCACTCCCGATGCTGGGCGCAGGCGGCGCGCACGACCCACTCGGTGAGCGGCGTGATGAGCCCGCTCTCTTCGGCGACGGGCAGGAACCGCGAGGGTAGGATCAGGCCCAGCTCGGGGTGCAGCCAGCGGATCAGGCACTCGGCGCCCGCCACCTCGCCCGTGGGGGCGTTCACGATCGGCTGGAAGTGCAGGTGGAACTCGAGGCGGTCGATCGCTCGCCGGAGCCCGCCCTCCAGGTGCAGCCGCTCCGTGGCCATCTCGTTGAGCGCCAGGTTGAAGAAGCGGAGCGCGCTACGGCCGGTCGCCTTGGCCGCGTACATCGCGGTGTCGGCGTGGGTCAGCAGGGTCCCGGCCTCGAGCGCGTCGCGCGGATACATGGCGATGCCGGCGCTGGCGGACAGGAACACCTCGCGGCCGTCGATGTCGAACGGGCTCTCGAGGGAATTGAGCAGGCGTGCGGTGGCGAGCCCGGCACCCTCGTCGCGGCGGACGTCGGCGAGCAGGACGACGAACTCGTCGCCTGCGAGGCGGCCGAGCGCGAAGTCCTCGAGGTCGGTGCCATCAACGCGGGAGACGACGTCGGTGGCGCGTACGGCGTTGCGGAGCCGGTTCGCCACGGCCTTGAGCAGGCGGTCGCCGACGGCGTGGCCGAGCGTGTCGTTCGCAGTCTTGAAGTCGTCGAGGTCGAGCAGTACGACGCCGAGATGAGTGTCGCGCCGGCGCGCATCGGCGATGGCGGCGCGCAACCGTTCGAGGAAGAGCGTCCGGTTGGGCAGGCCGGTGACCGGATCGAAGTAGGCCAGCTGGCGGATTCGGTGCGCGGCTTGGCGGATGCCGGTGACGTCCTGGATGGTGCCGGCAACGCCGATGCGCGCGCCCGAGACGTCGGCGAACGGCTCTGCCCGAAGCTGGAGGATCAGCTCGGTTCCGTCGGCGTGCCGAGTGCGGAAGTCGATCGGTCCGTCGGGCGCGACGCGCGCCGAGTTCATCACGTGCTCGACGCCCGACCGGTCCTCCTCCCGGACGGCGGCGAGGAAGTCGGCGTGCGTGATGGGGCGCGGGAAGCGCGGGTGGCCGAGCAGCTCGCGCGTCATCGGTGACCAGTTGTGCCGGTCGGAACGCGGGTCCCACTCCCAGCTGCCGACGCGCGCGATGCGCTGCGCGGCCTCGAGCCGACGCTCGCTCTCGTGCAGGGCCTCGACCGTACTCCGCGCCCGCAGCAGGAACTGCGCCCGCTGGCTGAGCACGGTCGCGGGGACGTTCTTGCCCTCGAAGTCGGTGGCGCCAGCGTCGTATGCGCGCCGGATCGTGTCGGGCCCCTCGTCGCCCGTGAGGATGACGATGGGCACATCGGCGCCGTGCGGTTCGGCGCGGATCGCGGAGCAGACGGCGAACCCGGTGGTGTCCGCCATGTGCACATCGAGCAGGATCAGATCGGGCCGGCTCTCATGAAAGGCGGCGAGCGCCTCGCGGCCCGAAGATACCTCGATGACGTCGCACCCGGCCGATAGCAACGCGAGCCGGGCGATCATGCGGGCCGTCGGGTCATCATCCACGCAGAGGACGAGCGGCCGATCGCGGCGTCCTGCCTCAGGCGACATTCGCTTCCTCCGGGGTTAGGGCAACGAGGGCCAGAACGACCGCTTCGTACTCGCCCTGCGCAAGACCGATCAGCGCGTCGCAACGCTCCGTGGCGCTATCCAGCGCCGCCCGTTCCGTCTCTCTCAGGATTTCCGCCAGCCGACGCGCCCCGACCATCGCGCTGCTCGACTTGAGCGAATGGGCGCTCGCCCGGATCGCTTCCATGTCCCGGGCGGCGCCCGCATCGCGCAGGCCGGCGAGCAGGGCGGGCGACGACGCCAGGAACTGACCGACGACGAGCTCGAGCGGGTTTCGCCCATCGACCGACCGCAGGGCGCGAATGCTCGTGAGCGCGGCGCCGTCGAGCGTCGGGTGCGTGAATCCGTTGTAGCCATGGGGCGCCCCGGCGGCCGCGTCGTCTCCGGTGGGCGGCCTGACCCGCCGTCCGTGCGGCGTCGCGGCGGCCGGCCCCGACGCGGCCCGGCCCACCCACTGGCGCAGGCAGACGACGAGGGCCTCGAGCGAGACGGGTTTGGTCAGGTAGTCATCCATGCCGGCGGCGAGACAGCGCTCGCGCTCTCCCAGCAGGGCGGAGGCGGTGAGCGCGATGATGGGAATGCGCCCGCTGCCCGCGGCGGACTCGGCGTGCCGGATCCGAGCGGTTGCGCCGAACCCATCGAGGCCGGGCATGTGGCAGTCCATGAGCACGGCGTCGAAGCGCTTCTCGGCGAGCCGGGGTAGCGCGTCCCGCCCATCCGGCGCCAGGGTGGGCTCGGCGCCGAGATGCTCGAGCATCGCCGCGACCACCATCTGGTTCACCGGGTTGTCCTCGACGAGCAGGATCCGCGCGCCGCACAGCTCGCTCGCCGAGACCTGTGTGGCCGCCTCGAGCTCCGCACCCACGCGGGCTGCGTCTACGACTCCCGATTCCGTGTCCGACGCCGGCTGGAAGTCGGCGACCAGCCTGCGGAGGCCCGCGTAGCCGAGCGGCCGGAAGAAGCGGCGCCCGGAGACATCGTCGGAGGACTCGTCGGATCTCGAGGCGAGCGGGATGATCGCGGCGTCCGACCTCGCTGCCGCAAGCATGTCGAGCACCTCGTCGGCGCGGTCCAGGAAGTCGACCCCGAGAAGGATGAGCTCGAACGGCGTGCCACCGGCGCCGGCTCCCGCGATCGTGGCGAGCGCATCTTCCACCGTTGGCACCGCGGAGGGCTGTCCGCCCCACGCTCCGAGGTACTCCGCGACGGCCTCCCGCGTCGGATCTTCGCTTTCCACGATCAGGACTCGTCGTCCGGCGACCGCGGGCGGCGCATCATCGGGGGCCGCCGCAATCTCGGCCGGCGCCGTGAACCAGAACTCGCTGCCCTGGCCCGCAGCGCTGCGCACACCGATGTGCCCACCCATCAGGTTCACGAGGCGCCGGCAGATGGAGAGGCCGAGCCCGGTCCCTCCGAACTGGCGGGTCGTGGACGTATCGGCCTGCGTGAACGGCTGGAAGAGCCGGGTCTGGGTATCGGCGGAGATGCCGATTCCGGTGTCGGTCACACGGAAGCGGATGACGGCGCCGCTCTCCGTGAGCCGCTTGATCTCGACCCGGAACGTGATCGTGCCCGCGGGTGTGAACTTGACCGCGTTCCCACCCAGGTTGAGCAGGATCTGGCGGATACGGACGGGGTCGCCCACGAGCGAGCGCGGCACGTCGCGCTGCACGATGCAGTGCAGCGCGACGTCCTTCGCGCTGGCGCGGCGGGCGAGCAACGTGACCACGTCGTCCACGACGGCGCGAAGGTCGAAAACGGTGTG
The DNA here is from genome assembly GCA_963786235.1 of uncultured Gemmatimonadales bacterium. Taxonomy (GTDB): domain Bacteria; phylum Gemmatimonadota; class Gemmatimonadetes; order Longimicrobiales; family RSA9; genus CAWAYJ01. The sequence goes on from CAWAYJ010000002.1 coordinate 143,833, forward strand.
CTCGACCTCCAGCTTGCCGGCCTCGATCTTGGTGAAGTCGAGGATGTCGTCGATGACCGTCAGCAAGGCGCGCCCGGAGCTGGACGCGGTCCCGATATACTCGCGCTGGCGGCCGTTCAGGCCGGTGGTTCCGAGCAATTCGAGCATGCCGAGGATGCCGTTCATGGGCGTGCGGATCTCGTGGCTCATGGCCGCGAGGAACTCGGACTTGGCCTGCGCCGCGGCGAGCGCGTTGTCGCGCGCCGACTCGAGCTCTCGCGTGATGCGGTCGGCGAGCAGCAGGGCGACCGCGGTGCCGAGCGCGAACGCGGTCAGGCTGACGAACAGCGCGACCAGCCGGACGAACGCGATCTCGTGCCGCATTTCCGCCATCGACATGCCCAGGAACAGCGTGCCCCAGGTACGATCCTGGAAATGGATCGGGACAGCCGTTTCGAGGATGTCGCCGTGCTCGACCACCCGGTTCAACCGTTGCGCGGCGTTGGTGCGATCCACCGCGAGCCGCGCCGGGTTCATCCCGGCGAACGGCATGCCGGCCGAATCGACGACTACGATGTAGGCGAGCGAGGAGTCCTGCCGGGCCCAGTTCACGACGGTCGCGACCGCGCCCATCCGGTTGGCGTCGAAGGTGATGCCGATGCCGAGCGCGACTGTCTCCGCCATCCGCGAGGTCCGCGTTTCCAGGACATCGCGCGCGTGGCTCGCGTACCGCGCCGGGTAGTAGACCGCCATGAAGGCACCGGCGAGGAGCAGCACGACGATCGTGCTGGCCATCATCTTGAGGCGGATCGGGAACGGGTGCGCGGGCCGGCCGGGCGCGGCGGACCTGGCGTCCCGGTCGGACAGGCTGTCGAGCGCCTGGCCGGACGGCACTGCTGGCTCGGGGCTGCGCGGCGCCGACATCAGTCGCGAAGCGGGTAGTTCGGGTCCGCGGGACCGTGGCCCTCGATGGTGACGGCCTTGACGCTGGCGTCGAGCGCGCTCGCCGGCAGGAACGCGACACCACCCGTGCGGGCGGCGACGAAGCGCTTCACATCCTCGACGCTGGTGAACGTTTCGGGCGGAGCCGCGGCCGTGCCGGCGAAGACCTGCTTGATCCAGTGGCGCTTGAAGCGGTCGTCATCCATGGAGAGCGCCGAATGGTAGAACCGGATCCGAGCCTCGTCGAACTCGGCGAGCGCCACGCGGTGTTTTCCGTCGACCATTACGGTCCGTCCGAGGAAGAGCCCGCGCAGCTCTTCGATCGAGAGATCGGAAACGGAGCTGGACAGGTTTACGACGACCACGAGCGGGCTGTGCTGGACGGGAACGGGCGGCTTGCTTGCGCACAGGATCAGGAAGAGGGCAAGCCGGAGGTGCCGCATGTCGTCCCTCCCGCTCAGAAGCTGAACTGCACACCCAGCTGGACCAGGCGCGTCGAGGGGTGGGGCGAGATGCCGGTGTACAGCATCCGGGCGAAGTCGTCGGATCGGAGCGAGCTGATCACGTTGCCTTCGACGGCGTGCCAGGAGGCCTTGAACCCGAGCTCGGGTTCGACCCAGTAGTTGAGACCGACGGCCCATTCGACGTGACGCTTGAGATCGGCCGAGACGGGAGCATCGAACAGGCTCTCATTCAGACGTACCGAGAGCCTGTTGTACTGCAGTGCCGGTTGGACGCGGTCGGTCACGAACGCGGCCAGCTCGACGTACAGCGCCGTCACGCCCACGTCCATTTCCTCGAACCGGTTGCCTTCACCCGCGAACTCGCTTCGCAACCAGATACGGTCGGTGAGGTACTCGATCTGCCCACCGAGAACGCCGTACCGCTCTGCGTTCTCGACGCCCTCGCGTCGCCCGCTGTAGGCGGATGCACCCACCGTGAATCCGGGGATCGCCGTCTCCAGCACGACGCGCGCGCCCACTACGTCGCGACTGGCCAGCGGGTTGGTGCCGAGCGTCGAGTCGGTTGGTTGTTCTCCCAGGATCTCGAGCGCGGATTCCTCCTGCTCGAACTCGATCCCGCCGCCGTAGACATCAACGTTGACCATCCACGCGCCGCCCATCGCGGACGAGCCGTGCAGGCCGATACCGCGATACGACTTGCTCACGATGCCGACCGGGCCGTACACCGCTTGCGGCAGGTTCAGGAACGGACGGACCGTGCCGATGCCCGCGACCTCGCTGTAGATGCCGAACGGGTGCTTGACCTTGCCGGCGCGCAGGCCGAACGCCCTCGAGATCTGCCAGTCGGCGAATGCGTAGTCGAGGCTCGTCTCCGAACCGTCGAACGCATTCCGCCAATTGATCTGGGCGCTGATCTGGATGGTGGGGTGGACGGCCGCGCCGATCTTGAGCGCGAAATTGGCCTTGGTGTACTCGCCGCCACGGTCCGCGCCGAGAAACCGGTTCCCGTCCGTCCGGCCGTAGGACCAGCCGCCGAACCCGTGCAGGTCGACGCGATCGTTGCGGAAGGTCTGCGCTACGGACCCGATCGGGGTGCCGAGCAGAGCCGCCAGTGCGATGGACACGATACGCCGCAACACCGCCTCCCCGGGGTTAGTCTTCACTGGTGCCGGATTGTCGGTCGGAGCAACATTTCCTTGAGGTGTGGCGTGCGCGTCGCCGCGAGGCCTGCGCCGCGCGCGCGAGGCGGCTCTTGCTGCGCGGGGGCACACAAGCCATGCTTCGCCCCATGTCGATCCCGAAGCTTCGCCGGATCCGGGCTTTCGTCGCCCCGCTCGTCCTCGCTTCCTGCGGTGGCGGGACCGGGGCCGCAGGTGTGCCAACTCGGGCCACGAGCCTCGACGCGCTCGTGCAGGCGGAGCACGAATTCGCCGCGCTCGCGACGGATTCCACGGTGCAGGCCGCGTTCGAGTCGCGGATCGCGGAGGATGCCATCCTGTTCCGGCCGGGCCCCGTGGACGGCGTTCCCGCCCTCGCCGCCCAGCCCATGTCGGATGACCTTGCGCTCGTCTGGGCCCCCGCATGGGCGGACGTTTCCGCCGCCGGTGACCTGGGCTACACCACCGGGCCGTGGCGCGCGGGCGCTCGCGGGATCCCGACTGATTCGCTGCCGGGCGCAGGCCAGTACGTGACGCTGTGGCGCCGGACGGCCGACGGTTTCCGCTTCGTGCTCGACTTCGGTATCAGTCACGACGCCGCCGACGTGGCGTGGCCGTCCGAGGCCGAGCGGGCCGGACCGGCCGCGTCGGTCGCACCGGTCGCCGACAACGCGCCCCGCCTCCAGCAGGCGGGCAATGCCCTGCTGATCGCGGACCAGGACCTTGCCGAGGCGCTTGCCGGCGGGGACCCGGCGGTTTACCGGGCGTACGCGACCGAGGCAGTCCGCGTGCTGCGCAACGGCGTCGCTCCCGCGTTCGGCGTGGACGCGCTCATCGCGGCGGCTCCCGCCTTCGCCGTCAGCTACGTGCCGGTTCGCTCGGGCGTTGCGACGTCCAACGATCTCGGCTACACCTACGGCGAGGTGCGGGCGCCCGGGAATGCGCAGGATCCGCCAATGGGCTACTATCTCCGCATCTGGCGGCGTCAGGGCGACGGCAGCTGGAAGCTGGCGCTCGACCTCGTGTCCATTCCGCCGGGCTGACGCAGGTTTCCGGGAGCCGTTCGGATGAACGTGATCGACCGGGATCAACGGAACGCGGCCAAGATCCTCGTCGTGGACGACGAAGCTCCGTACGTCGAGTTGCTGGAACGGATCCTCCAGTCGCTCGGCTACCGCAATACACTCGGCAGCAGCGACCCGGCGACGGCGGCGGAGCTGGTCGTCGAGTTCGACCCCGACCTGATCCTGCTCGATCTGCGGATGCCGGGCCTTGATGGGATCGCGGTGCTGCAACAGCTCGAGCCGTACACCCGCCGGTTCTTTCTGCCCGTGATCATGCTCGGCTCCGACCTGAGCGAGGAGAGCCGCAACGCGGCGCTCATGGCGGGTGCCCGCGACTTCATCAGCAAACCGTTCGACGTGGCGACGGTTCGTTCGCGGGTCGAGAACCTGCTCGAGACACGCATCCTCCATCTGCAACTGGCGGAGCGAAACGCCTTCCTCGAGCGACGAGTCCGCGAACGGACGCATGAGGCGGAGGCCTCGCGGCTGGAAGTGCTCGAACGGCTCGCGCTCGTCAGCGAATGGCGGCTCGACCCGTCGGGCGAGCATCCCCGCAACGTCGGCCGGGTGGCGGCGCAGATCGCGCGAGGCGCGGGCCTGGGCGAGGAAGAGGCCGAGATGCTCCGTCTCGCCGCGCCGCTTCACGACATCGGCATGATCGCGATCCCGGAAGTCGTGCTCTGCAAGCCGGGCCAGCTCGATGCGGAAGAGATGCGGCTGATCCGGACGCACACCGAGCACGGCGCCGCGCTGCTCGCCGGTGAATGGCGCGTGCTCAAGATGGCCGCCCGCATCGCCGGCTCGCATCATGAATTCTGGGACGGCAGCGGCTATCCGCGCGGCCTGGCCGGCGAGGAGATCCCGATGCCGGCGCGCCTCACGGCGGTCGCCGACGTGGCGGATGCGTTGCGCCAGCCGCGGCCGCACCGGGCGCCCTGGCCCGATGCAGAGATCCGCGCCCGCATCATCGAGCTCTCCGGAACGCGCTTCGATCCGCAGTTCGTAGACGCCTTCCTCGCCCTCGAGAACGCGGGGAGCCAGGCAGCCGGCTCGTGAGGCCGCCACTCCTGCCTCGCTGCCCGTCCGCCATCTCGCTGATCATCCTCTCCGCCTGCGCCAGTGCGCCAGCCGCCGGCCCCGCGGCGGAACCCTGGCTGGCGCAGGCCGATTCCGTCGCCGTCGAAGACATCGCGCCGGGCGTTACGCACGTCCGGGCCTGGTTCTCGGCGGGACCCTGGTCGATCCACGTGCTCCGCATCGACGAGGCCCGTTGCCGGCCGGTGCTCCGCGCGGCGAAGGCCGGACCTCCGCTTTCGGCACGCTCGACGACGTCCTTCTTCGGCAGCGCCGCGCTGGCGGCCATCAATGCCGACTTCTTCGCGATCCCGGCCGGCACACCGGTCGGCCCGCACGTGACCGGGGGGCGGCCGCTGGTCGGTCCCGGCGAACGGCCGGTGCTGGCGGAAACCGCGGAGGGGCGCGCGCTCGGCACCGCCCGCATCGACGGTTGGATCGCCGCTCCGCGCGATACCGTGGCGGTCGTCCAGCTCAACCGTCCCGTGGTCGATCCGGCCACGGGCGGCGTGACGCTCCTCACCGACTGGTTCGGCGTCGACTCGGCGGGCGGCGGCCTCGATGTCCGGCGCATCGACGGTGACGCGGGTCGCGGCCGTGGCGTCGTTATCGGCGCGGCCCCCGACACACCGGGTGCCGTTCCGGTGGGCGCCCTGCGCGTGAAGGGCGCCCCGGCGTGGACGGCCCGGCGCGTTGCCGGCGACACCGTCGCGTGGAACGTGGTGCTCCGGGTCGAGGGAAGCCCGGCGCCCGCGACCGAGGCCGTCGGCGCGTTTCCGGTCCTCGTCGTCGACGGACGGGACGTGCTTGCCGGGCAGGCGGGCGTGCGGCCGGAGTTCGGCGAGCAACGTCACCCGCGCACGGCCGTGGGCTGGGACGCGCGCTCGCTGTTCTGGGTCGTGGTCGACGGACGGCAGGCGCCGTTCAGCGACGGCATGACGCTGGCCGAGCTGGCCGCGCTGTTCCGGCGGCTCGGCGCCCGGCAGGCGGTCAACCTCGATGGTGGCGGCTCGACCGCGATGGTCGTACGCGGCCGCGTCGTCAACCGGCCCTCGGACGCTACCGGCGAACGGCCGGTGGGCAATGCGCTCCTCCTCGAACGCTGCGAGACGGTCCGCCGGCCCTGACCGCGCGGTGTGGCGCGCCCGAGCGGGTCCGCAGGGTGCTCGGGGTGCTGGCCCGCGGGTGAGTCAGGGCCGCTCCACGATGGGTGGCCCCGGGTCGAGTGGACCGGTGCTCGGCGCTGGCTCCGCCGGCGCAGGGCGGCCGCGAAGCAGCGGCAGGTAGAGCGCGATGAAGAGCGCCGCGAAGATGGCGACGATCATCCACGCCCTGAAGCGGAGCACGTCACCGAGCCACGCCAGGATCAGGAAGCGCGGCGCGCGCGAGATGAACACGGCCAGCAGGTGTTTCGCCACCGGGTACCGTGTCATCACGACGAGGAACCGGATCGGCGCAAAGGGAATCGGCGTGAATCCCGCGAGCAGGATGGCGAAGAAAGGCGCGCGCTTGAACAGCCGGATGAGACGGCCGATCGCCATGCGCCGGCGCATGCCGTCGAACCAGCCGACATCGTCGAAGAAGCCGAGGAACGAGTAGTTCAGACCTTCCGCCATCACCGTCCCGACGGTGGAGATGAGCGCGACGATCACGGGCGAATGCAGCGCGCCGTAGAGCAGCAGCACCGGCTCGTGCGGAATCAGCCCGATGAGGAATTCCGAAGGGAAGCAGTAGAAGAAGAGCACGGTCATGCTCTGCCCCGTGCGAACCTTCTCCGAGAAGATCCATGCCGCCAGCAGCGCCAGGACCATCGTGCCTTCCGCGGACACGATGGCGATCCTGGCTTTCGTGGTGTGCCGGCGGGCCGGGTTTGCAGCCGGCGCCGCCACGACCCCCCCTCCCCGCGCCCGTCCTTCACGCCCGGGCGCTCACGCTCCGGAACCCGCCGGCGACCAGGTTGTTGAAGGGACGCTCGGTCGATGCGCGGATGCAGGTGTTGCAGGCGGAACAGGTGTTGTCTTTCGCGAACGACTGGAGCAACTCCTGGTGGGACGCGTACTGCGCCATGATGAGACCGCAGGGCGAGAGCGTGCCGTCGGGATTGACGACGAGGAACCGTTCTCCCGCGCGGCAGCCCGGCCGGGTCTCCTCGCGGAAGAAGCGGACCATGTCGTGGAGGAAGGAGTCCGACGTACGGATCGTGTCGTGCTTCTTCTTGAATCCGATCAAGCGGGGGATGATGCGCTCGAACTCACTCAGGTCCTCTCCGCTCAGGACCAGGCTGCGATCGTTCGTGCGCATCCACGTATAGGGGCTGAAGTTCATGTTCACGCCCCAGCCGCGGGCCAGCTCGGCGAGCGTCTCCAACTCGCGCACGTTGATGGTCAGCACGACGGCGTTCAGCGTGATCACCCTGCGTTCGACGGGGTCCAGGCTCAGGATGAAGTCACGGATCCGGCCGAAGAGGCCGGGGATGTTGCGGAACGAATCGTGGCGGTCGTCGGGGAAGTCGAGCGACACGCTGAACTGGTCGATGCCCAGCTCGCGGAAACGCCGGAACTTCTCCCGGTTCAGCAGCGAACCGTTGGTCACGAGGATCATGTACGGCGTTCCATCCGGTTGCCGGATCGCCTTCAGGATCTTCGCGATGTCACCGCGCGTCGTCGGTTCGCCTCCCGAGATCTGGACCACCGGCGGCCGCAGCTCACGGTACAGCTCGCCGAACCGTTCGGGCGCGGCCCGCACCTCCCGGATCTTCTCCCCTCGATGACAGTGCTTGCAGCGCGCATTGCAGTGGTGGGTGATCTCGAACGAAACGCAGAGCGGCTTCGAGGTGACGAGGTTCGCGACCCCGCGGTTGAAAAGGGCCACCGTTCGCATGGCTGTGCCCATGACGCCTCCAGTGCACGTGTCGTGCCCTGCCGTGCCGCCGGACCGGCGGCGGCGCGGGCACGATCGGGACAGGGTCTCCGCTCACCCGGTCGCCGCGGCGCGCGCGGGCGAAGGCGCACGGCGGGTCCCGGGCCTCATGCCGCGCATGCCGCCGGCGACGAGGTGGTTGAACGGGTGTTCGGTCGATGCGCGGATGCAGGTATTGCAGGCCGTGCATGTATTCGTGTGCGAGAAGGACCGCAGGACCTCGCGTTGCGATGCATACTGGGCCATGATCAGGCCGCAGGGGGAGAGGCTGGCATCCGGGTTCACGACGATGAAGCGCTCGCCCGCGCGACAGCCGGGCAGCGTCCCCTCGCGGAAGAAGCGCGCCATGTCGCGCAGGAAGTCGTCCGAGGTCCGGATCGTGTCGTGCAGCGCACGGAAGGCGATGAGTCGTTCGACCACGGCCTCGAACGCGCGCAGGTCATCACCCTGCACCACCAGCTCGCGATCGCTCGTCCGCATCCAGGTGTAGGGGCTGTAGTTCATGCTCACGCCCCAGCTCTGCGCCAGCTCGGCCAGCGCCATGAGGTCGCCGACGTTGCGGCTGAGGACCACCGCGTTCAACGTGACCAGTCGCCGGTCCTCCGGGACCAGGCTCAGGATGAACGACCGGATCCTTCCGAACAGGCCGGGAATGCCGCGGAACTCGTCGTGCCGCCGGTCCGGGAAATCGAGGGAGATGCTGAACTGGTCGACACCGGCGTGGCGGAGCCGGTAGAAACGGTCGCGATCGAGCAGGGAACCGTTCGTCGCGAGAACCAGGTACGGCGTGCCGTCCGGTTGCCGGATCGCGCGAAGGATCGCCTCGAGGTCGCCCCGCGTGGTCGGCTCACCGCCCGACACCATCGCGACCGGCGGCCGCAGCTGTCGGTAGACTTCACCGAAACGCTCGGCCGGCGCGCGCGTCTCGCGGATCTTCTCCCCGCGATGGCAATGCTGGCAACGGGCGTTGCAATGATGGGTGATCTCGAACGACACGCAGAGCGGGCGCGATGCCAGCAGGTTGGCAACGCCGCGCCCGAGCAACGTCGCAGTCCGCAAGGAGGTACCCATGTATCCTCCGCAACCGGCTTGGCCGACCGCCGCACCAGCATCAAGGATGCAACCCGATGGCGCATTCGGCAACGATCGGGGAAGGAAGCGGGTGGCGGGAGCGGAGGCGGAGGCGTTTGCGGGGGCGGGAGTGGGTGCGGAGTGGGGGGCGGGCGCGGGTGTCGGATCCGGTGGGGTGGGACGGGCAAACGGTAGGGGGCGCGGGCGCGTCCAATACACAGTAGTTTGACGGGTGGGGAGAACGCGGGCGGAGGAGCGGGTAGCGGGCGGATCGGAGGCGGGGAAGGAAGCGGACCGGACGGGGCATGAGCATCTGGAACGAGTTGCGGGAGCGGAAGTTCGTCGAATGGATCATCGCCTACCTGGCGGGGGCGTGGCTCCTGCTGCAGGTGGCGGATTTCATGCGCGAGAACTTCGACTGGTCCCCCGCGTTCGTCCGGGTCCTGACGGTAGTGCTGGCGTTCGGCTTCGTCGCGCTGTTGATCATCGCGTGGTTCCACGGCCGACAGGGATCGCAACGAACGACCCGCGTCGAGATGGTTGCCCTGTTCATCCTCGTGGTGATCGCCGTGGGGGCGGCGTGGTACGTGGCCCGGCTCGAGGTCGAGGAGTCGGTGGCCAGGGGGAACCCGGCGTCGGTGGATACGACCGGATCGCCGGTCCTGCTTACCGCCTTCGATCCGGCGACAGCGCCAGGGTCGATCGCGGTGCTGCCGTTCGTGAACATGACACCGGATGAGCACAACGACTACCTGAGCGACGGCATCACAGAGGACATCATCGCGCAACTGGGCAAGAGCACGGGCCTGCGCGTGATCAGCCGGACCTCGGTCATGCACTACAGGGGTACGACCAAGACGATCCCGGAGATCGGCGCGGAGCTGGGCGTAAGCGCCATCCTCGAGGGCAGTGTCCGCGTCCAGGACGACAAGGTCCGCATCGTCGCACAGCTCATCGACGTGGCCAGTGATGCCCACCTCTGGACCAACACGTACGACCGCGACCTGAAGGACATCTTTGCGATCCAGAGCGCGGTCGCGCAGGACATCGCGATCGCTCTCAACGCGACCCTGCTGCCCCAGGTGCTCGCGGCCGACGGGCCGCAGGGCGGCTCGCAGGATCCCGACGCCTATCGCCTGTACTCGCGCGGCAAGGCGCTCGCCGACTCGCCCGCGCCGGCCGACCGCCGCCTGGCCATCGCGTACCTCGACTCCGCGATCCAGAAGGATTCCGGCTTCGCCGAGGCGTACGCCGCGCTCGCCAACCTGCAGACGCCGGTCATGCTCGACGTGCCGACTCCGCCCTCCGAGCCGGGCGCGCGAGAGCGCGTCACGGCCACGGCCGAGAAGGCGCTCTCACTGAACCCGCGCCTGTCGGAGGCGCGGAGCGCGTGGGCCATGCAGCACGCGCTGCAGCAGGGCGACATGGAAGGCGCGGAGCAGGCGGTGCGCGAGGCCGTGACGACGAACCCGAGTTCGGTCTCGTCGCGCATGCGCTACGTCCAGATCCTGGCGAGCCGCGGCCGCACCGAGGAGGCACAGCGCGAGCTGCAGACCCTCGTCAAGCTGGACCCGATGTCGTCGACCGTGAACGCGAAAGCGGGCGAGATCGCGCTCGCCATGGGCAAGCACGAGGAGGCCGAGACCTTCATCCGCCACGCCATGGAGCTCGACTCCACGGCCGTCTTCCCGCATATCACGCTCGCCATGCTGGAGACGGACCGCGGCCATCTCGATGCCGCGATCACCGAGGCGCGCAAGGCGGTGAGCATGGCGCCCGACGATCCCGCGGCGCTGAGCGCGCTCGGCTACATCCTGGGCACGGCGGGCCGGACGGGCGAGGCGATGCGTATCGTGGACCGGCTCCAGACCCAGGTGAAGGCCGGCAAGGCGCCGCAGACCGCGGTGGCCCAGGTGCAGGTCGCGCTCGGCGACGTGAAGGAGCTGCTCGACGGACTGCTCCAGGCGGCGGGCGATCCGCGCGAGCGGATGCTCGCCATGGCGAACCCGCAGATCCGGAAGTCGCTCGACCAGCTGCGCGGCGACTCGACCTTCGGCCCGGTGGTCGACAGCATCATGCGCCGGACCGATTTCCGCCGCCGGCCGCAGCCGGGCGACACCGTGCAGCGTCCGCGCCCCGGGCGCGGCGCGTCACCGAACCGGGATGGCGCCTGAGCGCCTGATCACCCGGCCAGGTTGACGTTCAGGTACTCCGCCTCGCCCGTCACCTCGCGCACGATCCGCTTCTCGAGCCACGCAGGCACGCGCACCGCCGCGTCCTCGGACGGCAACTCGACCTCCGCCAGCACGAGCCGCCGTCCAACGAACCGGTCGATCTCCCAGGTCCGGCCGTCCGACTCCACCACGTAACGGCGCTTCGTGATGCGACGTCCCGGCGTCAGGCGCCAGAGCGCGCGGAACGTGGCCGGGTCGGTCTCCTCTTCGACCTCGATCCGCCGGATCCCGCTGCCCAGCTTCACCGTCCGATAGTGCCGCGTCTCTTCCCCCTCGCGGACGCGGCGGACCCGCTCGACCAGCCGTTCGCCGGGGAGGTAGCCCTGGTCGATACGGAGCAGCCGTGCGCCCGCCGGCAGTCGCGGCATGGAGCGGAGCAGGTATTTCCGCTCGATCTCGATTCCGGGCGCGGGTGCGGATGTGGCCGGTGGGCGGAGGCGGGTGAGGAAGGAACGGGCGCGGGCGAGCAGCTTGGCGCGGGGGGCGCCCAGCCAGGTTTTGTGGAGCGCGGCGAACGCGGAACGGCGGGCGTCACCGAGGTGCGCGGCGAGGGCCGCGAGTTCGAGCGCGGCGGCCGCGTCGTCCGGGTGCGGCTCGCCGGATTCAGCCTGGGTGATGTCGAGCAGGACGTCGAGGTCATGCAGCGAGCCGAGATCGTCCTGGAACCGGCGGAGCCGCTTGATCAGCGCGGGGCCGCCCGGCGCGTTGCCGGCCAACGGCTCGAGCAGGTAGCGGACGCGCTTGCCCGCGATCCGCGCTTCGTGGACCGCGGCCGCCTCGCCCCGATCGCCGATCGCATCGAGGCCCGCGTCCATCTCGTCGAGCGCGACCGCCGCCAGGTCGGCCGCCGCCGCCGCCGTGGTGAGTGCGCGCAGCGGCTCGGGCCGGTCGATCGTATCGCAGTAGCGAGTGAAGGCGGGCTCGATCGCCTCGCGAAGCGCCGGAAACCGGTGCGCCGCGCGCAGCGCTTCGCGGTCGGCCAGCCGGCGCGACTGCCGGAGCCGCGCTTCGAGGACGCGCGCTCCCGCCGCCGCATCAGCGGGCAGCCCGGCCGACTCGAGCCACGCGAGCTGGACCTCGAGGTCGCGGGCCGCGCCCGTCGCCTTCGCCAGCTCCCGCACCGCGTTCCGGTGGCGCTTCCGCACCGTGTCGTCGAAGAACGGGCGGTACGCCCGCATGCAGCTCCGCAGCCGCCGCAGCGCGACGCGGAAATCGTGCAGCGCCTCGTCGTCGCGGACCGGTATCATGCGCCCGCGCGCGGCCTCGGCGTCGTCGAGATACGACAGCGCCAGCAGGCGGATGCCGATCCTCACTGGAAGACGGCCAATGTTCGGGTGCGACGTCGCCATGCATGCCTCCGGCCGAGGCTCCGCGACGCCAGCCCGGCCCCGCGTTCCTCGCGTACCGACGAAAGTGCGAAGCGTCGCGGGACGCGGGCAAGGCGCGGCTGGAACGAATGCCGGCCGGCGTGTAGATTCGTTACAGTTGGAACGGTGGCACCCCGTCCCCCGTCGGTCCGGTCACGGTTTCTCGCACACGACCCGGAATGCAGCTCGCTTCACGCATCCACCAGTCGCGGGCGCAGCGTCAGAAACGCGGCGTGGGCGCCCGCCTCTTCGTCATCCTGCTCGCGGCGTTCCTCGTCGTCCCGCTCTACCGGCTGCAGGTGGCCGGCGCCGAGCAATTCGCGTTGCAGGCGCGGCAGAACCGGATGCGTCCCGTCGTCGTGCGGGCGCCGCGCGGCACGATCTACGACCGGCACGGCCGGATCGTGGCCGAGAACATCGTCGGCTACCAGATCCTGCTCATGCCCGCGCCGATCGACACGCTGCACGCGCAGGTCGAGCGGCTCCGGCCCGTCCTCGGTCTGACCGACGCCGACACCGCGGCCGCGTTCCGTCGCCACCGCCTTGCGCCGCACCTGCCGATGCAGGTTCAGCGGGACGCGTCGCCCACCGCCGTCGTTGCGCTCGAGGAACGGCGCTTCGAGTTCCCGGAAGTCCTGGTGCAGGAGTTCCCCAAGCGCCACTACCCGGCCGGCCCCGCGATTGCGCACTTCATCGGCTACACGGCGGAGATCAGCGAGAAGGAGCTGGCACGACCGGAATACGAGGGCTACACGCCCGGCCGTTGGGTGGGGAAGGGCGGCCTCGAGAAGCAGTACGAGAAGTGGCTCGGCGGGCAGCCGGGCGAGCGCTACCTCGAGATCGACGCGCGCGGCCGCATCCAGCAATGGCTGCCGGAAGAGCTGGGCCGGCCCGCCATCCCGGGCCGTGACCTGCAGCTCTACGTCGATCTCGATCTGCAGGAGTTCATTGCGAAGATCTTCCCCGCCGACATCAATGGCAGCATGGTCGCGCTGGATCCCGAGACGGGCGGGATCCTGGCCTACTACAGCAATCCGACCTACGACCCCAACGACTTCACCGGTGGCATCACGTCGGACCTCTGGGACCCCCTCAACACCGACCCGCGCCTGCCGCTCCTCGACCGCGTCTCCGGTTCCGCGCAAGCACCCGCCTCGACGTGGAAGCTGGCCGTCGCCGCGATGGCGCTCGAGACCGGCGCGATCACGCCCGAGGAGTACATGCCGATCCCCTGCCGGGGCGGGCTGAGCTACGGCGGCCGCTACTGGAAATGCTGGGAGCCCGGCGGACACGGGCCACAGAACCTGATCCTGGGGATCAAGAACTCCTGCGACGTCTACTTCTACCAGGTCGGGCTACGGATCGGCCTCGACCGCTTCATCGAGACCGGTGTCCGGAACGGCTTCAACCAGAAGACCGGCGTGGACCTGCCCGCCGAGATCCGGCCGGACTTCCCGGCCAGTCGCGAATTCTGGAAGAAAGCCTTCGGCTACGAGGCCCGGGAAGCCGAGGTCGTCAGCATGGCGATCGGGCAGGGGCCGATCAGCATGACCGCGCTCAAGCTGGCCGAGGTCTACAGCGCGCTGACCTCGCCGGAGGGCCGCACGCCCGCGCCGCGGTTCGCTCGCAACGCCGCCGCACCACCCGACACCTTCACGCTCGATCTCAGCGCCCAGAACGTCTGGTACCTCGAGGCCGGCATGCGCCGTGTGCTCGGTCCCGGCGGCACGGCAGCGCTCAGCCGGCTGCACGACTGGGAGCTGATCGGAAAGACCGGGACCGCGCAGAACACGCTCGGAAAGGACCACGCATGGTTCGTCGGCGTCGGCAGTGTGCCCGGCAACCTCAAGCCCGAGATCGTGGTCGTCGCGTTCCTCCAGGGCGCCGAGCACGGCTACCTCGCCTCCGGCTACGTCGCCGAGGCCGTCAACTTCTACCTCGACCGCAAGTACGGTCACCCGTTCCAGGGCTGGGCGACGCCCCGCTTCCGCTTTCCCCGCAACCTGCCCGTCCGCTGGAACTACTCCGCCCCCGTCGTCGACCCGCCGTTCCCGGGCGGCGGCGTCCCCGCCGGCGTCCCCGGCACCCCTGCCTCCCCCCGCCCCGACACCGCCGCCATTACCCCCGGCAACCCCGTCAGCGACCCCACACTCCCGCCCGACACCACCCGCCGTTAGCCCCGCCCCACGTCCCCCGCCGTTTGTCCCCCGCCCTTCGTCCCCCGCCGTTCGTCCCCCGCCGCACGTCCCCCGCCGTTACTGCTGTTCCACCCCGATCGTAAACCGATCCATGACCGGCATCCCGTTCTCGAAATCATAGAACGTCAGCTGCTGCAACCGCTGCAGCGCCTGCCGGTACCCGAGGTAGGCGTCGAGGAAGTTTTCCGCCGTGTTGGTCTCGCGGTCGATGGTCTGGATCAGCTCGACGAGCGTCAGGCCGCCCGTCGCGGTAGCGATCGAGCGTCGAGGCCGTGAGCTGGTGCGCGAGCGAGACGTTCTCCTGCATGGCGAGCGCGCGCTGCTCGTACTCCTCGAGGTTGCGCACCTCGTTGCGCACGCTGGTCTCGATCGCCGACAGCGCTTCCTCCTCCTGCAGCCGCGTGCGCTGGATCTGGAACTCGTCGGCCTCGATGCGGCGGCGCCGCTGGCCCCAGTCCCAGATCGGGATGGTCGCCGACAGGTCGACCGTGTAGCTGTTGCGCGGCTCGCGCCACAGGTGGTCGAACTGCGGGTCCTGCATCTCACGCCCGTAGGTGAGACCGACGTTCATGCGGAACGAGTTGTTGCCCTTCGTCTGGTCGAGCCGGATCTCGTTCTCGCGGAGCTGGATCGCGATGCGTCGCATGCGCGGCGTCATGTTCGTGGCCAGCGTGATGGCGGTGTCCGGGTCGACGCTCACTGGCGCCAGCGCGAGCACGGGTTCGAGCGCGATCGAGTCGCCGGGCGAGAGCCGGAGCCGCTGCTTGATGTTCTCGCCCTGGCGCCGGAAGCTGCTCGCCGACTGCTGCACCTGCTCGTGCGCGTTGGCCAGCTCGACGCGGAGCTGGTCGACCTCGATCGCGCGCGATGCGTCCGCGGCCGCCAGTGACTGCGCAGCCGTCGCCGCTTCCTCGAGATGCCCGACGAACTCTTCCGCGATGTCGCGCTTGTACGCGCTCTCGAACAGCTGGTAGTAGTCGTCCGTCAGGTCGTCGATCATCCCGATCACGTCGTTGCGGTAGTCCAGCTCCGAACGCTCGAGGTCCAGCTCCGCCGACTCCAGGTCGTTCTTCATCCGGTTCGGCTGGAACAGCGGCTGCTGATACGCGATGAAGTACCGGTTGTAGTACTGGATGTCGTTTTCATTGCCCAGCTGCCGGTAGCGGTACACGCGGTTGTTCAGCGACAGGTAGCCGTTGGTCGGATAGCCCAGCAGGATCACCGGCTGCCGGATCGAGAGCTCCGCCTCCCAGCGCCGCGTGTTCTCGTAGACCAGCTCGTTCTTCTGCAGCGTCGAGTTCCACTTGTAGTCCGAGATCGACTCGAACTCCGGCGCCGCCACGTCCATCTCGACCCGTGACTTCAAGCCCGCCTGCTGCGCTCGTAGCAGGCTGCGCGTTCGCTCGATCCCGAGCGACAGCTGTCGCACCCTGTAACTGTCACGCAGCCCCAGCTCCACCACCCGCTCCACCGTCAGGTCGATCACCTGGCGCGTCTGCTGCGCCCGCGCCGGTGGCGCACCGACCACCAACAGTCCGAGCGCTCCCGCTACCCGCACCCGCCACCGCTCCCGCCGCACCCGCCACTGCTCCCGCAAACGCCTCCGCCTCCGCTCCCGCTCTCCCACCATTCTGGCCTCCTGTGCGTACCTCTCCATTGCACCTCCCAATCGATCGTCCGCGGCCGCGTCGTGCAACCCTCCGCGCGGCTCCGTTCTGGACCCGCGGACCGTCGTGTTCCTATCTTCAGCAATTCTCCAGACACTTCTCGATCTCGGTATCGCCATGACTACCGCACGACGCAGGGTTCTCGTTCTTCTCGCCTTCGCCCTGGCGCTGCCGGCCGCGCTCGCCGGCCAGGCCGCGCCCGGCTGGACCGCCGAGCTGAGCATGCGGTACCGGGGCGTGGGCGGCGTCGCCATGTCGCCGGACGGCCGCCTCGTCGCCTACACAGTGCGCGAGGCCATGATGGAGGGCGAGACGTCGGAGTTCGTCACGCAGGTCTGGATGGCCAGCGCCGACGGCACCCGGAACGTCCAGTTCACGCGCGGCGAGAAGTCGTCATCGAACCCGCGGTTCTCGCCCGACGGCCGCCTGCTCGCGTTCACCAGCTCGCGCTCGGGCAAGAACCAGGTCTGGGTGATGCCCGTGGATGGTGGCGAGGCCGAACCGATCACGAGCGCGGATCCGGGGGTCGGCACATTCCGCTGGTCACCCGACGGCACCCGCATCGCCTATACGATGGCCGACCCGAAGACGGAGGAGGAGCAGAAGGCCGACAAGGAGAAGCGCGACGTGATCCTCGTCGACCAGAACTTCAAGTACGCGCACCTGTACGTGCTGCCGCTGGCGAAGGACACGGCGGGCACGCGCGAGGCGACGCGGCTCACGGAAGGCGCGTTCAGCGTCACCGGCTTCGACTGGGTGCCGGACGGCAGCGCGATCGTGTTCGCGCACCAGCCGGATCCGCGCATCAATACGTCGGAAGTCGCGGGCGACATCTCCGTGGTCCGGATCGCGGACCGGAGCGTGACGCCGCTGGTGACGGGTCCGGGTGTCGAGAGCAGCCCGCTGGTTTCACCGGATGGCGCCACGGTCGCGTTCCTCTCGACCGGACCGAAGATCGAGCCGATCGGGCTGAACGACGTCTGGCTCGTCCGTCTTTCCGGCGGCGCGCCGTGGTCGCTCTCGGCGACGGCGGACCGGAGCCCGTCGCTCATCGGATGGAGCCCGGACGGCCGCGAGATCCGCTACACCGAGTCGTGGCACACGGACCGGCGCGTCATGGCGCTGCCGGGCAACGGCGGGCCGCCGCGCGAGATCTCGCACCTGGACGGCGTGGTCGGCGCGATCGACTTCGCCCGCGACGGTGAACACGTGGCGTTCACGTACGAGACGTCCGACACGCCCGCCAATGTCAACGTCGCGACCGCGTCGAGCTTCGCGCCCCACGCGATCACACACGTCAACGCCGCCATCCCGCGTCCACCCATGGGCCGGACCGAGCTCGTCACGTGGAAGTCGAAGGACGGGAAGTACACGATCGAGGGACTGCTCACCTACCCGGTCGGCTACCAGGCCGGCACTCGCGTTCCGCTCGTGCTCAACGTGCACGGCGGCCCGGCCGGCGTGTTCGCGAAGTCGTTCACCGGCGGCGTGAGCGTCTACATGCTGCAGGTGTTCGCCCAGCGGGGGTACGCCGTGCTGCGCCCCAATCCGCGCGGCAGCACGGGATACGGCAAGGAGTTCCGCTACGCCAACTTCCGCGACTGGGGCTACGGCGACTTCGATGACCTGATGGCGGGCGTTGACCGCACCATTGCGATGGGTGTCGCGCACCCCGACAGCCTGCTGCTCATGGGCTGGAGCTACGGTGGCTACATGACCTCCTTCGCCGTCACGAAGACGAACCGCTTCAAGGCCGCGAGCATGGGCGCGGGTCTGCCCGACCTGATCAGCATGACCACCACCACGGACATCGGCGACTACCTCGTCGCACACATGGGTGCGGAGTTCTGGGACGACTACGCCACCTACCAGAAGCACTCCGCCATCTACCGCATCAAGAACGTGACCACGCCCACGCAGGTCATGCACGGGGCGCAGGATCTTCGCGTGCCCTTCACCCAGGGCCAGGAGTTCTACCGCGCGCTCAGCCGCCGGGGCGTGCCGACCGAGATGGTGGTCTACCCGCGCACGCCCCACGGTCCGCAGGAGCCGAAGCTCCTGATGGACGTGACGCCGCGAATTCTGAGCTGGTTCGAGAGGAACCTGCGGCCGGGCCGGGCCGCGACGGACGGCGGCTGAGCGTGACGGACCGCAGGGGGGCCGGGCTTCCTCAGGCGGTCGGATCGCCCAGCACGCCGAGGAACAGGATCGTTCCCGACGAGCGCTCGCGGATCGCGAACAGGAACGGTCCGTCGAACGTGAGCGAGGGCGGCAGCGATGTGACGCCGATCCCGACCGCGGTCGCCGCCGCCGCCTCCGTCCCCTTCTCGTGCACGTCGATGAACGACTTGTGCACCACGCGCGAGATGTAGAGGTCATCGCGCGCTTTCGTGATCCGGCCGAAGTTCGCCGCAACCGGATCGAAGGCGATGCCCATCCCCATCGCGCTCAACGCCTCCTTCAGCTGTGTCTCGAAATCGAACCGGAACTTCGGCATCGTCAGCGCCACCCGGCTCGGCGCGAGCGCCGACATCCACCCCGCCCAGCGCGCCGCCGTCAGCGACGACACCAGCTCCGCCACCGTGCCCTTCAGGGGACGCACCAGCACCATCCCGAACGCGCTGTCCGCGTACAGCAGCTCGACCGCCTGCACCTCGGAGTCCGTGAAGTTCGGCCGCGTCGCGTCGCCCCGCATGAGCTTCGCCGTCACCGTTCCCCCGCCGTCCGGGTGGAACGCGCCATCGTACGTGGAGCCTTCCTCGAACGGCGTCGTCCACGGCGCTTTGAAGTAGACCGCGTTCACCAGGAACATGACTTCGAGCGGATCGATCGACTGGATCAGGTCCTTGATCCGCCCGCCCGTCTCGTCTTCCGCCCACCGGCTGATCGTCCGCGGCGCGTCCGGTGCCCGGAAGTCCAGACTGCGCGCGTCCGCGTCGAAATTCGTCCGCAACGCGTCCAGGAACGACGGTTCCACCGAGAACGTCCGCTCGTACCACACCGAGTTCGCCAGCCGCCACTCCACGTTCCGGCTTCGCGCCCGCAACTGGTCGATCAGCCCCCGGTACGCCTCGTTCACCTCGGCCTCGGTCAGGCCGCCGAACCCGAGCGTCGCCCGCATCGCGTCGTACGTCTCGCCCGCCGCGCCGTTCGCCGTCATCCCCAGCGCCATCGAAACGCTGAGCGGCGAGAGCAGGAGGTTCGGACCCGCCGCCGATGGCGCCACCTGCCTCAGAAGCTCGAGACCGAAACCCGTGTTCGTCGACGAGACCGCCAGCTCCGTCGCCGTGAACGCGCGTGCCTGCGGCACCCCGATATCCACCGGTGAATCGCACGCTCCCACTACCAGTGAAACCAGCGCCAGAACCGGCGCCGCGACATGCATCTTCTTCCGATTTCCCACCTTGCACCTCACGGATGAACCACTCCGCGTTCCCTGTGCAAGATCAACGCCCCGCATCGCCGACGGTTGACGGAGACCGGGGCCGGCGCGCGATCAACCGCCGGCCGCCTGCTCCGCCGACGTCACGTCGAACCCGGTCTTCCCATGGAACGGACTGCTCTCGTGGCCGATCATGAATCGCGACACCAGTGTCCGGTCCTCCACCAGAAGCCGTAGCGACTTCGCGCCAGCCGGCACGTCGAACACGTACCGCGCTTCGTACGACTCGCCCGGCGACAACTCCCGGTCCAGCGCGTTCACCCCCTCGCCCAGCGCCCGCTGCCCCGCCTCCGATGGCCAGTACGTCCGCCCTGCGCCGTCCACCAGCCGTATGCGACGAGGCGACGTGTACAACGGCGCGCTCGCCGGACGCCGGCTCGACACCGTGCTCGCGTCGAACCACGCCCGCACCGTCACCACGTGGAAACGCCCCAATGCAACCGCCCGCGCCGCGCCCGTGCCCACTTCATCCGACACCGACGACCCGGCCAGCGTCACCGCGAAATGGCAGTCCAGCTCGCAGAAGTACTTCCACTCGCCCGCCGCCAGGGTGCGGTCGCCCGACGCCAGCGACGTCGCCAGCAGCGTGAACCCGTATGCCGCCCCGAGCAACACCAGGCCCGCCATCACCCGCAGCGCCGACTGCGGCCGACCCGCCAAAGCCAGCCCGATCAGCAGCAGCACGCCGGCACCACCGGCCAGCGCGGTCCCGAGGAACGCGAGCGCCACGACAGGCGCGTGGTTGGGCACGACGACCATGGCCCCTCCTGCGAAGTACTTTAGATCACAAAGTATGGCGGACGTGTGGCGCGGGCAAGGGGAAGGGCGGGGATGCGCGGGTCGCGCGCCGGGGTCAGCGGACGACGAGGTCTCGGTGAGCGCGTCCGGCGTTGGCGTTGGCGGCGTCGATGGCGAGGACCTCGAGGGTGAAGGATCCGGCGGTGGTCGGTGTGATGGATCCGCTGTACTGGCTGGTGGTGCCGGTGAAGGCGAGCGGTGTTTCGGCGAGAACGCGATCGCCGTCGAGGAGGCGCGCGAGGATCTGGATGTGGTCGGCGTTCCACATGCCGCCGGGCTGGGTGGGGCAACCGCACATCATGGTGACGCGGGCGGTGGTGGTGAACGGTTTTCCGGCGCTGGCGGCGGGGACGCCGGGTTCGAGCATCTCGACGCGGAATCCGTGGAGCTCGAGGACGACGCCGTCGCCGGTGATGTCGTGTCCGGGGACGACGAGGAGGGTCGTGGAGGCGCGCATGGTGGCGTTGTCGGGGGCGCCGGGTCCGGTGGCGGTGATCTCGACGACGGTGGGCATCTGGATAGCGAGCTCGGCGAGGAAGCCAGCAGCGCCCTGGGTGTCGAAGAGGGGTTCTCCGCGCTGGTGCGGCTCGCTCATGATTCGGCGGGTGTCACCGGTCCCGCCGTCGTGCCGGCCCTGTGCGAGGACGCGGCCGGTGGCGACGTCGGTGACGGTGACGAGTGCGCCGCCGACGTTGGATCCGACGAGCTTGGCGTCGTGGGCGAGGACGTGGACCATGACGCGTGTGGTGGAGGCGCCGGCGTGTGCGGCGTTCGATGTCGCCTGGGCGGAAAGTCCGGAGGTAGAGAAGAGTGTGAGGCCGAAGGCGAAGGTGGTTCGGGCGATGGCGCGCGAGAGGGAGGACCGTCGCTCGGTGGACGTCATGGCATGCTCCGCGTGAGGGGATTCACACGGGTTCGATGCATGGTGGGCGGCGCGAGTTCCCGCGGTGCGTCTTCAGCGCGGGCAGTGTTGCGGCGCGGATCTCAGTGGGGCTTCGATCCGGGGACGGATTCCTGGCGCCTGGCGGTGGTCGCGGATTTGGCGGCGGAAGTCGCGTCGGCGCCGATACCGACCACGATGGGCGGTGGCAGCACGCCCTCGCGGACTTCGAAACCCTTGGCGGCGCCGGCCTGGAGCACGGAGATGCCGGTCGTCATCCAGGAGTCGGCGGCGTTCAAGTCGACCTGGTAGCCCAGGTCGGCGAGCGAACCGACGGTAATGCTGCTGAGCGGGTTGCCGCCGTAGTTGATCCAGCCGGTCATGAGCTCGTTGGTCATGACGGCCTCGCGCCAGTGGGCATCCCGGGTGCCTGCGCCGCCGGTATTCTCGACGGGGACGGGTGTGCCGCTGTAGGAGAAGCCCGCGGCGACGAACTGGGCGACGGCGGTGGCGCCGGTGAAGATGGGGTCGGCGCCGCCGATGCCGTTGACGATGGTGGAAGGCCAGAGCGTACCGATGCCGAGGACGTGGCCCATCTCGTGGACGACGACGTCGGTGAGGAGACCGCTGGTCTCGAGGCTGCCGAGGTCATCGGCGTCGAGGTAGATGATGCCGACGGCGGGGAGGCCGGTGTTACGGATGCGGCAGGGTCCAGCGGAGCCGAGGACCTTGCCGGGTCCGTCGATCGACGTGACGGTGATGAAGACGACGACGTCGTCGATGGTCTCGTTGACGGCCGGGTGCGGCGCGCCGCAGCCGTTGGCGGCGATGCTCACGAAGACGTCGGGCAGGTCTCCGGTGATGATGCTGTTCCAGCGGTCGGCCGCGGCGTTGAAGCTGGCCTCCTGCGAGGCGGAGATCGGCGTCGTGTAGCGCAGCTCGATGCCGAAGCCGCCGGGCGCTCCGCCGCCGCCGGTCCCGGTGGAGCCGCCGCCGGAGGTCGTGCCGGTGGCGTTGAAGTTGAGGGGCGCGAGTCCGTCGGGCGTCGCGCTCAGGCTGTTGGGTCCGGGCGTGCCGCCGAGGTTCCAGGCGCCGACCGCGGCGATGCCGTCCGTGCCGGTGCTCTGGATCGAGCCGGCGAGCGCGCCGCCGCCGCCGGTGATCGCGAAGGTCACGAGGAGTCCGGGCACGGCGTTGCCCCACTGGTCGGTGACCCTGACGGCGGGCGCGACCGAGAGACGGGATCCGGCCGGTGCGCTCTGGCCGTTGCCGGCCACGATGTCGACCGCGTGTGCGGGGCCGGGCGCTCCAACCGCGTTGAAGCGGACCACGGTGCCGAAGCCGGCGATCGCGGCCTCGAGCATGTTCTCTCCTGTGCGTGTGCCGAGCCGCCAGGCGCCGAGCCGGGCAATGCCGGCGGTATCCGTTTCCACCGTGACGAGGCTCGCCGCTGTCGTCCCGTCCGGTCCCGCGACGTCGCCCCCGCCGGCCACCACGGAGAACGTCACGCCGACGCCGGGTACGGGGTTGCCGAAGGCGTCGCGGACGGTCACGGCCGGCGCGACCGGCACGTTCCCGGCGACCGTCGCGCTCTGGCTCGCGGCCGCGGACCCGGCCAGGGCGGCGGCGGGTCCGGGCTCACCGGTCGCGACGAATGTGGCCATGATCGGCAGTCCGACGACGCGCGCTTGGAGCGTGTTGGCGCCGGCGCCCGTCCCGACCTGCCAGGAGACGGGTGAGACGAGGCCGTCGGGGTTGGTGGCGAGAGTGACGCTCGAGGCGCCGGCGGTGGCGTTCGCGCCGCCGCCGATGACCACGCCGTCGCCATCCACCACGGTGAAGGTGACGGGGGTGCCCGGCACCGGATTCTGGTTGGCGTCGAGCACGAGGACGGTGGGAGTGACCCTGACCCGCTCGCCCACGGTCACGCTCTGCGCGTCACCCGCCTGAACGCGGAGGATGGCGGGCTCGCCGGGTGAAGACACGGCGTTGAAACGGACGGATGGCAGGCCGGCGGCTGTGGCGACGAGGGTGTTGGAGCCGATGTGGGTGCCAAGCGTCCATGCGCCGGGCGACGCCTGTCCGTTGCGGTCCGTCGCGACGGAGTCGAGCTCGACGGCGCCGCCGCCCTCGAGAATCGCGAACCTCACAGCCACGCCGCGGACGCCCGCGCCGCGGGCGTCTTCGACCCGGACCGTGGGCGGGACGGCGAGCGTCATGCCCGCGACGCCCGACTGCGCGTCACCACTGACCACGTATGCCGCGACCGGCACCGGCGGCGCCGACGGCGAATCGCATGCGGCGGCCGCCGCGCCGATCAAGGCGCAAAGTATCAGGCGGAACCGGGTCGTTCGTAGCGTCATCGCCGTCCATGCCGGGGTCGAGTGCACGGAAACGGGCTGCAACCCGGGAGCCGCGCCGAACGCGCGGACCCGGTTTGGCGCGGCCCACCCAGCCCTCGGGCGTAACGCTATGATTCACAATCAATTGGAATTTGCGGCCGAAGGGCCGGGCCGCGTCGGCCGGCGGCACGCGAGGAAGCCAGGTCGTGAAGACCGGACCTTTCGTGCGCGCCGCCGGGAAAAGTCTAGCCGGCAGTTCCGGGCGGCGCCGCCGCCGCGGCGTTCAGCGGTTTCCGCCGCCGTCCGGTTCTTTCGGCAGGACGGGCCGCTTCCGCGCCACGCTCCGGACCACGGCCCCGTCGAATTCCGCATTGCCCGGTTCCATGGTGCTCGTCCCGTTCGCCAGGTAGCGGACGATGGCGGCGCTGTGGTCGAGGCCGGCCCGGGCGACGAGGTCGAGCCATGCGCCGCGGGCGGTCTCGTCCGGCGCCTCCGTGGTGATCGAGAACCAGCCGATGCGCGGGTTGTTCGCGCCGCCGCCGGAGCCGGGTGCGGCGCCGCCACGACCGCCGCCGCCCGAAACGCTGCGGCCGCGGAGCGAGCGGTAGACCAGGATCCCGTTCCGGAAGTCCTCGCGGAAGTTCTCGACGTCCTGCCGGCCGTACTTCGCGTACCGTGCGTAGAGGCGGCGGTTCATCGCGTTGACCGCGGAGTCGGCCGTGATCGCGCCCGCGATGCTGTCCAGCAGCGCGAACTGCGCTTTCCCGATTTCCGGGTAGCGGTCGTCATCGACATACGAGAAGCCGGGCACGAACCAGCCGCGCGGCGACCACCAGCTGCGTTGCGTGCCCGACCGGCCCCGCACCCACGCGCTGTAACCCGCGAAGTACTGCACCCACTCGTGCGACGGGTAGCCGTGCATGTTCATGAACACGTCCGGCAGCCACGTCTCCTGCAGTTCCGGCCGCGCCTTCGACTCGGGATAGATCGGGTCCGCGCCGCTCGAGCCCGACGTCGCGTCCACGCCGAGTGCGCCCAGGTAGCCGGCGTGCAGCATGAAGTCGGGGTTGATGCGCTGCATCTCGTACGCGAGCTCGGCGCCGTCCGGATTGGTGATCGGGTGGAGCACGACATTGACCTTGCGCAGCAACTTCGCGTACGCCGTGTCCGTCACCAGCTTCTCGCCGAGCCGCAGGATGTGGCTCGTGCTCGAGACTTCGTTCGCATGCTGCCGGCCCGAGAACACGACCGTCGGCTTGAGCGCGCTCAGCTTCGCCTGCGAGATGTACTTCGCGGCCTGCGGCGGCAGGATGTCGGCGGCGAAGATGTCGTTGCCGAGGAACGACGTCGTCAGGTAATAGACGGTGACGCCCGGGAACGTCGCGAGGCGGGCCAGGATCGAGTCGTTCTCGGCGGGCGGGATGGGCGTGTCCCACTGCACGATTCGCTCGCCGTTCCAGCGCCAGCCCTCGGCCAGCAGCCTGGGGTTCCGCGTCGAGCCCGGGGCGCGGCTTCGCGCGAGCGAGGCACGCGCGCCGAAGCGCGACGCGGTGTCCTGCAGCACGAAGCGGAAATCCAGCCTGGCGACGCGGTCGAAGCTCAGCGCATCGAGCAGAACGCCGTCTTCGTGCAGTGCCGCCAACGCATCGACCATCCCGGTGAGCGTGGGGACGGCGAGCAGGGTGCGGTCGATCTGCGTCTCCGTGCCGCGTTCCTTCATCTGGTCGTACCGGTCCACGGAGTCCGTCGCCGCGACCTCGAACAGCAGGCTCGACACGCCCTCCTCGCCCGCCCGCACCTCTGCGGCGCGCAGCTTCGGATCGCCCACCGGCAGCGAGGAGAGCGGGTAGCGGTCCCGCACGGGCTCCTTGCCTCGCTCGCGCCACGTCAGCACCAGCTCGGGGATGCCGCGCTCCTTGCCCGTGAACGTGATGTGCGCGTGGCCCGCCGCTCCCGCGTGACCCGGCTGGATCCAGGGCAGGACCCGGCCCGCGTAGTTGAGCGGGCCGACGCCGTAGCGGTTGCCGATCAGGTCGAAGAGCGTGAGCGTCTCGAAGTAGATGTCCTCGTGCATCGCCTCGAGCGAGGAGATGACTTCCTCGTCGATGCCGATGCGGTAGTCGGGCTCGCTCATCGACAGATCCACGCGCAGCGCATCGAAGTAGGGCGCGTTGGCGGGCGAGACACGGCCGTCCTGCACATCCATCACGTAGTCGACGATCTTCCCGTACGTCTCCGTCTGGAACCGGTCCCAGAAGGCCTCGGGATCCGTGCGCACGCGGCGGTCGAGCACGGTCTCGCCGTCCACGTCCACCCGCACCCAGCCGGTGGTCACGCGCACGTTGTCGTACTCGGGGAAGAGATCGAAGTACGGGCGGATCACGTATTTCGGATCGAACGTGTCGTTCAGGATCTCGGCGCCGCCGCGGTCGAGCGCGCGGATCCGGTAGGTCGGCTCTGCCCGCTGCGTCGGGAGGAACGTGATCGCGGAGTCCGGGACCCCCAGTTCCTTCGCGAACACCGCATCGATCGGGTAGATCTCCTGCAGCCAGCGCGTGTCCGACCCGAGCGACTGCCAGCGCACTTCCTTCGAGTCGTGCAGGTTGTGGTAGGTGATCTCGATCCGGCCGACCTTCTTCCCGCGCAGCCGCGGCAGCACCACGTCGTTCAACCAGCTGTAGCCCTGCTTGTATGCCGACAGGACGGTCACTTCGAAGGCGTCCGGGGCGACACCGCGCGCCGCCAGCTCGCGTCGGATCTCATCCGCCAGCTGCGCCCGCACCTCCGGCGGCTCGCTGACGCGCACCTCGATCCGGCCATGCGAGGTGCCCGAGATTCGCGGCAGGGCATCCGAGCGGATCGCCGCGCGCACCGTGTCCACCTCCCACGGCAGCGTGAAGTCCTGCGTGAACACTTCGCGGCCGACGCCGAAGCCGGTGGCGAATGTCGCGGCCGAGGCGTGCGCGGACGGGAACGCGGCCAGGAGTCGCGCCAGCGCGTACGCCTGCAGCCCGTCCGGCGCGTCCCGCGTCGCGATCTCGACCGCGAGCGAGTCGATGTCCCGGCCCTTCAGCCGGTCCAGCCACTCGTCGAGCTTGTAGACGGCGAGCGCGGTCTGGCCGGGTGTTTCCCGGGCCTGAAAGAAGCGCCGCACTTCCGTCTCGACATCGCTCAGCTCCCGGTTGCCCTTGCCCGGCTCCCAGAGCCACGGCATGCGCTCGGCCACGTAGCCCGTGATCGCGTCGAGACCGCGCGCATCTCCACCCCCGATCACGATGCCGTTCCGGCCGCCGAACCCGCGCGGCACGAACTCGATGAATCCGGCGCCGGCGTCAGGCACCGCGGTTTGCAGGCGGCCCTCCTCGCGCAGCCGGCGCTCCGCGTACGTGTCGAGACCGTGCACGATGGGGAACCCCGCCGACTCCGGATGGTCGTCCTCGGTCGCGGGCGCCGCGAACGGGAGGCGCATCCCGGCAGTCTCGAGCCCGATCCGCGTGGCCAGATTGACGAGCGAGCCGGCCGTCGCGCCGTCGCCCACCGCGAGCCACGCCTCCGTGCGGTCCGGAATCCGGTCCTGATTCGAGTCCCGGTAGAGGCCGCGAATCGTGTACAGGTCGGACAGTGAGAAGTCGGCGATGTCGCGACCCGTCCACGCGGTGCCCGCGCGCGTCGTCCACGGACGGCGCGGGACCAGGCGCACGACCCGCTCCGTACCGCCCGCCAGCAGCCGGACATCAATGCGGTCCAGGTCCTGGATGTCCAGTTCCGCGCGCCGCACCGGCCGCGCGCTGTCCCGGGGCGCAGCGCCACGCACGGCCGCGCCGCCCGCCCGCGCCGCCGCACCGCCGCGTCCGCCCGCGACTCCTGTGGTGTCCGCGCTGTCCGCGCTCAGCGCCTTCGCCGCGAGGCGGAGTGACGCGGTGTCGGCAAGCTGTACGTCCGCCCGGACTCGCGCGACGCCCGGCTCGCCCGCCCGCACCACGATGCTTTCGACCGAGACCATCGCGCCGGGCGCGCCGTTCCGGGCGAGGAATCGCGTGAGCCGGTCGGCGACGTCGGCGAACAATGCGCCGCCGAGTGACCAGACGCTGGGGTACCGGGACGCCAGGAAGTTGGCCGCGGCGAGCAGGCCGGTCGCGTCCGCGCCCTCCACACGGAGTCCACCCCCGGTGTACGTCGCGTTCACGGGCAGACGCGTGAGCGCGCCCTCGCCCGGCGCGAGTGGCGACGCCACGCCCGCGCGTCCCAGGTCGCGGACGACCAGCACGGGCATCGGCCAGACCGCGCTGGCATCGTCCGTCGCCGCCAGGTCGAGGTCGGCCGCCGAGGTCTGGTAGCCGAGACGGGCCGCGATGTTGGCCGCCGCGATCGCCTCGGCCGCCGACGGTGCGCCCGGGAGCACGATCCGCGCATTCACGAAATCGACGACGTCGTCCGCGTTCCGGTCCTCCAGCAGCCAGCCGCGCGCGAACACGTTGCGCGCGTCGCGTGCGGCGGTGTCCGGCGCCGCGGGCCGCTGCGCGGATGCCGCACGCGGCGCGGCGGCAAGCGTGCAGGCGAGCAGAAGCATGGATGGCGGAAGGACGTTTCGAGCGCGATTGCGACGTCGCCGCATGGCGGGCTCCGGGATCGGGATGGGCGGGGCGGTTCCGGGCGGAGAAGATACGCGATGCGCGGCGGCGACGGGAGCCGGCCGTGTCAGACGGGGGAGGTGCGCGAACCGGGCGGGTCGCGCTTCCGCTCAGGACGCCACGGTCCGCGCCGCGGCGTTCGATTTCATCACGCCACTTGCGACGTGGAACGGGTGAGCCCGCCTTCCAGCGCCCAGAAGAGCGGCGCCCACGGAGCGGCGCCCGCGTTCTGTGCCTGGATCATCGCAACCAGGTTCTCGGCGGGAATGGGCCGGGAGATCAGGTATCCCTGCAGGTGATCGCAGCCGAGCGCGCGCAGCCGCTCCGCCTGTTCGATGTACTCGACGCCCTCGCCGGTGACGGTGAGGCCGAGCGCGTGGGCGAGGCGCACGACCGCCTCGACGATGGCGACGTCGGCCGGGTCGATGCCGAGCCCGTTCACGAACGTATGGTCCAGCTTGACGACCGAGACCGGGAAGTCTCGGAGCCATGTCAGTGAGGAGAAGCCGGTACCGAAATCGTCGATGCCCACGACGGTGCCGGCATCACGGATCCGGGCCAGGGTGCGGCGCGTTTCCGGCGTCGCCTGGATGATCGCCGCTTCCTTCAGTTCGAGACCGATGCGGTCCGCCGGTACGCCGTGCCGCGAAAGTGCACTCTCCACCAGCTCGCCCAGACCCGGCTGCGCGATCAGTCGCGACGACAGGTTGCATGCCACGAAGATGCGTCGGCCGGGTGCCGTATCGACCAGCATCCGCGCGTACCGGCACACCTGGTCGAGCACCCAGCGGTCGATCCGGTCCACCAGCCCGATCGCTTCCGCGACCGGCATGAACTTGCCCGGGTTCAGCAGCCCCGTCGCCGGGTCGTAGCAGCGGACCAGCGCCTCCACGCCGACAAGGCGGCCGTTGTCCGCCGCCACGATCGGCTGGAAGACCAGGCGGAGCCCTTCATTCGACATCACCCGCATCAGCGTCTGCTCGACTTCCATCTGCTGTAACGCGCGGGCCCGCAGGGGCGCGTCGAACGACTCGAAGCGGTCGCGGCCGCGTTCCTTCGCCAGGTACATCGCCGTGTCCGCGTCGCGCAGCAGCGAATCCGGCGAGTCGCCCGGCACCGCGCGCCGGATCCCGACGCTTGCCGTCACCCGGACCACCTTGCCGTCGATGCCGACCGCCTCGCGCAGCGCCGCGCAGACGCGCTCCGCGATCGTGTCCTCGTCCTCTCCGTCCTCGATGTCCTCGCACAGGATCACGAACTCGTCGCCGCCCAGCCGAGCGACCGTATCGCCGGGGCGCAGGCAGTCCACCAGTCGTGTCGCCGTCTCCACCAGCAGCCGATCGCCGATCGTGTGCCCGAACCCGTCGTTGATGACCTTGAACCGATCGAGATCGATGAAGAAGATCGACATCCGCGTGCAATGCCGCTCGGCCCGCGCCAGCGCGTTCGCCAGCCGGTCGAAGAGCAGCGCCCGGTTCGCCAGGCCCGTGAGCGGGTCGTGCAGCGCCTGCCGGCGCACCAACGCGTCGCCGCGCCGTTGCTCCGTCACGTCGTGAAGGGCGACCACCGCGCCCACGACCCGGCCGTCCGCGTCCACCAACCGCGTCCCGCTCGCCCGCCGGAACTCCAGCTCGCCATCCTCGCTCAGCACGGCGTACTCGTGGTTCCGGACCGGCTCGCCCCGGAGCGCCCGCGCCAGCGGCGCCTCCGTCGACGGCTGCGGCGTGATGCCGTCCGCCTTGAAGATCTGGTGGCTCGACAGCCATTCCTCCAGCGACTGGCCGGCCACCGGCGTCGTGTGGAAGCTCGCGAACGTCGGGTTGTGAAGCACCACGCGGCCTTCCGCGTCGCACGCCACGATCCCGACCTCCACCTGCTCCAGCAGCGCCCGCAGGAAGTCGCGCTCCTGCTGCGCCTCGTGGCCCGCAGCCGAGCGGCCCCGGGCGTCCCGCAGCGACAGGATCAGGCCCGACGCTCCGCCCGTGGCCATGCGACGCGCCGCCACGGACACCGCCTGCCACCGCCCGTCCGCGCTCGAGATCCGGCTCTCGAACACCACCGCCCCGGCCGTGGGGTCCCGATCCAGCGCCCGCTCCACCTCGTGCCATCCGTCCGGGTGCAGCCACTCCCGAGCGCTTCGCTCCACCAGCTCCGTACGGGACCGGCCGAGCAGCGTCTCCAGCGCGCCGTTCACGAACAGGACCCGCCCGTCCTCTCCGAGAAACGCCACCCCATCGGCGAGCCCATCGAGAATGGCCATCGCTTCCATGCAGCTCCGCAGGTTCCGGGTCTGGACCGTGGGTGCGGGTGACTCCCGCTCGAGTTCCGGCTCGCGTGCGCGGGCGCGCCGGACCGCCTCCGATCCCCTCCCGAATTGCACGGCCCGTGCCGTCACCATCCCGCCGGCCGGCCCCCGGCCCCGTTACGACCCCCTTGACCAGCAACACAATGGCGCAAAACGATATCAGGGCGGCTTCAGCGCCGTTCGCCATGGGGTGCGACCGGGGGCCGGACGGGATTGGCGCGCGACGTGCGCGGGTGGAACTGCCGGGTTGGCGTTCTGCAAAGACTATCGGCAGGCCGCAAGCCCGCGGGGCGCGGGTGCGGGCACGGGAATGGAGGACCAATGCCGACCGCTGGGGAGTTGTACAGGGTGTTCGATTCGGATCCGGGTCCGGTGGTCGGGTTCCTCCGGTGGCTGGCGGACGCGCGCGGGATGGGCGACTCCCTGCGCGTACTCGACGTGGGCTGCGGCGTGGGCCGGCTGGAGGTGCCGCTCTCGAACCTGGGCTGGCACGTGACCGCGATGGAGCCGGACGCATCGCATCGCGCACAGGCGGAGGCGACCTGCCGGCGGCTCAAAGGCGTCGAAGTGCGGATGGGCGGCTACAACGACATCGGCTCGGTCGGTTCCTACGACATGGTCGTCGGCATCAACGGCTCGTTCGCGTACCTGCTCACACCGGAGGCGCGGCTCGATGCGCTCGAGCGCTGCCGCGACGCCTTGAAACCGGACGGCCTGCTCGTGCTCGACCTGCCGAACCTGCTCTGGATCCTGCGCCACTACCGCGAGCCGGTCGACCAGACGCGCCAGCTCGGGCTCACCACCGTGATGCTCCGGCGACGGCACGAGATCGACTGGCAGCGCGCGACGTTCACGACCAAGGAGGAGTACCGCGCGGTGGGGAGGGGTAGCACGCTGCTGTTGCAGAAGGACCACGTCTACGCCATCAACACGCTGCCCGATCTCGCGTTCCTTCTGGGTGAGGCCGGCTTCGACGAACCCGATACCTACCGCGGTTTCGATTCGCGTCGAACGGAGCCCATCGGCGAGGGGAGGATGCTGCTGGTGGCGCGGCCGGCGCCCGACGCCGACGACTGAGGCGCGCCGCCGCTACCGGACGCGGCCGGCCGCGGGCGTTTCGAAGTGCCGGAGCGGACGCATCACACGTACTCCTCCACCACCATCCCATCCGCTTCGAACGCGCGGATGATGTCTTCGACGTGCTCGCGCCCGCGCGTCTCGACGTGCAGCACGATCTCGACATCGCCCACACGCACGTCCGCGAACGCGCGGCGGTGCCCGATCTCCAGCACGTTCGCTCCCAGCTTCGCCACGTGCGACGCCAGCTGCGCCAACTGACCCGGCCGATCCCGTACCTTCACCATCAGTCGCGCGATCCGCCCGTCCGCTACCAGGCCCCGCTCAATGATCCGTGCGACGAGGTTCACGTCAATGTTCCCGCCCGAGATCACCGCCACGACCACGTCCCGCGACGACAGCGGGATCCGCCCCGAATGGAGCGCCGCCACGCCCACCGCACCCGCGCCCTCCGCCACCACCTTCTGCCGCTCCAGCAGCGCGTGTATCGCCCGCGCCGTCTCCTCCTCGCTCACCGTCACAATGTCGTCCACCAGACGGTCGATCAGCGGAAACGTGCGCTGGCCCAGCTGCTTCACCGCGATCCCGTCCGCGATCGTCTCCGACGTCTCGACCCGCACGATCCGCCGCTCCCGACGCGACGCCAGCGCCAATGCCGCCGCCTCCACTTCCACGCCCACCACCCGCACGTGCGGCTTCGCTTCCTTTACCGCCAGCGCGATCCCCGAGATCAGCCCGCCTCCGCCGATCGGCACCACCACCACCGACAGGTCCGGCACCTGCTCCAGAAGTTCCAGCCCGATCGTGCCCTGGCCCGCGATCACCCGCTCGTCGTCGAACGCGTGCACCAGAGTCAGCCTTTCCTCGTCACGCAGACGCAGCGCCTCCACCATCGCGTCCGACAGCGTCGCGCCGTGGAACACCACACGCGCCCCGAACCGGCGCGCGTTCGACACCTTGATCAGCGGCGTCGCCTCCGGCATCACCACCACCGAGCCGATCCCCAGACGCCCGCAATGGAACGCCACCGCCTGCGCGTGGTTGCCCGCACTCGCCGTCACCACGCCGCGCGCACGCTCGTCCGCCGACAGATCGAGCAGACGGTTCAGCGCGCCGCGGTCCTTGAACGACCCCGTGCGTTGCAGGTTCTCGAGCTTGAGATGGAGCGGTCCCGGCAGCGGGTCCGCCAGGGCAGGCGCCGCGATCGTCGGCGTCTCCACGACACCGCCCGCGATCCGGACGCGGGCCTCACGGATATCGGCAGGAGTCAGCATGAGAATTCGTAATATAGCCGATTCCGGCCGCGAATTGCATAGGCAGAAACTGCCCATGTGCGCCCCCCGACATTGTAGCCAGGACTCACTCCGGTCCGGGCGGCGGCGTGGCTGGCAGCGCTGGGGAGCAGCTCCCGCCCGTCCGCCCGGTCGGAGTGCCCCCCCGTCCTCGAACCGCTGTACGCCGGCCCCCCCCGTTCGACCCGCGGTCCGTTACCGCCACAGGTCCCCCGCCGTCCGCCCGCCTTGCCCCCTTCCACCCCTCCCACCCATGATGCTCCCCGAACCCGAGCCCCGGAGTCCACGATGCCTCTCGTCCCTCTCCTCATGCTGCTGATCCCGTCACCCGGACCCCAGAACGACGTCCTGCGCACCGAACCCACGACGCGGGAGGCCGTCGCCCCCGCCGCGCACGTCGGCTACTACCGCCAGCCGGCGTTGCACGGCGACATGATCGTGTTCGTGGCGGAGGGCGATCTCTGGCGGGTGAGCGCGGCGGGCGGCGTCGCGTCGCGGCTGACGTCGCATCCGGAAGTGGAATCGCGTCCGGCAATCAGCCCGGACGGCGGCTGGCTGGCGTACAGCGCGAGCTACGAGGGTCCTCGCGAGGTGTGGCTGATGCCACTGGCCGGCGGGCGCCCGGTGCGGCAGACGTGGGAGGGCGGCAGCGCGGAGGTCGCGGGCTGGACGCCGGACGGGCGGATCCTGTATGCCACGGGTCGGTATGCGACGCTGCCCAACTCGCAGGTCGTCGCGCTGAATCCATGCACGGCGGAGCCGCCGCAGGTGTCCGCGTGCTCGCCCGCGCCGGAGCGGTTGCCGCTCTGGTCGGCGTGGGACGGGTCATGGACGCCGGACGGCGCGACGTTCTTCTTCACGCGCGTGCCGCAGCAGAGCAGCTACACGAAGCGCTATGTCGGTGGCACGGCGCAGTCGATCTGGCGCTGGCGGCGCGGGGCCGAGGCCGAGCCGCTGACGGCGGACTATCCGGGCACGAGCAGGAACCCGCTCGTGTGGAACGGCCGCGTGTACTTCGCGAGTGATCGTGCGCCGGCGGGAACCGCGCATTCGCTCCGCGAGCACGGCGTGGCCGCGTGGGACGCCGGCGTCGTGAACGTGTGGTCGATGGACGAGAACGGCGGCGATCTCCGGCAGCACACGTTTCACACCGACTACGACGTCGAGGACCTCTCGCTCGATGGTGGCCGCATCGTCTACCAGCAGGGCGCCGACCTCTGGCTGCTCGACCTGCGCCAGCCTTCGTCGGCCAGTTCGATGACCAACCCGCACAAGCTCGACATCACGCTGGCGAGCGACTTCGAGCAGATGCGCGAGAACTGGGTCGAACGCCCGGCGCAGTACCTGACCTCCACGCACGTGTCGACCGACGGCAGCCACGTCGCGCTGGTCGCGCGCGGCCGGATCTTCGTCGCGCCGGTAGGGCCCGGCCGGCTCATGGCGATCGAGCCGCAGGCGAACGTGCGCTACCGCGATGCGCGTTTCCTGCCCGGTACGGACCGGCTGGTCGCGCTCTCCGACGAGTCGGGCGAGGTCGAGGTGTGGACGCTGCCCGCGAACGGGATCGGCGAGAAGAAGCAGCTCACGAAGGATGCGGAGATCCTGCGCTGGGATGCGCTGCCCTCGCCCGACGGCCGCTGGATCGCCCACTACGACAAGAACCAGGACCTTTACCTCTACGACACGAAGGACGGCTCCAACCGGCGCATCGCGCACTCCGACCGCGCCAGCTCCTGGATATCGAGCGCGCCGTCCTTCAACGACATCGCGTGGAGTCCGGACGGTCGCTGGCTCGCGTACAACGACGTCGCCGAGAACTTCCTCGGCCGGATCACGCTCTACGACACCGGCAGCGGCACGGCCACGCCGGTCACCACCGATCGCTACGACTCGTACTCGCCCGCGTGGAGCGCGGACGGCAAGTGGCTGTACTTCCTCTCCGACAGGAACTTCGTCTCGCAGGTGGGCAGTCCGTGGGGCGCGCGCCAGCCCGATCCCTTCTTCGACCAGCCGACGCAGATCTTCGCCGTCGCGCTCGTGAAGGATGCGAAATGGCCGTTCCAGCCGAGGAACGAGCTGAATGCGACGTCGCCTTCGCCAGCGTCCGGCGCCGCGTCCGGCTCGCGGTCCGGGGCACAGGCCCGGGCCGGCGCCGCACGGCAGGCCGATTCGGCGGCCGTCCGCGTGTCGATCGACTTCGACGGCATCACGACGCGGCTCTACGAGGTGCCCGTCCCCGCCGGCAATCTCGCCTCGCTCTCGGCCGATGGCGCTCGGCTCTACTGGCTCGCCCGCACCCGTGAACCGCGTCGCACCAACCTCATGTCGCTCGCCATTGGCAACGACCCGTCGGCGAAGCCGGCCGCCGTCATCGAGGACATCGCCGGCTACGAGCTGACCGGCGACCGGAAGAAGATCATGGTCCGGAAGGGCCAGGACCTCTACGTCTTCAACGCGGGAGCGAAGGCGCCGACGAGCCTCACCGACTCGAAGGTCGATCTCTCCGGCTGGAGCTTTTCCGTCGATCCCGCCGAGGAATGGAGCCACAACTTCGAGGACGCGTGGAGGCTCGAGCGCGACTACTTCTACGATCCCGGCATGAACGGCATCGACTGGCCCGCGATGCGCGAGAAGTACCGCCCGCTCGCCGCCCGTGTCACCGATCGCACCGAGCTCAACGACGTGCTCGCCCAGATGGTTGGCGAGCTGTCCGCGCTGCACATCTTCGTCCGCGGCGGTGACGTTCGCACCGACGACCAGGACATCGCCGTCGGCAGCCTCGGCGCCGTCCTCGAACGCGACGACGACGCCGGCGGCTGGCGCGTCGCCCACATCTGGCGCTCCGACCCCGACATGCCCGACGCGCTGGGCCCGCTCGCCCGACCCGACGTGAACGTGAGCGAGGGCGACGTCATCACCGCGATCGACGGCGTGAATACGTTGAGCGTCGCCGATCCCGCCGTCCTCCTGCGCAACCGCGTCGGCAAGCAGACCCGCCTTTCCGTCGTTCCCGCTCCCGCCGCTCCCGCTCCCCGTCCCGCAAACGCCTCCGCCTCCGCCCCCGCCTCCCGCGACGTAGTCGTCACGCCGATCTCGCAGGGCCAGGAGCGCAACCTCCGCTACACCGAATGGGAGTACACGCGCCGGCTCGCCACCGACAGCCTGGGCGGCGGCCGTGTCGGCTACGTGCATCTCCGCGCCATGGGCGGCGGCAACATTGCCGAATGGAACCGCGAGTACTATCCCGTCTTCAACCGCGACGCGCTCGTGATCGATGTCCGCCACAACACCGGCGGCAACATCGACTCGTGGCTGCTCGGCAAGCTGCTCCGCCGAGTCTGGTTCTGGTGGCAGCCGCGCGTGGGCGAGCCGTACGCCAACATGCCGTACTCCTTCCGCGGCCCCATCGTCGTGCTCGTCGACGAACGCACCGCGAGCGACGGCGAGGCCTTCGCCGAAGGCTTCCGCCGGCTCGGCCTCGGCAAGGTGCTCGGCGTGCGGACCTGGGGCGGCGAGATCTGGCTTTCTTCCAGCAACTTCCTCGCCGACCGCGGCATCGCGACCGCCGCCGAGCAGGGCGTGTACGCCGACGGCAAGTGGCTGATCGAAGGCTGGGGCGTCGAGCCCGACATCATTGTCGACAACCTTCCCGTCGCCACCTTCAATGGTGGCGATGCCCAGCTCGAGGCCGGCGTGAAATACCTGCTCGATCAGCTCGCGACGACGCCTGTTACCGTGCCGCCACCGCCGCCTTATCCGAAGAAGGGAGGGAGCGGAGGCTGATGCGACAGGGTTCCATCGGGATACGCGGCCCGCTCGATCGGCCGCATCCGGCCCCCGACGGTCACGCGTGACTTCCGCGCTCGTGGCGATCCCGTTCCCGGACGTCCGCGCCCTGTTCCCGGGCGCGGCCGCGCGGGTCTACCTCGATGTCGCGGTCACGGGCCTGCTCCCCCGTCCCGCGCGCGACGCGGTCGAGCGGTACCTCGACCACGCGTCGGCCGGCACGCTCGACAAGACCGACATGCACGCGGCCGTCGAGACCGCGCGCCAACGGTTCGCGCGACTGATCGGCGGGGAGCCCGACGAAGTCGCCATCACCAAGAACGTCTCAGAGGGCCTCAACCTCTTCGCCGCCAGCCTGCCCTGGGAGCCCGGCGACAACGTCGTTCTCTGCCCGCGCCTCGAGCATCCCAACAACGTCTTCCTCTGGTACAACCTGCAAACGAGGAGCGGCATCGAGGTGCGAACCGTCGACCCGGATCACGAAGGACGCGTGCCCGTTGGACGCATGGCGCGC
This sequence comes from uncultured Gemmatimonadales bacterium, assembly GCA_963786235.1. GTDB lineage: Bacteria > Gemmatimonadota > Gemmatimonadetes > Longimicrobiales > RSA9 > CAWAYJ01. The sequence continues at coordinate 181,036 of CAWAYJ010000002.1, forward strand.
GCGATCGATCCGCGGACCCGCGTCCGGCGCCATCCGGACCGACGTCCACGCCCTCGGCGCTGACGCCCTCGCCGCCGCCACGCAGAAATCCCTGCTCGCGCTCTACGGCTTCGGCTTCCTCTGGGTCCGCCGCGATCTCGCCGACTCGCTCGTCCCCGCGCACCTCGCCCGCTACGGCGTCGCGACCTGCCAGCACGAAGGCGAGACCTCCATTGCCGGCACCGACCACCTGCGCTACCGCCCCGCCGCCCGCCGCTTCGATCTCGGCAACTACAACTACCTCGGCGCCGCCGCCGCCGCCGCGTCCCTCGAGATCATCGAGACCGTCCGACCCGACCGCATCGAGACGCACGTCCGGACGCTCGCCGCCCGACTCGCCGAAGGAATGCGCCGCCTCGCGCTGCCCGTCACACCCGCCGGACCCGACGAGCTCGCACACATCGTGACCGTCGGCCACGGCGGCCGCCACGACGATCCCCCCGATCCCGCCATGACCGCGCTCCATGACGACCTCGCTGCCGGCGGCGTCCGCCTCTCCCTCCGCGGCGGCGCACTCCGCTTCGCCACCGCCGTCTACAACTCCAATGCCGACATCGACCGCGTCATCGACCTCGCTCGCGCATGGACGCGCGACCGCACCGCACCCGAAGCCCTGCCCTGATCACACCGCGGCTCGATCACACCGAGGCCGCCCGGCGTGCCTCGGTCCCCCGGTCCCACTCGCCTCCCGATTCCCCGGAACTCCCGATATGCCGGAACTCCCGATCCCCGGACACGGCCGCAGCTCTCACCCCAACTGATCCGACCCGATCATAGCCCGTGCACGTGCCACCAACCTGACATGATTCCGGACATGCCATCGGAAAATGCCGCTCATCGGTCCTGCGTTTTTCGCTGAAACCTCCCGTTTCATGTCCATTGCGGTCGCCGTCCTCCGATTCCGGTCGAAACGCAATGCATTCGTGATGCACTTTTCCGATAGGATCGCGAGCGGTTGGCCATGGCCTCACCGGGCTCGTGAAGGATCGGCCACGTGGAACGGCGAGATCGCAAGCAGCTGGATGCTTCGTCGCCGGGATCGCGCGCAGATGGTGCTTTTCCGCCTCGACGGCGCCGGGCGGCAACAATACGCCGTTCGACGGCATCCGAGGGGTGGGTCCGGGTGTGCTTCGGGTGTGCTTCAGGAGGCGCCCGCGTGGATACGCGGTGTGTGCAGCCGGGTTCGAATCATCGGAAGGGCGGATGCGAACATGGTCCGGACCGGACCTGCCATGGAACGTGCCCGGCGTGTCCGCGACCGTGGAAGATGGCGCGAAAGGTGAAGGTCCGACGAGTCCGCAAGACTCTGTACGTTTCGATCCCGAAGCGGTTCGTGGAGCAGCTGCGGCTGTCGGCGGGCGATGTGCTGCAGGTGTCGGCCACCCGCGACGGCCTCCTGCTATCACCCTACGATCCGGACGTGGAACGCGCGGTCGAGGCGTACGAGCGGTTGTACCGGCGGTATCGCGGCGAGCTGCGGGCGCTGCCATGGTGAGGGCGGCGGGAGAGCCGCGGTGGCTGAACGGGCGGATTCTCGCGTTCCTGGTGGAAGCGTGCCGTCGTGATCACCGCGTCCCGCTGGCGGACCTCGAGGAGGCGGTCGCGGATCGGATCCTCGTGGCTCCGGTGCGAAGCTACGAAGCCGGCGAGCGGCACCTCGGGCGGCTCGGGGCGGCGCTCTTCGGAGCGATTGAGCGGGCCGGTGAGGCGGGACGCGGCCGGCTGGTGCTTGCGACGGTGAGCGCGTTCGTGTTCTGGGAGATGAACGGGCTCTCCCCGTGGCACCGGCCGGGCGTGCTGTACAACGTCGTTCGACGCGCTGCGGGTCGGACGGACCAGCACGTGCGGATCGCGCAGCTCGCGGAGGTGCGCCGGTACGATCGGCCGCGGTAAGTTGTCTCACCCTTGGAACTCCAAAGGGACGCTATGGGCATGCTCCGTTCTTCGAGAATACGGATCGGTATGAGCCGGGCGGCATTGGCGGCGACGCTCGGCTGGGGCCTTGCCGCGTGTGGCGGTGGCGCCGGACGGCCGGCCGTGGTCGAGCGCGACAGCGCGGGTATCGCGATCGTCGAGAACTCTGCGGATACGGCGGCGTTGCGCGAGGGGTGGTCGATCAACCCGGAGCCGCTGGTCACGATCGGAGGGCTCCGGTCGGACGCGTCGCAACAGCTCTTCCAGGTCAGTGGCGGGCTCCGCCTTTCCGACGGCCGCATCGCGATCGCCAACGGCGGCTCCTCCGACATCCGGATCTACGGCACGGACGGCGCGCTGCTCGCCGTGTACGGCCGCCAGGGCGAAGGACCGGGCGAATTCACGAGCCCGCAGCTCGCCGGCGTGATCGGCGATGACAGTCTCATCGTCTTCGACTCGCAGCTCCGTCGCATCTCCATCCTCGACGCCGACACCGGCTACGTCCGCTCCGTCCTCGTCGGTGACGAGGGCGGCGGATTCCCGCTCGCCCGCGGCGCGCTCGGACAGGGCGACCTCCTCCTCGGCGGCGGCATGTACTTCTCGAGCACGGACGGCTTTCCGCAGGGCCTCGTCCGGCCGCCCTCCCGCTACCTCGTCGTCGGGCTCGATGGCGAGGCCATCGGCGATTTCGGCGAGATTCCGGCCGCCGAGATGTTCGCGAAGGTGAGCGGTACCGGCTTCAACGCCCGCCTCGTCCCGTTCGGCAAGCTCACCGCGATCGCGGCGGCGTCCGACCGCATCTGGCTCGGCACCGGCGAGTCGTGGGAGATCCGCGCCTACCGGCCCGACGCGACACTCGCCCGCATCGTCCGCTTCGACCGGACGCAGGCGCCCGTCACCCCGGACCTGGTCAAGGCCTTTGTCGATGAACAGGTCGCCGACGCCCGCGACCAGAACGAGGCGCGCACTCAGCGCACGTTCTACGCCGAGATGCCCACGCCCAGGGTCGTGCCGCCCTACGAGCTCTTCGCGAGCGATGCGCTCGACAACCTCTGGATCGGCGAGTACCTCCTGCCCGACCAGCAGAGCCGGACCTGGACCCTCGCCGACTCCGCCGGCCACGCCATCGGCCGCATCACCACACCCGCGCGCACCATACCGCTCGACATCGGACCCGACTGGCTGCTCGGCGTCACGCGGGACGAGTTCGACGTCGAGAGCGTCACCCTCTGGCGGTTGCACCGTCCGTCCACCTGATCTCGCTGAGCGGCGGAAAGTGCGGTGCGGGCGGTCCCGTCCGCGCCGCCGGCGGCACAATCGGGAATTCCCCTACAGTGCGGCTCTGGCGTTCCAGCCAGATCCCCGCAGCCGGGACGCGGGATTTGACTTGCCCGGCAGAGCGGGCGTGGTACGTTGCGAGTACCGGTCGCAGTCCGGCCGCGACCGGGCACCGGCTGCCGCCGATGTCCCGTGCAACCGATACGGTGGAGAATGACGTATGCCTGACGTGAAGATCGTCCTGCGAAGGTTGGCCGCGCTCCCGCTCGTCGCCCTGGCCGCATGCGCCTCTTCGCAGGCCCAGCCCCAGGCGCCGGCGCCCGCGCAGACGCCGATGATCGCGCTGACACCGGCCATGGAGCCGGCGTCCCCGATGACGGCGGAGGCCCAGGCCGCCGCCATGCTGACGCCGCCCGCGTCGGCGGAGCGGACGGCGGCGAGTATAACGCTGACGGGCACCGAGCTCGGCACGATGTGGACGTTCGAGAACCCGCCGCTCGACTACTGGGCGCGGACCTACAATTTCCGGCCGACGCAGGCGTGGCTGGACAAGGTGCGGCTGTCGTCGGTGAAGATCTCGGGCTGCTCGGCGTCGTTCGTGTCGCCGGACGGCCTGATCATGACGAACCACCACTGTGCGCGCGGCTGCGTCGCCCAGAACTCGACGCCCGAGATGGACTACGTCGAGAAGGGCTTCATCGCCGAGTCGCGCGATGACGAGAAGCTGTGCCGCGGCGCGTACGCGGACGTGCTGATCGGGATCCAGGACGTGACCTCGCGGGTGCGCGCGGTCGAGCGGCCCGGCATGACGAACGCGCAGATCGCGGAAGCGACGCAGCAGGTCACGCGCGAGATCGCAACCGAGTGCCAGCAGACGGAAGGCAACACCTGCCGCATCGTGCCGCTCTACAACGGCGGGCAGTACCAGCTCTATACGTACAAGCACTACACTCCGCTCAAGCTGGTCTTCGCGGTCGAGCTGCAGTCCGGCTTCTTCGGCGGTGACTACGACAACTTCGTGTACCCGCGCTACGCGCTCGACTTTGCGTTCATGCGCGTCTACGAGAGCGACGGCGTGACGCCGATCAAGAGCCCGAACTACTTCCCGATCGACCCGAACGGTCCCGACGACGGCGAGCTGGTGTTCATCACGGGCAACCCGGGCTCGACGGCGCGCCTGATCACGCTGGCCCAGCTCATGTACGAGCGGTCGTTCAACCACCCGATGCGGGTGGACGTGTACGAGGCGAGCCGGGCCCGCTACCACAAGCAGATGGAGACGGCGTCGCCGGAGGAGCTGATCCAGCTGCGCGAGCGGGTGTTCGGCGTCGAGAACTCGCTCAAGAAGTACAAGTACGAGGTGGTCGGCCTGATGGACAGCACGCTGGTCGCCACCAAGGTCAAGTGGGAGACGGACTTCCGTAACCGCGCGAAGACGACGCCGGCGGCGCAGCCGTATCTCGACGTGTGGGACAACATCTACCAGCTGGAGCTGCAGAAGCTGGAGGCCGCGCCCGTGCTGAACGTCGCCAACCCGGGCTGGCTGGGCTCGGAGTACCTGACGCTGCCGGCCGCCATCATCCAGACGCAGCAGGCCGCAGCCATGTCGGACGAGCAGCGCGCGGCGGCGGGGCGCGGCGGGCGTGGCGGCGGGTTCCGCGGCGGTCGGGTGGACCCGACGGCTCCGGTGAGCGATCCCGCGATGGCGCTCATGGCGCTCGAGCAGCACTTCACGCTTGCGGCCAAGTGGCTGCCGGAAGGGAGTCCGCTGCGCGCCGAGTTCGTCCATGAAGGCGAGACGCCGGCGCAGACGGCAGACCGGCTGGCGCGCTCGTCGCAGATCCTCGATCCCGCGTTCCGCCAGCGGCTGGTCGATGGCGGGCCGGACGCGGTGAAGGCGTCGACGGATCCGATGGTCAAGCTGGTGCTGGCCATGGGGGAGGCGTCGCAGGGGCTGCAGGAGCGGCTCGGCCAGATCGCCGAGGAGGAGTCGGTGCAGAGGGGCCGACTGGCGCGCGCGGCGTTCGCCGTGTACGGCAACCAGTTGCCGCCCGATGCGACGTCCACGCTCCGCATCAGTGACGGCCTCGTGAGCGGCTACGCCTACAACGGCACGCTCGCGCCCTACAAGACCGTGTTCCACGGCATGTTCGCGCGCTCCGTCGAGTTCAACGGCGTGGAGCCGTTCAACCTGCCCGAGCGCTTCGCCGCGCGGGCCGACTTCATCAACATGAACACGCCGGTCGACTTCGTCGCCACGACCGACATCACCGGCGGCAACAGCGGCAGCCCGATCATCGACCGCGATGCACACATCGTCGGGCTCGCGTTCGATGGCGACGTCGAACAGCTGCCCAACGAGTACGTGTTCCGGACCGAGACCGGCGGTCGCACGGTGGCCGTGCACTCGTCCGGGATCCTCGAGGCGCTGCGCAACATCTACCAGGCGCAGGCTCTCGTGAACGAGCTGGTCGGCGGTCGCTGAAGCGACCGGCGCTGCCCCGGTAGACCGGGCGGGTGGCCTTCGCGGCCGCCCGCCCGGTTCGTTATTCGGCCCGGAGCGCCCGCAGCGGGTCGGAACGCCCGGCTCGCACTGCCGGCACCACCGCGGCGAGCACCGCGGTCAGGAGGAAGAGCAGGGCGGCCACGGCCATTGTCAACGGATCGGCCGCGCCGGTGCCGAAGAGCAGGGAGGCGAGCACTCGTCCGGCCGCGAGCGCGCCGACGATCCCGATCCCGACGCCCACGGCCGCCAGCCGGAGCCCGCGCCGCACCACCGAGCGCACCACGTCGCCCGGTCCCGCGCCCAGCGCCATGCGCACGCCGAACTCGGTCTGTCGCTGCGATACCGAGTACGCGATCAGGCCGTACAACCCGATCGCCGCGAGCAGCAGCGCGAACGCGCCGAACACGCCCAGCACGATCGACATCGCCGCGAACGGACCCACGCTCTCCTGCAGGATCGCCGTCATCGGCCGCTGCATCGTGGCCGGCACGTCCGCGTCCAGTGACGTGATGGCGGATCGCACCGGACCGGCGAGCGCCGCGGCGTCGCCGCCCGCGGCGCGCACCACGAGGAACCGCCGGCGTGCGCTCGTCTGCGCGAGCGGCCGGTAGACCTGCGCCGGCGGCGCTTTCGTGATGCTCGAGTGGCGCACGTCCTCGACCACGCCCACCACCCGCACCGGCCGCATCGAGTCGCCCACCAGCAGGGTCCGGCCGAGTGCCGGCTGGCCGTCGAAGTAGCGCGCCTCGAGCGCGCGGTTGATCACCGCCACGGGCTCCGCGCCCGCGACGTCGCCATCGGCGAATCCCCGGCCTTCCACCAGCCGTACCCGCAGCGCCCTGAAATAGCCGGGCGCCACGCGGAACCACTCGGCGGACGGCGGGCGGTCGCCCGTCAACGGCCGGCCCGGAACGTTGAACGCGACGCCGTACGTCTCGTGGTTCAGCGGCAGCTGCGCCGACGTCGCCGCGTCCGACACGCCCGGCAACGCGCGCACGCGCTCCACGACCCGGTCGTAGAACGCGCCGTACGCCGCCGCGTCCGGGTACTGGTTGGCCGGCACCGTCAGCTCGACCGTGAGCACGCCCGCCGGGTCGAATCCGAGCGGCACCGCGTTCACGCGCGAGAGCGAGCGGACCATCAGTCCGGCGCCCACCACCAGCACGAGACCGAGCGCCAGTTCCACCACGACGAGTACGGCGCGCGTCCGGCTCGAACGCCGGTCCGACGTGCCGCTCCGGTCACCGGCGCGAAGCGCATCGCCCGGCTTCGCTCCCGTCACGGAGAGCGCCGGCAGCGTGCCGATCAGTAGCGCTACGACCAGCGTCACGCCCGCGGTGAACAGCGTCGCCAGCGGATCGATGCCGAAGCGGCCGACCGCGTACAGGTCCTCGGGGAACACCGGCCCGATCACGCGCATCGCCAGCCACGCCAGCAGCAGGCCCGCGCCCCCGCCCAGCAGCGCCAGCACCAGGCTCTCCGCGAGGAACTGCCGCACCAGGCGGCCTCGCGATGCGCCCAGCGCCGCCCGCACCGCCACCTCGCGGCGCCGCGCCGTCGCCCGGGCAAGACCCAGCCCCGTGATGTTCGCGCACGCGATCAGCAGCACGAACGCGACCGCGCCCGTCAGTGCCATGAACGCGATCCGCAGGATGTCCCACGCGAAGTTCAACGCCGGCCGCATCCCCAGCACGTCGATCCCGCTCATGCGGCCGTCCTCGTCCGGATGCTCGGCCGCCAGCCGCGACCACACCGCGTTCAGGTCGGCACGCGCACGCTCCGCCGTCCAGCCGTCCGCCAGCCGGCCGAACACCAGGAACTGCGTCCGGTCGCGCGCCTCCGTCGCGACATCATCGCGGATCGGCGCCCACGCCTTCACCCCGCCGAACGGGAAGTTGAAATCCTCCGGCATGATGCCGACTACCACGTGCGGCACGCCGTTCACACGCACCGTGCGACCGATCACGCCCGGGTCGCCCGCGTAGCGGCGCTGCCAGAGCCCCCAGCCGAGCACCAGCACGTCCGCGCCGCCCGGACCGTCCTCGCCGCGTACGAACGTCCGCCCCTGGAGCGGACGCGCGCCCAGCACGTCGAACGCGTTCGCGCTCAACCGCCCGACCTGCACCTGCTCCGCCGCTTCGTCACCCGACAGGTTGGCCGTGCCGTAGTAGTACGTCGCCAGATCTTCGAACGCGTGCGTCCGCTCTCGCACGTCCGCGTACTGCGGCAGCGAGAACCGCTGCATCCCCTGGCCGTCCGCCGCGTCCACCGTGAACAGGTGGACCAGCTGGTCCGGCTCGGAGAACGGAAGCGCGCGCAGGAAGTACGGGCTCAGCGCGCTGAACACCGACGCGTTCGCGCCGATCCCGAACGCCAGCGTCACTACGATCACCGACGCGTACACCGGACTCCGCACCAGCGAACGGACGCCGTACCGGACGTCCGACACGAATCCCTTCAACCCGCCGAACCGCTCCCGCTTCCGCTCCGCCATCGCGTCCTCCTTCATGCACGCATCCCGTATGCGACGCATATCACCGAACCGTCGCAGCGCATCCGCACGCGCCGTCTCCGCATCCATCCCGCGCCCGAGATTCTCCTCCACCATGAGCTCGAGATGATGACGCAGCTCGTCGTCAACCCGCGCCCGCAAACGCCCCCGCAAACGCATCCGCCTCCGCTCCCGATTCCCGAATCCGTTGCCCGAATCCGTCCTCAGCTCTCCGCCGCCTCGACCACCTTGTCCACCGCCGCCACGAAACGGCTCCAGTCCCGGGCTTCCTGCTTCAACACCCGCTCGCCCGACGGCGTCAGCCGATAGAACTTCGCCCGCCGGCCCCGGTCACTGACGCCCCACTCCCCCACGATCAGCCCCTTCCGGTCCAGACGGTGCAACGCCGGGTACAGTGTCCCCTCCTCGATCCGCAGAACCTCGTCCGTCGCCTGCTGGATCCAGCGCGCGATCTGAAACCCGTGCATCGACCCCCAACTCAACGTCTTCAGCACCAGGAAATCCAGCGTCCCCTGGAGCAGCCCCAGCTCTTTTTCCGCCATGCCGGCCCTCGTTTCCGTTTCGCCTTGCCATGGAGATTCTATGCCATGCTTCATTCTATGACATAGAACGTCATAGGCAAGGAATGGGTTTCAAACCGGGTGGGTGCGGGGGCGGGGAAGGGCCTCCGAGGGATGCCGGGCGGGCACCTTGCGTCCGCCGTGAAGCGCAACCATATTTATTGCGCAACCATAAGCATTGCGAGGAGCCATGAGCGCGGGCACGCGGAAGGTACGGGAGACGGCCAGGCGGTTCGCGGAAGCGGGGGCCGGGGCGTCGTCGTCGCGGTTCGTGATGCTGCGGTTGGACTCGGCGCGTCGGGTGTTCGGGTCGGACGCGGCGATCGCGCGGGCGCTGGAGGTGGACGCGTCGCAGGTGGCGCGGTGGCGTCGGGGTCAGCGACCGGACGGCGTGAACGGCGACCGGCTCGCGGCGCTGGACGTGGTGGTGGAGATGCTGGACGGGTGGTTCTCGCCGGGTCGTTCACTGAAGTGGCTGGAGGGTGCGAACGCGAACCTGGCGGATCGCTCGCCGCTGGCGGCGTTGCGTTCGGGCGATCTGCCGGCGGTGGTGGCGGCGGTGATGGTGGCGAAGAGCGGGTCGCACGCGTGAGCGATCGCGGCAGTGCCTACGGCCGCGTGCCGGGTGCCGTCCGGAGGGGTCGTGATCTCGCGAGCGGGATCGGGAGGACGGTGGCCCGGTGAAGGGGATCGCGCCGCGCCCCGGCTGGCGGGCGTTCCCGTGGGATCCGGCGGCGCGTCCGGGGGCGCCGTTCTCGGTGGCGCACGTTCCGCCGTTCCAGGGACACGGTCGTTTCGATCTTCCGGGCGTCGTGGACGGTGTGCTCTACCTCGCGGAGATTCCGGAGCACGCCCTCGCGGAGAAGCTGCAGGATCTCCGGAACCGGGACGTCGAGGCGGAGGATCTGTTCGAGGGCGGGCACGGCTACGCGCTGGTCTCGACCGCGCTGCCCGGTGCGGTATTCGAGCGGATGGCGGACCTGTGCGATCCGGACACGGTCGCGCGGCTGGACGTGGCTCCGGACGGGGTCGCGGCGTTGTCGCGGGAAACGACGCAGGCGATCGCGGTCCGGCTTCACGCCGACGGCTGGGCCGGTTTCCGCTGGTGGTCCGTGTTCTTCGGCGAGTGGCACAACCTGGTCGTGTTCCGCGACCGGCTGGACGCGCCGCCGGTATGGAGCGAGCCCGGTCCGGTGCGTGCGGACGATCCCGTGCTGGCGGCGACCGCGCGCCAGCTCGGGATCCGGATCCGCTGAGCCGCTGCGACGCGCCGGCCGATCCAGCCATGGGCCCGCCCCGGCCTCCCGCCCATCCTTCTCGCTGCGGGTCACCGAATACTCCCGGATCGGACCCGCCACACTTGAGCCCCGCGCCATTTCGTACTATCATTTGTACGAACAGGGAGGCGCGGAAGGATGCGACGATTGAGCATTTCGGAGGCGCGGGCGCGGCTGCCGGAGCTGGCGCGTCACGTGGTGGCGCGGCAGGGCACGGCGGTCGTGATCGAGAATCAGCGGATGGACGAGGCGGTGGTGCTCACGAGCGAGCGGCACCTCCGGTACCTGGAGGCGGAAGTGGCGGAACTGCGGAAGCGGGCGGGTGAAGCGTTCGTGCTAGCGGGAAGCGCGGCGACGGAGCTCGGAGCGGACGAGCTGGCGGCGGCGTTGGACCGGCTGCGGTCGGAGCAATCGGCGGCGGACCTGGGGCGGTTGGCGGATCTGGCGGAGGGATGACGGAGATCGCGGTGACGGACACGCACGCGCTGCTCTGGTGGGCGACGGGGCGATCGCAGCGGCTCGGCAGGAAGGCGCGCCGCGTCTTCGAGCGGGTCGATGCCGGAAAGGCGGTGGTGTACGTGCCGGCGCTGTCGCTCGTGGAGGTGGGGGACGCCGCGCATCGGGGCCTGGTGCGGCTGCAGGGTGGCACGCTCGAGTGGTTGAAGCGGCTGCTCGGATCGGGCCGTTACGTGCCTGCGGCGCTGGACGCGGAAGTCGTGGTGCTGGCGGAGGAGCTCCGCGGCATCCGTGAGCGGACGGATCGTCTGATCGCGGCGACGGCGATCCATCTCGATCTCCCGCTGATGACGCGCGACCCGTCGATCGCGGCCGCCGGCGTGTCCGTGATCTGGTAGCCGGCCCCGGTCCGGCACGGGAATTGACGTATCACCGGCGTTTGCCGATAATCGAAAGACCAACCCGGCGGCTGCGCAGCCGCAATCCCTGGACACACCGACATAGCCCCTCACCGGGCGTCTCTTTCATCGGGAGCCGAGCCATGCGCAGGATCTCTTCGCTCGTCGTTCTGTCATTGATGGTCGTCGCGGCGTGTCAGGACACGTCGTCGCCGACCGCGGTCCCGGATGTTGCGGCGTCGCTGAATCCCGTGGCGGCATCGCCACAGGGACAGGACCGCGTGATGCCGGGTGAGGTGCTGATGGCGGTGCGGAACGGGGCGGATCCGGCGGCCGTGGCGGCGACGCACGGCGCGTCGCTCGCGGCCCGGGGATACGGCGACCGGTTTTTCGTGCTCCGCGGTGCGGTCGGCAACGAACGGGCTCTGGCGGCGCGGTTGGGTGGCGATGCGCGCGTCGCGTATGCCGAGCCGAACTGGCTGCGTCAGACGACGACCATCGATCCGCGGCTCTGGGGCTTCTACAACCCGGGCGGGCTGACGATCAAGTACACGCGCGGCCGGAACGGCGGCGGGGTCGTGACCTCGAAGATCTCCACGGATGACGCGGACATCGACAACGTCGAGACGTATGCGGCCGGCGGTTCGGATGTCGTCATCGGGAGCATCGACACGGGCGTGGATTTCGGCCACCAGGAATTTCTGGCGGGCCAACTGATCGCCGGGCACGACTGGTACAGCAATGACGGCGACCCGACCGACACGGAAGGCCACGGCACACACACCACCGGCACGATGGTCGGTCAGAACGTCGGCGTGGCCGGCGTGTCGGGGGCGGGTCCGCACGTGAAGGTGTACGTGCAGCGCGTGTGCGGCGCGCAGGGCTGTCCGACGTCCGCGATCGTGTCGGCCATTTACGCCGCGGCCGACTACCCGGGCATGGTCGCCATGAACCTGAGCCTCGGCGGGAGCAGCGAGTCATCGACGGAACAGGCCGCAATCGCGTACGCGACCGCGCACAACGTGCTCGTGATCGCGTCCGCAGGCAACGATGGCACGGGCACGATCAGCTGTCCCGCCTGCGACGACAATGCGATCTCGGTGGCGGCGCTCAACTGGCAGGACCAGCTCTCCTACTTCAGCAACTGGGGCGGCGGTCTCGACATCAGTGCGCCGGGCGGCGAGATGTACTCGAACACGACGGAGGAAGGCGGCATCTACAGCTCGGTGCCGGGCGGCTACGCCTTCTACCAGGGCACGTCGATGGCTGCGCCGATGGTCACGGGCACGGCCGGCATCGTCGCGTCCGTGACCGGGCTGCGCGGCGGGGCGTTGCGAAGCCGGATCACCGGCACCGCCGACGATCTCGGCAGCAACGGTTACGACACGCAGTTCGGCGCCGGTCGCGTCAACGCGTATCGCGCGGTGACCGGTAACACGCTGAACGAGGGTGGCGGCAGCGGCGGCACCACGCTCGCGGCGTCATTCACGTACAGCTGCAGCGGGCTCGACTGCGATTTCGATGCGAGCGGATCGACCGGCGTGATCACATCGTACACGTGGGCCTTCAGCGACGGTGGTGGCGCGACGGGCGAGACCACGTCGCACACGTACGCCGGCGCTGGCAGCTACACCGTCGGACTGACCGTGAGTGATGGCACCGGCACCGACCAGACGACGCATTCCATCACCTGCAAGAAGCGCGGGCGCAACGGACTGGTCTGCAACTGACGCTCGCGGCGGAATGGGGAAGCGCGGAGCGGCCCGCTAGGTCGCTCCGCGCGTCGCGTTTCGGGGCCGAAAAGCGAAACGTTCCCGAAGCCTGAATATCGACCGAAAGGCGAAACGAAGCCGAAAGAATTGCGCGCATTTCAGGAGCGATTTACCTTGTTCGAACCGGCTGACGGATTGCAAACCGTCGCTCGGTCGCTCGAAGGGAGTTTGGCCCCTCTCGAGCCTGTCGCGGAGGTCGCTGGCCGCGACAGTAGCCCCGAAAAATCGAGAACGATGGGGCGCCCGACCCGTGGCAACGCGGGGACGAGGCAAAGAAGTCCGGCCCGGTCACCGCACGAGGTGGCGCCAAAACGAAGCGGCACGGACGACGCCAGCGGAAAGAGGCCCCCAAGCCGGACGTGCAAACGGCTTGGGGGCCCCTTCTATTTCAGCCCTCCTCAGTGCGAGATCACGACGAACCAGCCGGCGACGATCGGTCCGCGTGCGCGACCGCGTCCGCCGCGTCCGCCGCGTCCCGCCGCCGCGTTCGGGTCCGCCGCCGGTGCCGGCCCGTACTCGGGCTGGAACAGGTACGCCACGTGCTTCTGCGAATCCACGGAGATGGTCTTCGCGCCGGGCACCGTCTCAACGGTCGCGACGACGGTGTACTTGTCGGGCGAGTCCTGGTGCACGACGGTCACGTTGCCATCGCGGCCGGCCGGGATATAGATCAGCTTCTCGACCGGGTCCCAGCCGAGGCCATCCACGCCCTCGCCGTTGGCGATGGTCGCGACCACCTTGCCGGTGCTCGCATCGGTGACGACCGACGTCCCGCCACACCCGGAGAAGATGCGGTTCGAGGCGGCGTCATACGCGATGCCCGTTGGGCCCTCGCAGGGTGCGATCGACCAGGACGCCTTCGCCTTCATGGTCGCTTCGTCGATCACCTGGATGGTGTTGGTGCCCTCGTTGTTGACGAAGAGCGTGCCCTTGCCGTCGCTCGCGGCGCCTTCCGGTGCCGTGTCCTCGAGCTGGGCGACGCCGACGATGTCACCCGTCTCGGCGTTGATCGATGTCGCGGTGCCGATCGGCCGGCTGTGATTGGTCAGGATGATGCGATCGGCTGACGCGTCGTACATGATGCCGTCGAGCCCGCCGGTATGCGTCTGGATCTGCTTGATCACGGCCAGTGTCTTCAGGTCGAACATGGTCACGGTCGAGTCGCCCGCATTGCTGGTGAAGCCGTGGTTCCACTTCGGTGCGAGCGCGATGCCGTGCATGCGCGGCGTGTTCGGGATGTCGCCGAGCACCTTGCCGGTGGCGGCATCGACCACCATCACGTGCGTGCTGCGCGACACGAACACGCGGTTGCTGCCCGGTTCCGCGGTCAGGTAGTCGGTTCCGCCTTCGCCGCCGATGTTGTGCTTCGCGACCTTGAACGTCTGTGCGCCTGCGGGAGCGAAAACGGCGAGTGCGGAGAGGATGCCGAGCGGAACGGCGAAACGACGAACATGCATGCGGGCCTCCGGAAGCGAGGATCGCACGGTGCGGGGGGCGGGTCCGTCCTCTGGGGACCGTGCATCGTGCAAGATAGCGACGAGCGCCTCGCCGGGCACAGGAGTCCTCGCGGCATGCCCGGCCGGTTTCAGGACGGAAAAGCGAAACGTTTCCGAAGCCTGAACATGCACCGAAAGGCGAAACGAATCCGAAAGAATTGCGCGCTCTTCACGACCGATTTACCTTTCTTGAACCGGCCGACGGATTGCAATCCGTCGCTCGGCCGCTCGAAGGGAGTTTGGCCCCTCTCGAGCCTGTCGCGGAGGTCGCTGGCCGCGGCAGTGGCCCCGAAAAGTCGAGAACGATGGGGCGCCCGACCCGCGGCAACGCGGGGACGAGGCAAAGAAGTCCGGCCCGGTCACCGCACGAGGTGGCGCCAAAACGAAGCGGCACGGACGACGCCAGCGGAAAGAGGCCCCCAAGCCGGACGTGCAAACGGCTTGGGGGCCCCTTCTATTTCTGTCCACGGTGCCTGTTGTCCTCCGTTCCGTCATTCCCGTCTGAACAGATCGCTCTTCCCCTTCCGGCCGCGCCCCTGGTTATGCACGCGGTGGAACATGTACTTCGCGTCCGCCGGTGAGACGTCGCCGCTGTCGTACTGCGCCGCCATCTCGCGCAGGTCGTTCGCCTCCTCCGCCAGCGACTCGTCGTAGTACGGCGAGGCTTGGAGCGAAGCCGCGACGCTCCCCATGACCTGTGCGCCGCCGAGGTAGTCGCCGCGCTCGCGCGCCGAGATCGCCTCACGTCGTGCGCGCGCGGCCTCGAGCAGCAGCATCTCCTTGCGCACGTCCGGGTGCGTCTCGGCACCCTGCGCGGTAACGGTGATGGGCAGCGAGATCTCGCGGCGCGACACGGCGCCGTTCGCCTCGATCACGTGGCCGACCACGACGAGCGTACCGACCGCGACGGGAGCGGCCGCGGCGGCGTCGCCGGAAACGGCGTTCGTGCGCAGCAGGAACTCGGCGAGCAGGGAACGCGGCTCGCCGGCGTACAGGTCGCCGAGCTCGAGGCGGAGCGATCTGCCCTGGATCGAGCGCGGGTAGTCGTGGTGCACGGCGACGAGCTCTACGTCAGGCGAGGGCGTGATCGTGACGGACACGTTCTGCGCGGCGACGTTGAGGAGGTCGGTCAGCTCGTCGGCGAATACGGCGCCCGCCTGGTCCACCTTCTCGATGTAGTGCAGGTTGCCGCCGCCGGCGTCGGCCATGCCGCGGAGCAGGTTCTCGTCGTAGTCCTCGCCGAATCCGATCGTCGTCGTGGTGACGCCGTCCTTCTTCGCCTGCGCGCAGAGCCCAACGAGCGACTCGTAATCCGTGATGCCTTCGTTGGCGAGACCGTCGGTCAGCAGCAGCACGCGGTTCACGCCGCCGTCCCGCCGCCGCTCCGCGACGAACTCGCGGCCCATGAGCCAGCCGCCGCTCAGGTTGGTCGTTCCGCCGGCGTCGATCCCCCGGATCTGGCCCGGCAGGTCCGGCTGCTCGCCGCGCGGCGCCGGCATCGCCACGGGCAGCACGCGCTGGTCGTAGGCGACGACGCTCACCACGTCCTCGGGCCGGAGCCGGCGCGCGAGCAACGCCGCCGCGTCGCGCGCCGCCTCCAGCTTGGGACCGGACATCGAGCCGGACCGGTCGAGGACGAGCGAGAGGTTGAGTGGCGTGCGGCCGTCCTCGGGTGGCGCGTCGCCCTTCAGCCGCAGCAGCGCGCGGACGACGTGGCCTTCGGCATGCGGTTCGTGGTCCAGCAGGATCTGTGCTTCCATGGGTGCCTCCTTCGTGAGTGCCGGAGGAAAGATGGCAGGGGGGTCCGACAATCGGGGGTTGAAGGAACCCCGGAGGCCCGCACGGCGGGTCGGACCTCCGGGGCGGTTCCTGTGCGCTTGGAAGTCCGCCTATCTGCCGCCGCCCGTCGTGAGGCGGGGCAGATCCATCATCCACAGCGCCGCACCTTCCACTCGCTCGTCCGTGTATGCGACGAAACCGCCATCCGGCGAAACCAGGTGGTCCCAAATGAACTGCGCGGCTTCTGGCGGCGTGACGCTGGAAGCCCGGTTTCCATCGCGCAGCGAAACGAGCCCGACCCGTTGCCTGTTGCCATCGCTCGCGACGAAAGTCAGGCCGTTGTCATCGGGCAGCCACTGCACATCGAAGATGTACTCGAAGCCGGTCTCCACGGAACGCGACCCGGCGACGGCTCCGTCCGATGCCACCTCGATGATTCTCAGGGCATTCCCGTTGACGGCCAGGAACCGGCCGTCGCGAGAGAAAACCAGCTCCAAACCGGTCGCACCCGACTTCGTGAGCGCCGCGACCTCGTGCGGCGAATCCGTTCGGGTCGTCGTGACCATGATCCGGACCGAGTCACCGACCGGTTCTGCCCAGGCAACGCGCGATCCCGCCACGGCGAATCTCGCCCTGCCCTCAGGCACCGGGAAGGTGCGCACGAGCCGGGGCGAGCTGCCCGGCGTGCGTGCGATCAGCTGCAGGAGGTCTCCACTCCGCTCCAGGTACAGGAAGTCCGTTCCATCCACGGCGCGACGGTTGCCGGGGCCGGCGGGGCTCACGCCCGGAATCGTGGCCAGGTTGCCGGACAGCTCCGTCCGCGAGCCGTCGACCAGGCTCACCGCCACGAGCCGGCGTCGGCCGGTCGCCGGGTCGGTCAGGACGTAGGCCGCATGGGTCGAGTTCGCGCCCCCATACCACCAGGTCTGGCCCCTGCCATCCTGTGGCAGTGCGAGAGGCGCCCCCTCCGAACCATCGAGCGGCATTACACGGGTGACCCGCCGGTCGCCGTCCCTTCCTTGCGCGATCACGGCTCGTCCATCGCCGGTCCAGCCCACGGCCACATCGCGGGATCCTTCGTGGGCCGGGAGCGACCGCGCCTCGCCGCCTGAGAGCGGCACGATCCGGATCTGACCAACGAGGTCGCTCTCGACCCCGTACAGCAACCTTCCATCGGCCGAGATCCGGCTGGCGCGCACCGTTCGGCCTGTCCCGAGGTCGGCAAGCACTCGGCCATCGAACGTCACGAGTCTCAACCGCCGGTCTCCGGGCGCTACCTGGTCCTCGGCCACGACGTAGCCGCTCGCGCCGTTGATGGCCATGATGACGCCCTGGTTGAATCGACTGACCTCGGCAGATGCGCCGCCGTCGATCGGTGTGCGCATTACGGCGTGGACCCAGTTCGGGTGGCTGCCATTTGTCGGCGCGCCGACAGGCACACGCACCACCGAGAAGATCTGCCGGCTGTCCCCGGACCACGCGTACACCGTTTCCGGCGATGCGCGAAACGCTGCAACGCGGCGGCCTCGGCCTCCCTCGGCGGGGACGAGCCAGAGTCTCGTGCTGTCCCCCCGCTCCACGACCAGGACCCCGCGACCGTCCGGGGACGGGAGCGCGGCCACCGCGTGTTCGAGCGAGAGCTGACGCGCCGTGCCCGCGGCACGCCCCGTCGCCCGGTCGAATGCGATCACCATTGTGTAGTAGTTCCGGTCGCCGTCTCGAGCCGGCCGGTTCGACACGAACACGATACGGTCCCCGCTCGGGAAGAAATCCACGCCGAAGTCCTCGTAGCCCGGCGATGTGAGTCTCTGCGGCTCGCCACCCGCCGCGGGCACCGACCAGAGGCTCGTGCCGATGCCTTCCCCGCGGTTGAACACGAACCAGCGGCCATCGGGCGAGAGCCTTCCCTTGATGGACGCCTCGGTCGATTCGCCGAGCGGGATGCGCCGGATCACCGGCCGGCCGGGCGCTGGCTCCTGCGCGGTCGCACCGGTCGGCGCTGCACCGGTCAGCAGGCCAATGAAGAGGATCGCGAAGCGGGAAGGGCGCATGAGACATCTCCTGCAGGAGTTCCGTCCGGACCGACAGGCCCGGAATCGCCGACTCTCCCGACAAGAGGCGCACCATTCGCGCGGAATCCCGCGAAGTCCTTCCACCGCAATGCGCTGGAGGTTCGCGGGGGGGTCGCGCTCCGAACGACCGCTACGCGCCGCCGTTACCATCGCCGCCATATTCCGATGCCATGACGCCGTGCCGCTGGAGTAGCCGGTCCAGCCGCGGCCGCGAGATGCGGAGCCGCTTGCACGCCTGTCGCTTGTTCCCGCCCGTCTTCCGGAGCACGCGGAGCAGGTGTGCGCGCTCGTTCGCGGCCAGCGCGTCGTCGCCTTCGCTTTCTTCCGATACCTCCGGCGGCGCGAGCGGCGCGAGCCCGAGATCCTCCACCGAGAGAACATTGCCGCGCGCGAGGACGGCGGCCCGGGCGAGCGCGTTCTCGAGCTCGCGGACGTTTCCCGGCCAGTCGTGCGCGGTCAATGCTTCCATGACGGCCGCGGGAATTCGCGGCGGCGGGCGGTGCAGCTCGTCCGCGATGCATCGCACGAAGTGCGCGGCCAGCAGCGGAATGTCGGCACGTCGGTCCCGGAGCGGCGGCACGTGGATCTCGACGACGCGCAACCGGAACCACAGGTCCTCTCGGAAGCGGCCATCGCGGACCATCGCCTCGAGCGGGCGATGCGTCGCCGCGATCACGCGCGCATCGACACGCCGTGCGCGCTCGCTCCCGACCGGCGTGATCTCCCGTTCCTGCAGCACCCGGAGCAGCTTGCTCTGGAGCGCGGCCGAGGTATCGCCGATCTCGTCGAGGAACACCGTTCCCGAACCGGCCAGCTCGAAGCGGCCCTTGCGGTCCGACACCGCGCCGGTGAACGCGCCGCGCACGTGCCCGAACAGCTCGGACTCGAGCAGCGGCTCGGGCAGGGCGGTGCAGTTCACGGCGACGAACGGTTCGTCGGCGTCTCCGGAGTTGAAGTGGATGGCGCGAGCCACGAGTTCCTTGCCCGTGCCGGTCTCACCGCGGATGAGCGCGGGCACGCGCGTGGCCGCGACTTTCCCGATGCGCTTGTAGATCCCGATCATCGCGGGGTCGCGTCCGACCAGGCGGTCGAGCGAGTACGGCTCGGCGGCCTCCTGCGCGAGATGGCGCATCCGTCGCTCGAGGGCGCGCTCGTGGAACGCGCGCTCGACCAACACATCGATCTGATCGAGATCGAGCGGCTTGACCAGGTACTCGTACGCGCCGGCCTTCATGGCGGCGATCGCGCTGCGCATGTCCTCGTGTGCGGTGATCACCAGCACCGCGATCTCGGGTCTCACTTCGCGCAGCTTCGACAACAGCTCGATGCCGTCCATGCCGGACATGCGCACGTCGGTGATCACGAGCGACGGGTCGAAGTCCGCGATCCGGCCGAGCGCGCGCTCCGCGGAATCCACCGCGCTCACCTCGTAGCCGCTCGCAGCGAGGTGGTCCACGAAGGTCTCGCGGATCGAGGCATCGTCATCGACGACGAGAATGCGTCGGCTCATGGCGCGTCCAGCGGCAGCTCGAGCCGGAAAGTCGAACCGGCATCCGACGACGCTTCGAGCAGCAGGTGGCCGCCGAAATCCTCTGCGGCACGCGTCGCCAGCGCCAGTCCGAGTCCCGTACCCTCGGGTTTCGTCGTGAAGAAGGGGTGGAACAGGCGCTCGCGCACGTTCGCCGGAATGCCGGCGCCGGTGTCGCGCACGCGCAGAACGATGTGTGCAGTGTCGTCCGCGCTCTCGAGCGACGTCGCGAGGTGCAGGGTCCCGCCCTCCGGCATGGCATCGAGCGCGTTGGCGCACAGGTCGAGCACGGCCGCCCGCAGGCCGGACGGATCGCCGGATACGGCGTCGCGCGACGCGGCGAAGTCGTGCTCGAGCGCAACGGCCCGGCGCTCGGCGTCGGGACGCAGCGCCTCGAGCGTGTCCCGCAGCAGGGCGTGCAACGACAGGCGGACCCGTTCGCGGGCGCGCGGCCGACCCAGCGTGAGCACGCCACGCACGACGCGCTCGAGCCGGTCGACCTCGCGGAGCGAGATGCGCAGGGGACCTTCCGCGGCGGCCGGCAGCAAGTCCTGGGCGCGCAGGCGGTCCACGCGCTGGAGATTGAGCTTCACCGAGGTCAGCGGGTTCCGGATCTCGTGCGACAGCTCCGCTGCGAATTCACCGACGGCGGCCATCTGCCGGCTGCGCTCGACTTCCGTGATCATCTCGCGGACCCGGCCGAGCATCGTATCGAAGCCGGCAGCCAGCCGGCCGACCTCGTCGCGGCCGGGCGGTGGCAGCGCAGGGGCCAAGTCACCGTGTCCGACCCGGTCCGCGGCTGCGGTGAGCGCCTCGAGCGAGCGCGTCGACCGACGGACCAGCCAGACGGCGCCGAGCGATACGGACACCACGACCAGGAGCACGAGCGCGAGATTCACGAGGCGCATGCGGCGGAACGGCGGCGCGAACTCGTCTACCGCGCTCGTCACGATCACCGTCCAGGGCGGCGTCGCGAGACTCGCGAACGCCGCGACGCGCAACGTGTCGCCCGCGTGGAACCGGAAACGGCCCCGCGTCGCGTCGAGCCGGCCGGCACCGAGCGCGAGTCCGTCCGCGTCGAGCTCGCGCCAGGGCCGGCGGGCCCGCGACCCACGCGGATGGTAGAGCACGCGCTCCTCCTCACGATCGACCACCATGCTGTAGCCGGTTGTCCCGAACCGCGCGGTCAGGGCTTCGGCCGGGAGCAGCATGTCGAGCCGCGGCCACGCCACGACGACGCCGGCTGCCGTCGAACCATCCTTCCCTCCGACGGGCCGCGAGACCGTGACCAGCCGGGCCAGCGACTCGTCTTCCGCGGGCGGATCGCCCAGCCGGAGCACCACGCCCCCGCTCGCGTCGCGCAGCTCGATCGCGTAGTAGGACGGGGCGAACTGTCGCCACGCGGATGCAAGCCACGGCTCCACGTCCGCGCGAACGGCGGCGACGGCCTGGCCTGTCTCGCCGGCCCGCGCACGGAACAGCCGACGCGTCTCCTCGTTTTCCGCGAGAAAGGCGAGATCGGAGGTCTGGACCGCAAGTCGCCGTTCCAGCTCATCGCTCGCGTGAGTGGCCAGCAGCGAGTCCTGCGCGATGACGTGCGCCTCGAGCGTGCGGCTCGACCAGAGGTAGTCGAATGCGCCCACGCCGAGCAACGGCGCCACCGCGAGCGCCGCGAACATCAGCAGCAGTTTCGCCCTCAGAGACATTCGATGGCGCTAACACGGAACATTCGTGGATGGATTGGCCAAATGATGCGTCCGCGTGGGGAAGGTGAGCAAGACAGAGGCCAGCGCCGGGCGGGCTCGCAGTGGACATTGGGCCCAGAACGGAAGGCGCGGAGGGTAACGTTTTTCGATGCCATGGGTCCCGGAATCGTTATGGCCCCTTCACGCGCCGCCTGGATTCGCAGCGGGCCGCGTGGTCACACCCGGGCACGGCGGTGGACCCCGGGCTGGCGCGCCGGGTTTCGCGTTGTCAGTCCGACGTGGCACATTGGGGCCCATGGCTACACTGCGGCTGGTCCTGGGCACCGACCCGCGCGCCCTGCTCGAGGCGGCGGCGGAGGGTTTCCTGCATCCGCCCGCTCTGCCGTCGACGGACGGTCAGTTCCCGTCGCCGGACTACCTGCTCGCGCTCCGCCAGGGCGGGCTGCGCGACGACCTGCTGCGGCTGGCAGCCGAGCGCGGGGTGCCGGGCTGGTTCGACCCGCCGCTCTGCCTGTTCCAGCAGTTGGGAGAGTGGCTGGGCGGGACGGGGCGCAAGCCGTGTGGCGACTACGAGCGCGTCGTCCTGATCGGGCGGCTGTTGCGCGAGGCGGCGCCAAGGGTGTTCGCGCGGCTGGGGCGCCCCGACGCGTTCGTGGATGCGGTGGACCGGCTGTTCGGCGAGCTGATTGCGGAGGGCGTCGAGCCCGACGCGTTCGAGGCGGCGCTCGCCTCGCGCGCGGACCGCGACGACTTCGAGATCGCGCGTGACGGCGACCTCTCGCTCTGCTACCGCACGTACGGGACGGCGCTCGCGCGGGCGGAGCCGCCGCGCCGCGACGGGCGGGACGGCCTCATCGATTGCGCGATCGCGGTGCGCACCGACCCGATCGGGCTCGAGGCGCGGCTCGGCGACCGGGTCGAGGCGCGCATCTTCGGGCTGCAGGATCTGCGGGGCGGCTGGGCTTCGTCTGCTGTCCGCGTTGAGAGAGAGTCCGGCGCTCGAGAGGGTCGTGGTCTACTCGGTGGCGTCGCCTGGTGTCTTCGGGGGACTGAGTCCGGACATCGTTGAACGGGTGGGCGTTGCGAATGGGAGGGCGGAGACGGCGGTCCGGGTGGAGGGAGCGGAGGCGGAGGGGTTTGCGGGACCGTTTGCGGGAGCGGGAGCGGCGGGAGCGGGGGGGGTGGGCGTGACGATCGTGTCGGCGCCGGATCCGGATCGCGAGGTGGAAGACGTCGCGCGGCGGGTGCGGGAGCGGATCGACGGCGGGTGCGAGGCGTCGCGCATCGCGGTAGTGGCGCGGAGCGCGCGGCCGTACGTGGACCGTGTGGTCGATGCGCTGGCGAAGTACGGCGTGCCGGCGACGGCGCGGCGGCGGCACGCGTTCGCGGAGATCCCGGTGGTGCGGGCGCTGCTCTCGCTGTTCCGGGTGGCGGCGGAAGGGTGGACGCGGCACGGGCTGGTCGAGCTGGCAGAGCAGCCGTACTTCGGGCGGCACAGCCGGGGCGCGGCGCAGACGCCGATGCGCCGGCTCGATCCGGTGATCCTGAACCACATCGGCTACCGCCGGCGGATCGAAGGGCTGGACGCCTGGACCCGCGCGCATGACGCGCTGCGCCAGCGGGCGGAACGGTTCGAGGCGCGCGTCGCGGAGGGCGAGGGCGAGCGCTGGGGGCGGGACGCACCGCCGTCATCGGCGCGCGTCGCGGAGGCGGCCACGTTCTTCCGCCGTTTCGCCGAGCAGGCGCGCGAGCTGGAACGGCCGCGCCCGCTCCGCGCGTGGGTGGACTGGCTGAACGACTTCCTCGAGAACGACCCGTGGAAGATCGAGCTGCACGTCTTCAAGGTGCCCGAGGACCGCTACGACGTGGCGCGTCTCGATGCCGCGGGACTGGGCGGCATCCGCGGCATTGTCCGGCAGTGGCACGACGCGCTCGAGACGTGGGGCGTGGCCGACGACGCGCCCCTCGACGTCGCCGCGTTCGAGTCGCGCCTGCGCGAGATGCTCTCGGGCGATGCCGCGCTCTGGACGTTCACGCGCCGCGCCGTGCACGTGAGCGAGGCGCTGGCCGCCGCGCAGCGCGGCTTCGACCACGTCTTCATCGTCGGGCTCGCGGGTGACGGCTTCCCGCGTCGCGCGCCGCGCTCACCCGTGTTCGACGAGCACGACCGCCGCGGGCTGCGTGAGGCGGGGCTCCCACTCGACGTGCGCGACACGTGGGACCTGCGCGAACGCGAGCTGTTCCGCGTGCTCGTGGCTGGGGCGTCGCGCTCGTTGACGCTGTGCTTCCCACGCACGGACGAGCAGGGCAGGGAGCTCGCGCCGTCGGCGTTCCTCGAGGAGACGGCGATCGCACTCCACGACCGGGCGCCGTCGCGGCTGACGATCGAGAAATTGAAACGAAGCGACGTCGTCCCCGCATCACTCCCGCTCGTCACGGATGCGGAAGCGGCCGCGTTCGCGGTGCACGCGGCCACCATCGAGCGGGACCGGCGGACCGGCCGGCTCTCGCCGTACAACGGCCTCATCGAAGCGCCCGCGCTCCGCGCATGGGTCGCGGACAAGCTGGACGAGCACCGGGTCTGGAGCCCGACGCAGCTCGAGTCCTACGCGAAATGCCCGTGGGCCTGGTTCTCACAGCGGCTGCTCCGCCTGGAGCATCTCGACGACCCCGACATCGACATCGACCCCATCGCGCGCGGCTCCATCCTGCACGACGCGATGCGGCGTTTCTACCTGCTGGCGCAGACCCTGCGCGACGGGCCGGTGTTCCTGCGCAAGGACGACCGCGACTGGATCCCGCGCTACCTCGAGCAGGTGCTGAACGAGGCCGTGGACGCGGCCGGACCCGGCGCGTGGCTCGGCATGCCGTCGCTCCGCCAGACGAAGCAGGAGGAGATGCTCCGCATGCTGCTCCGCTACGTCGAATGGGAGATCGAACACGACGAGAAGATGTACAACCGGCGCACGCGCAGCTTCGGCATCCTGCGCACCGGCGTCGTCGAACACGAGCTGGCGTTCGGCATGCCCGGCCTCGAGGACGAGTACGACGTCGTCGAGATCGAGCGCGCCGGCGTCCGCTTCCGCGTGCGCGGCTCCGTCGACCGCGTCGAACGCGGCATCGACGAGCGGCTGCCCGAGGCCGAGCGCGAGCGCTTCATCGCGGCCGTCGACTACAAGACCAGCAAGTGGTCCGCGCCCGGCGGCGGCGACAAGACGGCGTGGGACGACGGCGTCGTGCTCCAGGTCCCGCTCTACGCGCACGTGCTGGAGCGGCTCCGGCCCGGCTCGCGCGTCGCGCGCGTCGAGTACCGCGCGTTCAAGCAGCCCGGCGTCCAGCACTCGCTGGAATTGTATCGGATCGAGAAGAATTCCGGTCTGACCGAGGTCGAGGCCGCGGTCGAGAAGATGGCGACGGCACTGGACGATGCGGGCCGGCACGTGGCGCGGGCGCGGACGGGCGAGTTCCCGGCGCACCCGGCGCCGAGCTGTGCGTGTCCGCCCTTCTGCCACGCGCTCGACGTGTGCCGGGTGGCGATGGGCCCACGCAGCGGGCGCGAGGTCGATGCCGAGTGGAAGCGCGTGGCCGCGCAGATCCGGGGCGGCCGATCGGCGGATGCTGCCGCGGCTGACGGCGCGGGCGGTGCGAGCGGCGACGACGCTCCTGTCGTGGACGGGGAGAGCGAATGAGCACGCCCGAGCCGCGCGACTCGCAGTGGGCGGCGATCCGTGACGCGGAGCGGCACGTGCTGGTGGTCGCGGGCGCGGGCACGGGCAAGACGTTCACGGTGGTGCGGCGCATCCTGTGGATGCTGGGTGTGCCGATCCGGGGCGAGACGGAACGCGCACCCGCTGGATCTGTCGCAGATCGCGGCGATCACGTTCACGAACCAGGCGGCGAAGGAGCTGAAGGAGGACCTGCGCAGCGCGCTCCGTGCGCACGGCCGTCGCGAGGATGCCTGGCGCGTGGACGAGGCGCGCATCGGCACGATCCACGGGTTCTGCGCCGACCTGCTGCGGGAGAACGCGCTGCGGCGCGGCCGCTCGCCCATCACGAGCGTGCTCGAAGAAGGCGAGACGCTGGCGCGCGCGACGCAGGCGGCGCGCGACGTGTTGGTCGAGTCGATCGAGGAGCGCAGCGTGCCGGGTCTCGACGCGCTGCTCGCCGAGTGGGACACGGGCCGGATCGACCGCTGGATCGTCGAGCTGATGCGGAAGCCGGACCTGCTGGCCCGGTTGCGGCGCGCGCCCGACGGGCTGGACGGCCGCGAGATCGCGCTCGTCGATGTCGCCGCGCGCGCTCTCGATCGGCACGAACGGCGGCTGGAGCGGGAAGGCGCGATCGATTTCGATCGGATGGTGCTGTGGACGCGCGATCTGCTGCGGGACGATCCGGGTGCGTTGCGATCGCTTCGCAAGAGGCTTCGTCTGCTGATCATCGATGAGTTTCAGGATGTGGATCCGGTACAGAAACAGATTGCGTGGAGAATCGCGGGGGGCGGGGGCGGAGGCGGGGGCGGACTCGGGGGCGGGGGCGGGAGCGGGAACGGCGGCGTGCGCTTGATGCTCGTCGGCGATCCGAAGCAGAGCATCTACCGGTTCCGCAGCGCGGACGTGACGGTCTGGAACGAAGTGCAGTTCGAGTTCGAGCACCAGGGCGCGGGCGGGTTCCACGTGCTGGAGGAGAACTTCCGGAGCGTGCCGGCGATCCTCGATTTCGTGGACGCGTCGGTGGGTGCGATCCTCGGGCCGCCGGACGCGATCCGGGCAGCGTACGAGGTCGAGTTCCGTCCGGTGAAGGCGACGCGGGACGGCGCGGGTGTCCCGCACGGCGTCGAGCTCATCGTGGTTCCGCCGAAGGACAATGGCAGGGCACGGAACGCGGACGCGGTCCGGCACGCGGAAGCGCGGGCGGTCGCGCGTCGCGCACGCGAGCTGCACGACGTGGAGAAACGCGAGTGGCGCGACATGGCGCTGCTGCTCGCGGCGTGGGGGCCGGAGCCGATCTTCACGGCGGCGCTGCGCGCGGAGGGTGTGCCGGTCTACGTGCTGCGCGACGAGGGCTTCTACGAGCAGCGCGAGGTGCTCGACCTGGTGCTGGCGCTGGAGACGATCCGCGATCCGTTCGACGACCGCGCTCTGTTCGGCTTCCTGCGCGGCCCGTTCGCGGGACTGCGCGACGACTCGCTGCTGGCCATCGCGAAGCAGATCCAGCCGCCGTACTGGCGACACCTGCACACGGTCGAGCTGCCATCGCAGGAAGAGACCGACCGGCTGATGCGCGCGATCACGGTGACGTGGCGGTTCCTCGAGCTGCGCGACCGCGTGCCCGTCGCCGAATTGCTCGATGCGTTGATCCGCGAGACCGGGTTCCTCGCGCACCTCGCGCTCGAGGGCGAGAACGGCCGCCAGGCCATGGCCAACGTGCGCCGTTTCCTCGCCCTCGCGCGCGAGTCGAACCGCGCCGGCGTGGGTGACCTGCTCCGCACCATCCGCGAGAGCCGGCAGCGGAAGGACCGCGTCGCACAGGCACGACTCTTCGCGCCCTCCGAGGACGTGATGCTCGTCACGTCCATCCACGTGTCCAAGGGGCTCGAGTGGCCGGTCGTCTTCTGGGGCGACGCGTCCGGCGGCGCGCCCGGGATCAACGACAAGCTGCTCGTTGGCCGCGATACGATCCGGCTCGGGACGCCGGACCACGAACCGAAGGACGAGGCGGAGGACTGGCAGACGCTGCGCGACGGGCTGAAGGCGGAGATGGACGCGGAGCGGAAACGGATGTGGTACGTGGCGGCGACGCGGGCCAGGGATCGGCTCATCGTGTCGGGCGTGCCGCGGGGCGGGCAGAGGGCGGGGACGCTGGCGCGCGAGCTGGTGGTGTTGTTTCCGGGGCTCGAGACCGCGGGGCGGGTGGCGTTCGCGGAGTTCGAGGCGGCGGTGGTGACGGCGGCCGACGAGGGGCGGGGGACGGAGGGCGGGGGACTTGGGGCGGGCTACGAGGAGCGGGCGACGGACGGCGGGTCGGACGGCGGGCGACGGGAGACGGGGTTGGCGTTGCCGCTCGTGCCGATCGAGTCGCCCGAAGGGCTGCTGCGGCATTCGGCGACCGAGCTGCTGGCGCATGGGCGGTGCGCGCGGCGGCACTGGCTGAAGTACACGGTGGGGATCGCGGAGCCGGCGGCGGGCGTGTCGCGCGACCAGCTCATCACGGCGGTGGCGCGCGGGCAGATCGTGCACGACGTGCTGGAGCACGAAGGCGAGGGCGAGCTGGCGGACCTGCTGGAGGCGGCGATCGGGCGGTGGGACGAGGACGCGCCGCCGCCGGAGAGCGAGCGCGGACTTCGCTACCGCGCGCACCTCGGCGACGAGGTCACGCGCGTGCTCGAGCATCCGGAGTATGCGGAGCTGGCGGCGCGGGCGGGGGCGCGACGGGAGCTGTCGTTCCTGCGCGTGCGGCCGGACGGCGCGGCGATCCAGGGCTTCATCGACCTGGCGGTGCCCACGGCGAATGGCGGCGGGCTCGAGCTGCTCGACGTGAAGACGACGCAGTGCAGCGCGGGGCAGGCGCCCGACGTCGCGGCGCAGTACGGGCCGCAGCGCGACGTGTACGTGAGCGCGGCCGAGGCCATCTCGGGGCGCCCGGTCGAGCGGTTCGCGTTCCAGTTTTCGCGCGCACGCGTGCAGATCGGCGAGCCGCTCGACCCGGCCGCGCGCGAGGCGGCCGCGCGGCGCGTGGACGAGCGCATCGAGGAGATCGAGGGCGGCGGCGCGCCGCTCACCGAGCATCCCGCCGAGTGCGGCTACTGCGGGTACCGCCGCGTCGGACTCTGTCCCGGCGTGCACGCGGGCTCGCCCGGCTCGCGCGACATCGAGGCGGTGCTGGCGCGCGTGCGGCGCGACCGCTTCCGCCGCTCCTTCCGCATGGGCGAGGCCGAGCTCGCGGAGCTGCACGCGAAAGGCCTCGAGGTCATGCTCGAGCACGCGCGCGATTTCGTGAACCGCCGGCTCGCGGCCGCCCGGCCGGAGAACGACGGCAAGCAGACGCCCTGGCGCGGACACCCCGTGTTCGTCGCGCAGCACGCCACCGCGACGTGCTGTCGCACGTGCATGGAGAAGTGGCACGGCATCCGGCGTGGCGTCGAGCTCACGGACGAGGAGCGCGAGTACGTGGTGCGCGTGATCGGACGGTGGCTCGAGGTGCAGGGCGGCATCGCGCGGGCGGCCGGGCCGCGCAGCGGGCAGCTCGACCTGCTCTGAACACCGGCCTTCTACGGTCCCGCGGCCTCCAGGAACGCGGGGGCTTCGCGCAGCGCAATGACCCGGCCGCCGTTGCCCGTGGCCTCGAGCCGGTCGGCAAGACGGTCATCGGCCGTAACGAGCGGAAATCCCCGCGATTCGGCCAGCGCTGCGTAGAGCGCATCGTACACGGAAATGCCTGACTTGCAGGCAAGGCCGAACGCGCCAATGACCAGGGCTCCGTGCGAATGAGCCGAAACCCGGAGCCGCCGGACACTCTCGAGCAGTTCCACCGCGATGCGAACATCAATGCGGTCACCCGGCGGACGTCGCGTCTTCTTCCACAGCGAGCTGGCGATCTCGCTCAGCCAGATCTCCGGCACGTGGACCCGGATCCGACCCGCACGGGCCGCATCAAGCACCGCATTCGCCTCCGCTTCGAGCGACTCCGGAACCAGCCACTTCACCGCCACCGACGCGTCCACCACCCAGCCCGGGCGATCCGGCATCAGCGCGAATCCCGGTCCGCCCGGATGTCCGCCGTCGAGTCGCCCAAGTCGCCGCCGCGACGCCGGAGCTCATCGCGCATCCTCTGGGCAAATTCCGCGAACCGCTCCCAGCTCTCCGACTCGCGGGCCGCTTCCTCGATCAGCATGCGCGCCTCCTGCTCCTGCGAACGGCCGTGTCGCTTCGCCCGCTCCTTGAACGCCCGCATCACATCCTCCGCGATCCCGCGGATCAGGATCTGTCCCATGGCTGCCTCCGTCGTATGCTAGCAAAACGCTAACACGGTCAGGCACTGGAGGCAACGGACCCCGCGGCCGATGCTGCCGCAAGAGGGTCGTGTCCCGATGATGCCGGCGGAGCCGGGGCGGCTCCATGGCTGGAGCGGACAAGAGTATTGCGTGTGACGGCGAACGCGTTCTACATATGCGGTCCCTCGCTGTTTCCCACGAACGTTCCCTGCGCCGCACCCGGACGGGTCGCGGCCGTGACCCGGGAGGCGCCCGCGATGAACAGCGCAACGCAGACCTGGAAACCGACGCTCCGTGGCGACCTGAGCCTGCAGCGGGTCGATGGCGAGCTGCTGCTGATGGATGGTGAGAAGGAGAGGCTGCACCAGGTGAACGAGGTAGGCACGTTCATCCTGGAGCGGTGCGACGGCGAGCGAACGGTCGATGACATCGTGTCCGACATCGTCGATCGGTACTCGGTCTCGAAGAAGCGCGCGGCGCAGGACACCGAAGCGCTGCTCCAGGAGATGCGGACGCTCGGCATCGTGAACTGACGGGGGGGAGCCGGCGCGATCGCCGATCGGGGACCGGATTGGGCGCCCGTCGCCTCGCGCGCGGGCAGCTGCCGTCCGGTGCCCGATTCCGTTATTCTATCCCCTGCGCTGACGAACGATCGTACCCTCTGCGATCATCGGCGCGGGATCCTGCCGTACTCCGTTACCCCCTCGTTTCCCGGAGGTCGTGTATGCGTACGCGTACGCCGTCCCTGTGTTTCGCTGTTGCGGTAACCGTCTTCGCGGCGTGTGCCGACGGGCCGGAGCCGATGTCTCCGGAAGCCGGTGCCGGATTCGCGGCATCCGTGGGGCCGGTCGCCTCGACGATTTCGGCGCCGGTGTTCGGCCTTGCAACCGCGCCCGACGGCAGCCTGCTGGCCGCCGAGACGTTCGCCGGCGTCACCGAGCTCCGGCACGGAGCGGTCTCGCCTGTCGCGCCGCTGTTCGGCGTGGCCGGCATCGACGCGATCGGCCGGGGCGACCTGCTCGCCGTGACATGGGGCGACGACCCGAGCGACCCGACCGCGCAGAAGCTGTACCGGGTCTCACGGGGCAAGACCCATGAGATCGCCGATCTGGGCGCGTACGAGGAGGCCGTCAACCCGGACCAGGTCTGGAATCCGCTGCCGCCCGAGTCGAACCCGTTCAACGTCGCGCAGCTCGCGGGCGGAAAGGCGCTCGTGGCGGACGCGGCCGCGAACGCGATCCTGATGGTCGATGAGAAGGGCACGATCGACTGGGTCGCGGTGCTCACGCCGCACGACATACCGACCGCGGGCGTGCCGATCCCGGGCCTGCCGCCGATGTTCTCCGCCCAGCCGGTGGCAACCTCGATCGCCGTCGGACCGGACGGCGCGTACTACGCCGGCGAGCTGACCGGATTCCCCGGCACGCCCGGTAACTCCCGCATCTGGCGGATCGAGCCCGGCAGCCGCCACGTGCTCTGTCCGAGCGCCGCGTGCACCATGGTGGCCAACGGGCTCACGTCGATCATGGACCTCGAGTTCGGACCGGACGGCACGCTCTACGTCGCGATATTCGACGCGGCCAGCTGGCTCGCCGTCGATGGCGCTGCCGCCGGCGGGCCCCTGGCACCGGTGGCCGGTGGCATGGTCATGGCCTGCGACGTCGGCACCGGCGCGTGCTCACCCATCGCCGCCGGCCTCGGCCTGGTCACCGCCGTGACCGTGGGCAAGGACGGTCGCGTCTGGGTGGCGGACAACAGCGCCATCCCGGGCACCGCCAGTATCCACCCCGTGAACTAGAGCGGAGCGGCGGCCGGGATCGAAACCGGCTTCGCCGCGCGCCACTGTCACCGCACCGCGCCGGGCGGCGGGATCCTTCCGTTGCCCGGCGCGGCCGCGTTGCGCTCAGGCGAGCTCGTCCAGCAGGAGGCGGTCCATGCCCGGGATGACCGGGATCCGCCGATCGTTCGTCACGAAGACGCCGCACCGGCGCGCCTGCGCCGCCGCGAGCTGAAGCGCGTCGGGTGTGCGGACCGGGAACCGCGCCCGCAGGTTCGCGGCCGAACGCAGCGCAGCGCGGTCGATCTCGACGAGATCCACGCCTCTCGATCGCGTCAGCAGCGTCTCGTATCGAGCCGCCAGCTCCAGATCGCCCGCCCGCATCGGGACAACCAGGACCTCGTGCAGCGTGAGCGCAGACGTGACCAGCGTCAGGCCGCCGGAATCCGCTCGCTCGAAGAGCGGAGCGACGACCGGCCCGTATTTCGGGTGGTCCTCGATCCAGTAGATCCATGCGACAGTGTCCGCCGCGATGCGCCGGGCGCCGAGCCGGTCCACCCAGCCGCCGCCGGACTCAGTCCCAGGAGCCGCGCTCTTCTTCGACATGCCTCGCCCCGTCCACGTCCGTCCACAGCTCCCTGCCCAGGCCGCGCAGCTCGAGCACCGACGTACGCGCCGGGCCCGCCACCGCTTCGGTCAGGATGTGGGTGACCTCCTGCGCGATCGACCGGTGGTTCCGCTTCGCACGTGCGCGCAGCTTCCGGTGCAGCGGATCCGGAAAGTCCTTGATGTTGAGCGTCGCCACGAGCCCAGCTCCTTCTTTCTCTCTCATTTCCTCCGTTATTCCTCCAATTTGATGGCAATGCGACCCGGGCGTCAATGGAAGATCACCCGGTCTGCGGGGCGGATCCATGGCGGGAACGGTCGGTTCGCGGTTTCGGCCTCGCGGTGGCAGCCCCGGGGTCTCCAGTTCGCGCTGCCGGTCGGGAGCCATCGCGTCGGGCGCGACACCCTTCACGGATTCGCTATCGGAAAAAGCACGACGGATGCGATGCCTTTCTTTCGGGATCGGGGACACCTGGCCGAAACCGCGATCGAATGGCGGGACCGGGAGCAAAAGGCAGCACGGACGCACTGCTTTTTCCGATAGAAGTGTGGAGAGAACCCGGAGCGGAGCGAGTCCGGGGTTCGGGACCGGGTCAGGCGGCCAGGAAGGTCTCCGGATCGATCGCCAGCTCGGGGAAGGCGCGAAGAACCTGGCGATCCGCGGTCACGAGGGGTACGCCGAGCACCTCAGCGAGCGCGACGAACTCGCAGTCGTACGCGGAGCACCGGGAGTCCGCCGCAAGGGAGAGCACTCGCGCCGCCGCCACCGCGTACTCGGCGGTCACGATGTCGTGGGCGACGAGGTTCGTATCGGCGACAATCACGGCCGTCCGCCCTTCCGCGCCCGCTTCAGGAACGCGGAGGTGACCGGTTTGAGCCGCATGCCGCTCCGCGTCTCGTCGAGGCGCGCGAGCGCCGCCCGCGCGTCGCGGGGACGAAGCCCCACCGCCTCCTCGAGCCGGGCGATCGCTTCCTGGTTCAGGCTCCGCCGGTTCGCCGCCGCGGACCGCCGCAGCCGGTCGAGCAGCTCGTCGGGCATTCCCTTGAGGGTCAGGCTGGCCACATCGGAATGGGCAATGTCGCGCACGCACCGGGGCGCTTCCATGGCTCGCCCGGGCCTCCGATCGCGAGTGTCGGACCCCGTGCGCAGATTGGGTCTAGCGATAACGGGATGGGCCACCTATGATGCGACGAACCAGTCTCCGAGCCGGCCGGCGATCTGCTCCCCTGCGCCGACGAGCGAGGAATCGGACGCGGCGGCACGCGCGTGTGCGTGGGCCGGGAAATCCGCCGTCCATGAGTGGGCCGACGTTCCCTCCGGGGAGGTCCGGCTCGGCGTCGTTCTCCGGCCGTCACGGCGGCCGACCAAGCGAATCGCGAATGGCTTCAGAGCCGGTCACGAGTACGGCAGAATGATGCGCGCGTCAGTAATGATAGCGCGCCATCAGGAAGTCGATGCGGTCATCGCGCACGAGGTACACCAGTCGGTGTTCCTGCGTAATGCGACGGGACCACACGGTTATGGCGAGGTGCCGGAGGGGTTCGGGCTTGCCGAGGCCCCGGAACGGATCGCGCATGACGGCGTCGACGAGGTCGAGGATGCGCAGGGCCACTCTCGGATCGGTGGCGATCCAGTAGCGAAGATGGGTGAGGCATCGGCCGGTGAATGCCGCGATGCGGTCGGGTGGATCCGCCTGCACTCGTTTCGCGCGCCTCGCCACGACGGTACCCGATCAGGCGAGTCCGAGGTCTTCCCTGAGCTGCTCGATCGTCATGGGCGCGGGCGGGTTCTCGAGCGCCTCCTGAAGCGCTTCGAACAGCGCGATCGCGTTGCGCGGGGAGCGGAGCAGGTGGGCGGTCTCCTCGAGGCCGCGCAGCTCGCTGGCTGGAATGAGCGCGACGTCCTCGTGTCCGCGCCGCTTGATGATCACCGGCTCGGTCGCCGACGCCGCTTCGTCGAGAAGCGCCGCGAGGTTCTGCCGCGCGAAGCTGTACGTCACGTGCCTGGCCATGGGAGCTCCTGATATGTACAGGTTTACTGTACAACTTCCGTTGGCAGGCATCAAGGCCTCCGGGTGACGATGCCGCCGACGAAGCTGCAGCGCTGGCTGGACCTGATCGCGTACCTGGTGGCGCGGCGGTTCCCGGTCACGGTGGACCAGCTGATGGAGGGCATCCCGTCGTACGCGGCGAAGTACGCGACGGGCGAGGAGACCGATCGCGATACCGCGCGGCGCATGTTCGAGCGCGACAAGGACGAGTTGCGCGACGCGGGGATCCCGATCCGGTCGCTCACGTTCTCGTCGAACTTCGAGCACGGGGAGACGGTCGGGTACCGGATCGAGCGGAAGGACTTTTATCTGCCGTACCTGGAGGTGATTCGGGGGGCGGGGGCGGAGGCGGAGGCGTTCTCGGGGGCGGGCTCGGGGGCGGGAACAACGACGGGGGGGAGCGCGCCCTTTCCGCGTTCCGCGCAGTCGCCGTCCGGGGGGTTCGGGATGTCCGCGGACGAAGCGGACCTCGCCCTGGAGTCTCTGCGGCGCGTCGCACAGATCCCGGCGTTTCCGCTGCGTACCGAGGCGCGGTCGGCGTTCCGGAAGCTGGCGTTCGATCTGGATCCGGATGCGTTCGCGGAGGACACTCCGGTGTCTGTTCGCGGAGGCGCCGGGTGCGGCGGAGGTCCTGGGCGTGCTTCAGGATCTCTCGGCCGGTCTCCTCGACCGGAAGCGGGTGACGTTCACGTACCACGGGATCCGGCGGGCGGAGGCGTCGCAACGCGAAGTCCAACCCTGGGGGCTGCTGTTCCAGGGCGGGAACTGGTACCTGGTGGGGCACGACGCGACGCGGGACGGGGTGCGGGTGTTCCGGGTGGGGCGGATGGAGGACGTGGCGATCAACAAGCGGAGTCCGAACACGCCGGACTTCGAGGTGCCGGCGTCGTTCCGATTGGACGAGTACGCGGGTCGCGAGGCGTGGGAGCTGGGCGAGCCGGAGGAGGCGCCGGTGGAGGCGCGGGTGCGGTTCCGGTTTCCGCAGTCGCTCTGGGCGGAGCGGAACGGGTACGGCACGCGGCTCGAGACGGGCGACGACGGCTCCTCGCTCCGCGCGTTCGAGGTCAGGCAGCCGGACGCGTTCGTGCGCTGGGTGCTGTCGCAGGACGGCGAGGCGGAGATCACGGCGCCGGCGGAGCTGGCGGAGCGGGCGCGCGAGACGCTGCAGCGCGTGATCGACGCGCACGGCGGGGAGCTGGCGTGAGGGTGCGCGTGCGATCCGGCCTTTCGGTTGGCGGGCCGGCGACCCGGCTCGCCGGGGCGCGGCATTCCGCCGCGCGAGTATCGGAAAAGGCGCGACGGATGTGCTGCTTTTTTCGAGGGGGCCGTGACGGTTTACTCAATACGTTGAGGAAGAACACTCAATACACTGAGCAAAACGTAACTCGACGCGTATGGCGCTCAGGATCGTCGATGCGACCGCGCCCAGTCAGCGTGCGAAAGCCAGAGGTCGACCTTGCCGGGTCTGCCGCGTTCGAAGTCGGCATCGGACGCTCGATAGACGCGGGCGATGAACGGCGGCTGTGGGTGAAGGCGACCCAGCCCCGCTGTCCGGCCTCGTGGAGCCATTCGGTGTCGGGTGTCGTCGGGCCGAAATGCGCGTCGTGCCGTTCTACGCGGACGCCCATCGCGGCGAGGACGTCCGGGATCAGCCGGCCGAGGTCGCGGTCGGTGAAGAAGACGCGCTCAGGCGGCGGCTTCGAAGAGGACGGCCTCTTCGATTTCGGCATCGGTCAGACCGTAGTCGGAGCGAACGGTCTCGAGGGGCTCGCCAGCGTCCAGGCGCTGGGCGACGGCGCGCGTTGAGACTCCGGTGCGTTGGATGATGGGCCGGCCGAAGGACACGAACGCGGTGATCAGGATGATCTTGCCGCCGGCGTTCCGGGGTGCCCGCTCGAAGGGAAAGAACTGCACGGGCAGAAGGCTTTCGTCATACTGGACCCGCTCGAGGAATTGGGCGAGGATCGTCCGCATGGCGAGCTGTTGGGACCTGGAGAGCTCGAGGAGGTCCGTGTACCGGTCGAGGAACAGGTGTCCGGCCGAAGTGGCGAGCCGGGGGTCAAGCAGAAGGCGTTCGATGCCGAGCTGGCGTTCGGCGATCTCCAGCGCATCGCGGATCGCCCGGAGGTTCACGTCATGAACGGTCCGGAGCGCCCGGAGGACATGGGCTTCGATCAGGTTGAAGAAGGAGAGGCGGTTGTCGTCGGCGCCGGGGCGGCGGAGCACCGGGACGAAGAATCCGACGTCGTCCTTGCGGGGATACGGCTGACCTACAACCCACGCCCGGAGCGTGCTCGCCGGAATGTCGATTGCGCGGGCGGCCTCGCGGAACGTGTACAACGGCGTGTCCCGGGGGTCCACGCCGCCATAGAGGCTGAAATCGACGGGGTCTCGCGCGGTTCGAATGATGGGTCACCTCCGGGATTCGAGGCGAATCTACGACCGGGTATACCCGGGACGCCATTGCGGGATCGGCCAAAGCGGGGCCGGTATCATGGCAATATCGGTCGCGGGCTCAGCGGGGGCTCGGACATCGGCGTGGCATGGGCGAACCGCGGTTCGATTGGCGGGCGGTGGTGGTGCGGCGGCCCGAATGCGGGACGGGCAAGCGCGTGTGATGCTGCGCCGCCGTCAGGGCGGGAGGCTCGGGGACGAATCGTGACGGTACACGGCATCTCGATCGACGAGGCGAAGCTGGCCGATCTCTGCCGGCGCCATCACATCCACCGCCTGGCCCTGTTCGGCTCGGTGCTGGGCTCTGCGTTCGGGCCGGAGAGCGACATCGATGTGCTGGTGGAATTCGAGCCCGGTCACGTGCCGGGGTTCGCCTTCATCGGGATCCAGGACGAGCTGTCGGAGTTGATGGGCCGGGATGTGGATCTCCAGACTGCGGCGTATCTGAGCCGCTATTTCCGGGACGAGGTCCGGGCGCAGGCGGAGGTGCTGTATGACGCGTGATGGCGTCGGGCTCCGCCCTTTGCGTGATCCGGGCAGCGAAGCGTGGAGGACATTTCGGGAGCGGCCGGTCGCGAGGGAGGCCGGATCGAGAAGGCGCGGGAAACCGACCATCTTCCGTCCCTCGGCGGGGGTCGGTGCACGTCTGCCTGCTCCTGACGCGGGCAAACGACCACCAGCGCGGTCCGGACGGCCGACCGGTGCTGGTTTCCTCGCGCTCAGAGCGGGCAAAAGCACACCGGCCGGTTGCGAGGGACGGTTTGTGGTCGGTTTCCATCGGTCGGAGGCCGGGCGCTCGAAGATGGCGTTCGCGGGAGGTGAGCCCGGGTGAGTGCGACGGCGGCGGAGGAGCTGCAGCGGCTCATGTACGTGCTGGCGGCGGCGCAGCGGCCGGGCGGCGAGGCGACGGAGCGGCTGGCGCGCGCGCTGGACGTGCCGGCCGGGGCGGTGCTGCGGCTGGTGGAGAAGGCGATGGCGCGCGACTTCTACCTGCCGGCGGGCGAGGCGGAGAAGCTGCAGATCGCGCTGGAGTCGGACCGGGTGCGCGTGTTCACGGGGCGGGGCGAGTCGCGGGACTTCCATCGGCCGATCCGGCTGTCGCAGGGGGAGGCGATGGCGCTGGGGCTCGGGCTTCGCGCGATGGCGAGCGAGGCGTTGCCGGCGGAGCGGTCGCGGGTGCTCGAGCTGGCGTCGCGGCTGGAGGCGGCGCTGGCGTCGCCACCGGTCGAGGCGATGCGGATGGACGCGGTGCGGGTGGAGGAGGCCGACGTCGCATACGATCTCGGGGTGGAGGAGGAGACGCCGTACGCGATGCCGAGCGAGGTGATGGCGACGCCGGGTTCGTGCGGGAGCCGCCGCGGCCGGCGCCGGCGGAGCCGCCGGCGGCGGTGCGGCTCACGTTCGAGCCGGGGCCGCCGGTGGAGCTGGAGGTGAGCGACGACGGGTTCCGCGGGGTGCTGGCGGACGCGGCGCGCGAGGGGGTGAAGGTGCGGCTGCGGTACGTGAAGCCGGGCGAGCGGGCGCCGGAGACGCGGCTGGTCTCGCCGTACCGGATCGTGTTCGCGCAGGGCGCGTGGTACGTGGTGGGTCACGACGCGTCGCGCGACGCGGTCCGGATCTTCCGCATGGACCGGGTGCTGGAGGCGGAGGCGACGGGGGAGACGTTCGAGGTGCCGGCGGACTTCGACGTCGCGGCGTTCCTGGACGAGCGCGGGCGGCCGTACCGACCGGGCGAGGCGCGGGAGACGTGGGTGCGCTACTCGCCGCGGATCGCGCGCTGGATCGTGGAGCGGTACGGCTGTCCGCTGGAGTCGGACGGGAGCGCGCGGGTCCGGCACGTCGTCGCGGATCCGCGGTGGGTGTGGCGGCACGTGCTGTCGTATGGCGGGGAGGCGGTCGTGGA
This sequence comes from uncultured Gemmatimonadales bacterium, assembly GCA_963786235.1. GTDB lineage: Bacteria > Gemmatimonadota > Gemmatimonadetes > Longimicrobiales > RSA9 > CAWAYJ01. The sequence goes on from CAWAYJ010000002.1 coordinate 219,110, forward strand.
AGGGGCGACATCCCCATGAGCAGGCCCGTACCGATGCCTCTACTCGAGACTGACAATGCGTCGTTCGTGATCGTCGAAGCGAGTCGCTACGGTCGTCTCCAGCACGCCGAATCGGGAAATCAGCGCGTCGATCGATCCCGTTCCTCTCGATCCGTGCGCCGTTCTCGTCGAGCCGGCCCTCCTCGAGCGTGAGCCGGTCCTCGATCGTGTGAGCAGGTGCTCGAGGCGAATGAGCCGGTCCTCCAGCGAGGCCAGACGGTGGTCAACGCGATCGAATCGGGTTCCGATGAGCTCGGCCAGCTCCTTGTATTCGTTGGGCAGCATCAGGTCTCTCGATACCCGGGCCGTGGACGGTTGTCGAACGATAGTCAGGACGTCGGGCCGCGGCCATGGTGGGATGGGTCGGGTGGCGCGGGCGTCACGACGGCGAGGCCGTCGGTGCAGGCGGCATCGGCGAGCCGCGGGTCGAGGGTGACGAAGCCGAGGCCGGTCCCGGTGCCCGCCCGTCGAGCGCGGCCGCGAGCTGGAGGGCGTCGCCGGCGCGAGGCGGGTGTACGCGAAGCAGGCGCATCGCCCCATGACGCAACGCCTCGGACGGTTCGATCTCGAGCCACGACGCGCGGAGCCGATCCGGGGCCGCGGACGGATCGGTCTCGCCACGCCGATCCAGGCGCCGCTTGCGCCTGAGGCGTCCCGCCACCGAAGCGCATTCGGCGGGTGTGCTCAACTACATCGCGATGACACGGGCTCGCGCAGCTGCGGCCTGCCCGGATTCCGTTCGCGATCCGCGAGGGCCAACGGCACGAGCGCGGACGAGTCCCAGACGCTCACGGTCCTTCCGCGCGCTCCTCCTGCAGCGCGCTGACGGCCCGACGTTCGTGGTCGGCGGGCCGCGGCATGCGGAAGATCTCCTCGTCCAACGGGCGGATCGGTCGGCGCGCCAGACCCGAGCGGACAGCTCCTCCACGCGCGCGTGCATTACCTCTCGCCCATCATGCGCGTCAGCCGCGCGACCGGCTGCCCGCGGTCCGTCGACGATCACTTCCTCCGCCTCACGACCACACCCAGGAACTCGCTCAGCCCGCCTGGAGCCGCGCGATCGACAGGCGTTCCGCCATACCGCCTTCCGGCGACGGGCGTGCAGGATCTCGTCGTCGCGCATGGGCCGGATGTCCGTCGCGGACAGACGCTCCACGGTGACGGTCCGGCCGTCGGCGGTGACGAACTCGACCTCGAACGCCCGCCCGTCCCGACTGCGGTACACGATGGCGCCGATGTCTCCCCGGACGAGGCCGTGCTCCGGGATGTCGCGCATGAGGACAGTGGTGTCGAGTTCATTGGGCATGCTGCCTGATCCCGGCTCGTATGCTCTACTCGAGCCTGACGATGCGTCGTTCGTGATCGTCGAAGCGGGTCGCTACGGTCGTCTCCTGCGTGCCCAACCGGGAAGCCAGCGCGTCGCCCGCCTCGAGGCGGGTGAGCCGGCCCTGCACGCGCGTGAGCAGGTCCTCGATACGTGTGAGCAGGTGCTCGATTCGGGTCATCCGGTCCTCAATCGAGGCCAGACGCCGGTCAACGCGATCGAACCTGGCCCCGATGAGCTCGAACAGCTCCTTGTACTCGTTGGGCAGCATCACATCTCTCGATACCCGGGCCGTGGACGGTTTTCGAACGATAGTCAGGACGTCGGGCGGCGACCATGGTGGGATGGGTCGGGTGGAGCGGGCATCACGACGTCGAAGCCCTCGGCGCGGGCGGCATCGGCGAGCCGCGGGTCGAGGGTGACGAAGCCGAGGCCGGTCCCGGTGCCCGCCCAGACGAGCGCGGCCGCGAGCTGGAGGGCGTCGCCGGCGCGAAGCGGGTGCACCCGAAGCAGGCGCATCGCCCCATGACGCAACGCCTCGGACGGTTCGATCTCGAGCCACGACGCGCGGAGCCGATCCAGGACCCGGATCGCATCGGTCTCGCCGCGCCGATCCAGGCGCCGCTCGCGCCTGAGGCGTCCCGCCACCGAAGCGCATTCGACGGGTGTGCCCCACCACACCGCGATGACGCCGTCGTCGCGCAGCAGGGCCTGCACGGATTCCGATCGCGACTCCGCGAAGGCCAGCGGCACGAGCGCGGACGAGTCCCAGAACCTCACGGTCCTTCCTCGCGCTCCTCGAGCAGGGCGCTGACGGCCCGACCTTCGGGGTCGGCGGGCCGCGGCATGCGGAAGAACTCCTCGTCCAGCGGCCGGGTCGGACGGCGCGCCAGACCCGCGCGGACCAGCTCTTCCACGCGCGCGTCCATCGCCTCGTCGCCCATCACGCGCGTCAGCCGCGCGACCGGCTTCCCGCGGTCCGTCACGATCACTTCCTCCCCCTCACGCACCACACCCAGGAACTCGCTCAGCCGCGCCTTGAGCCGCGCGATCGACACGCGTACCGCCATACCGCCCTCCGGTGAAGTCATGACCATAATAGTCACGACTGATCCCCGGAGGGTAGTGCCCGGAGCGGCCCGCCCGGCGCGGACAACGGACGGGCCTGCCGAACGATGGGCGGTCGGTCGGGGCGGGCCAATGGCAGATTGGGCCGGCGATGTCAGAGTCCGGCGCGAGGTTGGAGGGGGCCTCACGTTCGAGCCGGGACTGCCGGTGGAGCTGGAGGTAAGCGACGACGGGTTCCGCGGGGTGCTGGCGGACGCGTCGCGCGACGCGGTCCGGATCTTCCGCATGGACCGGGTGCTCGAGGCGGAGGCGACGACGGAGACGTTCGAGGTGCCGGCGGACTTCGACGTCGCGGCGTTCCTGGACGAGCGCGGGCGGCCGTACCGTCCGGGCGAGGCGCGGGAGACGTGGGTGCGCTACTCGCCGCGGATCGCGCGCTGGACCCAAGGAGCGGTACGGCTGTCCGCTGGAGTCGGACGGGAGCGCGCGGGTCCGGCACGTCGTCGCGGATCCGCGGTGGGTGTGGCGGCACGTGCTGTCGTATGGCGGGGAGGCGGTGGTGGAGGGGAGAGTCTGATGCGCTCAGCACGCGCGTGTTCGCCGCCGGTGATGGAGGGAGTCGGAAAATGCGTTTGATCAGCCGCCGCTCAATGCGAACGGTCGATTTGGAGAGGCAATGAACGCCGTCCTTGATTTCTTCTTCTCGCCCGAACGCCCGTTCTCACTACTGATCAACCTGCTGATAATGGGAATGGGTGGAGCCGCGGTTGCCCAGATCATCCGTTCAGGCTTCGTGCGGATCCGCCGTGAGCAAGCGGCTTTGGCCACCGCAAAGCAGGGTGCCCGCAGTGCAAACTCAGCGGAGGAGATCAGCGAATTGGTTCCGCACCTACCGGAGGGGTCCTATATCCGTAACAGAGTGGCAAATCTGTGGCGCCTGAAGAAGGCCGGCGACGAGATCAACCACGATGCACTGGCTGAACTCGTCCGAAGTGACCTGGATGGAACGGCGACTTTTGGAAGATGGGCAGCATTGACAGTGGTCCTGGTTGGGCTCGCAGGCACGCTCATCGGTTTGACAAGCTCAGTTCGGTCCGCCGATGTCGCCTTGCGGAACATTGAGTCAATCAGCGCCGCACTAGGACCCCTGCTTCAGACGTTCGATGGAATACAGGTTGCCTTCTCAACGACCCTCATGGGTGTGCTGTGGGCCGCGAGTCTGAGTTGCACGATCGTATTCATGCGCAGGCAACAGGAACAGTACTTGAGGCAGCTGGAAGAATTCACGTTAGTCAGACTCATCCCGAGGTTCCGCACGTCGGCAGGCCTGGCATTAGTCGAGTCAGCGCGTTCACTCGCCGCACTGGAACAACAGCTCGACGCGCAAATGCACACGATCGTCGATGAACTCCGCGTTCGAGGCGCGGCCTTGACGTCCACGATCGATACGAGCTTCGATAAACTGACGGCAGGCTTCGGCGAACGGTCAGGAGAATTGCTGCAAAGATTCGAAATGCTTCAGAACCGCTTTGACGCCGTACTGGGGGTCCCAGCAGAAGAAACGGATTCCCTGGCAGCCAATCTCGCCAAACTTCAAGGGGCGGTTGCTGCGGTGCAGGACGTTGCGGTCAGCGTCGAGCAGCTTATGCCGCAGCTCGAAGAATCGATTGCGAGGCAGGTTGATCAGCAAACCAGGGACCTCAACGAGGCAATGACTGCTTACACTGGGCGCCTGAGCGATAGTGTCGAGCAGCAGGACGCGATCTTTGAGAGCGCTGTCACGAGAATCTCTGCTTCCATCGAGGATTTGAAGAAGTCCATCCCCAGTCTGAATGCGGCGTTGTCGGAACATTCTGGAACGCCACACGAACGCTGTTGAAGGTCTCGCATCGAAATTCTCCGCGCTCAATGATATCCGCGATGACATCAGGCGATTTCGTGAAATCCGGGAGGATCTGGCTGTGCTCACAAAGATCGCGAACTCTCTCCAACCGGTGGAAACGCAGGCACAGGATGTGGCGGAAGTCCGGAAGAAAATGGGCGACGTCGTAGACGCGATCACGGTGCTGCAGCGGGACGTTCATGAGGCTAGCGAGGCTATTCAGCAGTCTACGCCTGTTTGGAGCAAGGCCGGCGACGGGAAGGCTGCGAGCGGAGAGGAATCCGGCGGGAGGGTGTCCGGTGCTACAGCTGTTGGGGGAGATTCGGAACGGAATGAAGAATCTCCAGGAAGCGGAAGGGAATCGCAGCCAACGACAGGCGACGAGGAAGAGGAGGAATCGGAGAGGCCACCGGTTCGCCCGAGACCGAAGAACCTGTTCAAGCGTTGGTTCGGGACTGGTTAGCGGAGCTGCGGCGTGAGGTTGAGACTCGGCTTATCGGACGAGCAAGGTTCATATTGGACGGTGATGGCGGATATTTCCATCGCGATCTTCATCGTTCTTGTTCTGTTCATTATTGCTCAATATTTGCGCAACTTTGACCGCGTTGCGGTTTCCGAGCTTCTCGAAGCCCGGCAGGATTCGGTTCGGGCATTGGTGCTGGGGACACTCGACCCCGGCTTTGCCGACGGAGTCCGTATTGAATCCCTGTCGGCAGAGACTCAGAAGATCACCTTCAGCTCGGATGTTCTCTTCGCAGTCTGTCATAACGACTTGCGTTCGCGCGGCAAGGATCTATTGCGGCAGGTGGGGCGTGCACTGAGCACAGTGGAGGGGTTCTTCGCTTCCATCCAAGTAGATGGTCATACGGACAGGACACCGATTGGCGTGAACGGGAGCTGCCCCTACGATTCCAATTGGGAGTTGTCGTCTGCACGGGCAACGACCGTGGTCCGGCTCTTTAGTGAAGAGGCCGGTATCAGGCCGGGAATGCTCTCAGCGGTTGGATGGTCGGAGTATCAGGCGGTGGACAGTCTGGCGCTTGCCCCGAACCGGCGGATCGAGGTCACTTTGCGCTACGATTCTGAAGCGGCGCGGCGGGAGCTTCATGTTGCAAGCACTCCAGATCCGTAGACGTGTCGCGGAACTCGAGCTGGACGAGCCGCTGCAAACGCACTGCCGCACGCTCGTCGGAAGGCTCGTAGACGCTGACATGAACCCGCCAGCTGAGGGTTCGGTGGATGCGTGGGTGGCGGCTCTGGAATACCTTGCCTTGCGGGTTGACACTCCCGAGCTCGAAGCAGGTGGTGTGGCCGCGAAATACGGGTTGGAACAGTGGCAACTGCTACGCGCTGTGGTCGCGGTCCGTTCGAGTACGCGCTACCGGTCGTACGTTGGGGATTGGATCCGCGAGGGACGACTGCTCTTCGAGGAGGAGGCGGACCGGCAACAAGGCGGAGTGGGAGTTGGCGACGAGGACGTGGGGTCGGAAGTCCCGGAAATCGGGGCAGTAGATTTGACGGCCGGGCTCTGGCCTCAGGAGGAAGAAGCTGCCGAGGAATCATCAACAGGGCGGCAGGACGGGCGTGCTTCGCCTGGAACAGAGAATACGGGTACTGGCCGCCTTGTGCCGGTTGAGAACGCTCCGAGCCGCTGGAGATTCCACGGCAGTCTCCACGGCTGGCAGGCAGACGCCATCCGGAGCTGGGAGGACGCTGGGCGGCGGGGCATTCTCGAGGTCGTCACGGGCGCCGGAAAGACACTCGTCGCGATTCATGCATTGGCCCGTCTCCTCGATTCCGAAGCGGCCGCCGCCAACGGGCTTCTGACGATCGTGATCGTACCTCGAATCGCCCTCGTTAACCAATGGCGAAACGCGATCAAGAAGGCACTGGACCTTTCTGGAATTCGGCTGGGTGTGTATCACAGCGGCGAACGGTGTTTCCCGCCTGCCCAGGATATTCTGATCATCACGCAGGACAGTGCTCGTACGATACTGCCCCGGATGCAGCTGCGGCGACACACCTTTCTGATTGCCGACGAATGTCATCGGTTGGGAGCGCCGCAGGCATCGAAGGTGTTTCAGCAGGATTACGAGTGGACACTGGGCCTTTCTGCGACACCTGAAAGAGCATCTCGACTTCGGCCTCCAACAGGTGCTCATCCCCAATTTGGGCGACGTCGTCTTCCGGTATGGCTACAGAGAGGCCGTGCGGGACGGCGTCATATCGCGGTTCGCGCTGGTCCGCGTGCAGGTTGCATTCACCGGGGGCGAGAAAGCCGAATACGATGACCGGAGTGAAGGGATCAAGTCCCTGCTCAGCGCTCTGAAGAGCGAATACCCGGCGCTTCGTGGCCGAAACGGCAAGCGGTTCTTTCAGGTTCTTGGCGATCTGAAGAGGCGCCATCCGGAAGACGAGCGGTTCGAGCAGTTTACCGCGCTGGCAAATGCACGACGGGACCTGGTACACCGGGCGCACGGAAAGCTCAATGTCATCAAGAGAGTGGCTGCAGTATCGGCGCCGGAACGGCGGGTGCTCTGCTTCCACGAGCGTATCGACATGGCCGATGAGTTGGCCACGCTCATCGCGGAACAGGGACACGCGGTGGCCACCTACCACTCCCAGATCGAGCCGCCGCTGAGGGCCCGAGAGCTGGCGCGTTTCGCGGCGGGTAATGCGTCCTGGATGGTGGCGTGCAGATCCCTGGATGAAGGCATCGACATCCCGGCTGTCGACATGATCCTGATCGCTGCCGGCAGCAAGGCGGCCCGTCAGGTGATCCAACGCCTCGGGAGGGCTCTCCGGCGCACGGATGACAAGTCCCGCGCGGCTGTGATCCTTCTCGAGGTGGCTGGGATCGATCAGGACATCATCGAGCAGGACGACCTGGAGGACCTTCGGGAAGCGGCCGACGAGGTAGTCGATCTTCGGCCGGCGGATATTGCGGGCTGGATCGAAGGAGAGTCAAGCGGTCTACCGGCAGTGGTGGTCGAGCCGAGAAGCCGGGATACTTACCTGGAGAAGGCAGTGGCTGCAGTCCGGCGGATCGTACGCGGCCCGTCCGCGAGGTCGAGGCGGGCGGACCGCGTAGGCTCACGAAGCAGCGCCGGAGAAGCTCGCCGCGGCTCCGAGCGGGCTCCGCCCTGGACTGGTAGTCCGGGCCTGCAGTCGTACTACGACAAGGACTCATCACCGGACTGAGGACCGAGCGCGAATCATGCCACTGCCAGAGAGGCACAAGGAGGAGGCCAAAGGCCGGCTGCTTCAGGTATTTCGATACCTGGAGGCGCTGAACGAACACCGAAGTCCGGTTAAGCGCGACCTTCGACAACAGGTGTGGTTTCGATGGTTCCGGGACCTGCCAGATCATGACTCCATCAGCCTCTCCACCGGGTATCGGGCGGTGGGCTCGACCGAGAGGGAGGAGGCCGCTGACGAAGGCGACTTCATTCTGCGGGTCCGACGGCCGGTTCTCACGGGTGCTCCGGCACTGCCCGATCCCCTTAGACAATGGGTATCCTTCGACCGTCACAAGGTCGATCCGGAGCCGATGGCTCGCGAGGCATTGAGCCGTCTTGACGACCGGGGCTCCACCGTCATCGAACAATTCGAAGACAGCGAGGAAAGAAACCGCGCCTGGCCGGCTTGGCTACGGGAATGGCACGTGTGGGCGGAATCGGAGCGTCCCGCGCGGGCCGCAATGAAGTTCTTCGAGGACCTGTACACGATGTACGGAAGCCTGGAGAAAGAAGGCGAACGGCTTGAGTTGGTCCTTGGCGACGGGGTTCTTACGTGGAGGCGGACCGGGGGTGGCGTATTTCATCCGATATTGTTGCAGCGGGTCCAGATCGTATTCGATCCGAGCGCGCCGGAGTTCACGATCCAGGAGACCACTCACGGCGTGGAACTGTACTCCGCCCTGTTCAGTCAGCTCGAGGACGTTGACGGCAGACTCGTGAGTGAATTGCAGACAGAGTTGGAAGCGGGAGGGTACCATCCACTCGATCTGGAACCCACCTCGGCCTTTCTCAAGCGCATCGTGACAAGCCTCTCACCACGCGGTGAATTCCGGGAAGACGGAGCCGCCAGAGAAGAAGGCGATGATCCGGTTCTTGGTCGAGACCGCGTGTTGTTCCTCCGAACCCGTTCGCTGGGTTTCCCGGCGGCGATCCAGGCGGTGATTGGGCGTATTGAGGAGAGTGATGACTTCCCTGTCCCCCTTGTACGGGTTGTAGGTGTAGACCCGCCTCAGGCAGACGAACCCGTTGACGACCTTCCGAGGCGCCAGTGGACGGAGCCGGAAGACGTTCTACTATCCAAGGAGGCGAACCGCGAGCAAGTCGCGATCGTGGAACGGCTGAATCGGCACAATAGCGTGCTCGTGCAGGGACCACCGGGGACAGGAAAGAGTCACACGATCGCCAATCTGATCGGCCATCTGCTTGCCCAAGGGAAGAAGGTCCTCGTAACCAGCCATACCACGAAGGCGCTACGCGTTCTCCGGCGTCACGTGGTTGAAGGGCTACGTCCTTTGTGTGTGAGTGTCCTTGACAACGATCTTGACAGCAGACGGGAGCTCGAAGCCGCTGTACAATCCATCGTTGAAGCTCTGTCCGAGAACGAGAAGAAGCTCGGCGAAGAAGCGGAGCAGCTCGCCGAGAAACGTTCCCAGCTCCTGGACCAGCTGGAAGAGGTCCGACAGGGCCTATTCGACGCGAAATGGGCTGAATACCAATCCATCGTAATCGCCGGATCAGAATGGTCGCCATCCGATGCCGCGCGCCATGTCGCGGTTGAACTTGGAAAGCACGAATGGCTCCCGGGCCCACTGAAAGCGGGAACGCCAATGCCGCTATCCGAGGGCGAGCTCATTGAGCTTTACCGCACCAATACGCAGATCTCGCTCGATCAGGAGGATGAACTCGATAGTCCCTTACCTGACATCGAAACAGACGCATTGCCCCGTGCGGAAACGTTCAGCGAGATGGTTCGCCGGGAAAAGGCATTGAAAAGCCGCGACCTGGACTTCGGACGCGAGTACTGGACCGAAGATCCGAGCGTCGAAGGTGCTGGGAGGCTCCAGCAGCTTCTAGCGCGCATGGCTCAATGCGTGGAGCCGTTGGCCGATGAGTCAAGCTGGCAGATGGCTGTGATAGCAGCTGGAAGAGCGGGCGATATCCACCGGCTGCCGTGGGAGAATCTCGCAAAGCTCATTCGTGAAGTCGGCCGTAAGGCCGCGGAGGTAGAGGAAGCCCGGCTCCGCTGGGACCCGGAGCCATGTAGCGGGATGGCCTCGGAGGAGCAGCTTGAGGTTCTCGACGGTTTGACCGCTCACGCCGAAAGGAAGGGGCACGTCGGCAAGCTTGCACCGATTGCCCGCCCCAAGTGGCGGAGGTTCCTCGAAGGGGCACGGGTGAATGGCCACAGGCCGTCGCGAGTGGAGCACTTCCGAGCCCTTCGTGGGCAGTTGGAACTGGATCAGGCACGGGAGACTCTACGCATTCGCTGGAAACGCCAAATGGAGGCTCAGGGCGGACCGAAGGAGTCCGATCTGGGCATCGCGCCTGAGCAGGTGGCGGACCAGTTCCGCGCGGCGATCGCACGAAGCCTGGCATGGTTCGATGAAGTTTGGAAACCGGTCGAACGGGAATGTGCTGCGGTGGGGCTGCAATGGCAGCGGTTTCTGGAGGACGAGACCCCTCGGATGGGGCCGCATGCTGATCTGCTACGCCTGCATCGTGCCGTGACGGGGCGCCTGCGGCAGGTATTGTCGGCGAGAATCGACGCGATCTGGAGTCGACGCATTCGTGCGGCACTGGGCGATCTCCTGGACTACATCGCTGTTACCCAGCCGTGGGGCGCCACCGTCGCAGCCGAGCGACTTCGGCATGCGGTGACTGGGCGCGACGAAGAAGCCTACAGCGCCGGCATCGCCTACCTTAACGCTCTGCTGAGTCGCCGTGGCATTCTGAAACGACGGCGCGAGCTGTTGGCACGTCTCGAGGCGAGCGCGCCGTATTGGGCCTCCTCGATCCGCCACCGGACTGGAGTCCATGGGTCGGCGAATGTGCCAGGGAATGCGGCCAGCGGATGGGACTTCCGGCAGCTGGCGCAGGAACTCGAACGGCGAAGCCAGCTGAGCGATGCGGACGCTCTTGAGCGGAAACGGAATACGTTGGAGGGCCAGCTAAGGGACGCCACGGCTGATCTGATCAGCAAGTTCGCGTGGACCGCGCAGCTCCGGCGAACCCATTCGGCTGAGCGCCAATCGCTGGTGGGGTGGGCGGATACTGTCCGGAGGATCGGGAAAGGCACCGGCAAGCGAGCTCCTCGCCTGCGGGCGGAGGCGCGCAGGAAGATGGCCGAGTGCCAGACCGCCGTCCCGGTTTGGATCATGCCTCTCGCACGCGTCGTGGACAATTTCGACTTCGCGCGGACGGAATTCGATGTCGTCATAATCGATGAGGCGAGCCAGAGCGATGTTCTCGCGCTGCTGGTGTGGTACATTGGAAAGAAGATCGTCGTAGTCGGGGACCATGAACAGGTAAGTCCGGCCGCGGTTGGTCAGAACCTGACGACCGTCCAGAACCTCATTGCCACCTATCTCCAGGGTATTCCGAACGCGGACCTGTATGACGGCCGGACGTCGATCTACGATCTCGCAAGGCAGTCATTCGAGGGCAATATCACGCTTCTCGAGCACTTCCGGTGCGTTTCGGATATCATCGAGTTCAGTAATGGACTTTCATATAGCGGCCGTATCCTCCCGCTCAGAGATCCGTCGCAGGTACGCCTGTGGCCGTTTGTCGTTCCATACCGCGTCTCGGACGCAACTGCCAAGAATAAGGTGAACGAGGTCGAGGCGGAAACAGTGGCGTCCCTGCTGATCTCCGCATTGGAGCAGGCCGAATACGCCGGCAAGACATTCGGCGTTATCTCAATGGTCGGAGAGGAACAGGCGCTGCGAATTGAGCAACTGCTCCTTCGATACATGAGGCCGGACGAGCATGAGAGACGGCGGATTGTATGCGGGAATGCGGCGCAGTTTCAGGGCGACGAACGGGACGTGATGTTCCTTTCGATGGTCGATGCATTGGCGGGAGGCCCGCTGGCGCTCCGGCAGCAGGACCTGTTCAAGCAGCGATTCAATGTCGCGGCGTCGCGAGCGAGGGACCAGATGTGGGTGGTGTACTCGATGGACCCGGCAATCGATCTGAAGGACGGCGATCTGCGATTGAGGCTGATACGGCACGCACAGGACCCTGGTGCGCGATTGCGGGAGATTGAGCGGAAAACCACCAAGGCAGAATCTCCATTCGAAAGAAAGGTGATAGAGCACCTGATCAATGCGGGGTTCCGCGTGCAGCCACAGTTTCGTGTTGGGTACTACCGGATTGACATGGTGGTGGATGGAGGCGGCAAGCGACTCGCAGTCGAATGCGATGGGGATCGATTTCACACCATGGAAAACCTCCGCGACGATATGGCCCGCCAAGCGACGCTTGAGCGGCTCGGGTGGCGGTTCCTGCGGATCAGGGGTTCGGAGTTCTTCCGGGACGAGCAATCGGCCATGAACCGTGTTATCCTGGCCTTGACGGAGTACGGCGTGACTCCAGAGGGGCAATCTGGAGATCCGGCGATAGCTGCCGGTGAGGACCAGACGACAGAGCTCAGAGAACGTGTAACAAGGCGCGCCGCGGAATTGCGACAGGAGTGGCTGGATGTGTCACCCGTGCGGCCATTGATTTGAAGCCCGGCACTGTCAGGATGCGCTCGGAATCGTCCGATCGCCGTGCACGCTCTGGGTTCGAGGGTCCGGAGGCGCTGGACGTGAGGGTGCCGGCGGGGCCGCCCGCGGCGGTGCGGCTCACGTTCGAGCCGGGTCCGCCGGTGGAGCTGGAGGTAAGCGACGACGGGTTCCGCGGGGTGCTGGCGGACGCGGCGCGCGAGCGGGTGAAGGTGCGGCTGCGGTACGTGAAGCCGGGCGAGCGGGCGCCGGAGGCGCGGCTGGTCTCGCCGTACCGCATCGTGTTCGCGCAGGGCGCGTGGTACGTGGTGGGTCACGACGCGTCGCGCGACGACGTCCGGATCTTCCGCATGGACCGGGTGCTCGAGGCCGAGGCGACGACGGAGCGATTCGAGGTGCCGGCGGACTTCGACGTCGCGGCGTTCCTGGACGAGCACGGCCGGCCGTACCGTCCGGGCGAGGCGCGGGAGACGTGGGTCCGCTACTCGCCGCGCATCGCGCGCTGGATCGTGGAGCGGTACGGCTGTCCGCTGGAGTCGGACGGGAGCGCGCGGGTCCGGCACGTCGTCGCGGATCCGCGGTGGGTGTGGCGGCACGTGCTGTCGTATGGCGGGGAGGCGGTGGTGGAGAGGAAAGGACGGGCATGGCGAGCCCCGGGCGAGGTCGAGATGTCGGCAGCCAACCGGCCTCGACGCCAGGTATTCGAGAAATGCGGACGGGAATTGGGAAACCGAAGGATGATGCGGCGTGACGTAGCCTGACACCTGCAACTGAGTAGCCTCACAAATGGCTCTGAAGAAATCCGACCTCTACTCATCCCTCTGGGCCTCATGCGATGAGCTCCGCGGCGGCATGGACGCCAGCCAGTACAAGGACTACGTCCTGTTCATGCTGTTCATCAAGTACATCACCGACAAGTACGGCAACAGCACCGACTTCGCCCCGCCGGTCACGATCCCCAAGGGCGCGAGCTTCATGGACATGCTCGACCTGCGCGGTAAGAGCGACATCGGCGACAAGATCAACACGGAGGTCATCGCGCCGCTCGTGAACGCCAACGCCCGGTTGGCCCGCAGCGACTTCCCCGACTTCAACGACTCCAACAAGCTCGGCGAGGGGCAGGCCAAGGTCGAGCGGCTGACGAACCTGGTCAACATCTTCGCCAGTCCCCAGCTCGATTTCTCGCAGAACCGCGCCGAGCACGACGACATCCTCGGCGACGCCTACGAGTACCTGATGCAGCACTTCGCCAGCGAGAGCGGCAAGAGCAAGGGGCAGTTCTACACCCCCGCCGAGGTCAGCCGCATCATCGCCAAGGTGATCGGCATTTCGCCGCAGAACACGAAGGCGTCCACTACCGCCTACGACCCGACCTGCGGCTCGGGCTCGCTGCTCCTCAAGGTGGCCGCCGAGGCGGGCAAGCACATCACGCTCGAAGGGCAGGAGAAGGACGTGACCACGGCGGGCCTGGCCCGCATGAACATGATCCTGCACGACTTTCCCACGGCCAACATCGTCTCGGGTAACACCTTGGCCGCGCCCAAGTTCAAGGACGGCGAGCAGCTCCGCACCTACGACTACGTCGTCGCCAATCCGCCGTTCTCCGACAAGACGTGGACGACCGGGCTCACGCCGTCGAAGGACCCCTTCCAGCGCTTCGCCTGGGGCGAGCCGCCCACCAAGCAGGGCGACTACGCCTACCTGCTGCACATCATCCGCTCGCTGAAGGGCGCGGGCAAAGGCGCC
>CAWAYJ010000003.1:0-120399 GCA_963786235.1 uncultured Gemmatimonadales bacterium
GCGCCCTGCTCCGGCATGGGAGCCGAAAAAATAGCCAGTTTCTGGTCATGCGCGGTGTCCCGCCCGAGTGCATGGTAGGGCAGACCTGTCCGGAATCGGCCGGGCGGGCTTCACCCGGTTCCAGAACGGAGCGGACCATGCGAACTCGTCGTGCGAAGGTGCTCGCGCTGTTTTCGGCTGTCGCGATCGGCCTTCTTGCAGGGTGCAGGAAGGATATCCTGGAGCCACCGCCCTCGCCCGATTCGGGTCCGTGCTACTGGATCGGCACTCAGTACATCTGCATCCCCTGACGGGCCATGATTCATTTCCAGGGAGACTCTGACCGGCTTGTGGCCCCTGTGCAGCTGCCGGGTCGCAGCCCCGAGATACATGACTCGGGGGAAGGTTCAGGCAGGAAAGGCGCGAGGTTCACTCGCCCTAACCCGAGGGGAATGGGGTGGATCCGGGACATTCCGAGCATCCGGGACTACGGTCCGTTCCACGAGCATGTGTCTTTGACGAAGATGCAGTTGGGACAAAACGAGTCAATTCGCGAAATGCTCGAGAAGACGGATGCCTTGGACGCCGGGGTCGATCTTCCGTCGAGGATCGATCTGCGCGAGTGGTTTCCGCCGGTGGATGACCAGGGCCCCCTGGGATCGAGCGCTGTGCACGCGGTGATCGGGCTCGTGGCGTACTTCGAGTACCGGGCGTGGGGCCGGCATGTGGATCTATCGAGCCGGTTCCTGTACAAGACGGCGCGGAAGCTCATGCAGGTCGAAGGAGATACCGGGGCGAATCCGCGGAGCATTCTCGATGCCCTGGTGAGGTTCGGCGCACCGCCGGAACGATACTGGCCGCCCGACGTGCAGGGTTTGGACGATGAACCGCCTGCGTTCTGCTACGGGTACGGGCAGGAGTACCAGGCACTCTCCTACTACAGGCTCGACTCCGGCGGGGTTCACGGTGAGGAGCTGCTGGAGCGAATCAAGCGCCACCTGAACTCAGGCTTGCCGTCAATGTTCGGGTTCACGGTCCACCGGTCGATTCAGCAGAACGGCGATATCCCGTTTCCTACCGCCGAGGAAACGGTCATGGGCGGGCAGGCGGTCGTAGCGGTCGGGTATGACGATCGGAAGGCAATTGCGAATCCGGACCCGGTCGGGCCGAAGACTCGCGGTGCTCTACTGATTCGGAGTTCCTGGGGCGAGGAATGGGAGGAGGGGGGATACGGGTGGCTTCCCTATCGATATGTGGTGGACGGGTTTACAGCCGACTGGTGGTCGTTGCTTCGGTACGAGTGGATCGAGACCGGGGAGTTCAAGCGCGCCGAACGATAGGCACCTTGCGGTACAGGTTGGTTCGCTCTGGCCGCTGGCCGAGCCGTGATGGTTGCCGTAGCCATGCGGTCACGTGGTTCGACACATGGGGCGTGTCATGCGAGTCGTAGCGTATTGCCCGCCGAGGTATAGAGCGCTTGTCGAGTCATCAATCGGAGTTCCGGCGGAGCTTCACGCATATTGGGCGGATTTCGAGAGGGCGGTTCGGGGCGCGGATTGTGCTGTTGCCTTGATCGAATGGTTGAGCGAGTCGCCAAGCGCTGTCGAGCTGAATGCCGTCCGGGCTGCCAATCCATGGACGCGCTTCGTGGTGATCACGCGAGTAGACGACGAAAACGCGCTCGTTGCGCCGAGCGTCGCCGACTCGATCGTTTGGATTCGTCACGCGCATACCGAATTGGAGAAAGCCGTGCGAACGCCGCGCGACGGCCTCCGGAGCCGCATGGCCCGCTTCATCAGAGACAATCTGGCATGTTCGAAACAAGCGAAGTGTGCTCTGCTCGTGGCGGCAAACGCCGATCCACCGATCCGTACGGTTGCGGAGTGGGCGGGGCGACTCGCCGCGACTACGCGGACGCTCGAGAGGTGGTTCGCACGAGACTTCGCGTCCGTGATAACCCCGAAGTTCTTCCTGGATGCCATGGTACTCATGTGGGCACGGGACCGGTTCTCGGCCGCCTCGTCCTGGACCGGACTCGGCAACCGTGCCGAGGCGGACCCGCAGATGCTTAAAGGAGTATTCCTCGCGCTGATCGGCGCATCCCCAAGTGCAGACGGCGCGCAGTTCACCCAACAGCTCGGGGGCAGAAGGCGAGTGTCTCCGGAGTCGGTTGGCCGCGCTATCCTTGCAGAGGGGCTGGCCGCCCTGCTGCGGTCGTGATGGTGCCGATTCGACTCCGCGGCGCCCCGGCTCAGTCAGCGAGCTACGAATTGTCGCATTCGCCGGAGATTCTGTCGGATTCTCCTTTGGAGATGGCCGGACTGCCCTGTAAATTGAACCTGTCCGGTTGACAGTGTTGTTCGGCTCTCTCGGAGCCGGCGATGTGAAACGACAAGCGGACCCGGGAAGCAAGCTCGACCGGAGATTGGAAGCCTCGTGGTAAAGAAACGCGCCAGTTTCGCGGTCCGGCCGGTTCGGCGTGGATATAGAATCCGGACGTGGGTGCAAGGGCCTAACCGGTGAAGGAGCTCGATAACACCGTAATGACCGCGCACACCGGCACCAAACTCCCAGTGTTGCGGCTCAGAGACGCAACAACTCCGTGGGATATTGTCGGCAGGAGTCACGTAAAGAGCGGATTCATGCAATGGAAAGCGATGATTAATGGAATGATCGCGGCGGTGTTGTTGTGCTTCCCGCTCCGCGCAAACGCCCAGGAGGACTACTGCCGCGGCAGGTGCATCGTACTCCGCGAGCACGTGAAGGTCGGAGCGCTTGAGGATCCCGCCTCGGCATTCGCGATGCCATATGTCACTTGGATAGGAGATCGTTACTGGGTGACCGATCCGTTTGTGCTGCCGAGTTCCATCCTGCACTACGCCGCGAACGGCAAGTTCGTTGGGGAGATCGGACGCTCTGGTGGGGGACCAGGTGAGTTTCGCTGGGTCCGCAAAGCCACTCGTTGGCCCGGCGATTCCGCGCTTGTGTCAGAGGTGTACAGTCGAGCGCAGGTGGTGGCACCCGATGGATCTGCCAGATGGTTGGGCAACGTGCCGACAGGTCTGGGTCTGGTGCGCCTATCGACCGGCGTCCTCGTGGCCGCCGGTTCTATAACCGGTGTAAGGGAGGCGGCGGGCTACCCGCTCCACCTGTTTGGCGCAAATGGGAGCTACCTGAGGTCTTTTGGGCTGGAGCGGCCGGACTCCGTCCAACACGGCATCGCCTTGAACAGGAGTATCGCCATCTCCGCTCATGGTGGATTCTGGGCTGCTTACGCAGGTAAACTGCGGGCCGAGCGATGGTCGGATGGCGGGGAGCGCCTTCAGGTTGTGGAGCTTACTCCAGAGTGGTTCCCGGAGCGGAGCGAGACCGAACGGGGATGGGACGAGGCGCCTCCGTCACCTGCAGTCGTGGCGGTGCAGGAGAGGGGCGGACAACTGTGGTTCTTGATGCAGATTGCCGATCACGATTGGGCTCCTCCGGCCAGAGGAGAGCCGAACCGCCGCGCATCGGCTCACAACTTCCGGATTCTGATGGACGGGTTCATCGTCGTGGCGGATACCGAGACGGGTGACCTGATCGCGACCGCGCGGGTCGATGAGCCTCTATTCGGGTTTGCCGATATCGGATTGGCGTATTCAATCCGCGAGGATTCGGTGGGGCTTGTGCAGATAATCCTCTGGAAACTGGACCTTGCGGGCCCGGAGGACACTCGCAAAAGGACATCGGGATCGAGACAGGGCATAGGTGCCCAGTGAACCGCAAGTCTGTGTCGCCTGGCGGATGGCGCCGTCAGGTCAGTGCTCCTTAGTAGGAGATGGCAGGTGTCGCAATGAAGATCAGCATGTTGAAGTTGGCCTTGGCCTGGCTGGCTGTGGTGGCTGCGCCGGCGAGCAAGGTCCAGGCCCAAGTCCAGACCCGGGCGCAGGAACCCGGGGACTGCTGGCTTTGTGTGAACTATCCCGGCGAGGGCGGAACTTGGCACTTCTGGCCTGACTGGGGTGGGGGTGTCTGCCCCGATTCTACGGGGGGGAACCAATGCCTAGTCAGGCCGTCCGGAGAAGGAGAAGAAGGCATGCCTGGGTACTCAGGGCAATGCTCCGGGGAAGACTGCAACCCGGGGGGTCAGTTGCTGGCAGCGGCTGCCGCACGACAGGACGCAGGACTCACTCTCACTCTGTTGACCGAATACCCGGAGACCTACGCTCTGGACAGGGAGGGAGGAGCTATCCAGATAAGAGGATGCAATGGCTCCGTAGTCGCGGCTTTCGCACTGATGCCAGCGGTGGCCGACCAGCTTGGCATCCACCGCCGTTCCGCGCCGTATCCCACCTACTCCACGTTTCTTCGGATACGGCGAGCTGTAGCGACCTAGAAGAGAGGACATCGATTGCGCGGATGTCGCAGCGATCCACTTTCAACAACTGCGTCGCTGACACCGTATCGAGGAAGACGTCCTGATGCACCGACAGGAACGACCGGGCTGACGATGGTGCGACTTGCGGCGCAACAGTTGAGGGTGACCGTTCGTGCCAGCGGGCTGTAAAGTGCGAGAAATTGACAAGGCATGTTGTTCAGGACTGCAGCGCCTCAGAGGGCAGTTATGGATTCCTCGGCGCAACGTAAAGATACGGCCTGTCGCGGCGGACCAGCCCCACCTAACCAATCATTGCAAGGAGGCATGGATGCGGAGGGTGATTATGCAGGCGTTTACAGTTGCTGGAATGGCGGCGCTGGCAATGCTGTGGAGCCCCCGGGCAGCAGCGCCGGCCCAAACGTGTTCGTACTGCGTCACAGGCGGTCAGTGCACCGTCGAGTTCATCGAAGAGCGTCACGGGTACGCCGACGGTTGTGATCAACGGCTGGCGTTATCCGATGCCGCCCGGCCGCGATTCGTTAATGGCAATTGTGGCTGAGGCAGTTGCTGGAGGTCGCAAACCGGCGACGAAGGGAGCGGCGGAGCATCAGCGATAGAATGTTGGGAGTTTGCTGGGGACATGGGGCGGGGCCGTGAGTTGTCTCTTTGTGCGAGATGAACAGACATCGGGTTCTGGAGGATGTCGTGGAAACGCGAAAGTGGACGGCGGTTCTGAATGCTCTGACATTCGCAGTCGTCACAAACTGCATTATCTGCTACGCTGGCGTTGCGCAGCGCGTACCGGAAATCGTTCTCAGGCCGGCGAATGGAGTGTCGCTACAGCATTTCAGTGGAATAACGTCAGTGCGCGAACTCGAAGACGGCCGGCTTCTCGTGGCGGACCGAGTTGAGCAGATACTGGCGGTCTTGGATTGGCAAAGCGGACGGGCGACCACGATTGGACGGTCGGGTGAGGGACCGGCCGAGTACAACGGCGCTGGCTGGCTTTTCGCGTTACGCGGGGATTCGACGTTGTTTGTCGAATGGCCGAACACGCGGAGACACCTGCTTGAGGCGGATCGTATTGTCGTAACGCGCCCGCTGCGTGAGGACTTCGGCGGGTTGCGGTATCTGCAGATCGAGGGCACGGATGCGGCGACAGGCGTTCTTGGGGTGGTTGGCGTATTCGGCCGGGACGCGCGCTTCACGACGACATCTGCCGCGGATTCTCTCATGATATTGCTTGTTGACCGTGCTTCAGAGCGCGTTGATACAGTAGGACGGGTGAAGGGACGGGGTGGTGTGGGCATGAACGTTGTTGCGCCAAGGGGCGGAAAACCGGGGAGAATCATCCTGAGTAACCCGCTCGTTTCGGAGGAACAAGCCGTACTTTTCCCCGATGGCTGGATCGCTGTTGCCCATCTCGACCCATATCGGGTGGATTGGCGAACCGCCGGTGGGAGCTGGATACGTGGTGCACCCTTGCCGTTCGAGCTTGTCGAGGTCGATGAGGGCCAGAAATGCACCGTAGTGGAGCGGGTGCTCGGGCTAGAAGAGGAAGACTGTGACCCTTCCTTTCTGCAGGATTGGCCCAAGGTCGTACCGGCGTTCTTGCCAACCCTCAAGACACGGACGCTGTTGACCGCACCGGACGGGAACGTCGTCATTGCACGGACGCCTGCGGCCAACTCGACTGGCAACGAATACGACGTTGTAAGTCGAGATGGGCGGCTTGTGGGCAGATTGAAAGTCCCCTTCGCGGAGAAGGTCGTTGGCTTTGGCCGAAGCGCGGTGTATGTGACGGCCACGGACGACCTCGGTCTTCAGACGATTCGGCGGCATCCATGGTAGGCTGGTCGGAAGCCTCGGGATACCATGCGGTATGGCGGGTGGGAGGTGCCTTGCTCGTGGAATGACGTGACAACTAGGGAATCTCGGCACAGGTGGTCGAAGAACTCGTGATTTCTTTGCTCCTTGTTAGTCATGGCCCGGGCTACGGGCCTGAGCCACATGGCCATCAATCGCATCTGGCGAGCCTTGGCCTGCAACCGCACCTGCGTCGAGTGAATCATCCCCGAACAGACGCAGCGGTCTTCAGGATAAGATCCCAAGATGCCTTGCCAAGGCGCCCCAAACGGTGGGCAACTGAGTGTACAATGATGGTATTCCCCTGACACTCGGCCCTCGCCGGAGCTACGTCTTGGCCGCCTTTTTCTCCGGTTCCTCCTTCCTGGGCTTGCCCGCCTTCCTGGCGACCTTCAGGCCGGCCTTGAAGACCGTATAGGGTGTGCGGCCGTCCATGCCTCGCCCGCGGTGTGGACGCTTGCGGTTGTGGCCTTCCAGATAGGCATCCAGGTGGACCTGCATTTCTTCGACTGTCTCGTACCAGGTGGTTCGGCCCTTGATCCGGAGATGCTCGTCGAGCAGCGTGTGAGTTCTCCAAAAGATGTCGCGATTTCTCTCTAAATTCTGTCGCTTCCGGGGCCGTGATCCGGAGTGGGCTCCGGGAAGCCCGGGGCGATCCGGACTTCGATCTGTTCCGTGCCGGCGCCCTGGTTGCCATCGGTGCCCGGGACTCCGCCGTCACTCTGCTCGAGCAGTATGTCCATGCAAACCCCGCCCAGCGGTTGGCCGCTCTCCATTGGCGCTGGTTCGAGCCGCTCGGGCGAATCCCCATTGGAGATTCCCGCTAAGCCCTGCAGAACCGGAGTGCGCCCTGCCCGGCATGGGAGCCGAAAAAATAGCCAGTTTCTGGTCATGCGCGGTGTCCCGCCCGAGTGCATGGTAGGGCAGACCTGTCCGGAATCGGCCGGGCGGGCTTCACCCGGTTCCAGAACGGAGCGGACCATGCGAACTCGTCGTGCGAAGGTGCTCGCGCTGTTTGCGGCTGTCGCGATCGGCCTTCTTGCAGGGTGCAGGAAGGATATCCTGGAGCCCTCGCCCCCGCCCGATTCGGGTCCGTGCTACTGGATCGGCACTCAGTACATCTGCATCCCCTGAGGCTCCATGATTCACTTCCAGGGAGGTTCTGACCGGCTTGCGGCCCCCGTGCAGGTACCAGGTCGTGGCTCCGAGACGCGTGACTCCTTGAAGGGTTCCGGCCGAAACGGCCCGAGGTTCACTCGCATGGACCCGAAAGGCATGGGCTGGATCCGGGACATTCCGAGCATTCGGGACTACGGCCCGTTCCACGAGCACGTGTCCCTCGAGAAGATGCAATTGGGGCAGAATGAGTCAATTCGCGAGATGCTCGAGGAGACGGATGCCCTGGATTCCGGGGTCGACTTTCCGTCGAGGGTTGACCTGCGCGAGTGGTTCCCGCCGGTCGATGACCAGGGCCCTCTGGGATCGAGCGCGGTGCACGCGGTGATCGGGCTCCTGGCGTACTTCGAGTACCGGGCTTGGGGAAGGCATGTCGACCTATCGAGCCGGTTCCTGTACAAGACGGCGCGCAAGCTCATGCAGCTTGAGGACGACACCGGAGCGAATCCCCGGAGCGTTCTGGATGCTCTGGTCCGATTCGGCGCGCCACCCGAGCGATACTGGCCGCACGACATCCCGGGCTTCGACGACGAACCACCTGCCTTCTGCTATGGATACGCGCAGGACTACCAGGCACTCTCCTACTACAGGCTCGACTGCGGGACATGTGGCCAAGAGCTGCTGGAACGGATCAAGCGCCTCCTGGCCTCAGGCCTGCCGTCGATGTGCGGGTTCACTGTCTATCGCTCTATTCAAGAGGGCGGCGATATCCCGTTTCCTGGCGCCGAGGAAACGGTCTTGGGCGGGCAGGCGGTTGCGGCGGTCGGATATGACGATCGCAGAGTGATCGCGAATCCGGACCCTGTCGGACCGAAGACCCGCGGAGCTTTGCTGGTACGGAACTCTTGGGGCGAGGACTGGGGAGAGCAGGGGTACGGGTGGCTGCCCTATCGGTATGTCCTGTCAGGGCTTACAGCCGACTGGTGGTCGGTAGTGCAGCCGGGCTGGATCGAGACCGGGGAATTCCAGCGGCAGGATTGACAGGCACGTCGCCAGGGTCGCGGGTCTCGGCAGCTGATCGACGTCTGGAGATATCATATCATGCGCGTCATAACGTATTGCCCGGCGAGGTATAGAGCGCTTGTGGAATCATCAATCGGAGTTCCGGCTGAGCTTCACGAGGAATGGCCGGGGTTCGAGAGGGCGGTTCCCGGAGCAGATTGCGCCGTCGCCGTGATCGAATTGCTTGATGAATCGCCGGGCGCCGTCGAGCTGACTGCCTTGCGGGCCGCCCATCCATGGACGCATTTGGTGCTGGTCACGAGAATGGACGGCGAAAACGCGCTCGTTGCACCGAGTGTCGCCGACTCGATCGTCTGGATTCGTCACACGCATGCCGTATTGGCAAATGCCGTGCGAACAGCGCGGGGCCGCCTCCGAAGCCGCGTGGCTCACTTCATCAGAGAAGATCTGGTATGTTCGATGCCAACGAAGGTGGCTCTGCTCGAGGCGGCCAATGCGGATCCACCGATCCGCACCGTTGCGGAGTGGGCAAGCCATCTCGCAACAACCGTCCGGACGCTCGAGAGGTGGGTCGCACGAGATCTTCACTCCGGGATGACCCCGAAGTTCCTCCTAGACTCAATGGTACTCCTGTGGGCGCGAGACAGGTTCCCGGCCGTGTCCTCCTGGATCGTGCTTGGCAACCATGCCGAGGCGGACGCGCAGATGCTCAAAGGAGTAGCACTCACACTGATCGGTTCGTCCCCGAATGCCAATGCGGTTCAGCTCATCCAACAGCCGGGGGGAGGAGCCGGAAGGCGAGTGTCTCCGGAGATGGTTGGCCACAACGGCCTTGCGGAGGGGCTCGCCGCCCTGCTGCGGTCGCGATAGTGAGGGTGCCCATTCGACCTCGCGGCACCCGGCATTCAGTCAGCCCGGAATGTCGCATCCCCCGGAGTTTCTGTCGCTTTTTCCTTTGGAGATGCCTGCACCGCGCAGTAGATTGAACCCGTCCGCATGGAGATGGTCGGTCGGATGTCCCGGAGCTGGTGAGGTTGAAGGATTAGGGGAACCGGGATGCGGCGTGGCGCGAGTACGGGGACACCCTTGCTGGGTCCCTCAAGGTCGTCCCAACACGTTCGGACGGGTCCATTGCCCCGGGGGTGGTCGCGGTGATTCTCCATGACCTGCACTTGGCCTCACCAACTCGTGTCGGGCACCGACGACGCGAGCCGTGCCCCGCAGGTTCGATTGGCTTCACGAGGACGTCTCACTCCCTGGTCAACGCCTTCCCCATGCTGTGGATTGGTTTCGTGTTGACCCTTCCGTTAACGGGGTGCCAAGATCCTACCGCCCCATGCGACCGCCCCAATGCGTGCGAAGTCAGCGGCGTGGATTTGTACATCTCGCATCTCGAGATCGTGGCCAACCGGTTTGACTCGATCGACGGGCTGGGGATCGTGGATCCCGATCCGCTCATCGTCGAGGTTACGGTACAGAACCGCGGCGATTCGATATCTGCGCCCGCAACGCTCGTGGTGCACTATCTGTACGCGGAAAGCGACTCGCTGTTGATTCCGCCCCTAGGCCCCGGGTATAGCCAATTCTTCCGGGACACCATAGCCACGTGGGAACCCTCTGGGAGCTTCCGACACGTTGAAGGCGGGACGTCGCCGATATCGGGCGACACATCGTCTGCTACCGCGCAGGTATTGATCGCGGATTCTGACACGACGAACAATCGGCGGGTGTCCGCCATTGTGCACGTCGCGGTGCCTTTGATCGAGGCTTCGATCGAATTGCAGGCCTCCGACGTCTGGGTGAACGTGCCCTTTCAAGCGCATGTTGCCGTCAACAACATCTCCCGGTATGCGGCCCTCGACGGCCGGGCGTTCGGTTTCCATCTCTTCATAATGCCGGCCGGCGATATCCCGGGTTGGGTGGGCTTTGGAGCGCGTGATCTACCTCCCCTTCCGCCGGGGGACGGTTACACCATCGATGAACTTACAGTTACGCTTGCTGCGGCTTGGCAACACGAGGCGAAGAAGTACCGCATCGTGCCGGTTCTTGCGCCTATCGGGACGCGGGACAGCACGCTCCTGTGGGACGGAAGGCGGCTGCGCTGGGGCGTGTCCGATACTGTCACCATTCACCCTGACTACCACGCGTGCCAGCCCACGCAGTTGCGTCCGGACACCCTTGTATGGGCACCGGTCGTATGCACAAGTCCGTCCGGATTCGGGCTATTCATGCTGGATGCCCGTCCGGACCGCCTGTATGCTATTGAGCAGGCAACGTATCCTGGCGCAGGTGTCTACAACGACGCTGGTGAGAGGTTGGGCTCGGTGTCTCCGGGGCAATGGTTTTACTTCACAATTCCGGGAACGAAATGGCTCGTGGATTTCCGTGGAGACAAAAGCGAGGTTGCCCGGGCGATTACGCTTCGCGAGAAGGCCCTTAATGGCATCGGAGAAGACCGATAGGAGTTGGCCATGGAACGGAGAAGCTTGATAGCCGCGTTGGTGGTTTGCTGCGGGCGCCGTTAATTGCGATGACCGCGCCGAGCCCACTACTCCGCCTCTCTCCCCAGAGGCGACCCTCTTGCTCGTCGACTACTATGGCTTGAACCCCGATCCGCCGTACGCTTCAGGCATCACTGTCTTCGTCAAGCGGACTGAGTACACTGCACAAGTGGACACCGCATGGGAAGCATGGAATTCAGCGTGGGGAGAGAGTGACGCGACGCCGGTCTTCTCGACGACGTCGGGGACGGATACGATAGAAGTGGAGTTCTTCGGCACGGGCTCGTACTTTTGCGGTGCAGGCTGGGAACGCTATATTGCAATCGATAGACAGGAGAGCCCTACGCCACCGTGCGAAGGCGGCCGGCCCGGCGAGCCGTACAGCGACCTAATGAACCTGATCAAGCACGAGTTCGGCCACGGCGTCGGCTACAATTCCCTCGACTCTTGGCCGGTCGGCACGGAAGGTTGCGTGATGAATGTTCCGGCGAGCGGCAATCCGCTCAACAACGACTTCTGCAATCACGAGAAACAGCTGGCGTTCTGGCGCTACGGAGAGCGCGATACCCTTGATCTGAACTCCCCGATGATATACTACGTCGGCGATCTTATGGTAGAAGACAGCGTTCTTGTCGACAGCACAACTTGGGCGGAGCTGTCGTACGAGCAATACCCGGAGTCGCCGACGGTGTTGCCGTCAGAGCTTCCGGTGTGGTCGGTCGACGACACAACAATTGCAGTAATCGTGGATCAAGATGGCATGAGCGCTGAGATTAGAGGCGTCAGCCCCGGATCGACGACGCTTAGGGTTGAGGTGGGGCCGGATCTTCATGTGGTGTGGCAAGAGTCGGGACCTTTCACCGATCAGGCAACTATCACTGTGTACGGCTTGGAGGAAGGCCCTGAAGCATGCTTCACCCTCGAGTCCCATTCGACGTGGATATACACTGACCAGATCCTGAATGCAAGTTGCTCGGACCAGGGCGGTAACATCGGCTATAGTTGGAGGTTCGCTTCGACGGGTGGCTGGACTTCTCCGTCTTCCGATACAGTCTACGACTTTGAAGGGCATTCGTCAGCAGGTGCGTCCAAGCCAGTCCAGCTGAAGGTAACTGACATCTCAACCGGCGACTCCACAATTGTTGCCGATTACATTGATGTCGCTAACGATCAAATGACAGTCAATGGAGAAATGGCCATACAAGTGAAGTCAACGTACCAGTACGATACAGACGGAGACTCGGCGTATTGGTATGAACAATATCCTCCCTCTACCGACTGGGATGACAACGGTTCCGGGTACACCGATTTAATCAATAGGATCTGGCCGGCTGGCGAGTACGAGGTCTACTTGCGCGCCGAGGATAGGGTTTCCGGCGAACTGCGGCGCGGGCGGCTGCCGATCACAGTATGCACAGTGACACAATCTTGCAGCGGCGCGCGAAGTGTGTTTCGCCCGCCGCACAGGCATGGTTCGCTGTTCGGTGGTGGTCCCATTCTAACGTGGACTTCGGCTAATGGCCCGGAGGCGCTGCAATTCTACCAGCTGATGGGCGCGCATACGGTGCCAAGCCCGTTCGGGAGCAATTCATGGTTTGACTTGGAGGGTGGAAGTGTGCGCAATGCCCCGTGGCCTGGCGACGTTAGCTGGAAGCGTGGCGAGAGCGGCGGAATCGTCACGTACGAATTCGACGTAGACCCACCGACCGCCGGCGAGTATGTGTTTGGGTTTGCCGTGGATCCGGACCTCGGCGAAGACGTCGCCGATGATATTGGCGGCTACGACGCGGCTTCGGGTATGGCTTATGTGAGCGACGGAAGCGAGGCAATGGGGTTTCTGCTGCGAGCGGGGGGAAGGAATGAGCTTGCGGCCGTGGTGCAATATGGGACGGGGCGATTCGCGCCGGCCAGTGCGGAAGCGACATGGAAGGCGGTCCGGCAGGGAGGTATAGATTTGCTTCCCGGAGAGAGGGATGTGCAATTCGTGCTTGCGGCGTCGGCCAGGATTGGGAAGGGTAGCTTCACGGTGGCGGTTCTGGAGGCGGACGACGTGGCGGCGTTGATCGCAATGGCCCGAGCGATCAAGTAGGTGCGGGGGAGAATGGGGGCGGCGAAGCTGAATGGAGCCGCCCCCTTTGTCTCGCAATGTGGATCGAGTCAATAAGATGCAGCCGGGACAGAATGAGTCAATTCGCGATATGCTCGAGAAGACGGATGCCCTGCGTGCCGGAGTGGACCTGCCCCGGTCCGTTGACCAGGCCGCTGCCGGACGGCGGGAAAGGGCACCTCGGGCCATCACCGGCAAAGGAGCTGAGAATTACCTACCGGCTGTTCCGCTCTTCATGCTGGATTTCCGAACGCGGACACTGCACATTGACGTTAAACAACGAGTGTCACCACACCGCACCCGCACAAACCGCATGATAGGCGGCACGTTGGCTAGTGCGCCCGGCGTTGCGGATTCCTGCAGACCTGAACACGCGCACCGCTCGAAAACGAGGTGGCATCCAGTCCTCCGTGCGCTCCGCCTGGCGTCCGTCGCTTGCGCCACAGCCACCGCAACCGCTGTTTCAGTTCAGGCACAGAGGACACTGCGAATCAGCGGACCTGCGAAGTGTTCAGATTGCCGGATAGCACTTCAGCACTTGGTCCGTATCGCCGGTGACGACTCCATCGGAGGCATATCCCCCGTTGGCCTTCTTCGGCAAAGGTCCGATGGTGACTATGTCCACGCCAATTACGTGCAGCCGCACTACCTGACACTCTCCTCGCGCAGCGGCGTTGCCATCGCGACCTTCGGCCGTCAAGGAGATGGCCCGGGAGAGTTCAGACGGATACGCTACATCAATGTGAACCGCGGGGACACTTTGGAAGTTTACGACGCGACGCAGTTGAGGCTAACCGTCCTATCACCGTCCGGTTCGTATGTTCGCTCCATGCCTCTTCCCCCGGGCATCAACTCCGGCATCCGCCTGAGTAATGGTGTTCACGTTATCAACGCGGAAATGCATTCTCCGACTTCAGTGGGGTATCCCCTTCATTTACTCGATGCTGCCGGCAGGATAGAGAAATCGTTTGGATACAGCGAACCAGTCTACGCCCCGGGACTCGGTGGCAACCGTCTCATTCGGGCCTTGTGCAGGGCAGCTGGGGGAGGGTTTTGGAGCGGGCGTACGACCTCGTACACGCTCGAGCTATGGAACGATGACGGTTCGCTGCGAGAGCGGATCGACCGCGCCACGCCGTGGTTTCCACCGTATGAGACCGAACGGCGCGTTGATCCGGATCACCCACCCCTGCCAGTTCTTGCGGCTGTTGAGGAAGATAAGGACGGGCGTCTTTGGGTGATAGTAGACCGTGCGGACGAGCGTTGGAAGACGAATCTCGAACTCGTCAAGAGAGTCGAAGGAATAGCGCTCTATCGGGCGAAACGCTCAGATCTCTTCAACGCGGTAATCGAGATAATCGATCCCAGGACTGGCGAGATTATTGCCAGTCAGCAAACTGACCGTTTCATCATAGGGTTTCTCGGGCAATCTGAAGTGTATTCGTACGCAGAAGATGATAACGGAATCGGCTGGTACGACGTGTGGCGTTTGGTCCTGACGCAAGACGGGAGGCAACAATGAAGGCTGTGGTTACTGCGTTTGCACTGGCGGGGAGCATCCTGTCGGTGTCCTCCAATGGCGCGACACCGGTAACGAGAGTTGGGTCCTACTCACCGGACTTCACAAAGAGCTGCATTACATGGTGTGGTGATTGCGCGCCGCCGTGGAATGGCTACCTCTACACGGGCGTGTCAACTGACCCCAACAGTCTGCTGGACTCGATGGTGGATTGTCCGCACCAGTTCCTTGGACCCTGTTCGACGTTCGGGAATTGCTCAGGCGGGGGATCGGCGCCGGAGGCCAGCGTCGGGAGCGGCACTGTCGTAGGAAAGATGGCAGCTCGCGACTATGAAAACGTATGGAACGCGGCCACGGCGGGCAACGTTGCAGAGTTGAAGCGCCTGATGGCGGTGTTCCGGGATCGGGTCAGTGTGAACTCCAAGCGGCAGGCTCTGCAAGTCCGGGATTGCGGTGGGGTGCTCGTTGCATACAGTATCCCCCTGACAGCAGAGATGCTGGAACGGCTGACGGATTGAAGGCTGATGAATGGGGCGGATGAAAAGGGGAATACTCTGTCGTGAGTGCTGGCGCCGGCGTGGCGTGCCGCACAGGGATATACAAGGACGGTAACGGGCTTACACACCCGGTCCTGCTGTTGTGGCTTCTGACGCCGCGGCATCGTGGCGTTCCCCGACGGGGGCGGGTCGTCCCCGCCGGGGGCGGTGGGGAGTTGCGTTGGTTCGACTCCTTGTGTGTGCACGTGAGGACGACAGGCAAAAAGGCAAGGGCCCGGCCAGTCGGCGGTGCTGGTCCTGTCTGCAAAGTGACGGCATACGGCTGACGTGCGGCTTCGCCGGTGCGGCCCCTTGTCCCTCGGACGTGCTTGCCCTTCCGGCTCTTGTCCGTAGTTCTGATCAGGCCCGAGGCGCCGGGTCCAGGCCCTGAGGCGGGCGTCAGGCCTCTGCTCCAACCAAGCGGTATGCTGCCGCAGGCACGGGGGAACCTTGCGGGAGTTCGAAACGCTGATGCCCGACCCGGCGGCAAGCAGTTGGCCGAGACGAACGCAATGTCACGCACGGTGTTACGGTCTGTCTGCATAGTTGATGCGATGAACCCATCGCTGTGGGGAAGGGGATGACGGGACAACGTAGTTGCCCAAGAGAGGAGGATCTATGAGTAAGGTGAAGGTGTTGACGGCACTGGGCGTTGCCTGTGTGTTGATTGGCATGTCCTCCAGGTACAACGTTGCAGAAGGTCGAGAGGAAGAAGCCGAGCAATTGTCAAATGTTGTGGATTGGGATGATCAGGCGGCGACCTCCGCGACCGGCTCGACCTCTTCCTGATCCGCCCGTTCCACACGAACCCCGTCTTTGAATGGCACGCCCGCTCGCACGAGCGGCAGCAGCTCGGCACCGTTGAGCCGCCGCCAGCGG
Organism: uncultured Gemmatimonadales bacterium; assembly: GCA_963786235.1. GTDB lineage: Bacteria > Gemmatimonadota > Gemmatimonadetes > Longimicrobiales > RSA9 > CAWAYJ01. The sequence continues at coordinate 15,884 of CAWAYJ010000003.1, forward strand.
AGCTGAGCCATCTCCAGCAGCTTGAAGGCCATCGTGAGGCCGCGCTGGCGCGAGCCTGCTCCCTTGGTGATGCGCTGCCGGAGCCGCACGGTCGCGAACGCCGACTCGACCGGATTGCTGGTCCGGATATGCAGCCAGTGTTCGGCCGGGAATTCGAAGAACGTGAGCAAGGCTTCCTGGTCACGCGTCAGCGTTTCGACGGCCTTCGGGTACTTCGCGCCGTACTCCTCCTCGAAGGCCTGGATGTCTGTCTCCGCGGACTTGCGCGAGTCGGCTCGCATGATGTCCCGGAGCGCGGCCTTCACCTTCGGCTGCTGACGCTTCGGCAGCTTGTCCAGCACGTTGGCGATCCGGTGCACCCAGTCGCGTTGCGCGCGCGTCTCGGGCCAGACATCCCGCAGCGCCGCCCAGAAACCGAGGGCGCCGTCCCCGATGGCAAGCTCCGGAGCGCGCATGCCTCGCCGCTTCGGATCCCGCAGCACACCGGCCCAGCTCTCGGCCGATTCACGGAACCCGTCTTCCACCGCGATCAACTCCTTCGTGCCGTCCGGCCGCACGCCCAGAATCACGAGCGTGCAGAGCCGGTCCTCTTCCAGCCGGATGTTGAAGTGAACGCCGTCCGCCCAGACGTAGACGTAGTCTCGATCGCTCAGGTCGCGCGTCCGGAAGCGCTGGTACTCCTCCACCCAGACCGACAGCAGTTTGCTGATATTGCTCGGCGAGAGCCCCGCCGCGTCCTCTCCGAGTACCGCCTTCAGCGCCTCCTGGAAATCGCCCGTGGACAGCCCCCGCAGGTACAGGATCGGCAGCACCTCGGCCACCTTCGGTGAGCGCCTCATGTACGGCGGCAGAATCGCGCTCGTGAACCGCTGCCGGCTTCCCTCCGCATCCACCCTCCGGTCGTTGACGCGGGGCGCCGTGATTTCGACCGTCCCCGATCCCACGGTCACCCGCCGTGGCTTCGCTCGCCCATTTCGAACCACCCGGGCCCGCCCTTGCTCGTCCCGCTCGCCCTGGTGGCGCTCGAGATACGACGCGACCTCCGCCTCCAGCGCCGACACCAGCATCCGACGCGCGCCTTCCCGCGCGAGATCATCCAGGCCCAGGGACAGCTCGTCCGCTTGTCCGTCCGCGCCCTCTCTGACTACCTTCAACATCGGTGGCGTGTCCTTTCCCCCGGTCGCCAAACCGGGCGTTTGCGTGATTGCTCGTCACGCGGAAGGATACGCCGCCTTTTTCATCCCCTCAACCTCCGATCCACAACTTTCGACGATAACTCCTCCATCATCCAGAAGATCGAAAGACTTTGTCAGGCTATCTCCGGGACGGGACACTAGCAGGCTGCTGAAAAACCCGCCGTGAAGGGATGGACCGAGGCTGGATCGATGAGTAACAGCTGCGTTGGCGCAGACTCAATGGCGCCGCTCTCCTGCCGCTCGTGCGCGCAGGCGTTCCGTTCAAGGACGGTGAGAAGACCGAGCGCGATGATCAGCCGACCGTCGAGAAGGTCGCGGAGGTGGCCGCCTGATCACCTCTCAATCCACAACTCTTGACAATATCTCAACCGGGTCCGCGACATTCTGCTCAATTTTGCCGAAGAGCTGAGCAAGGCAGAGAGCCGAAGTGATCTCGTGAAGCTCATAGGCGGAGTGGTTGCTTGGGTGGCGAAGGTCGTCGGGGCAACGCGCGATCAGTAGGGCCATACGATTGCTCCCAATGCCGTGACTGGGTCTCAACCACGGCGGTCCTCTTTCGCATGTCCCAGCTCCAATTTGTTGTAGGGGAAAACCGGACAATTGATATGGTATTTCCCCCCCAGCCTTAGCGCGGTGCCGCATTTAAGTTGTCATTGCTTTTGCACTGTTCTGGTTGTCACGCGCGGGATCGGACCGTCACAAAGAACAGTTCGGAATACGAGACAGTCCTGTTAATTGGATCTAGGATCCCAAGATACCATCCCGAGCTTATTGAGGTCATAGATTCCCTCATTTCGCGATCCTGCTGGCGCCAACACATTGGATAGGCATGCAATCCAAACTACAAGCGAAGCGAAGCCTCACGGACAATACCATGCTACGTTCGACCCCAATGCTATACATCTGCGTCGCGTGCATCATCGCTACGACGTCGTGCTCATCGGACTCATCGGGTGGCGGCCAGCCTTTAGTCGTCAACGAAATCGGGTCGCTTCCCCTAGAGCCTCGAGAAGACGAGTGGGCATCCCTGGAACAACCCGATTCTGCGTTCCTCGTTGGCATCGGTGGTGTCGATGTCGAGGCATCCGGCCGCGTACTGATCGCAGATCCTTCCGAGGGCAACGTCAAGGAATACGCGAAGAATGGGCAATTGATTCGCGTGATCGGGCAGAAGGGCCACGGCCCGGGAGAATTCGGCAACCCACGTTTTCCCCGATACGACGATCGGGGCAACATCTACGTTGTTGACCTAGCTAGTGGCGCCATCAACGAATTCACGAACACCGGGTCGTACGTAGGCCAATTCAAGCCCGATGGCATCAACGCTATCAGCGGCTTCGAAGTACTTACGGATACAACATTCCTACTCAGTGGCCACGAAGCTGTTCCGACGCCCAGCCACGTACTATTCGTTGTGAAGAAAGGCGGGCAGCCTGTGAGGCGTTTGCTGCCGATTTGGACGACAAAACCCCGGGGCGCATCGGAGCAATACCTCTGGAATTCATTCCGATCCTTCCCATTCACCGTTGCGGGGGATACAGCGTACGTTTTGTGTGTCGCGTCGGATTCCCTGTGGACGGTTCACATTGAGTCTGGAGCGTACCGAGCCCGACGACTTGAGATTGAAGGCGTTCCACCGATGGGTGATTTCCCGAAGGGCGGTTTCGGTGATGGCAACGACTTCATACAATGGGTGTTGGACCAGTACATGGCCACAACACCTTCGGCAGTAGGAGGAACTCTATTCATCCCCTTCGCGAAGGGTGGTGATGTGATGGCGGACGACGTAGTCACGGTGTTTCGCAATCAGCGAGGACACTGGGCGATGGCGCGCGGAATGGCTAGAGTCATCCGGGCGCACCACGGCTACGTTGTGATTGCCCAGGGGCCCGTGGAGAAGGTGAAACTGGCGATAAGCCAAAGGAGTTCCGAGTGAGAAGGTGTTGCTGAGGTGACCCCCGGATCCTGACCCGGTTATTATCTGACTCCCGGCCTGGAAGGAGGAGTCATGAGGAAGAGCCGGTTCACGGAGGAGCAGATCGTCTCGGCCCTGCAGGAGGCGGAGGCAGGCGCGAATGTGGGTGAGTTGTGCCGGCGGTTGGGCATCAGCCGGGAGACGCTGTACGCGTGGCGGCGGAAGTACGGGGGCATGCAGGTGTCGGATGCGAAGCGGCTCAAGCAGCTGGAGGACGAGAACCGGCAGCTGAAGCGGATCGTAGCGGACCAGGCGCTGAATCTGCAGGTGCTGAAGGATCTCCTGGGAAACAAGTTGTGACGGCCCGGGCGCGGCGCCAGGTCGTCGAGAAGGTCCAAGCCGCGGTCGGGGTGTCGGAGCGTCGAGCCCTGCGCTTCACGGGATTCGCCCGGTCGACCATCCGGTACCGCGCTGTTCGGGATCCACAGGAAACGCTCTGCCGCCGAATTCGCGAATGGGCGGCCCAGAAACCCCGCTGGGGGTACCGCATGATTCACCTGAAGCTCCGCCGAGAAGGGTGGCCGGTGAACCGGAAGCGGGTGCAGCGGCTCTACCGGGCCGAAGGGTTGGCGGTGCGGCGTCGAGGCAAGCGGAAGCGGGCGCAGGTGCCACGGCCCGTTCGCACGGTGCTGACACGGCCGAACGAGCGGTGGAGCATGGACTTTCTCAGTGACACGCTCTCGAATGGTCGCCGCTTTCGCTGTCTCACCATCATGGACGAGTACAGCCGGGAGTGTCTGGCGATCGAGCCGGGGCATTCGATTCCCTCCGCCCGAATCATCGACGTGCTCGAGCGGATCCGGAAAGAGCGGCCGTTGCCGGACGTCATCGTGACGGACAACGGCTCCGAGTTCACGAGCCGGGCGTTCGATTCCTGGGCCTACGCCCGTGGCGTGAAGATCGACTACATTCAGCCCGGGAAGCCGATCCAGAACTGCTTCATCGAGAGCTTCAACGGCACGTTCCGCGACGACTGCCTCAATCTCAACTGGTTCGTCTCGCTCGACCGCGCCCGCGTCGTGATTGAAGGATGGCGGCGGGAGTACAACCTGATTCGCCCGCACAGCTCCCTCGGCGGGTTGACCCCCGGGGAGTTTGCTGGATCTCACAACCCTGGAGACGCGGACGTCGTCTCTACCACATCGCCGAGTGTCAGGGAATAGCTGGAGCAGGATTGGGGGTCACCTCATTGCCTGTGGACCGTGAGCCTTCTGAGCGTGTCATTGACGTCATGTGACTGGCGCACTCGACCTGATGCGACCTTGAGCATGCCGGACGTCGACAGCGCGATCGTCGCGGGGATAGGCCTGCTTCAGGCGCCTGATCGAATTGGTGCGGCTGACGGTGCGGAGTGGTTCGACAAAGGCCGGGGCGTCGCGATCCTGACGAACAGCTATCAATGCTACTCGTGCCGCGAAGTCGGCTACTGGGCTAGGGTCCTTCAAGACTGGTCTGTGGAGCGACAACTGAGCCTGGCAATCGCGGTGCCCGAAGGTGATTCCGGGAGGGTGGACTCGTACCTTCGCAAGGAACGGGTTCAGGCCGGCCTTGTTGTTGTGACCGGCGATTTGGGTCGGATGCTGGCAGCCGAACTTGACGTACGGGGCACTCCGACCATCTTTGTGAATGGCTGGCGTGTTCGCCCGGACAGCGTCGGAGCGGTTGTCGACTCGGTTGCAGTTCATGCACGGCCTTATGGAGGCTATACGGTTCGCCACCTGACATTCGGGTCGCCACAATGACGGCGTGGCCACGGGTACCCTCTTGTTTCACCCAACGACGGACACGTGTCGCCTTGCTGGTGCTGGCGCCACTCTTGGCGAGTGGTACGACAGCATACGCGCAATTTCCGACTCTGCACGCGGTGCCGGAGATGCGCATCAATGGATACGAGATGGATCTCGTGCCCATCACCGGAATCGCCACAGGTCCGGGCGGTGAGATTGCCGTTGTCCAGCAGCAGGACTATTCCGTTCGCGTATTCGACGCGCGCGGGCAACCTCTCCGAACGGTGGGAGGTCAAGGGGACGGCCCGGGTGAATTCCGACGCCCGACATCTGTCGGCTGGTTCGGCGATACGCTCTGGGCAGTCGATGGCGCTCTCCGTCGCCTGACGCTGTTTGCCGCAGACGGGTACGCCGGGACATTCACACCTCCAATGAAAGTGGATGCGGGCCGTTCGCGCGTGGAAGGGGTTCCTGCCGACGCCAGGTCCGTACCATTGGCGTACGGCCACGATCGGTCCGTCCTGGCCACGGTTTCCGCCGGAGGTAGAGGCGCCGCCGAGACTGTAACGTTCATTCAGATGACTCCTGACGGAGCCGTCCGTGCGATTCTGGCTCGTCTCAGCCCGGGCAACTCCTCCGTCATGTACGAGACCGGTGGCAGGTACCTCATCCTTCGTCAGCCTTTCCCGAACGAAGCACTGTACGCTGCCGCACCCGACGCTGCGCGTCTGGTACTCGTCAAGGCCGCGCTCGATGGCTCCGAGCGCGGACTGTTCACGGTAACCGGGATCGATAGCCAGGGTGACACCCTGTTCCGTACGCAGCATCGGTTTCCCATCGCAGCTCTGCCACGCCAGGCAGTCGACAGTGCGATCGACGCGAGACTCGCGGAGTTCCGCAAGGGTGGCCTTGCGACAGCCGGGATCGAGCGTGCGTATCGTCGACTGCCGGTCCCTCCCGCGTACCCTCCATTCACGGCGGTTCGCATGGGCGGCGACTACAGCACGTGGATCGAGATGCGTTCGACCGACGGCCTCGTGCACTACCTGGTTCTGGATCCGATGGGCGTTCTCGTGGGTGAGGTCAGCTTCCCGGCACGATCGCAGGTGCGGGCCGCAACGCTGACCCGGGCATGGACCACCGAATTGGACCCGTATGATGTGGCGAGCATCGTCCGGTATGCGATCCAGCGCAACCCGTGAGCGAAACCATGAGCTCCCGTCGCCTCCTCCGTTGGACCGCATTCGCCGGCGGCATCCTCCTGATCCTGCCCCCGCCGGCCCGTGCCCAGACGGTGCGAGGGAAGGTGGTGGAAGACAGCGTTCTCCTGCCGGTGCCCGGCGCCTTCGTCACGCTCAGGGACACGGCGGGCCTCGTAGTCGCGGGAAGTCTCACGGACAGTTCGGGTACGTTCCAGCTTACCGGCAAGGCCGGAAAGTACACGCTGCACGTCGAGCGGCTCGGGTATCGGTCCTTCAGCACGGCGGTCTTCCGGTTGGACACGACGCAGGTTCGCGAGCTGCGTGTGTCGAGCGCGCCCGTCGCTCTGCCATCCCTGAGCATCGAGGCCCGGCGCAAGTGCAAGCCGGCCAATGCGCTGGGACCCGAGGAAATCCTGATCTGGGAGGAACTGCGGAAGTCTCTGGCGGTTGCCGATTGGACCGCTACCGAATCCGGCATCACGTATGATATCCGGGAATATGACCTGTGGCGCGGCCTCGACAACCTCAATGTCGTCGAACGCCTGAATGAGAAGCGGTATACCGTCCGGACGAACCACAACCCGATGGCGACGATTTCACCCGACAGCATGCTGAAGCGCGGCTTCATCATTCCAGTCAAGGACGCGGCAAGCTGGCAGGCCACGGACAAGTATTTCGCTCCCGACGCCCGGTTGTTGCTCTCGAGCGCCTTTCAGGAGACGCATTGCTTCGCGATAGAGACCGACGCGGCGCGGCCCGGCATGGTGGGCTTCGCGTTCGAGGGCACCGGCGCCATCAAGCCGTACGATGTGGAGGGCGTGCTGTGGCTCGACCGTTCGACTCACGAGTTGCGACGCCTCGAGTTCGGATACAACAGACTGCCTCATTCGATTCCCCGTAACCGCATCAGGGGCGCAGTCGAGTTCGTGCGCCTGCCCTCAGGCCGGTGGCTTACCAGTGCGTGGTGGATGCGCTTCCGCCAAAGCACGCAGGAGAGGCGAGTAGTAACGTACGATGAAAGAGAGAAAACAGGATCAGTGCTGCGTGTTGTGCCTTCGCAAACCGCACACCTGGAGCGTGGCGCTCAGGTCGTGGCCGCCCATGAGGGCGGCAACGAGATCTATCGGCGGCCGGCTTTCGTCATGACCGGTCACGTCCTTGACCGGGAGAGTGGCGCTCCCGTTGCCGGCGCGCTGGTCAAACTGCTGGACGCGTCTCCCTCGATATGGGATGTGCTCGACCCCCTTGCCTTGCACACGGCGGCGGCCTCGGTAATCACGGCTGAAGATGGCGGCTTCGTCCTTCGCACCTACGATGTCGGTATGTACCGCGTCGACGTGGCGGCGCCGGGCTTCGCTGGTGCACGTTCCACACCCTTCGCCCTTCCCGCCGACACCGCGCCGCGGGCGCTTCGACTCGACCTCTCACCCGCGGCCATGCCCGATCCGTGGTCCGGGTGCGTCCCCGACACGCGGCTCACGGCGAAGGACTCTGTATTTTTGGAAGATGTCACGACGGCGCTCGGCCTGATCGACTGGACGCAGCGCCAGGGGCACATGTCGTACCGCGTGCAGGAGCGCGTCTCGTCGTTCGATCGTCTGGGCGTCCAACAGCAGGACCGGTCCGCCGTCGGCGTCCTCGACGCCGAAGCCGTGCTGTGGCCTGCTCCGCCGAGCACAGGGCTCGGCTACATACGTCCCGCATCAGGCTCCGGCTACAATGTCTTCGCGCCGGACCTTCGCACGCTCTCCAGCGAGGGCTTCCTCAACATACACTGTGCCCGGATCGTCGCCGATGACAGCAGGCCTGAGCTGGTCGGCCTCCGCCTGGAAACGATAGCCGACCCGCGCCGAGCGCCGGGTCACGCCGTGAATGCCACGTTCTGGATCCGTCGCGAGACGCGCGAGTTGAGTGCTGTCGACATCGCCTACCCCGACCTGCCCGAAGGCCTGGCGTCCAGCGCCACCGGCGCTTCCATGACGTTCCTGCGTCTGCCCTCCGGCAAGTGGATCATCACGGGTTGGACGCGGCGCGTGCCTGCTGCCGAGGGCGGGTGGCGAGAAATCAGCCGGCGCGTGCTGACCGCGTACGACGGCGGTACAGCCGTGTATCGCGGAGGCTGAATGGCGTCGGCCCGGCATGGCGGGTACGGAAGCAGCGGCCCAATGAGATTGCGAGCCGGCCCACGTGACGTGACGCCCATGGCGCCCACAGCTTTCTTGCGACGCGGTCGTTGCGGTGGCATCCTTCAACTACAATCCTCGTATCAGCGCCATCGAATCACGGCAGATCAACGGGGGTGGCATTCATGAACGGAGCAATCCCGGACTCGCGCACGACGCCCACCTCCCCACTCTTTCCGGCCGGCTCCGGCAAGGCCCCGCCCGGGACTGCCTCACGATCGTCTGTCGTGTTGCTGGCGGGCTTCCTCGCCTTGGCGGCCGCGCCGGCCGCGACGGCCGCGCAGATCATCATGGGAACGCTCACGGTCGAAAGAACGGGAGCGCCGGCGCAGGCGGCGTGGATCACCGTGCTGGACTCGCTGGATCAGAAGCGAGCCGCCGTGCTGAGCGACGCGTCGGGCCGGTTCCTGGTGCAGGTGGCGGGATTCGGGCCGGTCCATCTGCGGGCGCGGCTGATCGGCCACACGGACGCAGTGTCGGAGATCCTCGAGGTCGGTCCGGGCGAGACGCGGACGGTATCGCTCGTAATGCGGGAGCGCGCACTACCGCTCGCGCCGATCACGGTCGAGGCGGAACGGCGCTGCGCCGCCTCGCCGGATGCGGGCGCAGCCACGATCCTGTGGGATGAGGTGAAGAAGGCGCTGGAAGGAGTCCGGCTCACGGGCGAGGCGGAACTGGTGGCATACCGGGTCGAACGATTCCGTCGCACGTACGGGCTCGACCACGCGGTGCTGCAAGAGAGCCTGGACACGGCCGTATTGCAGGGCGAGCGACCGTTCCGGACGCCGCCGCCGTCGGATCTGGTACGTGAAGGGTACGTGCAGGGCGACGAGGCGCCGGTGTTCTATGCGCCGGACGTGGAGGTGCTGCTGTCGGACGGGTTCGCTGCGACGCACTGCTTCCGCGCGCGGCGCGGCCGTGGCGAGACGGCGTCGATGGTCGGACTCGCCTTCGAGCCGAACGCGGACCGCGGCCTGCCGGACGTCGCGGGCACGCTCTGGCTCGACACGGCGACGGCGGAACTCCGCTACCTGGAGTTCGAGTACACGGGCATCGACTACAGCCTGCGCAGCTGGAAGTTCGGCGGCCGGCTGGATTTCATGCGTCTCGAAGATGGCGCGTGGATCGTGCGCAAGTGGTCCATCCGGGCGCCGGCGCTGCTGGCACGCGACGCCTCGGGCGGCGGCAAATCCGGCCGCCGCTCGATCGGCGCGATCGCGGAGGGTGGCGCGGAGCTGATCGAGATCGTGTCCGGCGAGTGCAAGGCATCGCCGTCGGACCCGCCGCGTCCGGGGCCTGCCTCCTGACCCGGGCCCTGCGGGCGCGCCGGATCGGGACTGGCGGGATCGAGACGACATCGCGATCGGGTGATCGGATTCACTGGCACCACTGCCTACGGTTCCGCGCTCTGTGTCATCGACTCGAAATCCGGCCAGATCCCCGCGCTCGCCAACGGCTAAGACCGGCTCGCCGACTGGTCCCCGTCGCTTGGCGGGACTCTGGATCGCTGAAGCAGCAATCGGGCTCCCGGGGCGCCGACCGCCCGATGGCTGATCGATAGCCCTTCCTCATACTTGATGCGATAAACCCATCGCCTTGGGGTTGGGAATCGACAGCAGTGCGCCGGCCCGGCGGGATCACACCTTCTTCTTCCGGTACTTCACACCCGGCAGACCCTCGAAATCCGCGTCCTGCGTCCAGAGAGTGGCCCGGTGGAGCCGAGCGGTCGCCAGCACGACGCTGTCCGCCAACGGCAGCCGACGCTCCACGCCGATCTCCGCGGCGAGCAGGGCGAGCGACTCATCGAGATCCTGGATCGCACCGGCCTTCATGGCCGCGACCGCCTTCAGCGCCGCATCCCGGTCCTTGTGGCGACGAACATGCCGGTACACTTCCAGGAGAACGATCGTCGGCAGCACCAGTTCGTCGCCCGAGAGGATCGCCCGCTCGAAATAGCGCGCGTTCGAGCCGCCCGTGAAGTACTCGATCCACGCCGACGAGTCCACTACGTTCACAGCCGGTCCGCCTCCCGCTCGAATTCCGGGACCTCGCCGGAAAGGAAGCCCTTCAGCGCCTCCAACGGGACCACCGGGACCAGCTCGATCCGGTCGCCCAGCGCGAATGCATGCACCTTCTGACCGGGCCGGATCCCGACCCTGTCGCGAACATCCCGCGGGATGACGACCTGCCATTTCGACGAAACGGTCACCACGGACATTACGAATCCTTGATCGATAGACTTGTCGTAAAACGCCTGAGTCAACGATAAATCGGGCGGGTTGCAAAGACAAGCGAGTTGCAGACTCGGTCCGTGACCGACCCGGGTCAGTGTGCCCGAGCTTCCGCCGTCAGGCGGCGGCGAGCTCCTCGAGCAGCTGAGCGGGCGTGCGCGCCGGGATCGGTGAACGGCGGAAGTCCTTCACGTTGCGCGTCGCGACGTAGAGGGCTCCGCACGCTCTCGCGGCCGCGACCTGCATCGCGTCTTCGAAGTCCGCCAACGGCAGCGAGGCCGCGAACCGCATGGCATCGGTGTCGGTCGGCGCGACGGCCAGGAACGCGGTCAGGTCGTTGACGAACCCCCGGGCGTCACCATCGCCCCGGACCGGGCGCAGCAGGTGGTAGAGGTTGGAGAGTGTGTGCCATGCGACGAAGGCGCGGTAGGGCTCGCGTTCGAAACGGGTCAGCAACGCCGCGGCAGGTTCCGCGTGCGGCGCGCGGTCCAGGGCCACGTCGAGCAGCACGTCGGTGTCGATCAGGATCAACGGTACTTCTCCGCGAGGGCCCGGTACCGGTCGTCGTCGCGTTCCGCGAGCACGAACGCGCCGCGCCAGCGCTCGACGAATCCCGGCCGTTCCGGCTCGATCTTCTCTCGCAGCGCATCCTCGATAAGCGACGAGAGCGAGACGCCCTTCCCGCGAGCGAAGCGCTTGGCCGACGGCAGCAGCTCCCGGTCGATCGTCACGGTCAGCTTCGTTTTCATACGTATACGTATAGCCATGACACGTATACGGCACAAGACTGTAGGCAGTGCCAAAGGCGGGACGGACTCGGGGGAAGCGGCCGGCGCGCGCCGAGTTTCAGAAGTTCGCGGGCAGATCCCTTGCCTTCACGTTCCAGCCGCCGAGCCGAACGTGCGGCTCCTCGCCCTGCAGCCGGAACGCATCGACGTCCGCGACGACGGTCCGGCTCTCGCCCGGCAGTATGGTGAGGAAGTTGTCGCTCCAGAACGTGGGAAGGATCTCCTCGCCGTCCGCTCCCGCGGTCAGCACCGGGTTCACGAAGAACGCCAGGTCGGGACCCGGATTCGCGAGCGTGAGCGTGACGCGCACCCGATCGCCGACGCGCTCGGCGCGGGCGGTGGCGGTCAGCTCGACGGGGTGCAGATCGTTCAGTGCCCGGAAATCGCCGCCCGGCGCCAGCCAGTAGAAGTTCTCCGACACGGTCTCGCCCGACGTCGCCTCGAGCCGGAACCGCACGAACCGGAACGCGTTCGCGTCCCAGCCCGGCACCTCGTCCAGCCCGAGAATTCGCACGGACCGCTCCGCGTCCAGCGACACGCCGGCGCGCGTCGTGCCACCCAGGCGCTGTGATCGCAGGTCGTACAGATCGATGCGCAGCGTCATGTCGCGCAGCGGCCGGAACGTCGTGTTGACGCCGGTGACCTCGAAAGTCGTCGGATGCAGTTGCACGTGCACGGGCTCGGACGCGCGCTTCGCGAAGTAGTAGCCGGCGTTCGGGCGCAGGTACCAGTCGTAGACCTGCCACATGACGCTCGGCCACGCGGAGTTGGTCTTCCAGAGGATGACGCCGGCGGTGCGCGAGAGGTCCTGCTTCGCGGCCTCGAAGATGGCGCGGTAGTTCTCGGCGTTGAGGACCTGCGCCTTCAGCGCGTACTCGCGCATCGTCCGCGGCTCGCCGTAGCGGTCGCGGATGGCGCGGTCGTACAGGCCGTACCGGCCGTTGCCCTCGGCGGCGTCGTGGTAGCCCCACGTGTCGGTCAGCGTGGCGACCGTCGTGTCGAGGTCGGGGATGAAGCGCTCGAGGCTGGCGAGCGGCGAGAGCGAGGGAATGCCGACCTCGTCCTTGAAGAGCCAGTCCTTGCCGGAATCGGCACGCGCGAAGTAGTCGGCGGGCTCGACCCACCAGTAGGGGCCGCCGCTGTACGCGCCGGTCTCGTGGTCGTCCGGCCACGAGAGTCCCCACGACGTGTCGGGGTTGGCGTAGCCGGAGGTCGGCAGGAACGGCCGCGTGCCGTCGAGCTTGGCGGCGATGGAGTCGCGGAGCACTTCGTACAGCTCGCGACGCGGGTAGCCCTCGTTGCCGGCGCTCCACGCCAGCAGGCTCGGGTGGTTGCGGAGCCGCTTCGCGGCGTCCACGGCGTTGGCGATGAAGACGTCGCCTTCGATCGGCCAGTCGCGGGTGCCCTTGTTCCAGGTGCCCTGGCAGTCGCCGGTGATCCAGAAGTCGTGCCAGACGAGGAGGCCGAGGCTGTCGGCGACCACGAAGAAGTCGTCGGGCGGCGTGACACCGCCGCCCCAGATGCGGACCATGTTGAAGTTGGCGTCGCGCGAGAGGCGGAGCTCGTCCTTGTAGCGCTGCCGGTCGCGCGCGAGCATCAGGTCCGGAACCCAGGCGCCACCGCGGACGTGGATTCGGCGGCCGTTCACGGTGAAGTTGCGCCGGGCCCAGCCATCGACGGTCGCGAACTCGCTGCCCACCTCGCGGATGCCGAACGCGAGCGACTCCCGGTCCGACACGGCGCCGTCGATCGTAAAGCGCAGGTCGAGGTCGTAGAGCTCAGGAGCGCCGTAGCCGACGGGCCACCAGAGGGCCGGATTCTCGATCGTGAGCTGCCAGTAGTCGGCCGGGCTGAGCGTGACGACCGTATCGCGTCCCGCGGCCAGCGTGACCGGGCGCCGGAGATGGAGCGGGAGCCGGCCGTCCCGCCGGATCTCGGCCTCGAGGAAGCCGAACACCGGTGCACTCGAGGTGTTGAGCAGCTCGGCCGAAACGGTGAGTCGCGCCGATGTCGTATCCGGCAGCGGGAGGTCCGTCACGATGTGCGGGTAGCGCAGGTCGACGGGGCCGGTGAAGCTGAGGTACACGTCCTGCCAGATGCCCATGTTGCGGTCGCGCACGGCGGGGATCCAGTCCCAGCCAATGGACGACTGCATGGTGACGTTCTTGCCGATGTCGCCGGTCTCTCCTCCGTTCAGGCCGAACGTGCCGAACACCTTCAGCTGCGGCTCGCCCGGCATGCCGGGCCAGTCGAGCGGATGGATGCGCACGGCCAGAACGTTCTTCCGGCCGGGCCGCACCGCGGCGGTGACGGGCAGCGTGAACGACCGGAACATGCCGACCATCTGCGAGGAGTCGGCCACGCGCACGCCGTTCAGCCAGACGTCGGCCCGGTAGTTGATTCCCGCGAAGTTGAGCCAGACCTGCGTTCCTTCGGGGAGCGCCGGCACGTCGAATTCGGTGCGATACCACCAGGGGCTCGACCACGGGTTGGCGTGGTCCGGCAGGTGGCTGAAGCGGGCGAGGTCGTACGTGCGGTTGAAGTCGTCGTTGGCGTCGGGGATCCGCATGTTGTTCATGCCGACGTACGGATCCGGGTAGATGCCGTTCGCGACCAGGCCGCGCAGCACGGTCGTCGGTACGCGCACCGGATACCAGCCGCGCGGCGTAAACGCGCCGGTCGAGATCCGGGCGCCGTCGCTCTCGACCACAGCGGACGACTGCAGCAGGAAGTCGCGAAGGAAGAGCTTCGGCTCGACCTGCGCGGTGAGCGATGCCGCATGAAGCGCGAGGGCGATGGTGGCCGTGGCGGCCGCGAGACGGGCGGCGCGCGGCCCCGGCGCATGGCTCCCTCGAAGATCCCCTGACGCGTGCATGCGGTTCGCCACCGATGTCCTGTTCGTCGATGCGGGTGTCGAACCGCTAATCTGGCCTGCGGCCTCGCCCCTACGCCACCACCGGACGAAGTGGGCGCGACCGCACCGCCATGTCCGTCAGGGCTGGATCCCACCTCCGCCCGCCGGCACCCTGTAGATCACAATGGTGCTCCCGGTCACCCGGCGGCTCCAATAGGCGAGTCGAGTTCCATCCGGGGACAGCATCTCGGAGCCGAACACACCGGCGTCCTCCGGCGTCAGTCTCACCGCAGCCGCGCCGGGCCGGACCGGGATGACGAAGATGCCATCGTCGTCCATTGATGCCGCACCACTCCCTTCGAAGATGAGGGCGTCGTCATCGGGCGACCACAACCCGAGCAGTGCCCCTCCCTTCATCCTCGTGTCAAGAACGAGGAGATCGCCCCGGGCGTGGAGCTGCTCGTCGAGATCGACTACCGCGAGCGTGTACTCCGGGTCGCCATCTTCTCGTTCGTATTCCAGCGCGATCCGGCGTCCGTTCCGGGACCAGGTCGGCCGGAAAAAGGTGCCGGCAACGCTCAGGATTTCCACCGTGCGGCCCGTCGCGACGTCGCTCACCAGAAGTGTCGAGCGTGTACCGGTTCCGTCGTCCGGGACGGAACGGACCCACGCGATCCTGTCTCCGAAGATGCCCACGTCACCGGCTCTATGCGCCCGGTTGAGCGTGTCGACCAGCTCGCGCGGATAGGTCCAGAAGGGCTCGGGACCCTCCCCGGGTCGGAGGGTCGAGAGCTCGATACGTCCGTTCCTGAATTCCGGGTAGATGAAGCGGCCGTCCAGCGCGCACTCGGATTTCAGCTGTGAGATTCCGCCGGATCCGGTGAGCGTCGCCGCCGGGTCGAGATCGAGAAGATCGGCGCTGGGGCCCGGGAAGCCCTGAACGCTTCCGGTCACCAGGTCGATGATCACCCTCGAGTATTTGCGCAGGTATCCTGTGTCGCCGGGGGCGGTGGGCGTGAAGCCGAGTACGTGGCGGCCATCGGGATGGACGCAGAAATCGAGACTCAGGATGCTCCGCAGGCGCTCGGACACCTCCTCCACGGTCCCGTTCCGAGGATCCACGATCAGCGCCCTCCCTGCACCCGGGGTGGACGAGGCCGCCCCGAGAAACACGCGGTCGCCGATCCACGCGATCGGGTCGAGGCCCCGAGGGTCCCTTAATAGGGTCGTCGGCGGGCCGCCGCTCAGCGGGACCACGTTGATGGAGGATTCCGCCACCGCTCTGGTAGCCAGGATGGACGAGCCGTCGAACGAGAAGCTGAAAGAGGCGCCGGGCGATCCCGCCGGTATGGTGAAATTCGCGAGGACGGTGCCACGGGAGTCCGTGATCTGGTACCCGCTTCCCCACGGTGTTTCGGGCGATCTGGCTACGTACCACAGAAGTCTCCGGCCATCTCCGCTGAAGTCCCCGAGCCTCCGCCCGGGCAGGGGGGGGAACACAAGCTCGGGCTCTCCACCCGCCAGCGCGACCCTTCGCCCACCGACCTCGAGCCGGTAGGGGCCGGGGTTAGGCTGGTTCCACAGCACGAACCGGCTGTCCTCGGACCATCCCGGCCCGCGGAGTCCTCCCCTCGTTCGTGCCAGCTCCCTGGATGCTCCGCCGCTGGCGGGGATGACCTTGATCGAGTTTTCCGGATATTCACTGACGAAATACGCCACCCACTGTCCATCCGGCGAGGGCACGATGCCGCCAAGCAGCCCCCCGAGGTAGGGCCGGAACGCCTCCATGGAGAGAGGGCGCGGCAGCCCGGCCGCCTGCCCCGTCGCGGGATCGAACGGCACCCGCATGAGGTTGACTGCGCCGTTCTTCCCGTCACTCACCC
Organism: uncultured Gemmatimonadales bacterium; assembly: GCA_963786235.1. Taxonomy (GTDB): domain Bacteria; phylum Gemmatimonadota; class Gemmatimonadetes; order Longimicrobiales; family RSA9; genus CAWAYJ01. The sequence continues at coordinate 31,923 of CAWAYJ010000003.1, forward strand.
GGTCCGAGAAGAAGTAGAGGTAGCGGCCATCCGGCGCCCACGCCGGCCAGGTATCGGTGAAGGCGCCGCGCGTCACCTCGATCGGATCGCCACCGGGTGCGCCATCTGCCGCGACCACGTAGAGAGACGTGCGATCCGGTGCGGGTTGGCCGGCGAACGCGATCCACCGGCCGTCCGGCGAGAGGGCCGGACCCGTGATCTCCATCGCCGTCGATGTGAAGACTTCCTGCGGTTCGACCTGGGGCACGACCTGGGCCCCGGATCCTGCCACGGCGAGGATAACGAATGTGAAGGCTGCGCTCAGCGCACGATTCCAGGTGCGGACGGACATCGGACCTCCCATTGCCGGTGTGGCGCAAGCTGCCGGGGACGATTCGGGACACGAAGCGTGCCAGTGCGAAGCTGCGCCGCGCGACGTTCGCTGAAAGCCGGGGTCCGGGAGGAGAAACGTCCGTTGGCGAGTCCCGACGAGAAACCGGCCGGTCGGGCCGGGGGCCATGCGGCGGCAACGGAACAATGCCGCCACCGGCATTGGAACGATGCCACCCACCGCAACGCGCGTGGCCGATCACCGAGGAACAGGCCAGGAGGAGGAACAGGCCAGGAGCAGAATCCCGGGCGTCCGCGCCCGCTCACGTCAGCTCGATTCGCTTTCCCGGTGCGGGTCCTCCGAAACCGGGACCGTCAGTCGGTGCCGCTCGATGATGCGATCGAGCCGCGGGCGGGTGATCTTCAGCGCCCGGGCCGTTCTTCTCTTGTTCCCGCCGCACCGCTCGAGGACGGCGCGAACGTGACGCGCCTCGGCGGCCGCCAGCGAATCGCCCTCCGCTTCGGAGGCGGTGGCCGCCGACGCGTTCGGTTCGCCGTCGGCGCTGTCAGGAGACGCGACTCCGATTTCGTCGAGCGCGACGTCGCCCGGGCGGATGACGCCGCCCCGCGCGAGCACGACCGCTCTCGTGAGAACGTTCTCCAGCTCGCGGACGTTGCCCGGCCAGGGATATTCCCGGAACGCCGCCATGACCTCGTCGGAAACGACGGCCACGGGCTGGTGGTGCCGCCGCGAGATGCGGCCGAGGAAGTGGTCGACCAGGAGCGGAATGTCCGAGGGCCGCTCGCGGAGCGGAGGCACCGTCAACTCGACGACCCTGAGCCGGAAGTACAGGTCCTCGCGGAACTCGCCGGCTTCGATCCGCCGTTCCAGCGGGCGGTGCGTGGCCGCCATGATGCGCGCGTCCGTTCGCAGCACGCGCTCGCTGCCGACGGGGTGGAACTCGCCGCCCTCGAGGACCCTGAGCAGCTTGGCCTGGAAGTCCGGCGACGTGTCTCCGATCTCGTCGAGGAACACCGTCCCTCTGCCGGCCAGCTGGAAGATGCCCCTCCGGCTTGAGACCGCACCCGTGAACGCGCCGCGCACGTGGCCGAAGAGCTCGGACTCAAGCAGCGACTCGGAGAGCGCTGTGCAGTTGACCGCGAGAAAGGGCTCCCCGGCGGCCGGCGATTCGAAGTGGATCGCCCGCGCGACCCGCTCCTTGCCCGTCCCCGTCTCGCCGCGCACGAGGACCGTGGCGCGATTCCCGGCCAGCACGCCGATGAGCTTGTAGATGTCGATCATGGACGGGGCGCGCCCGATCAGCGCGTCCAGGCCCTCGTCCTGCGCGGATCTCTCGCGCTCGCGCTGGGCGCGAGCGAAGACGGCGCGGTCCCGGATCGCCCGGTCGAGCAGCACTTCGAGCGCATCCAGGTCGACCGGCTTGACCAGGAAATCGAGGGCCCCCTCCTTCATGGCCGTGACCGCGCTCTTCATGTCCTCGTGCGCGGTCATGACGAGGACCATGACATTGGGATCGTGGAGGCGGAGCCGCTTCAGGAGATCGAGCCCGCTGATTCCGTCCATCCGCACATCGGTGACCACGACATCGGGCCCGAACTCGTCGAAGGCGGTCAGGGCCGTCTCTCCGCTTTCGGCCGTTCGGACGTCGAAGCCGCTCTGCGAGAGGTTCAGCTGGAAGATCTCCCGGATGGACGGCTCATCATCGGCGACGAGAATCCGTCCCCTCGTTTCACGCTCCCGCTTCATGGATCGGGATCTCCAGTACGAAATGGGCGCCGGCGCCGGGTTCCGCCGGCAGCAGCCGGATCGTTCCGCCGTTCGCCTCCGCTGTCTGCAGCGCGAGGGGGAGACCGAATCCGTTCCCCCGTGCTCTGGTGGTCACGAACGGATCGAAGATCCGCGGCGCGAGCTCCTCTGCAACACCCGGACCTCCGTCCACGATGTGGATGCGGACCACGTCGCCTCCACCTGCTCCGGTCCGGTCCGCTGCGGAAACGACGACCTCCACGTTCACGAGGATCTCGCCGCCGCCGGGCATGGCCTCGGCGGCGTTTCGGAGAAGGTTGAGGAGTGCGCCGCGAAGCGCTTCCTCGTCCACGAGCACGAGCGCGTCGCCATTGGCGGCCACGAGCCGCGTGTCGACTCCACGTTCCGCGAGCTCGCCTGCGATCGAGTCGATGGCTCCCTGCACGAGCGTGGCCGCCGGAACCGGAACGGGGGGCCGCGACGGCTTGCGCCCCAGGCCGAGGACCCCGGTGGCCACGCGGTCCAGGCGCTCCGTTTCCTGGAGCGCGATTTCCAGCGACCGGGCGTGCTCCGTGTCCGCGAGCCGGCGCTGGAGTCCCTGCAGGCTCATGTGGATCGCGGTGAGCGGATTGCGGATCTCGTGCGCGATCTGCGCGGAGAACTGGCCGACGGCGGCCAGCTGGCGGCTCTCTTCGACCTGTACGAGCATCGCCCGGATCCGGCTCAGCATCAGGCGGAACGTGTCGGCGAGCGTGCCCGCCTCATCGCGCCCGGCGGGCGGGAGCTCCGGCGACAGGTCGCCATCGGCGACGCGGGCGGCCGCGGCGGTGAGCTTCACGAGGGAGTCGGTGGTGCGAAGCGTCGTCAGGAGGAAGACGGCCGATGCCAGCAGCGTGATGGCCAGAACGAGGATGAGATTGGTGCGCGCCGCGCTGTGGAACGGTCGGGAGAAGCCGTCGAGGGGCGAGCTGCTCACCACTTCCAGCGTGCTGTGCGCGACGGGCACGATCAATGCCATCCATGCGCGGCCATCGCGAGCGTAGCGGAAGCTGTCTCCGCCTCCGTCGCGTCCGGGGTCCCGTCGACTGGCCGAGCGTCCCGGGGCGGGCCGGTCCGGAAGGGGCGCGGCCGTCGCTCCGGAAAGGAACGGCCCCTCCGGGTGAAAGAGGACCCTTCCGTCTTCCCGGTCCCGCACGGCGACGAAGCCACCTTCTCCGAAGCTCTCCGTCGAGAGGTTGTCCGGCAGCATCGCGGCCGGGCTGACGGCTCGCGCGCACCGTTCCGATGACCTCTCCGTCGCCGGGGCTCCGGACCGCTTCGGTGATGACGACGGGAGCCGATGCCCAGGCCCCGATGCCCGAGGCGTTTCCACTTCCGACGGCGGCACCCGCTCCGGTCGGACCCAGATCGAGGATCGTTTCGCCGTCCGGGTCCTCGAACCGCACCCACTGGAAGCGACCGGCCAGTGCGTCCCAGCTCCAGGAGAGGAAACCCGCCGGTCCTTCGGGGGCGGACGCGAAGGCCGGGAGCGTATTCCGGCCGAACAGCGCCAGCGTCTCGGTATTCTCCGCAAGGAACAGAAGCTCCGAGACTCTGGCGTCGTGCAGGATCTCGATTTCCTCCGCCACGCGCCGAGCGACCTGCAACGTCCCTCCCGCTACCAGGTCCTCGACCGCATTAATGTTGCGGTGATTCGTGATCCAGCCCACGGCGATGAGGGGAATGGCACCCAGGACGACGAACGCGATCAGGAGTCTCGTCCGCAGCGTCATGCAGCCTCCCCTCGCCTACATCTCCCGCTGGTACTTCACCACCCCGCCGATGATCGTCAGGTCCACCTTCGTGTCCGGAATCTCGGCATCCGGGACGGTCAGGATGTCACGGTCGAGCACGGTGAAGTCGGCGTACTTGCCGGGCGTGATCGAGCCCTTCACGTCCTCCTCGAACGCGGCGTAGGCGCCGTTCAGCGTGTACGAGCGGAGCGCCTCCTCCCGCGTCATCTTCTGCGCCGGGTAGAAGGGCGTGCCGTCCGGCATCATGCGCGTCACACTGGCGTAGTAGCTCGCGATCGGACGGATCTGCTCGACGGGCACGTCGGTCCCGTTCGAGATGATCGCGCCGCTGTCGATCAGGTCGCGCCACATGTACGCGCCCGACTCCGCGCGCTCCGGGCCCAGCCGCTTCAGTACCCACGGCCCGTCGGACGTGCAGTGGATCCCCTGCATCGCGGCGATCACGCCGAGCTGGGCGAAGCGCGGGATGTCCTGCGGGCTCAGGTGCTGCGCGTGCTCGATCCGCCAGCGCCGGTCCTGCCCGCCCGTGCCCTCGTTGAAGATCTTCTCGTAGATGTCGAGCACCTCGCGGTTGGCGCGGTCGCCGATCGCGTGGATGTTCATGCCGAAGTTGTGCGCGTACGCGATGCGCGCGATCTGCTCGATCCGCTCGACCGGCGTGGTCTCGAGGCCGGAGCTCTCCGGCAGGTCCAGGTACGGCTCGAGCAGCCACGCGCCGTGCGGGCCGAGCGCGCCGTCGATCGACTGCTTGATGCTCTGCACGGTCAGGTAGTCGTTGCCCTCATCCACCATGCGGTACTCGTCGAGGTGCGCCTCCAGATTCTCCGGCGACTCGTTCCGCACCATCACGTAGAGCCGGACCGGCAGCTCGTTCCGGTCCTCCAGCGACTTCAGGAAGTCGATCGTCGCGAAGTTGGAACCGGCATCCGTGAAGCTGGTCACGCCGTTCTCCAGCGCTTCCTGCCCCGCGAGATCCACCTGCCGCTTCTGCTCCGAGTAGGTCTCCTCCGCAGAGCGCTGCTCCGATCCGCGACCCCGTCGTCGGACCAGCCCCTGCGCCGTCTCGCGCAGCAGCCCGGTCGGATTCCCGCTCGCGTCGCGCACGATCTCGCCGCCGTTCGGGTTCCGCGTCCGCGCGTTCACGCCCGCCGCCGCCAGCGCCGCGCCGTTCACGAACGAGGCGTGCCCGCTCGCGTGCGTCAGCACCACGGGATTGTCGGGCGACACGCTGTCGAGCGCGGCGTGGAGCGGCACGCCCTCGACGTTGGGTTCGGGCACTTTGTCCCACTTCTCCTGGTGCCAGCCGCGGCCGAAGATCCAGTCGCCGGGCTTGGCGGAGGCGACGGCGTCGCGGACCATGGCGACAATGTCATCGAAGTTCTTCGCGGTGGTGAGGTCGAGGATCATCTTCGACTGGCCCAGGCTCATGTAGTGGCCATGGCTTTCGATGAAGCCGGGGATCATGAGCCGGCCGGCGAGGTCGACGACCTCGGTCTCGGGTCCGATGTAGCGGTCGATCTCGTCGTTGCTGCCGACGGCGAGGATCTGGTAGCCGCGGACGGCGACGGCCTCCGCGCGAGGCACGGAGTCGTCGACGGTGACGACGTTGCCGTTGTGGAGGACCATGTCGGCGGGCTCGACCGGCGGCGCGCTCTCGCAGGCGGCGAGCGCGGCGAGCAGGGCCAGGGCCGAGAAAGCGGAACGGTGGGCGATGGTGCGCATGGCGGATCCGTGGTTCGGGTAAGGCGAGACGACGGAAGTTGGGACGGCGCCGGGCCCTGCGCCAGAGTTGCGGAACCCTTGCCGCCGGCGTCTCGCCAGCGCACCCTAAGGGGATGAGCGAGACGCAGGCTGCGGCGGAGCGGGCGCTGGCGGCGTTCCACGACGCGTTCGGCGGCGACCCCGACGCTGCCGCGCGGGCTCCGGGCCGGACGAACCTGATCGGGGAGCACGTCGACTACAACGACGGGTTCGTGCTGCCGACCGCGGTAGACCGTGACATCGTGGTCGCGGCCCGGCGCCGCCGGGAGCGCCGGTTCCGGGTGACGGCGGCCGACCTCGCCGAAAGCGCTTCCTTCCATCTGGACGAAGCCTCGCCGCCCGGCCGCTGGCCTCGCTGGGTGTCGTACGTGCTCGGCGTCGCCAAGGTGCTCGATCATTCCGGGCTCCGCCTGCCCGGTGTGGACCTGGCGTTCGCGGGCGACGTGCCGCAGGGTGCCGGCCTCTCATCCTCGGCCGCGCTCGAGGTGGCGACGGCGCGCGCGCTGATCGCGCTCACGGGCGCGGATGTGCCCGACCTCGAGGTCGTCGAGATCTGCCACCGCGCGGAGCAGCAGTGGGCGGGCGTGAACTGCGGCGTGATGGACCAGTTCACGTCGGTCTTCGGCCGGGCCGGCCAGGCGATCTACCTCGACTGTCGCACGCTCGACTGCATCGGCGTGCCGATCCCGGAGAACGCGGTGCTGATCGCGGCGGACAGCGGCGTCCGCCATTCCCTCGCGGATTCCGCGTACAACGAGCGGGTCCGTGAGTGCGACGAGGCCGCGTACCGTCTGGGCGTGCGGAAGCTCCGCGACATCGGATACGACGAGTACTTCGCGCGCATCGAGGAGTTGCCCGAGCGGGTGCGGATGCGCTCGCGCCACGTGGTGACGGAGATCGAGCGGACGCGCGAGGCTGCGGCGGCGCTCGAGGCGGGCGACCTCACCCGGGTCGGCCGCGCCATGAACGACAGCCACGAGAGCCTGCGCCTCGACTACGAGGTCTCGACGCCCGAGCTGGACGCGCTCGTGCACGCGGCGCGCGGCGTGCCCGGCGTCTACGGCAGCCGGCTGAGCGGCGCCGGCTTCGGCGGCTGCACGATCTCGCTCGTCGAGGCGGACGCCGTGCCTTCGTTCATGGTCCACGTCCCCACCGAGTACAAGCGCCTGACCGGCCGCGATACCGTGCTGCACGTCCTGACCCCGGCCGCGGGCGCATCGGTCCTCGACGTCTGACGCGGGGCGTCAGCCGTCGATCACGTTCGCGGAGCGCAACACCTCGAGGGCGCGCTCGACGTTCTCGCTGAGTACGATCAGGCGCGCGCCCTTCGGAAAGGTCATGCCGGTGTCCGTCATGGACGCGTCGTCCATGCTGACCATGGACTCGATGCCGGCATCCTGCAGGTAGCCCTGCGCCAGCTCTGCCTCGTAGCGGTGTGAGAACCGCCCCACGACGATCTCGGCGTCCCGTTCCATCAGCTGCCCTCCTCCCGTCGTTCAATGACCGTGAACGGCCGCTCGCGGGTCGCGGACCGGCCGGTCTCGCCGTCCGTAACCAAGATGCGGACCCGGTAGCGGCCCGGCGAGAGCTCGGACTCGACCGAGCGGATCTCGCGCACGACGCCGTCGGATTCCGGTTGCGCCACGCCCTCGAAGCGGAGCCGGACCGCGGGCCCGCCGCCCCCGAACAATCGCTTCACCGCGCGGCCAATGCCGCCGCCCTGGTGCTCGATGAGCAGCTCCGTCGTGTACGCGTGGTCGGCGGCCAGGTTGTACACCTCGTAGAACACGTCGAACGCGCCGCCCTGGTACTCGCGCGTGGGCACGAGGCGCAGCGCGATGCCGCCGCGCCGGAAACTGCCGGTCTCGCCCGGCGCGGCGAGCACGACGTCGCTCAGCATCAGCGAGTTTCCGCCGAAGTCGGGGATGTCGAGTGCGCGTCCGAGCATCCCGCCGGTGGTCGAGTCTTCCGCGTCGCGGACGACGAGCCGGTGCGCGAGGCCGTGGCCCGGGACGACGGGCATGGAGAGCGTCGCGAGCACGATGTCGTCGGGCGCGCCGTGCTCGGGCTCGCGGATCACGAGCGACGTGTCAGCCCTCACGACGCGGCGCTCGACCGTGTCCACCACGATCGAGGACAGGGAGACCGACCAGCGCGTGCCGCGGCCGGTGACCGTCGGGTGCAGGGCGCGGGCGGGCAGCGCGACCGCGGCCGTGAGGTCGGTCCGGCCGTAGTCGCCGCGGAACGCGAACAGGTCGTAGATGAAGGGGAGCGGGTTGGCGAAGTCGGGCCGGTCGCTGTCGGAGGCGAGCGCGGCCAGCGCATCGCGGCGGACCTCGGCACTGACGGAGCGGCGGTCGAACTCGTCGCAGCTCACGAAGCTCAGCCGGCGGTCGAACAGCTGCCGGTCCGAGAGGTACTCCGGGTCGCAGAGCACGTTGTAGATGAGCACGTAGTCGTTGTAGGCCTGCGGGACCTCGCCATCGATCGCGGACGCGGTCGGGTTGCCCGCGCCGACCCGGCCGGCGCCGCCGCCCACCGACAGTGCCGACGCGTACTGCACGAACTGGAGGAGCCGGTAGCCGCCCTCGAGCGCCGGGTACGCCCACGACTCGTTGCGCAGCTCGCCCGGCGAGCGGATGATGCGCGCGGGCTCGCCGTGGCGGACGAGGATGATGCCGCGGTCGTCGAACGGCAGGTCGGGCCGCTCGAGCAGCAGCGCGTTGGACGGTGGCGCGCCGTACTTGCGGAGCCGCGGGTAGTCACGGGTGGCGCGGTCGAGCCGGCGGTAGTGCTCGGCGATGCGCGCGGCCACGCTCTCCCCCGACAGCGCGGCGCGCACGTCCCAGTAGTTGTGCAGCCAGGCGCGCCGGCCCGCGGAGTCCGCCACCCGCCATTCCGCGAGCTCCGCCTCGGTCGCGATCGGTCGCGCGTCATCGTACATATCCTCGATCGTCGCCCCGCTCGCGCTGTCGATCGCGACGAAGTACTCGCGGGCGCCGGCCTCCAGCTCGCCCTGGCCGAGGAGCGCACGAGCGAGCGCGTATCGCGCGCCGGGTGGTGGGTCCGGCGCGCGCGCGGCGCGGACGGCGGCCTCCCGGGCCACGTCGAAGTCCTGTTGTGCGGCCGCGATGCGGGAGAGCGCGAGGTTGGCGGTTGCGTCCGTGCGACCCTCACTCTCCGCCCGTTCGAGCGTTGCGCGCGCGGCGGCCAGCTCGGCGGAGTTCCGTTTCTCCGTGGCGAGGCCGGCGAGCAGCACGGCGGCCTCGATCAGGCCGGGATCGCGTTCGAGCGCGTTGCGGAGCGCGCGGCTGGCGCGGGAGCGTGCGTCGCGGCCGAGCGCTTCCTTGAACGCGCGGTCCATGACGACCGTGGGCGCGGGGTCGGTGATCTCGGGATCGCGGAGCCAGCTCATGCCGAGGCCGAGCGCGGCGGCCGCGAGTTCCGGATCGGCCTTCGTCGCATCCTCGAACCGGTCGCGCGCGCGCCGCAGGTCGGCGACGAGGCCCGTCAGCTCGTAGAGCCGGAGTCCGGCGAAGCCCTGGCGCAGGAGCGACACGGGCGAGGCATCCTTCGGCGGGGCCGCCCACGTGGCGCGGTGAAGGCCGGGCACGTCCGAGACCGCGGCGACGGAATCGCGGAACGCGGTGATGTCCGGGGTCTGCGCGCGGACGGGAGCCGCGATCGCCAGCACGGTGGCCAGGACGGTGACGGTTCCCGCTGCGGTGACCTGCATTTCGCCGCTCGAAGAGTGGGGAAGGGTATCCGGCGTGCCACCGGACCCGTGGGCTGTACACGTCCGGCCCGGTGCCGTTCCGAGGGGTCCGGCGGAACCCCGGGCCCCCGCCTCGGGTTTTCCCTGCCGGTCTCGTCACGGTATCTTCCGGCCGCTCCGCCGGGCGGTCCCGGCGGGCCGCACCAGGACAGTGGAACATGATCGAGATCGAGACACTGCCGTTCGACCGTTTCTTCCTGCCGGGCCCCGTGGGCGTGCGTCCCGAGACACTCGCGCAGATGTCGAAAGGGATGATCGGGCACCGCGTGCCCGAGATGAGCGAGCTGATGGAGTTCATCCAGTCCCGGCTCAAGACCATCTTCGGCACGACGCGGCCCGTGTACGTGTCCACCAGCTCCGCGACCGGGCTCATGGAGGGCGCGGTCCGGAACGGCGCGCGACGGCAGGTGCTCTCGCTCGTGAACGGCGCGTTCAGCTCCCGGTTCCACAAGATCACGCTCGCCAACGGGCTCCGGGCCGACGCGCTCGAGGTGCCGTGGGGCCAGGTCCACACGCCCGGCATGCTGGACGATGCGCTCAGCCGTGGCATCTACGACGCGGTCACGGTCGTGCACTCGGAGACCTCGACTGGCGCGCTAAACCCGATCCACGAGCTGGCCGAGGTCGCGCACAAGAACGGCGATGTCGCGATCCTCGTGGACAGCGTGTCCGGTCTCGCGGGCGCGCCGCTCCACACCGATGACTGGCGGCTCGACTTCGTGCTGACCGGCTCGCAGAAGGCGCTCGCGGTGCCACCCGGCCTCGCGTTCGGCGTGGCCCAGAAGAGCGTGCTCGAGCGCGCCCGCAGCAAGAACGACCGCGGCATCTACTTCGACTTCCTCGAGTTCGAGAAGAACCTCGTCGAGAGGAACCAGACGCCCAGCACGCCCGCGGTTTCGCTGCTCTACGCCCTCGCCGAACAGGCCGAGCACATCGTGCAGGAGGGGATGGAGGCGCGCTGGGCGCGGCACGCCGCGATGGCCGAGCGCACGTACCGCTGGGTGGCCGAGATGAACGAGCGCGGCGTGAAGCTCGAGATCGTCGCGCCCGAGGGCGCCCGCTCGCCGACCGTCACCTGCATCCGCCTGCCCGACGGCTGGACCGGGCCGAAAGTCGTCGCCGAGACGAGGAAGCGCGGCTTCGCCGTCGCGACCGGGTACGGCAAGCTGAAGGAAGAGTCGTTCCGCATCGGCCACATGGGCGAGCACACGGTCGCCGGTCTCGAGTCGCTGCTCGACGTGCTGACGGACGTGCTCGCATGAGCGACACGGCGACGAAGGCGACGAAGCCGAGGGAAGCCGCCGCGGACGGCGGCCGGTTCCGGGTCGTGCTCGCCGACTCGATCTCGCCGACCGGCCTGCTGCCGCTCGCGGAGGACGGCCGCTTCGAGATCGTCGCGCGGACCGGCCTCAAGGGTGAGGCTCTGGCCGACGCGCTGGCCGAAGCCGATGCCGTCATCGTGCGGAGCGCGACGCGCATCACGCGCGAGGCCATGAGCCGCGCCGACCGGTTGCGCGTCATCGGACGCGCCGGCGTCGGCGTCGACAACATCGATGTCGAGGCGGCGACCGAGCGCGGCATCGCCGTGCTCAACGCGCCCGCCGGCAATACCGTGTCCGCCGCCGAGCTCACGCTCGCGCTCCTGCTCTCGCTCGTCCGCCACGTGCCCGCCGCCGACCGCTCCATGAAGGACGGCGCGTGGGACCGGAAGAGCTTCGCCGGGACCGAGCTGGCCGGGAAGACGCTCGGCCTCGTCGGCGCCGGCCGCATCGGCACCGCGGTCACCGACCGGGCCCGCGCCTTCGGCATGGGCGTCGTCGCCTACGACCCGTACCTCGATCGCGAGCACGCGGCCGCGCACGGCATCGAGCTGGCCTCGCTCGACCTGGTCATCGAGCGCGCCGACGTGATCTCCGTCCACGTGCCGCTGACCGACGCGACCCGCGGCATCATCGGCGACGCCGAGTTCGAGCGCATGAAGCCCGGCGTCTTCGTGCTCAATGCCGCGCGCGGCGGTGTCATCGACGAGGCCGCGCTCGTGCGCGCGCTCGAGAAGGGCCGCGTCGCAGGCGCCGGCATCGACGTCTACGGCGCTGAGCCGCTGCCCGCCGACCACCCGCTCCGCTCCGCGCCCAACACGGTGCTCACGCCGCACCTCGGCGCATCGACGGCCGAGGCGCAGGAGAGCGTGGCGCTCGAGATCGCGGGTGCGGTCCGGGCCGCGCTCGTGGACAGCGATTTCACGCGTGCGGTCAACGCGCCGGCGATCGGCGGCGACGCGATGCGCAAGCTGCGGCCGCTGCTCGACCTCGCCGAACGGCTCGGCCGGCTCGCCGCCGGGCTCACCGACGGCGCGCTCCAGAAGATCGAGGTCTCCTGGACCGGCTCCGCCGACACCCTGCTCCGCCCGCTCGCGTCCGCCGTGCTCTGCGGCATGCTCCGGGGTGTCGTCGGCAAGGGCGCCGTCAACTACGTGAACGCGATGCACGTCGCCCAGACACGAGGCGCGACCGTCACCACGACCCGCCTCGCCGGCGGCGCCGATTACGGCCAGTACCTCGAGGTCGCCGCCACGGTCGACGGCCGGCTCCTCACCGTGGCCGGCGCGTTGCTCGACGGGACGCACCCGCGCATCGTCGGCATCGATGGGTTCCGCATGGACGCGCGTCCGTTCGGCACACTGCTCGTCGTGCAGAACCGCGACGTGCCCGGTGTGATCGGCCGGGTCGGCTCGCTGCTGGGCGAGGCGGGCGTGAACATCGGCGAGTACAACCAGTCGCGGCGCGAGGCGGGCGGGGAGGCGCTCGGGCTGGTCGCGATCGATGAGATGGTGGGGCCGGAGACCATGGCAAAGCTGGCGGCCGTGCCGGAGATCACCGCGGTCTACCAGGTTCCGCTCGGTTGACTACTTCCGCAGCCGTTTCGCGCCGGCGCGCCGCGCCCATTCGCCGACCCGCAGGACCGCGGGCGACCGCATGCGCGGCGTCGAGAACATCCAGCCGCGCCGGATCTCGCGCGGCTCCTCGATCGTGATGAACGCGTCCGGATCCCAGCGCTCGACCTCGCGCAGCACAATCCGGATCTGCCGGCGGGCGACCACCGTGTGCATGACTTCGACCGGACCCTTGCGCCCCTGGCCCGTGTACGCCGTGACGCCGAAGCCGAGGGCGCGCAGGCCGTCGGCGAGGCCGGCGCCCGCGCGCATGGTAATGACTTGCATGGTCGCGATGCCGATGGCCAGCTTCTCCTCGAGCCACAGGCCGACGCTCGTGCCGGCCGCGAAGCCGAGCGAGTAGCCGAGCACGTGCCATACGCTGTCGAGGTGGCGGATCGCATTGCCGGCCGCGACCAGCCAGACGAGAACCTCGACGAAGCCGATGATGGGGACCAGCAGCTTGCGGCCGCGCACCGCGAGCAGGATGCGCACCGTCGAGAGGGAGACGTCGACGATGCGCAACAGGAAGATCACGAGAGGCCCGACAGGGCCGCTGAAGAGAAAATCGATGTCCGGCATGCACCTTCGTCGCGGGAGTCCGTGCTCCCCGCACTATAGCGGTTCCGCCGCGCCGCTCCAAAGCCGGCCCTGGACCGCGGCGACGTTCGTCGCCTCGCTGCTCTTCGCGGTCGCGTGCAGTGGGACTCCCGCCGCGACACCCGCCGCCGCGGCACCCGCCGCCGCGCAACGCGGCTCGGGCGGCGTCAACGCTCCGCGCTGGATCGACGCGCCGTACGTCCTGCTCGTCTCGTTCGACGCGTTCCGCTGGGACTACCCGGACCGCGGCGTGACGCCCAACCTCGAGCGGCTGGCCGCGCGCGGCGTCCGCGCCGACGCGCTCATCCCGATGTTCCCGAGCAAGACGTTCGCCAACCACTACTCGATCGCGACCGGCATGTCACCCGGCCACAACGGCATCGTTGCGAACAACTTCTACGACCCGGCCTTCGACGCGACCTACCGGCTCAGCGACCGCAGCACGGTGCAGGACGGGCGCTGGTACGGCGGTGAGCCCATCTGGGTGACCGCCGAGATGCAGGGCATGGTCACCGCCGCCATGTTCTTCGTCGGTACCGAGGCGCCCGTCAAGGGCATCCAGCCGACGTACTGGAACACGTTCGACGCCAACGTCACCGAGGACACACGCATCCGCGCCGTTCTCGACTGGCTCGCCATGCCCGCGGAGAAGCGGCCGCACCTCATCACCCTCTACTTCGAGCGCCTCGACAACGCCGGCCACTGGTACGGTCCCGACTCGCCCGAGCTCGACCTCGCCCTCGCCGGCGCCGACAGCATCGTCGGCCGGCTGATGGACGGCATCGATGCGCTGCCGTACGGCGACCGCGTGAACCTCGTCATCCTGACCGACCACGGCATGGCCATGCTCGACAAGCCGCCCGTCGAGCTCGAGGACTGGGCCGACCTCACAGGCGTTCGTGTGCTCACCGCCGGGCCGCTCGCCCAACTGTACGTCGACGGTGACACAGCGCGTGCCCGCGCGCTCCGCGACTCGCTCGACCGCGCGCCGGGTATGCACGCCTACCTGCCCGGCGAGACGCCCGCTTCCTGGCGGACCGGCCGGAACCCGCGCTTCGGCGACGTCCTGCTCGTCGCCGACGAGGGCGTGCAGATCCGGCGCCGCGGACAATCGGGTGAGCGAACGCCCGCCACGCACGGCTGGCCGCCCATCCAATCGATGTACGGCGTGTTCTTCGCCGCCGGACCGGGCATTCGCCCGGGCACGCGGGTCCCGGCATTCGAGAACATCGACGTCTACCCGTTCCTCGCCGCGCTGCTCGGTCTCGAGCCGGCCCGCGGGATCGACGGCACGCTCGACCCTCTGCTACCTGTCCTGACCGGCCCGGCCGCGGCCGCGCCACGACGCCGGCAGTGACGGGCATGAAAGGCAGGGTCCCGGTACTCGCGGTGGCGACGTCGCACTCCCATAGAACGTGGGCCCGACGAACGCTCCTCGCCGGCGTCCTTGCCCTCGCCGCGAGCCCGACCGCCGCGGCCGCGCAGATCGTCACCGGCACGGTCACCGTCGAGGGTACGGGCGCGGCCGCGCGCGGCGCCTGGATCGCGGTGCTCGATTCGCTCGATGAGCAGCGGACCGCCGTGCTGACCGACTCGACCGGCCACTTCTCCGTGCGCGTTGGCGGGTTCGGGCCGGTTCACCTCCGGGCCCAGCTGATCGGCCACACCGATGCGGTGAGCGGCGTGCTCGAGGTCCGGCCCGGGCAAACCTCCGTCGTGACGCTCTCCCTGCGTGAGCGAGCGCTCCCGCTCGATGCGATCACTGTCGAAGCCGAACGTCGCTGCGACGCATCGCCCGAGGCCGGCGCCGCGGCGATCCTGTGGGACGAAGTGAAGAAGGCGCTCGAAGGCGTGAGCCTGACCGGCCGCGCCAACCTCGTCACCTACCGGGTGCAGCGCTCCCGACGAAGGTACGGCCTGGACAACCTGCTCCAGCGCGAGTCGCTCGACACCGTCATGTTGCGAGGCCAGCGGCCGTTCAGCACGCCGCCGCCACGCGAGCTGGTGGACAAGGGCTACGTGCAGGGCTCCGAGGCACCTTCGTTCTACGCGCCCGATGCCGACGTGCTGCTCTCCGACGGGTTCGCCGCCACGCACTGCTTCCGCGCACGCCGCGGCAGGGGCGAGACGGCGTCGATGGTCGGACTCGGGTTCGAGCCGAACGCGGACCGCCACCTGCCCGATGTCGCCGGTACGCTCTGGATCGACACCGCGACATCCGCGCTCCGGTTCCTCGAGTTCGACTACACCGGCGTGGACTTCGGCCCACGCACCCGCGAGCTGGGCGGCCGCCTCGACTTCACGCGGTTGGAGACCGGCGCCTGGATCGTGCAGAAGTGGTGGATCCGCGGACCCCTGCTGTTCGCGCGCGGCGCATCGGGCGGCGTCGATATCACCCGCCGCTCGATCGCCGGGTTCGTGCAGGCGGGCGCGGAGGTCATCGAGATCGTGTCGGAGAACGGCAAGGGATCGCGGGCGCCGGATCGGTGAACGGCCGGGTCGTGCCCGGAGACCCTGCGCTCGCGGTCAATGTTCGTGCGCGGCTCCGTCCGGCGTCCCGTCCATCGTCGCAGCCGGCGCCATCGGCATATGCCCGTGCATCCCGCCGCCGATCCAGCCCTGGCGCTTGCCCACCGACCATACCGCAGCCAGCAGCACGCCCGCCGCGAGTGCGCGGCGCAGGCCGAGACTCGCGCCCAGCAGACGCCGTGCGCCCAGCGTGAGCGCGGCCAGCGCAGGCACCGTGCCCAGCCCGAACAGCGCCATCGCGAGTGCGCCGACCGGCGCGCTGCCCGTCGCCAGCGGGATGCCGAGCGCCGCGTACACGAGACCGCACGGCAGCAGGCCGTTCGCCGCGCCCAGCACGTAGCGCGACGCGACCCCGCGCCGCCCCGTCGCCCACTTCATCACCCGCGCCGCACCCGGCACCGACACCTTCGGCTCCGGCACCAGCCCGGCCAGCGCGGCCGCGAACCACGCGACCACCGCCAGCGAGATCACCGCCGGGATCCACGATGGGCCCGGCAGGATGTCGCCGAACGCGCCGGCCAGCGCACCCAGAACCGCGTACGTCGTCAGCCGGCCCGAATGATACGCGGCCGCGCCTGCCGGGCCGCGGCCGCACGCGAGCACGAACGGCCCGCACATCCCAATGCAGTGGGGACTTCCGACCAGTCCGGCCAGGAACGCGCCGGCGAGCAGTCCAGTCATGTCAGCCTCCGGCCGCCGTCGGCCACACCACGCCGCCGGGCCGGTCGAGAGATGGAATCGCGAGAAAGTTCCCCGAAATCGCCCCGCGAAAGGTCAGGAAATACCCTACTGAAGTGAAGCAAGTTTTCCATACGTTGCGGCGTTCCGTTTCCTGCCGCAGACGATAACACCGTCACAGCAAGGGGACCAGTTGATGGAACGCGAGAGCGCGAAGGCACCGGCGAGCGACGCGGCTGTTGCGGCTGCCCCGGTGCGGAGCGCGGCCGTCGACTACGACGACCGCATCGTGAGGATGTTCCTGGGCGCCGTGGTTCTGTGGGGTGCGGTGGGCATGCTGGTGGGCGTGGTGATCGCGCTGCAGATCGCGTGGTGGCCGGCGAACCTGGGGTTGCCGTGGACGACGTTCGGGCGGTTGCGTCCGCTGCACACGAACGCGGTGATCTTCGCGTTCGCGGGCAACGTCTGTTTCATGGGCATTTACTACTCGACGCAGCGGCTGCTGAAAGTCCGGATGTGGAGCGACCTGCTGTCGCGGATCCACTTCTGGGGTTGGCAGGCGATCATCGTGGCGGCGGCCATCACGTTGCCGCTGGGGATGACGCAGTCGAAGGAGTACGCGGAGCTGATCTGGCCGATCGACGTGGCGATCGCGATCGTGTGGGTGATCTTCGGCATCAATTTCTTCGGCACGATCGCGGTGCGGAAGGTCAAGCACCTGTACGTCGCACTGTGGTTCTACATGTCGTTCGTGATCACGATCGCGGTGCTGCACATTGGCAACAGCCTGGCGATCCCGGCGACGTTGACGCGATCGTACCCCATCTACTCGGGTCTGACCGACGCGTTGGTGCAGTGGTGGTACGGGCACAACGCGGTGGGCTTCTTCCTGACCACGCCGTTCCTCGGGCTGATGTACTACTTCCTGCCGCGGGCGGCGGAGCGACCGGTCTACAGCTACCGGCTCTCCATCATCCATTTCTGGGGCCTGGTGTTCCTCTACATCTGGGCGGGGCCGCACCACCTGCTGTACTCGGCGCTGCCGGAATGGGCGCAGACTGTGGGCATGGTGTTCAGCATCATGCTGCTGGCGCCGTCGTGGGGCGGCATGCTGAACGGGCTGCTGACGCTGCGCGGCGCGTGGTACAAGTTGCGGACTGACCCGGTGCTCAAGTTCATGGTGGTGGCGGTGAGCTTCTACGGCATGAGCACGTTCGAGGGGCCGATGATGTCGATCCGCGCGGTGAACGCGCTGTCGCACTACACGAACTGGGTGATCGGGCACGTGCACTCGGGCGCGCTGGGCTGGGTCGGCATGATCTCGTTCGGCGTCGTGTACTGGCTGACGCCGCGGCTGTACAACCGGCCGCTGGCGTACCCGAAGTGGGCGACGACGCACTTCTGGCTGGCGACGATCGGGATCGTGCTCTACACGGTGTCGATGTGGGCGGCCGGCCTGATGGAGGGGCTGCAATGGCGGCAGATCGCGGAGACCGGTCAGCTGGCGAACCCGATCTTCGTGGACATCGTGCACCGGCTCGCGCCCTTCTACTGGCTGCGCCTGGCGGGCGGCGTGATGTACCTGACCGGCATGCTGATGCTGGCGTGGAACGTGACCCGCACGGCGCGCGGTGGTCCGGCGCCCGCGGCGGACCTGGCGGCCCCGGTCGCGGCCTGAACCCGGCGAGGTCGAACAATGGCTGACAACAAGCAGGCGAGTGGCGAAAGCGAGAAGGGCTACAGCCAGTTCCACCGCAGTTTCTTCGAGGGCCGGTCCGGCGTGTTCGCGGTCGGGATGACGATCGCGATCCTGATCGGCGGGATGGTCGAGATCATCCCGATGTACTCGGCGAAGGCGGGCCCGGAGCGGGCCGACTGGGTGACGCCCTACACGCCGCTGGAAGTCGCCGGGCGCGACATCTACATCCGCGAAGGCTGCTACCTCTGCCACTCGCAGATGATCCGGCCGATGCGGGCCGAGCTGCTCCGCTACGGCGAGTGGACCCGCGCACCCGAGTACCAGTACGACCGGCCGTTCCTGCTCGGCTCGCGCCGCATGGGGCCGGACCTGCAGCGCGTCGGTGGCAAGTACCCGGACGCGTGGCATTTCGAGCACATGCGTGACCCGCGCAGCACATCGCCGGGCAGCGTGATGCCGACCTACCCGTGGCTGCACGAGAAGAGCATCGACCCGGCCGACGTACGCGCGTCGGTGGTCGCGCTGAAGCGAGTCGGCACGCCGTACACCGACGAGCAGGTGGCGTCGGTCGCGGACAGCCTGACGGCGCAGGGCACGCGCATCGCGCAGAGCCTCGCTACGACCGGCATCCAGACGGAGCCGAACCGGGAGATCATAGCGCTGATCGCGTACCTGCAGCGGCTCGGCCAGGATGGCAAGCGCCACCTCGAGGCGCAGCAGACGGGCGCGGCAGGAAGCTCGGCCGCGGCAGCCGCGCCCGCGGCCGCGGCGCCGGCGACGGAGCGGCAGCCCGGAGGCGGGCAATGAACCCGCTGCTTCACGAGGCGGCCGGCTCGGTGCGGATGGGCTGGCTGCTGGGTCTCATGACCGTGGTCTTCCTGGCGTTGTTCATCGCATGGATCGCGTGGGCGTACGCGCCGCGGCGCAAGGCCGCCATGGACGAGTACGCCCGGCTGCCCCTGGACGACGGAGGCGAAGCGTGAGCAAGGAAACGAACCGTCTGCTCGGCCACGCGGATGAGGCGGACGGGATCGAGGAATACGACAACCCGCTTCCGGACTGGTGGCTCGGCCTGTTCTGGCTGACGATTATCTGGGCGTTCGCATACGCGGTACACTACCATTTCATCGCGCACCGCTCCTACCAGAAGGAGCTGGCGGCCGAGATGGCGGCCGCCGCCGTGCGCTGGCCCGCGCAGGAGACGGGCGGCGCCTCGCTGTCGTTCGCGCCCGAGGCGGTCGCGGCGGGCGAGGCGATCTTCAACCAGAACTGTGTGGTCTGCCACGGCCAGGACATGAAGGGCGGCATCGGGCCGAACCTGCTCGATCCCGACTGGATCCACGGCGGCACGGCCGCCGACGTCGTGCGCACCATCACGGAGGGCGTGCCGGAGAAGGGCATGCTGACCTGGGGGCCGATCCTCGGGCCGGAGAAGATCAACCAGGTCGCGGCCTACGTGATCACGAAGAACGCGGAGGCGCTGGGTCGGGCGCCGGAGTCGTACCTGGGTGGGGGAACCGCGGCGCCGGACACGGCGTCGAACTGAATGCGGGTGGCGGGAGTGGAGGCGGAGGCGTTTGCGGGGCCGGGAGCGGGAGCGGCGGGAGCGGGATGGGAGCGGGAGCGTCCGCACCCGCCGCACCCGCAAACGCGCCCGCAAACGCCTCCGCCTCCGCCCCCGCCCCCCGAATCCCTTCAACCCGTGATCGAACCGCGGTAAGGTAGAAATAGATGCTCGGATTCAGTGGGACCCGGGAGTGGGTGTATCCGCAGTCCATTCGTGGGCGGTGGATGACGCTCCGGCGCTGGACGTTCTTCGGGCTGCACATCGTGCTGTTCGTACTGCCGTGGTTCACGCTGAACGGGCACCCGCTGCTGAGGGTGGACCTGCCGGCGCGGCGGCTGTTCCTGTTCGGCCAGATCTACACGGCGTCGGACACGATCTTCCTGCTGCTGCTGCTTCTGTTCCTGGCGTTCCTGCTGTTCTTCGCTACGGCGATCCTGGGGCGCGTGTGGTGCGGGTACGCGTGTCCGCAGACGGTCTTCCTCGAGACCTGGATCCGGCCGATCGAGCTGTGGATCGAGGGCGACCGGTCAAGGCGGAAGCGCCGGGACGCGGCGGGCCTCTCGTTCGACCTGGTCTGGCGCAAGGTCGTGAAATGGCTCCTCTTCGGCGCGGTCTCGCTGCTTCTGGGCATGGCGTTCATGTCCATTTTCGCGGGGGCGCGCGAGCTGTGGACGGGGCGGGCCGGCCCGGTCGAGTACACGCTCGTCCTGATCATCGCGGGCGCGTTCTTCCTCGACTTCGTCTGGTTCCGGGAGCAGTTCTGCAACTATCTCTGCCCGTACGCCCGGTTCCAGAGCGCGCTGGCCGATGACCACAGCCTGACGGTCACGTATGACATCGGCCGGGGCGAGCCGCGCGGCCACGGTCCGGCGGTTGCGGCGGCGGGCCGCTGCATCGAGTGCAGCAAGTGCGTCGCGGTGTGTCCGCAGGGGATCGACATCCGGAACGGCTTCCAGCTCGAGTGCATCCAGTGCGCGCGCTGCATCGATGCGTGCACGTCGGTGATGGAGCCACTCGGGCACCGGACGCTGGTGCAGTACAGCACGATCGCGGCGAGCGAGGGCCGGCCGGTCCGGAAGATGCGCGGGCGCACGATCGTGTACGGCGGTCTCATGACCGCGCTCGTCGCCGCGTCCATCACGCTGTTGGTGACGCGGACGCCTTTCGAGGCGACCGTGAACCGGGCGCCCGGCTCGCTCTTCACGATCGATGCCGACGGTTATGTCCGGAACACGTTCCTGTTGAGCGTGACCAACAACGACCCGTCGGTGGACGAGCAGGTGTACCAGGTTTCGGTGGACGGCCTGGACGGCGCCGAGGTGCTGACCGAGCCGGTCCGGCTCCGCTCGATGGAGTCGCGCGTCGTGCCGCTGATCGTCCGGGTGCCGCAGACGCCGGGACTCGCGCGCACGGTGGCGCTGCACGTGCACGTCACGGGCGACCGTTCACAGGTCATGCTGGAGACCACCTTCAAGAGTGGATCGGCCCTCAATGAAGAGACCTCCCGACCCTGACACGGGCGCCGCCGCCCGCCCGCTCGCGATCCGCGCGGACTGGATCTGGCCGGTCGCCATCATCGTCGCCCTGCTGATCGTGGTCGCCGTCAACGCCGCCTACATCTGGGTCGCGGTGTCCGGCGCGGACGATGTCGTACCGTCCTACGTCACCGAAGACCGCTGAGCCCCGCCGGGGCTCCGCGTCCATGACGGAGTCCGCGCGGTCGGACTCCGTTGACGTTTCGCGCAGCGCGCGCTGCCCGCATTGCGGCGCGGCGGTCGAGGGCGCGGAAGACGCGTACTGCTGCCACGGCTGCGAGCTGGCCGCCGAGATCATCCGGGACGCGGGCCTCGAGCGTTATTACGCGGAACGCGAGACGTGGGCGCCACGGCCGAGCGGGAAGGCGCCAGGTTGGAGCGCCGCGCCCGTGCACGAGCTCGAGGACGGCACCTGCGAAACGCGCCTCCACATCGACGGCCTGCGCTGCGCATCGTGCGTCTGGGTCACCGAGAACGTGCTCGCCGCTACCGGCGGCGTGGTCGATGCGCACGTCAGCTACGCCACCGGCCGCGCCACCGTGCGCTGGGACCCGCACGCGATCGACCTCGATGGCGTCGCCAACCGGATCGCGCAGCTCGGCTACCGGCCGCGCCCGCTGGGCGAGGAACGCGCGCCCGACCGCGACCTGCTGGTCCGGCTCGGCGTCGCCACGTTCGCCGCGCTCAACGTCATGCTCATCTATGCGTCGCTCTACGCCGGCTGGTGGAGCGGCATGGCGCCGCGCTTCGTCGCGCTCTTCGACTGGACCGCGCTCGCGCTCGCGACACCGGTCGCGCTCTGGTGCGCCGAGCCGTTCTACCGCGGCGCCATGGGCGGGCTCCGCCACCGCGTGCTGCACATGGACCTGCCCATCGCGATCGCGGTGGCTGTTCTGTACGTCCACGGACTTTGGGCGACGCTCGCCGGCGCGCACGCCTACCTCGACTCGCTCACCATGCTCGTCGCGCTGCTGCTCGCGGGCCGCGTGCTCGAGGGGCGCGGCCGGCGTCGCGCGGCCGAAGCCGCGGTCGCGCTCGCAGCGTCACTGCCGAACACCGCACGGCGTCGTGCAGGCGACGCGGTCGAGCGCGTGCCCGCGCAGGATCTCGCCGCCGACGACGTCATCCTCGTCGGGCCAGGCGAGGAGGTCGCGGCGGACGGCATCGTGCTCGCGGGCAAGGGGTCGCTCAACCGCGCTCTGGTGACGGGCGAGTCGGAGCCGGCGTCGATCGGCGCGGGCGACCGCGTCGTGGCGGGCACCGCGCTCATCGATGGCGCGGTCGAGATCACCGTGCAGGCGGCCGGCAGCGACACGCTGATCCAGCGCATGGCCGCCGAGCTCCGCGAGTCGGCGGACCGCGGCGCGAGGCCCGACGCCGCCGACCGCATCGCGCCCTGGTTTACCGCGGGCACACTCACTGTCGCGGCCATAACGTTCGGCGTGTGGCTCGCCCTGGCCGGGACCGGCCGCGCCCTCGAGGCGACCGTCGCCGTGCTCGTGGTCGCGTGTCCCTGCGCCCTCGCGCTCTCCCGTCCATTGTCCGCCGCCGCCGGCCTCGGCGCCGCCGCGCGACGCGGCATCTTCTTCCGCTCCGCCGACGCGCTGCTCGACCTCGCCACCGTGGACGTCATGGCGCTGGACAAGACGGGCACCGTCACGGAGGGCGAGATCCGGATCACGGAGGCGAGCGACGTCGCCCTCCGCATCGCGTCCGGGCTCGAACGGTTCAGCGTGCACCCCGTCGCCCGGGCCATCGTCGATGAAGCCGTGCGACGCGGCATCCCGCTGCCACTTGCGGCCGATGTCGAAGAAACGCCCGGCCGCGGCGTGACCGGCGTCGTCGACGAAACTCGCTGGAGCCTCGCGGCCGGCGACCCGCGCGAGCTCGTGCTCGAGTCCGCCGAGGAGCGTCACGTGCTCCGCATCGGCGATGTCTCCCGCGAGGATTCCGGGCGCATCGTCCGCGCGCTCAGGGACGCCGGCTTCCGGCTCACCCTGCTGAGCGGCGACCGGAGCGAGGTCGCGGCCAGCGTGGGCGTCGAGACCGGCCTCGACGAGACGATCGGACAGCTCGACCCCGAACAGAAGGCCGCGTGGGTGCGGGCACGGCGCGACGAGGGCAACCGCGTCGCGTTCGTCGGCGACGGGCTCAATGACGGACCCGCCCTCGGCGCCGCCGACGTCGGCATCGCCATGGGCGCCGGCGCCGCGACCAGCGTCCTCGTCGCCGACGCCGTCATCGCACTCCGCTCGCTCCGGCCCGTCCTCGCCGCCGTCCGGGCCGGCCGCGCCTGCCGGCGCGCCATCCGGGTGAGCCAGACGCGCTCGATCGTGTATAATGTCCTTGCGGTCAGCGCGGCCGCGCTGGGTTGGGTCAACCCGCTGGTTGCCGCCGTCCTGATGCCGCTCTCCAGCGGCATGGTCATCTGGACCGCCTCGCGCGTCGAGGCGGCCGTGCGCAAGGCGGAGGCATGAACGCAGTCCTTTTCCTCCTGCCCCTCGCGATCCTGCTCGGCGCGATCTTCGCCGTGCTGTTCATCGTGGCCGTGAAGAGCGGCCAGTTCGACGACCTCGACGACCCGCCCGAACGCATACTGCACGACTGACAGACGGCACGGGCGGCTCCCGCCTCACCTTGTCCCACCCGCCCATGGCACGGCCCCGGCCGGTCCGCGATCCTCCCGGGCGGGGGACGGGCGTGCGTCGTGGATTGACCATGATCGCTGACCATGGTTAGCTTTCTGGCATGAGCGAGCCGAAGGAGTCGATGGCGATCTCGAAGTTCAAGGCGACGTGCCTCGCGGTGCTGGAGCGGGTGCGGCGGACGGGCGAGCCGGTGCGGATCACGCGCTTCGGCCGGCCAGTTGCGGACGTCGTGCCGCCCGCGCCGCCAACGGTGCCGGAGTCGTGGCTCGGGGCGTTGCGAGGTCGTGGCCGCGTCGCATCCGACCTGATCGAGCCAGTGGTGGAAGCGTCGGAATGGGAAGCGCTGGCGAGTTCGAGGAAGGGTCGGGATTCGGGGGATCCGGGTGGTTCGGGGCGGTCGTCCCGGAAGGGGCCGCGGCGGTGAGGTACCTGCTGGACACGCACGTGTGGGCGTGGAGCCTGGTGGATCCGGAGCGCTTGCCGGCGCGTGGGCTCCGGATCCTGGAGGACCCGTCGAGCGAGGGTTGGCTGTCGCCGATCAGCGCGTGGGAGTTGTCGCTGCTGATCGAGCGAGGCCGGCTGGAGGCGGATGCACCGGCGGACGAATGGGTCCGGGAGGCGTTGCGGCGAACGCCACTGCGCGAGGCGCCGCTGAATCACGAGGTTGCGCTGCGCAGCCGGACGGTCCGCCTTCCCCATGCGGATCCGGCGGACCGGTTCCTGGTCGCGACGGCGGAGGTGTGGGAGCTGACGCTGCTCACGGCGGACCAGCGGCTGCTGGACGCGCGTGCGTGCAAGGTGCTGGACTGTCGCTAGGCCTCGCCTTCCTTCTTCAGCGCCGCCATCGCCCGGCCCACGAACTCGAACATCGCGCCATCCAGGCTGCCGATCTGGTGCTTCTGCGCCATGTCCGGCTCGTTCTTCCAGACCTTCGCCAGGCTTTCCGTGGTCCCCGGGTCGCCACCCGTGAACTCCTCGACCAGCCCCTGCCAGCGACGCGCCAGCGACTGCATCGTCTCGCTCGCCGGGTCGCTGCCCTTCTCCATTTCCGCCCGGACCTCCGCGATCAGACGCGGCCACTCCGCTTCCACTTCGCGGATCCGCTCCGCGCCCAGATGCTCCCCCCGCTGCCGCAGCTGCTCCAGCTGCTCCGGCGTGTAGTATTTCTCGTACATGTGCGTTGCCTCGACCGTGAGAATCAGATCGCCGGCGGAGACTGTCCCCGCCGATCGCAGCTCCGACGCGACGCGCTCGAGCCGGGTCACCAGCTCCCGCTGCGCGGCCAACTGCTCCCGCACCCGGGTCAGGTGGGCCTCCACCACCTCGAGCGGAGAGAGGCGCCGCGCATCCAGCAGCTCCCGGATCGCCTCCAGCGGTAGTCCCAACTGACGGAGCGACAGGATCTGCTGAAGCCGCAGAAGGTCCGCCACGTCGTACAGCCGGTGCCCGCTTGCCGACCGATGACCCGGCACCAGCAGCCCGAATCCGTCCCAGTGGTGCAGCGTCCGGACCGTCAGCCCCGCCCGCTTCGCCAGTGCCCCGACTTTCAGCCGGACCGCGCCGGCTCCCGCCGTGCCCGCTCCCGGACCCACCCCCTCCACCGTTTTCCGAGCCGTCATCGTCTTCACACCGTCGAGAGTAATCCCTGACGTTACGTGAGCTTCAAGGGGGAGATCAAATCTCCCGGAGATTCGGGGGGATGGTTGGTGGCGGGTCCCGCAGGGAACCACCCGCCGTTCAAACTCACAACCCCATATCCCCCGATCCCCCCCATCCCCCTGATCCCCCTTCATCGAACGGTCGGCGTCCATGAAGGGGGATATGGGGATGTGGGGGATAGCGGCTGGCGCCCGCCCGCCGACCCGGCGAGGTTCACCGCGACGAAACCCGAGAAAGGAAGGATCTCCTTGCAGAGGACGGCAATCACCACAATCCCCATTCTGCTTGCGCTGGCCGCCCCGATCTCCGCGCAGACGGATGTCGCAGCGGAGGTGCGTGCGATCGCCCGGGATCCCGCGATCGCCCGTGCGTTCGCCGCGATCGAGGCGCTGGATGCACAGGGGATGAGGGAGTTGATCGAGATGGCGGAGATCCCGGCGCCGCCGTTCAAGGAGCAGGCGCGTGCGGAGGTGTACGTGCGCTGGCTGCGGGAGGCGGGTGCGGACACGGCGTACATCGATGCGGAAGGCAACGTGGTGGCGATCCGTCGCGGCCGGCAGGACGTTCGTACGCGACGCACGGTCGGGTTCGCGGGTCACCTCGACACGGTCTTCCCGGAGGGAACGGACGTGACGGTGAAGCAGCGCGGCGACACGCTGTTCGCGCCGGGGGTGGGGGACGACACGCGCGGCCTGATCGTGGTGCTGACGGTGCTGCGGGCGATGGAGCGTGCGGGGATCGAGACGGAAGCGGACGTCTGGTTCGTCGGCATCGTGGGTGAGGAAGGTCTGGGCGACCTGCGCGGGATGAAGCACCTGTTCCGGCCGGGCGCGCCGAAGATCGATGCGTGGATCGACGTGGATGGCGGCGGGATCGACCGCATCGTGAACGCGGGTCTGGGTTCGCACCGGTACCGGGTCACGTTCAAGGGGCCGGGTGGTCACTCGTGGGGCGCGTTCGGGATGGCGAACCCGGCGCACGCGGAGGCTCGCGCGGTGCATTACTTCGTCGAGGTCGGGGACTCGCTGACGCGGTCGGGTCCGCCCACGAGCTACAACGTGGGTGTGCTGGGCGGCGGGACGTCGGTCAACTCGATCCCGTTCGAGGTGGTCATGGAGGTGGACATGCGGTCGGAGGATCCGGCGAGTCTCGTGCGGATCGACGCCGCGTTCCAGGCCGCGATGCGGAAGGGGCTGGCGGAGGAGAACGCGGTGCGCCGGCGCGGTCCCGCGCTGGAAATGGATGTCGAGCAGGTAGGCGACCGGCCGTCCGGCACGATGCCGGCCTCGACGCCGCTGGTTCAGCGTGCGGTCGCGGCCGCGAGCGCGCTCGGCGGTTCGCCCTCGCTCGAGATGAGCTCGACCGACTCGAATATCCCGATCTCGCTCGGCGTGCCGGCTGTAACGATCGGACGGGGTGGCGATGGTGGCGGTGGCCACTCGCCGGGCGAGTGGTGGCGGAACGAGAACGGCACGCTCGCGATCCGGAACGCGCTGTTGCTGCTGGTGAGCGAGGCGGGACTGGCGCGGCCGCGGGCCTGATCGTTCGGCCTGCAGCGCGACGCCACGACCGCACGAAAGAAGGAGCCGGGGCGGCGGATCGGACCGTCGCCCCGGCTCTCGTTGCGCAGGGTCCGCGGTCACTGCAAGCGGACGATGAACACGCGCATGTTGGTGGGCAGTGCGCCGCCGCCCGTGCTGCGCATGCCGAGCGCGGCCGCGGCGCGGGTGCCGCTCACGATGAAGTAGGCGGTGGAGCCGGCGCGCACCTGGACGTCGTCGCTGAAAGCAGTGAACGTGCGCATGCGCGGCCTGAGATGCGCCTGCTCGACCAGCCGGTTCTCGATGTCGAGCAGGTTCCAGCTCGGGATCGTGAGGGACGGGTCGGCGCCCGAAATCCGGTCATCGACGTACAACGAGGCGGCCCAGTCGGCGAGCACGCGGTCGAGCGGTTGGCCCGGCTGTCCGATCGCGTTCGCGACGTTGGCGAAGCCGGCGAGGTTGCCGAGGATCAGTTGGTGCTGCAACTGCTTCTCGCCGCCGACCGCGGGCCCGAACCGGTCCGACAGGTAGCGCAGCAGCAGCCAGGGCACACCGTACACCTCGCGGCCGCTGTAACAGGGTCCGGTGTTGCCGTTGGAGGCGAGATCGAGCCAACTGCACTGCTCGGGCGCGCCGGCGATCGGTGTCGTCGAGGCGTCGGGGTTGAACCCGTAGTACAGGGCGAGGTCGACGAAGCCGTCGAGGTACCAGAGGCCACCGCCGGCGTCCTGGCAGGGCCTGGATCCGGGCACGCAGTTGAAGGCGACGTCGAAGCCGTAGTTCTGGCCAATGGTCCGCCCGGTGACCGCGTGTCCCGCCACTTCCTCGGCGAACGTTGCCTGGCCCTCCAGCTCCCAGATCTTCTGGAGCGTGCCGTTGAAGGTGGCCTGGCCGGCGCGGACCGAGAACTGGATGATGTGGGTGACCTCGTGCGCCAGCAGCACGGGTGCATCGATCAGGGCGGACGCGGTCGTGTAGGGGTCGCCGAAGGTGCCGTTGGGATCGGGCGCGCGGGTGTAGTAGATCTCGCCCTCGTCGCTCGACGGGCAGCTGGCGTTTCGTGCCCGGAGATCGGCCGTCGTGGTGAAGCCCAGGTTGTTGGTCTTGTTGATCTCTTTCGACACGACAATGACGATGCGGCCGTTGCCGTCGATGTCGGACGGTGTGCCGAAATAGTCGACGTCGTTCGCGTAGATCTTGTTGTCGAACAGGCTCGCGAGGCTCTGGTAGTCCGACGTCGTGAGACCGCCCGTCGGGTTGCCCGTGTCCTCCAGCCACACGCTCTTCGTGCCCACCGCCTTCACGACCGTCGTGATCTCCGCGTAACGGACACAAAGGCTGTCGATGTTCGGCACGCGGATCGTGACGTTGTCACCGACGTTGACCACCGCGGGCACCGCCAGCGCGGCGTCGGCGGACGCCGCGGCGAGGCCCGCGTGCAGACTGTGCTTCGCGAGCACCATCGGTGGCATCGCGGATGACTGCTCGCGGCGCCGGAGCGCGAGCTCGGCCTCGCGGTGGCGAGCCCAGCGCTGTTCGCGCGCGAAGTCGAAGGGAGGCATCTCGGCGGTGCCCGACGAGACGACCGGCAGCGCGGCCATACCCGCGACCGACGGGCCGGGCGCGGTCGCCGCCATGGCGACAGTGACCGGTGTCAGGACCGCCACGTTCTCGCTGTAGTTCTGCACGCCGACGAGGTACGATTCCGCGGCGGCCGACGCGCCGAATTGCAGACAGAAGCCGGACTGCAGGAATTGCATCTGGCCGACGGCCGCGGTGACGGTCGTGCCGGACGACTGCACGGGGTGATCGATCGGGTTGCTCACCCGTCCGCCGACCGTGACCGTGACCGTGGCCGGGCCCGGCACGATGCAGAGCGAAGACGGGACCGTGACCGTGAGCGTCGTCGCCGTGGCAGCTGTCACGGTCGCGGCGTTCCCGCCGATGCTCACGGCGTTGGCGCTCGGCACGGTGCTGAAGCCGCTGCCGGTGAGCGCGGCGGTCTGGCCCGGGACCAGCGTGGCCGGCGTGATGGTGGAGAGCACGACCGGCGTGGGCGTGGTGACGGCGATCTGGATGCTGCCGCTCTTGCCGCCGATCGTCGCGGTGATCGTCGCGCTGCCTTGCACCACGCCGTTCACGAGCCCGTCGCTCGACACCGATGCCACGCCCGTGTTGGTGCTCGACCATGTCGTGCTCTGGCCGGAAACGATGTTGCCATCGGCGTCGCGCGCGGTCGCCGTGAGCTGCAGCAGCCCGCCGACATCGACGGTCGTGGACGGCGCCTCGACGGCAACCGTCGCGACCGTCGATCCGCCGTTGCCCGGTCCGGTCGCGTCCTTCGAGCACGCGGAGGCCAGTGCGACGGCGCCCAGCAGCAACAGGGACGGCGCGGTGAAACGCGGGCGCCCCGGGGGCGCCCACGACCAAGCGGCGAGCCGCTCTCTCGACATGCGGTTCATTCGGTTTTTCGCTCTCAGCTGCCGCGCGACCGTCGATGGCGGGAGCCGCCGGTTTCCAAAGAACGTCCGGGAGACCCGGAACCAGTCGGCATCCGGTCCCTCCTCGCGTTGGAGAGCCGGATCGTCCATGAGTACCCGGCCGGGCACGGGCCGGTTCATTCGCCGACCGTCGCGCGCCTCCCCCTGACGACACCCGGCCGCTACTTTCCCCCGATCGTGAAGCCAGGGTAGACGACATGGAGACATCGACACATACCGCCGCGATGGCGGCCGCCGGACCGCTCGGCCTCGTCCTGACCGGGGGCGGCGCGCGCGGCGCGTTCCAGGCCGGCGTCCTCAAGTGGATCGCCGAGCGCTACCCGACCCTGAACGTGCCGGTCCTGACCGGCGTGTCGGCCGGTGCGCTGAACGTGGCCTGCATCGCCGCGCATCCCGGCGGCTTTGGCGCCGGAGTGGACCGGCTCCACCGCCTGTGGACCGATCTGACGGCGGAGCGCGTGTTCCGTGTGGACGCCCGCAGCGTCGGCACCCACGCACTCGGTTGGGGCGTCCGACTCATGTCGGGTGGAAGCCGGGCGCAGCACGTGCACGGCTTCCTCGACACGAGCCCGCTCCGCGACTACCTGCACGCCGTGCTCCACGTCGAGGACTCGATCATCACAGGGATCGGCAGGAACCTCGAGGAAGGCAAGCTCAAGGCGGTCGCGGTCGTCGCCACCTCGTACTCGACCAACCAGACGGTCGTGTTCCTCGAGGGCTCCGACATCGTGCCCTGGACCCGGCCCCAGCGCCGCGCCGAGAAGACCCGGCTCACCATCGAGCACGTCATGGCGTCCGCATCGCTGCCGCTGTTCTTCCCGGCAATCCGTATCGGCAGCGAGTGGTTCGGCGACGGCGGGATCCGGCTGGCCGCCCCGCTCTCGCCCGCGCTCCACCTCGGCGCGAACCGCGTGCTCGCCATCTCGACGCGCTACCCCCGGTCGCGAGCCGAGAGCGACGTCCCCTCGATCCCCGGCTACCCGCCGCCCGCGCAGGTCCTCGGCTCGCTCCTCAACGCCGTGTTCCTCGACCTGATCGACCAGGATGTGTTACGGCTGGAGCGCATCAACGAGTTGCTCGAGCGGCTGCCGCCCGAGCAGCGCGAAGGGATGCGCGTCGTCGACTTCCTCGTCATCCGGCCCTCGCGCGACCTCGGTCGCCTCGCCGCCGAGTTCGAGCCCGACCTGCCCCGCGCGTTCCGCTTCATGACGCGCGGACTCGGAACGCAGGAACAGAAGAGCCCCGACATGCTCAGCCTGCTGATGTTCCAGCACGACTACATCAAGCGGCTGATCGAGATCGGCGAGCACGACGCCGCCGCGCGCGCGGACGAGATCGACGCCTTCCTCGCTCCGCTCCTGACCGCCGCACGATCCGCATCCTGATGCAGGCGACGTCGCGGGGCCGCGCTACCGGCGCGGGCCGAGCGTCCGGTCCCAGTTCAGGACGCCGTACTTGCGCAGCACGTCCATCGTGCGGTCCAGCGGCAGCGCTTCCACCACGCCGCGCGGACCCTCGACCGACTCCGCCTTGAAGAGCGAGTTGTAGACCGCCTCCTCCGTCGCTTCCGCGACCGCCTGGAAGAGCGGCGTCATCGCATCGTTCGACAGGTCCTCGAGCGTGCGCACCGGCGAGCCGCCCGTCCGCCGCACCGATTCCGCCGCCGAGAACGCGATCACGTAGTCGCCCGAGCCGTTGCTCTCCGTCGCGCCCGTCCGGCCCAGCCCGATCAGCGCGCGCGACGCGAGCCGCTCGAGGTTCCGGGAATCCAGCGGCGCATCCGTCGCCACCACCATCATGATGCTGCCGTCCGGCGTCGGATCCGAGCCCGCGCCGCCCGTCTCGCGCCGGAACGAGTACTGGCCCAGCTCGCGGCCGACCGGCGCACCGTTCACCGTCAGGATCCCGCCGAAATTCGACTGCACCAGCACGCCCACGGTGTACCCGCCCGCCGCCGCCGGCGTCACCCGCGAGCTCGTCCCGATCCCGCCCTTCCAGCCGAACGCGATCGTGCCCCGGCCCGCGCCCACCGAGCCCTCCTCCACCGCGCCGCCGCTCGCCGACTCCAGTGCGCGTACCACGTGCTCCGGCAGGATCGGCCGCGCGCGAATGTCGCTCAGCGTGCCGTCGTTCGTCTCGCCAACCACCGGGTTGATCGAGCGCACGTTCCCCATCCCCGGCCGCTCGAGAAGCCACGCCACCATCGCGTCCGCCGCACGCCACACGCACAACGTGCACGTCAGCAGGATCGGCGTCTCCAGCTCGCCCAGCTCCCGCAGCTGCGTCACGCCCACCAGCTTGCCGAACCCGTTCCCCACCACCAGCGCCGCCGGCGGCCGCTCGTGGTACCAGTCTTCGCCCGGTGGCAGGATCGCCGTCACCCCCGTGTTCGCGCCGTTCCCCGTGACCGTCGCGTGCCCGACCCGCACACCCGGCACATCCGTGATTGCGTCGTTCGGGCCCGGCGTGAAGACACCGACGATGACGCCGGCCTCGCGAGCCCGCGGCCGCGGCGCTGTTGTCGCATCCTGTCCCGACACGGCTGATGCTCCGATGGTGGTGAGCAGGAAGAGGAGAAACGAAAGGGTCGTGCGCATGGTCGTGCACCGGTGAGGGAGTGGACTGTGCAGCAGAATACGCGCGCGATGCCGCCGCGGGCAATCAGGCGCTGGCCGGTGGATCCCGCGGGGGTATATTACGCGCCCGCAGACGGGAGGAAGACTGATGACGGACGCACGTGCGGCAGGCGACGGAGCCCGGCGCCGGCTCGGGCGGTTGGCGGCTTTCGCGGCCGCGTATACATGGTTGCTGGTGGTGTTCGGCGGGATCGTCCGGATCACGGGTTCGGGACTCGGTTGCGGCGATGACTGGCCGCGCTGTCACGGTCAATGGATCCCGGCATTTACGCTCGAGACGCTGATCGAGTACACGCACCGGCTGCTGGCCGCCGGCATCGGCACGGTCGTGCTCGTCGTGCTGGGCTACGCGTTCCTGCGTCGGAACGCGCCGGGGATGCGGGGCCGGGATGGGTTGCTGGCGCCGAGCGCGCTGGCCGCGGTCCTCGTGGTCGTGCAGGCGTTGCTGGGCGCGATTACGGTGTGGCTGGAGCTGCCGACGTCGGTGACGGTGGCGCATTTCGTGACGGCGATGCTGTTCTCCGCGACGCTGATCACGATCTCGGTGCGGGCGGGCGTGTTCGGCGAGCCGGCCGCGTCGGCGGGTTCGGGCCGGGCGGCGCGCATCGCGATGCTGGCGGCGGGCACGGGCCTGGTCGTGGTGGCGCTGGGCGCGGTGACGGCGAACACGCCGGGCGCGGCTGCGGCGTGCACGGGATTTCCGCTCTGCAACGGACAGTGGCTGCCGCAGGCGGGTGCACCGACGGTCCTGATCCAGTGGCTGCACCGACTGGCGGCGTTCACGCTGCTTGCGGTCGTGCTGGTGTCGTGGGTGTCGACGCGGCGCGCTGCGCCGGGCGCGCCGGTACTGCGGGCGTCATCGCTGGCGGCGAGCCTGGTGCTGTTGCAGATCGTGGTGGCCGCGGGCATGGTTCTGATGCGTCTGCCGCAGTTTCTGCAGGCGACGCATTTGGCGTTCGGCGCGGCGATCTGGTTCGTGCTCGCGGCGTGGACGACTCTGGCCCGGCGGGAGGCGCGAGCGGTCGGCGCGACCTGACCGGCATGCGGTATCCGCAGGTCCGGCGGGAGGCGCGAGCGGCCGCGTCGCCTCGATGCGGTGTGCTATTTCGGCCGGTCCGGCGGGAGGCGGAGTCGGCCGCCGCGACTTGACCTTCCGTGCCATCTCTTTTAAAGTCCGGTCCTTCCTTGCCCGGGCCCGGCGCTGAACAGGCCCACACCAAGAACGAGAGTAAGGGATGATCCGCAACGCTACGAGAAGAGCGCGGGGGTTGGGCATTGCTGTCCTGGCTTCCGCCCTCCTGTCGGCGTGCACGGGCGGCACCGAGTTCGTGCAGACGACGTTCCACCCGGTCAGCAGTTATGGCCGGGCGGAGAACGCCGCGTTCATGAACACGTTCTGGTGGACCATGGGGATCCTGTTCCTGGTCTACTTCCTCGTGATCTACGTCGTGATCCGGTTCCGGGAGCGGCCGGGCATGCCGCACCCCGAGCAGGTCCACGGCAACACGAAGCTCGAGATCCTGTGGACGGTGATTCCCGCGATCATCACCGTTTTCATCATGGTGCCCGCGGTGAAGGGCGTGTTCGCGCTGCAGCGCGCGCCGGTGCCGGGCGCGCTCGAGATCGAGGTGATCGGGCACCAGTGGTGGTGGGAGTTCCGCTACCCGGCGGAAGGCGTTGTCACGGCGCAGCAGTTCTACGTACCGATCGGTCGCGAGGTGCACCTGCGGCTGAGCTCGGCGGACGTGATCCACAGCTTCTGGGTCCCGCGCATCGGCGGCAAGCGGGACGTGCTGCCGCAGCCGCGCGTGGCGGAAGGCGAGCGGCCGCGTCCCAACCACATCGTGTTCACGGTCGACTCGGCCGGGGCCTGGCGCGGCCAGTGCGCGGAATACTGCGGCGAGGGTCACGCGATCATGGCGATGCAGGCCGTGGCCGTGCCGCCCGCGGAATTCGATGAATGGGTGCGCTCGATGAAGGACACGCCGGCGTCGCCGGCGGGCGAGCCCGCGGCCGAGCAGGCGGCCGCTTCCGCCGCTGCGCAGCCCGCCGCCGCGCCGCAGGACACGGCCGCGCCCGCGGCGCCGGCCGCGCCGCAGACACTCGAAGAGCAGGGGAAGCAGATCTTCCTGAGCAAGGCGTGCATCGCGTGCCACTCGGTGGCGAACACGACGGCGAAGGGGATGGTGGGTCCGAACCTGACCCGGTTCGGCGCCCGGCCGTACGTGGGTGCGGGTGCGCGTCCGAACACGGTGGAGAACGTGATCCAGTGGATCCACAACCCGCGGTCGCTCAAGGCGGGCGCGCTGATGCCGGGCGCGCAGGAGGCGGCGGGTGGTTTCCCGCCGACCGGGTTGACGGATGAGGAGATCCGGGCGGTGGCGGCCTGGCTGGTCAGCCTCAAGTAATCGCGCGCAAACGAGGAACGAATAACGATGGCCACCATCGAGGCACACGTCCCGAGCGTCCCCGCGGCCGGCAAGCCGCGCTCGTGGCTCTGGGACCTGATGACCACGGTCGACCACAAGAAGATCGGTCTGTTGTACGGCGCCACCGCGCTCGTCTGGTTCGTGGTGGGTGGGGTCGAGGCGCTGCTGATGCGGACGCAGCTCGCCAAGGCCGAGAACACGTTCATCTCCGCGGACCTGTACAACCAGCTGTTCACGATGCACGGCACGACCATGGTCTTCCTGGTCGGCATGCCGATCGCCGTGGCGCTCTTCAACATCATCATGCCGCTCCAGATTGGCGCGCGCGACGTCGCGTTCCCGCGGCTCAACGCGCTCTCCTACTGGATCTTCCTGTTCGGCTCGCTGTTCATGAACTTCAGCTGGCTGCTCGGCCAGGCGCCCAACGGCGGCTGGTTCGGCTACGCCAACCTGACCACGTCGCAGTACTCGCCCGGGCTCAACATCGACTTCTGGGTGCTCGGCCTGCAGGCGCTCGGCATCGCTTCCATCATGGGCGGCATCAACTTCGTGACCACCATCATCAACCTGCGCGCGCCGGGCATGCGACTCATGCGCATGCCGCTCTTCACGTGGATGAGCTTCATTCAGAGCATCCTCGTGATCACCGCGCTGCCCATCCTCGCCGTGGCGCTGTTCCTGGTCACGTTCGACCGCTTCTGGGGCACCAACTTCTTCGCGGTCGCGGCCGGCGGCGACCCCGTCCTCTGGCAGCACCTGTTCTGGTTGTTCGGCCACCCCGAGGTCTACATCCTGATCCTGCCCGCGTTCGGCATCCTGTCGGAGGTCATCCCGACGTTCTCCCGCAAGCCGATCTTCGGCTACTCCGTGATGGTCTACTCGGCGGCGCTCATCGCGTTGATCGGCTGGGGCGTCTGGGGCCACCACATGTACGCGGTCGGCATGGGCCCGGTCGCCGATTCCTATTTCACGATCAGCACGCTCATCATCGCGATCCCGACCGGCGTCAAGATCTTCAACTGGATCGCGACGATGTGGGGCGGCAAGATCAAGTTCAACACGGCCATGGCCTACGCCGTCGCCGCCGTCGTCACGTTCACGATGGGCGGCGTATCCGGCGTGATGCACTCGACCACGCCCCATGACTGGCAGCAGACGGACACCTATTTCGTGGTCGCCCACTTCCACTACGTGCTGCTGGGCGGCCTCATCATGGGCCTGTTCGCCGGCTTCTACTACTGGTACCCGAAGGTC
This sequence comes from uncultured Gemmatimonadales bacterium, assembly GCA_963786235.1. Classification (GTDB taxonomy): domain Bacteria; phylum Gemmatimonadota; class Gemmatimonadetes; order Longimicrobiales; family RSA9; genus CAWAYJ01. The sequence continues at coordinate 67,537 of CAWAYJ010000003.1, forward strand.
ACCGGCCGGCTGATGTCGGAGAAGCTCGGCAAGTGGAGCTTCTGGACCTACATCATCGGCATGCACATGACGTTCTTCCCCATGCACTGGACCGGGCTGCTGGGGATGCCGCGGCGCGTGTTCACATACTCCGCGGAGCTGGGCGTCGACCGGCTCAACCAGGTTTCCACCGCCGGTGCGTTCCTCTCCGCCGTCGGCGTGCTCTTCCTCGTGATCAACATGATCCGCAGCCTGAAGAAGGGCGAGCCGGCCGGCCGCAACCCGTGGAACGCGGCCACGCTCGAGTGGGCGACCGAGTCGCCGCCCGTCGCGCACAATTTCAACCGCGTGCCGACCGTGCACAGCCGCGAGCCGCTCTGGGTCGAGCGCGAGCAGATCGAGACGACCGTGTTCGCCGAGCCCGAGCCGATGCACATGCCGCCACCCTCGTACTGGCCCATCCTGACGGCCGTGGGCGTGGTCGCCACGTTCGCCCTGTTCTTCGCGCCCATGTGGTGGGCGCCGCTCATCGGGCTGGGCTGGGTAGGCGTGTGCATCATCAACTGGGCGTACGAACCGATTCACTGACAGGGGACAGACGAACGTGAGTCAGACGGCAGCGGCAATGGCCACCCACGGCGGGGCTCCCGCGGAACACACCGCGACGGGCCTGAGCATGCTCAAGCTGGGGTTCTGGATCTTCCTCGGCTCCGAGACGCTCTTCTTCGGGTCGCTCATCTCGACCTACATGGTCTACAAGCACGAGAGCGTGGTCGGGCCCTATCCCACCGAGATCCTGAACATCCCGCTCACCAGCATCAGTACCTTCGTGCTGCTGATGAGCTCGCTCGCCGTGGTCATTGCGCTCGACGCGCTGCAGCGCGGGCTCCGCCAGCGCGCCCTGTTCTGGATCATGGCCGTCGTCGTGCTCGGCTCCATGTTCCTCGGCTTCCAGGCCTTCGAGTTCACGCACTTCTACCACGAAGGCCTGACCCTGCAGAAGAACCTCTTCGGCTCGACCTTCTTCGTGCTGACCGGGTTCCACGGTGCGCACGTGACGGTCGGCGTGATCTGGATCCTGATTCTGTGGATGGATGCGTTCCGCGGTAATCTGGGGCCGGCCAACGCGCTCAAGTTCGAGATCGCGGGTCTGTACTGGCACTTCGTGGATATCGTGTGGATCGCGATCTTCACGCTGATCTACCTCATCAACTGACGGGACGGCGGGCGACCTGGGGCGGGCGACTTGGGGCGGGCGACGAAGGGCGGGGAAGGGATTACGGCGGGAACGGAATGGAGGGGGACGAATGAGTGGTGAGTCGGGAGCGGTTGTGGCGGAGCATGGAGGCGGGCACGCGAGTGTGGGCACCTATGTGGTCGTGGGCGTGGTGCTCACGATCATCACGGCGATCGAGGTGGCGATCTTCTACATCCCGGCGCTGCACCCGATCATGGTGCCGACGCTGCTCACGTTCTCGGCCGCGAAGTTCCTGATCGTGGTGGGCTTCTACATGCACCTGAAGTACGACAGCCCCATCTTCCGGCGCGTTTTCTTCGGGCCGCTCGCGCTCGCCGTCGTGGTATCGATCGGGTTGCTCATCCTCTTCAAGTTCATTCCGGGGCTGGATCCGGTCCGCTGACTGGATCCACGTCCTCGACGAGCAACGCATCGCCCTTACCGTGCTCCGCCCGCGCTTCACGGAGGTCGAGCAGTACCTGCTCACCCGCCGCAGTGAAGCGAAGCTGGAAGTGAAGCGAAGCTGGAGCGGATGCGCGCGCTGTTGCGACGGAGTTCCGGAACCGGCGTCTGATCTCGCTGAAGGCGGCGGTCCTCCACGCGACGGGGCCCTCGACGGCGCGACGACTTCGGGCCACCTTCCGTGGTGCGGAAGGACGATCGGGAACATCCGGCGGGGAGGCCCGGACAGGTGCGCACGAAGGTCGGGAAATGGCGGCGCTGGGAGATCCGGATCGGCCGCGAGCTGGACCGGCTGGAGTCGTGGCGCGCCGCGCGCGAAGGGCTCGACGGCGACGACCGGATCGCGGTCGCGGATCGCGCGTTCGTCGCCGAGGTCTACGCCCACGCGCTCGCGATGGGCGTGCGCCGGCAACTCAAGACCGGGTCACGCGACGTTTCGCTGGTGCGCCTGCTCGAGGACATCGCCGCGAACCCTCGCATGCTCCCCAACACTCCCGGCGAGCGAGCGCTGACCGCCACCGCCGTCCGCCGCGACCTCGCCGAACTCAAGCGACTGGCCCGCCCCGCCGAGGCGTACGCCGACCGCTCTGTCGCCCACTCCGATCGACGCTCCCGCGGCGAGCCCCCCATCGAAGCGCTCCACGCCGCGCTCGTTCGCCTCCGCGAGCTGCACGCGAAGTACGCCCGCCTCATCCCCGGCAACTCCGCATCCCCCGGTCGCTGACCGTCGAGCCGCCCGCGTCCATCGCCGCCCCTCTCCCGCCGCCCCCTCTCCCGCCGCCCCCGCAAACGCTCCCGCGAACGCCTCCGCCTCCGCCCCCGCCCCCCGTTTCCGTTCAGAACCCGAGTCCCCTCACCAGCCCCGCAATCCCGAACCCCAGATACGTCCCGACCGCGTAGCCGAGCAGACCCACGATGACGCCCGGCAGCACGAGCTGCGGCCATTCGCGAGCGACGGCGACGGCGAGCGCGCTGGGCGGCCCGCCGACCGCGGCCTGCGAGGCGACGGAAAGCGAGGCGACGTCGATCCGGAACAGCTTGCCGAATCCGAAGACAACGAGGCCGTGCACGGTCACGATGATGAGCGTGAAGTAGAAGACGTCGACGCCGACCGCCATGATCTCGGCGGCGCGCGAGTGGATCCCGATCACGACGAAGAAGAACACGAGCGCGAAATTACCGAACTGCAGGGAGCCGGCCACCTTTCCGAGCGGCGTGAGGTGGCCGGCGACGAGTGCGAACGTGGTCAGCCACAGCACTGCGGGCACGCCGGGCACGAGCCGGCCGGCGGCGTTTGCCAGGAGCACGAGCAGGAGGCCGGACGAGACGAGCAGCGCCATGTCGACGGTGTTGAGCGTGATGCCGGAGAAATACGGGTGCTCGACATCGGTCGCGCCCGCGACCGGATCGGCCGGCTTCGGGATGGGTGGGTAGAAGCGCGCCAGCCAGACGGGCAGGAGCAGGGTCGCGCCCATCCATAGCGCGGTCGCCGCGGCGTCCGCCGCGTTGGCGGCGGCGAACAGGGTGGGCGGGATGCCGAGCCCGCGGCTGACGGACACGAAGTTGACGGATCCGCCGGTGTAGGTCCCGGTGAACGCGCCGGCGAGGCTGGCGTTGTCGGCGCCGAATCTGCTCGCGAAGATGAACGCGCCGATCAGCGCGCCGAGCGCGGTGCCGACGCAGGCGAGGCCGAACGCGCCGAGCACACGGCGGCCGACGCGTCGCACATCGGAGATGTTGACGGCGAGCAGCAGCCATGCGATCGCGACGTAGGTGATCGGCCCCTCGATGGCGTCGTACACGGGCGAGGCGGCGGGCACGGCGCCGAGGTTGGAGAGTGCTGCGCCGATGATGATGGCGAGCATGCCGGCCCCGATCTTCGAGAGCACCGGCACGTGGCGGTCGAGCCAGAAGCAGAGCGCGACGGTTACGGCGATCACGGTCGCGAGCGGCAGCGGTGCCTGGATCATGGGCGTCCACTATCTTGGCGTGAGATCGGGACCGGGCCGCGAAGTGTGCCACCGGCGCGGTGCGGCCCGCAAGTCGAGGACGAGGAATCGGGCATGAACGAGACTCCTGGCGGGCGGCTGGAAGCGATCTGGATCAAGCGGGCGAAGCGGGGGCCGATGGATCCCTTCGCGGCCGCGTCGCTGGTGGCGGGCCGCGGCCTGGTCGGCAACGCGGACCAGGGCGGCCGGCGCCAGGTCACGATCATCGAGAAGGAAGTCTGGCAGCGGCACATGGACGCGCTCGGCGGATCGCTCGACCCGTCCTCGCGGCGGGCGAACCTGATGGTGAGCGACTTCCCGCTCGCGGACAGCCGCGGCCGGACCTTCCGCATCGGCGCGTGCCGCATCCGCATCTTCGGCGAGACCAAGCCGTGCGAACGGATGGAGTCCGCACTGCCGGGCCTGCGCGAGCAGATGTACGCGGACTGGGGCGGCGGCGCGTTCGGCGAGGTGCTCGATGATGGCGGGATCGAAGTCGGGGACACGGTCGAGTGGATCGATTGAGGGAGGCATCGCCATGAGGATGCGCGGGAAGATCGCGGTGCTGGAGGTCGCGAGACTGGCCAGTGGATCCGCAGTGCCGACACTTCGGGCGCGATGGACGTGCGCTTCGGTTTTCCTCGCGCTGGCACTGCTGCTTTCCCTGCCGCCGGAAGCGCAGGCGCAGCGGCGGTCGCGGCCGCAGCCGCTGGTGGCCGCGGACGGGACGGTGGACTGGAACCGGTATTACAGCGCGGCGGAGACGAGCCAGATCCTGACCGCGCTCGGCCGCCGGTACCCGGCGCTCACGCGCGTCTACTCGATCGGCAAGAGCTACAAGGGCGTCGACCTGATGATGGTAGAGGTGACCAACGAGGAGACGGGGCCGGCAGCGGAGAAGCCTGCGCTCTACCTCGACGGCGGGATCCACGCCGGCGAGCTCACGGGCTCCGCCGTCGCACTCTACGTGTTGAACCACCTGCTCCGGAACTACGGCCGCGACACCGCGATCACGCGGCTGCTCGACACGCGCGCCTTCTACATCCGGCCCAAGTTCAACCCGGACGGGTCGGACCTCGCGCTGCTCGAGGACCAGCGGCTGCGCAGCACGGTCCATCCGTGGGACGAGGATGGCGACGGCACGGCCGACGAGGACCCGCCGGAAGATCTCGAACAAGGACGGCTGGATCACGCAGATGCGCGTGCGCGATCCACGCGGCGACATGAAGCCGAGCCCGCTCGACCGGCGCGCGCTTGTTGCCGCGCGAGCCCGGCGACTCGGCGGGCCCGTTCTACTTCGTCAGTACGGAAGGCATCGACAACGATGACGACGGCCGCTTCAACGAGGACGGCATCGGCGGCATCGACATGAACCGCAACTTCCCGGGCAACTGGGCGCCCGAGTACCTGCAGCCGGGTGCGGGCCCGTTCCCGCTCTCGGAGCCCGAGACGTACGCGACCGTGAAGTTCATCGATGAGCACCCGAACATCGCGAGCATCGTGCACGGTCACACGTCGGGCGGATTCGTGTACCGGCTGCCGTCCGCGTCGGACCCGTCGAAATTCGATCGCACGGACCTCGGCGTGATCGAGGACCTCGGCCAGGTCTACACGGCGACGACCGGCCGGCCTGTGCAGCCCAGCTCGACGCACCCGACGGAGCACCGCTACGGCACGCTCATCGAGTGGGCATACCAGGACAAGGGCATCATCGGCTGGGTGCCCGAGTACGTGCCGCCCATGTCGTGGGTCACCGACTACGACGGCAACGGCAGGATCACCGAGGAGGAGCAGCTGCGCTTCGACGACGAGAAGCTGGGTGGCCGCTACTTCTCGCCCTGGAAGCCGTTCCCGCACCCGCAGCTGGGCGAGATCGAGATCGGCGGCTGGCACCGCAAGTTCTGGGGGCAGAACACGCCGCCCGAATACCTCGAGGCCGAGTGCCGGGCGCAGGTGCCGTGGATCCTCTACCTCGCCGGGACCGGGCCGCGCCTCGCGCTGGGGACGCCGCGCGTCCGCGCCGTCGACGCGCAGCACGTGCGCATCGAGGTCGAGGTCCGGAATGAGGGCTGGCTGCCGACCTACCTGACGGAGCGCGGATTCACCGGACGCGAAACGCGGAGCGGGATCGAGGACCAGATCGTGCGCCCGCCGACCGCGCTGCTCGAGCTGACCGGCGGAACGGTGCAGGGTCCTCCCCGCATCGTCGTCGGCCACCTCGGCGGCGAGTCGCCGCACTCGAAGAAGGTGACGGAGACGTCGCGGATGATCGAATGGACCGTGCGCGTGACGGGCCGCGAGCTCCGCTTCCACGTCGTCGCCGAAGGCGGACCCGCGGGTACGGCGCGCAGCACGGACGTCGTGTACCGCTGAAGCGACGCCGGCGTCTTCGGGCGCCGGCCCGCGCGTCAGTCCGGCGCCGTCTCCCCTCGTCGTCTACTTCCCGGTCGCGTGCCAGGCCGCGAGCACTTCCTTCTCGCGCTCCGGCTTGATGCCGCTCCGCAGGTTCTGCTGCTGCGCTTCCGGCCGGGTCTTGTGCCACGCCAGCGTGTCGCGCGCCGTGACCTCGAGCGGCCGGTAGGTCAGCCCCTTGGCGACCGCGCGCGCGACGCTCACCGCCATGAAGCCCATGGTCTCCTCGGTGAGCGGCACCCAGACGGGCATGTCGGACCAGCCGCGCACCTTCTGCTCGGTGAGGAAGTCCTGGTCCACGAACGTGAGCTTCGCATCGGAGCCGATCGCCTTGCGGATGCCCTCGAGCATGTCGCCCATCGGCCGCGGCTGGTCGGGTCCCGTCGCGTTGAACACGCCGACCTCGCCATCCTCGGCCATGCGGATCGTCCACTCGGCAAGGTCGCGCGCGTCGATGATCTGGGTCGGGTCCTTCGGCGTGCCCGGCGCCAGCACCTCGCCGCCCCGGTCGATGCGGACCGGCCAGTACGTGAAGCGGTCCGTCTGGTCGCCCGGCCCCACGATCAAGCCGGGCCGGATGATGGTCGCGCGGCCCGGGAACCAGTAGGCGGCTTCGCGCTCGGAGAGCGCCTTGAGCGCGCCGTAGAAACGGCCGGCCTGCGCGATGGGCAGCGTGAACGGGTCCTGCTCACCTTCGTATACGGCGACCGGCGCGGTCTCGTCCATCCCGACCTGACTGTTGTCCGGGTAGACGGAGATCGTCGAGATGAAGATGTACTGGCCGGCCGCGTCCTTGAGCAGCGAGCCCGCCGTGCGCACCCAGTTCGGCAGCGTCGTCGGGTTGTCGATGACGACGTCCCACTCCCGTCCTTTCAGGGCCTCGATATTGTCGTTCCGGTCGCCCTGCAGGTGCTCGACGCTATCGGGCAGGTCGGCCTGGCTGCGGCCGCGGTTGAATACGGTTACGGTGTGGCCGCGCGAGACCGCGTAGCGCACCTGGTGCGGTCCGGTGAAGCCGGTGCCGCCGAGGATCAGGAGCTTGAGCGGCCGGCGCGCGGGCTCAACCGCATCCTTCCGCGTGGTCATGCCCGCGAGGCTGGCCGGCAGGCCGAGGCCGAGCGCGCCGCTCGCGGCGGCCGCCGTCGTCAGGAACTGTCTGCGATTCGTCGCCATCGGTTCGTCTCTCGCCTTTTCGGTTCGCCGTGCGGGCGAACGGTTTCGTTTGCGGTTCAGGGTACGGGGTTCGTCGCCGCCGCTCCGGTCGTCGTCGCGTCAGCCGCCAGCACGTCCTGCCGCCGGCCCAGCCAGAGCGCGTTGAAGAGCCAGCCGAGCGAGACGGGCACCGCGATCAGCGCGACGCCGCCGATGCCGAGGCCGAGCGCGGACAGCCCGCGCTCGACCCACGCGCCGACCTGGTCGCCGAAGCGATAGACGAACGTGTCGATGAAGTTCTTGGCCTTGTACTTGTCTTCGCGCCGGAGCACCGTGTACAGCAATTCCCGGGTGGGCCGGGCGACCGCGAAGTTGCCCGCGCGCCGGAGCACCTGGAACACGACCACGACGGCGAGCATGGGTGCGACGCCGAGCGCGAGGAACCCGATCACGGAAAGCGCGGGCAACAACGCCAGCGTCCAGGCCACGCCCAGCCAGCGCACCAGCTTCGCCGTGAGCCATGCCTGCAGCACGACCGTGATCAGGTTGACGGCGAGGTCGATGCGCGCGAACAACGCCGTGCGGACAGCACGGTCCGTCACGACCGCATCGATGATCCGGCCCTGCTGGATGTAGAGGAAGGTCGAGCCGAACGTGAAGAGCAGGAAGAACAGGCAGATGTTCAACAGATAGGGCGACCTGCTGACGTGCTTGATCCCGTCCGTGAAGCGTCCGCCGATCGTCTCCTCCGACTGCGCGGCCACCTCGAGCTTCAGGTGCTCGGGCGCATCCTGCCGGACGTGCCGGGCCAGCGCGCGCGTGCACCAGACGGCCAGCTCGAGGATCACGATGCTGACCAGCAGCAGGTTGGTCGGTCCGACGATCTCGGCGAAGAAGGCGGTGACGGACGAACCGGACACGGCGCCGAGCGTACCGCCGAGCGCGATGAACGCGAACAGGCGGCGGCCCTGCTCGTTGCGGAAGATGTCCGTGATGAAGGACCAGAAGACGGAGACCACGAACAGGTTGAACACACTGACCCAGATGAAGAACGCGCGCCCGATCCAGATCCCCTCGCTCTCGGGCAGAAAGCGCAGCATCAGGAAGAAGGCCAGCAGGACCAGCATCAGGAACCGGTACGTGACCGGGATGAACCGCTTGCGGGGCAACCAGGCGACGAGCGCGCCGAAGAACGATGTCGCGATCAGCGTCCCGATCAGCGTGCCCATGAACAGCCACGGGTAGTTGTTCACGCCGCCCGCCACGCCCATCTCGTCCCGGATCGGGCGCATCACGTAGTACGCCATCAAGACGAGGAAGTAGTAGAGCGCGGACAGCAGCAGCGCCGACAGCTCGCCCGGCCGCACATCCACGATCCGCTGCACCAGCCGGAACGCGCGGGACTCGGATTCGGGACGGGTTGCGTCGCCGTTCATGCGGTTACGGCCTCCTCCCGGAGTGCGGGACTCACTCGGCTCGGCGCGGAGACTTGCACGCAGCCAGGACCGCCCGCTTCCGCCCGGGCGTCACTACGAAGCGCGACCCGTCCCGCCGCGCGGCGGGCGCCGACTCCGAATGCCACCCCCCCGGACGAAACGATGGGGACACCGGGGGAACGTTCGGGGTGGGCGGCGAGCGGAAATGATAGGGAACGTTCGGGGGCGGCGCCAACGGCGCGGGGATGGGAGGCGTGCCGGGTGGGGCGAGATGCGGGGTTCGGGGAGCGGAGGCGGAAGCGGACGCGTTTGCGGGGGACGGAGCGGGAGCGGGCATGGTCCGCTCCCGCCCCCGCCGCCCCCGCCAACGCTCCCGCAAACGCCTCCGCCTCCGCCCCCTCCCGCAATCCCTCCCCACCCGGTACTCTACGACATGACCGCGCATTTTCGCCGGCCGGCAACGGCCCTGTTCCTCGCTCTTGCCCTGCACACTCCGTTGGCCGCGCAGGTTGCCGCCCCGCGAACCCTCGCCGTCCCCGTCGATTCCGCCTCGCTGCTCACGGACCTCCGGGTGCTGGCGGCGGACTCGATGGAGGGGCGGCGGACGGGGACGCCGGGGGCGGAGCGGGCGCGCCGGTACATCGAGGCGCGGTTCCGGGCACTGGGCGTCCAGCCGTTCGGGGACGGACGGGTACCGCCAGACGTTCGAGATGACGGCGGGCCGTGTGTCGGCGCGGCCGGACGGGACCAACCTCGTCGGCCGGATCACCGGCCGGGACACGAGTCGCGTGATCGTCGTCACGGCGCACTACGACCATCTCGGTGTGCGCAACGGCCAGGTGTACAACGGCGCGGACGACAACGCGTCGGGCGTCGCCGCGCATGCTCGCGGTCGCCCGCACGCTCGGCCGCGAGACAGCCTCGGCACACCATCCTGCTGGTGGCGCTGGACGCGGAGGAGATCGGACTGCTGGGCGCGCGCGCGTTCGTCGCGGACCCGCCCGTCAGCCGCGACGCCATCGCGGTCGACCTCAACTTCGACATGGTCAGCCGGAACGCGGCCGGCGAGCTGTGGGTCGCCGGCACGTACGAGTACCCGTTCCTGAAGGGGTTCGTCGAAGCGCTGGCGAAGCGGGCGCCCGTCTCGCTCCGGCTCGGGCACGACCGGCCGGACGGCGCGACCGGCGACGACTGGACGGACCAGTCCGATCAGGGCGCATTCCACGGTGCGGGTATCCCGTTCCTCTACTTCGGCGTCGAGGATCATCCGGACTACCACCGTCCGACCGACGACTACGCGAACATCGCGCCGGCCTTCTTCATCGCCGCGACTGCCACGCTCATCGACGCCGTCACCTCGCTCGACGCGCAGCTCGATACGACCGTTCCCCGCCGCCACTGAGGCCGCGCGCCGATTGCGAGGCGCGCGCCGGCCCGGCACATTCGGATCGGTGCGGGGCGTCCGCCGCCAGGACCCCGGAACGCAAGGACCCTGAATGAACCGAATCCGCCTCACGCTCGCCCTCGCCACGGGCCTGTTCGCGACAGCCGCGCTCGCCCGCCCCCTGACCGCGCAGGTCACGCACATGGAAATCGCACGGCGCGTGCTCGCAGCCACGCCCCTGATCGACGGCCACAACGACCTGCCCTGGGCCATCCGCGAGTCGGCGAGCGCGCCGCGCGACGTGCCGGCGTACGACCTGCGCGGGCGGGCCCCGGGACACACCGACATCCCACGCCTCCGCGCGGGCATGCTGGGCGCGCAGTTCTGGTCCGTGTACATCCCGTCGAACAGCGTGGAGACGGGCGCGGCGAAGATGCAACTCGAGCAGATCGACATTGCGAAGCAGATCTTCGCGCGCTACCCGGACGTGTTCCAGGAGGCGACGTCGCCGGACGCGGTGCTCGACGCGTTCGGCAACGGCCGGATCGCGTCCATCATCGGGCTCGAGGGCGGCCACGCCATCGAGAACTCGCTCGGCACGTTGCGCGCGTACTACGATCTCGGCGCACGCTACCTGACGCTGACGCACTCGGACAACATCGACTGGGCCGACTCGGGCACGGACGAGCCCGAGCACCACGGCCTCACGGAGTTCGGCAGGGAAGTGATCCGCGAGATGAACCGGCTCGGCATGCTGGCCGACCTCTCGCATACGTCGGTCGAGACCATGAACGACGTGCTCGACGTGACCGAGGCGCCCGTCATCTTCTCGCACTCCTCCACCCGCGCGCTCGTCGACCATCCGCGCAACGTGCCCGACGACGTGCTCCGCCGCCTGAGCGAGAACGGCGGCGTCATCATGATCACGTTCGTGCCCTCCTTCGTCAGCAACGCGGTGAAGGACTACGCGGCGCTGCCGGAGGCGGAGCGGCAGAAGACGCCCGCGCCACGCGCGACGATGGCGGACGTGATCGCGCACATCGAACGCGCGCGTGACGTCGCGGGCATCGACCACGTCGGCATCGGCGGCGACTTCGACGGCATCACGTCGGTGCCGATCGGTCTGGAAGACGTCTCGACCTACCCGGCGCTGTTCGCCGAGCTGTCGCGTCGCGGCTGGAGCGAGGCGGACCTGCGCAAGCTTGCGGGCGAGAACCTGCTCCGCGCGTGGCGGCAGGCCGAGTCGGTGGCCGCGCGGCTGCAGCGGCTCCGCGGCCCGTCCACCGCCACTATCGAACAGCTCGACCATGCGACCAACAAATCCGAACCGGCCGTGACAGGCGGTTCGTGACAAGGAGGCACACCATGTTCCGGCCCGTCGCGCAGCTCTGCGCCGCAGCCCTGATCGCAGTTTCCGCCACCGCGCTCACCGCGCAGGAACAGCCCGGCCCGCTCGTCTCAACGCAGTGGCTGGCGAGTCACCTCGACGATCCCGGCGTTCTCGTCGTCCAGATCGATGGCCGCCGCGACGCGTACGACGCCGGGCACATCCCGGGCTCCCGCTTCATCGTGCAGTCCTCGATCGTCGTCAACACCGGCCCCGGCTACGAGCTGCCCTCGCCCGACTCGCTCGACCGCGTGCTCGAGGCGGCGGGCGTGAGCGACGATGTGCACGTCGTCATCGTGACCGGCTCCATCCTCGCCGCGACCCGGCTCTGGCTCACGCTCGACTGGCTCGGCCACGGCGATGACACCTCCATCCTCGATGGCGGGATCCCGCGCTGGCAGGCGGAGAACCGGCCGCTCGTTGCCGCCGCGCCCGCCGCGCGGCGCGGCTCGTTCACGCCGCGGCCGCGCCCGGACATGCTCGTCGACGCCGACTGGATCGCGGCCCGGCTCGAGGATCCGGCCGTCGCGCTCATCGACGCACGCTCCGACGCCGAGTATACGGGCGCCGACGGCGGCATGGGCGGCCAGGTGCACGCCGGCCACATTCCGGGCGCCGGACACGTGTTCGCCGATGCGCTGGTGGTATCGACGACGACGGATCCTCGGTTCCTGCCGGTGGCCGAGCTGCGCGCGAAATTCGAGGAGGCCGGCGCCGGACCGGACAAGGCCGTCGTCGCCTACTGCATGATCGGGGCGCGGGCCAGCCTCGACTACTTCGTCGGCCGCATGCTGGGATACGACATGCGGTTCTACGACGGCTCGTGGCACGACTGGGGCGCCCGCGACCTGCCGTTCGTCGGCGGCAACAACCGACGCTGAGGGCGGAGGGAACCGTCATGGCGGGCCGGTGTCTGCAACTGCTGGCCCCGGCCCGATCATGACCGTCCCGCGCGGGGCACGGTGAATCTTCTCCGACGTCGCGGCCCGCGTTCCCGGCCGCGCGGGTCCGCACCTTCGCACCCCGACTCACGGAGGCAACGGATGTCGTTTCCTGCGACGTCGCGCGCCGCGCGCCCGGCGATCCTCGCGCTCACGGTGATCCTCTCGCTGCCGGGCGGGCTGCTCGCGCAGCGCACGGTCAAACCCGTGCTGCACGGCCGGCACTGGGTCGCCATCACGGGCAAGCCGCTGGGCGCAACCGCGGGTGCCATGATGTTCCAGAAGGGCGGCAACGCGGTGGACGCCGCGGCCGCGATGATCGCCGCCACCGCGACCATGTGGGACGTGCTCTCCTGGGGCGGTGAGACGCAGGCGCTGATCTGGAACCCGGTCGAGAAGAAGGTGATCGCGATCAACGCGCTCGGTTTCGCGCCGACTGGAGCGACCCCGGCCTACTACCACTCGAAGGGCCTCGACTTCCCGCCCGAGTACGGCCCGCTCGCGGCGGTGACGCCCGGTACGCCCGGCGGGATCCTGACCATGCTCGCGAACTGGGGCCGGCTCAGCCTGGCGGACGTGCTCGCGCCCGCCATTCGAGATGGCCGATGGCTACCCGATCGAGGCGCAGACCGCCAACTCGATCGAGAGCAACAAGGCGTGGCTGAAGCAGTGGCCCTACTCGAAGGTGACCATGCTGCCGCACCTCGGCGAGGCGCGCGAGGCGCCGTATCCCGGTGAGATCTTCAAGCAGCCCGACCTCGCCGGCACGCTCCGCAAGCTGGTCGACGCCGAGAAGCAGGCACTCGCCGCCGGCGCGAACCGGCACGACGCGATCATGGCCGCGTACAACCGCTTCTACAAGGGCGACATCGCGCAGGAGATCGCCCGTTCGACGCAGGAGCAGGGCGGTCTCATCACGGTCCAGGACCTGGCCAACTGGAAGGTGCGCATCGAGGAGCCGCTCAAGACCAGCTACAAGGGAATCGACGTCTACAAGCTGCAGCAGTGGACGCAGGGACCGGTGCTGCTGCAGACGCTCAACATCCTCGAGAACTTCGACCTGAAGGCGATGGGCTACAACAGCGTGCGCTACATCCACACGCTCTACCAGGCCATGAGCCTCGCGTTCGCCGATCGCGACTTCTACTACGGCGATCCGTACTTCCCGCCCGAAGAGCCAATGCAGGGATTGCTCTCCAAGGACTACGCCCGCGAACGCGCGAAGCTGATCAACCCGGACCGGAACGATCCCGATATCAAGCCGGGCGACCCGTACCTGTTCCAGAACGGGACCAATCCGTTCCTCAACTACCTCGAGACGTGGAACGCGAACAAGAGTGCGACGCCGGGCGGCGCGCCCGAGCCGGCCGATTCCGCGTTCCTCGACAGCTTCTACTCCGGGACCACGTCCGTGCAGGCCGCGGACGAGGAGGGCTGGGTCGTGTCCGTGACGCCGAGCGGTGGCTGGGTCCCCGCCGTGATCGCCGGCCGAACCGGCGTCGGCCTGAGCGAGCGCGCGCAGAGCTTCGTGCTCGACCCCGCGGAGGGCCCCTACAACGTGATCGAGCCGGGCAAGCGGCCGCGCGTCACGCTCACGCCCAGCCTCGCCGTCAAGGACGGCAAGCCGTTCCTCTCGTTCGCCGTGCAGGGCGGCGACAGCCAGGACCAGAACCTGCTCCAGTTCTTCCTCGACGTGGCCGAGTTCGGGATGAACGTGCAGCAGGCCGCCGAGGCCGCCAACTTCAACAGCTACCAGATGCACAGCTCGTTCGGCGCCCACGAGTCCCGCCCCGGCGCCATGATGATCAACGACGAGACCTCGCCCTGGGTCATGGCCGAGCTCCGCCGCATGGGGTACATGCTGGAGCCGACGCATCTCACGTCCGGGCCGATCAACGCCATCTTCTTCGATTGGGCGCACGGGTCGTTCTGGGGCGGGTCGAGCAATCATGGGGAGGACTACGGGATAGCCTGGTAACGGATCGTTGGGCGGGGGCGGAGGCGGAGGCGTTTGCGGGATGGGGAGCGGGGGCGGCGGGAGCGGGGGGGGACCCGGGTCGCGACACACACGGAGCGCAATGACGGATGCGGTTTCCACGGTGCTGGTGGCTGCGCCTCGATCCGGCCTGGGATCCACCGCGGGAGAATCCGCGGTTCAAGGTCCTGGTCGGAGGGGAGTAGCTCAGCGGACCTTGTCCACCACCATGAGCAGCAGCAGGGCGGGCAGGTAGAGGACCGAACCCAGAAAGACCCGTCGGGCCTGGTGCTCGCTCCGCTGGTAGACGAGCGTGCCGCCGAGCAGCAGAAACGCGGTGCCGAGCACGACCGCGCCCACCAGGTAGACCAGGCCTGAAACGCCGAACGCGCTGGGCAGCAGGCTTACGCCCAGCAGCGCGATGCAGTAGAGCACGATCTGGCGGGCGGTCCGACGCCCGGTCGGGTCGTACGCGGTCAGCATCCGCAGTCCGCCCCGCATGTAGTCCTCGCGGTACATCCAGGCCAGCGCGAAGAAGTGCGGCATCTGCCAGAGGAACAGGATCCCGAACAGGGCCAGGCCGGGCGCATCGATGGATCGGCCCGCCGCGGTCCAGCCGGCCAGGATCGGCAGCGCCCCCGGAAGGGCGCCCACCAGTGTGCACCACCAGGTGAGGCGTTTGAGCGGCGTATAGACCAGGACGTAGCTGGAGAGGCTGGCCGCGACCAGCGCGGCAGCCGTGAGATTGACGAAGAGCAGCAGTTGCAGGATCCCGAGCGCGCCCAGGGTGAGACCGAAGGCCAGCGCCTCGTTCTTGCCCAGTCGGGCTGTGGGCAGTGGACGCCAGCGCGTGCGCTTCATGCGCGCATCGATCTCTCGTTCCGCGAACTGGTTCAGCGCATTGCTGCCGGAGGCGGCCAGCGCGACACCGATCAGCGCGTGCACGAACCGCACGAAATCGAAAGCACCGCTGGAGCCCAGGTAGAAGCCGGCCGCGGACGTCAGCACCACGAGCCGCGTGATCCCCGGCTTGGTCAGCTCGAAGAACGCACGGACCCGCGACCGTGCCGCAGACGGACGGGCGCGAGCGGTCGTGGCGTCGCGCGAGCGCGATCGAAGCAATGTCGGGGTCGTCGTGACCGGTGCCATGATCGGGGGTGCCTGCGCTGTCCGCATCTCTCACTCGCGCGCCAGCGCCCGGACGGATACCCGGCGGGCATCACCGGGGCGCCGTCAAACCTAACCGCCCCCCCCACTGCCGGTCCACGCCCCCGCCTTCCACCGTCAGTCGCCGTGCTCCTTGAGCAGTGATTCGATCAGCTTCGCGAGCTGCGCCTCGTTCGCGTCGTCGTAGCCGACCATGATGAGCCGGATGCGTCCCTGCCGGTCAATGATGTTGATCTGCGGGATGCCGCCGACCTCGTAGTTCTTGTCGTTCGGGTTCGGCGTCAGGATGTAGCTGCCATCGGGATTGCGCACAGGAGCGGGGCGCTTGTCGGCGATCGCGACGGGCACGTTCAAGCCGTGCTCCGCGAAGTAGTCACGGTCGCGGGCCAGCTCGGCGGCCGGGGCGAGATCGCGTTCCGTCCCGAAATAGCCGTACAGCTCGGTGGACAGCACGACGCGGAAGCCGTCGTCCTCGAAGCGCGCGAGCAGCCGGCCGAGGCCCGGGTAGCTCTCCTTGCACGGGCCGCACCAGTGCGCGGTGAACTCGAGCAGCGTGACGGCACCGGTCATGGGCAGCGTCGTCGTGCCACCCGGCATGTTGAACCAGCGCGGCGCTTCGATCGAGGCACCCGGTTTCCCGACCAGCTCGTAGCGCGCCAGGGTCGGGTCGACCATCTGGTCCACGTTCGGCAGGTCGGCCCAATCCTTCTTCGCGTTTCGCAGCAGCTCGAGGGCCTGGTCGTTCATGCCCTGGCCGGCCAGGGCCTCGGCCATGTTGACGTGAGCGCCCACCACCGTCCTGCTGTACTGCTTGCGCTGTTCCGGGGTGAAGGAACGGGACGCGTCGATCATCCAGTTCGCATGCTTGATGATGCCCGCGTCGATGTCGTCGCCACGGTAGTAGCTTTCCATACGCGAGTGTGCGCTGAACTTCCGGTCGAAGGCGGCGGCGTCGGGTAGTCCATCCATCTGGTCGACGTAGGTCTCGAGCCGCGCGTTCCGCACGTCCGACTTGGGCTCGCGTAGCCCGGTCAGCACGGCCTGCAGCAGCACGTCGGCGCGCTGCGCGTCCGTCAGCTCCTTCGCCGTGAGCGCGCGGTCGAGCGCCTTCTTCGCGAGCTCCGGCTCACCGGCCGCCGTGTAGAGCTCGACCAACGGAGCGAGGTCGCCCGGCGCCGCCTTCATCAGGTCGAACTGCGCGGCGCAGTCCCGCGCCATCTGCGTCTTTTTCTCGGTGATCTGGCGGTAGAGTTCGGCCGTGATCGTGGCCGCGGCCCGCTGCTGCGTGGTCGCGTAGTCGTTGGCCGCCTTGAGACAGGCGGCGGGCGTGGTCGGCTGTTGCTGCGGTGCCGCCTGGAACGCGAGCGCGAAGGCGGCGAGCGCGGTGAGACTCATCATGGGATCAACCCTCCCGTGGAGGACAACGACGACTCTTCGAGGCCGCGTCGCAGGAACGAGACGAACGCGCGGCTGTCGCGGGTGAGCCCGCCGAACGCGACGACGGGCTCGCCGTCCGGCTGCAGCACGGCGTAGTAGGGCAATGCCACGGTCCCGTAGACGTCCCGCTGCATCGCCTGGAAGCTCTGATACGGCTCGCCCCGACCGTCCGTGTAGAGCCGTACGCGGACGTAGCGGTCCATCTCCCGCGCCACTTCCGGACGCGGGAACATGTTGGCTTCCATCCAGCGGCAGTTCGTGCAGGTGTAACCGGTGAAGTCGATCAGCACGGGCCGGTTCTGCTGCTTCGCCTGCGCGAGCGCCGTGTCATACTGGTTGATGATCCAGGGCAGCTCGTCGCCAGTGGCCGCCGGGTCCGCCGGCGGCAGGAACGCCTCGACCTCGCCCAGCCGCCGGCCGCCGAGCCCGAGGCCGAGCCAGACAGTGAGCACGAGCGCGGCGGCTGCAACAGCGATCCGCGCGGGCCCCGGCCGACCCAGCCGCGTCGCATGCCCGAGCCGGATGAAGCCGGCGAGGTAGGCGGCGAGCACGAGGCCGATCCCCATCCAGATCACGAGCACGACGTTTCTCGTGAAGATGCCCCAGCCCCAGACCAGGTCGACGTTGGAGATGAACTTCATGGCCGCCGCGAGCTCGAGCAGGCCCATCGTCGCCTTCACGGAGAGCAGCCAGCCGCCCGAGCGGGGCAGCGAGGCCAGGAACTGCGGCGCGAGCGCGAGACCGACGAAAGGCAGCGCGAACACGGACGAGAACGCGATCAGCCCGAGCAGCGGCCACTGCCAGTCGCCCTGTGCCGCGACCACGAGCAGCGTGCCGAGGAACGGCGCCGTGCACGTGAACGACGTGAGCGTGAACGCGAGGCCCATGAGCAGCGTGCCGCCGTAGCCGCGTCGGCCCGAACCGGCCGTGCCCGCCATGTTCATGAGTCGCGCGGGCAGGACCAGCTCGTACACGCCGAACAGGTTGAGCGCGAACGCGACGAAGAGCGCCGTGATGCCGAGGTTCAGCCACGGGTCCGCCGCGAACCGGTTGAGGCCCGCGGCGCCGAACCCGATCGCGACGAGGAACCCGACCAGTGTGAACGTGAGCACGATGCCGAGCCCGTAGACGGCCGCCTGCGACGCCGCGCGCGACCGCTTCGATTCCGCGCGGCTCGTGAAGTACGACACTGTGATCGGCACCATCGGAAAGACGCACGGCGTGAGCAGCGAGAGCAGCCCCATCAGCGCGGCCAGCGCCAGGTAGCGCGGCAGCGTGCTCGCGGTGGACTCCGCGGCCATGTCGGGCACCGCTGACGCCGCGGCCGGCGCACCGCTCGCCGCGGCGCCGTCCGGGCTGCCGGTCGACACGCGCGCCGCCACGATCTCGCCCGCATTCAGCGAAAGCGTCAGCCGCTGGTCGGCCGGTGGCAGGCAGTAGCGGTCGTTGCAGGTCTGGAAATGGACGTCGATGGCGAGCGTCTGCTCACCCGCGAGATTGGCGGCCGCCGCGATCGGAAGCTCGAACTCGGCACGGTCCTCGTACGTCTCCGTGTCGAAATTGAAGTTCGGGTCGAACGCAGTGATCGGGAGCGGACCGATGATGTTGCCCTCGATCCGGAACGGCGAGTCGCCGGGCGCGGAGATCGCGAGCGCGATCGGACCGCCCGGCGCCTGCGTCAGCGAGTACATGTGCCAGCCCGGATCGATCACCGCCGTGACCCGCGCCGTGAAACTCGAGCCCGCATCGATCCGCGTCCCGGCGTCCACCGACAGCGACCAGTGCGCCGCCGTCTCCTGCCCAAATGCCCCGCCGGCCGCGGCCAGCAGCGCAACGCCGGCTGCAAGAGCCGGTCGAAGAACCTTCATGGGTGCGTACTCCTTGCCATGATCCGGTCGCGCCCCGCCCATCGGACCGGGCGCCATCCGGAGATTGGAAGTATGCGACGTCGGCTGCCTCAGGGACAACCCGCCCCATCCCCTCACCGCGAGGGGAAACCCCCTGCTTGAAACGACCGACGACCGGTGTCCGGGACTCGTGAACCGGGGGCTGCCATGAGCGCCGCGCCGTTTCCGCGCGTTTGCGCCGCCCGGCCTCGCACAGCAGTCGCCGATCACGGTCAGTCAGCCGCGGCCGTCCTCCTCCTGCACATCGCTCATCGAAGCCGTGGACTCGGTGACGCACGTCAGCCAGCTGAGTGGTCGGTGGATCGATGCGACGCGGCTGGATTCCACGATCGTCGATCTGGTTCCGATCTTCGCGCAGATGCGCCGCTACGAGCTGGAGTTCCACCACGTTGACTCGTACGAGGCGGCGTTCGCGTTCCGGCGCATCCTCCGGCGCCAGCCGCGGCTGGCGTGCGCGCATTACGGGTTGGGCCGGACGCTGGCGCGCGGGCCGGACGCGTTCGTCCGGCTGGGTGACGCGCCGGGCGACTACGGGCCCGTTCCGTACAGCCTGGCGGCGGCCAACGCGCCGCGGGAGCTGCGCCGCGCGCTGGAGCTGGACTCGATGCTGGTCGAAGCGGCGACCGAGCTGCTCCGGATGGCCGGCGAAATGCGATACAACGAGGACCTCACCGAAACGGCGCGCGAGCTGCCCGGGCTGGTGGCGCCGTCGGTTCGCGACTGGCCGCCGCTGCGGATCGGCGAGGCGAACATGCTCCGGCTCGAGGGTCATCCGGATTCGGCCGTCGCGATGCTGCCCGATCCCGTGACGAGCGGATGGTCGGCGGCGGAGCGCGAGGAGGCGGCTCGAGTGCTGCTCGATGCCGACCGGCCGGAATCCGCGCTCGCGTGGATCGAGCCTGTGGCCCACGAGCCGCTGCCGTCGAGTCGTGCGCGGTACCTCGAGGCGCGCGCGCTTCTCGCGCTCCCCGACCGCGAAGCCGAGGGCGTGACGGGATACATGGAAGGGCTCGCGCACGCTGACTCGGCGGCGCTCGAGTGGTACGTCGGGGACATCGAACCGCTCGTCGGCGAGACCATGGCGGCGTGGCGCGCCGCCGGCTCCGATTCGCTGCGGTCCAACCTGCGGTGGTGGTGGGAGCGGTCCGCCGCGCTTTCCGCCGTGACCGTGGGCCAACGCCTGTCCCGCCACTTCGGCCGACTGGCCGAGGCGCGGCGACGCTACCCGCTCCGCTCGAGCCTGGGCGCCGAAGACGAGGACGCGGTCCTCCTCAATGTGAGATGGCGCCGGTTCCGGGTGGACGACCGGGGCCTCGTCCTGATCAGGCAGGGCGAGCCGGAGCGCATCGTCGGAGAGGACCGGCTCGGAAGGTACAGGGAAGCCTGGCTCTACCCGGGTCTGCACGGCGGCGACGACATCTACTACTTCACGAGACCCGGCTGCGGCGTTCTCGGCGGCGGCCGGTGCTCGCCCAACTGGCAGCTTCTCCCTCTCGGTTGTGGCGTGGACCGCGGCGTACGCCAGGAGCTGGCGCAGTACGATTCGGAGCTCTACCGCTCGCTGATCATCTGCGAGAATCCGAGTAGCGCCGCCGTGCTGGAATTCAACTTGCGCGCGCGCCAGACCGTCACGGAGGCGTGGGAGTCGGAAGGCGACCGCCGCCACATGGACGACCGGCCCGAGTTCGCCGCCGACTTCTACGCGCTGCGCGGCGTGAACGGGACCGCGCTCACCGCCGTCGTCGGGATCGACGGCGCGGGCCTCGAGCCGGGCGGCCTGCCCTCCGACCCGATCTACAGCAGCCGGACCGACCTGACCCTGGCCGACACGGTCCGCCGCACCATCGAGCGGGCGCGCACCATTGACCGGACCCGGCCGGGCCGCGCGCTCGGGCCGGGTGACGCGATCCGCGAGTACATCACGACGGAGGTCACGCCGATGCCGCGCACGGAGTACCGGCTCGTCGTGACGGACGAGGTGAGCGGCAACTCGCGGATGGCCGGCGGGCCACTCGAGATCCCGGACTTCCGCGGCGACTCGCTCATGCTGAGCACGCTCGTGATCGCGACTGCCGATTCCGGCGGCTGGCACCGCGGCGAGGTCGGACTCTCGCTATTGCCGGGCCGTGTGTTCACCGCCGGCCAGCCGATGCACGTCTACTTCGAGATCTACAACCAGCCGGCGGACACCGCGTTCACGGTGGAACTCTCGTTCCGCGCGAACCAGCGGAAGGGCCTGTTCGGCCGGATCGCGAGCCTGTTCGGCGGCAAGGGCGATGCGCATCTCCTGCGCTACGACGATGTCGGGTCAGCCCGACCTTTCCACCGCGGCAGCAGGAGCCGGATGTCCTCCATCGCGCGGCGGAAGCGCGGCCGCGCCGCCAGGGGGTCGAGGACCGGTGCGTAGAGGATGAGGAAGCCGGTCCACGGGGCCTCGCGCGCCGCCTCGAGCGCGGCGATCACGTCGTCGTCGCGGCCGAGCAGCATCAGCAGCACGATCTCGACCATCCGGATCGAGCCGCTGCCGGCGGTCGAGCGGGAACTGCCGAGCAGGTGCTCCAGCGCGGCGCGCGCATCGCGATCGAGCAGGCGCGCCGCTTCCGCGGCCGCGCGCGGGTCCGCACCCCAGCCGCCCGCCTTCCAGACCTCGACCAGCTCGGCCGCCGCCACGCTGCGGTCGCCGCGCATGCCGAGGCTGACCGCGAGTCCGAAGCGTGCGCGCCAGAAGCCCGGATCCAGTTCCAGTGTCTGGCGGAACTGCGACTCCGCATCGGCCTGCCTGCCGACGTGCAGCAGCGCGAGCGCCAGGCTGTCGCTGACCACGGGCGAGAGCGGATCGAGGTCCACCGCCGTTGCCAGCTCGGCGAGGCCGTCGTCTCGACGCTCGTAGAGACACAGCCAGTTCCCGTACCAGCAATGCGCACTCGCATAGCCCGGGCTGAGCTCCACCGCGCGGCGGTACTCGCGGCCCGCGCCGGCCCGGTCGCGGTCGAAGAAGGTCAGGATCAGCCCCAGCGTTGCCCGCGCTTCGCCCGACTCGGGATCGATGGCGAGCGCGCGCTCGATCGCTTCGTGCGCACCCCGCCGCGCCTCCGCCAGCGACGCGCTCCCGAACAGCGCGCGCGCCATCCGCACGTCTGCCAGCCCCGCCCACGCCGGCGCGAACCCGTCGTCGATCTCGAGTGTCCGCTCGAACAGCGCCGCCGCACGCTCGGTGTCGCGCGCGTTCCGCCGGCTCCACAGCTCGCGTCCCTTCAGGTACAGCTGCCACGCACGCGGTGTCGTCGCCGCCGGACGCCGAAGCCGAGCGTGCTCCCGCGGTGACAGCTCCGCCTGCAACGCCCGCGCGATCCGGAGCGCCACATCGCTCTGCACCTCGAACACGTCCGTCAGCGCGCGATCGTACGTCTCCGCCCAGAGGTGCTCGTCCCGGCGCGCGTCGATCAGCTGAACCGTGATCCGGCAGCGCCCTTCGTGCACCTGCACGCTGCCCTCGACGACGACGTCCGCGCCCAGCTGCTCGCGCACCGCACGCATCGACGCGGGCGGGCTCGACGCGAACCGGCGCACCGACGTGCGCGAGATTACCCGGGCATCGTGCATCGGCGACAGCGCCGTCAGCAGATCCTCCGACAGGCCCTGCGCAAGGTAGGCGCCCGCGCCACCGCTCAGGTCCGCGAAGGGCAGTACCGCGAGTACGCGCGGCCCCCGTTCCGCAGCCGGCGGCGATGGCGTCGAACCTGGGCGACCGACCGCCACTCGCTTCCGGACCGCCGCGATCAGCGCCACCGTCTCCGGCGACGGCGCGAGTCCGTACTCCCGCTCCAACTCCGACGCCAGCCGCTCGTACGCCGCGACCGCCGCCGCACGGTCACCCGCACGGTCCAGCAACCCGATCAGCCGCTGCGTCGCTCCCTCCACATCCACCGCAAGGTCCGCCGCGCGCCGGGCGTGACGCGCCGCCGTGATCCACTCGCCCGCAGACTCCGCACGCGCCGATAGCATCCACGCCAGCTCCGTAACCCGCGCCCGCAGCGCCGCCCGCATCCGGTCCACCCACCGCTCGAAGTCCGGTGCGCCGCCGAGGTGCAGCCCATCCAGAAACTCGCCCCGGTACAATCCCAGAAGCGACTCCGGCGAGGCGTCCTCCCAATTGCCGAGCAACCGGGACGCGTCACAGGACAATGCCTCCGGCGCGATCCCGACCCGCTCCCCGGACGCCACGATCAGGGCCGGGCCCAGATCCCGGCGAAGCCGGTGCAGCGCCGTCCGCAGACTCCCCCTCGCCCGCGTCATCGACGACTCCGGCCAGAACGTCGCAAGGATCCGGTCCCGGCTCACCCGCTCTCCCGACGGCCGCGCCGCCAGGTACGCCAGAATCGCCACCTGCTTCGACTGCGACAGCACCCGGGCGCACCCCGCCGCATCCGGACCGACCAGTCCGATCGGCCCCAGCGTCGTCAGCTCGAATGCGCCGGTCTCCGCCACGCAGTCCACCTCGCCTTTCTCCCCCGGGACGGGGTGTCGTTACCTCAAAGGGCCTTCCGAGTAACGCTCCGTACACGGGGGCGGGACTATCGTGCCGCAAGGGCCGGCCGGAAGGGTGATGGGACCGGCCGGGTCGGGACCGCACGAGAGGAGGGCGAACCATGGGTGTTTCCGGCAGGTGGTCGGTTGTGCCGGTGGGTTCGGTGGCGGTGCTGCTGGCGTTCGCCACGGCCTGCCAGGATGGCGGGCCGGTAGGGCCCTCGCCGGTAGCCGCGGCGGACGCGGTCATGGCGGCGAATGCGGGGCGCCCGGTTCCCTTCAGGGCCGAGTACATCATCACGCCGGTGCTGCTGGTACCGGGAGAATATGGCTACCCGAACCGGTGTGCGACGGGGCCGGCGAACGCCGCGACGCGGGCGACGGGTGAGGGGCATGCGACGCACCTCGGGCAGATCACGGAAACGGAAAGCAACTGCGTCGATTTCTCGACGCTCTTGTTGACGCTGGGCGAGTTCACGTTCACATCGGCGAACGGGGACCGGGTGTGGGGCGAGTTCGAAGGCTCGGCGAGCGCGGACCCGGCGCCGCCGAACGCAGATCTCTCGTGCACGTGGCGGATCACGGGCGGGACGGGGCGTTTCGCGGGTGCGCGTGGCGATGGCGAGTGTGTGGACAGCCAGCAGTTGGGTGATGGCCGCTCGCTGATCCGGTTCGAGGGCCGGATCCGGTATGCGGCATCGGCGCGGCGTCACGGTCCCGCCGGCATGTGGCCGCTGGTGCGACGTTCGCGGGGGGCGCATTGAACGTGCGACGAGCCGTTCGATTCGCCCTGGCGGCGGCGGTCCTTCTCGTACCGGCCGCGTGCGGCGGCGGCAGTCCGGCCGCGCCGCCGGAGCCGGGGATGGTGCGGGTGAGCGTGGCGACGGCGGGCGCCGACATCGATCCGGATGGGTATACCGTGTTGGTCGGCGACAGCGTGCGGGCGATCGAGGCGAACGCGCAGGTGACGGTAGGCGGTCTGCCCGCGGGTGACGTCATCGTTTCGCTGGTCGGGGTGGCATCGAACTGCGCGTTGGAGGGCATGGCAGCTCGGCAGTTGGCGGTATCGGCGGGTGCGACGGTAGTGGCGGCGTTCGTGATCACGTGCTCGCCTCTTGCCTGGCACGCGGCCGCCGATCTGCCGACGGCCCGGCTCGGCCTGGCGACTGCCGTGGCGGGCGGCGAGCTGTACGCGATCGGCGGCTACGCGAAAGCGGACGATCCGGGCAGGACGGTGGTGGAGGCGTACGACCCGGCGACGGACACGTGGACGGCGAAGTCGCCGATGCCGACGGGCCGGCGCTGGACGAGCGCGGCGACCGTGAACGGCCGGGTCTACGTGATCGGTGGCCACACCGGCGTCGGCGCGCCGGGCCTGGGGACGGTCGAGGCGTACGATCCGGCGGCCGACACGTGGGCCGCCCGGGCCCCGATGCCGACACCGCGCCTTGCCGTCGCCGCCGCCGCGGTCAACGGCATCATCTACGTCGTGGGCGGGACGCCGGACAACTCGACCGTAGTCCGGACGGTGGAGGCGTACGACCCGGCGACCGACACGTGGACGTCGAAGGCGGACATGCCGACCGTGCGTTTGCTGATCGCTCTCGAAGCGGTGGGCGGAAAGCTCTACGCCATTGGCGGTGGCCCGGATCCGGCGACGGGCCTCGCGGCGGTCGAGGTCTACGACCCGGCGACCGACTCCTGGACGCGCGGTGCAGACATGCCGGCGCCGCGGTCGGCGGCCTGTAGCGGCGTCGTCGGCGGCAGGATCTACGTGATCGGCGGCGCGAGCGGGGGCCGTACGGCCGGCACCGTCAACGCGATCGTCGAGGCATACGACCCCGCCACCGATTCGTGGACGAGTGAGCCGTCGATGCCGACCGCGCGCTTCGGCCTTTCCTGTGCGGCGCTGGACGGGGCGATCTACGCGGTCGGCGGCGCGGCGCAGACCCTGTCGCCGCACAACGGGCTCGACAAGGTCGAGCGCTTCGAGCCGGGCGGATCCTGAGGCCCGTCAGGGTCCGTGCATACTGCGAAAGGAGTGTCCGCCACCTTTCCCAAGCGACCCCTTTCACGGCCTGTGGCGGTAGCGGCCGCAGGCCGCGTTACATGAACCCAGCCGGCTAGACGCAGCAGGGCAGGCTGCCGGCCCTGCGGGTCCGCTCTTCATTAGCGCGTCCTCCGTCTGGCCATGTGGTCACCCAGCCAGGCCGCCAGCGCAGGCTCCGTCACAGATCCGGCCGCGACGCCCTCCATGAGCTGGACAACTTCTTCATCCGTTGCCTGGATCTGCCACCCGTTCAACCCCAGGAATACATACATGACCTGGAACCCGGTGCGCTTGTTGCCGTCCGCGAACGGATGGTTTCGAGTCAACCCATATCCGTAATTCCCGGCCCGGCCCGCGAGCTCTACTTCCGGCTCGTACGACCACCGGTTCCGGGCCCGGTCCAGCGCCGATTCCAGGTGGGCCGGATCCCGGATCCCCTGCAACCCACCGTGTTGTCGGATCTGATCCGCGTGGATGGCGACGACCATGGCGTGATCCAACCACCGCGGCTCCTTCCGGCGTCGAATCACCGCGACAACTCGCGCATGGCCTTGCGGTACTTCCGGGCGCCTTCCTCGTAGAGTTCCATGGCATCCGTGAAGCTCGGATCGTAGGGCGTGATCAGGATCCCGTCCGCGGTCTCGACGAGATTCACGGCATCCCCTTCGGTCAGGTGGTACCGCTCCAGCATGGCCTTGGGGATGGTGGTGCCGGCCGAGTTGCCGATGGCTCGAATGGTGGTCTTCCGGGTCACGGTTCGCCTCCTGACTTTCCAGCATGGTTATAACAATGGTAACCACGCTGGCGGCGCAGGCGCAATGCACGGGTCGCTTGGGAGAGGCGCCGGACACCGCTCCGCCCGGCTGACGCCGGGCTCCCGCGCCGTCATGACCCGTCGTTCGTCACCCGCCGTTCAGACCAGCGGCAGGTGTATGTGCGTCACCAGTTCCGCCTCCGCCGTCGTC
The DNA here is from genome assembly GCA_963786235.1 of uncultured Gemmatimonadales bacterium. Classification (GTDB taxonomy): domain Bacteria; phylum Gemmatimonadota; class Gemmatimonadetes; order Longimicrobiales; family RSA9; genus CAWAYJ01. The sequence goes on from CAWAYJ010000003.1 coordinate 93,943, forward strand.
CGTGGATCATTGGTGTACTCCTCCCACATCGGCATGAACTGCGACCAGCCCTCCTCGTTCTCCATCATCCCCGACTCGATGAGGTGCTGCGTGATCCGGCCGTAGGTCGTCGCGAGACCGCTGTACGGTCCCTTGTGGGTGAAGCGGAGCGTGCGCGTGGCGGGCAGGAGTGCGACGCGCACGTCGCCGCCGGCGGGGATCGGTGCCGCGGGCGTTTCGATCGGAATGGCGACGGTCACGTCCACGCCTTCGGGGCCGTAGGCGTTGTAGATCGCGCGCGGCGGGCCGCCGGGCGCGAGCCCGTTCGTCCCGACGAACCGGCCGAGCGTCTCGAGCGCACGGCCCATCGCTTCACCGATGGAGCCGGGATCGGGCGCGCAGCGGAAATCGACCTGCACCAATGTCATCAGCGCGGAATCAGTCCGCGTCGCCTCGATCGGTTCCTGTTCCGACATGTCTCGAAGCGCTCCCGCCGGTCCCCGCCGGGGGGGAATCGGCTCAGTCGTTGGTAGCGGCACCGGCGACGCCGTACCCGGCGGTCGCCACCGGTTCGTCCGATTTCTCCACCCGGACGCCACAGTACTTGAACTCCGGGATCTTGCCGAACGGGTCGAGCGCCGGGTTCGTGAGCGTGTTGGCCGCGGCCTCGACGAACGCGAACGGGATGAACACGGCGCCGCGCGGCACGGCCATGTCGGCGCGCGTCTGGGCGACGATCGTGCCGCGCCGCGTCGTGAGGCGTGCGGGCTCGCCATCGTGGAGCCCGAGCGCGGCGACGTCGTCCGGATGGATCGCGACGGTGGGGACCGGCTCGATCTCGTCGAGCACGGTCGCGCGCCGCGTCATCGCGCCCGTATGCCAGTGCTCGAGGATACGGCCGGTGATGAGCACATGCGGGTACTCCTCGTCCGGCGGCTCGTCGCCCTCCGCGAGGCCGTACTCGGCCGGCACCATCTTCCCGCGCCCGTCGGGCGTGGGGAACTTCTCGGCGAAGATGACCTCCTCGCCCGGATCGCCCTCGTTCCGGCACGGGTACGTGACCGTGCTCTCGGCTTCCAGCCGCTCCCACGTGATGCCGGCGCAACTCGGCACCGCCTTCCGGATCTCGGCCCACACCTCGCGCGGGCCGCTGTAGCTCCAGTCGAGGCCGATCCGTTTCGCCAGCTCCTGCGTAATCCAGAGGTCCTGGCGCGCGTCGCCCGGCGTGTCGAGCGCCTTGCGGCCGAGCTGCACGCGCCGGTCCGTGTTCGTGAACGTGCCCGTCTTCTCGGGGAACGCGGACGCCGGCAGCACCACGTCGGCGAACGACGCGGTCTCGGTGAGGAACAGGTCCTGCACGACCAGACAGTCGAGCTTCGCCAGCGCCTCGCGCACGTGCTGCACGTCCGGGTCCGACATCGCCGGGTTCTCGCCCATTACGTACATCGCGCGGATCTCTCGGCGTTTCGCCGCCCTCATGATCTCGACGACCGTGAGTCCGCTCTTCGGGTCGAGGCCGTCCACGCCCCAGAGCTTCTCGAAGGTCGCGCGCACGCCGGCGTCGTCGCACGACTTGTAGTCCGGGTAGACCATGGGGATGAGCCCCATGTCCGAGGCGCCCTGCACGTTGTTCTGGCCGCGCAGCGGATGGAGTCCCGAGCCGCGCCGGCCGACCTGCCCGGTCATGAGCGCGAGCGAGATCAGGCAGCGCGCGTTGTCCGTGCCGTGCACGTGCTGCGAGATGCCCATGCCCCAGAAGATCATCGACGCGTTCGACCCGGCGTACAGCCGTGCCGCTGCCCGGATCGTCTCCGCGGGCACGCCGGTGACGGGCGCCATCGCTTCCGGACTGTAGGCTTTCACAGTCCGTGCGACGTCTTCGAAGCCGTGGGTCCGGCGCTCGATGAAGTCGCGGTCGATCAGGTCCTCCTCGATGATGACGTGCATCATCGCGTTGAGCAGCGCCACGTCCGTGTCCGGGTTGAACTGCAGCACGTGCGTGGCGAGGCGGGCGAGCTCGGTGCGACGCGGGTCGATCAGGATCAGCTTCGCGCCGCGCTCGATCGCGTTCTTCATGAAGGTCGCGGCGACCGGGTGGTTCACGGTCGGGTTCGAGCCGATCACGATGAAGCAGTCGGCATACTGCACGTCGCTGACCTGGTTCGAGACGGCGCCGCTCGAGAGGCATTCCATGAGCGCGGCGACCGACGACGCGTGGCAGAGACGGGTGCAGTGGTCGACGTTGTTGGTCTTGAACCCGGCGCGGATCAGCTTCTGGAAGAGGTAGGCCTCCTCGTTGCTGCCCTTCGCGGAGCCGAATCCTGCCATGGCCGAGGGGCCGTGCTCCTCGAAGGTGCGCTTCAGTCCGGCCGCCGCCCGATCGAGGGCCTCCTCCCACGTCGCCTCGCGGAACGCCGACCAGGGATTGCCCGGATCGACCAGGTTGACCGGGTCCTTGGCGACGCCATCACGCCGGACCAACGGCGTCAGCAGCCGCTGCGGGTGGTGGACGTAGTCCATGCCAAAGCGGCCCTTCACGCAGAGCCGGCCCCAGTTGGCCGGACCGTTCCGGCCGTCGACCGACGTGATCCGGTTGTCGGCGACGTGGAACGTGGTCTGGCAGCCGACGCCGCAGTACGGGCAGAGCGAGGGCACGGTGCGGGTCGCGGCCGCGGTGGCCGTGACGGCGCCCGTGCGGGACTCGGCCTTGCTGCCGTTGCCGGAGAGGCCGCTCGGGGTGCGCGTCGCACTCGGGCCGTTGCCCGTCGGGACGTTCAGCATCGCCGCCGCCTCGAGCAGCGCGCCGGTCGGGCAGGCCTGCACGCATTCGCCGCAGGCGACGCACGTGCTCGCGCCCATCGCATCGTCGAGGTCGAAGATGATGCGCGCGTCGGCGCCGCGGCCGGCGTAGCCGATCACGTCGTTGACCTGCACCTCGCGGCAAGCGCGGATGCAGCGCGTGCACTGGATGCACGCGTCCAGCCGGACCGCGATGGCCGGGTGCGAGAAATCGGGCTCCGGCTGGTGGCGCGCCGGGAATCGGGAGCGCGCGACGCCGAGCGCGGTCGCCCACTGCGTCAGCTCGGAATCGGGCGAGTGCGGCGGGTGCGGCGCGTCGGCGAGCAGCAGCTCGACCACGGTGCGCTGTGCGTGGCGGGCGCGGTCGCTACGCGCGCTCACCTTCATGCCCGGCGTCGGCGCGCGGCAGCACGAGGGGGCGAGCACGCGCTCGCCCTCGACCTCGACCATGCACGCGCGGCAGTTGCCGTCCGCGCGCATGCCTTCCGTGTAGCAGAGGTGCGGGATCTCGACGCCGTGCCGCTTCGCCGCCTGGAGGATCGTCTCACCGGGCGCGGCCGTCACCTCGTCGCCATCGAGGAAGAAGGAGACGGGTTCCGCGTTCCGCGGCTGGTTCACGCCCGGCACCGGCCGGCCGTGGATCGAGCCGCCCCAGTTCTTCGTGATAGCGGGTGGCGACTTGGAGAAGCCGCTCGTGGCGACGGGTTCCGGGTTCGCTCGAGTCCGGCTCATGCATCCAGCTCCTGCGGAAAGAACTTCACTACGCTGCGCATTCCGTTGGGCGCCGCCTGGCCGAGTCCGCAGATCGATGCGTCCATCATGCAGCGCGCCAGGTCCTGCAGCAGAGGCAGGTCCCAGCGCGGCTTGGCCATCAGCGTCTCCGACTTCGCCGTGCCCGTACGGCACGGCGTACACTTGCCGCACGACTCGTGCGCGAAGAAGTGCATCAGGTTGTGTGCCGCCTGCTTCGCGCTGTCCTTGTCCGACAGCACGATGATCGCGGCCGAGCCGATGAACGCGTCGTACTTCGCCAGCACGTCGAAGTCGAGCGGCTCGTCCGCCAGGCTCGCCGGCAGGATCCCGCCCGACGCCCCGCCCGGCAGGAACGCGTACAGCTCGTGGCCCGGCAGCATCCCGCCGGCGTGCTCCTCGACCAGCTCGCGCAGTGTCGTGCCGTTGGGAGCGAGGTAGACGCCCGGCCGCTGCACGCGGCCGCTCACCGAGAAGAAGCGCACGCCCTTGTGCCCGCGTACGCCCTGCTCCGCGAAACCCTCACCGCCGTGCTCGAGGATGTCGCGCAGCCAGAACATGGTCTCCACGTTCTGGACCAGCGTCGGCCGGCCGAACACGCCGAACTGCGCGGGGAACGGCGGCCTGAGCCGGGGCTCGCCACGCTTGCCCTCGAGCGACTCGATGAGCGACGTCTCCTCACCGCAGATGTAGGCGCCCGCGCCGCGCCGCAGGTGGATCCGCGGCAGCGCGCACGGCGGGTCCGCCTCGAGCGCCGCGATCTCTCGTGTGAGCAGCGCCCGGATCGCCGCGTACTCATCGCGCAGGTAGATGAACACGTCGGCCGCGTCCACAGCCCAGGCCGCGATCAGCACGCCTTCGAGCACGCGGTGCGGATCCGTCTCCAGGACGTGCCGATCCTTGAAGGTGCCCGGCTCGCCCTCATCCGCATTGAGTGCGACGACGCGCGGGCCTGGCTCGGCGCGCACGAACCGCCATTTCCGCGAGGACGGGAACCCGGCGCCGCCGAGGCCGCGAAGCCCCGATGCGTCGACCTCCGACAACACATCCTCGAGCGGACGCTCGCCCTCGACCACGCGCCGGAGCTGGGCATAGCCGCCCGTCTCGCGGTACCCATCGTAGTCGATGGCGGCGGGCAGCGCGGGCTCCGTTCTGGATCCGGCGACCGCGTCCGCCACCGACTCCGTCGAGGCGCGGAGCACCGGGTTCCGCCCGACCACGGCGACCGGCGCCCGGTCGCAACGGCCCACGCAGGGCGCGGCCACCACGCGCACATCGTCGAGGCCGAGTCGCTTCAGCGATTCGAGCAATCCGGCCGAGCCGGCCATTGCGCACGCGATCGACTCGCAGACGCGCACGGTCACGCGCGCCGGCGCCGCCTCGCCGTCCCGCACCATGTCGAAGTGGTGGTAGAAGCTCGCCACCTCGTAGACTTCCGTCATGGCGAGTCCCATGTCGAACGCGAGCGCGGCCAGGTGCGCGGTGCTCAGCCGGCCGTACGCGTCCTGGATTTTGTGCAGGTGCTCGATCAGCAGGTCGGGCCGGCGCGGCGCATCGCCCAGCAGCTCGCGCACTTCGGCAAGGGCCGCCGGATCCACACGCCGGCCCTTCGGCGCCGGCCGGAGCGGAATGCGGCCACCACGTCTGCTGCCCTTCTTCTTGCTCGTCGCCATGGCCCCTCCGGACCTCATTCACGATTCTGGAGCGACCGGTTTCAACGTGCGGGACGGTGTGATGCCGGACGCAACGGAGTGTATGGCCTCAGGTCGAAGCTATTTGCGGCAATCCGCGCGTGGCAACCCGGGGGGGATGCGGGTGGCGGGAGCGGAGGCGGAGGCGTGAGCGGGAGGGGGAGCGGGGGCGGCGGGAACGGCGGGGACGGCGGGAACGGCGGGGACGGCGGGAACGGCGGGAACGGCCGCCGCCGCCGCAACGGCCGTCGCGGCAGGCCCGGCGTATTCGTTGTGGGGCTCCTTGCGGCGCTCGCGGGGTGCGCGCTTCCGCACTGGCCGGTGCAGGGGACGATCACGTCACCGTACGGGATCCGATTCCGGGGGATCCTGCCGGGGATCCACGAGGGTGTCGACATCGGGGTTCCGGTCGGCACGCCAATTGCCGCCATGAAGGCAGGGACCGTCGCGTTCGCGGGAACGCTCGGCGACTACGGCCTCGTCGTGATCCTCGATCATGGCGGCCACACGCGTTCCCTCTACGGTCACCTCTCACGCATCGATGTGCGGGTGGGCGAGCGCGTCGAGGGTGGACAACGCATCGGGCTCTCGGGGCAGAGCGGCAACGCGTCCGGTCCGCACCTGCATTTCGAGATTCTGCGACGGGGGCGACCGGAAGATCCCGTTCCCCTGCTCGGCGGGCGGCCGAAGGAAACAGGGGGCAGGTCGCGACCGTAGTGAGAAGAAAGGCGACATCGCGGATACGACGGACCGAACATCGGAGGGGTTCGCGCGGTACAAAGCAGGATGGGCGAGGACCCGCGTTTGCCATGAAACGACCGATTCAGAGAACGGCGCGCTTCTACGACTATCGGCACCGCCGCATCATGGGTACGGCGTTGCTGATTTCGGTCGTGCTGCACCTCATGGTCCTGTTCATGTTCCGCTCGGCGATCCTCGTGCCCGAATCGCCGTTCTCGGCCGCCGGTCCACGGTCGGGCGATGACAAGGCCGCTGCAGGGGGCGGGAGCCAGATCGTGAACCTGCGTCCGACCCCGCCGCGGGCCGTGCCGGAAATCGCGACACCGCAACCGATTCCGATCCCGACCGAGAAGATCGTTCCCGAGCCCCTGATAAAGATCGAGGACCCGAAGCCACAACTCACGGTGGCCTCGATCCTGGGCGAGGGCCTGACCTCGGCGGCCCAGGGCCTCGGCGCCGGGCAGGGCGCCGGCATCGAGGGTGGGACCGGTCGCGGCGACGGCGGGACGGGTGAATCCGGCCGATTCCGGGTGCTGCCGCCATCGCCTCGAGGCCTGATCCTCCCGCCCTCCGACCGACCCGGCAAGGTCAAGGGCAAGGAGGTCGACGTGTGGGTGTACGTCGACGTGAAAGGCAAGGTCGTCGCCGACTCGACCCGGCTGGACCCGAGCACCGGCGACCACGGCTTCGATGACCGCCTCAAGAAGCAGGCCGCCGAGTGGGTGTTTGATCCGGCGCGGCGCGGCGGGCGCATCATCGCGGAGTGGTTCCGGTATACCATCGTGCTCTGAGAAGCGGGCGACGAGGGGCCGGGTCGTGGGGCGGGAGGACCGTGCACGTACCCCCAGGGCCCGCACCCGCCGCACCCGCACCCGGTCCCGCAAACGCCTCCGCCTCCGCCCCCGCCCCCCGAATCCAATCCCCCACCCTACCCATCGCGGGTTTTCCGGCCCATCTTGTCCGCCCGAACCACGGAGGCGAAAAACATGATCGTTCGTCGGTACGGCAAGAATATCCAGAGCGTCACGCCCAACTTCGATGCCCACGCGATGACGGAGGTCGGGTTCGTGCGGGGGGAATGGTCGATGGGCGCGGACGAGTTCGAGCAGCAATACGTTCGGAAGGGTGGGCGCGAGATCACGTCGACGTCGCAGGGCCAGGTCCAGAACCAGGTCGAGCGCGCGGTGCTGGAGGTACTCCGCGAGCAGCTGGCCGCGTTCGAGGCGAGCCTCGGCGAGGACGAGTTGCTGATGATCGAGGACGAGCCCGGCGTGCACTACCCGAAGACGCGGGGGCGACAGCTGACGGCGGCGGCGTCCGGGCCGAACCGGGTGTCGTTCGAGTACACGATCGATCCGCCGCTCCACGTCGGCGTCTACCGTTCGCGCTGAAGGCGCCGGCGCCGCGGTGCGGATCCCTGCCGGATTCGAACTTGCGGAGCTGCCCGGCGCCCGGGTCGCCGCGCGGCCCGACGTGCTGGAATTCGCGACTGGTGCGGTGAGCGCGGCCGGCTCGCTGCACGCGTTCGCGCGGGCGGCCGGCGGCGCGGCGCTCCGCGGCCGCGTCCCGGCGTTCACGGTGCGCGCTCCCGATGGGGAGTGGGTGGTCCGCCACTACGTGCGGGGCGGTGCCGTCGCCGCGCCTCTGCTCGGCGACCGCTATGTCCGGGCCGGCGAGTCCCGGCCGGTCCGCGAGGCGGACGTGAGCGACCGGGTCCGCGCCCGCGGCGTCGCCACGCCCGAGATCCGCGCCTTCGTCGTCTATCCTTCCGGTCCGTTCTACCGCGCCGACATCGCGACTGCGCGCATCCCTGACGGGCGCGACCTCGCCGACCTCACACTGGGCGACGACCGGGGCGACGAAACGGAGCGCGCCGAGGCGTGGCGCGCGGCGGGACGGCTGCTCCGCGCGGCGTTCGACGCGGGCGTCGTGCATCCGGACCTGAACCTGCGGAACATCGTGGTGATTGCGGGAGGCGGGAGCGGAGGCGGAGGCGTTGGCGGGACCGGGAGCGGGAGCGGCGGGAGCGGCGGGAGCGGGGGGGTGCGGGCGTATCTGCTGGATCTGGATGGGGCGCGGCTCGTCAGGCGCATCTCGCCGCTGCGCGTGCACGCGATGCTGCAGCGGCTGCACCGGTCGCGGCTGAAGCTGGAGGCGCGGTACGGCACGACGGTGGGGGAGGCGGCGCTGAAGGCGTTCGGCGAGGCGCTCGATGGCTGAGGGGCCGGGCCGGCTCGCGGGAGTCGAGGCGCCGTCCATCGATCCGCCTCGGTCGATCCTGGTCGTGATGCTGAGTGCGCTCGGCGATGCGGTGCACGTGCTGCCGGTGGTCAACGCGCTGAAGCGGACGTGGCCGGACGCGCGTATCACGTGGGTCATCCAACCGGTGCCGCTCGCCCTGGTGCGTGGGCATCCCGCAGTGGACACCTTCATCCCGTTCCACCGGCGTCGCGGGCTGTCCGCGTGGCGCTCGTACGCGGAGCTGCGCGAGCGGTTCCACGGCCAGCGCTACGACCTCGCGCTCGCGCTCCAGGTCTACTTCAAGGCCGGCCTGATCGCGGCACTCGCACCCGCCACCATGAAGCTCGGCTTCGACCGCGCCCGCGCCCGAGACCTGAACTGGCTGTTCTCGACGCACCGGATCCCGCCGCGTCCCGTCGGCCACGTGCAGGACCAGTACTTCGAGTTCCTCGAGTACCTCGGCGTGGATCCTGCGCCCGTCGAATGGAAGCTGGAGCCGAGCGACGAGGAACGGTCGAAGCAGCGGGCGTTCTTCGAGCGGCTCGACCGGCCCGTGTGCGCGGTGGTCGTGGGCACGAGCAAGCCGGGCAAGAACTGGCTGCCCGAGAGGTACGCGCGGGTGCTCGAGCGGATCGAGGCGGACCACGGCCTGCAGCCCGTGCTGGTCGGTGGCCCGAGCGCGATCGAGCGGGAGGCAGCCGACCGGATCCTGAGTGCGACGAAGGCGAGCGTGGTGGACGCGCTCGGCGACGACGTGCGCCGCCTCGTCTGGCTGCTCGACGGCAGCCGCATCGCGATCAGCCCCGACACCGGCCCGCTCCACATCGCGCGCGCACTCGACGTCCCCGTCGTCGGGCTGTTCGGCTACACCAACCCGATCCGGTACGGGCCGTATCGCAGGTTCACAGACCTCATCGTGGACGGGTACGCGGCGTACCCCGGGGAGCGGTATCCCTGTAGTATGCGGTACCGGGAGGGCGGGATGGCGAGGGTCGGGGTCGATGACGTGGTCGAGAAGGTGGCGTACGCGCTGCAGACGTATCCGCGGGGTGGGATGGCGGGCGACGTGAGGCGGGCGACGTGAGGCGGGCGACGAGGGGCGGGCGACGTGGGGCGGGTGGTGGGGCGGGTGGTGTGGGGCGGGTGGGAGTCGTACGCCCCCCCGCTCCCGCCGCCCCCGCTCCCGGCCCCGCAAACGCCTCCGCCTCCGCTCCCGCCACCCGCGTCCGTTCCAGGAACCAACGGTGTAGTACCAAACCATGACGACCGCCACGCCCAAACGCATCCTCTGGATCGACGACGAGGTCGAGCTGTTCGAGCCGCACCTGCTGTTCCTGCGGCAGCGCGGCTACGAGGTGGACACGACGACGAACGGCGATGACGCGCTGGCGATGGCGCGGGGGCAGTCGTACGACCTGGTGCTGCTGGACGAGCAGAATGCCGGGGCGGCGGGGGCTGGATGTGCTCTCCGAGCTGCGCCGGGAGGAGCCTCACGCGCGGGTCGTGATGGTGACCAAGTCCGAGGAGGACCGGACGCTGGTCGAGGCGATCGGGCGGCGCGTGGACGAGTACCTTGTGAAGCCTGCGACGCCGCGGCAGGTGCTGTCGGTGGTGACGCGGCTGCTCGAAGGCGCGCAACTGCTGCAGCAGCGGATCGCGCAGGATTTCGCGGCGCGCTACGGCCAGCTCACGATGATGCGGCACGAGGCGTCGCACTGGCAGCACTTCTTCGCGCTGTACAACGAGTTGACGGACTGGGAGCTGCGGCTGCACGACGCGGGCGAGGCGGGGCTGGTCGAGTCGGTCACGCAGCTGCTGGCGGAGCTCCGGCGCGAGTACGGGATCTACGTGTCGCGGCACTACGGCGAGTGGACGGCGGATGCGCAGGCGGACCGGCCGCCGCTCTCGATCGACATCGTGTCCCGCCACCTCGTGCCCCGGCTCGGCTCCGGCCCGGTGCTGTTCGTCATCATCGACTGCATGCGCCTCGACCAGTGGCGCATGATCCGGCCGCTGCTCGGCGCCCTGTTCGACATCGAGGAGTCGCTCTACGCCAGCATCCTGCCGACCGCCACGCCGTACTCGCGGAACGCGATCTTCAGCGGCGACTATCCGGACACCCTCGCAAAGGGCCACCCGGACTGGTGGGGCACGGAAGAAGGCAGCCTGAACGGGTTCGAGGACGAGCTGCTGCGCGACCAGCTGCGCCGGCTCGTCGGCCGCGACGTGCCCGTCTACTACGAGAAGGTGTTCACCGACGCGGAGGGCGAGGACCTCGTGGGCCGGGTCCGGGGCGCGCTCGGCGGCGAGGGCGTGGTCGCGGTCGTCTACAACTTCGTGGACCTGCTGACGCACGGCCGGAGCGAGTCGGCGATCCTGCTGGAGGTCGCGCGCGACGTGCCGGGGCTCCGAGCGTTGACGCGACAGTGGTTCGAGCGGTCGAGCGCGTACCGGATCCTGCGGGAGGCGGCGGCTCGCGGCATCACGACGGTGCTGACCACGGACCACGGCTCGATCCTGTGCGAGCGGCCGGTCACGATCTACGCCCGTCGCGATGCGACGAGCAACCTGCGCTACAAGTTCGGCCTCGACCTGCGCGCGCAGCTGCCGGAAGTGGTCTACTCGGTGCGCGACGAGGCCGAGCTCCGCTTCCCGCCCGGCCGCATGACGACCAACTACCTGCTGGCCCTGGAGGACTACTTCTTCGTATATCCAACGAAGCTCCGCGAGTACCAGGCGCGGTACCGCGGCTCCTTCCTGCACGGTGGCGTGAGCCCCGAGGAGATGATCCTGCCCGTGGCGGTCATGACACCGCGCGCGACCGGACGGACGGCGTGACCGGAGAGAGCCGGCCCGGCCCGCCGGGCGAGGGCCCGGCCGGCCAGAGCAACGTGCTGCTGTACAAGCGGGTGCTGGGCTACCTGCGGCCGTACGGCTCGCTGCTGGCGTGGGCGACGTTGGCGACGCTCGGCTTCGCGGCGTTCGACGCGTTCAGCTTCGTCATGATCATCCCGTTCCTCAACACGCTGACCGCGGGTGGAATGGGTGGCGCGGGAGCGCTGGGCGGTGCCGGCGCCGCGATCAACGGGATGGACCGGCTGCTGCAGAACACGATCGGCCGGGTCATCGACTTCAGCCGGCCGCCGCAGGAGACGCTCGGCATCCTGATCCTGTTCATGTTCCTGGTCTTCATGATCAAGAACGTGTTCGACTACCTGAAAACGATCCTGGTCGTGAAGCTCGAGCAGTCGGTGACGCGCGACATCCGGAACCAGGTCTACGACCACGTCCTCGAACTGGATCTGCGCTTCTTCGGCCGCACCCGCGCCGGTCAGATCATCGCCCGGCTCACCGGCGACATCGAGTTGCTTCGCTCGCTGGTCACCAAGAACGTGGCCACGTTCTTCACCTCGATCATGCAGATCATGATCTCGGTCGCACTCATGATGCTGATCTCGGTGAAGGTGACACTCGCGGCCGTGATCGTGCTGCCGGCGATGTTCGGCATCTCGGCGTCGCCTGATGCGACGTCTGCGCCGCGGCGATCATCGCATCCTCTTCGTCGGCGGCGAGGTCACGGCGCACCTGCAGGAGACGGTCGGCGGGATCCGCCAGGTCAAGGCGGCGGCTGCCGAGCCGTACGAGTCGCGCCGCTTCCACGACCTGACCCGGTCGTACCTGAAGGCGGTGGTGCGGAACGAGCGGCTGCGCGCGCTGGCCGCGCCGGTGTCCGAGACGCTCGCCTCGATCGGCACCGTGCTGCTCCTGTGGTACGGCGCGCGGCTCGTGCTGTCGGTGCCGCCCCAGATTTCGGGCGAGCAGTTCATCGTGCTGCTCGGCTACAGCCTGAAGCTGTACGCGCCGGCGAAATGGCTGGCCAAGTTCCCGTCCTCAATCCAGCCCGGCATGGTCGCGGCCGAGCGCGTGTTCGAGTTCCTCGACACGCCGGTCGACATGCAGGAGCGGCCGGAGGCGCGCCGGTTCACCGGGGTCGACGACGTGTTGCGCTTCGAGGACGTGAGCTTCGAGTACGACGCGGGCGCGCCCGTGCTGGAGGACGTGAGCTTCGAGGTGCGGCCGGGCGAGGTCGTGGCGCTGGTCGGGCCGAGCGGCGCGGGCAAGACGACGCTGGTCGACCTGGTCGCCCGGTTCTACGACCCGACCGCGGGCCGGATCACGATCGACGGTGTGGACCTGCGCGAGTTCTCGGCGCGCTCGCTCCGGACCGGCTTCGGCATCGTCACGCAGGAGACGATCCTGTTCCACGACACGGTCCGGGCCAACATCGCCTACGGGCTGAAGGACATCCCGCACGAGGCGGTCGAACGGGCGGCCCGCGCGGCCAACGCGCACGAGTTCGTGGAGAAGCTGCCGCAGGGCTACGAGACGGTGCTCGGCGAACGGGCGACGCGGTTGTCGGGCGGACAGCGCCAGCGGATCGCGATTGCGCGCGCAATCCTGCGGGATCCGCCGATCCTGATCTTCGACGAGGCGACGTCGGCACTCGACTCCGAGTCGGAGCGGCTGGTGCAGGAAGCGATCGAGCGGCTGCTCACGGGCCGCACCGTGTTCGTCATCGCGCACCGTCTCTCGACCATCCGGAACGCGGACCAGATCCTCGTGCTCGAGGGTGGCCGCGTCGTGCAGCGCGGCCGGCACGAGGAGCTGCTCGACCGGCCCGGCCTCTACCGGAACCTCTACCGGTTGCAGTTCCTGCCCGAGGACCGCCGGGCCGTGAGCGCGGCGGGCGGCCCGGGCTGAGGAGCCCGACGCCGATGGCGACGCGGAGCCCCGCAACGAGTCCGGCGACCGGCGGGCCTGCCGTGCGTCCCGACCAGCCCCAGCCCGCGACCGCGCTGATCCCGGTGGGCGGCCACGTCTGCATCGTGCTGCTCACGGGGCTCGGGGATGTGGTCCACGGACTGCCGGTCGTGAATGCGCTTCGCCGCGCCCGTCCCGACGTCCGGATCACGTGGGTCGTCGAGCCGATGCCGGCTCCGATCCTGGAGGGGCACTCGTCGATCGACCGCGTCGTCGTCTTCCACAAGCGGAGCGGTCTCGCCGGCCTGCTCGACCTGCGCCGCCAGCTTGCCCGTGACGCGTTCGATCTCGCGATCAACTTCAATATCTACTTCAAGAGCGTGTTCCCGACCGTGTTCGCCGGAGCCCGCACCCGACTCGGCTTCGACCGGGCCCGCACCCGCGACGGCGTCTGGCTGTTCAGCAACCGGCGGCTCGGGGTCCGGCCGCGGGCGCACACGCAGGACATGTTCATCGAGTTTCTCGACCGGCTCGGCATCCCGCACGACCGCCTCGAGTGGCGGCTCGAGCTCACGCCGGCCGAGCGCGAGGCGCAGCAGCGTTTCATGGCCCGGTTCGACCGCCCGATCGCGGCGCTCGTGCCCGCGTCCGCCAACCCGCGCAAGGACTGGCCGGCGGCGCGCTACATCGAGCTCGCGGACCGGCTCGACCGGGAGCTCGGCATGCAGGTCGTGCTGGTCGGCGGGCCGGGCGCCCGCGAGACCGCGGTGGCCCGCGAGATCGTGGACGGCTCGCAGGCGGCGGTCGAGAACGCGCTCGGCGACGGCGTCCGCCGCCTGCTCTGGCTCACGGGCGCGGCGCGCGTCGTGATCGCGCCGGACACGGGCCCGGTCCACATCGCGCGGGCGATGGACGTCCCCGTCGTCGGGCTGTACGGCCACACCAACCCGTGGCGGGTTGGCCCGTACCGTGCGTACGAGCGGTTCTGGGTCGATCGCTACAACGAGCCGGGCGATGCGCCGGACCCGAGCCGGGCCGAGCCGCGCTACGGCCGGATGGAACGGATCACCGTCGACGACGTGCTGCAGAAGGTTTCTCTGGCACTTTCCCCGAACCCGGGTCCGCCATGAGAGTCCTGCACCTCGACACCGCCAGGCACTGGGGCGCCGGCCAGGACCAGGTCCTGCTGCTCATGCGCGAGATCCGGTCTCAGAAGGTCGAGCAGCTGTGCCTCACCCCGGAAGGAAGCCAGCTCGCCGCCCGGCTGCGGACCGACGCCTTGCCCTGCCACGCGGTGCCGCACAGCTGGGGCGCGGGCCTTCGCTTCAGCCGGGCCGCGATCCGCTTCGCGCGCAACGCCGACATCGTGCACACGCACACGACCAATGCCCTGAGTGCCGGCCGCTGGGCCGCGCGCTGGCGAAGCCTGCCGTTTCTCGCCGCGTGCCGCGAGGTGTCGCCGTCGCGGGCCGGACAGTGGGTGCGGGCCGATCGCGTCGTCGCTGTCTCCGGCACCGTCCGGGACGCGCTGGTCTCCGGCGGCCTCGATCCCGCCCGGATCCAGGTGATCCATTCCGGCATCGATGGCGACGAAATCCGGCGCCTGCCGCCCATGGTGCCCTCGCTCCGCGACCGCCTGGCCCTTGCGCCTGACCAGTTCCTCGCCGGCGCTGTCGGCTCGCTCCACACCTTCCGCAACCACCGCCTGGTGCCACAGGCCGCGGCGCGCGCGCGAGATGTCGCGTGGGTCATCATCGGGGACGGGCCGGAACAGGCCGCGATCGAGGCCGCCGTAGCCGCGCACGGTGTCGAATCGAGCGTCCGCCTGGTGGGCGGACTCACGGACCCACGTGCCGCACTCCGCGAGCTCGACGTCCTGATCTCGCCGGCCGAGGGCGAGGCGTTCGGGACCCGAATCCTGGAGGCGATGGTCCTCGACATCCCCGTCCTCGCCGTCGACCACGCCGGGCCGGCCGAGATCCTGCGCCCCGTGAACGCCGAGACCGGGATCGGCCTGTTCCCGCCCGGCGACCCGGACGCCGTCGCGGCTGCGGTCAACCGGCTCCGGAACGAGCCGGACCTCAGGGCGCGCGTCGTCGCCAGCCAGAGGAAGCGGGCGGCCGCTTTCTCGATCGAAGCGACCGGCACGGCCACGGTGAGGCTCTACCGCGAGCTGACCGCGAGCCCGGGATGAGCGAGCGGAAGCCGAGGCTCACCGACCGGGCGGAGGACGCGGCGCTCGGCCTCGCCCTGGCCGCCGCCGGCCTGATCGGGCCGGACCTTGCCCAGCGGACCGGCGCTCGCCTCGGCCGGCTCGGCTACCGGCCACTGGGGATCCGCCGGCCGCAGGTCGAGTCGAACCTCCGGATCGCGTTCCCCGAACGGGACTCCGCGTGGATCCGGCGGACCGCGGCGGCGGCGTACGGCCATCTCGGCCGCGAGATGGTCAACACGATGCTCGCCACCCGGCAGCCGGGTGACATTCCCGGCACCGTCGTGTGCGAGGGGCTCGACATCCTCGAGCGAGGCCTTGCGGACGGGCGCGGCGTGGTGCTCGTGGGCGGCCACCTCGGCAACTGGGAGCTCGGCGTCGGCGCGCTGGCCCGGGCCGGCCTGCCGGTCACGGCCGTCGCCCGCCGACAGCGTAACCCGCTGTTCGACCGGCGCATCCTCGCGGTTCGCCGCGGCCTCGGCATGGAAGTGATCGACCGCAACGCGGCGCCTCGCGAGGCGCTCCGCGCGCTCCGCGAGAACCGCGTCGTCGTGTTCATCGCCGACCAGGACGCCCGCGCCGCCGGCGTGTTCGTCCCCTTCTTCAACCGGCCGGCATCGACGCCGCGCGGGCCCGCAGTGCTCCTGCTGCGGGCGGGCGCCGCGCTCGCCTTCATCGCGCCGATCCGCGAGCCGGACGGTGCGTTGCGGGTCCGCATCGAGCCCATCGAGATCCCGCCGTTCGAACCCGGTGAACGGCCCCTGAACGGGATCACCGCGATCTGGGTCGCGAGACTGGAACAGGCCGTCCGGGAGACGCCCGAGCAGTACCTCTGGCACCATCGCCGCTGGAAAACGAAGCCGCCCGTACCGTCGGCCGCCAGCTCGGCGCCGGGGGAGCGGGCTTGAAAAAAGCCTGCCGCTACCTACGTTCCCACGTCCGGCAAGTGTCCCGGAATCGACCCTCACGAGGGGCCCGCAACCCGTGATCTTCTTCTGCATTCCCGTATACAACGAAGAAAAGACGGCTGGCGTCGTGCTGTGGAAAATCCGCCAGGTCATGGCGGAATTCCCCCGCGACTACCAGATCCTTCTCGCCGACGACGCGTCCACGGACGGCACCGCGAAGGTGATCGACCCCTACCGGCGCGTCCTCCCGCTGATCCTCATGCGCAGCCATCGCCGCCGCGGGTACGCGGCCGCGCTGGAGATGCTGATCCGGGAGGCCGCCCGCCGGTCGCGCTACCCACGGCGTGACATGGTGGTGATCATGCAGGCCGACTTCTCCGAGGACGCCGACGACGTGCCGTCGCTGCTCCGCAGGATGGAGTCGGGCGCCGACCTCGCCGTGGGCGGACCCGTCGCGACGGCCGGCCGGCCCGGCCTGCTCGAGCGGACCACCGAGCGGATCGTCCGGAACCTGCTTCGCCGCAAGACGTGGCCGGAACCGCTGACCGAACCGCTCGTCGGGTTCAGCGCGATCCGGCTCGCCTGCATCCGCAAGGCGATCGATGAGGCGGCCGACACCCGGCTGCTGCGCTGGGAGGGGCGGACCGCGAATGCGGCCCTGCTCGGCGCCGTCGCCCCGCACGCCCGCCGTATCGACGCCATCGAAATGACGTTGCACCCCGAGCGGCGGCAACGGCCGCGCCGGTCCAGCCCGCTGGGCACGCTCCGCGAGGTCTGGCGATTCGTCCACGATCGTGCCGCATCCGATCTCGAGGCGCCCGACGCGCTCGTGCCCGACGAGGTGCACGGCGACCTGTCCGCCCTCCACCGCCACGAGAACGGCGCCGACGAGAAACGCAAGACAGCGCCCCGCCGGCCGCCCCGCAAAGCCACGGACGCGACCGGCGACCGCCCGAAACGGCGACGGACCCGACCGGCCGAAGGGGAACAACCGGGGGACGCGGCACGTAAGGAGCGGAAGCCGCGGCGTCCCCGTCGCAAGCCGAAGCCGGCCGCCGCCGGCGACGACGGCACCGGACCGGCCGACACGGCCGGGCTACCGGAGGCGCCGGCGGCCGCGGACGGGGAGACCGCCGCGAGTCCGGCCCCGAAACGTCGCCGCGGCAGCCGAGGCGGCGCCCGGAAGAGGAAACGCCCGAACCCGGCGGCCACGGAAGGCGCCACGGAGGGCGCCGCCACGGAGCCGCGGACGGACGGCGACGCCGGGCCGCCGGATGGCGCCGGAACCGACGCCGAGGCGACCACGAACGGTCCGCCCAAGCGCCGGCGCCGTGGCGGCAGGAGCCGCAGCGGCCGCCGGCCGAAGAAAGAGGGCGGGCAGAACGAAGCAACCGGGGACGCGCCGGCGGAGAGCGCCGCGCCGCCCCCGCAGCAGAAGGATGGGGAAGGTCAATGAAGATCCGCCGCGCGTTCCTGCTCGCCGCGCTCGCCGTGTTCGGCGTGGCCGGAGGCGCGGCCGCGCAGTTCTCCGCGCTCGGTGAGACCGTCCCGTTCCCGGTCGCCAGGGTCCCGTTCGGCCCCGGCGAGCAGCTGGTCTACAAGGTGACTTGGGGCGTCTTCGGGTCCGTCGGTCAGGGTGTGCTGGAGGTCGTGGGTATCGACACCATCCGCGGCCGGCCGACGTACCACTTCCAGTTCCGCGTCAAGGGCGGCGTCATGTTCCTCGGCGTCGATGACAACACGCAGTCCTGGCTCGACGTCGAGAACCTGGCCGCCCTGCGCTTCGACCAGAACGTCCATGAGGTCAACTACAAGGCGCACCGGATCTACAATTTCTTTCCCGACTCGATGCGCTGGTCCCGCGAGGGACACCCTGACGACACCGGCGAACTGCTCTCGGCACAGCCGCTCGACGACGTCTCGTTCCTCTACTTCGTGCGCACGTTGCCGCTCGAGGTCGGCGGGACCTACACGTTCAACCGCTACTGGCGCGACCGCGGCAACCCCGTGACCGTCAAGGTGCTGCGCAAGGACAGCGCGCAGGTCGATGGCGTCTACATCCCGACCATTGTCGTGCAGCCGATCATCAAGACGAAGGGCGCGTTCAGCGAAGAAGGCAAGGCCGAGGTCCACTTCAGCGACGACGACCAGCGCCTCATCGTCTACCTCAAGGCGAGCATGAAGATCGGCTCGCTCAAGATGTACCTCGAGCGCTACACGCCCGGGACCAAGCTCCGCTACGAGCCCGCTCGCCCCGAGGAGGGCGACGACTCGTGAGCGACGCCGAACCGCCACGGCGACGTCCGCCGCCCATCGATCCGGCCGACATCCGGACCGTCCCGGTCGCCGCGCGCGCCAACAAGGTCGAGGCCGCCGCATTCGCATCGCCACCCGGTGAAGACCGGAGCTTCCGCGCGTTCCTCGGCGCGCTGCCCTCCATCCTCCAGGCGAAGAGCTTCCTCGCCGTCGTGGACGCCATCGCGCGCGCTGCCCGCGAACGGCGCGGCGTGCTCTGCATGCTCGGCGGCCACATCGTCAAGACCGGCCTCGCTCCCGTGCTCATCCGGATGATGGAGCGCGGCGCCATCACGCACCTCGCCTCCAACGGGTCGGCGACGATCCACGACTGGGAGATGGCCCGCTGGGGTGGCACCAGCGAGGACGTCGAGGCCGGCCTCGCCGACGGCACCTTCGGCATGGCCGAGGAGACCGGCCGCGAGATGAACACCGCGATTCGTGACGGAGCGAGGAACGGGAAGGGAATGGGCGAGGCGCTCGGCGACGCGCTCGCATCGCTCGAGCTCGCGCAGCCGGACCTCTCCCTGCTGCTCGCCGCGCGCCGGCTCGGCATCGGTTTCACCGTGCACGCCGCGATCGGCGCCGAGATCATCCACCAGCACCCCGCCGCCGACGGCGCGGCGATCGGCGCCACCAGCATGACCGACTTCCGCAGGCTCGCCGGCTTCCTGCCCGCTCTCGGGGACGGCGTCGTGCTGAACCTCGGCTCCGCCGTGCTCATGCCCGAGGTCTTCCTCAAGGCGCTCACCGTCTGCCGCAACGTGAACGACGGCGCCCCGCGCCGCTTCACCGCCGCCGACTTCGACATGATCCGCCACTACCGGCCGCGCGTGAACGTCGTCGAGCGGCCCACGCGGACGGGTGGCGGCACCGGTTACCAGATCACCGGCCACCACGAGATCATGGTGCCGCTCCTCGCCTGGGCCGTCGAGGAGCGACTCACCGGCTGACGCGGACGCGGTTGCCGTCAGAGTCCCGCGATCGTCAGCTCATCGGTGAACCGGAGCGTCGTCCAGGATCCGGACGCAGGCGCACCCCGGCAGTGGGTATCGACCGCTCGCGGTGAGGCCGCCGGAGTCCGGGTCGATCCGGAACACCACGAGATCCCCGCTCTTCCCGTTGGCCGCGAGAAGGAACCTGCCCGCGGGGTCGACCGCGAGTCCTCGCGGCCAGCGGCCGCCCGAAGCGAAGAACTCCGGAGACGCGAGGTCGCCGGAATGCGCGTCCCGGAAGACGGCGATGCTGTCGTGGCCGCGGTTCGAGGCGAAGACCAGGTGGCCGTTTGGGTGGACCACCACGTCCGCCGCGGTCGACGGGCCGAGCGCATCGCGGGGCAGCGTCGAGTGCGAGGCCCGCGCCTCGAGAACGCCGAGCGCGGGGTCCCAGCCGAAGCTCGTGAGCGTGCAGCCGAGCTCGGCCACGAGGAAAACGGAACGCCCGCCCGGGTCGAACACGATGTGGCGCGGGCCCTGACCCGGCGGCACGGCGACGGACGGCGGATCGGCGGGGGAAAGCTTCCCGGCTTTCAGGTCGATCCTGTAGACGGCGACCCGATCGATGCCCAGGTCCGCGACCAGCGCGAAACGGCCCGAGGGATCGATCGCGACCGAATGCGGGTGGGGGACCTTCTGACGGGTGGGGTGAATGCTCGATCCGACGTGCCGGACGACGTCGCTGGCCGGTCCCAGAGAACCGTCCTCCCGAATCGGGAGCACGGCCACCGTCCCCGATGCGTAATTGGCGACGAACAGCAATCGGCCGGTCGGGTGAACCGTCAGGTGGCACGGTGCGGAGCCGCACGTCGACTGCCGATCGAGAGGCTCGAGCGCGCCCGTTCGGCGATCGAGCCGGAACGCGGCGGCCATGCCGTCGGCTCGCTCGCTCACGGCGTAGAGGTGCTCGCCATCCGGGTGAATCGCGACGTACGAGGGGTCGGCGATACCACCGGTCGATACCAGCCGGGCGAGTCGGCCGTTGTCGGGATCGAGCCGGAACGCATGCAGGCCGTGCGGCCGCTGCCTTCGCCGACCGCTGACGGTGCCGAGCATTCGGCGGACCCGGCCCGCGTGCGGATCGGGCGTTGTGTACGCCCCTACCAGTACCAGCATCGGCGGCGTACGGCCCGGTCAACCGACGCCCGGGCCGGGGTGACAGGAGTGGAGTGCATTCACTAAGGTAAGCGCCGGTATCGGGGAAGCGAACTGGACGCGGACGCCGTCGGTCTTCTGGCCGGCCGGCATGCCATCCATAGAGGAAGCCATGAAAATCGGTTTGATCGGGGCGGGCGTGATCGGCTGTCTGCGCGCGGAGTCGGTCCGGCGAAACCCGGAAACGGAGCTGGTCGCGGTTCTCGACACATCGGAGCCGAACGCGAGGGCCGCGACGAAGGGCACGGCCGCACCCGCGCTGGACGATCCCGCGCGCTTCCACGACGTGGACATGGACGCCGTCATCGTCTCCTCCCCGGGATTCGTCCACGAAGAGGCATGCCTGGCGGCGTTCGAACGCGGCCGCCACGTACTGTGCGAGAAACCGCTTTCGAACACCGTCGAGTCGTCCCTGCGCATCCTGAAGGCGGCGCAGGACGCGAACCGTGTGCTCGGGGTCGGCTTCAACCTGCGCTACTATCCGGCCATGCGCGACGTGAAGGAAGCGGTGGAAAGCGGTGTCATCGGCGAGCTCGACCACCTGCGAATCTTCGGAGGCCACGAGGGGTTGCCGAAGTTCCGTGTGGACTGGCAGTACCGCGCGCCCGAATCGGGCGGCGGCGCCATGATGGATGTCGGCGTGCACATGACCGACCTGGCTCGCTGGTTGCTCGGCGAGATCACTGAAGTGTACGGCATCGCGACCGAATCGGTGTGGAACGTCGCCGGTTCGGAGGACAACGCGATGGCGATCTTCCGCAGTCCCACGGGAGTGTCCGCCAGCTACCACGCGACCTGGACGGAGTGGAAGGGATACCACTGTTTCGTCGAAGCCTACGGCTCGCTCGGAATGGTCCGGGGCGAGTACGCGCCGATGCGGAGTCTGCTGATCACCCAGGAGGAGCCCGGTGGGCCGACGCGCGTCCGCCGCAACGAGTACTGGCGGGTCCGGGTCCGTGAGAAGCTGAAGTCATGGCACTCGACGGCGCTGCTCTCCTTCGAGAGCGAGCTGCATGACTTCCTGGCCATGACGCAGGGCCGGGCCGACGTCACACTCGCCGACGGCTTGGCCGGGCTGCGCGCCGTCGAGGTGGCCGACGCCGTCAAGAGGAGCATGAAGAGCCACGAGGTGGCCACGCTCCCCGTGCTCGGCCGGATCGCGTGAGCGAACCCGAACTCAGCATCGTCGTCACCATCGTGGACGGCGGAGACGTGCTGCGAGGGCTCCTGCGCGGCATCGAGCGACAGGAGGACGCGCCGTCTCTCGAGGTGATCGTCCCCTTCGACTCGAGCATCGCCGCCACGGCCGAGCTCTCGCACGAGTTCCCCTGGGCCCACTTCCTCGAGCTGGGCGAGATCACCACGGAACGGGCGCTGGACACGGCGGCGGGCCAGCACGAACTGTACGACCGTCGCCGTGCCGCGGGACTGGCCGCCGCGCGGGGCCGGCTGATCGCGATCCTCGAGGACCGCGGCGTACCGAGACCGGACTGGGCGCGCCGGGTCGCCGAGGCGCACACCGCACCGCATGGCGTCGTGGGCGGCGCCATCGAATCGGCGGAGTGCAACCTTCTGCGCTGGACCTTCTACGTCTGCGACTTCGGCCGGTACGGCCTTCCCTTCGAGAGCGGCCCCGCCGATTGGGTCAGCGACATCAACGTGACGTACAAGCGACGGGCGCTCGAGGCGACGCGGGACCTGTGGCGGGAACGATTCCGCGAGCCGATCGTCCATTGGGCGCTCCTCGAACAGGGCGAGACCCTGTACCTCGCCTCGGAGGTCGTGGTCGAATACCTCCGCTCTCCGATCACGCTCCGCAGGCTGATCCCCGAGCGCTTCCACTGGGGTCGCCTCTTCGGTCATATCCGGGCCATGCGCATGAGCACCCCGCAGCGGCTGGCATTCGCCGCCGTCGGCTTGCTCATTCCGATCCGGCTGTACTTCCGCCACGCGCGGATCCAGCGACAGAAGGGTCGCCTGGGTCGCTACCTGCGCGCGACTCCGCTGGCGATCCTGATGCTGGTGGCCTGGACGACGGGCGAGATCTTCGGGTACCTGACAGGCAGGGCGTGACGGTGAGTGTCAAGGAAGAATACGACGCGATCGTCGTCGGCTCCGGCGCCGGCGGCGGCTGGGTGGCCAAGGAGCTGGCGGAGCGAGGCGTGGGCACCCTCCTGCTGGAGGCGGGGCCACCGCTCGATACCGAGAAGTTCTTTCCGCCCCCGCCGGAAGGCGGCGCGAGCAAGATCCAGTTCCTGAGCCGTGCCCGGGCCGTGCTGACCGGACAGCACATCCAGGCCCGCTGCATGTCGTACAGCCCCCTGACGCGCCATTTCTTCGTGAACGATCGACGGAACCCCTACGAAACGCCCCGCGGCATGCCGTTCAACTGGTACCGCGCTCGCCACGTCGGCGGCAAGCTGCACCTGTGGGGGCGCAACGCACTCCGCATCGGCCAACGTGATCTGAAGGCCGCCACCCGGGACGGCTACGGACACGACTGGCCCATCGGATACGCGGACCTCGCCCCGTGGTACGGGCGAGTCGAACGCTTCCTCGGGGTCCTGGGCAGCCCGGCCGGCATCCCGAGCATCCCCGACGGAGACTTCGCGGGCCCGTTGCCGCTGACCCGGGCCGAGTCACGCCTGCTCGGCGTGCTGGAGAAGGAGTGGGCGGGCCGCCCCGCGACGACATGCCGCATCGTCGAGCACAACCCGGCCCGGATCCCTCTCCCGATCCTCGCCGGTCTCGATACGGGCCATCTCACCCTGCGCCCGAACTCGATCGCGGCCCGGGTCTCGACCGACCCCGGCACCGGCCGGGCCACCGGCGTCGTCTTCGTCGACGCGGTGACGAGGCAGGAGCACGAGATCCGGGCTCGCGTCGTCGTGCTCTGCGCGTCCGCCATCGAGAGCGTCCGCCTGCTGCTGAACTCGGCGACGCCCCGCCATCCTCTCGGCCTCGGCAATTCCTCCGGCACGCTCGGGCAAGGTCTGACGGACCACGTCATGGTCTTCCAGGCTGGGCCGTACGAGCCGCTGGAGCCCGACGTCAAGGCGGATCCGTACGACTTCGGGGCACAGTCGGGGATCTACATTCCGAACTTCCGTAATCTCACCCGGGCAGACGAGGCGGGCTTCCTGCGGGGCTACGCGCTCCTCGGCTCCGTCGCGCGGATCGAGCCCGGCTGGTTCTTCATGGCGATCGGCGAGATGCTGCCACGCAAGGAGAACTTCGTCGCCATCGATCCGGACCGGAAGGATGCATGGGGGATTCCGGCGCCGCGCATTTCCTGCACCCACTCCGAGAACGAGAGGGCGATGGTGAGGGACATGAAAGCGTCGCTGAGCCAGCTGGCGAACGATCTCGGGCTCGAGACCGGCCACCTGGAGCGGGAGCGATTGCTGGCGAAGGCGTTCTACAGACTCGCCTCGCCGCTGGTCTACACGGAGGAAGGAGCTCTCGTGCCGGGCTCGGCCGTGCACGAATGCGGCGGAGCCGCCATGGGTGACGATCCGGAGACATCGGTACTCAACGCCGACAACCGGATGTGGGATGCACCGAACGTGTTCGTCACCGACTCGGCCGTGTTCACCACCGCGCCATTCCAGAACCCGGGCCTGACCATCATGGCGCTGTCATCGCGGGCGGGTGCGTTCATTGCCGACGCCATGTCGAGACGGGAGCTCTAGCCGAATCCGCTCTGGACCTCAGCCGGCCCCGACGCTCCGGGCGAACGCAGCCTGAAATTCGTAGCGCGGCGTCCAACCGAGAGCACTCCGCGCCCGGTCGTTCGGATACAGGAGCGGCTTGCAGCGAGCGTGCAGGTTCGGCGGGTCGAGCAGGTCCGGCAACCGGAGGCGTCGGCCGGTGCCGCGATTGGCGGCGTCCATCAGGCGCGCGCCGCGCCAAAGCACTTCCCACGACACCGAATGCAGCGCCGGGCTCGGCCGGTCGGCCCCGGCGAGGGCCCGGATGTACTGCCACCGTGTGGGCGGCGAGTCGTCCACGAGGTTCAACCTCGTCCCCGGTTCCGCGGGCGCTTCCAGAGCGAGTACGATGGCTTCGGCGCAGCTTTCCACGTGGGTGACGGGCAGAAGCCCGTTCGGGGCGAGGCACACCCAGCGTCTCTCGCCGAGGCGGATCCCGAGGGCATGGAACCACGTGCGACCCGGTCCGAAGACCAGACCGGGCCGCAGGATCGTCCAGCGCCAGTCTCCCGCTTCCCCGTGCGAGTCGATCAACCGCTCCTGCTCGAGCTTCGCCGCGATGTACGGCGCGCGGCGGCCGGGCTCGGCTTCGAGCGGTGACGCCTCGGTCAGTGCCGATCCGTCCGGCAGTCGCAGGAAGTCGTAGACGGCCAGAGAGCTGATCCCGACGAGCCGCTTGACGCCGACCGCCGTCATTGCTTCCAGCAGATTGCGTGTGCCGGCAACGGTGTCGGACCGCTGTGTCTCCGCGTCACCGCCCAGGGACGCGGCGCAGTGGATGACACCGTCCATCCCTTCGAGTACGCGCTCGAGCCCATCGCGATCGCGAAGATCCCACCGCACGACCTCCGACGTCGTCCCGCCGGCAGGCGCGCGGCTCAGGACGCGCACTCCGATGCCTCGCCGTCGCAGCTCGGCGACGACGTGCCGTCCGATGAATCCGGTGCCGCCCGTCACCAGGATGGTCACGACGACCCTGCCGCGATCCGATACCCGTAGCGGTGAAGAAGGGGCAGCGCCATTGCGGTCACGGCGGCGCGCTTCGTCCGGGGCATCTCCGTGCGCCAGGCATCGTCCAGGCGGATCTCGACCGGACCCCGGGTAAGTCGCGCGATGTTGCCGGCAACCGCATGAGTGCGGCCGAGGACCACTGTCCGCTCATCGCTGAACGGGAGAGTCGGAACCTCGCGGCCCGTGAGCGCCACCATCGCCCGCGTCGCCTCCCTCGGCTCGGCGACGAAGCGCTCGTACGGCACGTGCAGGTAGCGTTGTTCCGGCCCCCCCCACAACCGACGAATCGCTGGATTCCAGGCGAGCCAGTATGCCGTGCTCCGCCAGGCCGCCTGCTGCTCCAGGACGCGGTCCTTCTCGTACCGCTTCTTGCGAGTCCACGAGTGGGCGACCGCCCGCGGGTCTCGTACCAGATGCACGATGGCAAGGCGCAGGGCCGGGATCCGATCGAGCATGTACCCGTACATGGGCCACTTCGAGGCGTCGACGATCACGTCGCAGCCCGTGACTTCGTGGATCGCCGCATAGAGTCGATCGAGCGCGTCGACGTACTCCGCGGCATCACCTCGCAGACCGTTCCGATAGCGACCGGCCAGCATCGCCGGCAAATGCTTCGTCTGCGTCATTGCTTCACGAAATGCGACGTACCGCTCGGGATCGACCCGGTCCATCCCTCCGTACGCGGCGTCGAAGACCGCACGCCAGGTCGGGCACTCGCGGAACAACACCCCGCACCCGCACTCCCGGTTCTCGATCAGTCCCCGGTCCCAGATGCGTCGCAGTTCACCGACCGCGAAGAAACCCGGCAGCTGACCGAGGACGACGCCGAGCAGCGTGCTCCCGCTCCGGCCGTTGCCGGCTATGAAGAGGACGTCGGTGGGGCTCCGCATGCGCGCACCTCGGAGACGGATTCCGGGAATGGCCCTGAAAGTAACGCCACGCCGCCCCGAGGCGGGATCGGCCGGCCCGACACGACAAGTATCGGCCGCCCTCACAGCCGGGCGTTGACCCCGGATCGAGCGGGTCTATATTTCAAGACTCGCCGGGAACGGCGGGTGGGCGGCGCGGCGGCGGTTTCTCAAGGGCGGCGCGCAGTTCTGGGGTCGCATAGCTCAGCTGGTTAGAGCGCACGGTTCACATCCGTGAGGTCGTAGGTTCAAGTCCTACTGCGACCATTCGGTTCAAAGTCATTACCCCGTCGTGGCTTCT
>CAWAYJ010000004.1:0-273578 GCA_963786235.1 uncultured Gemmatimonadales bacterium
GTGTTTCGGGAGTGTCCTCGTGGTGGCGCTGGCGTTTCCATGCGAAGCGCAGGTCAGTACGCAAGCCATGGGGCCCGAGTGCAGCGAGTGTCTGACGTGTCCGGCGGACCCGGATTACATCATGTGGAGGGACATTATCTCGATGCCAGACCCATCATATTGGGAGGGCTGGCTCGAGAATTGGGGATGCGTGTCGTACTGGACCTGCGAGACACCGCATATCGAGTGCGACGACTACGGCGACAACGACGAGCAAGACGAGGCGCTCCTGGCGGAGCTCATGCCCGATATCTCTCGCGCCCAACTTCGCACGTTCGTTGCAACGCACTCTGGACGATTGGAGTGGTCGATGGCGCGCGGGGCGGTCCAAGTCATCGGTTGTGGTGACGCCGTGCTGGAGACGCTGCCGATGCGCATTATGAGAGAGTCCGTGACCGGCGATCACTGAACCGATACATATGGGTGCATGTCGTCAGTGGAGCTTCAAGGGTAGATCGGTGCGTTCAGCGAAGGGTAGGGACTGAGCCGCACGGCAGGCCGACCTGGCGGATTGCTCGTGGCTATAGTGCAGTCATGGCGAATACCCGCGACTTGATCGAAGGCCGCCCCCCATCGCGGCGCGCCGATCGACCCTATGATCGTCTCAACTACCGGTATGGACTCATACCCGAAGCCCATACCGAGAACGGAGAAAGCAGTCTGCTCCTAGGAGATTCAAGAGGGGGAGCGCCGATTCACGGTGGATAGGACGGCGGCCGCGCGCACGACCCGCCGGGTCTTCGCGGCGGCTTCTTGCAGCAAGAAGCCGCCATCGCTCAAACGAAAGTGAGCGGGAAATTGAATGGGCACAATGAAGTTGGCACGTCGCTGCAAACGGCCTGAACGGCCCGGCCCGTTGACTCCGTGAGCTACCGCTCCGCGTCGCCGCGGATCACGCGCAACCCGAAGAGGGTCGCGACCTGGCTGCCGGTCTTCGCCTGGAAGCGGATCGTCACCTTCTGCTTCCCCTGCACCAGCCCGCCCGGAATCCTGTGCTCGACGTCGACGAAGCGCGACGGCTCGCTTCGCTCGACCCGCTCCTCGGCGATGCGCGTGCCGTCGACCAGGATATCGAAGGACGCGGGCACGCCGCGCCGGTCTCCCGTGAAGTACGTCAGGATCAGCGTCATCGGGAAGAATAGGGATTTCAACCGCCCTTTTCTGGACCCGAGCCAGGATGTGCGTTCCCCGAACCGTCCGTCAAGGTTGCCCATGAGGTCGACAGGTATGGTGGTGGGGGCCGGGGCCATACCGACACCGGCCAGTCAGCGCGGAATCGCGGCGCCTCGCTCGGGCGCGGGAGCGGCTCTGGGCAGTTCGGGGTCGGGGGGAGGCCCTGTGCGGACCGGGGGGACGCGGCTCCGCCGTCAGGCGCCGCGGTCGGGATCGGCGTCGTCGAAGTCCGGGACGGGCTCGGGCTCGGCCGGATCGAAGGCCGGCGTCTGATCGAGGGCGAGGTCGGGCTCACGGTCGAAGCCGAGGTCGGGCTGGGGCGGACCGCGGGCCGGGGAGAGCGGCGGCGGTGTGGCAGGCAGGCCGAGGTGGCGGAGGATGGCCTGAACGGGCCCGGGCTCGGTGCGGAAGGCGAGGATGCGCATGTCGCCGCCGCAGTCGGGGCACCGGAGGGGGAAGACTTCGTAGATGCGGGCGAGGAGACGGGCCCAGCGGGAACGAGCGGCGGCGTTGCGGGCGGTCTGCGGCGCGCGGGACGGCGGGTCGTCCGGGGGCTCGCCGTCTTCCGCATCGGTCCGGCCGAGGGCGACGACGCGGGCGCGGAGCCGGGCGTTGGGCGCGAGGACGCCGTGGTAGCGGTGGCGGTGGACGCGGGGCGGCGGGATGAGGCGGGCGAGGGCGGCGAGGAAATCGAGCGGCGAGAGGGCGAGGACGGTGCGGCCGTCGAGCGTGGGGCGTGGCAGGTGATAGAGGACCTGGCGCACGCCGGCCCCGGGTGCGGACCGTGAAGGCTCCGCTGCGGCCGCGGTGCGCTCGCAGCGGAGCCGCTGCTCAGCGAGCCCGGGCGGCTATTGAAGGCGCCAGAACCGGCTTTGACCGCCAGAGGATCCAGAACGGTGCCCCGTCCAGCTGGTGACGCTTGTTCAGAAGCCCCTCCGCTCCGATAGCCCGGAAGTGGTCCGTGACCACCTCATCGCAGTCTGCGTCGTCCCGGCAGCAATCCTCGCCGGGACCTCTGTAATGCCGAAGTGAACGAGAGCTGTGGGCAGCGTGTGACTTGTGAGTTTCCACCGGCCGGCTTCCTTGCCTCCCGGCCGCGGCACGGCCGGGAGGTTCTAGTGTGCATGACGAATTCGTACCCTCAAGATCCTGGCAAACCAGGGAGTGCCGCGATCTCACTGGGGCTCAGCGCACGGTTGTAGATCCGTATCTCGTCCAAGGCGCCAAGGAACCACGAACCGCTGTAGTTTGTGCTCCACCCAATGTACAGTGAATTGTCCGTGACCCCTGCAAGTGGCATCGGGTTCGGAATCTGTGATACTACGTTCACCGGAACCCCGTCTACGTACTGTGTAACCGTACTTGTAGCTTTGTCGTACGTGGCGGCAAAGTGGCGCCAGGTACCGAGGACCGGAATTGGTGTGGTGCTAACGTCGCTTCGGTGCTTGAGTGGCATACTGAGAAATAGGTCATTCACCCACCCGAACCACCACTCGTATCCGTTCGTGATGCAGTTGGAGCAATTAGAGGTTTCCGCTTTGAAGAGAATCGGTCTGTCTCTCAGTCCCCCGTAGCTATCCAGGCGGACCCACGCCGCGAACGTAAACCCTGAGCCTTGGAGTCGCAATTCAGGAGCGTCAGGCACTTCGATCCGTGTCGACACGCCGTCGAAGTAAAGCGCGTCGCCAATCGCGCCAGCAGTCAACGTCCCGGCCTGCAAAACGCCGTCGTGGCCATTGCCCGTTGCGTCGACCGCCGTACCCCCATCGAACGGGTAGTAGGCAACGAGGGGGGACGCTTGAAGCGGCACAAGCTGGATTGTCTTGAGGTCCAAGTCAGAGGCGGAGACGTCTATGCCATGAAGGACAAGATCTTGGTATCCGGGCGCACTTACTGCAATGTCATACGTGCCTGGGGGCATATTCCCCGAGGTGAAGGTGCCGTCGTGGGAGGTTAGGACCTTGAGAATCTCATTGCCGTTATCGGTGCGGCTGAAGACGACTGATGCAGCAGGGATTGGGGCATCGGTGGTTGCGTTGGTTACAGTGCTGTAGGCAGACCCCGTTTCGTAGGAGAAGTCAAGGAGTACTACTTCAATCTGATCGATTGACTCTCCGTTGAGTGTCATGTCTGAATGACCCGTGCCGTCTTTGTGGGCCCAAAGATTGATAAACGTCAACAGGGGTATGTCGGGAATGTCGCGAGCGGACATTGCGTTGATACGCCATGGTACCGCTGGGCTCCACCAATCTGCGGTTGGTGTGCCATCTGCAAAGATGGATGTAAAATGTACTCCGCCGGGCGCCCACTCATAAACATGGTAAGAGAATCTTAGGTCCGGAACGGATTTGGTGAAATTGTGGGAGGAACCGGACGGACTCGATGGGTACACGGCGTAATTCAGGTTGTCAGCACCAGAAACACCCCATTGGGAGAATTCCACATCGATCTCGTTTAGAGGCGGCGTATCGACGAGCCACCGGTCATACGAGAACATGCCGAGGACGGCACTCGGTGGAAGTAGATGACCGACATCTTGCAGGCGGTGCTTCTTCTCGCCCTTACGAACGATGATGTCTCCAACCCGGAAGGAGTATCGTCCGTAGGATAGGCGTTCTTCGGTTTGGATCGATGCGCCTTTCCATGTTGCCAAATCTCTGTCGTAGTCCAGAAAGATGCTTATGCTCCCGTCGAAGTTGGACTTGTTCGGACCTTGGTGCTTGGCGATAAGGCCTGCGTTGGTTGGCCATGTCTGTTCAGGTGATTCGGACCAACAGATACCGGACCCGATGGGGAACTCGAAGTCGCTACATTTCGGACCGTGGGCAAATGCGGCGTTGATCTCGGGTTCGGTAGTTGAAGCCCCGTCGGACATGCAGGCGGTCAAGATCAAGCTCAAGCAGACGGTGATCCACGTACGCCACATCATATTGTGCCTCCGGGTTCGGGCTGGCGTCAAAGAACGGCGTCGTTTGAGTCCGTCCTTATCTGGGTGAGTTTATCGGGAGAAGTGTTAATGCGGCGTTAAAGGACGGCGCCATTTGGAGTTGCTCGGCCCAATTGTGCTGCAGACGACCTGGGGATCAGGATCCTCCCGGCTGGTCAAAGCCCCTACGATCGTGTCGGGAAGTCCGGGACAGCAGGTGTTAGAGATACGGCCCGAGGTGCCAGGACGGAGGACGAGCTCGGTCAATATCGCATTCCCGTCCAGAGCGTGACGTACCGGACCTGGAGCCTCGTGTCGAGGGAGTGGCCCGCGAGCAGGACCCGCCAGTCGTCGAACGCAGCCCCGGTCAGGCGGACACGAAGCTCCTTGACCAGTCGGTGGTTCACGACCAGGCTGGCGCTTCCGTCGGGTCGGACCTGGAGCGCAAGGTGTGTCCAATCGGACGGTGGGAAGGCCTGCAAACGGACAAAGTCACCGGTCGGGCTTGGCCACCGGGAAAGGTGCGCCACCTGGGGATCGAAGTGCCTCAACTCACCCGCGGGATAGGAGAAGCAAACACTCTCGAGTTTCTGCTGGTCGTCGAACTGGTCAAGCGTCTCTGGCGGGTTGGCGGGGAGCTCATACCGGACCAGGCAAAAATTCGCGGTCTGTCGGTCCCTTCGGTGAAGACCGGTTTGATATCGGAACTCCAGTTCCAGGGTCGCGCCCTGGGTCAGTGTGAAGCGATTGCGGCTCAGGATGCCGTCGATCCATACGCCGTCCCCGTTCAGGGCGAGCGCCGGTTCACCCTCAGCCGTATTGATTGCACGCGGTACAGGCTGGCCGAACGTTATCCACTTCGCCTTGTCGAGTGGCCCGGCAAACTGCTCCTCCAGAAGTTGGTCTGCAGTGGGTTCGCCCCTGACGACCACCCGGGCGCTGTCACAAATCCAGTCATCTACACAGCCCCGAACGAATGTCGAGCCAGGTTGGTTTCCCCTGACAATACCCGAGCTGGACACCGTAGCGACGGAAGAGTCCGCCGATGACCACGCTACCCTCGCACTGTCGGTACTTCCGTCTGAGAGCGTCAGATTGCCCGAAACCGCTTCGGCCCCACCCCAATCAACCACGATGCTGTCTGGAACCAGTGTCAGGATTGATGGCGCCGGAGGTCGCTGATCCGAGAGCCACGTCGGGATGATCTTGCTAAGGCGCAACAAATCGATACCGACATCCTGGAATGCGCCGGTCTGAAGATCGAGAATGCCGGTGTGTTCGACCCGCTCCCGAAGAAGTCCTACGTACGCCGCTGAGCCATCCGGGGAGCAATCAACGATTCGCTGAACATCCGTGGCAAGCACCCGCTCTTCCTCGGTTTGCCAGTTCCACCAGAGGAGTCGCGGACCGTCGTCGGTCCATTCCGCCAAGACGATTCGGTCCCCAGCACCGCAGAAGGTGATGCCTTTGATCCGCCAGCCTGTCCGGCTCGCCAGGACCTGGCCGGCGGGCGTGAACACATACACCGTATCCACGGGTCCTGCAGCGAGGGCACCCAGATAACGCCCGTCCGGTGACCAGGCGAATCCGGTGTATCCCCAGTTCAGAGTACGCATTTCCGAGCCGTCAACGCGAGCAATGTGCATTCCCAGGTCATACTCAGTTTCGGGATTGTCCGAGCCGAAGACTATCCATTCCCCATCGGGGGATATTCCCCAGATGTCGTCATCGCCGGGGCCGTTGATCACCGGCGTCTCTGCTCCGTTCACCGGATCGACCCGGTAGATGTCGGGCCCGCGGTCCGGAGAATACGTTTCCCGGAACCAGATCGTCTTGCCGGCGGCGGTCCGAAATACCCGTAGTCGGTCGAGATCCGGGACAGGGAATGTGGGTCGGGAGACTTCCCATTCCACTTGATCCCCGTCGCGCACCGCACGGATCACGAGGATGGAGTCGCCGGATCCCACGACGATCTCGCCGCCGCCGTAGGGAGGAGACATGGGCTTCGTGATGCTGATCCCGGTTGCCCGAACAACGGCGAAGATGGCAACGACCGCCGCCGCGGATACACCCGCCATGCGCCGGTATGACCAACGACGCCACCGAGGAGCGTCAACGTCCTCCACCCAAGCAGCCGCAGCCTCCTGCAACTCCGCGTGCGTGAACACGAGCGTGTTACCATCCCACGCGACGATACCGTGCTCCACGAGTTCCGCTACCGCCATCCCGTAGGCACGGCGCCCCAACCCCGCGAGCCGCCGGGCTGCTGACTCCGGTTCCCTAGGCGTCACGGTGGCGAGCAGATGCCCAAGAGCTCGAGCCTGCGGGGTCAATCGTTCGAATCGGCGACGAACAAGGGCTCGCACGTTCTTTGGCCACGGAGCATCCTGGTCGAGCCGCGAGAGCTCCAGGACGAATTGCCCGTCATCCGTCGTGATCAGCCGCTCATCGAGGAAAGCCCGGATCAGCTCGATCACATGGAACGGATTGCCTCCTGTCGTAGCATGGATCCGGTCGAGCAGCCGGTGTGCCCCGGTGCTTTCCGGTAGATCCACGAGCAACGCCACCAGTTCATGGGTTTCCGATCGAGTAAGCGGACGGAGCCGGATCGTGGAGAAGGCGACGTCGTCCCCGATCGACTCCAGCGGACGCAGCAGCCCTCCGACTCCACCAGATGTCCGCGCCGTGAGGACCACCATCACCGGGCCCTCACGTAGCGTACGCAGCGCACGTGCGACGACCGATAGGCTCGAGGCATCCGCCCATCCGGCATCGTCCACCGTGATCAACAACGGCCGTTCCCAGGCGACCGCCCCGATCAGGTCCGCGAGTGCATCCGAGATTCCGACCGGGTTCACACGTTGGTCGATTGAGTCATCCGCCGTCTCACGGACTGGGAGGCTGGGTACCATACCGCGCAACAGGACGTCTGATGCAGTCGATATTCCCGCCGCACCCGTCAACTGGAGCAGACCGCGAACCAGAGACGCGACCACGCCGTACTCCATCGTCCGTTCGACTTCCGCCGCTCGGACTGTCACAGAAGCCGCGTTCTCCTGCTGAACGGTTCGGGCAAGTTCATCCGCGAGCCGGCTCTTGCCGATTCCGCCGGGTCCCGTGAGCAGCACGATCTGCTTGCCACCGCGCTCCACTCGACGCCAGAGCGCCATCAGGTCGGCCAACTCCGCGGAACGTCCGACCAGGTCCGGGCGCACAAACCGCTCGTCGGGTAGGTAGACCGGTTCCGACCTCAGTTGGTCAATGGTCTGACCGAGCGGTTCGAGTTCCTGCTGAAGTTCGGGGTCTTCTAAGGATTGTCTGGCATCCGAGAGCGCCGTTTCGGCTGCGCGCAGGTCCCGGAGCTCCACCAGGTACGTGATCAACTCCTTGCGGTAGCCGAGCTCGAACGGCGCGATCTCGATTGCCCGATCCATTCGACGCCGCGCAGCCACGGGATCGCCGACGTCCCGCCGCTGACGCGCAGCATCGTTGATCGCCGCAGCAAGACGGCCAGACAGATCCTCTTGGAGGGAATCGACCCATCGATCCCAAGCCGGGGCATCCGGAACGGCAAAGCGGTGGAGGAACGGGCCATGCCACAGGGAGTCCGCGTCAGAAATCCGGCCCTGCTTGAGGGCCTCGTACAAGTCGGCGACGTCGCTGGTCAAGACGTCGGGCCGGAGTTCCAGGATCCCGTCGGTCTCCAGGATGACGTCCCCGAGATTCTTGCGGATCAACCAGATCGCCTGGCGAACAGATTGCAGGCCTCGGTGCTCAGTAGAGCGCGGCCAGAAGAGCTGGACGAGTTCTCGGCGGGTTGGCGGCTCGGGTCCGATCGCGAGCCGGATAAGGACGCCAAGGGGTTTGCCGGCTGGGAAATCGACGGGGCCCGAGTCACTCCGGATCTCGAGCCTGCCCAGTGTCAGAAGGCGAAACGTCGCCATGAGATGCCCCCGTGTGGTCGCACGGCCGGGCGGCAATTTGTACAAGTGGCGTTAACGAGGCGTCAACGTATTGAGGGAGAGATACTTGCGCAATCAGGATCTTGGGCGTCTGTTGCGCATGTTAACGCCGTTGACCCCGGGAACGGGTCCATTCGTGAGCATCCCTCCAGGAGATGCTACCGTCTGATTCGGTCTCGGATCGGGGAAAGAGTGAGCAGCGTTCCGGCTACCTCTTCGGCAGTCATCCCCTGTATGTCAGACCCAGCCAGATCGCAGACGATATGCGCATTCACCCAGTGGTCCTTCCCGCCGTCCAGATCTGTGATGAGGTCCCGGATGTCGTTGATCTGGGCGTGACCCTTTCGGCGTCTGAACCAGGCATTTCCATCGCACACGAAAGTGTGGGTCTCCCGCTCACGCGCTGGCCTCTTCTCCCAGGGGATGACGATCAGCCGGAGGGACACGGGTCGGCCGAGAGCTTGGCTGCATCTGGGTATGTCCCTCATGAGGATCTGCCTGGTGCGCCGGCGGAAATTCGGCCAGTCCCATGACCTGCGATCCATGTGCCGAGGGTCATCCGGGGCGAGCGAGGGTATCTCGAGTCCCTTCTCCACGGATACGCCGAGAGATAGGATAGGGAAGTCCGCCGCGATCGCTGCCATGAACTGGGCCTCGGCGAAGTCGACCTCGCCCTCCCGCCACCACAGTGCGAAACGCCAGGCAGGACCCACGGGGAAGCTTGCGAGTCGGAGGTCACCCGGAGCCAGACCAAGCCGGGCCGCGAGAGCCTTCCGGACCTCCTGGCTGAAGGACTTGCCGCTGGAGTCCGTGACCTGGAAAAAGCCGTGCTCGAGCCATTCCTGCCTAACGTCCATCGTGGTCCTCCCGGAGCTGTGGCTGCTATCGGGGAAGCTACGGCAAGGAATCTTGCCGGGCCACGGCAGGAGCTTCGTGCCCTGTCGCTCTCTTCTTTTCGGCCGTAAGACCGACATTTCGGGGAAACCCCACAGATGCTGACGGACCTCCGTCCGGCCGGAAATGCAGCGGCCGCCCACCAGGGACGGCCGCCGCATCACTTTCAGCCAGTGCTACAGGAGTTCGATCAGGATCTGAGCCCGGGTGATCAGTTCGTCGCCCTGAGCCGGCGTAAGCACGTGATCCACGTACGTCAGGTCATTCAACTGCTGGATGAAATCCTCAAGAACCGAAATGGCGGCAGCGTCCTTGTCCTTCTCATGGAGCTTGAGCGCCTGATCGACCTTGCGCATGAGGGCGTTCGCTTGTCCACCGTTCACGATGCCAGAAGTGAGGAAGTCATCAATCACATGGCCGATATCACCGGCAACAGTGCTTGGAGATGCAGTAAATGAGAGGCCACAGATGAATCCGTCTGCATCGGTGTCAAGAGCCCGGTAGGTGGGCACATCCGGCATGTAGAGATCTGAGTTGCCGGGCGAAAATGCACACAGGAAGAGGGCTTCGGCGCCGCGGGCAACGACGGCCTCTGGGATAAGGCCACTCAAGTCATTGCCATGAATATCCAAAATGCTCAAAAAGTATACCGTTCCAATGTTTGAGAGTTGAGAAGGGATGGGGCCAGTCAAGTGATTGTCGTACAGATCCAATTCGACGAGCGTACCGATGTTGCCCAGCTCAGACGGGATCGACCCAGACAGTTCATTCTCTTGGAGCAGAAGCGTAGTCAATGCGCCGAGTTGACCGAGTTGCGTGGGAATAGAGCCCGTCAAAGCGTTGTCGAATAGGTAAAGGTACTGAAGGTTTTGAAGGTTGCCGAGATCCGGCGGAATGGGGCCAGTCAACCGATTGCCGGAAAGTGACAGGAAGAAGAGACTCGAAAGTTCACCAAGCCGCGCCGGGATCGTACCCGAAAGTTCGTTATTCCAGAGGTTGAGGTAGCTCAAATGTACAAGATCGCCGAGAAGAATAGGGATTTCAACCGCCCTTTTCTGGACCCGAGCCAGGATGTGCGTTCCCCGAACCGTCCGTCAAGGTTGCCCATGAGGTCGACAGGTATGGTGGTGGGGGCCGGGGCCATACCGACCCCGGCCAGTCAGCGCGAAATCGCGGCGCCTCGCTCGAGCGCGGGAGCGGCTCTGGGCGGCTCGGGGACGGGGGGAGGCCCTGTGCGGACCGGGGGGACGCGGCTCCGCCGTCAGGCGCCGCGGTCGGGATCGGCGTCGTCGAAGTCCGGGACGGGCTCGGGCTCGGCCGGATCGAAGGCCGGCGTCTGATCGAGGGCGAGGTCGGGCTCACGGTCGAAGCCGAGGTCGGGCTGGGGCGGACCGCGGGCCGGGGAGAGCGGTGGGGGTGCGGCGGGCAGGCCGAGGTGGCGGAGGATGGCCTGAACGGGCCCGGGCTCGGTGAGGAAGGCGAGGATGCGCATGTCGGCGCCGCAGTCGGGGCACTGGAGGGGGAAGACTTCGTAGATGCGGGCGAGGAGACGGGCCCAGCGGGAACGAGCGGCGGCGTTGCGGGCGGTCTGCGGCGCGCGGGACGGCGGGTCGTCCGGGGGCTCGCCGTCTTCCGCATCGGTCCGGCCGAGGGCGACGACGCGGGCGCGGAGCCGGGCGTTGGGCGCGAGGACGCCGTGGTAGCGGTGGCGGTGGACGCGGGGCGGCGGGATGAGGCGGGCGAGGGCGGCGAGGAAGTCGAGCGGCGAGAGGGCGAGGACGGTGCGGCCGTCGAGCGTGGGGCGTGGCAGGTGATAGAGGACCTGGCGCACGCCGGCCCCGGGTGCGGACCGTGAAGGCTCCGCTGCGGCCGCGGTGCGCTCGCAGCGGAGCCGCTCGAGGGCGAAGGGCGGACGGGCGCAGTAGCGGAGGAGGCGCTCGCGGCCGGCGCGGTCGCAGGCGGGGACGCGGACGGAGGCATCCAGGCTGAAGCCACCGGCGGCCTGCCAGGTGAGCATGTCAGCGACGGTGTGCGGCTCGAGCAGGCCCCGGCGCCGGAAGAGGCCGAGCACGCGGCGCTGGACGGTGCGCTGGAGAGCGTGGGCGTCGTCGGCTCTCAGGTGCGTCGCCTCAGCGAAGCGGACGGTCCCGTCGCTCGCCTCTGTGAAGAGGCCGTCGAGGACGACGAGGTGGAAGTGGAAGTGGGGGTTGAGGGCGGAACCGAAGCGGTGCAGGAAGGAGACAGCCCCCAACCGGGCGTCGGGCCCGGCACCGGGGCTGGTGCGGCGGAGCGTGGCGCGGATGGCGCGGAGCAGGATGCGGAGCACGGCGCCGGCGAGCGCGGCGTCGCGGGGCAGGAAGGGGCGCAGGCGCTTCGGCACGGAGAGCACCCACTGGCGGACGGGCACTGGGGGCAGGACGTGGTCGGTCAGGTGGGCGGCGACCTCGACCATGCGGCGGGCGTTGCAGGAGGGACAGACGCCGCGACCCTTGCAGGAGAAGGCGACCAGGCGCTCGGCCGCGCAGGCGTCGCAGCGGACGCGGGCAAAACCGTACGCGAGAATGCCGCAGCGCAGGTAGGCGCGGAAGTCGTCCTCGACCCAGCCGGGCACGCCCTCGCCGCCGGGGTCGGCTTCGGCGGCGTCAGCCAGGAAGGTCTCCAGGTGGTGCTGGACGCCGGGGTAGAGCGGGGTGGCGGTGGGCTCAACCGCTGCCCCGCTCAGATGTCGTAGTAGCGCGCGACCTCCCAGGGGTGCGGCACCACCCGCATCTCCGCGATGTCCTTCCGCTTGCTGGCGACCCACTCGTCCAGGAGGTGCTCCGGGAAGACGCCGTCCCGGGTCAGGTAGTCCCGGTCGGTCTCCAGGGCGTCCAGCGCTTCCTCCAGCGAGGCGGGGAAGGAGCGGATGCGCGCCAGCTCCTCGGGCGGCAGCTCGTAGAGGTTCTTCTCGTACGGGCCGAACCCCTCCCGGGTCGGATCCAGCTTCCTGCGGACTCCATCCAGCCCGGCCAGCATGATGGCGGCGAAGGCCATGTAGGGGTTGCAGGTCGCGTCGATGGTACCAGCACGCGCCGGACGAGAACCTGCGGCTCGCCAATCTCTGGTACGGCATCGACCTGTACGGCGCGCTGTTGACCATGCCGCCGCGACCGATCTCGTAACGCAGAGCACTGAAGCCTTACGGCCTGACAGTCATGCCGAGGCCTTCCGCATTTACCCGGACTCGTTCGTCCAGGGAGACTACGGTCAGCCGTGGAAGCACCTCGCGGAAGATGAGGGCCGTCGCCAGATGAATGGCATCCAGCGTCCGGACGGGCTCGGTGGGGAAGCGTGCACGAGCCCCAATCAACACTCGATCCGACAATTCCAGCGTCACCCACGAGGCCGCCGCCGTTTCGAGGAGCTTCAGGGCCGCCAGTTCCTCGGTGCGAACGATCCGCCCGGTCGCCGCCGCGCGCGAAAGGGCGCGGGCGCACTCCACCTCCGTCAGAGGCGAGGAGACCACCCGCTCGGCTTCACGGAGCACCACGCGCACATCCTCTCCTTTCGGCTCCCCCAAGATCCAGGCGAGCACCCCGCTGCTCTCCGCGTACGCGATCACCCCTCGTCTCGCTCCTCCTCCAGCAGACGCGCTGCGGTTCCCGGCACGCTCGTCAGCGGTGAGGTCGAGTAGGCGCGCGGGTCGTGCGGCTCGCGCACGACCAGCCCGTCCTCCCCGGCCAACCGCCGCAGCGCACGGTCCACAGCGCTTTCCGGCTCCACGGCCGATCCCGGGGACCGGAGCTCCGCCACGACCCGGCCCCGGTCGGTCACGAGCACCACTTCCCCGGCCTGCACATCCCGCAGGTACTGGCTGAGGCGTGCCTTCAACTCACGGACTCCAACGGCTCTCATTGGCCAAATGTAGTTACTATGACTACATTCTTCAAGTGGACGCAGGGACGGGTGTGGGAATGGACAGGTTCCAGGGCTGGAGCGCCGCATCCCGGTCCCCTTGCGCCGAGGAAGCTGCCGCGGCGCGGCTTTCTGTCCGCGTACGTTCGTGGCTCGTGATGGGACGCGCTGTCAGACCATCCCCATAGACTTCTGGATCGGCGCTGTAGCGTGCGGTCGTGGCGTTGCAAAGGAGCTTTGGAGTGCGAGAGCCGGACTTGCGTCGGGATGATCGACCGGGTGGGCCGCCGGCATTTTCGGACTCCACGCACGCGGCCGCCGAGCATTTGGCCCACGTCGTCGAGGACGAGGGCGCGGGGTATCGCTTCCACCTCCTCGAGGACCACCTCGCTTCGGTATCGGAGCTGGCGGCTGGCTTCGCCGCTCCATTCCGAGCAGCGGAATGGGCACGCCTCGCCGGGCGCTGGCACGATCTCGGCAAGTTCCAGCCCGAATTTCAGGCCTACATTCGACGAGGAAGCGGCTATGACCCGGAAGCGCACGTGGAGGGCGGAGCTCCGGGCCGGGTCGACCACTCCTCGGTGGGCGCGGTGCACGCCGTAGAGCACCTCGGCGCCAGGGATGCGCGCGGCGCGGCCATCGGTCGGCTCCTCGCGTACGTGATCGCCGGCCATCACGCCGGGCTCCCGGACTGGTCCATGGCCGACGGAGGCGCCGGGGCGTTGGAATCCCGGCTCGCCGACCGGCGCTTGAATCATGAAGCGACGTGTGGCGTTGCGCAGGCTCAGCCGTGGCTGGAAGCCGACGCTCCGACGGGAGGACCGCCCAGCCGCGGCAGCACCGCACTCTGGCTTCGAATGGTGTTCTCAGCCCTGGTCGATGCAGATTTTCTGGACACCGAAGCGTTCATGGGGCCCGAGAATACGCAGGGTCGTTCTGGCTGGAAGACGCTGGCGCAGATCGGGGCCGCGTTCGACCATTTCATGGCAGGAAAGGCCCGAACAGATACGGCCGTGAATCGGGCTCGTTCCGACGTTCTGGCGTGGTGCCGCGAGGCCGCCGAACAGCAGCCGGGACTGTTCTCGCTCACGGTGCCCACCGGCGGCGGCAAGACGCTTTCCTCGATGGCGTTTGCGTTGCGCCACGCGCTCAAGTTCGGCAAACGGCGTATCGTGTACGTCATCCCGTATACGAGCATTATCGAGCAGACGGCCGACGTCCTCCGCGATGCATTGGCAGAGGCGGATCCATGGACCGTACTGCTCGAACATCACTCGAATCTGGATGCGGAACGAGAGACGCATCGCAGTCGCCTCGCCTCGGAAAACTGGGACGCGCCGGTCGTGGTGACCACGAGTGTCCAGTTCTTCGAGTCGCTCTTTGCGGCTAGGACCAGCCGGACCCGCAAGCTCCACAACCTGGCCGAAAGTGTGGTGATTCTCGATGAGGTCCAGCTCCTGCCTGCGGACTTCCTGCACCCTGTGCTCGATGCCGTTCAGGCCCTAGCCGTGTACTTCGGTGCCACAATACTTCTCATGACAGCTACCCAGCCGGCTTGGCGTGCATCGGCTGACGTTCCAGGCCTTCAAGGTGTCCGTGAGATCGTGGCCGACCCCGAGGCCCTCCATCGACGGCTGAAACGCGTGCGAGTCCGCATTCCGTACGACCTTGACACACGACTGACATGGCCGGACGTTGCCACCCGGCTGCTCGAGCATCCATCCGTTCTCTGCGTCGTCAATCGTCGGCAGGATGCCAGGATGCTCTTTGAGTTGCTGCGCAAGGAGGACGCCGGCGCCGTTCATCTATCCGCCCTGATGTGTGGAGCGCATCGCTCCGCGGCGATTGCCTCCGTTCGAACCTCTCTTCGAAAGGGCAGTCCGACGCGGGTCGTGAGTACACAGTTGGTGGAAGCTGGCGTTGATCTCGACTTCCCTGTCGTGTACCGAGCCATGGCCGGACTCGATTCCATCGCCCAGGCGGCGGGACGCTGCAACAGAGAGGGAAGGGCCGAGCTGGGCGAGGTGCACGTATTCGTTCCACCCACATCGCCACCGCCGGGTATCCTGCGCAAGGCGGAGGGCGCGGCCCGTACGCTGTTCGCGGATGGGCTCGTCGATCCGCTCGCCCCCGCTGCCTTCGAGCGGTTCTTCCATCACCTCTACTGGCTCCATGGGGACAATCTCGACAAGCACGGCATCCGGGACCTCCTTGACCATGCGGGGCGGAGGCCGGACCTGACATTCGCGTTCCGCACCGCAGCACGCCGTTTTCGCATTATTCCCGACGAGAATCAGGCGTCGATCGTCGTGCGTTGGACGCGTCATCCCAGGGCCGATCGCGTCGAGACAGCCATCGCTGCGTTACGTCACGGAAAGCCGGGACGGTGGGCCTTCCGGAGCCTCCAGCGGTCCACCGTGACCATCGGCCGATGGCACCTCGGCAAGTTGCTGTCCTCCGGCGCCGTCGAGCCGCTACATGATGAGCTCTTCGTACAGGTTGACAGCACCCTCTACGATGATCGCATCGGCCTGCGCCTCGATCCCGCCGACATCAGAGATCCGGAGGAATTCATTTCATGACAACAAAGGAGACGTACGGAGTGGCCGTGCACGTGTGGGGCGAGTACGCGTGCTTCACACGCCCCGAAATGAAGGTCGAACGGGTCTCCTACGACGTCCCGACCCCCGCGGCTGCTCGAGGAATCCTGGAGTCCATTCTCTGGAAGCCGGCAATCGAATGGCGAGTGCGGCGCATCGAGGTGCTGAAGCCCATCCGGTGGACCAGCGTTCGCAGGAATGAAGTCGGCGGCACAGGCTCGTGGACTCGTGCTCGGCAGGCGATGAATCAGGGTACCCTGGCCGCTGGTATCATGGTGGAGGATGACCGCCAGCAGAGGGCCGCCCTCGTGCTTCGCGACGTCGCATACGTCATCCGGGCACAGTTCCGCCTGACCGGGCGGGCCGGGCCCGAGGACAACGAAGGCAAGTTCCTGGACATGTTCCGTCGGCGCGTGGAAAAGGGCCAGTGTCATCGGCGGCCGTATCTCGGCACCCGCGAGTTCGCGGCGCAGTTCGGCCCGGTACCGGAGTCATACGCCGTCGTCGGAGAGGGTGCACAGGATTTCGGCTGGATGTTCTACGACTTCGACTTCACCGCGACGCCACCAGGGGATCGGTTTTTCCGGGCGGTGCTCCAGGACGGATGCCTCGACGTGCCGGAGCCCGAGTCGCTGGAGGTGAGATCATGATCCTTCAGGCTCTCACAGAATACTACGAACGGAAGCGGGCGGTCGACCCGGATGCCCAGCCGGACCCGGGCTTCGAGCGGAAGGAGATACCCTTCATCATCGTGCTCTCGGAGGAAGGGAAATTCCTGAACATCGAGGACACACGGGAGGGTGAAGGGAGGAAGAAACGGGGGCGCGTGTTCACCGTGCCGCAAGCCGTGAAGCGAAGTTCCGGCATTCGAGCATGCCTTCTGTGGGACAAGGGCGATTATGTCCTCGGGGCAACGGCTGCGGAGTCCGCATCAACAGGGAACGCAATCAAGGCGGCCGCGAAGGTGGCTCAACGTCATCGCGCATTCAGAGAGAAGATCGAGGAGGTGTTCGGTGAGGACCCGGCCGATCCAGGCATCAGAGCGGTCCTCGGATTCCTCCGAGCGGGCCCTCTCGATCAGGTCCGCTCACACTTGCTTTGGGCGAACGGCGAGGCAACACCAGCCGACTACTTCAGCTTCAGGCTCGTCAACGACTCCGGCATCGTTCCGCAACGTCCCACCGTGGTCGAAGCGATCCGCGCCGCTGCCGGTCGCGGAGAAGCGCCTGTGGCCCAATGCCTGATAACAGGGCGCCGTGCGCCAATCGCAGTATTGCATCCCGTCATTAAGGGCATACGGGGCGCCCAGAGCTCCGGAGCGAACATCGTGTCCTTCAACCTGGATGCATTCCGGACGCACGGACGGCAGCAGGGCGCGAATGCACCCGTTTCGCAGCGCGCGGCGTTCGCGTATACAACCGCCCTCAACAACCTCCTCGATCGAAAGAGCGCGCTCAAGGCCAACGTGGGAGACACCACTGTGGTTTTCTGGGCAGCCCAGGACAATGTCATCGAAGACCTCGCGGGAGCTCTGTTCCAGGACGATGCCGCCATTCTGGACAACCCCGACGGCGGGGTCGAGAAGCTCCGGGCCGTCTACTCTTCGCCATGGTACGGGCACCCACCGCTTCGGGAGGACCGATCCCGTTTCTACGTCCTCGGTCTCGCGCCGAATGCGAGCCGGGTCGCGATCCGGTTCTGGCGGCCGACAACGGTCTCCGATTTCGCGACGGCGGTGCTTCAGCACTTCGACGATGTCGATGTGGTTCGGCCCCCATGGGCGGCTCGCTACCCCTCCATCCGCGGCCTGCTCCGCAGTGCAGCCGTGCTGGGCAAGGACGACAACATCCCCCCCAGCCTTGCCGGGGCCGTTCTCGACGCCGTGATCACGGGCGGTGCATACCCGCGCACGCTCCTCTCCGCCGCGGTGCAGCGTGTTCGGTCAGAACGTGACGTGACGCCCGACCGTGCTGCCACCATCAAGGGTTGTCTGGTCCGAGCAGCCCGCCGTGCCGATCACACCCACCCGGAGGTGTCCGTGTCCCTGAATCCATCAAACCGCAACGTCGGCTATCTTCTGGGACGCTTGTTCGCTGCCCTCGAGCGCGCGCAGGAAACCGCCAGCCCCGGAATCCAGAGCGGAATCCGCGAGCGGTACTATGCTTCCGCTTCAGCTACGCCGACCACTGCGTTCCCCACACTCATGAAGCTCAAGAACCACCATCTTGCGAAGGTCGAGAGCCGGGGCGCCGTCGTGAATCTCGAACGGCTGCTCGGCTCGATCATGGAAGGAATCGACGACTTCCCGGCGTTTCTGCCGCTCGCCGACCAGGGCCGCTTTGCCCTGGGCTACTACCACCAACGCCAGGCCTTCTACACGAAGTCCGACCCAACCGAGGAGCGTTCCA
The DNA here is from genome assembly GCA_963786235.1 of uncultured Gemmatimonadales bacterium. Lineage (GTDB taxonomy): Bacteria > Gemmatimonadota > Gemmatimonadetes > Longimicrobiales > RSA9 > CAWAYJ01. The sequence goes on from CAWAYJ010000004.1 coordinate 17,897, forward strand.
ATGCCTGAGCCTATCACGAAACGCTACGACTTCGTCCTCCTCTTCGACGTGATGGACGGCAACCCGAATGGCGATCCGGATGCCGGAAACCTCCCGCGGCTCGATCCGGAGACTGGCGAGGGGATCGTTACAGACGTCTGCCTGAAGCGAAAGGTCCGCAACTACGTCGAGCTCTCGGAGAAAGGTCAGCCGCCGCATGCCATCTACGTCAAGGAGAAGGCCGTGCTCAATCGGGAGCACATGTCGGGCTACGAGGCACTCAAGAGAGACCCCAAGAAGCCCTCGGCGGACGACATCGCGGCCGTGCGCGGCTACATGTGCGACAACTACTACGACGTGCGCACCTTTGGCGCCGTCATGAGCACTGAAGTGAATGCCGGTCAGGTGCGAGGTCCGGTGCAGCTCACCTTCGGCCGGAGCGTTGGACCTGTCGTCTCCCTGGAGCATTCGATCACCCGGATGGCTGTGACCAACGAGCGCGACCTGGCAAAGGAGCGCACGATGGGGCGCAAGACAACGATTCCGTACGGCCTCTACCGAACGCATGGCTTCGTTTCTGCGGCGCAGGCCCGCGACACCGGTTTCTCGCGGGAAGACCTCGACCTGTTCTGGCGTGCCCTTGTCGAGATGTTCGAGCACGATCGCTCGGCGGCTCGCGGCATGATGAGCACCCGAGGCCTGTTTGTCTTCGAGCACGCTTCGGAGTTGGGTTCGGCGCCCGCCCATCAGCTCTTCGACAGAATCACCATCACGCGCAGGGGCGCGCCACCGCGGAGCTACAACGATTTCGAGGTGGCCGTGAACGCGGACGTTCTGCCGGCCGGCGTGACACTCACACGCATCGTGGGTTGAGTGTACCAGGAAGACGACTTCCTCCCGATCAGCGCGCTTCAGCACCTGATCTTCTGCGAGCGCCAGTGCGCACTGATCCACATCGATGGAGTGTGGCTGGACAACGCGCTCACGGTGGAGGGGAGCCACCTCCACGCACTGGCGGATGCGGGTCCGTTGGAGACGCGGGGCGATCTCGTCATCGTTCGAGCGGTGCCGATCCGCTCCTTCCGCCTTGGCATCACGGGACGGGCGGACGTAGTGGAGTTCATCCGGTCAAGCCCGGATTGTGCGGAGGGGTCACCGTTGCCCGGACGGTCCGGGCAATGGCGTCCGAACCCGGTAGAGTACAAGCGCGGGCGGCCGAAAGCGCACCGAGCCGACGACGTCCAGTTGTGTGCCCAGGCGCTGTGCCTGGAAGAGATGCTCGGTACACGCATCGAGTCGGGGGTCCTGTACTACGGCTCCACGCGCCGCAGGTCCCTGGTTCCGTTCGACCCGGCCCTTCGAGACCTGACCGAGGAATCCGTGTCCCGACTGCGGCACCTCCTGCGCGGGGTGTCGATACCACGGGCTCAATTCGAGCCGAAATGCGAGTCCTGCTCCCTCATGCCGGCATGTATGCCGAAAGCGCCCGCGCGGATCGGCGACTACCTGCGGAAGGAGGTGAGCCTCCTTACGCGGAGCGCCCAGATATGAAACGGCATCTGAACACGCTCTTCGTGACCACGGAGGGGTCGTATCTGACGAAGGAAGGTCAATCCATTGTGGTGAGGCGCGGCAGAGAGAAGGTCCTTCAGGTGCCTGTTCTCGCGGTCGCTGGCATTGTCTTCATTGGTACCGGGTCGGTTAGCACTCCTCTGCTCGGGCTCTGCGCGGAAAAGGGCGTCAGCGTATCGTTCTTGGCGCCACAAGGGCGCTTTCTCGCCCGCGTGGAGGGTCCGGTAAGCGGGAACGTGCTGCTCCGGAAGGCTCAGTTCAGGGCCGCGCAGGACGAGGAACGGGCGCTCGATCTCGCGCGGGCATTCGTTTTGGGAAAGGTGATCAATGCCCGGGCTGTCCTCATGCGCGCCGTTCGGGATCACGGAGATGCCTCGGGCGCGCTGGCTGATGCCGTGGCCGTTCTTGGCCGTTGCGGCGAGAGCGCGGAGCGGTCGAGAACGTCAGACCACCTGCGGGGCATCGAGGGGGAAGCCGGGCGGACCTACTTCGGCGTTTTCGAGCGTCTCGTCACGCGGGAGGAAGGCGATTTCCGGTTCCGCGGAAGGACGCGGCGCCCACCGACCGACCCGGTAAACGCCATGCTGTCATTCGCATATTCCATCTTGGCCCACGACGTCCGGTCAGCATGCGAATCCGTCGGATTGGACTCGCAGGTCGGTTTCCTCCACCGAGACAAGCCAGGACGAGCGGGCCTCGCGCTCGATCTGATGGAGGAGCTTCGCGCCCCGATCGCGGATCGCGCAGTTCTCACCGTGATCAACCGCCGGCAGGTATCGGTCGACGAATTCGAGGAACTGCCGGGAGGCGGAGTTCGGATGAAGGAGTCCGCCAGGAAGGCATTGATCGTAACGTATCAGAGGCGAAAGCAAGACGAGATTCTCCATCCTTTCCTGGCCGAGCGGACGACGGTGGGCCTCATCCCTCACCTCCAAGCGCGCCTGCTCGCACGCCACCTTCGGGGGGATCTGGACGGCTATCCTCCCTTCTTCGTGAAGTAGCCGGCTGGGTGTGTATGGTAGTCCTGGTCACGTACGACGTTGCCACGACTTCGGCCAACGGCCGGCGCCGGCTTCGCCGCGTTGCCAGGAAGTGCCTCGACTTTGGCCAACGGGTGCAGAACTCGGTATTCGAGTGCCAGGTGAACTGGGAGCAATGGACAAGACTGAAGCTCGACCTGCTGGACATTTTCAACGCTGACGAGGACAGCCTTCGCTTTTACTACTTGGGGAATCGCTGGCGCGACCGTGTCGAGCACCACGGCATCAAGCGGTCGATCGATTTCGACGAGCCCCTGATCACGTAACGCCGCGAACCCGGATTGCCCATGGAGATTCCGCGAGGTTCGCGCTCTATCGCAATGCTCTTGAGTTCAAGACATTAGCCCCACCAAGGCCGTCAACGGTGAGCATACGGCCGGCGACCGGAGTAGGGTTTCGCGCAAACACCTTGGCAACCCATTGGAATGACGCTATTTCCGAGCTGCACAGTCGCCCCCCGCGCGGGGGGCGTGGATCGCAACATGGGAAGCCGGATCCGTGCCGCATGACGGGCAGTCGCCCCCCGCGCGGGGGGCGTGGATCGCAACTCTTCGTGCGGCGTTGCATGATGCGGGCGATTCGGGAGTCGCCCCCCGCGCGGGGGGCGTGGATCGCAACGTTGAAAGCTACTCGTCGGCATCAGGGTCCGCAGTGTCGCCCCCCGCGCGGGGGGCGTGGATCGCAACTGCCCGCAGTGTGGCCAGCAGTACACGATCAAGGGTCGCCCCCCGCGCGGGGGGCGTGGATCGCAACCAGGCGTTCCGGCCGATCGTGGCCGCCTCGGTGGTGGTCGCCCCCCGCGCGGGGGGCGTGGATCGCAACCCGGCATCGAACAGCTTCTGCAGCGCCGCAATGTGTCGCCCCCCGCGCGGGGGGCGTGGATCGCAACGTGGTGTCGCTGGACCTAAAGTAAACCCCTTGTGTGTCGCCCCCCGCGCGGGGGGCGTGGATCGCAACAACCCGTGTAACGTTAGCAACTGTCTTGAAAGTCAAGCATAATCTGCCTCCCAGCGTGTACCGGTACGTGCCATGGCGTTGAGGATGGTGAGCAGCTTCCGCATGCATGCCGTGAGCGCGACCTTGGGCGGTTTCCCGGACGCAATCAGACGCTGGTAGAAGGTGCGGATGGTCGGGTTCCGGCGGGACGCGACGAGCGCGGCCATGTAGAGCGCCTGCCGCACGGAAACACGTCCCCCGAACACCATGCGCCGGCCTTTGTGCTTGCCGCTGTCACGGGCGAGTGGAGCGACGCCGACCAGCGCCGCGATCTGCTTGCGGTTGAGGTGCCCGAGTTCGGGCAGCTCGGCAATTAGAGTGCGGGACACAACGGGTCCGACGCCGGGGACGCTCTGGAAGAGGATCTCCCGGGTGCGCCAGACGGGGCTGGCCTGGATGGCCTTGCCGAGATCGGTGTCCACCTTGTCGAGTTCACGCTGCAGCCAGCGGATGTGTTTCTCGATGGCCTTCTTCAGAGGCGCCGGTGCGAAGCCCTGCCGGTTGCGCTCGGCGATGATCATGGTGAGGATCTGCCGGCGACGGGTGAGCAGCGCGTCGAGCAGGCGTGCCTCATCACTGGCCAGGCTACGCAGCTCGGGACGAACCCGCTCGGCGAAGAAGGCCAGAACCCGGGCGTCGATCCGGTCCGTCTTGGCGAGTTGGCCAATGGCGCGAGCAAAGTCGCGGCCCTGGCGGGGGTTGATGACGACGACAGGTAGCCCCACAGCGGCCAGAGCCGTGGTGACCGGAGTCTCGAACCCACCGGTCGCCTCGAGCACGATGAGACCACAGGGCCGGGCACGCAGATCCTCCACGAGTGCGTCGATCCCGGGCTCGTCATTGGGCACGGACCAGGCCGGTCCCTCGACACCCACGGCTACGTCGAGTTGCTCTTTGGAAACGTCAATGCCGACCCACACCGGTGCCGAATCCATCTGCCGGCCTCCTGAACGAGAAGCTGGTCGTGCACGGCCCGGTCTTGCAGATTCGAGCTTGGCGGCTCGCTCAACTGTTCGGGCTTTCACGACCCGAGGACGTGCGACGCCCTTTCTAACGTACGGTCTCATGAGGACCCTAGATGCATCGGGCTGTCGCACGCCCCGAATACTACTGATTCAGGCGGGATGAACGGTAGATACAAGACGGAACCGAGGGCCGAACAGAAAACATGTGTGGGCTTTGGTGCGACCGGCATTCCCCGAGGAGAATTCCGATTGCGCGCGCAGGACAGAACCTGCAGCGTCCGGAGTCGCGATCAGCCGGCTCGGTGTTCCGCGAGAATCATGTTGATCGAAATTTCAGGCACGCGCTGAAAATGTCTCACGTTGCCCGTGACCAATTCGAGGCCATGATAGATCGCGGTAGCGGCGATCTGAAGATCGGCATCCGCCAAGGGCCGGCCTTTCTCTTCCAGGAACGCCTGGATCTGCCCGGATACCCGCGCGGTGGCTGTGTCATACGGCAGCACGGTAACGGCCGGGAGGATCCGCTCTTCAATGTTCTGAAGGTGACGGTCGCGTGCCGGAGAGCGGTAGGCGCCCTTGAACAGTTCCCCGATCGTTACCGCGCTTGTGAATTGGTCAACGCGCGCCACCGAAGCGAGCCATTTCACGTACGCTCGATTCGGTTTGGGCCGGAGCAACTCAGAGATGGCATCGGTATCGAACAGGTAGGCCATGGATCAATCGAGCCGTACGGTGGCTCGCCTCCCATGGCGCGGCGAGGCGTCCAGAATCTCCGCCAGTTCGCCGGAGTCTTTCCAGCCTCCGGCCACGCTCGCGAGTCCGCCCTCCGGTCCCGCGCTCTGGAGTCGCTGCAATCGCTCCAACTCGTCGGCCGAAACGAGAGCTGCGACCGGTCGTCCCCTCCGGGTAATCAGGACGGTGCCACCGTGCTCAGCCTCGCGGATGCGCTCGGAGAGAGTGGCCTTGATCTCGGCGACCGAAACGTGTTTGGGCGCGACCATGAGAACCTCCTTGTGTGTATGAACCATAATCACCATAATGACCCATTGCAAGAGGTGGGCCCCTCAGGCACGGGCCTCGGCAGCGTCTAACACGCTGGGTTCATGTAACGCGGCCTGCGGCCGCTACCGGCGCAGGCCGCAGAACGGGTAGCTTGGGAGAGGCGCCGGACGCCCCTTCGCCCGACTGTCGCCGGGCTCTCGGGGCGTCATGAACCGCGGGACGTTATCGGCAAGAGGATAGGCATCATAGGGGCAGCGCGTCCTTTTGGGAGAGGCAAGCGATGCCCGTGACAACCAGCCCGAACAAGGAATGGCGCTCTCCGACGGGAGGGGACACACTGTCGTTTGCAGACGAACAGTACAGACCCTCCGAGAAGGAGAACGCCACTCATGGACAGGTATATCGGACTGGACGCACATGCGTCAAGCAGCACGGTGGCCACGGTGGGCCCGAGCGGCCGGCGCTTACACTCCCAGGTGGTGGAGACGAACGCCGGGGCGCTGATCCGGGTGCTTCGAGGCATCCCGGGCACGCGGCATCTGTGTCTGGAGGAAGGCACCCACGCGAGCTGGCTGTACGAGGTGCTCTACCGGTACGGGGATCCCCGAACTGACGGAGTGATGGAACGGGCCTTCGAGATCCTCCACGCGGCCGCGATCCAGCCACCTCCATGGCATCCGGCATGTCACGCTCGACGCCACACCCCCCCGCCAAACACGCCGCCACCGAGACCGGAATCACACGCCGCCAAACCATGGATAGTGGTTGGCCGGGTCCGTGGTCTCGGCCTGGCTTCCCGCCCGTCCGGGCGGCCGGGGTGACGCTCCTGCAGGCCCTACGGGTGGAGTAGGGCGGATCCGCGGTGTGTGAAGCGCAGTCCTCAGAGATCCACGGCGTTCACGACCGCGTGGATCACCGACGGCGCCAACAGGTTTCTGGTGCGATCGAAGATGACTCCCAGGGCCAGACCCATCGGAGCCTGGACCACGACGTTGAGGGCCCCCGCCATCCACCAGTTGTTGCCGGACCATTCGGCGACAGCGTCAATGTGCCACCATCCAAAGAGGAGGCTGGCCAGGACCAGTCCCCACTCGCGGGACCACAGCCGAGCGATGCGCGTTTGCACCAGGCCCCGCCAGAGGAACTCCTCCATGAAGCCGTTCTGGAATGTGTGGGAGATGAGGGCGCGTACGATACGGCCTATGTGCAGTCCCGACGCAGTGATCCCGTAGCACCAGACGGCCACGACCGGCCCCGACCAGAGCGCGATCACACGCCAGGACCGGAACCCCTTCCTGAACCCTATCTCCCTCCATCTCGCTCCCAGCAAGAGGACCCCCAGCCCCGGAAGCACCGCGTACAGGATCGGGTTCACCATGTAGTTGGCGTTGGGGATGGGAAGGGCGCGTCCGGCGTCGTAGAGGACGCCGATGAAGGGCCGCCAGCCGGGAATGTCGCGGAATCTCAGGGAGGCCAGCACCGCCAGCGCGAGTGCGAGGACCAGTTGGGCCAGGTCGCGCCGCCGGTCCCCCGACGAGCCGCCGGCTCCAGGAGGGTCGTCACCAACGTCTCCGGTGGCGCTCTGGTCGGCACCCTCTGGAGAATCCGCCCGCCCTTCGCGGGTCAGTAGGACGGTGATCCATACGAGGAGAGACAACGCACCGGCGGTTGCTCCGGCGCGGGCCACCCAACCCCATTCGCCTCGAAAGGCCAGGAAGCCCACCGCCGCAATCCATAAACCGCCGAAGACAAAGAGCGGACGACGGTCGTTCGGTTCGTTCCTCTCGCTCATTCCGTCCGTCCCCCGGTCAGGAGTTCGTCACCGCTTCTGCTCCAGAAACCGCATAGCCGCCGCCGAGTCGTCGCGAGCCATCTCTCCACCAGGAATGGTGTCCATCATGGAGTCGCGGGCCGCGGCGTTTTCCATGGCCCGTGCGGCCGCCATGGTGTCGGTCACCTCAATGGCATCCGGCATGTCACGCTCGGCGCCACACCCCACCGCCACCAACACTGGAATCACACGCCGCCGAGCCATGGGTACCCCTGGTCCTCCCAGTATCCAACGGGTCGTTGCGCTCGAGCAGGGAAACCGCGGAGTCTGCGGCGGCCGAGGGTCTCGGGGAGCGCGCCTCAGATGTCGTAGTAGCGCGCGACCTCCCAGGGGTGCGGCACCACCCGCATCTCCGCGATGTCCTTCCGCTTGCTGGCGACCCACTCGTCCAGGAGGTGCTCCGGGAAGACGCCGTCCCGGGTCAGGTAGTCCCGGTCGGTCTCCAGGGCGTCCAGCGCTTCCTCCAGGGAGGCGGGGAAGGAGCGGATGCGCGCCAGCTCCTCGGGCGGCAGCTCGTAGAGGTTCTTCTCGTACGGGCCGAACCCCTCCCGGGTCGGATCCAGCTTCCTGCGGACTCCGTCCAGCCCGGCCAGCATGATGGCGGCGAAGGCCATGTAGGGGTTGCAGGTGGCGTCGATGGTGCGGAACTCGAAGCGTCGCTGCGTGGGGTCCTTCACGTAGCCGGGAATGCGGATGGCGGCGGAGCGGTTGCCCTCGGCGAAGACCGCCTTCACCGGCGCCTCGAAGCCGGGCACCAGGCGACGATAGGAGTTGGTGGTGGGGTTGGTCAGCGCCAGGAGGGAGGAGGCGTGGTCCAGGATCCCGGCGATGTAGTGAAGCGCCAGGTCGCTGAGCTGGTAGAGTCCGTCGGGGTCGTGGAAGACGTTCACCCCGTCCTTGAGAAGGAGGTGGTGGATGTGCATCCCGTTCCCGGGCTCGTCGGGGAAGAGCTTGGGGAGGAACGTGATGATCTTCCCCCTCCGCCTGGCGATGCGGTGCGCCATCATCTTGGCCAGCACCGTGCCGTCCGCCATGCGCTCGACCGGCGCCAGGTCGAACTCGATCTCCGCCTGGGAGCTCCCCACCTCGTGGTGATGGTACTTCACCGGGAGCCCCAGCTTGCGGTAGACCGAGACGATCTCGCTCCGGATCGAGAAGAGGTGGTCGTTGGGCTCGGCCCGGAAGTACCCGCGCTTGGGGGCGATCCGATAGACCTCCTCACCGCCCGGGCGGGCTCACCATCTCCCGGGACTCCACCCGGAAGGACTCTTCGCGGGAGTTCCGCACGCTGAAGAGCTGGTCCAGGACGTGGAACTCCAGCTCCACCCCGACCCTCGCGGCGTCGGCGATTCCCTCCGTCCCGAGGAGGGCCAGCGTCTGGGGGACCAGGTGGCGCAGGTCCTGGCTGAAGCGGGCGCGGCTGTCCACCTCCAGCATGTGGCAGAAGAAGCAGAGGACGCGGTGCTCGTCGTCCACCGGGTCCTCGAAGGCGAAGGCCAGATCGGGCTTCAGGATCATGTCCGAGCGTTCGACGTCGGCGAAGCCGAAGTTGGAGGCGTCGAACCCGATCCCCAGCTCGAGCGTCTTCTCCGAGAACTCCTCGGCGGGGATCGTGACCTGGCGCAGGCGACCGTCGATGTCGGTGTGGTAGAAGGTGACGAACTCCACGCGCGCTCGGAGATGAGCGCCTTCACCTCCGTAACGTTGGAGAAGGAGAGCACGATTCCTCCCTGAGGTTAGCGGGTCAGCAGGAACCCGGGAGCCAGGAAGCTAAGACTCAGGGCGAGCCGCTTCCAGAACCCTTCCCTGTTTGGAGGCCGCGTCTCGCTCAGCCGACCAGCATCCCGGCCGACGCTGAGGTCCCGGCCCGTGGCGCGTGACGTGGACCCGGGACGCCGCTGCACCACGGATGGGCCGCGCAGCGGTCCGGTCGACCGCATGCTAGGCAGCGTCCAGGGCCGTCAGCGCGTCGGCCGCCGCCTCGGCGACCTCGTCGTTGGGGTCGTTCGCGAGCCGCTCGAGCGCGGGACGGGAGTCCGCGTGGCCGATCCGGCCCAGCAGGTCGGCCGTGTCCCCGCGACGGGACGGGTCGCCGGCCAGCGGTCCCTCGCCTTCGAGGCCGGCGACCAGCTCCGGGACGAGCGGGTCCAGCCCGTCGGGGTCGTGGAGGAGCGCTTCCTCGGCCACCAGCAGGAGCCGCATCCGTCCCTCCATGGTGCTCGTGGACCAGAGCTCCAGGAAAGCCCCGGCTCCGCGCCCGTCCGCCAGCCGCTCCGCGGCGTCGGCGTGGCGCCCGGCCTCGACGAGGGCGGTGAACACCAGCTTCCGAGCCTCGGGACCCTGCCGCTCCACCAGCCGACGGGCCAGCTCCGGCGCCGGGACCACCCCGACCATGATCAGCTCGTCGTCGACCACGGTCGTGGGCACCGACCGGACCTGGTACCGCGCCGCCAGCTCCGGCTCCCGGCTCGCGTCCACGATCTCCAGCGCGACCCTCGGGCTCGCCATGGCGACCGTCACCGCCGCCTTCAGCTGGCGGGGACAGACCGGGCAGCCGGGGGCGACGAAGAGAAGGACCTCCGTGTCCTTCTCCAGCGGCTCGAGCGTCGGCTGTATCGCCTCGACCTCGGCCGGGTCGGCCAGGTTACCGAGGCCATCGAAGTCCTGCAGATGCGGATCCATGCCCGCATGGTAGGCGATGGCACCGCCGGCGTCGAGGGAGGTGCGCCCGCGGCCCATCGCCAGGCCCCGGCGCGGACTGAGCGGCCCTCGAGGGAGGCGGTTCTCGAGGTGCGGTGCGTCCCGGCCGCGGAGCTGGCGAAAGCAAAGGCGGCGTGACGTATTGTCCACTGACCGGAGGTCACGGTTCGGCGAACCAGGCGCAGACACCGGTCAGCATTCCTGCAAATGTGCTATCGACGTACCTGGCCATAGCGTCGTGCCATACGGCGATGGCACTCGGTCGGCAGGTCACACCTTGACCCGTTCCACGCTCATACCCATCCTGGGCCGAGCGTGGATCATGGCGTTCGGATCTGCCGTTCCCCCCAACGATCTCGTCCAAAGCGGAACCGATGAAGGCGTCAACTTCGCTTTTCGCCCTCTTCTTCTTCGGGAGCATTCTCGCGGCTGCCCCGGCAGCGGCCCAGGACCCGCTCCCATCGCTCGACGAGCATCAGGTCCGGGTTTTCACGGTCGCGGAAGGCCTGCCCGTCAGCGACATCCGCGAAATTGCGCAGTCGGACGAGGGGTATCTGTATGTGAGCACTGCGCGAGGACTCGTCCGTTTCGATGGTCACGAGTTCGCAGTGGTCGATCTCGACGGGTTCTCTTCCCGCCGGGTCACCCGAATGGAGACCGATCGCGACGGTCGGGTGTGGGTTACGAGCGCGAACAACGATCTCGGCGTCATCGAGCGCGGCCTCTGGCGCGTGCTCCCACCCCCGCCGGGAATGGTCCGGTCGGTTGCGAGACTCTCCGACGGAACGACATGGCTCACGACGGAGCAGGGACTCTTCGCGGTGAATCCCGGCTCGAACCCCGTCTACGAGCGAGTCTCGGACTCCGCCGGAGATCCACCCGAGCACGTCGTGGGCATCGTCGAACTCGAGGACGGCGAACGCATCGTGCTCACGATCCATCGGCTGCTCCGCATGATGGCAACCGGGGACGGGTCGCAGGAATTGACGGTGCTGCGCTCCGGACTCGACACGAGGGAAGGATATTTCGAGTCGAATGGACTCGTCGATGACGGTGGCCTCTGGTTTTCGCTGAACCACGGGGTGGGCCGCTGGGCCGGTGGCCACTACACGTTCTATCCGCTCCGCGAGCATGGGTACACTCTTCCGCTGGACTCATTCGACATCCGCGCCGCTGAAGCCGGACTCGGCGCCGGCCTGGCGGTCGCTGTGAATCCAGGCGAGGTGGTGCCCGGGCTGGTCGACCTGCCCAGATACCTCATCCGTTCGGAGGAAGGAACTCTCTGGATGTCGGCCCGGGACTCGATCGGGATCTCCAACCTGTTCCAGGAGCGGGACGGTCGGTTCGTGCTGCTCGATCTGCACCGGTACCTCGACTTCCACGACATCAATGATCTGTACGCAGATCACGAAGGCAACCTCTGGCTCGCCACCGATCGCGGGCTCGTGCAGTTGTCGCTGCAACGTGTGACGGCGCTCACCGGACGGCACGGCCTCGCCGAGAACTTCACGACCGCAGTGCTGCAGGCGCGGAACGGTGCCGTATGGATCGGCACGTGGGGCGGCGGTGTGCACAAGTTCGTCAACGGTCGACTCGCCGCACGTTACACGACGGCGGACGGACTCACCGACAACCGGATCCGCAGCCTCTACGAGGGACCGGGCGGCAGGATCTGGGTCGGTACATTGAAAGGGCTGTCGGATATCGGAGAGGATGTACGCGGCTGGCCGGACACGAACCACGTTCACGCGATAACCACGGTTGCGGAAGGCGACGCGACCCGGATCTGGGTTGCGTCCGGCGATCGACTGCTTACTGCCGTAATGCGTCGGCCGGGAATCCCTGACAGCTTCGTCGAATTCAAACCCGGCTATGACTGGGGCAACGAGATCTGGGCGCTGGAGCCCGTCGGCGACGGCTCCATCTGGGTTGGCAGCATCAACGGTCTGTTCCGGGTGCGCGGAGATTCGATCCACCGCTTTGGCGCGCAGGACGGCCTGCTCAATGACGACGTCGTCGCCCTCCACCGGGATGCGGATGGCGCGCTCTGGATCAGCACGTACGAGCACGGGTTGTACCGCTACCGCCACGGACGGTTTGCCCGTCTGACGACGGCCGAAGGCCTCTACGACAACGGAATCTGGTCGATGATCGACGATGATTCCGGTGGCGTCTGGATGTCGAGCGACGTCGGCATCTTCCGTGTGCATCGGGGGACGCTCGTGTCCGTGGCGGATTCGATCGAGCTTGGACGGCAGCCCGGCACCCGGCTCAGGCCGCTGGTCTTCACGGAGTCAGAGGGTCTGCCGAGCCGGGAGAGCAATCGTGCGAATCCCTCGGCGTGGCGACTTGACGATGGTCGCATCCTGTTCAACAACATCTCCGGCATCGTGGTGATCGATCCGGATCGGGCGACATTGGCGCCGCCTTCTCCGCGCACGGCACTGACACGAGTTCTCGTGGATGGCGCGGAAGTCGTGCGTGACCCCACCGCCGCACGGTTGCCGCTCGGACCGAAGCAACTCGCATTCGAGTACACCGGACTGTCATTCGTCGCGCCGCAGCAGATGCGGTACCGGTACCGACTGGACGGGTTCGATGTTGGCTGGACCTACGCGGGTCCTGCGCGGCGGGTGTCGTACACGGGTCTCTCGCCGGGCGAGTACACCTTCCGGGTCGAGGCGGGCACAGGCGATGGAGAATGGGGCGGGCGAGCCGCGTCCTGGGCGTTCACCGTGCCGCCCTTCTTCTGGCAGACCTGGTGGTTCCGGCTGCTCGCAATGAGCCTGGTGGTGGCCGTACTGGCCGGGGTCTACCGCTACCGCGTGGCGCAATTGCTCGCCGTCGAACGGCTCCGGTTGCGCATCGCCTCGGACCTGCACGACGGCGTAGCATCCAATCTCAGTTCGATCGCACTGCTCAGCGAGATGCTTCAGCACCGGACCCGCCCGAGTGGCCTCGAGCGTCGCCAGCTCGAACGAATCAGCAGTGCAGCCAGTGAAACGATCGGCTCGCTACGCGAGATCATCTGGCTCGTCGATCCCGAGCATGACAAAGCGTCCGATCTCGTGACCCGGATGCGCGCGACAGCGAACGACCTGCTGCACGGTGTCGAGCTGCACTTCGCTGCGGGCGAGATCATCGACCGGCGCAAGCTCGAACCGCTGTTCGTGAGGCAGGTCTTTCTGCTCTACAAGGAAGCGCTCCACAACGTGACCCGTCACGCCGGCGCCAGCCGGGTCTCGATCGAGATCGCCGTCGATGGAGACCAGTTCACATTGCGGATCCAGGACGACGGCACCGGATTCGCGGATACCGGTGTGAATCACGGTCACGGCCTGAACAGCATGCGGCGCAGGGCCGCTGATGCCGGCGGCACGCTCGATATCGACAGCGCGCCTGGCCGCGGGACCCGGGTCACGTTCCAGGCGAGAATGGCGTGAACACGCCATGGCCCGGGCGCGTCGAAGCGGGGATCGTGAATCCGGACAACTCGTGAACACACTCGGGTCAGAGGAGGCGCCCATGTCCGCGAACGCCGCCGAGCCGGCGGACATCGACGTCTGGATCGTCGAAGACAACGCCAACCTGCGCACGACCATCGCCGAGCTTCTGGCTCAGAGGCCCGGCATCCGCTGTACGCTCGCCGCAGAGTCCTGTGAGGTCGCGCTCGACGCGCTGAATCGCGGAGAACCACCGCAGGTCATTCTGATGGATATCGGCCTGCCCGGCATGGATGGTATCGAGGGCACCCGCCGCATTCGAGCCATTTCGCCCGCCACCCACGTGGTCGTGCTGACGGTGAAAGAAGCAGACAACACCGTATTCGAGGCCCTGTGCGCCGGTGCTTCCGGCTACCTGCTCAAGCCGGCGACCGGCGAGCGCATTGTCGAAGCGGTCCGCACCGCATGTACCGGCGGTGCGCCAATGAACGCCTTCATCGCCCGCAAGGTGCTCGACATGTTCACGGATGTCGCCCGTCCGAGGGGTTCGCCCGGTGGCTATGGGCTGACGGATCGGGAGCGGGAGATCCTGCGGCTGCTGTGCGAAGAAAAGACGCAGAAGAAGATCGCGGCCACACTGTTCCTCAGTCCGCACACCGTCGACACCCACCTGCGCAACATCTACAGCAAGCTGCACGTACATTCGCGGACCGGTGCGGTCGGCAAGGCGCTGCGCGAGCGGCTCATCTGATCACATCCCTCCGCTTCAACCATCAGCGAGCCATCGGTCGGGCCAGGCAGTCGGGAAGAATGGCGTGAACACGCCATACCCCGGCGCGGGCCCGGGCAGTTATCCGTGTCGGGGAACACCCAACGACCCCCGAGCCGGGAGATCGAAGAATGAAGGCGGCCGCCATCCCGTTTCTCGTCCTGGGCTTTCTCGGGGCGCCAGCCCACGCGGCCCAGGACGCCACCGGCGTAGAGCGTGTCCTCGCAGGCGTCGCAGAACTGCCGCAGGCCGAGCAGGACGCCGCCCTCCGGATCTACGAGCAGTTCAAGACCCCGGCCGCAGACGCCTGGAGCCTGTACGATCCTGCATGCCTGACCCTGGAGTACATCACGGAGGCGCAGCGGGAGGGGCGGGACTTCATCGGGGCCGACGTCTCCGCCTTCACCTACAGCGGGGCGCATTCGGACTGCGTGCTGGAATCCGGAATGAGGGCGTACGTCCAGTCGCAGCTGGGGTCCTTCAACTTCGACATGCCGTGCGCGGAGCGGACCTTCATCAAGGTGTTCACGGAGCGAACCTCGCTGTCTTACCAGATTCGCACGCGCGCGGCGCTGGACAACGCCAGGAACGGGTGCGCCGGCGCTCCCGGAGCAACGCCCGGAACCGCCGGACCGGCGGCGCCCAGGCTTCCGCCTCCGCCGGACCCCGACGGCGTCACGCTGGAGGATGTCCTGGCCGTCACCGACACCCTTCCGGGCGCGGAGGGCCAGGCCCTGTTGGACTTCTATCAGCGCATCGAGATGCTGGCGTACCTCCCCGTGACCGCGGGGTGCGCTACGTTCCGGTGGCTCCAGTACGCCCGCGCCACCGGCACTCCCATGAACCAGGGCGATCTCGGCCGAAGGCAGATCTCCGAGGCCATCGTCCCGGCCTGCTATTCGGAGAAACGGCACCGCGAGATCGTGGCGGCACAAGCTGCCCGGGTGGCAGAGATGATGGCGAACAAGCCCGATATCGAATGCGTCGTGGACGCGTACTTCGCCCACAAGCACTTCCCCCGCGCGGCGCCGTGGACGATCTCCGTGACCGACAGAAGGGCCGCCCCCATCATGACCGACGCGTTCGCGTCATGCACCAGGTCGGGAGGCGACTCGTGAGGTCCCGCTGCCGGACCGCGACCCTCGCCGCATCCATTCTCCTCGTCAGTGCGGCCGCGCTCGAAGCGCAGGCTCCCTGGAAGACGGTGGAGGAGGCGGTGCGGGACTACGCCGTCATCACGCAGAGGTCGGCGGCTCGCCTGTGGGACCTGGACGCCGAAACGTTCGTCGAGGGCACGAAGACAGGGAGAAACGTACTCCTGTTCCCCGAAAGACTGGACGTGTACCTGAACGGCGGGCCATCCGACGGGCTCCGGCGTCCTCCGGGTGCGTTCGGAATGGCGGGTCGGGGCTCCCCGGAGTTCTTCGGGCGGCGCCATCCGTACGTGACTCTCCGCCTCAAGTCGTGTTCAGTGTGCGCTGAACAGGACGTGGAGGTGAGCGCCAACCGCGGTGCCGGGCCGTACCTCTCCCGGGACCGCGGCCGGATCATCTACTTCGTGGCCGGCGACCTGTGGACTGCCGACGTGGACTGGATGGCGGGAACGGTGGTGCACGCCCGGCAGGTCACGCAGGTGGGTCTCCTCGGTGAGGGGAACGTCATGCACTGGTACGGCGACAAGGTCTTCCTCGCCCCGGGGCTGTCCCGGGACAAGCCCATCGTGCAGGTGGACCTGTCCAGCGGCGAGCTCACCGAGATGGGGACCATGAACGTCTGGGTCGGAGGGATGTTCGAGAATCCCACGGGCCGGTACGTGTGCAACAACCTAAGCGAGCTCCTCGTGTGCTACGACGTGGAGGAAGGAACGACGTTCCGGATCTCCCAGGCCCAGGCCCTGGCGTCGGCCCGGAAGGCCGGCGGCATGCCCGGGCCGAACCGCTTGCCCACTGGCTACTTCTTCGGTCCGCCGACGAGCCGCAACGCCCCGATCCACACCGTCTGGATCGACGAGACCACCGCACTGGGTTGGCCGGTGGGCAGCGCGTTCAGCGTCGTGCTCCTCGACCTGGAGAGTCGTTCGGTTCGGACGGTCTACATTGCCGAGAACGCGTCGTTGGGCGGGTCAGGGATCGTGGTGATCCGCGACACTGATGGAACGCCGACCGGCTACTTCGAGATGGAATTTCCGGACGGGAACGGACTCCGGGTCGCCATGGAGGATGGCTCTGCGGTAGAGCTCCCGAAGGTGAGCGCAGGTGGCTTTGCCGGGCGACGCTGGCTCGATGGCCATCGACTCGTGTACGCCAGAGAGCAGGGCGGCCTCAGCGAGATCGGCACCTGGCTCGCGGATCTGGACGCCGGTTCGTCCACGCGCCTCTGCCAGGCCCCGGCATGGATCACGCGCAGCGCCGACGGCACCATCGGAAACGACCTTTTTCACTCCGACACGCGGGGGATCGTTCTCTTCGGTAGCCAGGCCCAGGGAGGGAGCATCTTCAAGGCCGCTCTGGACGGGAGCGGTTGCTCCAGGGTGACCGAGGGCTCGTCCGCGTCGTCTCTCATGGTGGCCCGGCCGGGAAGCCTGTCGCCGCTCGTACTGAAGTCGGCCGGCGAGCAATGACCCCAGCCGGCCCGACGGGCTCCCCGCCATTCCCTGCCCGGGCGTTCGGTTGGCCGCTGCATCTCGCGTATTCACGCGATGGTGGGTGCCGGCCACTTCCGTGAGACTGGAGGAGGCCCGTTCCGGGAGCGGCGATTCGCCGCTCCCGGCCGCCGCTCCCGAGGCGGCATCCTGCTCCCAGCTGCCGGAGGTCCGCCGTGCCACGCATCTCCCGCCCCAGCCGTCCCCTTCTCGTCCTCGCCGTGCTCCTGATCGCGTGCGACAAGGAATCGCCGCTGAGCGCGGTCGAGAACCGGTCTCCGGCGGTCACGATCCAGTCGCCATCGGACGGGGCGCAGTTGACGGAAGGTCAGGCGGTCACGCTGGCGGGGTCAGCGAGCGATCCGGAAGATGGCGATCTGGGCGCCGCGATCGCCTGGAGCTCGAGTCTCAATGGTGCCCTCGGCACCGGCGCGAACCTCCGGGTCGAGCTTTCGGAAGGTGACCACACGATCACGGCTTCGGTAACGGACTCGAGGGGGCACACCGCGACGATTTCCGTGGGCGTGTCCGTGCACGTGCCGCCCGTGACGTGGCTCAGCATCACCACTGGTGCACATTTCACATGCGGCGTAGTGACAGGCGGGGCTGGTTACTGCTGGGGTCCCGGTGCGGTCCAGCGCGGAGATGGGACAACGACGCACGCGGCGCTCGTTCCGGTGCCGATCGCGGGAGGGCATACGTGGAAGTCGCTCGATGCGGGCGCGAGCCATACGTGCGGTGTCGCAACCGGGGACGCGCTCTACTGCTGGGGCGAAAACCTGTGGGGACAGCTGGGCACCGGTTCAACGCAGGTCGAAGCGGTGCCCGTGCAGGTGGCGGCCGGGATGTCGTGGGCGTCGGTCACCGCGGGACCCTCGCACACCTGTGCTCTCACGACCGCGGGAGACGCGTACTGCTGGGGATCGAATTCGAACGGCCAGCTCGGCGATGGCACGACCGTCAACAGGGCCGCAGCCGTACCCGTCGCCGGCGGGCACAAGTGGACGTCGCTGACGGCGGGGAACGTCGTCACGTGCGGAGTCACGACAGGCGGTGCCGCCTACTGCTGGGGATTCGGCAACGTGGGTCAGCTGGGCGACGGCGGTCGGCGGTCAAAATCCGTTCCTACCCTCGTGTCCGGCGGGCTGAGCTGGTCGGGGCTGAGCGGCGCATTCCAGCTGTACGTGTGTGGCGTGGCCGCGACCGGTGCGCTCTATTGCTGGGGCCAGGAAAGTGCCGGCGAGCTCGGGGATGGAGGCGTTGGCATCGACCAGGCCCTCTCGCCTTCACTCGTAGCGGGCGGCCACCAATGGGTGAGCGTGGCGGCGGGCCGCGTGCACACCTGCGGGATCACGACTTCGGGCGAGGCGTACTGCTGGGGCGACAAGGTTGCGCCGCTCGGGGACAGCCACTCGACCGCGCAGGTGTCACCGGCGCCGGTGTCGGGCGGCATGACGTGGAAGCTCCTGAGCGCGGGCTGGAACCACACGTGCGGCATTGCAACAAGCGGCGAGGCGTGGTGCTGGGGCAACGAGGCAGAGGGTCGGCTCGGGAACGGCAGCACGGGGTCGTACCGGGTCGGGCCGTCGCGCGTCGTCGATCCGTCCGGCTGACCCGGCCCGTACCTGAGCGAGACCCCTCTTCGGAAGCGGGACGACTCGACCGGGTACGAGGTCAGCGGACCGTTCGACGCACCTGTCTCAGGCCGGCACGATCTCATCGGCGCCCCGTGGACCGTGGCTTGGGACACGGCCACGTAAGAACCCCGCGTGCGCCGCCCACCGTTTCGGCTGTTTCGGTGGGATGGGCGGGCCGGGACCGCCGGGTCAAGAACAGGGGTGACGGCCCGGGGAGCTGGTTTCAGTGTGAGCGGTCGATCCGACGGATCCGGGACTTCGCAACCTCGTACGCGAACCGATAATCCCCGGAGCCGACCTCGACGATCACGGCTTCGCCGTCCTGGCGAAACCGGGCGATCCCGGCGGCGGCCTCGAGCGCCCGACCGCTTTCGGACACCCGGGCCAGCGTTGCGTGAGGCAGTCGAACGGTCGCGTGCGCGTTGGGCGGAACGGTCACGTCGAGCCTGAGTTGCCCGTCCTTCAACTCCCACGCCGAGGCCGTCGGGCCGTACATGGTGCTGAGCTCGGCCCGTGCGTGCGTGAGCCCGCCTCCCGGTTGCGGCTGGATGAGGACGTGCTTGTAGCCGGGCTCGGCGGGATCGATCTCGAGCCCGGCCACCACACGATACAGCCATTCACCGATGGCGCCGTACGCGTAGTGGTTGAACGAGTTCATCCCCGGATCCTGGAAGCTCGAGTCCGGCTTGATCCCGTCCCAGCGCTCCCAGATCGTCGTCGCACCCCTCGTGATCGGATACAGCCACGACGGATACGTCTGCTGCATGAGCAGGTCGTACGCGACGTCGAGATAGCCGTGGTCGCTCAGCGACTTGTTCAACAACGGCGTCCCGAGGAAACCGGTCGTGAGATGGTTGCGGAATGCACGCACGTCCGTGGAGAGACGCAGGGCGGCCTCGGCTTCCTGCCCTTCCGGCATCAGGGCGAATGAAAGCGCCAGCGCGTAGGCGGTCTGCGTATTGGACGCCATGCGCCCGTTCTCCGTAATGAACTCCCTGCGGAACGCGGCCTTGATGTCGTCCGACAGGGCCGCGTACCGGGCGGCGTCGTCGGCCTTGCCGAGAATCGAGGCGATCCGCTGAACCAGGCTGGTCGAGTACGCGAAGTACGCGGTGGCGATCAGGTCCTTGTCCGTCGTCGCACCCGGATAGTCCGCATTGGTGGTCGCGTACGCGAGCCAGTCCCCGAAGTGGGAGTCGCCTCGCCAGATGAGGTCGTCGCCTGCACGGCCTTTCATGTAGGCGATCCATGCCTTCATGCTCTCGTACTGGGTCTCGAGAATGCGGGTGTCGCCATAGGTGAGGTAGAGATTCCACGGAACGACCACGGCCGCATCGGCCCAGCCGGTGGCGCCGCCGCCGCTATCGCGTCCCCGGGAGGTCACGTCGGGGATGACGAACGGAACGCTGCCGTTGGGCTTCTGGTCCGCGGCGAGGTCGGCGAGCCACTTCGTGAAGAAGCCGGCGACGTCCATGTTGAAGGCGGCGGTGCGCGAGAACACCTGCGCATCGCCGGTCCAGCCGAGGCGCTCGTCGCGCTGCGGACAGTCGGTGGGCACGTCGAGGAAGTTGCCCTTCTGCCCCCAGACGATGTTGTGCTGCAACTGGTCGATCATCGGGTCGGACGTCTCGAAGGTGCCGGTCGGCGTCATGTCCGAATGGATCACGATCCCGGTAATGACGTCCGGCGTCGGCTCGACCGGGAGGCCGTCCACGGCGACGTAGCGGAAACCCATGAAGGTGAAGCGCGGCTCGAAGACCTCTTCACCGCCTCCCTTGAGCGTGTATCGAACCGTCTGCTCCGCTCGACGCAGATTGTCCGTGTAGAAATTGCCGTCCTTGTCGAGTACTTCGGCGTGGCGCAGCGTGACGGTGGTTCCGGCGAGGCCGCGCACCTTGAGGCGCACGCGGCCCACCATGTTCTGACCCATGTCGAACACGGTTTCGCCGGCGGGCGTCCGCAGGATGGCGACGGGGGTGATCTCACGGGTCCGGCGCACCGGCGGGCCGGCCGGTGCGATCAGCACGTCCTTCGAGTGATCGAGCACGCGCACGCCGCCCCAGTCGCCATCGTCGTAGTCCGCCCGGCTCCATCCCGGTCTCTCGAGCCGGGCGTCGTAGACCTCGCCGTTGTAGATGTCGTCCATGAGGATGGGGCCGGTCGCGGCCTTCCATGACGGGTCGGTGCCGACGGTCTCCACGCGGCCGTCGGCGTACGTGATCCGGAGCTGGAGCAGCAGCGCGAGATGGTCGCCGTACGTGTTACGGCGCATGTCCCACGTCAGGTGCCCGCGATACCAGCCGTCACCGAGAATCGCACCGATCGCGTTGTCACCGGAGCGCAGCATGTCCGTGACGTCGTACGTCTGGTACTGGATCCGCGTGTCGTAGCTGGTCCACCCGGGTGCAAAGACCTGGTCGCCGACGCGACGACCGTTGATCTCGGCCTCGTAGAGTCCCAGCGACGTCGCGTACAGACGTGCGGTCCGGACATCGCCATCGACGGTGAAGGTCCTGCGGAGCATGGGCGCGGGTTCGGCGCGCGTGACGTCTTCGTCCCGGTCGGGCGTGATCCACGACGCCTGCCAGTCCGAAGCGTCGAGCAGGCCCATCTCCCAGAACGCCGGCGCGCTCCAGTCCGACACCGTCCCGGCACCGTCCCACACCCGGACCTGCCAGTAGTACCGCTGACCGGAGACCGGCGGCGGCCCGTCGTAGACCACGTGAATCGACCGGTCCGAGTCGACGCGGCCGCTGTCCCAGATCGGCGCCGTCGCAAGCGCAGACTCCGTCCTGGCGACCCGGACCCGATAGGCGGACTGGACCACACCGCGTCCTTCAGCGGTGAGCTGCCAGCTCAGGCGTGGCCGCAGCACGTCGATGCCCAGCGGGTCGACCTTGTATTCGCAGCGGAGGTCGGTGAGCAACACGGGCGCCCGCGGTTCCCCGCCACCGCCAGTGAGGGTCGCGATCGAGAGTGCCGGGAGAATCAGGAAAAATGCCCGCGCGTTGCGCATCGGACGTCTCCTCGGGTGTGGATTCCAGAAGCCCCTTGATGGCTTTCGCGGTTCTGTGGCTCCGGATCTCCGGTGATTAACTCGTCTCTCGCATCCGGGCAAGGACCGCGAGGTGGAGTGCAAGAAAGAGAACGGGAAGGGCACCCCACCCGGGCTGCCCTTCCCGCATTGCGCCCCGCGCGTCCGCCCAGCGGCGGCCGCCGCCCCTCGGAAGGGGCGGCGCGCAGCGCACGAAGCGTACTACCTGCCGCCCAGGCGTATCTCCACGCGCCGGTTCTGCGCCCGACCTTCATCGGTGTCGTTGGTCGCCACCGGGCGGGTCTCGCCGAAGCCGTTCACCGTGAACTGCGTGCCCGCGAACTGCGGGAAGTTCTCGCGAAGGAAGTTCCGCACCGTCTCGGCGCGGCGGCGGCTCAGAGCCATGTTGTACTCGTCGGATCCCCGGGAATCCGTGTGCCCGTCAATCGTGATGGGCCGTCCCAGGAACTCCGCCATCACGAGCGTGTCACCGACCGCGCGCAGGCGGTTCCGCCCCTCCGCGGTGAGCTGGGCGGAGTCGAATTCGAACGTCACACCGCCCGAGAAGCTCGAGAGCGTGAAGACCCGTTCGGGCTCTGGAAGCGGGCAGCCAGCCGCGTCGACCGCGGTACCGGCCGGTGTGTTCGGACAGCGATCCAGGCCGTCATACACGCCGTCGCCGTCCGAATCGACGGGGCACCCATTCCCGTCGACCCTCGCCCCCGCGGGCGTGTCCGGGCAGCGGTCCAGGCCATCGAACACCCCGTCGTTGTCGGAGTCGATCGGGCAGCCCTGTCCGTTGACCGTCGCGCCCGCGGGCGTGTCCGGGCAGCGGTCCAGGCCGTCGAACACCCCGTCGTTGTCGGAGTCGATGGGGCAGCCCTGTCCGTCGACCCTCGCGCCGGCCGGCGTGGCCGGGCAGCGGTCGAGGTAGTCGGCTACTCCGTCACGATCCGTGTCGACCGGGCAGCCGCGGGCGTCCACCGTGACACCCCTGGGCGTGTCCGGACAGGCGTCGCTACCGTCCACGACGCCATCGTGATCGGAGTCCCGGGTCCCGATGAAGTAGGAGATCCCGGCCGTGAATGACGAGCCCCACCAGGTCTCGTCACCGGTCTGCCCGCCGACGCTCTGACTCAGGTCGCCGATCGCGTTGGGCACCTGGAGCATGCGGTAATCACCGTCCAGAGCGATGTGGTCCGTCAGGTAGATCCGGATTCCCCCGCCGTACTGGAAGCCGAGGTCGGTTTCTGATGCGCCGGCATCCGGAACGCTCCAGCGGACACCCGCGACGCCGCCCAGCGCGTACAGGTCCAGACGAGCGTGCAGCGGGAGCGTGTACCCCAGCAGGCCGCCGAACGAGAATGGAGTTGAGATCCGTCACCCCTCCGGCCAGGCGGCGCATGGTCAGGCCGGCGTATCTCCCCTCGGCGCTGAGGAAAAAGCCCTGGGACAGGTGATAGCGAAGCCCGGCACCGAAGAGAAGGTTGTAGTTCGGGTCGATGAAGGTCTCGGCCCGGTACTCGGGCGAGTCGTCGTAGCTCCCGCCGAAGGCCGTGATCTCCCATGGCCCTCGATCCGCAGGCTTCAACCGTTGGGCCATCGCCGCAGCGGGCGACAGGACGACCAACGCAACGAAGATAGGCCCGTACGCGCGCAGTCTCATGCGTCCTCCAGGAGCGTTGATGGTGTCGACTGTCGACTGACCAGCAAGGCCTGTCGTCGATACTGATCGGCGTCGCCCGCAACTGCGGCGGCTCTGCCAGGTCGAACTCGTGCACCGCGAGCGCCTGCTGACTTGCAGGAAGACGACGTCGGGGTTGCCGAGCGCCATGTCGATCGTGGCACTCTCCATCCAGGCCGCTTCCTGCAGGATGGCCGGGGTCGGGACCCCGGGTCAAGAACGACGATGATCGCGAGAGGGAGCGGGGTCCGAGGTGAGAGGAAGTGGGAGCCGATGGCGGCGCCGAAACCGTGGAGGAAGGGTGATTCGCGGCGGTCGTCCTTGCCACGTCATGCCGGGTGCGGACAGAATACGTGCCATGCCGTTCAATCCTCCGTCGATCCGCTACGTGCGCACGAGCGATGGCCTGGACATCGCGTACTGGAAGCTCGGGCGAGGGCCGGTGCTGCTGCACTCGCCGAACGTGCAGTTCGGTCACGCGCAATCGGAATGGTCGGTCGACGGGATGCGGCGCTGGTACGAAAGCCTCGCCCGTCACTTCACCGTGGTCCGGTACGATCACCGCGGGGGTGGCCTCTCGAGTCGCGATGGCGGCGCACAGTCCATCAATGCGCTGGTCCACGACATCAATGCCATTGCCGAGAGAGTATCCCCGGATCCCATCGTGCTGCTGGGATGGCTCAGTGGCGGTCTGCCCGCAATCGCCTGGGCGGCGCAGAACCCGTCACGCGTATCGCATCTCGTATTGTGGAGCAGCTTCGCTCGCGACACCGCCCACGGACAGGCACCCCGCCTGAGGGCGCTGTTCCAGATGGCGGCGACGGACTGGGAGCTGTTCACCGAGTCGTTGTGCCAGGCGGCGGTCGGGTGGCGCAACGCGGACGTGGCGCGGCGCTGGGCGACGGTGATACGAGACGCGACGACTCAGCGGGAGTTCCTCGCCTTCGTGCAGGCCCGACGCGAATGGGACGTGCACGAGTATCTCGGTCAGGTGGAGGCGCCGACGCTGGTCTTCCACGACCGCTCGAACGCGCTCGCGAGCGAGGAGCGGAACCGGGAGCTCGCGGCGGGAATCCCCGGTGCACGTCTCGTCCTGTGCGACACGGCGGACGGGGCTCCCGGCGGCGACGTGCTCGAAGCCGTCCTCGCGCTCGTCGGACTCGGCGAAGGCGTGGCCAGCGGTCTCGAGGAGCTCAGTCGGCGTGAGCGCGAGGTGCTCGCTCTGGTTGTCGAGGGCGCGAAGAACTCGGAGATCGCCGAGCGGCTCTTCATCAGTGTGAACACGGTCACGCGACACCTGACGCACATCTATGCGAAGCTCGGAGTCGCCGGCCGCGCGCAGGCCGTGCGATACGCCCTCGAGCAAGGCATGGCCGACTCCTGATCCCGGAATCCCGGGATCCCGACCGGCCATTATCCCACCTTCCGGTAATCCCGCACCGTCGTCAAACCATCGAGATTTCTCCTTGTGCCCCGCATCGCAGGTGATGCGCGGTTGCACGGAACCGGAACCGCGAGGAGGATCTCATGCTGAAGCACTCAGTCGCGATCGGAGTGATGCTCGTGCCCACGTTCGTCGCCGGCTGCAGCCGGGACCCGGTCGTGCTCGATCGAGGCACCGCGGAGCGATTCGACACGCCCGTGGCGGCGTCCGCCAGCGTGACGCCCGCCGCCGCACATCCCGTTTGCGTCCCGTTCAAGGTGAACGGCAGCCCGGGCTCGGTGCAGGTCACAGGGGGGCCGCCGCCCGCGCCGCTCCACATCACGATCAGCGCGCAAGGAACCGCCACTCATCTCGGGCATTACTCGTCCTCGGGCGACTTCGTGGTCACGTTCACGTCGCCCACGACGGCGGTCTTCGATGGGGGCGGGAAGTTCATCGCAGCCAATGGCGATGAGCTCGTCTTCACGTACACGGGCGACTTCTTCCCCGGCCCGGTCGCCGGCGGCCGCGGGGACTACGAGATTACGGGTGGAACGGGCCGGTTCGAGGGAGCAACCGGGACCGGCCTCTTCAACAGCGAGGGTGGCCGAACGACGTTCGACGGCGACGTCTGTTTCGCTCGGTAGACGCGGGCTGTCGCGGCCGGTCTCTCGAGTGCGAGCCGCTTCGACGCGGTGTCTCGCACTCGGGTGGGCCGGCCGCGGATCGCCTGCCAGCCACGCCAGCAGACAGCCCGCCAACTGTATCGCGCCGTCAGTCCGGTTCGTTCCGGTCGAGGAATGACCCTCTATTCGATGCGGCGCGCATCCCACGGGATCCCGACCGCGAAAATGCGAGCGTTCGTCGCGCCGGCCGGCCCGCGCGACGCCTCGAACTCGACCCGGATTGCCTCGGGCGAATCCGCGCCGGCGTACTCGTTCGCACCAATGCGAACGAGCGCCGTCGAGAAGTAGGCCGTTCCGGGCGCGTCCGAAAGCGACATTGTCAGGCGGAGCGAGTCCGGCCTCGCGGCCTCGACCGCGAAGCGGACCTCGCCGGCATCGTAGACGCCCGCGAAACGCGCGCCGTCGCCCGCCCTGGCTTCCGCTGGCTCCTCGCTCTCCAGTCCGGACAGCACCGCCGCGACCGCCATCTCGACGCCGTCCGGATCGAAAAGCGCATCCGAGTTGCCCGCCACCGCAATGGTGGAACCGAGGTCCGGGTAGTAGCCGAACGCCGCTGAGAAGCCCTCGACGTGCCCGGTGTGCGAGAACCGGCGCAGACCGCGAAACGGCCGGAGCAACAGGCCGAAGCCGTACTCGCCGACCGTCCCGTCCGCGAGCGTGTACGGCGTCATCATCGCAACGAGAGACGCATCGGCCAGGACCCGGCCGGAGAAAAGTGCGTCGATCCAGACGGCCAGGTCGCGCGTGGACCCGCGGAGCCAGCACGCGTCTTCCGTCGTCACCACCGCTCCGTTCCGTACCGAGTGGCCCGTCGCCATGGCGGGCGGACGGGGCCCGTCGGCGTCGCACATGCCGAGACTCTGGACGCCGGCCGGCGGCGCGAGCTCGTCGTTGAAGTAGCGCGAGAACGAGCGGCCGGACGCTGCCTCGATCACGCCGTCCAGCAGATCGAAGTTCGCATTGCGGTACGCCCAGCGCGTGCCCGGCTCGAAGTCCAAATGCGTGATCGGCTCCGTGTCCTCCACGTTCGGCAATCCGGACACCTGGTGCAGCATGTCGCGGATCCGGACGGGCGTTCCCGGAACCCGGACCAATGGCGCCCACCGTCCGATCGGGTCGTCGAGACCCACGAGTTCGCGCTCGGCCATGTGCAGGACGACCGCCGCAGTGAGCGGCTTCTTGATCGAGCCCAGCTCGAAGACCGTCTCTCCGGTGACCGGTGCGGCGTGGCCGGCATCCATCCAGCCATAGCCCCGCGACAGCAGTACGTCGCCGTTCCGCACGATTGTGACGGAGATCCCGGGCACCGACCGCATGCGCAGATAGCCCTCCATCACGCTGTCCACTCGTTCGATGATCGCGGCAGAAAGGGCGTCGGGAGCGAGGTCGGAAGCCCTGCAGCCGGCGAGAGCGGCTGCCAACGCGATCGGCAGGATCGCCCGGCGGTCACTCATGGCGATGATGCGCGTCCGGGTCATCCCTTCCTGGCCAGCAGCAGGTGCTCGGCGAGATCCGTTACCATCCAGTCCTCCGCTACCTTCCCGTCCTCGAACCGGCTCGTGATCATGTCCCGCCCGACGATCTTCCGGTTCGTTGCCGGGAAGCAGTTCTCGGTGTCGATCAGCAGCGACGAATATGCCGGCTTCGACTCCGGCATCCTGGAATGCCATGCCCAATGTCCTGCCGCCACGGCGGGATGCCTTCCGGGCCAGGCGCACGACGCGCCAGCTCGAGATCAGACTCCGTCCGCGAAGATCGAACGCCGGTACCCGCACGATACCCGGAACGACACCCCGGGTGTCCAGGATGACGCCCGGCCCCCCGCGCTTCTTGCGCCTGGCGGAAGCACCCGGCCACTCTGTCCCGTCGACACCACGAACCACGGTGCATGGGCCTCGAGGCATGAGCCGAGGTCGGGCGCCACGGACCGGAGCCACCGGATGCATCTGACCCGCCGGGAGCTGATCAGGAGGATGGGCATCCTGCTGGCCGGCACGCCAATGGTCGGAGGCGCTGCCCCGGTGGCCAGGGCGAGAGTGACTGGAGGCATGGCCCGCTCCACCGGCCTCGGGGAGGGCAGGAACTCCGGCGGGCTTCCCCGGAAGATCCCGCTCATCCATACCACCGACCTTTACAATCCTCCCCAGGATCCCGACGACCAGATCGATCTGGCCACCGTCCTCGCGCTCGAGGAGTACGATCTCCGGGGCGTGGTTCTGGATATCACGGAGAAATTCCTTCACCCCAGGCCCGAGGGTTGGGACATCGCCCGGAAGCCGGGACTGGCGTCCGTGGCCCGGATGGCGCGCATTACCGGGAAGACGATCCCCGTGGCCGAGGGCCCTCACCACCTCCTCGCCGATTCCCGGGACACCTGCGAGGATGCACCCGACGAAGAACAGGCCGGCATCCGGATGCTCCTCGGGCTCCTGGAACGCAGTCCGGAGCCCGTCGCCATCTCCGTCACCGGCTCCCCGAGGACCGTCACCGCCGCCTGGAACCGGGAACCGTCGCTTCTCCGTGAGAAGACCCTGGCGGTCCTCCTCAACGCCGGATCCACCGGAGGGACGAAGGTGGAGTGGAACGTCGAGCTCGACCTCCATGCCTTCGTGGGGCTCTGGCGGTCGGACTTGAACATCCGCTGGTATCCGCCGGGGACCGACACCGGGGCCTTCGATCAGGACGACGAACGGGGAACCTACTTCCAGGCGCCGCAGGCCGAGCTCTTCCGGGACCTTCCCCCGGCGCTCCGGAGCTACGTCGCCGACGCCCTGGCGGGCACTCCACCGCTGGACTCGTCCGCCGCCCGGGACGAGGGCGGAGAAGACGCCCGCTGGCTGACCCTCCTGGGCCAGACACGGAACCTCTGGTCCACCGCGTCCCTGGTCATGGGAGCCGGCAGGGTGCTGGCGGAGACCGGGGAAGGGTGGCGGTTCCTCCCGGCAAGCGCTGTCAGGAGCGACGCGGTCTGGCCCTGGCGCCTGGATCCCATCCGGGCGTCTGTGGACGACGAGGGCCGTGTGGACTGGGCGGTGGCCGACGCAGACACGCGGCGGTGGCTCTTCGCGAGGCAACCCGGGCGGGAATTCGGTCACGCCATGACCGAAGCGCTCAACGCGCTCCTCAGGGCGATGAGGATCGCCTGAACCCCAGCGGATTCGCCTTCAGCTCCGCCTCCCACGTGGTCATGGCGGCTTCCATCCGGGCCACCACCTCCGGGTATCGCTCCGCCAGGTTGTAGGCCTCGCCGGGGTCGGTGCGGAGGTTGTGCAGGAGGGGGAGTGGCCCGGTGGTGTGGTTCGTCAGCTTCCCCAGCTTCTTGTTCACGGGCATGGGCCATACGTAGTGGCTCGTACCGCGGAAGTACTTCCACTCCCCGGAGCGCACTCCCTCCAGCTCTCCCTGGTGGTAGAGGTACAGGTACTCGTGGGGAGGGCGGTCCGAGGTGCCCGCGAGGAGCGCGGTGATGTCCCGGCCGTCGATGATCCGGTCCGGGGGAAGCGCGAGACCGGCGGCGGCGAGGAAGGTGGGGAAGAGGTCGAGGTTGTTGGCGGGGACGTCGCACACCGTGCCCGGCGGGATGCGCCCCGGCCCGCGGGCCAGGAACGGGACCCGGTGCCCCCCTTCGAAGGCCTGCCCCTTGCGGCCCCGGAAGGGCCCGGGGCTCCCCTGGTACCAGGGCCCGTTGTCGGACGTGAAGACGACCAGGGTGTTCTCCGCCACACCCAGCTCTTCCAGAACATCCAGGAGGCGTCCCACGCTCCAATCCACCTCCTGCACCACGTCCCCGTAGAGGCCCCCCGCCGATTGCCCGGTGAACGCCTCCGAGGCGAAGAGTGGACGGTGGGGGAAGGTGTGGGCGAAGTAGAGGAAGAACGGCCTTCCTTCCGCCGAGCGCAGAAAGCCCTCCGCCTCCCGGGTATAGAGGCCGGTGAGGGCGCTCAGGTCGGGAACGTCCGCCTCCAGCATCTCCTCGTTCCGGTAGAGGGGGAGGGGACGCATGTCGTTGCTGTAGGGGACGCCGAAATGGAAGTCGAACCCGTGGCGCACGGGGTTGAAGGCCGGGTCGTCGGAGTAGTCCCCCAGGTGCCACTTGCCCACCATCCCGGTGCGGTATCCCCCGCTCCCGTGCCGTTCAATCCTCCGTCGATCCGCTACGTGCGCACGAGCGATGGCCTGGACATCGCGTACTGGAAGCTCGGGCGAGGGCCGGTGCTGCTGCACTCGCCGAACGTGCAGTTCGGTCACGCGCAATCGGAATGGTCGGTCGACGGGATGCGGCGCTGGTACGAAAGCCTCGCCCGTCACTTCACCGTGGTCCGGTACGATCACCGCGGGGGTGGCCTCTCGAGTCGCAATGGCGGCGCACAGTCCATCGATGCGCTGGTCCACGACATCGATGCCATTGCCGAGAGAGTATCCCCGGATCCCATCGTGCTGCTGGGATGGCTCAGTGGCGGTCTGCCCGCAATCGCCTGGGCGGCGCAGAACCCGTCACGCGTATCGCATCTCGTATTGTGGAGCAGCTTCGCTCGCGACACCGCCCACGGACAGGCACCCCGCCTGAGGGCGCTGTTCCAGATGGCGGCGACGGACTGGGAGCTGTTCACCGAGTCGTTGTGCCAGGCGGCGGTCGGGTGGCGCAACGCGGACGTGGCGCGGCGCTGGGCGACGGTGATACGAGACGCGACGACTCAGCGGGAGTTCCTCGCCTTCGTGCAGGCCCGACGCGAATGGGACGTGCACGAGTATCTCGGTCAGGTGGAGGCGCCGACGCTGGTCTTCCACGACCGCTCGAACGCGCTCGCGAGCGAGGAGCGGAACCGGGAGCTCGCGGCGGGAATCCCCGGTGCACGTCTCGTCCTGTGCGACACGGCGGACGGGGCTCCCGGCGGCGACGTGCTCGAAGCCGTCCTCGCGCTCGTCGGACTCGGCGAAGGCGTGGCCAGCGGTCTCGAGGAGCTCAGTCGGCGTGAGCGCGAGGTGCTCGCTCTGGTTGTCGAGGGCGCGAAGAACTCGGAGATCGCCGAGCGGCTCTTCATCAGTGTGAACACGGTCACGCGACACCTGACGCACATCTATGCGAAGCTCGGAGTCGCCGGCCGCGCGCAGGCCGTGCGATACGCCCTCGAGCAAGGCATGGCCGACTCCTGATCCCGGAATCCCGGGATCCCGACCGGCCATTATCCCACCTTCCGGTAATCCCGCACCGTCGTCAAACCATCGAGATTTCTCCTTGTGCCCCGCATCGCAGGTGATGCGCGGTTGCACGGAACCGGAACCGCGAGGAGGATCTCATGCTGAAGCACTCAGTCGCGATCGGAGTGATGCTCGTGCCCACGTTCGTCGCCGGCTGCAGCCGGGACCCGGTCGTGCTCGATCGAGGCACCGCGGAGCGATTCGACACGCCCGTGGCGGCGTCCGCCAGCGTGACGCCCGCCGCCGCACATCCCGTTTGCGTCCCGTTCAAGGTGAACGGCAGCCCGGGCTCGGTGCAGGTCACAGGGGGGCCGCCGCCCGCGCCGCTCCACATCACGATCAGCGCGCAAGGAACCGCCACTCATCTCGGGCATTACTCGTCCTCGGGCGACTTCGTGGTCACGTTCACGTCGCCCACGACGGCGGTCTTCGATGGGGGCGGGAAGTTCATCGCAGCCAATGGCGATGAGCTCGTCTTCACGTACACGGGCGACTTCTTCCCCGGCCCGGTCGCCGGCGGCCGCGGGGACTACGAGATTACGGGTGGAACGGGCCGGTTCGAGGGAGCAACCGGGACCGGCCTCTTCAACAGCGAGGGTGGCCGAACGACGTTCGACGGCGACGTCTGTTTCGCTCGGTAGACGCGGGCTGTCGCGGCCGGTCTCTCGAGTGCGAGCCGCTTCGACGCGGTGTCTCGCACTCGGGTGGGCCGGCCGCGGATCGCCTGCCAGCCACGCCAGCAGACAGCCCGCCAACTGTATCGCGCCGTCAGTCCGGTTCGTTCCGGTCGAGGAATGACCCTCTATTCGATGCGGCGCGCATCCCACGGGATCCCGACCGCGAAAATGCGAGCGTTCGTCGCGCCGGCCGGCCCGCGCGACGCCTCGAACTCGACCCGGATTGCCTCGGGCGAATCCGCGCCGGCGTACTCGTTCGCACCGATGCGAACGAGCGCCGTCGAGAAGTAGGCCGTTCCGGGCGCGTCCGAAAGCGACATTGTCAGGCGGAGCGAGTCCGGCCTCGCGGCCTCGACCGCGAAGCGGACCTCGCCGGCATCGTAGACGCCCGCGAAACGCGCGCCGTCGCCCGCCCTGGCTTCCGCTGGCTCCTCGCTCTCCAGTCCGGACAGCACCGCCGCGACCGCCATCTCGACGCCGTCCGGATCGAAAAGCGCATCCGAGTTGCCCGCCACCGCGATGGTGGAACCGAGGTCCGGGTAGTAGCCGAACGCCGCTGAGAAGCCCTCGACGTGCCCGGTGTGCGAGAACCGGCGCAGACCGCGAAACGGCCGGAGCAACAGGCCGAAGCCGTACTCGCCGACCGTCCCGTCCGCGAGCGTGTACGGCGTCATCATCGCAACGAGAGACGCATCGGCCAGGACCCGGCCGGAGAAAAGTGCGTCGATCCAGACGGCCAGGTCGCGCGTGGACCCGCGGAGCCAGCACGCGTCTTCCGTCGTCACCACCGCTCCGTTCCGTACCGAGTGGCCCGTCGCCATGGCGGGCGGACGGGGCCCGTCGGCGTCGCACATGCCGAGACTCTGGACGCCGGCCGGCGGCGCGAGCTCGTCGTTGAAGTAGCGCGAGAACGAGCGGCCGGACGCTGCCTCGATCACGCCGTCCAGCAGATCGAAGTTCGCATTGCGGTACGCCCAGCGCGTGCCCGGCTCGAAGTCCAGATGCGTGATCGGCTCCGTGTCCTCCACGTTCGGCAATCCGGACACCTGGTGCAGCATGTCGCGGATCCGGACGGGCGTTCCCGGAACCCGGACCGATGGCGCCCACCGTCCGATCGGGTCGTCGAGACCCACGAGTCCGCGCTCGGCCATGTGCAGGACGACCGCCGCAGTGAGCGGCTTCTTGATCGAGCCCAGCTCGAAGACCGTCTCTCCGGTGACCGGTGCGGCGTGGCCGGCATCCATCCAGCCATAGCCCCGCGACAGCAGTACGTCGCCGTTCCGCACGATTGTGACGGAGATCCCGGGCACCGACCGCATGCGCAGATAGCCCTCCATCACGCTGTCCACTCGTTCGATGATCGCGGCAGAAAGGGCGTCGGGAGCGAGGTCGGAAGCCCTGCAGCCGGCGAGAGCGGCTGCCAACGCGATCGGCAGGATCGCCCGGCGGTCACTCATGGCGATGATGCGCGTCCGGGTCATCCCTTCCTGGCCAGCAGCAGGTGCTCGGCGAGATCCGTTACCATCCAGTCCTCCGCTACCTTCCCGTCCTCGAACCGGCTCGTGATCATGTCCCGCCCGACGATCTTCCGGTTCGTTGCCGGGAAGCAGTTCTCGGTGTCGATCAGCAGCGACGAATATGCCGGCTTCGACTCCGGCATCCTGGAATGCCATGCCCGATGTCCTGCCGCCACGGCGGGATGCCTTCCGGGCCAGGCGCACGACGCGCCAGCTCGAGATCAGACTCCGTCCGCGAAGATCGAACGCCGGTACCCGCACGATACCCGGAACGACACCCCGGGTGTCCAGGATGACGCCCGGCCCCCCGCGCTTCTTGCGCCTGGCGGAAGCACCCGGCCACTCTGTCCCGTCGACACCACGAACCACGGTGCATGGGCCTCGAGGCATGAGCCGAGGTCGGGCGCCACGGACCGGAGCCACCGGATGCATCTGACCCGCCGGGAGCTGATCAGGAGGATGGGCATCCTGCTGGCCGGCACGCCGATGGTCGGAGGCGCTGCCCCGGTGGCCAGGGCGAGAGTGACTGGAGGCATGGCCCGCTCCACCGGCCTCGGGGAGGGCAGGAACTCCGGCGGGCTTCCCCGGAAGATCCCGCTCATCCATACCACCGACCTTTACAATCCTCCCCAGGATCCCGACGACCAGATCGATCTGGCCACCGTCCTCGCGCTCGAGGAGTACGATCTCCGCGGCGTGGTTCTGGATATCACGGAGAAATTCCTTCACCCCAGGCCCGAGGGTTGGGACATCGCCCGGAAGCCGGGACTGGCGTCCGTGGCCCGGATGGCGCGCATTACCGGGAAGACGATCCCCGTGGCCGAGGGCCCTCACCACCTCCTCGCCGATTCCCGGGACACCTGCGAGGATGCACCCGACGAAGAACAGGCCGGCATCCGGATGCTCCTCGGGCTCCTGGAACGCAGTCCGGAGCCCGTCGCCATCTCCGTCACCGGCTCCCCGAGGACCGTCACCGCCGCCTGGAACCGGGAACCGTCGCTTCTCCGTGAGAAGACCCTGGCGGTCCTCCTCAACGCCGGATCCACCGGAGGGACGAAGGTGGAGTGGAACGTCGAGCTCGACCTCCATGCCTTCGTGGGGCTCTGGCGGTCGGACTTGAACATCCGCTGGTATCCGCCGGGGACCGACACCGGGGCCTTCGATCAGGACGACGAACGGGGAACCTACTTCCAGGCGCCGCAGGCCGAGCTCTTCCGGGACCTTCCCCCGGCGCTCCGGAGCTACGTCGCCGACGCCCTGGCGGGCACTCCACCGCTGGACTCGTCCGCCGCCCGGGACGAGGGCGGAGAAGACGCCCGCTGGCTGACCCTCCTGGGCCAGACACGGAACCTCTGGTCCACCGCGTCCCTGGTCATGGGAGCCGGCAGGGTGCTGGCGGAGACCGGGGAAGGGTGGCGGTTCCTCCCGGCAAGCGCTGTCAGGAGCGACGCGGTCTGGCCCTGGCGCCTGGATCCCATCCGGGCGTCTGTGGACGACGAGGGCCGTGTGGACTGGGCGGTGGCCGACGCAGACACGCGGCGGTGGCTCTTCGCGAGGCAACCCGGGCGGGAATTCGGTCACGCCATGACCGAAGCGCTCAACGCGCTCCTCAGGGCGATGAGGATCGCCTGAACCCCAGCGGATTCGCCTTCAGCTCCGCCTCCCACGTGGTCATGGCGGCTTCCATCCGGGCCACCACCTCCGGGTATCGCTCCGCCAGGTTGTAGGCCTCGCCGGGGTCGGTGCGGAGGTTGTGCAGGAGGGGGAGTGGCCCGGTGGTGTGGTTCGTCAGCTTCCCCAGCTTCTTGTTCACGGGCATGGGCCATACGTAGTGGCTCGTACCGCGGAAGTACTTCCACTCCCCGGAGCGCACTCCCTCCAGCTCTCCCTGGTGGTAGAGGTACAGGTACTCGTGGGGAGGGCGGTCCGAGGTGCCCGCGAGGAGCGCGGTGATGTCCCGGCCGTCGATGATCCGGTCCGGGGGAAGCGCGAGACCGGCGGCGGCGAGGAAGGTGGGGAAGAGGTCGAGGTTGTTGGCGGGGACGTCGCACACCGTGCCCGGCGGGATGCGCCCCGGCCCGCGGGCCAGGAACGGGACCCGGTGCCCCCCTTCGAAGGCCTGCCCCTTGCGGCCCCGGAAGGGCCCGGGGCTCCCCTGGTACCAGGGCCCGTTGTCGGACGTGAAGACGACCAGGGTGTTCTCCGCCACACCCAGCTCTTCCAGAACATCCAGGAGGCGTCCCACGCTCCAATCCACCTCCTGCACCACGTCCCCGTAGAGGCCCCCCGCCGATTGCCCGGTGAACGCCTCCGAGGCGAAGAGTGGACGGTGGGGGAAGGTGTGGGCGAAGTAGAGGAAGAACGGCCTTCCTTCCGCCGAGCGCAGAAAGCCCTCCGCCTCCCGGGTATAGAGGCCGGTGAGGGCGCTCAGGTCGGGAACGTCCGCCTCCAGCATCTCCTCGTTCCGGTAGAGGGGGAGGGGACGCATGTCGTTGCTGTAGGGGACGCCGAAATGGAAGTCGAACCCGTGGCGCACGGGGTTGAAGGCCGGGTCGTCGGAGTAGTCCCCCAGGTGCCACTTGCCCACCATCCCGGTGCGGTATCCCCCGCTCCCGAGGGCCTCGGCCAGTGTGGTCAGGGTCCCAGCTCTTGTCCGGGCTCGGGTCTACCGTGATTAACTCCCCGTTCGCATCCGGGCAAGACCGCGAGGCAGCCGACGGCAGGAGTGGTCAGGGGGTAGCGCGAAGCGCCGCTCCCGCGAGCGGCAGCACAACGCCAACGATCGTCGTGAGCTTCACGACCCGTTACCTCCTTTCCGTGCAACGCGCTGGCGTGTGCTTCGCCCGTCCGCGACGTCCGGCACGCGGTCTCGGTCGTACACATCCGGCAGGAACCGGACCTCGCCTTCGGGGCCGACCCAGACCGTGAAATATACCAGTGCGACCGGGACACCCGGGTCCAGCTCGACGCGCTGCAGGTGCTTCGTCGCCACGAGCGAATCGAGCCGCTCCGACGAGCGCGGGTTGTTCTGCTCGAGCAGAATCCGCCCCAACTCGAGCGGGCGCGCAACGCGCACGCAGCCGTGGCTGAACGCTCGCACGCGTTGGTTGAAGAGTTTCGTATCGGGCGTGTCGTGCAGGTATATGTCCTCCCGGTTCGGCAGCACGAATTTCAGGGCGCCCAGTGCGTTTTGGGGGCC
This sequence comes from uncultured Gemmatimonadales bacterium, assembly GCA_963786235.1. Taxonomy (GTDB): domain Bacteria; phylum Gemmatimonadota; class Gemmatimonadetes; order Longimicrobiales; family RSA9; genus CAWAYJ01. Next base: position 53,891 of record CAWAYJ010000004.1, read on the forward strand.
GGGCCGCTGCCGGATCAGCAGTGAATCCACGTCCACGTCGTCCCAGTCGATGGGCTCGGGCGGGATGACGCGGTCCGGATCCGCTCGAGCCACGATCTCCATGTCATGCTTCTCGAGATACCCGCCATCCTTCCGGAGCGCCGGCAGAATCTCGTTCTCCACGATCGAAACGGGGACGTTCCAGTACGGATGCGCGACGATGGAGCGAATGGTGTCCAGCATCACCGGCGTCTGCCGGTCCGACCGGCCCACGATCACCGGCATCGTCTGCACGGGCTCACCATCACGCAGGACCGTCAGTTCGTACGCCGGGATGTTCACTCGTACTTCGAGCGGCGCTACCGAACGGGGCATGCTACGCCAGCGGTCGAGGTTCAGCGACAGCTCGGCGATCCGTCGGGCTACCGGCTGGTTGAGCGCCCGCAGCGTGTTCGGGCCCACCACACCGTCCGGCTTCAGGCCGTGCCGGCTCTGGAAATGGCGGACCGCTCGTTCGAGATCCGCACCGTACTTGCCGCCCGCATCGCCCGGCCGGACGAGTGCAGTCTCCTGCGCGTCCCCCTCGGAGAGGAGCCGTGCGCGCAGCATCCGGTTGGTCGCTGCGGCGGGGATCGCGGGTCCCTTGTGAACGGTCGGCCAGCCGCCCTTCCGCGCGATCTCGCGGTACCGCTCCAGCGCAGCCTTCAATGCGTCGTACTGCGGGTCCGCCGGCTCGATGTCCTTCACCGGCCGGTCAGGGTCGCGCAACCGCGCGGCCGAGACGAGCACCGCCCGCACCATGCGCGCCCGCGGAACGCGCGGCAGACGACCCTCCTCGTTACGGTGCAATCCCGCGTCCATGTCCTGCAGGTAGCGCCGGAGGCCTAGAGTGAGCAGCACGTCCAGCCTCGCCACCCGCCTGGGCGTCGCATTGGATCGCACCGCGGCGAATGCCGCATGCAAGGCAGTGGTGTCGCCGACATACCGGTCGGGGTCCAGACCCTCGCCTGCCGATCCCGCCAGCATCGCTTGCAACGCTCTACCTCGACCCGTCAACCCGCTGCCGTTCGTCCACGCCCGCTGTTGGTCACGCCGGCCGTAGAACTCGTGCAGAGCCTGAGACTCGGGGGAGGAGTCCGCATTCGGGAACGCGGTCTCCAGGGTTTCCGCAATCGCTGCGCGCATGGTGCGCTCGCGCCGGACCGCACCGATCGCAACCAGAATCGTCGCGAGGGCCGCGGCGGCCCATGCGATCCATCTCCGCCGGGGCTTTCGAATGCTCAGCATGTATCGACTCCCTTTCTCGGGTTCTGTCTCTCCGGGAGCGCATGCTTCGTGCCGCCGGCTTCGTTGAACGCGCCAATTGGCATGCTCCTTGCCCCTTGCCACAGACAGATTGATTACCGTGCAGGAGGCATCGTGAACGATCGAAACAGACACGACGTGTCCGGGCATCGCGCCCCCTCGCTCCCGAGTGGCCGTTCCCCGTTCGTTGCGGCCAGCTTCAAGGACGTGGATGACGCGGTCGCCGCGGCGCGCGGACTCGAGGCGAGCGGGTACACGCACGACCAGATCAGCGTGTTCATGTCCGAAGCCGCGCGCACGGGCTATCGAGAGGCGCATCCCAACATGGTGATCGCCGGAGATGGTGTGACCGTGGATAGCGTGCAGTTGAAACGGGGGCACAAGACGCTGGAGGGCGCTGCCACCGGCGGTGCCGTAGGCGGTGCCATTGGCGCCGTAGCAGCCGTCATCGCCGCAGTGGGCACGACCCTGGTCGTGCCCGCCATCGGCCTCGTTGTCGCCGGTCCTGTCGCAGCCGCCTTCGCGGGCGCGGGCGCAGGCGGAGCCACCGGCGGCCTGGTCGGCGCGCTCGTCGGTTCCGGCATGTCCGAGTACCGCGCAACGCGGTTCGAACGCGCGGTCAAGGCCGGGCACATCATCGTCGGCGTCGAGGCGCGCACCGACGCCGAGCGGAACGATCTCATCGAGCGGCTCGACAAGATGGGTGGCGGTGTCATCGCGGAGGCGGAGAGCCTGGCGGATTGATCGATTTCCGTCAATGTTGAAAGGGCGGCGTACAGCGGAAGCCTCGCATCGACCCGGACCAGCGATCCACGCCGTGCGCAGATTCGGATCTCGACGCACTTCGGTTAGGGTTGAAACCTCGGCGTTACCGGGGTGTAGCCAGTAACGGCGGTCCGTAGCGCAGGTGCCTACCGAGTCCGCAAACCGTCGTCACCGGAAAGTTCTGCTCGAGCGCTGTTGGCTCAGCCCGAAATGTGCATTCTGCTCCGCAATGGCCTCGCGTGCATGCGCGCCACGGTGCTCCTGCCCGTGCTGTTTCTCACGCTGTATCCCGTCCCCATCCATGCCGGGACGCCCATCGATGCACCGACTCGCCTCGAGGCACCCGCGGCGGGGCTCCCGGAGGCCGAGTTGGCGCTCGCAGCGCTTGCGCCGGACGTGGAGCGCACCAGCGATCCCGAGGCGCTGCGGACGGCGTTCGAAGCGTATTACAGCTTCCGTGCCGCGCGGCCGGATCGGATCCGCAAGCCGTACCTGTTCTTCGTGGATTTCGGCCTCGATAATGCGACACCACGCGGATACGTATTCGACATGGAGGCGCTCGAGCTGGTCGAGGGTCCATTCACGGTGGCGCACGGCAGCGGCTCTTCGCGTACGCGAAACGCCGTGCCCACGACGTTCTCGAATCGAGCGGGCAGCAACGCCTCTTCGCTCGGCCTGTACGTGGCGCGGGAAACGTACGAATTCCACGGAAAAGCGGGTGGCCACGCCTACCGCTCAGCAGGTCTTCGCATGTCTGGCGAGTCGGGCCGCTTCAACGACGCGGCGCTGGCGCGTGGTATCGTGGCACACGGCGCGCCCTATGTGACAGCCACCTCCGCGGGACGAAGTCAGGGCTGCGCGGCCATGGAGATGGATCGAGCCGAGCGCCTGCTGCCGCTGATTGCCGACGGGGGAATCGTTTTGATCTATTCGCCGCGGGATGCGCGTTGGCTCGACGAGGATCCCTGGATCAAGGCCGCCCACCCCGCCCCGGCCGCTGACCACACCAGGTGATTCTCCGGTCGTCCGTATCGAAGCCAACCACCATTCGCTGTCTTCATCCGGTCAATTTTCGGCAAGCGCCGCAGGATCGTCCCAGGCGCCGGCCGAGACGGCCGCTCGCACGCGCCAGAATCCGTTCCAGATCGTCTCGAAGAAAAGCCCTCCGCCTCCCGGGTGTCGGCAGGAGAGGTCACCCCACCCGAGGTCGTTGGCGTTAATCAGGACGATGTTCGGTCGCTCCGTGACGAAGTCCGGGAGCGGCTCCATGCCATCGATCCAGCTGGCGGGGTAGTCCGGTCCCGGGGTGCTCCGGAAGAAGGACCAGGCGAGTCCGCCGCCGGCCAGGGCGGCTCCACCCAGGGCGGCCCGCTTCACGAACTTCCTCCGGGAAACCCGCTTCTCGTCGGTCATGGCTCCGCTTCCTGCCCCGGGTCGTGGCGCTGCGAGCCCGGCAGCGGTTCTCGAGTCGGTGGTCCGGCTCGCACGGAAGATTCGAGAGCGGCGGCACGTTTGGCAAACGGGCGGCGGCGCGCCACCTTGCTTGCGGAGACGGTCCCGCCTTTCGGCCCGTCGGCTGCGGCGGTGCGCGCCCCACGAGGAAGCAACCGACGAACAATGAGCGCGGAGGTCGCGTTGAGTACCCTGGCCCACCCCCTGGACCGGATCTCCCTGGGGAAGATCGTGCAGATCCGCGAGCGCCTCTTCGAGGCCCAGGCCCGTGGCGCCCGGGTGTTCCGCCTGGAGTCCGGGGACCCGAGCTTCTCCCCACCGCCCCACGTGATCGAGGCCCTGGTCGAGGCGGCCCGGGCGGGAAAGACCCACTACATCCCCAACAACGGCATCCCGGAGCTGCGCGCGGCGCTGGCGCGGAAGGTCGTGGAGAAGAACGGGATCGAGGGCGTGAGCGCCTCGGACGTCTTCGTGACCAACGGCGCGATGCACGCGCTGAACATCCTCTTCGCCGCGCTCCTGCGTCCCGGCGACGAGGTCATCGTCCCCGATCCCATGTGGTACGAAGCGGTGGAGAACATCAAGCTGGCCGGGGGCACGCCGGTGCCCATTCCTCTTTCCCGGGCCGAGGGCTACCAGTACACCCCCGAGGCGATCGAGGCGGCTCTGACCCCCGCCACGGTGGCCATCTTCCTGAACACCCCCCACAACCCCACCGGGGCGGTGATCCCCGAGGAGAGTCTGCTACGCATCGTGGAGGTGGCCCGGAGTCGACGGCTCTGGATCATCTCCGACGAGGCCTATGAGGACGTGGTGTACGAGCCCGCCCGGCACGTGAGCCTCGCCAGCCTGGCGCCGGACTACGGGGAGCGGATCCTGTCCGTGTTCTCCTTCTCCAAGACCCACGCCATGGCCGGGCTCCGCACCGGGTACGTCGTGGCCCGCTCACCCCTGCTGAAGGACCGGCTCCCCAAGCTCATCCGCTGCACCATCAACGGCGTGAACTCCGTGACCCAGTGGGGCGCCCTGGCCGCGGTAACCGGGGACCAGTCCCACGTCGAGGCCATGCGTCGCGAGTACCGGCACCGCCGGGACCTTCTGCTGGGGGCCCTCCAGGGGATCGATGGGGTCCACGTCTTTCCACCGAAGGGGACGTTCTTCCTCTGGTTCGAGATGGAGCCCTCGATCTTCCAGCGCATGGGGGTGGCGGGCACCGACGAGCTGGCGTGGAAGCTGGCGGACGAGGGGGTCGGGTCGGTGCCGGGTAACGGCTTCGGCACCAGCGGCGTGAACGCGCTGCGCCTGGCCTTCAGCTGCGCCACGGAGATGGTGGAGGGGGGCGCGGCGCGCCTGCGGAGCGTGCTGACGGGAGAGGCGTGAGCCCCGTTCTCCCGGGACCCTGACGCATCTCCCGGATCCGGACGTCGATTCCTTCCTCTCCCTCGCGCAGCCGCACCAGCTCCGCGGGATCCGTGTCGCCGAGATGGTAGGGGCAAGGGAACCGGGGAGGTCCCGGACCGGGCCGGGACCTGCCTCGGTTTGCGTTTCCGCATCCCCCGCTGGCAACAAAGACACCCCCCTGCCCGGGGGGGCATCAATGCGCCTGGAGCCAGTCCAGAACCGTGCGATCGAAGGCTTCGGGACGCTCGATCATGCTGAGATGACCGGCGCCGTCGATCCTGCGGAGCGTGGCGTCGGGAATCCGCTCGGCACCCTCCCGGAATACGTGTTCGGGGAAGCCGGGGTGCAGGTACGGGTTCGGGATGAGGCCGTCGTGCTCGCCGTAGACGATGAGCGTGGGCTGCGCGATCCGCTCGAGGTGCGACGCCGTGGGTTCGTCGAGCATCGCGCCCACGCTCTTCCGGACGGCATCGGCGAAGAGGTCGAAGGTGGAATCCTTCGCCAGCCTCGCCCGCTCCTCGACCATCCACTCGAGGCGGTCGTCCCACTCGTTGAAGTTGAGCGACAGGTTGCGACGGATGGCGTCCTCGGGCGTCTCTTTGATGCCCTTGATCGTGTAGACGTTCCGGAGCCACTGGCCTTCGCCCGGGCCGAACGTCTCGATGCCGGCGGGATCCACCAGCACCAGCCGGTCCACGACGTCCGGGTACTCCAGCGCGGCGACCATGGCGATCTGTCCGCCCATGGACTGGCCCACGAGCGTCACGTGCTCGAGGTGCAGGTCCCGGATCAGGCGGTGGATCGTGGCGGCCTGGAAGCTCAGGGAGTACGAGTACTCGCCGCTCTTCTCCGACCGGCCGTACCCGGGCAGGTCGACCGCGATCACGCGGTAGTGCTCCGCCAACTCCGCGATGTTGTATCGCCAGAAGCCCAGGTTCGATGCCAGCCCGTGGATCAGGATCAGGGTTTCGGGCCCGGAGCCCGCGTCCACGAACGCCACTCGCGGGTTCTCCAGCGCGTACTTCACGGGGAGACCGTAGTCGATCCCGGAGAACGGGAGCGGCGGTGCGTTCCTGTACCGGAAACCGCCCACGCATCCCGAGAGGCCGAGGGCAGCGGTCATGATCAGCATGATCGGTCGCATGAGAGCCCCCTCAGAACATGAGCCAGCTAAGGGAGAGGAACGTCGTCCACGGGTTGTCGGGACGGCCGGGCTGGTCCGAGAGCGTGACGCCGGGCGCGTCGTAGAAGTCACCCAGCTTCATCCACGCGGCGCTCAGACCCGCCGTGAGGTACACCTTGAGGTTGTACTTCGCCTGGAAGTTGACCTCGGTGCCGATGTGGTTGCCGCCTCCCTCGGGGGTGATGTTCGATTGCGCGGACGCCACGCCGACCTTCGTGTTGAAACGGTTCGGGATCCAGTCCCGGCCGAGGTTCACCGACCCGCCGGTGACGCCGAACCCCATGTTCGAGATGTCGTGCACGGCCGAGTAGTACCGGTTCACCACCTGCGGGTCCGGGAACAGGAGGAACGCGCCGTGGGCGGCGTAGATGCCCACGGGCGAGCCCCAGACGTTGCCGGTGATGACGCTGTTCACCTTGCCGTCGGAGACGCCGTCGCCATCGCCGGTCGTGAACATGAACTCCGCCCACGCCCGGTCGCCGCGCGTCGCGCCCCAGCGATACGAGAGCGACGCGTTGGCGGCCATGCCCAGGATGTCGGCGGTGTGCACGTAGTCGCCCGCGGCGAGGGTGTCGACGGAGCCGAAGTTGGCGATGGCGAACGCGTCCGCCCACCAGCGTCCCTCGAGGAAGTCACGGTTGTACGCGAGCCGTCCGCCGAGCCAGCCGATGTCGGCGTGGTAGTGGGTAGGGATGTTGAGCTGCACTGCGCCGTTGTACTCGGCGAGCTGGCTCGAGAGACCCTGGCTCAGGATCGAGATCCCGCCCGCGCCCTCGCCCCGGTCGCGCAGGTACCAGGCATCGACGCCCAGTTCCAGCCTGGGGGCAACACGGCTGTCCACGTCGCCCATGTAGAGGACGACGTCGTCATCCTTCGCGACCAGGTTCTCCCAGAGCTGGTAGAACCCGAGACGCCCCCGGACGCCGGGGCGGATCGAGCCGTAGAGGTTGGCGCCCACCGCGTTCGTGCCCCAGAAGGCCAGCTTGTAGCCGCTGGTCTCGGCGGTCTCGAGGCTGATCCCGTTGGGGTCGTATGGGTTGTCGTACAGCCGCTGGAGCCCCAGCAGCACGTTCCACGGCGCGTCCTTCGGGTGCAGCTCCAGCTGCGCCATGAGCGTCTGCAGGTTGATCTGCGCACCGTTGATCGCGCCGCCCCGGTTCCCGCCCACGCCGTACGCCTGGTCGCCCCACGTGTAGTCGATCTTGAACATGGTGCGGAACGTGGCGAACCCGTCCAGGATGGCGGGCCGGTACACCAGATAGGGGACGTAGCGCTGCTCCACGTAACGGGCCACCGTGGACACCGTTTCGGTGGAGTTGCGGCCGAACAGCCGGCCGATTACCTGCCCCTGCAGGATCTCGTTGGTCGGCGCGATGTTCGCGGCCGTCGCGCGCATGAAGCTGTAGCCGATGAACGTCCACTCCTTCGGCACCGAGTCCTTCACAGCCGCGAGGCTGTCGAGCCGCGCAGGGATCCCGCCGAGCTGCGCGCCCGCGGGCGAGGCCGCGACGGCCAGCAGGAGCGCCGTCGCTTTCAGAGTGCGCATGGTTTCCTCCTGCCCATCATGGACCAGGATCCAGTGGCCGGTCGGCGGCCGTGCCCTCGCGACACGGCCGTTGTCCGGGCCGGCCGCTACCGCCGCGTCAGTTGCGCTTGTCGTAATGCTGGACGTAAGCGTTGTTCGCCTGGCCAGCGATCGTCGTGCTGCCGAAGCCGCCCGCCACCGTCGGCGCCGTGACGCCCTGCAGCGCCGGCTCCACCTGGATGACCTCGTACGTCATCGCGGTGCCGCTCACCTGGAAGATCCCCTGCGCGGTCAGCGCGCTCGGCGAGATCTGCGTCACCGTGACCGAGCGGATCTGACCCTCCGCCTGCGTTCCGGCCACCCACGTGCCCGTCAGCGTCGCCTGGCTGCCACCCGCATAGTTGAGCACCGTGTAGGTCTGGTCCTCATTGAACGTGGCCAGGATGCTGTCCACGCCGACCGCGGCCAGGCCGGGCGCCACGTTGGAGCCCGCGGAGATCCACGTCCCTACGAGCTCGTCCGTCTGCGTCTCGGGTCCCGTGCTGTCCTCGCTCCCGCACGCCGCCAGCCCGAACGCGGCCAGCACCATCACCGGGAGAATCGCCTTTCTCATCATTTTCTCATCCTCCGTTTCGACGACACATTGCGCCGGCTCATTGCCGGCACACTCCGATCAGCCCTTCCGCGGCATCACCAGCGACTCGCCCTTCGCCACCGGCTCGCCCTTCTGGTTCACGCACGACGTCGCGAGCGTGACCCGGTTCTTCTCACGGTCGATCGCCGTCACTTCGACTCGCGCCGTCACCGTGTCGCCGAAGCGCACGGGCGCGGTGAAGCGCAGGCTCTGCGACAGATAGATCGTGCCCGCGCCTGGCAGCTTCATCCCGATCACCGCCGAGATCAGCGCCGCCGCCAGGATGCCGTGGGCGACCCGCTCGCCGAAGCGCGACTCCGCCGCGGCCACGGCGTCGATGTGCACGGGATTGAAGTCTCCCGTGATCCCGGCGAAGCCGTAGACGTCGCTCTCGGAAACGGTCTTCGAGAGCTCCGCCGCCTGCCCGACCTCGAGCCGATCGATCGTCAGGCCGTTCAACCGATCCATGTCACGTTCCTTCCGCGCGGGCTCGTGCCCGCTCTCGCAGCGCCTTCTTCAGCACCTTCCCGCTGTCCCCGCGCGGCAATTCGTCCACGAACTCCACCTGCTTCGGCGTCTTGTACTTCGCCAGCTGGCCGGCGCAGTATGCGAGCAACGCGTCGGCGGTCAGCGACGCGCCGGGCTCCACCACCACGTACGCCCGGCCGACCTCGCCCCACTTCGCGTCCGGCACCCCCACCACCGCCACGTCCCGTACTGCGGTGTGGCTGCGGAGGAAGTGCTCGACCTCGACGGGATAGACGTTCTCCCCGCCGCTCTTGTACATGTCCTTCTTGCGATCGACCACGTAGTAGAAACCCTCGCCGTCGCGACGGACGAGGTCGCCCGTGTGGAACCAGCCGTCGCGGATGGCGTCGGCCGTGGCCCCGGGATTCCGCCAGTACCCGGGCGTGCACACCGGGCCGCGGAGCACCAGCTCGCCCACTTCGTCGGGACCCAGCTCGTGGTCGTCGTCATCGACCACGCGGGCGTCGATGTAGAAGTTCGGGAAGCCGATGGAGCCGATCTTCCGCTCCGCGTGCTCCTCGTTCAGGCTGTAGACGTTCGGCCCGAACTCGGTGAGGCCGTAGCCCTGCCGGATCGGGACGTCGCGGGCATGCCAGATCCGGATCAGCTCCAGCGGCATTGGCTCGCCGCCCACGATGGCGTAGCGCACGCGGGAGAAGTCGGTGCCGTCGAACTTCGGCGAGCGACGGAGCATCTCCATGACCGTGGGGAGCCCGAACAGCACGGTGACGCCCTCCTCGCCCACGAGCTCCAGGATCCGATCCGCGTCGAACTTCGGCAGCAGGATGACTTTCGCGCCCCGGTGCAGGAACGGCGTGGTCAGCACGTTCCAGCCGCCGGTGTGGAAGAAGGGCGTGTAGGTCAGCGTCACGTCGCTCTGCACGAGGTTCAGCCGCATCGTGGTGTTCACGCTGTTCCAGAACAGCATCCCGTTCGTGATCAGCGCGCCCTTCGGCTTCCCCGTGGTCCCGGACGTGTACAGGATCATGCACGGCGTCTCGAAGTCGACGTCCACCGGGAGCGGCTCCGACGGGCGCGCTTCGTCGTCGAGCATCGCGGCCCAGCCATCGTCGCCATCGAACGGCAGACGCCGGGACGGCAGGACGACATCGTCGATGCCTGCCACGGCGGCGTCGTACCGGCGCTGGTGGATGAGCACGGACGGCTCCGCGTCGGAGAGGATCCACTCCAGCTCCCGCGGCGCCAGCCGGTAGTTCAGCGGGAGCAGGATCGCGCCCACCCGCTGACACGCGAACAGCAGGAACACGTACTCCGGCTCGTTCATCGACAGGACCGCCACCCGGTCTCCCTCGCCCACGCCGAGCTCGTCCGTCAGGAGCCGCGCGCCGCGATTGGCGAGCCGGTGGCAGTCGGCGTACGTGTAGACCCGCCCCGTGGCGTCGTCCTGGAGCGCGACGGCGTCCGGGCTGTACTCCGCCCACTTCTCCAGCCAGTCCACCCTCGGGTCCACCTTCTCACCGTGTTTCACGTTTCACCCGGGTTCGGCTGGTTCTTGCGCACATCCAGGTCCCCCACGGCACCCGCACCGCCCGCTCCAGAGGCCTTTTCCACCCCCGGCGCCTGTGGCGCTCTTTGCCCGAGCAGCAGCCCCGCACCGCCAACCACCAGCGATGCCGCGATGGCACACGTGGCCGGCACGGCGGGATTGTTGTGGTAGACGGTGACGTGGCCGTAGTACATGCCGAAGTGAACGGCGATCGCCGTGGCGGAGGCGGCCCAGATCCACCCTTTCGCCATGCTGCTCGTGAAAACGCCCAGCAGGATGGCGACGAATGTGGCCGCGAACAGACCATAGACGCCGTTCTGCGCGAAGATCGCTACGGAGAGCGACGGGGCCGTGATCTGCTTCCACGACAGCGCCACCGTCACGGGCGCCAGCGCGATCATGAACCAGCGCGCGTAGACCAGCGCGCGCGCCTGCCATGCCGGGTCGTCGCGCCGCCCGCCGCCGGTGAGGTGACGGAGGAAGTCGTTGGCGAAGATGGAGCTGAGCGCCACCAGGATCGCTTCCATCGTGGAGAAGCCCGCGGCCAGCAGCCCCAGCACCACGACGGCGCGGGTGAACGAGCCGAACTGCGTCAACATGTACGTCGCCATGACCGTGTCGGGCGCGATCGTCTCGCCCGTGAGCGACAGCCGCGCGAAGAGACCGGTCACCAGCACGGCGAAGAAGAGCGCGGCAACCAGCATGGCCGTGGCCAGGTAGCGGTTGACGTCCTTCTCGCTCCGCAGGTACAGCGACTTCGAAATGATGTGCGGCTGCAGGATGATCGCCACGCCCACGACGAAGTTCGCCACGAACACCTCGAACCAGTCGCGGAACAGCAGGCTCGCCGGGTTCGTCGCCTCGGCGTAGTGGGGACCGACGGCGGCCAGGCGCTGGAAGAAGCCGCCGATGCCGTCGCCGAAGAACTTGAGCCCCGAGCCCAGGAAGATCAGCGCCACCACGATCATGATGGTGGCCTGCATGGTGTTCGTGAGCACGTGTGTCCCCGCGCCGCCCAGCAGGATGTAGGTGAACGTGAACGCGACGACGGCCAGCAGCGCCACCCAGAGCGGAATCGCCAGCGCCGGGCCCAGCACCTGCGTCAGCCCCACCACGATCAGCACGAGGAAGCTCACCTGGAGCAGGCTCAGCACCGCGAACCAGACGCTCAGCCGGCGGTCGCCGAACCGGTCGCCGATCCACTGCGGCACCGTGAGCACACGCGTCCGGTCGCCGATCCGGCGGAAGCTCTTCGAGAACACCACGAGCGCCAGGAACATCCCCAGCGGCGCCGACACCGCGTAGCCGAGAACACCCGACCAGCCGTACAGGTAGATGAGGCCCGGGTTGATCACGAACGTGGCCGCACTCGTCAGGCTCGCCGCCAGGCTCAGCCCGACCGCCACCGGGCTCACCCGCCGGCTCCCCACCGAGAAGCTCTCCATGGATGACGCCCGCCGGGCCCGCCACGCGATCGCCGCGATGAACGCGGCGTACATCGCCACCAGCACCCACGTCCAGAACGACTCGCTCATGTGTCGTAGCCCCACCGCAGGGCCAGCGCGGCCATGGCCATCCCGCCGCCCGAGCCCATGAGCACCACCAGGTCGCCCGCCTTCAGCAGGTGCCTGTCCGCCGCGTCCGCCATCGCCATCGCGATGCAGGCGCTGCCCGTGTACGCGAACCGGTCCATCACGTTGTGCGATCGCTCGCGCGGCACTCCCAGAAGGTCCAGCGTCTCGTTGATGCTGTTGATGTTGATCTGCGTGAAGAAGTAATGGGCGACGTCGCCCGGCTGCTTCCCGATCTTGCCCAGCACCTTACGGATCAGACGCGGCCAATGCGTCGGGTTCGTCTCCGCCGGGAACTTCCGGGCGAACCGCAGCAGGTGATCCTTCCGCTCAAGCGCTTCCGGCGTCACCGGCTCGAACGTGCCGCCGGCGTAGATGCCCATGTAGTCGTGGTAGGCGCCCTCGGCGTATAACGTGCTGGAGAGGATTCCCGGTACGGCTTCGGGAGCGGGAGCGGAAGCGGAAGCGGTGGCGGGAGCCGGGGTCGGTTCGCCGGCCGCGGAAACCACCGCGGCACCGGCGCCGTCTGCGAAGAGCGTCGCGAGCTTGTAGTCGTCGAAGTCCAGGTACTTGCTCATGCCGTACGCACCCGCGATCAGCACGTGACGGTACGACGCGTCGGCCCTGATGTACTTCCACGCCAGGTCCGCGATCGTGACGAAGCCGGCGCACGCGGTGTTGACGTCGAACGTCCCGGCGTTCACCGCGCCCAGCTTGTGCTGCACCACCGAGGCCGTGGACGGCGAGATGTAGTCGGGCGTGTCCGTGGCGACGACGACCAGGTCCAGGTCACCGGGCCCGATCCCCGCTTCCGCCAGCGCATCCCTCGCCGCGGGCACCACCAGGTCCGACGTGGCCTGGTCGGCAGCCATGAAGTGACGCGCCTCGATGTTCCGGTTCTCCCGGAGGAACGCGTCCACGTCCATCCCGTAGCGCTCGTTGAACTCCGCGTTCGGGATCGCCCGACCCGGCGCGTACAGCCCGGTCCCCGTCACCACCGCCCGCCGCTCCGTTCCGCTCATCGACCGCTTCACTCCGCGTCCGGACGAGGCCTCAGCCCGTCGTGGATGAACCGCCGCAGGCTTTCCAGCACCTCATCCGGCGGCTGCCGGCCGTCCCATACCACCCAGCGCATCCCGACGAAATGCGCCGCGCCCATGAGCGCGTACGCCACCGTCTCCGGGTCCAGGCTGCGGATTTCGCCCGCTTTCATCGCCGCTCCGAGCCCGCGCGCGTACCCCTCCGCGATCCGCTCGTAGTACCAGCGGAACAACTCCGGGTCGATGAACTGGCTCTCGAAGACGATCCGGTAGAGGTCGCGGTGCTCCGACGCGAACCGCAGAAAGGCCCGGAGCCCGGCCTCCTCCACCGCCAGACGACCCTCGATCCCCGACACCTCGCGCGCGATCGCCAGCCGCAGCCGATGGCTCAGGTCCCGCACCAGCGCGCCGAAGACTTCGTCCTTGCCGTGGAAGTACAGGTAGAACGTCCCCTGACCGACGCCCGCCCGACGCGTGATGTCCGTCACCGACGTCGCGTGATAGCCGCCGGTGCCGAACAGCCCCTCGGCAGAGTCCAGCAGCTTCTGCCGCGTGGCCTCCCCGCGCGCCGTCCGGGGCTTTCGTGAGGCTCGGTCCATGGTGCGAAAGCGGTCCTCGTCCGTGCGTCGCAGTCCGGTCGGCCCGGTCACGGGGAGCCGGGCAACCTGAAACCTGAATCAGGTGTCAGGTTCATGATTGCACAACAACTCGACCGGTGTCAAGGGCGATGCGAGGGGACGAGGCCACCGAGCTCACGGCGGACGTGGTCCCCCTCGGGCGGCACCCCTAACGCATCTCCCGGATCCGGACCTCGATTCCCTCCTCGCCCTGCAGCAGCCGCACCAGCTCCCCGGTATCCGTGTCGCCGAAGTGGTAGGGGTAAAGGATCCGCGGGCGGAACGCGCGGGCCGCGTCGGCGACCATCTCCGGCGTCATCGTGTAGGGCAGGTTCATGGGAAGGAAGGCGACATCGATGTCCTCGAGCGCCTTCATCTCCGGCGTGTTCTCGGTGTCGCCGGCGACGTAGACCCGGGTGTCGCCGAACCGGATCACGTACCCGTTGCCGTTCCCCTTCGGGTGGTACGCCTCTCCGCCCGAGCGCTTGTGCACGACGTTGTAGGCCGGGACGGCGATCACCTCGAACCCGCCCACGGTCCGCGTCTCCCCGTTCTTCATGACGGTCGCGCCCTCGAGCCGACCGGCGCACGAGGAGGAGACGACGATCTCCGTGTCCGCGGTCCGGATCTTCGCGATGGCATCGGGATCGAGATGGTCGCCGTGCTCGTGGGTCACGAGGATCACGTCGGCGTCGGGCATCGAGTCGTAGTCCGCCTCCCTGCTCACGGGGTCCACGTGGATCACGCGGTCGCCCAGGCGGAAGACAAGGGTGCCGTGGCCGACGAACGTGATGGTCAGGTCGCCCGCCGACGTGGCCAGCACGTCCTGTCGCGGCGTCTGCCGGGCGGAACCGCCGCCGCCGCCGTCGGAGAAGGGAAGGGCCAGAGAGAAGGCCGGGAGCATCGGGAACCAGCGTCGCATGAGTTCACCTCTCTTCGGCGAAGAGCTGCACCAGGTTCAGGATCGTGCACGCCGACTGCGCCAGCACGCGGGTCGAGATCCACTCGGAGGGTCCGTGGAAGTTGACGCCGCCGGCGAAGATGTTGGGCGTGGGCATCCCCATTTCCGTCAGCCGGGAGCCGTCCGTGCCGCCGCGGATGGGCTCGAGCCTCGGCGTGATCCCGGCCGCCACGACTGCCTGCTCCAGCTTCGCGGCCACATCCGGGTAGCCTTTCAGCACGTCGTACATGTTCCGGTACTGCTTCGTGATCTCGACCTTCACGCCGAGGTGCGGCGCTTCGGCCACGAGTCCGGCGCACATGCGTTCCAGCCTGCGGCCTCGCTCCTCGAGGACCTTCGTGTCGAAGTCGCGGAGGATGAGCTGCAGCGTGCAGGCGGCCGCGTCGCCCGACGCCACGACCGGGTGATAGAAACCCTGCCGCCCGTCCGTGCACTCGGGCGCCTCTCCCATGGGCAGCCGGTCCAGCAGCTTCCCCATCCAGGTGAGCGCGTTCACCATCTTGCCGCGGGCCGTGCCGGGGTGGACGGAGACGCCGGTGAAGGTGACCACCGCCTTGTCGGCGGAGAACGTTTCCACGTTGACCTCGCCCGTGAAGCTGCCATCGACGGTGAAGGCAACGGGACAGTCGAACCGCTTCATGGGGAAGCGGTCGGCGCCCCGGCCGATCTCCTCGTCGGGGTTGAAGCAGACGCGCACGGTAGGCCGCGCGATGTCTGGCTCCTGCAGGAGGATCTCGAGCGCGCCCATGATGGCGGCGATCCCGGACTTGTCGTCGGCGCCCAGCAGCGTGCTGCCGTCCGTGGTGATGATCGTGTCGCCGTTGCAATCCGCCAGCTCGGGCGTGTCGGCGGGGTCCAGGACGACGCCGTGTCCGACGTCGATCGTGCCGCCGTCGTAGTTCTCCACGAGCCGTGGGTTCACGCCCTTGCCGGTGAACGCCGGCGCCGTGTCGATGTGCGCGCAGAGGCCGACGCGCCCCGGGGCCGTGCCGGGCAGCTCCGCCAGGACGTACCCGTTCTCGTCCATGGCGACGTCGGCTTCACCCACGCCCCGGAGCCCCAGCTCCTTCAGCTCGTCCACCAGCCGGCGCGCCAGCTCGAGCTGCTTCGCGGTGCTCGGGCAGGTGTCGCTGTTTTCGTCCGACTGGGTGTCGAAGCGCACGTAGCCGAGGAATCGGTCCACGATCCGGGTCCGGCTCAGAACGGCGGACGGGTCATCGAAGGCCAGCATCGAAAGCTCCCGGGGTTGACGGGTCGCGCGGACAGTGGCGCCGCGGGGTTCCGCAGAGAATAATAATGGCCGACCCGCCGACATTCACGGACCCCGGGGAAACGAACATGACGACAGCGGCGCAGACGCCTTCGCGGACGAAGGGATTCACCACCCTCTTCCTCATCGAGCTGTGGGAGCGGTTCGGCTACTACGGCATGACGGCCGTCGTCGTGCTGTTCATGGTGCAGCAACCTCGGCTACACCGACGACCGGGCCAATCTCACCTTCGGCGCGTTCGCGGCGCTCGCCTACACGGTCCCCGCGGTCGGCGGCTGGATCGGCGACAAGCTGCTGGGGAGCCGCCGCACGATGGTGCTCGGCGCGCTGATCCTCGCGCTCGGCTACATCGGCCTCTCGATCCCGGGCCATCCCGGGCTGCTCTTCCCGGCGCTGGCCGTCGTGGCGGTCGGCGGCGGCATCTTCAAGGCGAACCCCGCCAACATGATCTCGAAGCTCTACGAGGGTGATTCCGCGAAGATCGACAGCGCGTTCACGATGTACTACATGGCGGTCAACCTCGGTGCGGCCGCATCGCAGATCGCGACGCCGCTCATCGCGGTCAAGATCGGCTGGCACGCCGCGTTCGCGGTCAGCGCCGCCGGGCTCGTGATCGGCATTCTCAACTACTTCGCGATGAGCCGCTACCTCAGGCACGTGGGCTCCGAGCCCGACTTCCAGCCCCTCGACGTGAAGCGCCTCGTTCTGGTGCTCCTCGGCATCGCTGTCGGCATCGCGCTCGTGACGTTCATCGTTCAGAACCGCACCGTGGCACGGGGCACCGTCCTCCTCGGCTTTGTGGCGATGCTCGCCATCTTCGGCGTCCTGATGAACAAGGGAACGGAGCGCGAGCGGAAGGGCCTCATCGCCGTGCTGATCCTGACGGCGCTGGGCATGCTGTTCTTCATCTTCTATCAACAGATGTCGACGTCGCTCACGCTGTTCTCGCTCCGCAACGTCCATCTCGGCTTCTTCGGGTACGACGTGCCGGCGGGACAGGTCCAGGCGCTGAACCCGATCTGGATCTTCGTTCTGAGCCCGGCCCTCGCCTGGCTCTATACGTCGATGGGGAAGGGCGAGGGCGGAGACTTCCACATCTCGACGAAGTTCGCGATGGGCTTCGCGGTCCTGAGCATCGGGTTCTTCATCTACGGATTCAGCGGCCACTTCGCCAGCGAGGGCAAGGTCTCGTTCTGGTTCATGATCACCGGCTACGCCTTCCAGTCCCTGGGCGAGCTGCTCATCAGCGGCCTCGGCCTCGCGATGGTCGCACGCTACGTCGGTCCGTCGCTGCGCGGGTTCATCATGGGCATCTGGTTCCTCGCGACCGGGATCTCGCAGTATCTCGGCAGCTATGTCGCCACGTACGCGAGCGTTCCCCAGGAGGTGACGGACCCCGTCGCAACGCTGCCTCTCTACACGAACCTGTTCATGAAGCTCGGCATCGTGGCCGTGCTCGGAACCGTGATCGCCGCCGCGCTGATCCCGACGATGAAGAAGCTGTCGGCCGTGAGCGAAGGGCCGTGGGAGGACGCGGCCGGTGACACTGTCACCGCGTAGGCCACGACCGGAGATCAATTGCGGGAAGGTGTGTCGGGGAATGGCGGGTTGCGGGATTCCCCCCCCGGTCGGGACTGACGTCCGCAGCCGGTCACGGGTCGAAAAGCCGACCGGCGGTTGACGTCACGGTCCGCTTCCGGGAATATCATCCAATACCGCCTCAACACCCACAGGCAGGAACTACCATGAATCCTCGTATCGCACTGCGCGCCGCGACTGCCACCGGCGTGCTCCTCGTCTCGATCGCAAGCGCGGCATCGGCCCAGCGCGGCGGCTTTGGCCGCGGCGGCCAGGCGACACCGCAGTACCCGGATCCACCGGCGCTCTCGTTCCCCACGAACGATGCCGTGATCCAGCGGATCTGGGCGATCGGCATGGACAGTTCGCAGGTGAAGCGTTACTCGCAGGTGCTGTTCGACTCGCTCGGACCTCGCCTCATGGGCGCACCGAACACGGTCGCCGCGCAGAACTGGCTGGTGAAGACGTACTCGTCGTTGGGCATTCCGGCGGAGAACGAGCAGTACGGCACGTGGCGCGCCTGGGAGCGCGGCCATTCGCACATCGACCTGCTCACGCCGCGCATGCGCACGCTCGAGGGCACCATGGTCGGGTACAGTCCGGGCACCGGCGGGCGTGACCTCGATGCCGAGCCGATCGTGCTGCCGCAATTCGCCGATAGCGCCGCATTCGTGCGCTGGCTGCCGCAGGCGCGCGGCAAGCTGGTGATGGTCTCGGCGCCCCGCGAGTCGTGTCGGCCGAACAGCGACTGGATCGCGAACTCGTACCCGCAGGCGATCGCGCGCAAGGACAGCGTGCGGCGCGAGCTGGCCGCGGGCTTCACGGGCGGACGGGGTGGTACGCGCGGCACCGGGTACAGCGTCTCGCTCGGCGGCGGCTCGCTCAGCCAGCGGCTGGATGCGGCGGGTGTCGCCGGTCTCATCACGTCGCGACCGAAGGACGCCTTCGGCACGATGGAGATCTTCGAGACGTACAGCACGCACGTGCCGACGATCGCACTGAGCTGCGAGGACTACGGCCTCGTGTATCGACTCACCGAGAACCGGCAGCATCCGATGCTGCGCCTCAACCTGGATGGCACACTGCTCGGCGAGCAGCCGATCTACAACACCATCGCCACGCTGAAGGGCGGCGCGAAAGCGAACGAGTACGTCGTCCTGTCCGCGCACTTCGACTCGTGGGACGGCTCCTCCGGCGCGACCGACAACGGCACCGGCACGATCACGATGCTCGAGGCGATGCGCATCCTCTCGAAAGTGCTGCCGCACCCGACGCGCACGATCATCGCCGGCCACTGGACGGGTGAGGAGGAAGGCGAGGTCGGCTCGAAGGCGTTCACGGAGGATCATCCGGACATCATCCGGAACCTCCAGGCGGTCTTCAACCAGGACAACGGCACCGGCCGCATCGTCCGCGTTGGCGCCGGCGGCGTGCCGAGCGGCGCGGAACACCTGACGCAATGGCTCTCAAAGGTGCCGAACGTGTTCCAGCAGCAGGTCGGTTTCACCGGCGAGCCGGTGCCGCCGGGCGGGCCCGCCGGCGGCGGCAGCGACGACTTCGCCTTCTCGTGCTACGGCGCGCCGACGTTCGGCCTCGGCGCGTTGAGCTGGGACTACTTCAACATCACCTGGCACACGGACCGCGACACGTACGACAAGGTGGTCTTCGATGACCTGAAGTCGAATGCGACGCTCACCGCGATGCTCGCCTACCTCGCCTCCGAGGATCCGACGCACGTCACCTCCATCGATCCCGACTCCGCACGCGCCCAGACGCGCGCCGTGCTCGACTCGATCGCGCGCGCGGGCGGCAACAATCCGCCGCCCGCCGGCGGCCGGGGCCGGGGCTTCGGCGGCCCGCGTATGTGGCCGACCTGCGTGAAGGCGCCGCGCACGACGGATCCGCGGCTGGGAGGCTGATCTCGGCCGCGGCCCCCTGGCGCTGCGGTCCCGCATCCGACGTGCCGGGGTCGCCGACGATGGGGTTGCCGTCGAGAACCCCCGTGTGCGGCCCACGCACGGTCAGCCGGAGCCGACGGCTGTGAACCGGGTGGCCGAGCACGGCGTCTGCAGCCCGCGCACGGTCAGCCGGGGATGAAGGCTGCGAACCGGGTGGCCAAGCATGGCGTCTGCAGCCCACGCACGGTCGGCCGGGGATGAAGGCTGCGAACCGGGTGGCCAAGCATGGCGTCTGCAGCCCACGCACGGTCGGCCGGGGCCGACGGCTGCGAACCGGGTGGCCAAGCACGGCGTCTGCAGCCCACGCACGGTCGGCCGGAACTGACGGCTGCGAACCGGGTGGCCGAGCATGGCGTCTGCAGCCCACACACGGTCGGCCGAGGCCGACGGCTGCGAACCGGGTGGCCGAGCACGGCGTCTGCGGCCCACGCACGGTCGGCCGGCCTCCATGGCTGCGTTCGATGCGCGTGAGACCGCCGCGGCCGCTGCCCCATGTTGGAGCGGCCTGCGAGCCGTGCACGGGAGTCCCGTCGCGGGTGCGTCATGGGAGAGACCGCTACGGCCGAGGAGTTGGCTCCGCATTTCCTGGCAGATCCGTCCGGACACGCGATCCGAGAGCCATGCAGAGTTGGACGAGGACCCTGTCGGGCTCGCCGTGGATCTGTCGCCAGGTGAAGCGGATCTCGGTGACGCCGTTGGCAGCGAGAACGGCACCGCGGCGCCTGTCGTTCTCGAAGGCGCTGCGATGGGCATGGTACGCGAAGCCATCGATCTCGACGACAATGTGCCGATCAGGCCAGAAGAAGTCGACCTCGAGGCCGCCGACCACCGCGTTGACGCGCGGGCGCGGGACACCTGCCTTGCGGAGCAGTGCGAGGAACCGCGTCTCAGCCTCGGACCGGGTGAGGTCCGGGCCGGCGGCGTCGCGCACGAGCGCCCCGAGAATGCGGCACCCTCTCCGGCGGGAATGGCGAGCGAGCATGGCCGCGATGGAATCGGGGTGGACGAGCTTCCGTCTCAGAGCCCCGGCGAGGACTCGTTCCAGCTCCCAGGGGCCGAGACACGAAGCCAGGTCGAGGATGGTGCGGGACGGGCCAGTCAGCAGGACGCCGTGTCGTTCCGTGACTTCGTCCGATTCGAGCGGTCCCCTCCTGTGCAGCCGCACCCCGGAAGCCGGACCCCGGAGACTTCGCGGTCCCGCCACGTCGACCGGCGCCTCCCGTCCCGGCTCCGGAATCATGCCCAGAATGCCGGCTGCCGTTCGATCGCTGATCACCGCTTCGGGACCGCACGCCAGCAGCACGGCGATCTCGCGTTGATAGCGGCCCGCGATCGGCCCGGTGCAGTAGACGCCGCGGTGAATCGGCCGTAGCGCCCTCTTCTTCAGGCGGTGATCGATCGCGCCCACCGACATGCCGGCGCCGGCGAGCTGAGCGCGGCTGACTGCGCCGTGCTGTCGCGCCGCGAGCTCGAGGATCATCGCGTCCGGATCGTGCTCTGCCATGCGCCCAGTCTCCCGAGCGATGCCGGGCGTGGCCATGGCCGTACGGGTCGCCAGCACCCTCTCCGCTCGGCGGCCCCCGGCCGGCTCGCCCGTGTTCTCCCGGCGACAAGGTCCCCCTGAAGGCCCGGTTCCCGGTCGCCCCGGGGAGGGAGATCGCCGAGCGGCCGTGGCTCGCACCACAGCGGCGGATGCCGGCGGGTGCTCGCCCGCCTTGCTTCCCCGATAGCAACCGCCACGCTCACCAGCTCGGTGGCCACGGAGCCGCGCGATCGTCCGATCGAACGCATCCTTCCGTCCATCGCGAGCGGTCCGGGGTTGATTTTTAGGCATGCCTAAATTAGATCGGATGGTCGGCCGGGAGCACGGCCGGGAGCACGGCCGGGAGCACGGCCGGGTCAACGCGACGAAGGGAGGCGAAGGCGAGCAGTGGCGCGAACCTACAGCACGACGGACGAGCAGGCGGGGCCGCATCCGAAGGTGCAGGTCGCGGCGCGGCACGCGATCGAAGGGCGTTCGCGGGGTCTGAAGGCGATCCTTCCGTTCATCGGCCCGGCGTTCATCGCGTGCATCGCGTACATCGACCCGGGGAATTTCGCGACGAACATCCAGAGCGGTGCGGAGTTCGGCTACGCGCTCCTCTGGGTGATTCTGCTGGCCAATGTCATGGCCATGCTGCTGCAGTCGTTGTCCGCGAAGCTGGGCATCGCCACGGGAATGAACCTGGCGGAGGTGTGCCGGGCCCGCTTTCCGCGGTGGCTGAACTACTGCCTCTGGATCACGCAGGAGATCACGGCCATGGCGACGGACCTGGCGGAGGTGCTGGGCGCAGCCATCGGGATCACGCTGCTGACGGGCATGCCGATGCTGGCGTCGGCGGTGCTGACGGGCATGACGGTGTTCGTGATTCTGGCGATGCAGGGGAAGGGGTTCCGGCAACTGGAGATCTTCATTGGCGGGTGTGCGGCTGTGATCGCGGGGTGCTACGTGATCGAGACGGTGCTGGCGCGGCCGGACCTGCGGCAGATCCTGTATCACAGCGTGGTGCCGAGCCTGCCGGGGAACGACGCGCTGCTGCTGTCGGTGGGGATCATCGGTGCGACGGTGATGCCGCACGTGATCTACCTGCACTCGGACCTGACGCGGAGGCGGATCGTGCCGACGAGCGACGAGGAAGCGCGTCGGATCGTCGCCTTCAACCGGATCGACGTGATCGTGGCGATGGGTCTGGCGGGTCTGGTCAACATGGCGATGCTGTTCATGTCGGCGAAGGTGTTCCATTTCACAGGGCACGCGGATGTGGCCGACATCAACTCGGCGTATCTGACGCTGAGTCCGCTGCTGGGTGGAGCGTCGGCGCTGGTGTTCGCGATTTCGCTGATCGCGTCGGGGGTATCCAGCTCGCACGTGGGGACGATGGCCGGGCAGGTGGTGATGCAGGGGTTCGTGGACTTCCACATCCCGATCTGGATCCGGCGTCTCGCCACGCTGATCCCGGCGCTGGTGGTGATCTGGCTGGGTCTCGACCCGACGCGCACGCTGGTAATCAGCCAGGTCGTGCTCAGCTTCACGCTGCCCATCCCGGTGATCACGCTGATCATGTTCACGCGGAACCGGGCCATCATGGGTGGTCTGGTGAATCGCCCGGCGGTGACGGCACTGGCGACGCTCTTCTCGGCCGTGATCCTGCTGCTCAACGTCGTGCTTCTCTACCAGACGTTCGGCGGTCAGCTGCCGAGCTTTGGCGGCTGAGCCATGGAGGCCACGATGCGTGTGCTCGTTCCACTGGACGGCTCCCGTCTGGCCGAAGCCGCGGTTCCCATCGCACGGCGCCTCGCCGAGGCGTGCGGCGCGGCGATTACGCTTCTCCACGTCATCGAGGAGTCGGCGCCGCCGAGCATCCACGGGGAGCCGCACTTGGCGAAGAAGACGGAGGCCGAGGCGTATCTCGCCCGGGTGACGTCGC
The DNA here is from genome assembly GCA_963786235.1 of uncultured Gemmatimonadales bacterium. GTDB lineage: Bacteria > Gemmatimonadota > Gemmatimonadetes > Longimicrobiales > RSA9 > CAWAYJ01. The sequence continues at coordinate 76,632 of CAWAYJ010000004.1, forward strand.
AGCTCGCGGCGGGTGGCGCGAGCGTCGACCACCACGTTCACGAAGTGCCGGTGGGCGACGTGGCCCGGAGCATCGCCAGTCACGCGGATGAGCAGGAAAGCGACATCGTCGTGGTCAGCACGCATGGCGCCGGCGGCCTGCGCCGCGGTCTCTTCGGATCCATTGCCCAACGGGTGCTCCAGCTCTGTCGCCGCCCGGTGCTGCTGGTCCGGACGGAACGGGCTCCAGCCGAGCATCCGCCTTTCGAGCCGGCGACGATCATGGTGACGCTGGACGCCACGGCGGCCGCGGAGGAAGCGCTACCGCTGGCGAGCAGGCTCGCGCGGGCGCTCGGCGCTCAGCTCCGCCTGGTGATGGTCGTTCCGACGCTGGGCACCGTTGGTGGCGAGCGGCAACCGCACGCCGCGCTCCTGCCGGGCACGACGCGGGCGCTCCTGGACGCGCGACAGGAGCAGGCCGCCGCGTACCTGGGGGATCTGGTGGACTCGCTGCGCGCGGCCGGCGTGCCGAGCGTCGCCGAGGTCCGGCGCGGTGCCCCGGTGAAGGAGCTGGCCGCCGATGCGGCCGAGCACGGCGACGGCCTGGTGGTGGCCGCGACCCACGGGCGGGCCGGACTCCAGGCCATCTGGTTCACCAGCGTGGCGACGCGGCTGCTCAAGCGCACGGACGCGCCGATCCTGCTGATCCCGATCGTCGAGGCGGCGCCGGAAATGCGTTCGACCCGGTGGTCCGCGACGACCTGAAGCCGTCCCGGGCGAGACATCGAGCGCCTCGGCCGTCCCCTCGATGTCGAGTCCCGCGAAGAACCGGCACTCGACCACGCGGCAGCGGCGCTCGTCCACGGCCTCCAGCCGCGACAGCGCCTCGTCGAGGGCCAGCTGGTCATCCAGATTCTGGTCGATCGGCAGGTCCCCCTCCTCCAGCGAAGACGGAACGCGCCCGCCACCCCGCTTCGCCTGCTTCCGCCGCCGGGCATAGTTCATCAGGATGCGTCGCATCATCCGCGACGCCATGGCGAAGGAGTGTGCGCGGTCGCTCCACTCGACCCGCCTGAGGTCCACCAGTCGAAGGTACGCCTCGTGGACGAGCGCCGTGGTGTTGAGCGTGTGGCCGGGGTCCTCCCGCCGGAGATGGCGGTGGGCGATGGATCGCAGTGCCCGGTATACCAGCGGGATGAGGGCATCGAGTGACTCCTCGCTTCCGTCCGACATCTGCCGCAACAGCGCGGTGACGTCCGGCCCGGAGTATTCACGGGCGTCCATCGCAACCCTCCGCCGTATCGTGCCTCACGAGGATGTGGCCAGGCAGGGAATCAGGCAAACGAGCGTCGACCTCGACCCGGGTTCCGTGCGTCTCCAGGTCAAGCAGCCACAGGCTACGCTCCAATCCGGGGCGGTACGGACGATCCGGTGCTGGATGGTTCGCTCGAAACCGTACCGGTACGCGGACCTACTCCTGCTTCAGTACGCGCACCGGATCCGTGCGTGCGGCGCGTATCGCCGGGAGCAGATTCGCGGCGAGCGAAGCGGCGGCGAGCATGACCACGACGCCGAGGAACGTGACGGGGTCGAGCGGCTGGACACCGAAGAGGAACGCGCGGAGGAACCGCGCGCCGAGCAGCGCGGCGGCCAGCCCGATAAGTCCGCCCGCGACCGGCGCAGCGAGACCTCGTCGCAACACTTCCGACACGACCTCGCCGCGCTTCGCGCCGAGCGCCATTCGGATGCCGATCTCGCGGCTGCTGCCGGCGACGCGGAACGCGGTGAGGGCGTAGATGCCGATGCAGCCGAGCAGCAGGCCGAAGAGGCCGACCACGCCGGTCACCCACGCTCCGATGCGCTGCGCCAGCAGGAAGATCGAAACGGCGGCGGCGAGCGACCCGGTGCTGAGTGTGGCCGCGGCCGGTTCGAGCTCCGCGGCAAGATCGCGGATGGCGCGGAACGGTGGCGGCTGGCCGGGCGCCATCTTCACGTGCAACACCATATCGGTGCGCGGCCTCTGCGCGGCCGAGAAGTACGCGAACATGCGCGGTTCCTCGCCGATGCGCCGGATCGCCGTGGTGGCGGCGACGCCGACGACCGTGTACGACTCGAGCGAGTCCGCCGCGGGAAGCGCGATCGTTCGTCCGAGCGCGGACGTCCCCGGCCACATGCGGTCGGCGAGGAAGCGGTTCACGACAACGACGTGCGGCGCGCTGGCGTCGTCCGAATCCACGATGCCACGGCCTTGCAGGACCCTGATGCCGAGCGCCGCGAAGTAATCGGGCCCGACCGTCTGGTTGGCGAGCGTGAAGCCCGTTTGTCCGGGTGGCGGCTCGACGTCCTCGAAGCGCACGGGCGCGATCTGCGAGAGGCCGGCGAGCGGCAGCTTCGCCGCGACCGTTGCGTGAGTGACGCCGGGCAGCGCGGCGGCGCGTCGCTCGAGCTCCGAGTAGAAGCTCCAGCTGTCGGCGTCGGATCGGCCCGCGAGCTCGAGATCGAACGAAGCGACGTAGACATCCGTGGCGTCGAATCCCGGATCCACGCTCCTCGCCGACACGAGTGCGCGGAGGAAGAGGCCCGATCCCGCGAGCAGCACGATGGTCCCGGCCATCTGCGCGCCCACGAGCAGTCCCTGCATGCGGCCGCGGCCGAGAGTGACGGAGCGCCGTCCCTGTTTCAGGTCGGACACGAGATCGACGCGCGTCGCGCGGAGCGCGGGCACGAGTCCGAAGACGAGGCCGGTGCCGAGAACGACGGCGAGCGAGAGAAGCAGCACCGGTGGGTCGGGACGCAGGTGCAGGTCGAGCTCGAGGCCCGGGATCGGCGAGACCGGCAACTGAAGCGCGGACAGCGCCCCCGTGATCCACCACGTCAGGAGAATGCCGAGCGCGCCGGCGACGAGCGCGAGCGTCACCGCCTCCACGAGGAGCTGTCGCAGGAGCCGGCCCTGCGTTGCGCCGAGCGAGACACGCACCGCGATCTCGCCGCGCCGCCGGATCGACCGGGACAGCAGCAGCCCGGCGACGTTGAGGCACGCGATCAGCAGAAGAACGCCGACGAGGACCGAGAGGATCACCAGGAACGCCGCTGTCGGACCGCGCATCGCGCCACCCATCGGCGACCACGCCCGCACCGCCACCCGGTAGCGCTCGGAATCGAGCCCGGCGGCGTCGAGCCTACGCCTCGCCAGATCGTCCAGGCGTGCAGCGAGGACGCTCGCATTCGTTCCGCGCTCGACGCGTCCGATCAGCTCGAGCATGCTGTTCTCCACGCGCTCGAGGCTCCGCGGCTCGTGAAACCCGGGCAGTGGCGATCCCAGTGGCATGAAAACCTGCGCGCGCACCGGCCCCATGTTGCCCGAGAATCCGGCCTCCGCCACGCCGATTACCGTCACCGAAACGCCGTTCAGACGGATGCTCGAGCCGACGATGGCAGGATCGCTGGCGAACCGCTCGCGCCAGAGCCCGTCGCTCAGCACGGCGACCGCTGGACCCTGCCCGACCTCGCGCTCCTCACCCTGGAAGAAACGGCCCAGCGCGGCCCGCGTGCCCAGCACGTCGAAGTAGTTCCCGCTCACCTGGAGCCCCATCACCACGTCCGGCCGCCCGTTCCCCGCGTCCAACGAGAGGCCCACCACGTCGTACGCCGCCAGTCCGCGCAGCTCCGGCGCGTAGTCGCGGAACGACTCGTACAACGGGTAACTCACTGACACGAAGCCGGGAGTCTGGTAGATCTCGACCAGCGTCTTCGGATCCCGGATGCCCGGCGGTGGCGAGAACAGCCCGCTCGCGACGCTCAGGATCGACGTCACCGCCGCGATGCCCAGCGCGAGCGTCACCACCGCGAACGTCGCAAAGCCCGGCGCCCTCGCCAGGCTCCGCAACGCCCAGCGCACATCCGCCACCAGCTCATCGATTCTCATCATCCGGCCTCTCCTGCGCACGATCTGCATCTGGATGTCGCGGCACGCATCGCGAACGGCATCCGCGCGGCCGAACGCCGCTTCCGCCCGTGCGCGTGCCTCCGACAACGGCACGCCGCTCCGCTCCAGCTCGCGCGCCTTGAGCTCGATGTGCCCGAGAATCTCGTCGTCCACATCCCGCTCTATGCGACGCCGCGATGCCAGCCACGAGAGCGGATTCCGTCTGCCCATCAGCCTCACGCCTTCCGTGCGTCGAGCACGGCGTTCACCGCATCCGACGCCCGCCGCCAGAGTGCCACTTCCTCCTCCAGCTGCTTCCGGCCTCGTGCGGTCAGCGCGTAGAACTTCGCCCGCCGACCCGTGTCGTTCACGCCCCAGTGCGACTTCAGCAGACCGTCCCGCTCGAGCTTGTGCAACGCCGGGTACAGCACGCCTTCCTCAACCTGCAGCACCGAGTCCGTCCGCTGCTGGATCCACGCCGCGACCGCGTACCCGTGCAGCGCTCCCCACGAGAGCGACTTGAGGATCAGTGGGGTCAGCGTCCCCCGGATGAACGGCGCTTTCTCTTCGCCCACGGTCGAGAGTCTCCGTTGCGAGAAACCTATGAAACATAGGTATGAGTACGGCGCGGTGGCGGTCCGGGTTTCACGACGCAGGAAAGGCGGTGGTAGCGGCGCGGATCGGCGAGGGATAATGTCGAGAAAACGTCCGACCACACCTTCCTGCGAGGGGATCGTGGAGAAGCGAACGTCGTTTCCCGGAGTGTTCTGGGTCGCGAATTCCATCGAGGTTCTGGAGCGGTTCGCGTACTACGGCATCTACTTCGGCTTCGGCATCTACATGGCGTCGCTGGGCTATTCCCGGGCCCAGCTCGGGATCGTCCAGAGCCTGTTCCTCCTGCTTTCCTACGGGATCCCGGTCATCTCGGGGACCTTCGCGGACCGGTTCGGCTTCAAGAAGGTCCTGATCGTCTCGTACCTGGCCTACCTTCCGGCCATCCTGCTGCTGATCCTGACGAAGTCGTTCTCGGGCATCGTGCTGACGATGCTGTCGATCGGGCTGGCGGCGGGGATCTTCAAGCCGCTGGTGGCGGCGACGGTCCGCGCGGTGACGGACAAGACGAACAAGACGCTGGGGTTCGGGATCTTCTACGCGATGGTGAACGTGGGAGGCTCGTTCGGTCCGATCGTTCTCGGCAAGCTGAGGGCGATCTCGTGGAATTACGCCTTCATGGCCGCGGCGGCATCAATCGTCGTCATGCTCCTCATCACGATCTTCTTCTACGAGGAGCCGCCCCGTGAGATCGAGGGCGTGACACTGGGAGAGAAGCTGCGGGAGATCGGTGGGGCGTTGTCGGACCTGAAGTTCACGGCGCTGCTGGTTCTCCTCGGGGTCGGCTTCTGGCTCCCGTTCTGGTGCTTCTTCAACCTCTGCGCCGTCTACGTCGACGGGAACCTGGACACGGCGCGGCTCTACCTGGAGATGCAGTCGGTGGTGGGCACCACGGTGGCCAACTTCTTCTCGCAGGTGGATGACCAGGGAGTACGCCGCATCCTGGGCGAGACCATCTCCCACACCGGCTGGATCATCATGGTCCTGCAGGTGGCCGTGTCGAAGGCGGCGGAGCGCTTCAAGCCCATGCCCGTGTTCCTCCTCGGGCTGTTCCTCATCACGGTCGGCTTCGGCGTGATCGGTCTGGCGAACATCACGGCCCCGGCCGTGATCTTCCTGGGGATCCTGATCTTCGCCGTGGGCGAAATGGCGTCGTCCCCGCGCATCCAGGAGTACATCACCTGGGTCGCACCGAAGGAGAAAGCCGGCCTGTACATGGGGATGAACTTCCTCTCCGTCATGGTCGGTGCGGCCCTGAGCGGCGTCACCTACACCGCGCTCTCCGGCACCTTCGATACCATGGGCCACCCCGACTATATCTGGTTCGCGCTGGCGGCCCACACGCTGGTGGCCATCGGCATCCTGGCCCTCTTCACGAGGCTGGCCGGCGAGCTGAAGGAACAGGAGGCATGATGGACGCCACACTGATCAGGGAGAAGGTCGAACAGGCGATCGCGATCCTCGACGAGCACGGCATCGACTGCTGGATCACCTTCGTTCGGGAGAGCGCCATGATGCGTGATCCCATGATGGACTACCTCTGTCCCGCCAACATGACGTGGCACTCGGCCTTCATCATCACGCGCTCCGGCGAGACGCACGCCATCGTCGGCCAGATGGAGAAGCGGATCGTCGACGAGCTGGGCGTCTGGGAACGGGTCACCGGCTACGTCGAGGGAATCAGGGCCGGGCTGCTCGGCTACCTGAAGACTCTCGATCCCGCGACGATCGGCGTGAACTGGTCGAGGACGAGCGAGGTCTGCGACGGCCTCACGCATGGCATGTACCTCCTGCTCGAGGAGATGCTCGCGGAGATCGGACTGCAGGACCGGCTCCTCTCCGCGGAACGCGTCGCCTCGAGCCTCAAGGCCCGGAAGACGCCCGCGGAGCTCGAGCGGATGCGCGAGGCCATCGGCCACACGCTCGATATCTTCGACATGGTGAAGGCGTACATCCGGCCCGGCAGGACCGAGAAGGAGATCGCCGCGTTCATGATCCGGGAAGCGCAGTCCCGGGGTCTGGCCTTCGCGTGGGACCCGGCGCATTGCCCGGCCGTGTTCACCGGACCCGACACGGCGGGTGCGCACTACCAGCCCACCGACCGGCAGGTGGAGCGGGGTCACGTCCTGAACATGGACTTCGGACTCAAGGTCCGGGACTACGCCTCGGACCTGCAGCGCACCTTCTACATCCTCGATGATGGCGAGACGGCCGCGCCGCCCGAAGTCCGCAAGGGTTTCGACACCATCGTGACCGCGATCGAGCGGGCGCGGCAGACGCTGAAGCCCGGTGTGCAGGGCGTCGCGATCGACCGGGTCGCGCGCGAGCACATCGTGTCGGAGGGCTACCGCGAATTCCCGCACGGGCTCGGCCACCAGGTCGGTCGCTTCGCCCACGATGGCACGGCACTCCTCGGACCAGCGTGGGAGAAGTACGCCAACAAGCCGTTCGAGCCCATCGAGGAGAACATGGTCTTCACGATCGAGCCTCGCTTGACGGTTCCCGGCAGAGGCGTCGTGACCATCGAGGAGATGGTGCTGGTGACCGCCACGGGCGCCGAGTTCCTGAGCGAGCCCCAGAAGCAACTGATGTTCATCGGGTAATCCCTTGCGACGACGTGTAACAATGCTTTGACATATAGTATGATCTATTTTACATTTACTCAGGGAGGTGGATGGAGCGGCCGGAAGACGGGAGGACACGATGAGAACGGACGGGATGAGCCAGACGCAGGCCCGCGCGTGGTGGGCGGCCGCGATCTGGACGCTGGTGGGCGTTGGTTTCGCGGTGGTGTTCTTCGCGCGGGGCGGACCGGCGGCGTTTGGCGCGGACCGTCTGCGGGTCTTGGCCGGGGCGGTCGCGATCGGGTTTGGATACGCGGCGTACTCCGCGGTGGTGCTGGCCACGCGGTCCCGCCATGGCGAAGTCGTGACGGACGAACGGGACACGGTGGTCGCGAACAAGGCGACGCAAGCGACGATCATCGTCGTGCTGGTGGCCGTATACGGGCTGAGCATCGGTCTCTGGGAAGGGTACCGCTCGGAGGGCGTGGTGCCGGTGGGCTGGCTGTGGTTCCTGGCATACGGCGCGGTGATCGTGACATTCGTGGTTCACGCGGTGGCGACGCTGGTCATGAACGCGAGGCACGGCGGCCGTGCCGACGGGTGAGATCCGGAACCGTGTCCGGCGGCTGCGGTTCGAGCACGGTGAGATGACGCAGCAGCGGCTTGCGGAGATCGCGCAATGCACGCGCCAGACGATTCTGGCGCTGGAGCAGGAGAAGTACGTGCCGTCGCTGGCGCTGGCGTTCCGGATCGCGCGGGCATTCGGGCTGGGTGTGGAGGAGGTGTTCGAGTACGAGGAATGAGGCCGACCGCGGCTCCGGCTACCGGAGCCGTGGCCGGATGGAACGATGAGGACATGTTGGCCGTTGATGGCGACCTCCCTGCTCGTGGCCGGTTGCTTGCCGGAGGGTGCACGGACGGAGGCGGACCGTAGTAACGCGAGTCGTGAACAGCCGGCGCCGCAACGCGAGGCTCATGACGAGGGTGTCGTGACGGAGTCGTACGGGCAGCATTCCATGGACCTGACGGTCGATCGCCCGTCGGGCGTGCTGGCGGCGACGCTGACCTGGCCGACGGAGGGCTGCCCGTGTCCTGCGGCGGTGCTGATTCCGGGCGTGGGAGCGCACGATCGAGACTACACGCTGTGGGATCATCCGCGTTTCCGGGTCCTCGCGGAGTACCTCGCGGGGCAGGGGATCGCGACGCTCCGCTACGACGAGCGGGGTGTCGGTGAGTCCACGGCGGATCCGGCGGGCACGACGAGCGCCGATTTCGCCGGCGACGCGCTGGCGTTGGTGGAGGCGCTGCGGTCCCACCCCGACGTGGTGGACGCGGCGCGCATCGGGCTCATCGGTCACAGCGAGGGCGGGACGATCGCATCGCTGGCGGCGGCGGAGTCGGAGGACGTCGCGTTCGTCGTGATGCTGGCGACGCCCGGCCTTCCGGGCCGCGCGTACAACCTGCAGTACGAGGAATCGATGAGCCGGGCGATGGGCCTGGGCGAGGCGGCCATCGCGGAGCGGAGCGCGTTCCAGGCGAGGGTGCTGGATGCGCTCATCGAGACTCCGGACTCGGCGAATGCGGCGGCCCGGCTCCGCTCGCTGTACGTGGCGTCGATGCCCGACATTCCACCCGAGCAGCTGGAGCGCGGGATCCGCCGGCTGACGTCGCCCTGGTTCCGCTTCAGCCTTGCGCACAGCCCGGCGGAGACGCTGCGGAACGTGAAGGTCCCGGTGCTCGCGGTATTCGGGGAGCTGGACGTGCAGGTTCCGCCGGCGGGCAACCGGGAGGCGCTGGAGTCGGCTCTGGACGTCGCTGCGGGTCTGAACCGGGTCGTCGTGCTGCCGCGGCTCAACCATTTCCTGCAGACCGCGGAGACGGGAGCGCCGGAGGAGTACACACGGCTGGAGGAGGCGCTGGCGCCCGCGGCGCTCGAGCTGATCGGCACGTGGATCCGCGCGCACGGCGGGTTGCGCCCAGGGGCTCGTGATCGCGGAGAGGGGGCCACGGTACCCGCGCCGCCGGCGCGGTTCCCCTTGTCCCCGGCCTTCGAGGGGCCGACGTTTGGCGGGGTAGGCAAACAGTCCCGAGTTCCCCGTCGCACGAGTGCGCTGCCATGAAGAGCCTGAAGGGCAACCTGCTGATCTCCGCCGGGGGTCTCTTCGACCCCAACTTCCGGCATACCGTGGTGCTGCTGGGAGAGCACAACGAGGACGGAGCGGTGGGTGTCGTGCTGAACCGGCCGTTGAACGTGACGGTGGCGGAGGCGATCCCGGCGCTGGCCCCGCTCGTCGGCCCGGCCGAGCTGGTGTACCAGGGCGGGCCGGTACAGCCCGCCACACCAGTGGTGCTCGCGCACGTCGCGGAACCCGGGCTGCTGGACGTCATCGCATTCGGCTCGGTCGGTTTCCTGGTCGAGGAAGTCTCGCCGGACCTTCGCTCGCAGATTCACAGTGCGCGGGTGCTGGTCGGCTACTCGGGCTGGGGGCCGGGCCAGCTCGAGGCGGAGATGGAGCGGGATTCCTGGATCATCGAGCCGGCCCTCGAAGACGACGTCTTCACCACTGCCCCGGAGCTACTCTGGAGCCGGGTGCTGCAGCGGAAAGGCGGCGAGTACCGCCGGCTTTCCCGCATGCCCTTCGACCCTTCCATGAACTGAGCGCGCAGGCCCGATCGGGACTCTCGGGCGGCGACGATCCGGGCGGAGGCCCGTCCTGTGCCCAGTAGTTCCCGGCCCTTCCGGACGTTTTCCTCGTGGAGGCGTCGAACGACGCCACGTACACGACGAGGTGGCGTCATGGCCAGACTTCCCCGGCTTCACGGAACCGGGCTCTTCCTGCTGTTTGGAGGTGCGCTGCTCGCCCTGTTCGCGTACCCGGCGCATGCACAGACCATGAGGGGCCGCTCGCGGCTGGAGTTGCGCCTGGGGGTCGGGTTCCGCACGAACACGAGCACATCGGTCGGTGCGGGCGGCATCGAGACGAAGACCGACGCGGGTGGGGTGTCGGGTGGCTTCACGTACGCCCGCTGGAAGAGCGACGTGCTCGCGTACACCGTGGGCATCGGCGTGCTCTCTTTCGGTGCGGAGTCGAGGGTGGGTGCGGGCGGCGTCGAGACGAGCAGCGCGGTAGTGGTGCCGATCCTGTTCGGCCTGCGCCGGTACCTGCCCGTCTCGGACCCTGTTTCGAGCGTGCGGCCCTACGGCTCGGTGGAGGCCGGCCCGGTCATTCGCCACGGGTCTGCGGCCGCGGTCGGGTCCTCGATCGGTACGGAATTACGCCGCCAGACGGCCTTCGGCGGCCGGCTCGGTGCGGGCATCGATTTAGGCGCCGGCCGCGTCAGCTTCGGCGTGCACGCCGGGTACGACCTCATGACGGACTTCGCTGAGCCCATCGGCGGCACGTCCAACCACAGCGGCTTCGAGTTCGGACTCGCCGTCGGTCTGCTGTTCGGGAGCGGGAGCGGCTAGTTCATCAGGCACGCGGGCGGTCGCCCGCTGGCGTTGGCTCTTCCGCCCACAGGACCCTTGCCTCCAGGGCTTGGGCGCCCGATAATGAATGAACGTTCATTCATTGGGCTGGGCCTGCGCGATGGACACGATCGGCGGCGAGGTGGTGACACGCGGCAAGGAGGGCCGGATCCTTGCCGCCGCCGTGCGCGTGTTCGCCCGGCTCGGGTACCACGGCAGCAGCATGGCAGTGGTGGCGCGGGAGGCCGGAGTGGCCACGGGCACCATCTACCTGTACTTCGCGCGCAAGCAGGATCTGCTGGTCACCCTGTTCCAGCGTCATCTGAGCGAGTATCTGGATCGGAGCCGTCCGGCCCTGGCCGCTGCGGCCCCCGGCGTGCCCCGCCTGCGCCTTCTGGTTGAGCGCCATCTGGCGTTCTACGCGGAGGACCGGGAACTGGCCACGGTCTTCCAGATCCATGTCCGCGATCCCGACCCCATCCTGGCGGACGGAATCCGTCCCACGGTTGGGGCCTACTTCGATGTCATTGGCGGCGTGATCACAGAAGGCGTGAAGGCTGGCGCCTTTGCGCACGATCTGGATGTTCGCCTGGCCCGCCAGGTTGTGTTCGGCGCACTGGACGAGACCGTGACGGGCTGGATCCGGTCGAAGCGTCCCTACCCCCTCATGTCGGCTGTGGACCCTGTGGCGACGATGCTCGCCCGGGCGTTCGGGGCCACGGTTCCCGGAGACGTGTAAGTGAAGGACACCCACATACCCGACCGCATCGGCAAGGCCGCCGTCCTGGGGGCCGGTGTCATGGGCGCCGCCATCGCGGCCCACCTGGCGAACGCCGGGATTCCGACACTCCTGCTGGACATCCCGCCTCGGGACGGCGACGACAGGAACGCGGTGGTCCGCGCCGGGCTTGAGCGGGCGCGGAAGAGCAAGCCTGCGTCGTTCTCGTCGTGTCGTGCGCCGGGCCTGGTAGAGGTGGGGAATTTCGATGATGACCTGACCCGCCTGGCCGAATGCGACTGGATCATCGAGGCCGTGGTCGAGAATCTGGACATCAAGCGGTCCTTGTACGCGCGGATCGCACCGCACGTGGGGCCGCGCGCGCTGGTGACGTCGAACACATCCGGGCTCTCGGCGGCGGCACTCTCTGACGCGCTCCCGGAAGGTCTGCGACCGCGCTTCCTGGTGACGCACCTCTTCAACCCGCCGCGCTACCTGAAGCTGCTGGAACTGGTGCGCGGTCCCGATACCGACGACGCCGTGGTGGCGTTCTTCGAGGCGTTCGGGGAGCGGGTGCTGGGCAAGGGGATCGTGCACGCGAAGGACACGCCCAACTTCATCGCCAACCGGGTCGGTTGCTTCGGCATCTTCCACGGTCTGCGCGTGATGCTGGATAAGGGCGACACGGTAGCGGAGGTAGACAAGCTCACGGGCAAGGCGATCGGGCGGCCCGGTAGCGCCTCCTTCCGCACGGCCGACCTGGTGGGGCTGGACACGCTGGCGCACGTCGCGGACAACCTCTACCAGCGGCTCGAGCATGACCCGCACCGGTCGCTCTTCGATCCGCCGGACTTCATGAAGCGACTCGTCGCCTCGGGACAGCTGGGTGAGAAGAGCGGGGCCGGCTTCTACAAGAAGGTCAAAGGCGGGGACGGAAAGAGCGAGATCCTGATGGTGGATCCGCATCGCTCGAGTACGTGCCCCAGGGGAAGGTGTCGTTCGGGGCGCTCGACATGGCCCGCAACGTCGAGGACCTCGCCGAGCGTATCCACGGCCTGGTCCGGGCCACGGACCGTGCGGGATCGTTTCTCTGGGACACGTTCTCCGCGACGGTCCGCTACGCGGCGGCCTGCATTCCCGAGATCGCCGACGATGTGGTGAACGTCGATCGCGCGATGCGCTGGGGATTCGGGTGGGAGCTGGGTCCGTTCGAGCTGTGGGACGCGATGGGGTTCCGGTACGCGTGCGACCGCATGCTCGAGGAGGGGCATGACCTGCCGCCGCTGGCCAATTCGCTCACGACGGAGGAGGCGAGGGTTTCTACCAGCACGAGAAGGGCGCCAACTCGTTCTTCGCGGGCGGTGCGGAGTTGGCCGGTGCCTTCGCGCCGGAGTACCTCGTGCTGGCCGATCTCAAGGGGGCGGGCCGGGTGGTGTTCGAGAGTCCGGATGCGTCGTTGGTGGACCTGGGCGACGGCGTGGCCTGCCTCGAGTTCCACACGAAGATGAACACGGTGGGCCCCGGCATCATCGACATGATGGAGCGCTCGCTCGATGAAGTGGAGGCGCGGTGGCGCGGGCTGGTAGTGGGCAACGACGCGCCGCACTTAGCGCGAGCGCCAGATCTGCCCCTGATGCTGCCGGTGGACGACGCAAGCCGAGGACGTCGAGTGGATGCTCGAGCGCTTCCAGCGCGCAACCAGCGCGTGCGCCAGTGCAGCCGTCCGGTGGTGGTGGCGCCGCACGGCCTCACGCTGGGCGGCGGTTGCGAGATCGTGCTGGCAGGCGATGCCGTGGTCGCCTCGATCGAGACGTACATCGGGCAGGTGGAGGTGGGTGCCGGACTCATCCCGGCCGGCGGCGGGTGCAAGGAGCTGGTGAAGCGCGCCGATGAGGCCGCGCCGCAGGCTCCGGAGACCGATCTCTTCCCCTATATCCGCCGGATCTTCGAAACGCTGGGGATGGGGAAGGTGGCCACCAGCGGTCACGAGGCGCGCGAAATGAGATTCCTGCGGACCAGCGACGCGGTAGTGTGAATCAGGACCGGCTGGCACGATGCCAGCTGTGCGTTCTGGCCATGGACCAGGCCGGGTACATGCGTCGCCGCCGCGCACGGACATCCGCGTGGTGGGTGAGGCCGGTCTGTCCGCCATCCGTGTGGGTCTGGACCAGATGGAACGGGCCGGCTTCATCAGTGCCCATGACAAGGTGGTGGGTGAAGCGCTGGCGTGGGTCTGTGCGGAGGCGAGGTGAGCGCGTCGTCGCGGGTGTCGGAGGACTACCTGCTGGAGTTGGAGAGGGAAGCGTTCATGCGTCTGTGCGGGGAGACGAAGACGCTGGAGCGCATGGAGTACATCCTGAAGACCGGCAAGCCGCTGAGGAACTAGTGGTCCGATTCAGAAGTCTCTTTGGTATTCAAGACCCGCTGCTCCGCATCGCGGCGTTGCTCCTCCTCGAAATGGCTCTGCCATTCCTTCGTTGTCGCGCCTTGCGCTGCGGGCGCTTCGGATCTCTCGATACACAAAGACACCTCTGAAACGGACCACTGACCATGAACACGAAGAACGAGCCGGCATCGTCAGTCCGGATCGCACCGCCGTGGCGGCATCGGGAACGCTCCACGAGACGCGAGCGGCGACCTGGCCCCAGCATGCGTGACCGGCGGCTCGAGCGGGCGGGCGGCTGCGCTCCCCCGCAATGGCCGACGTCAGCCTGGGTGCGCGATGCCGGCGGGCACAGGGGCTCGACGTGGCGTGGATCGCCAGATCCGCGCCGGCATCCCGTACAGCGTGCCGGCATGACGCTGAACCGCTTCTGCTCGAGCGGCCTCCAGTCCATTGCGGTGGCGGCCGATCGTGTGGCCACGGGTCAGGCGTCGGCGACCTGGCCGGTGGGACCGAGTCGATGAGCATGGTGCCTATGACCGGCGAGCGGTTCTCGCCCAACCCAGTGATCGTGCGCGAGATGCCCGACGCCTACATCTCGATGGGACTGACTGCGGAGGAAGTGGCCAGCCGGTTCAATGTATCGCGCGAAGACCAGGACGCATTCGCTCTGGATAGCTAACGCCGTGCCGTGGCCGCACTGGACACCGGTGCGATCCGCGATGAGATCATCCCGGTCGAGGTGGTCACCAAGACCCCCGGGCCCCGCGGCCGGAGCGTGGTCACGACCACGGTGTTCGAAATCGACGAAGGTCCCCGGCGCGACACGACGCCCGAGGCGCTGGCCGAGCTGAGGCCCGCGTTCAAGATCAGGTGGCACCGTCACGGCCGGCAACTCGCCACAGATCGCGGATGGCGCCGCAGTGGACCTGGTCATGAGTCGGGGCCGGGCGGAGGCAGCTGGGGCTGGAGATCCTGGGCGTGATGCGCGGCTACCAGGTGGCCGGCGTGCCGCCGGACATCATGGGGATCGGGCCCGTGGAGGCCATCCCCAAGCTCCTGAAGCACTGCGGTATGGCGCAGGACGACGTGGACCTCTTCGAGCTGAACGAGGCGTTCGCGTCGCAGGCGGTCCACTGCGTCGAACCCTCGGCCTCGACCCGGCGAAGGTGAACGTCCACGGCGGCGCCATAGCTCTGGGCCACCCGCTGGGCGCCACGGGCGCCAAGCTCACCACCACGCTGCTGCACGAAATGCGGCGGTGCGGCGCCCGGCACGGCGTGGTGGCTATGTGCATCGGCGGCGGCATGGGTGCCGCGGCGCTTTTCGAACGTCCCTGAGGCAACGGATCCCGATCATGAGCACGACTCTCGAGAAGACCATCAGGAGTGGGACGTTCCTGCTCGGTCCAGCGACCGGCCGAGGTTTTCATCCCCGAGCAGTTCGATGAAGAGGCCGATGCTGGCCGCAGCGTGGAGGCGTTCGTTACCGACAAAGTACTCCGCGGTGGGAGGCCATCGACGCGCAGGAAGAGGGTCTTCTGGAAGGTCTGGTCCGGGAGACCGGCGAGCTGGGTGTATTCGCTGTGGACGTCCACGAGGCTCTGGGCGGACTGGGAGCTACCAAGACCACGGCCATCCTCGTGGCGGAGAAGATCGGACTGGGCGGTTCGTATGCGCGGCCTTGTCGTGCAGACAGGGATCGGCGGCCTCCCCATCATCTACTTCGGCAACGAACGAGCAGCGCGCGAAGAACGTCGAGGCCATCCTCACCGGGGAGAGCATAACCGCCACGGCTCGACCGAGGCCGGCAGCGGTCGACGCGCTGGGCGCCGCGCCACGGCCGTGTCGACAAGGACAAGAACGTCTATCGGCTGAACGGCTGCAAGCAGTTCATCACGAATGCCGGCTTCGCCGACCTCTTCATCGTGTTCGCCAAAGTGGACGGCGAGCACTTCACCGCGTTCATCGTGGAGCGCGCGCCAGCGGCTTCACCGATCGGTCCCGAAGAAAAGAAGCTGGGCCTGAAGGGATCGTCCACGTGCGCGCCTCTCCTTCGACGACACACCGGTGCCTGTGGAGAACGTCCTGGGCGAGATCGGGAAGGGACACAAGATCGCTTTCAATGTGCTGAACATCGGGCGCCTCAAGCTGAGCGCGGCCGTGCTGGGCGGCGCCAAGATCTCGCTGGCCAGCGGTGCGAGGTACGCAAAGGAGCGCGAGCAGTTCGGGAAGCCGCTAACGGCGTTCCCGCCATCCAGCAGAAGCTGGCCGCTGCCTGCTCCCGCATCAACTGCGAGGAGACCAGGGTATACCGCACGGACCACGACGTGGACTGCCACATCGAGGAGTCAGGCGACGCGGACAAGGCGGCTGCGACGATTGAGGCGCTCAAGGAGCTGAGCGCCGAGTGCTCCATCAACAAGGTCTACTCGAGCGAGGCCGTGGAATTCGTGGCGGACGAGATGCTCCAGGTGCACGGCGGGTACGGCTTCATCGCCGAGTACCACGCCGAACGCCACTACCGGGACGCCCGCATCACCGCATCTGGGAAGGCACGTCCGAGATCAACCGCATGCTCATCACCGGGATGCTCCTCGAGCGCACCATGAAGGGCGAGCTGCCGTTGCTGCACGCCATCAGGCAGGTCACCGAGGAGCTGATGAGCCGGTCCGGCAGCCGCGAGCTCCCGGAAGGCCCGTTCGGCGCGGAGCTGGTCGCGGTCGAGCAGGCGCGGAAGCAGACGCTGTTCGCCGCGGGTGTAGCCGCGCAGAAGCACATGCAGAACCTGGAGCAGGAACAGGAAGTGCTCGCCTGGCTCGCCGATATGATCATCCAGACGTACGCCATGGAGAGCGTCGTTCTGCGGGCCACGAACGCGGTGGCTCATGTGGACGAAGAGGGCGTGGCCGCACGGCGCGCCGCGGCACGCCTGGCCATCGAGACGGGGATGCACATCGTCGAGGCTCGGCGCGGCAGGTGCTGGCGGCGAGCGCCGGGGGCGAGGAGCTCCGCAGCATGCTGTCAATGCACCGGAAGCTCACGCGCCGGGAACCGTTCGATGTGCGTGCGGACGGGCGGCTGCTGGCGCAGGCGGTGCTGGATGCGGAGGGGTATCCGTTCGGCGTAGTGTGAGGTGAGATACCGGCGCGATCCACGAAAAGCCGGCTTCGCGGACCGCGCGCCTTGACCGGTCTGTGGAACGGGGAAGCCCGACGGTCTGTTTGCGTTCGTGAACGATGACATGGGTGCGGTCAGCGGTCAGAGCTCCACCAGCGCGCCGGCCTCGGACCATCGACCGCCGCTTCCGGGTTCGTTGCGTTGCGGCTGGCTCTCGTCAGCGGCCGCAGCCGTCACGAAGCCAGCTCGTCACCAGCTGAACCAGGGCCGGCCGATGCTCCAAGAAGCGGTGATTGTCCTCCAGTATGTCGGTGGTCAGCATGGTGGCGCCGGCGGCTCTCAGCGCATCGACCAGGCGTGCCTGCTCATAGAAGGTGTACGACTGGTCGAGGGAGGCGCCCACCAGCAGCACCTGGAGGTTCGTGAGCTGTGGCGCCTGCAGCTCGAGGTCGTACGCGTCGGCGTTCGTGATCATGTCCTCCGCGAATTCTTCCAGCGTGGTGGCCAGCCGGTAAGTCGGGTTCGCGCCCTCGGTCGCAGGCCGCAAATCCTCGATCAGTTGCGCCTTCAAGGCGGGGTCGGCCTCCGCCTCCCGGCCCAGCACGCCGATGTTCATGGGCGACAACCCGCCCACACATGCGATCGCGCCATCGCGCGCTGCCCCCATCAGCGCGTACCAGCCGCCCTCGCCGCGGCCGAGCAG
The DNA here is from genome assembly GCA_963786235.1 of uncultured Gemmatimonadales bacterium. Lineage (GTDB taxonomy): Bacteria > Gemmatimonadota > Gemmatimonadetes > Longimicrobiales > RSA9 > CAWAYJ01. The sequence goes on from CAWAYJ010000004.1 coordinate 94,103, forward strand.
CACGATCCGGTTGGCATCGACGCCCCAGTTGCCCGCGGCGGGAGAGCGCAGGATCGCGACCACGTTCACGATGTCCGTCAGCGAGTTCTCCAGCGCATACGCGCCGGTGCTGCCGAAACTGCCGCGGAAGTCGAACATCAGCGCGTTCCAGCCCTCGGCCACCACGCCCGCCGCGATGTCGGCGTTCTCCGCGGCATCGCGCAGGATAGCGGACAGGAGCACGACAGTCGGGTGCACGGCCCCGTCTCCGGGCTGGTAGAGCTTCGCGTCCAGTACGGAGGTACCGCTCGCGAGTGACAGCGACAGCACGGGCAGCACCGTGACCCGCGCGGTACCGGACACGCCCGGGCTGGTGGCTGTGATCGTGACCGGGCCTCCGCTCACCAGTGCCGTCAGGTAACCGGCCGCTGAGACCGTGGCAACCGTCGCATCGCTCGAAGTCCAGCTCACCGCAGGGAAGACGAGCACGTTGCCCTGTGCATCGTGAAGTGCAACCGTCAGCTGCACCTCGGCGCCGACGGGAATCCGCAGCGAGTCCGGGCTCACCGTGACCAATGCCACGGGGCCGAGCACGGTGACCAGCGCCGTTCCCGACTTCCCCTCGCTGGTCGCGGTGATCGTCACCGGAGCGCCGGGTGCCACTGCGGTCACCAGGCCGCTCTCCGACACGACGGCAACGGCCTCCGCGCTCGACTGCCAGGTGATCGTCCTCCCGGTCAGCACATGGCCCTGGTCGTCCCGTGTTATCGCGTCCAGCTGCACAGTCGAACCCGGCGCCAGCTCTTTCGTCGCCGGGGTTACGGATACCGTGGCGACGTGCGCGGTAACCGTGACCTGGGCACTGCCTGACTTGCCCTCGCACGTGGCGCTGATGGTCACCGGGCCGCCGGCGGCGACCCCCGTGACCACGCCGCTTGAGGAAACCGTGGCCACCTGCGAATTGCTCGAGGACCAGATCGGGCTGTACCCGCTGAGGGCGGTCCCCTGGGCATCGCGAACCGTGGCCGAAAGCTGCGTCGTGGCGCCCGCCATGATCGTGGCGCTCGCCGGTTCGACCGTCACGCGGGCGACGATCGCCTCGGCGGGGCTGCTCGCATCGCCGCCGCACGCGGCCGTCGTTGCCAGCACCAGAGCCAGGACGATCCGAGACGGTGCAAGAGGATGGTTCCGCATCGCAACCTCCTCGGGAAGGGGCGGATACGCGGATCCTACGGCGAGGGACGGAGGGGTGGGCGAAAGGCGAGGGACGGATACGGGAGCGTGCCAACAGGCGCGCACGCCTGGCTGAGGACCGACAAACACTGCACTTTGGCGCTGGCAATTTCCCGCCCGCCACTTCGCGCAGGAAGATGGTGCGCCGAGGGACAGGCATCATAGGGGGCAGCGCGTCCTTTTGGGAGAGGCAAGCGATGCCCGTGACAACCAGCCCGAACAAGGAATGGCGTTCTCCGACGGGAGGGGACACACTGTCGTTTGCGGACGAACAGTACAGACCCTCGGAGAAGGAGAACGCCACTCATGGACAGGTATATCGGACTGGACGCACATGCGTCAAGCAGCACGGTGGCCACGGTGGGCTCGAGCGGCCGGCGCTTACACGCCCAGGTGGTGGAGACGAACGCCGGGGCGCTGATCCGGGTGCTTCGAGGCATCCCGGGCACGCGGCATCTGGGTCTGGAGGAAGGCACCCACGCGAGCTGGCTGTACGAGGTGCTCTCGCCCCATGTGGAGGCGATTGTGGTGGCGGGGGTGCGGGAGAGCCGGGGCCCGAAGAGCGACAAGCTCGATGCCTTCGGTCTGGCCGAACAGCTCCGGATCGGGGCGATCCAGCGGAAGGTCTACAAGAAGCGGGGGGAGTTCGGGGCGCTGAGGCACCGGGCGAAAGCCTACACGCTCCTGGTGGCCGATTCGGTGCGGGTGCAGAACCGGATCAAGAGCCTGTTCCGGTCCCGGGGTGTGGCGGTGGCGGGCAAGGGCGTGTTTTCGGCGGCGGAGCGAGAGACGTGGCTGAAGAAACTACCGGCTGCCGCCCGTTGGCTGGCCGAGCTTCTGATGCTGGAACACGACGGCTTGCTGGAACTGCGAAGGAAGGCCGAGAAGGAGATGCTGGCCGAAGCCAGGAAGCAGCGAGCCTGGCGGCTGGTGAAAAGCTGCCCGGGGCTGGGCGAGATCCGAACGGCGCAGCTCCTGCCCATCGTGGTGACGCCGTACCGGTTCAAGAACAAGCGAGCGTTCTGGGCGTACGGCGGCCTGGGGATCGTGATGCGGAGCTCGGCGGACTGGGTGCGTACCCAGAGCGGGGCGTGGGTGAAGGCGCCGGTCCAGCAGACCCGGGGCCTGAACCGAAACGCAAATCGGACGCTGAAGGGGATCTTCAAGGGGGCGGCCACGACGGTCATAGGCCAGGGCAAAGACGACCCGTTGTATCGGCATTACCTGCGGCTGTTGGATGGAGGCACGAAGCCGAACCTGGCGAAGCTGACGCTGGCCCGGCAGATCGCATCCATCATGCTGGCGGTGTGGCGCAACGAGGAGGTGTACGACCCGGCACGAGTCGGCCAGGCAGTCTAGCGCGGATCCGGACCGGCGGAAGGAGTGCGGAGGGCCACAGGAAGGGTGAGCGCCCAGGGCATCCGGAGACGCGAACGGTACAGGGGAGAGCATCCCTTGGATTTCTGGGCCGGGCCCGTGGGCCCGAGTCCCCCAGGACAGGCTATGCCCCCCTGGCGAACCGAACGAAGCCATGGGCCGCTGAGTCCCTGATAGAAGGATGGTTCCCGCTCTCGAGCGGAGAATGCCGAGGCTGGAAGGTCACCCGGAAGACGGGCGCTGAAACGACGCCCCAACCCCACCCACCGGGCTCCACCGGAACGAACCGGGCTGCGGAAACTACGGACGCTGGCGGTCACACCATCTGCTGCCAGCGCACGGGTGGCGTACGTTTTGACCGCCTGCCCCATAGAAGGAAATCGAACGGCACTCCTGATCTCGTACCTCCAGGATGGTCGTTCGCGGGCGGACAGGTCAAGGAAATTCCGCGGTCCGGAGACCATGGCCGTTGTTGTGGAGGGGGTGGGACGCGAGCCGACCTCTGGCCACGGACGTCCGGACGCCCCAAACTGCATGTGCTGCACCTCGAGACCTACCAGTACATCGGGCATACCAGGAGGCGGAGCCCCATGCGCGCGTTCCCGATCCGAACCGTTCTCGCACTCGCACTGGTCGCGGCCTCGGCCGATTTCGTCGCGGCGCAATCCACCGACATGTGGGCCGACATGCACTGGCGCTCGATCGGACCGACCCGCGCGGGCCGGACCCGGGCGCTGGACGGCGTGCCGAGCCAGCCCAACGTCTTTTACATCGGGTTCGACAACGGGGGCGTCTGGCGCTCGACCGACTACGGCTCGAACTGGGTCCCGATCTTCGACGACCAGCCCGCGGGCTCGATCGGCGCGATCGCGGTGGCGCCCTCGAATCCGGATGTGATCTACGTCGGCAGCGGCGCCGGCATCATCCGGCCCGACCTCTCGACGGGCGATGGGATGTACAAGTCCACGGACGGCGGGAAGACGTGGACGCATCTCGGACTTCGCGACAGCCAGATGATCGCGGACGTGATCGTCGATCCGACGAATCCGGACCGTCTGTTCGTCGGCGCGCTCGGCCACCCGTACGGGCCGAACGCCGAGCGCGGAATCTTCCGCTCGACGGATGGCGGCCGGACCTTCCAGAAGGTGCTGTACAAGGACGAGTACACGAGCGGCAACGATCTGGCCTTCGACCCGTCGAATCCGAACACGGTCTACGCCACGCTCTGGCAGCAGCAGGAGAGCTTCCGGGAGAGCTCTGCATTCGGCGGCACGAACGGCGGCATCTACAAGTCCACGGACGGTGGCACCACCTGGACCGAGCTCACGGACGGGCTGCCGGCCGTGATCGAGGCCAACCTGGCGGTGTCGCCGAGCAACCCGCGGCTGATCTACGCGATGGTCGCCGGCATGTCGCGGGAGCCGAGCGGCCGTGGCGGTGGACGGGGCGGCAGCACGACGGGCACGGTCGGCCTCTACAAGTCGACGGACGGCGGCGCGCACTGGGCGCCGGTGGACGTGCCGGCGGGACCGGTCGGCGCGGCGACGGCGCACGTGGATACGCGCCCGCTGGCGCGGATCGGCGGCGGCGACCTGCCCACCATCACGGTGGACCCGAAGAACGAGAACGTGCTGTACAGTGCGACGGTCGTCATGTGGCGCTCCGATGATGGCGGCGTTCACTGGACGGCGATCCGGGGCGCGTACGGCGGCGACGACTACCAGAAGATCTGGATCAACCCGAACCACCCGGAGATCATCCTCGCGGTGTCCGACCAGGGCGCCGTGATCTCGGCCAACCGTGGCGAGTCGTGGAGCAACTGGTACACGCAGCCGACCGCCGCGCTCTACCACGTCACCGCCGACAACGCCTTCCCGTATCGCGTCTGCAGCGGGCAGCAGGACTCGGGCTCCGCCTGCGTGGACAGCCGGTCGAACGACGGGATGATCACGTTCCACGACTGGCACCCGGTGAACATCCAGGAGTACGGCATCGCCGCGCCGGACCCGCTCGACCCGGACATGGTGTTCGGCAGCTCGCGCACGAACGTGTCGCTCTACAATCGACGGACCGGCCAGACGACCAACGTCGGTCCGGACATGGGAGGACGAGGCGGGCCCTTCGGCCGCAACGTCCGGACCATGCCGATCCTGTGGTCACCGGTCGATCCGGACGTGCTCTTCTACGTGTCGAACGCGGTGTGGAAGACGACGGACCGGGGCCGCACGTGGGCGCGCATCAGCCCGGACCTCGCGCGGGACACGTGGGCGGTCCCGGCGAACGCGGGCAAGTACGCGAGCGATGTGACCGTGGGCGCGCAGGGCACGATCACCGCGCTGTCGGCGTCGCCGATCGATCTCGAGATCCTCTGGGCGGGCACCGATGACGGCAACATCCAGGTGACGATGGACGGGGGCGCGAACTGGTCGAACGTGACGCCGCCCGCCATCAAGCCGTGGACCCGCATCTTCAACATCGAGGCCGGCCATTTCGACCGGAACACCGCCTATGCCGCCGCGAACACGATGCGGATCGATGACATGAATCCGCATTTCTGGCGGACGCACGACGGCGGTCGCACGTGGACGGAGATCAACACCGGAATCGCGCCCGGCGCCGTCGCCAACTCGATCCGCGAGGACCCGCACAAGCCCGGCCTGCTGTACGCCGCGACGGAGACGCAGGTGTGGGTCTCGTTCGACGATGGCGACCACTGGCACTCGTTGCGCCTGGACATGCCGGCCGTCTCGGTGCGCGACATCCAGGTCAAGGACGACACCACGTGCTGGTGCTCCGACCTGGTCGCGGGCACGCACGGCCGCGGCTTCTGGATCCTCGACGACCTGACGCCGTTCCGCGGGATGACCGAGGCGCAGGCGGCGGCCGACGCGTACCTGTTCGAGCCGGTCACGGCGCTCCGCGTGCGCTCCGGCATGAACGACCCGACGGAGTGGACGCCCGAGCTGCCGCACGGCGAGAACCCGCCGCCCGGCGGGATCATCGACTACTGGCTCGCGAAGGACGCGAGCGGGCCGATCACGCTCGACATCCTCGATGCGGCGGGCACGGTCGTCCGCTCGTACTCGAGCGAGGACCCCGTGCTCGTGCCGGATCCCGCGCTCGATCCCGCGGGCTACGACCGGATCTGCCAGCAGGATCCGTCGGCGCCCAACTGCCGCGTGCCGCTATACTGGCTGGCACCGCAGAACATCGTCTCGACGATGCGCGGCATGCACCGCTTCAGCTGGGACCTGCACTACGATCCGATCGGACCGGAGTCGCGAACCGGCGGCGGCGCGACGGGCGCGGTGCCCGGCCACACGTATCCCTCGGTGAACGCGCCGTGGGCGGCGCCGGGCCAATACACGGTGCGCCTGACCGTCAACGGCCGCTCGCAGACGCAGCCGCTCACGCTGCGTCTCGATCCGCGGGTCACGACACCGGCCGCGCAACTCGATCTGGTGGCGCGGCTCTCGCGCGAGATGTGGGACGGCGCGATGGCGGCGAACGACGCGTACGGGCAGGCGCGGGCCGCGATCGAGCGCCTCGGCTCGGGAAACGCGGCGCTCCGCCAGCAGCTCGAAGCGTTGGCGCCGGCAGCGCAGGGCGGGGGTGGCGGCCGCGGTGGCCGCTTCTTCGCGGCCGCGCCGTCGGGTCCACCCACGCTGAACGCCGTGAGCAGCGAGATGATGCGCGCGGCGATGGGCATGCAGGAGGCCGAGGTCGCGCCGACCGACGCGCAGGTGGCCGCGTGTGCCGAAGCACGCACGCGCTACCAGGATGTGATGCGGCGCTGGCGCGCGCTGCAGGCCGGGCTGGGCGACGCGAACGGGGGTGGCTGAGCCGCAGCAGGAGCGGTGGCTCAGGCCGTCGCGGGCCGCTCCCTCACGGCATCGTTGGAGAGCGGCCCGCGCGCCCGGTCAACTGCCGAGCGAGTAGCTGATAAGCTCGTAGGCGAGCGGGCCGCCCGCGTAGAAGTTCAGCTCTTCCCACCGGACGAGGCCGACGTCGGGAGCCCACCATTCCACCATGGTCCCGGCGTCGGTACAGTTCGCGGCGCTGCGCCGTTCGATGCGAAGCGTGTGCGAGAAGGTCCCGGCGGGTGTCGTGATGGGGTTCGGCTCTTCCACCGCGGACCATTGGGAGCCGTCGTCGCACTCCCACGGGTCGTGCCTCACCCATGAACTCCCGGTCGTGAATCGATAGAGGGACACGGGCCCCACGCCGTCGCGGAGGAGATCGACGGTCTCAACCCGGTCCAGCAGCGTCACGGGTCCGGATTGGGAGCCGCCGGGCGGCCGGGCGAGCGTGACGGTGTCGCCGCGCATCGCAGTCACCTGCCACTGGAAAGAACCGCCGAAGAGTGGGTTGGCCGGCGCGTACGTCCAGGTGTTTCCGACCGTGAGCGGGAAGTACCGGACGCCGTCGACCGGCTCCGTGCCGGTGTCTCCGCATCCGGTCAGCAGCCCCAGTCCCAGTACCGCAGCGGCCAGGTTTCGACTTGACATTGTACGTCCTGCGTGTGAGAGGATCACCTCCCGTTCCACGTCAAGTAGGACGGCGGGTTCGGCCGGAAGGTTGCCGCCTCGGCACGGCGGCCTTCCGTGGAACGCACGCTTCGTCGAGACCGTAGCGGCGATCGTGGACGTCGGTCCGCAAGCTTGGCAGGGTCGCACTAATCCTCAGCCGGAGATGAGGTAGCCGTACAGCACCGTGTCGAGGATCAGGATCCCGAGGATCGGCGGCTCCGGTTGGGTGTCCCTGTGCGCTTGTCATCACACGACTCTCCGCGACAAGCGGTGACGCAGTCGCTCGCGGCCGCCGCCGTCGAATCCCATTGAGACCCGGAGCGCGCGCGTCGCGAAGACGGTGTCGAACGAGCCGTGCCGAAATCGACAGCCCGATGCAGACGGACCCCGGCCACGCCGCCGGGCCGGGCTCGCCGGTGCGGGAAGCCAGCACGCGGATGCCGCTTCCGCGGGTCCCGCCCGGCGGAGTTGCGGCCGCACAAGGCGTCCGTCTATCGTGTCCATATTCCCTCTATCGGAGCCATCGCCATGTCGTTCGCCGCTTCGCTCGTACGCGCGGGCGCCGTCGCGCTCGCGCTCTCCGCCTGTGCCGCACCGCCGGAGCCGTCCGCCGATCCAGGTCTGGAAGCGTACATCGACGGGATCCGCGCGATCGATGAGCATGCGCATCCAATGCGCCCGGAGCGCCTCTTCGCCGCGGCGGACACCGACTTCGACGCGCTCCCGCTCGACGGGATTCCCGCGTTCGCGCTGCCTTGGCGGCTCACCGCCGACAACCCGGAATGGGGCGTCGTCGAGCGCGACCTCTATGGCGTCGCGGCCGGGGACACGACCGATGCCGCGCTCGCCGCGGCCCGGCACAACACCGCGACGGAAGAGGGCATGGACTTCGCCACGTGGGCGCTCGATGAGATCGGCACGGATGTCATGCTGGCCAACCGCATCGCCATGGGCGATGGGCTCGCCTCACCCCGGTTCCGCTGGATCGCGTTCGTCGACCCGTTGCTGTTTCCGCTCGATCCGCGCGCGGAAGCGGAACGGAACCCGGATGTGCGGGCGCTCTACCCGAAGGAGACCGCTCTGCTGCGTCGCTACATGGGTGATCTCGGACTGACCGCGTTGCCGCCCTCGCTCGGCGCCTACGTCCGTGACGTCGTGCAGGCGACGCTCCGCCGGGACCGTGACGGGGGCGCCGTCGGCGTCAAGTTCGAGGCCGCCTACCTGCGCCCGCTCGACTTCGCCGATCCCGACAGTGCGGCAGCCTCACGCATCTACGCGCGCTACGCCGGAGGTGGCGCACCCACACTCGTGGAGTATCGCACGCTCGAGGACTACCTGTTCCGGCAGGTGGCGGCCGAGGCCGGCCGCCTCGAATTGCCCGTGCAGATCCACGTGCTCGACGGCTTCGGCGGGTACTACGACGCGCGCGGCGCCCAGCCGTTCCTGCTCGAGCCGGTGTTCGACGATCCCGCGCTCCGTGACACCCGCTTCGTCCTCGTGCACGGCGGTTGGCCCGAGGTCGGCCAGACGGAGGCGATGATCGGCAAGCCGAACGTCTACACGGACATCTCGATGATGGACCTGATCCTCGAGCCCTCCCGCCTCGCTCTCGTGCTGCGGCAGTGGCTGCCGCGCTGGCCCGAGAAGGTGCTGTTCGGCTCCGACGCGTTCGACGGCGGCGAGTCGCAGAGCTGGGCCGAGGTCGCGGCGTTCTCGACGCGTTCGGCGCGGCGCGCACTCGCACTCGCGCTGACCGGCATGATGCGGGACGGCGAGATCGGACGCGAACGGGCGGAGGCGCTCGCGCGGATGGTGCTCAGGGAGAACGCCGAACGGTTGTACCGGCTGGACGGCAGCTGAGCCTGCGGGCCGCCACGGCGGTCGGCTGAATCGCCCCGTCCGCAGCGTCGTTCCCCGGGCATTGCCCGGTCCGGTGGCGCACCCTCTGCACGAGACCGAGCGGTCGTGTTATGTATTATGCCTCATCACTGCATGACGGGTCATTCGCGGCATCCCACCACCATTCCCACCATCGCGGAGGTATGCATGGCTGATTCCTGGAAGCTCGACGGGTTGTACACGGAGGCATGCACCTGCGAGGCGGCGTGCCCGTGCATCATGCTGAGCGATCCCACGGAGGGCACGTGCAGCGCGCTCGTGGGGTGGCGAATCGATCACGGCCATTTCGGCGACGTGAAGCTGAACGGTTTGAACACGGCGCTTGGCGTGTTCACGCCCGGCAACATGAAAGAGAAGGACTGGAAGGCTGCGCTGTACCTGGATGCGCGTGCCTCTTCCGAGCAGCAGCAGGCGCTCACCGCGATCTTCGGCGGTCAGGCGGGTGGGCACCTGGGCCTCATCGCCCAACACATCGCGGAGGTGGCGGGCGTGCACGTGGTGCCGATCACGTTCGAGAGCGACGGCCGGCGTGGCACGCTCCGGGTCGGTGACGTCGGCTCCTCCGAATGGGCGCCGATCGAAGGGCAGGGGGGTGGCGACGTCACGGTCCAGGGCAACCCGCTCGCAATCTCCCCGGGACACGCCGCCGTGATCGGCCGCGCGAGCAAGGCCCGGTTCAGCGACCACGGCATCGACTTCGAGACCTCGGGCCGCCAGGCGATGGTGGCGCCGTTCAGCTACGCCGGTCCGTGAGCCCGCCGGCGGCGACGGGCGAACCTGCCGACAATCGCCGGGAGGAGATGCCCCCGTCCGCGCCGAAGGGACCGACACGCTGGCGCGACGGCGCCATCATCTACGGCGCGCTCGGCATGGCGACCGTGCTTGCGTGGCTGTACGTCGCGGCGGCGATGCGCATGCCGGTCGGAATGCACCACGGGCGGGACGGTCTCGAGTTCGCGTTCGGCCTGACAATGTGGACCGTGATGATGGCGGGGATGATGCTGCCATCCGCCGCGCCGATGGTGGTCACGTTCGCCAGGGTGAGCCGGCAACGTGCACCCGGCCACCTCGGCCGTGCGGCAGCCTTCGTCGCGGCGTACCTGGCCGTCTGGACGGGTTTCAGCGCGCTCGGCGCATCCATACAGTGGACGCTCCGCTCCGCGTCGCTTCTGTCATCCACCGGGGCCGCGTCGTCGCCGCTGCTCGCCGGCGCGCTGCTTGTCGGGGCCGGCGCCTGGCAACTGAGCCCGCTCAAGAACGCATGCCTCCACCGCTGCCGCACGCCCATGGGCTTTCTGCTCACGGAATGGCGGCCCGGCGCACGCGGCGCGGTGGTGATGGGGCTGCGCCATGGCGTCGAGTGCGTGCTCTGCTGTTGGGGCCTCATGGTCCTGATGTTCGTGTTCGGGACGATGGACCTTCGCTGGATGGCGGCGCTCACGCTGTTCGTGGTCGTGGAGAAGACGTTGCCCGGCGGCGAACGGCTGGGCCGCATGGCCGGCTTCGCGTGCATCGCCTGGGGCGCATGGTGGACCCTGGGAGCCGTCGTCTGATTCCCGGCTCCCCGGGCCTGCGTAGGGCGTCGAGCGATGTCACCACACGTGAAATCAACGGAGGGTGAGCACGAAGATGTCCGCCTCGGTGACGCGGCGCGTGAAATAGAGCATGCGCCCGTCGCCGGTCAGTTGGGGCGGTCCGATCACGTCCCGGCGGGTCGAGAATACCTCGTGCGCCTCGCGGGTCACACGGTCCGCGACGTAGAAGCCGTTGCCGCCGGAAACGAACAGGACGCGGCGGTTGTCCGGCAACCAGACGGGCCATTGTCCGAAGTCCGAGATCCGCTCGTACTTCCGCGTCGCGAACGTGTAGGTGATGATGCCCCGGTCGAGCGCGCTGATCATGCCGGCCAGGCGCCTGCCGTCGGCTGACCACGAATGGGGCGCGAAGGGAGCGAGCGAGTCCGGCGCGGCCGGGAGCAGCTCGGGGCGTTGCTCGTGCCAGGACCGATCGGGGTCGAACACGTAGGCAATCGACGTGTCGTTGCCCGGATACGCTGCCGCCATCTGCGAGCCGTCGGGCGACCACACGGCGTAGGCGACATTGCGAGGCGCGTCGGTCAACTGCGTGAGCCCGCTGCCGTCCGGCCGGATCTTCCAGATCTGGAGCGGACCGCTGCGATCCGAGAAGACGGCGATCCATTTGCCGTCGGGGGACCAGCGCGGGATGCGGTCGGACGCGCTGTCGCCGGTCAGCTGGCGGGGCGGGGCGGACCCGTCCGAGGGCATGAGGTAGAGGTCGCCCTCCGGGTCGACCAGCGAATAGAAGACGAGCTCCCGACCGTCGGGCGAGGGATCGGGATCGGCCCACCGTCGCGATCCGTGCGTGACCCATTCGGCCTCGCCGGAAGGCTCGCCCCGGACCGGATCGAACGCGACTCGCTGGACGTTCGTCGTGACCAGCACGGAGCTGTACGCGATGTGCTTTCCATCGGCCGAGACGGTGACATGCGCGAGCGACGTCGCCGGCGTCGTGACGGGCACGGGATCGGCCAGTGGCCGGCCGGACGCTTCGTCGATACGGACGCGCCAGAGGTTCATGCTGCCGCCACGATCGCTCACGAAGTAGAGGAAGCGGCCGTCGGGCGACCAGGCCGGGTTCCAGTCACGTGCGAGTCCGGTGGTGACGGCGGTCGCGGCGCCGCCCCCGGCGGGCGCGGACCAGACATGGCCCTGCGCGGTCTCGCCGAGGCGATGCAGGAACGCGATGCGCAGGCCGTGCGGAGACCAACTGGGCAGCGCGGCATCTGCGTCGGTGACGCGCCGGGTTTCGCCGCTGGCGACGTCGACCACCCACAGCTCGCCGCGCTGACCCGAGTTCTGTGGATTTAGATCGACGTTCTCCGTGGCGTACGCGAGCATCGTCCCGTCCGGATTCCAGGTCGGCTTGAAGCCGACGCGCGTCACGCGGCGCACCGCCTCACCGGTTCGGCCCATCACGAAGATGCCACCGCCATCGCGCTCGGACCGGAACGCGATGCGAGTACCATCAGGCGAGAAGGCTGGCTGGTCGTCGTCGTCGGGCGAATCGGCGGTGAGGTTGATGGGATTCTCGCCGCTCACGCCCTGCAGGTAGATGTCGCGGTTGCCCGACGCCTCGCCGGCGTAGACGACCCATTGGCCGTCGGGCGACAGGCTCGGGAACCACTCGACGCCCGGATCGGTCGTGAGCCGGTTCGACGATTCCACGACGACGGCGTCCGCCCGCCCGCTCCCGTACAGCGCCAGGGTCAGGTAGGTCGCGGCGGCGATCACGACGAGCACGGCAGCGCCGACCAGCAGCCGGCTGCGCGGGAACGGATCACGGCGCGAGGACGCTCGCGCCGCTCCTCCTTCGAGCATCAGCGCACGGGCGAACTCGCTCGCCCCATCGAAGCGATCCGCCGGTACCTTGGCGAGCGCGCGCACGATCGCCAATTCCACTCCGGGCGGGACGGTGTCGCGTACGACGCGCAGACCGGGCACGGATTCGACCGCCTTGCGCGCCAGGATCGCCTGCGGAGTCGGGCCGGTGTAGGGCGGAGCGCCGGCCAGCATCTCGTAGAGCACGCAGGCCAGCGCGTAGATGTCGGATCGCGCGTCGATCGGGCCCGACGCCATCGCCTGTTCGGGACTCATGTAGGCAGGCGTCCCGAGCGCGAGGCCGGACTCGGTGAGGCGGTCGCCGCCGGCCTCGGTCACGGCGTGCGCGATCCCGAAGTCCGCCACCACGGCGTGACCCGCTTCGAACAGGATGTTTTCCGGCTTGATGTCGCGATGCACGACGCCCATGTCGTGCGCGTACGCCAGCGCGTCCGCGACTTCTCGCGTGATACGTAACGCATCCTCAATGCGGAGCTGGCCTTCGTGCATCAGCCGGTCGCGCAGCGACTCACCCTCGACAAACGGCAGCACGTAGTACATGAAGCCATCGTCGCTGCCGGAGTCGATGAGCGTCAGGATGTTGGGGTGGTTGAGTTGCGCCGAGATGCGAATCTCGCGGAGGAACCGCTCGGCGCCGAGCGACTGCGCGAGCTCCGGACGAAGGACCTTGAGCGCGACCCTGCGGCCGTGCCGGACGTCCTCCGCGAGGAAGACGATGCCCATGCCGCCCCGGCCGAGTTCCCGCTCGATCCGGTAGCGGCCCTCCAGGACGCGTTGCAGGCGTTCAGCGAGATCCGGCATGTACACTCGCGATCGGGTCCGGGCCCGGCTCGCGCAGGCCTACGGTCAGCTGTCCTTCACGACCGACCAGTGCGCGTGAACGATGCGCCACTCTCCCCCGAAATTCCGGTACACAGACGTCGCCTTCCACGTCGTCAGGGGTTCACCCTCGACGCTCGAGGCTTCGTAGCGCAGGGTCAGGATTCCCGTATCGTCGTAGACCTGCACCCTCGGGTCCACGAGCTGATAGCGGTGCGGCGGGATTTTGCCTGTGAGCGCGGTGAGATACTCGCGCATCGCGGCGCCGCCGTCGATGCGGCGATGCGCGCCGATATCGTCGAAGTACGTGGTCTCGTCCGCGTGGATCCCGGCGTACCCGAGCGGATCGCCCCGGGACCAGCGGTCGAGAGCCCGGCGCTCCTGTGCGAGAATGGCCTGCTCGACGCTATCCTGTGTCATGCTCCCTCCCGGACGAAGGAATCGACACCACGATCCGAATCAGCGCGCCCTGCCCGGGACCGGCCTGGAGGACGGCCACGGGCGCTGGCGCGGAACCCCGCGCGGCGTGATGCGCGGTCGTTTCGAAGACGGGCAGGTTCGGGCCGTCGGGACCTCCCGCACCGGACCTGGACACGGTTGAGGACGGGACAGCACCGCTCGCAAGGTAGGGGCGGACGGCTGGGAGCGTCAACGACCGTTCGCCGGCGCGCGGCGCCTGCTACAGGCTCTCGTTCGCCGGTGAACTGCCGGCGACCCGGGAGGCGGTAGCCTTCTCGGCGAGCAGCTCCGGCAGTACCATGCTCAGGTGACCTGAAGAGCCCTGACGGATGCGGGTACCTGCCCACTACCGCCGCCCTTACACCTTGACCCGGCCTCTCCATTGCGCTAAACTTCATTCTGCACGAGTGAAGGCCTCCGAGCCCGCTGGCTCCATGGCCGCCGGATCTAGGACCTGGAACGCACTTGTTCCCGGTCCTCTTTTTATACCCGTGCACGTCCTGCCGGGGGCGATTGGCCCGGCGATACTGCGATGATGGACTGGTACGGACATACCCGCACCTCTACGTCATCCACACCCGAGGAGTTGGGTATATGCGTACGACTGGAACGGTGAAGTGGTTCAACAGTGAGAAGGGCTTCGGCTTCATCACGCCGGAGGACGGTGCCAAGGACTGCTTTGTCCATCACACGGCCATCGAGGCGACCGGCTTCAAGTCCCTGAACGAAGGCGACAAGGTCGAATTCGACATGGTCCAGGAGCCGAAGGGCCCGAAGGCCCAGAACGTGGTCAAGATCTCCTAGACTGCGACACACGGGCTCCGGCGGTTCGCCGCCGCGCCCCGTGGCAGACCGGAAAGGCCCAGCTCGACACTGTCGGGCTGGGCCTTCTCCCATCCATGGACCGCGCGGGATTGCGTCTACTCATCCGATCCGGTCGGTGACACGAGGACGTTGGAGGCGGCGGCGAAGAAGGGGTGGCGCGGCCGGTCCTCGAGAGTGAGTTCGAGCAGGCGGCTGCCATCGCCGGTCTTGCCGAGGATCTTGGTCACCTGCGCCAGCCCCTCCGTGCATTGCACGTGCTCGCCGACCTCTGGCATGCGCTCGGACCCGCTGAGCCAGCCGGGTCGCAGCTCGGTCGAAACCCGGAGGTGTTCGCGGGAAAGGCGGTTGCTGGAGTTCCCGTATGCAGCCATGCTTCCTCATCGAGTTCGGGGTCGGACCGTCGCCGGTCTCGCGGAGCGTTGCGGTGCGACCGGGAGAGGCCACGCAACATCCCTCCGTTTCCTTGTCGTCCGCCACAATCTAGCAGCACCGGCGGCATTCGGCATTTCCGGGCCGGTCTGCGCGTGATCAGTCGGGACGATGGAATTGTCGCGAGTCCCGGCCTGTCGAGAGCGTTGTTCGCTCCACCTTCGGGTTCCACGTCGCGAGCAGCCCGTCCGGATTGTGGCGGCCGATCCGCAGGTGCATCATCCAGACCTGGTCGCCGGTGTTGTGCAGAAGTGGCTCGCCGAACAGCGTGGGCGCCGGATCGGTCTCCGGCACGATGGCGCAGGGAATGGTGTACTCGACGCCGACGAACCCCAGCCCGAAGGTGTGCGGCTCATCATGCTCCCAGCTCCCGGTTCAGCCACGCCCGGGCCCGGGTTCTTGACGGCGGATCGAGAGGTTATCTTACTGGGACAACAGGGCGAAGGGGTTCGCCAGAGACGCGGCCTGTGCCGTTGATGACTCCTCCTGACCGGGTGACCGGTCGGGGGGATTTTTTGTGGAGGTCGGGATGATACTGTTGTGGGTCGCGCTGGGTGGAGCGATCGGCGCGGTGGCGCGCTACGGCGTCGGCGGGTGGGTGCACGCGCGGTTGGGCTCGGGGTTCCCGTGGGGGACGATCGTGGTGAACGTGGCAGGCTCGCTGCTGATCGGGTTCGCGCTCAGGTATCTGGAGGCAACCCGGTTCTCGCCCGACATGCGGGCCCTGATCACGATCGGGGTCCTGGGCGCGTTCACGACGTTCAGCGCGTTCAGCTACGAGACGGTGTCACTGATGGAAGGAGGCGCGTGGTTGAAGGCGTTCACGTACGCGGGCGCCAGCTTCGCGCTCGGCCTCGGCGCGGCCGGCGTGGGCATCACGATCGCGCGGTCCCTGCTCCGGATCCGCGCATGAGCCAAGCAGAAGTCCCGGCCGTGAAATTCACGGAAGCGCAGCGGCGCCACCTGGAGCTGATGCTGAGCCGGCTCGTGCGCGAGACGATGGAGCGGCTCGACCACTGGGAGGAGACCGGCGTGCGGGACCCGGGCGGCGAGGTTCTCCGCGCGGCGTTGCGCGATGTCCTTGCCGAGACGCAGAGCGCGGCGGACCGGCTGGGCATTCGCATCGTCGAGTACCCGAACAACCCACGGCGAACGCTCGGCGCCTGGTCTTCCGCGTGGTGGTCGTCCGTGCTCAACTCGCGACCGTCCGCGCTCCGCGGGTACGGCGAGGTGGATGCGACGACGGCCGACGCGGTCGCGCCCGTGGTGGACGGCCTCGCCGCGCGTCTCCTGCACCTCAAGGCGCTCACCGAGGCGGCCTGCGACGAAGTCTGAATGGCGGGCAGGCTCAGGTCCGGAGGGTCCCCGGGCCGTCGGACAGGAAGATCGTCGCGTACCGCCGCTTCCAGTTCTTCCTCGATGTCGAGAAAGGCTCCAGGCCCCAGTACTCATAGGGCCAGGCGGAACCGCGCTCCCGGCGCGCTTCATCGTGAATCTCGGCGATCCGATAATCCAGCGGCTCGAGGTCGTAGGCTTCCGTGAGTCGGACCTTGAGACCCGGGTCCATGCCGTCCACGAAGAGCGCGGCCCTCGGCTTCATCATTCTGCAGATGTGCTCGAACGCCTGCTTCGCCTCCGTCGGCTTCAGGTGGTAGAGCAGGTTCTGAACGAACACCACGTCGGACCGTTCCGTCCGTTCAACCAGGTCCGCATCGAGCAGGTTGCCTGACTCTACGCTGACGTGTCTCCGGATTGCCGGCTTCACCCGATACGAGTCTCCCTGCCGCGAGAACGTCGCCTCGACGAAGCCCGGATCCAGCGTCGCGTTACGGAATACTTCCGCGTGCGTGTAGGACCCGCTGCGCGCTTTCGCGAGCATCGATTCGTCAATGTCGAACGCGCGGACCGTGAGTTCGAGATCCGGTCGCTCACGGAGCAACACCGAAGCGATCGAATACGGCTCCGCGCCATTGGAACAACCCCAGACGCTGACCCTCAAACTCCGCGCCTCCCCGTCTCCGACCAGAAGGTCGGCGACGGGGCCTGACAGCGCGTCGTACTGCGAGGGGACCCTTAGGAATTGCGTGAAGACGTAGTTCCGGCGCTTCTGCAGAGTGAGCACCACCGAGTGGCGATACCGCCTGAATCGTTCGGTCCGAAGCACGCGGCCAATGCCAGGCAACTTCTTGACGGCTGACGTTGTCGTCGTTCGCATCGTCATCGACTGGAGCTCCATGCGTGTGGGTCGCGGCCGGCTCCGGCAGGGCGATGACACGCACCAACCCGCCGAAACCGTCAAACCATCTTCGAGCCGCTGGCAGCCCCGCCACGGGTCCGGACACGGATGCACGTGCCGCGTCCGGTTTTCGTGAAGTGCAGAATCGCTGGATGGGGCGAATGGCATTGATGACACATCGGCCATTCACCATTCAATTAGAAGGTTCGGGGGCGCCATGTCAAGCCGCGGCGTCCAGTGGCGGGGTCCATCCGGGGGGGCACGGCGCCCCGCCATCCGCCTGAGGTCGGAGCGGCGAGGCGGGGTTCGTCCGACCCTACTCGGCGCGGAGGGCGTCGGCCGGGTCGATGCGGGCGGCGCGGCGCGCGGGGAACCCGACGGCGACCATTGAAACCAGGAGCAGCAGCGCCGCGCCGAAACCGAGGGTCAGCGGGTCGAACGGCTCGACCCCAAAGAGCTGGCTGCGGATGAGCCGCACCAGCGCGAGTGCGAGCGGTACGCCCAGCACGAGACCGGCGGCCACCAGCAGGGCGGCCTCGCGCAGGATCGCGGCCGCGATCGCGCGGTGCGTCGCGCCGAGGGCAACGCGCACGCCGATCTCGCCGAAGCGGCGGCGCACGTTGTACGCCATCAGGCCGTAGAGCCCTATGCAGCAGAGCAGGAGCGCGAGCCCCGCCAGGGCGCCGCAGAGCCAGGCGAAGAGGCGCTCCTGCGCGATGCGGCCATCCCGCAGCTGGTCCTGGGTCTGGATCTGCGTGAGCGGCACGCCCGGATCGACCGTCGCGACCGCCGAGCGCGCGTCATCGACCAGGGACAGTGGGGGGACGAGGGTGCGAACGGCGAAGTACCCGCCGGCTGCCGGGCTCTGACGGAACGAGAAGTAGGCCGTCGGTTCCGCATCTCCCCTGAGATCCGCGTACATCGCGTCGCCGGACACGCCGACCACCTCGAAATCGCGCTCGCTCGTCCGCAGAAGCTGTCCGAGCGGGTTCTCGCCACCGAAGTACTTCTTCGCGAACGCGTTGTTCACGATGACCACTCCGGGCGATCCTTCCGTGTCCGCGCTCCGGAATCCGCGGCCCGCCTCGATCGGGATGCCCATGGCATCGAAGTACGACTCGTTCACGACGTGCCGGTCCGCCCGTGGCGGCGCGTCTTTCGGCTGCGGATGATCGGGCAGGCTGAAGAACGTGCCCCCCGACATCCAGCCCGTGAGCAACGGCAGCTGGCTGAACGCGACGCCCCGTACGCCGGGAACCGAAGCGAGGGATCGTTCGACGTCGTCGAAAAACGGGGTTCGGCGGTCCGCGGCGTACCCCGCCGCTGCCGGGTCGAGACGGAAGACGAGCAGGTGGTCCGTCGGGAAGCCGGGATCGATCCGCGCCATGTTGTAGAGTGTGCGACCGTACAACCCGGCGCCCGCCAGCAGCAGGATCGAGAGGGCCATCTGGGCCACCACCAGGAGGCGTCCCGCGCGAAGACGGGGTGCACTGGCCGCCGTCCGATCCTTCAGCCAGGACATCGGGTCCGCGGTCGCGGCGCGAAACGCGGGGAGCAGGCCCGAGAGCACACCCGCGATGAGCGCGATCGCGAACGTGAAGCCGAGCACGCGGAGGTCGAACGTCGTGTCGAGCCGGATCCCGTCCTGCGACGCCAGCAGCAGACGCGCCAGCACACCCCGGCCGCCGAACGCCAGTGCCAGGCCGATCGCGCCGCCCAGCACACCGAGCAGCGCACTCTCCGTCAGTGACTGGCGAAGCAGCCGCGCGCGGCTCGCGCCCAGCGCCGGCCGGATCGCGAACTCGTGTGCGCGCGCCGCGCCCCGCGCCAGCGACAGGCCGGCGAGATTCGCGCACGCGATCAGGATTACCGTCAACACGATGGCGAACAGCACGAGCAGCGGGCGGCGATACCGCTCGCGCAGCGACTTCAGGCCCGCGCTACCGTCGTACACGAGCACGCCCGGCTCGGTCACGATGTCGCGTGCCGCGTTCACGAACGCCGACTCCACCAACGTCCGGAACCGCGCATCGCTCGTGCCCGGTGCGAGCCGTGCCATCATCTGCACCCACCACTGGCCCGCCGCCGTCCGGCTCCACGACGGCAGGAGCGCCGGCTGCGCCGCCATGGGCACGTAGACGTCCACCGCGTCGCCCGCGTGCAGTCCCCGAACGCCCGCCGGCAGCACGCCGATCACCGTGAACGGCTGCCGGTTCAGCGTGATCGCCCGGCCCACCACCGAAGGATCCCCGCCGAACCGTCGTTCCCACCACTCGTCGCTGATCACGACCTCGCCCGAAGCCTCACGATCCGCGGCTCCCGTGCGAAACACCCGGCCGACGGACGCGCTCACCTCCACAGCGTCGAAGTAGTTGTCCGACACCAGCAGGCCGTTCGCCGCGAACGAGGCGCCGCCCGACTGCACCGCCACCTCCGGTAGCCGGCTGAACCCGAACACACTCGCATGGCCCTCCAGCTGCGCGCGCACCGCCTCGAACACCGGGTAGCTCACCGCATCCGCAACCGCCAGCCGCTGGCCCGCCGGCTGGCTGTAGCTGCCCGTGATCGAGATGTCCGCGTCCGTGCCCGTCCAGTTGATCACCCGCAGCTCCTGCGGGCTCGGGACCGGCAACGTCCGCAGCAGCACCGCGTTCACCACCGAGAACACCGCCGTGTTCGCGCCGATGCCGAGACCCAGCGACACGACCGCCACCACCGTGAACACCGGGCTCCGCCAGAGCATGCGCACACCGTAGCGCACGTCCTGCACGAGATCCTCCGCCCACCGCACTCCCCGCGACTCCCGCGCCTGCTGCTTCTTCCGGTCCAGACCGCCGAAATCCACCAGCGCACGTCGCCGCGCCTCCCGCGGGGATTGGCCGCCACGCTCGTACTCGCGCGCGACCATGTCCACGTGGAACCGCATCTCTTCTTCCAGCTCGCGATCCAGCCGCGGGCCCCCGAACAGCGCGCGCAGCCGCCAGCGCAACATCCGCAGCCACTTCATCGCAGCCACCTCACGTCTCCTGCAGCACCAGGTTGACCGCCGCCGACAGGCGGCGCCATTGCTCCAGCTCCGTCTTCAACTGCTTCCGGCCACCCGAGGTCAGACGGTAGAACCGCGCACGCCGGTTGTTCTCCGAGATCCCCCACTCCGACTCGATCCAGCCCTGCTCCTCCAACCGGTAGAGCGCCGGGTACAGCGAACCCTGTTCTACCTGCAACACTTCCTCCGACCAGTCCCGGATCAGCACCGACACGCCGTACCCGTGCGTCGGTCCGCTCCGACCGAGTGCCTTCAGGATCAGCAGGTCGAGCGTCCCCTGCAGCAGATCCGCCCTGTCCTTGCCCATGCACTTCCTCCTAGAGGATCTAGGAAAGAAGATGCGACGGGCTCTCCTAGATTGTCAAGGAGAGAGATGCGGGCAGCGGGAGCGGAGGCCGGAGCGTTTGTGGGGGCGGGTTCGGGCCCGGGGTGGCAGGGGCGCCGGGCCCGGGGGTGCCGGGCCCGGCGAGCGGGCTACAGGACGGGTTTGGCCAGAACGGTCCAGTCGTCGTGGCCGTGGCCGTCTTCGATGCAGCGGTCCATCGCGCCAGCGATGGCGGGGATGACGGCGAGCGGGATGTCGGCGTCGTTTGCGGCCTCGATCATGAGGCGCGCGTCCTTGCGAGCCATGGCGAGCTCCCAGGATGGGTTCTGGAAATCGGCCTCGAGGATGCGCTTGATGCGGGCGGGCGCGCTGGCGCCGAGGTTGAACCAGTCGAACAGGGAAGCGGCCTCACCGGGCTTGATGCCCATGGCCTTCGCGAGCGCGAGCATGTCGATGAGGCCGGAGGTCATGGCGATGAGGAACAGGTTGCCGAGGAGCTTGAACTTGGCGGCGCGTTCGGGATGCGGTCCGAGGTAGACGAGCTGGCCGGTCATCTTTGCGAGTTCGGGCTGGAGCTCGTCGAAGAGCTCGGGGTCGCCGGAAGCGAGCATGAAGCCGGTGGCATTGCGGGCGTTCTGGGGGCCCATGAAGACGGGCGCGTGCTGGAACGCGATGTCGCGCTCGTCCCAGAGGCGGACGCGTCGCGCGGCGCCATTGGGCGAGGTCGTGGTGTGGTCGACGATGATGGTATCGTCGTCGAAGCCTGCGCGTGCCTTTTCGAGGACGTCGTCGACGGCGTCGTCGTCGGAGAGCGTGAGGTGCACGCGCTCGGCGCCCTTCGCGGCGTCGGCGGGGTCGTCGAAGACCAGAGCGCCGTCGGCCTCGAGGGCGCGGGCTTTCGAACCGGTGCGGTTCCAGACGTGGACGGTTTCGCCGCGGTCGATGAGAGCGCGTGTGAAGTTGGAGCCGAGCAGGCCCGTTCCGAAGAAGGCGATCATCGTGCGTCCCGGCTGGAGGTACGGGTGTCGGCGGGTCGAGGAATGCGGCCCGCCACTGATAATACGACGATGCCCGGCGTCGGGTCCGTGCGGTTGGATCCATGCACGTCGCATGCCGGTGTCTGTTCCGTGCGTCGAGCGCCGTAGATTGCGGACATGCGGTATGTCCGGCTTCTGGTTCTGCCGGGACTGACCGCGTGCTCGAAGGACGCGGTCGTCGAGCCGCCTCTGTACGAGTGTCCGCCGCCCTGCATCGCCGCGACGTTCAATGTGGCGCTGGACACCGTGCTGGTGACGGGTCCTTCCGTCGTCGCCTCCGATGGACGGCCCGCGTTCCCTCCCGACCAGGTCAGCCTCGAGTACCTGCTGCGCAACCCCGGCGACACCACGACGACGACGGTCCACGTCTCGATCCGGTACCTCGTGCCGGAGGATTACGACGATCCGTACGTCGACATGTGGTATGGAGGCGTGCGCTGGTTCGACCTGTACGTGCTGCCGGACTACGCCTGGTGCGATCCGTCCTCGCTGCAACCGGGCGGCTCGGTCACGTTGTCCGCGTACAATTGCGGGATCCGGCCGCCGACGTCGCTGGACTGGCAGGGCGACGAGGATCCTGCACTCCTGCGCCGGTTCCACTCCTGACGATGCCGGTGGAGGCGGGCCGGACGTACGACCCGTACTACAGCAACGCGGACACGTTCACGGTCACGCTGCGGAGAGGCTCCTGACGCGCTGCGCGGCACGCCAGGAGCCTCGTTCCGGAACCGCCTCCGATCTTCCGCTACTCCTCCCGCCCGAACACCAGGACCTTGAACGATCCCGCCACCATGCGCGGCCGCATGGGCCGACCCGCAGAGTCCGTTTCGGCCGGCGGCGGTTCCATGTCCGCGGCCGAGAGGTAGATCCTGTGCGTCGTCGGGTCGAGCGTCATGGTTCGGGCCGACGGCGCCGTCTCCAGCGTCTGCACGACGCGGAGGCTGTCCGGCGAGTCGAGATGCGCGATGGTGACGGTGCCTTCGCCGTTCGAGCTGAACGCGAGTTGCGTGACCGGATCGAAGCGCGCCGCGTCCACGCCCTCGCCGATCGGCACGGTGCCGACCACGTGCCCGGTCATGCTGCTCAGCATCACCATCATCTGGTTCTCGCACACCGCGAACAGTCGGTGGTTGACGAGGTCAATGGCGAGTCCCGGACGCGGCCTCGCCGGGGGCGATCGGCCAGTTGGCGACGACTTCGTGACTGGCGACGGAGATGACCGCGATCTCGTTCTGGTCCTCGATGTTGTTGTAGACGAGGCCGGCCGCCTGAGTCGTAGACGGCGAACTCCGGCTTGCCGGACAGCGGGATGGTGGCGATCACGTCGCCGGACTCGGCGCCGATCACCGTGGCCGAGTGGCCGCGGCCGTTGAAGGCCCAGACTTCCTTGACGTCGGGCAGGTAGATGATGCCGTCCGGGTTCTCGCCGGTCCCGACGCGCGAGAGCACCTCGAGCGAGGAGAGGTCGACGATGGCCACCTCGTTGGCGCGGCCGTCACTCGCGAAGCCGCGGTTCAGGTCGTGGGCGATGGCGAAGCCGTGCACGCCCGGCAGCGAATCGATCTGCCCGACCACCGTGTTCTGCTGCATGTCGATGACGTAGACGGCGGTGGCATGGCTGACGTACAGCCGGTGTGCGGCCGTGTCCTCGGACAGGTAATCCCAGCCGCCCTCGCCGCCGACCGGGATCGTCGCGACCAGTTGGTACTCTGCCGGCGTGCCGGCGCCGGCGGTGGAAGCGTCAGGCGCCGTGCCGCACGCGCCCGCGAGCGCGACGGCGGCTCCGATTACCAGCAACTTCGTGCTCATGCGCGTCTCCTCTGTTGGATGACTTCTCAACCTAGCGAGCGGGACTCCCCTTCGGCCATTCCCGCTTGGGAGGGAGGGGTACGCGGGCACCCCGCGGGTTCCGCACTCGCTTCCCGCCGTTGAGCGAGGCCGCTTGCGAATTCGGGCACGATCCGGTCACTTGTTCCCGACCTTGTGGCGAAGGGGGAATACGACACACCGATCCGAAACCGGCACGACGACGGCGAGCCGCCTGTCATGGCTCGTGGCGGTTCTGCTGGCCGCGACGCCGCTTACGAGCTGCGTCCGCTACCACGCCCTGCCGATCACTCCGGAAACGAGCCTGGAGGACTTCGAGGCGCGTCGCCTCGACGCACAGGAATTCGGCGCCTTCCTCCAGGAACGGGGCGAAACGTCCGTCTGGCCGCCGGCCGCGTGGGACCTCCGCGACCTGACGCTGGCGGCGTTCTACTACAGCCCGGTGCTGGACGTGGCCCGCGCGCAGTGGGGCGTGGCGCAGGGCGGCGTGATTACGGCGGGTGCGCGGCCGAACCCGTCGGTGACCGCTGGGGTCGGCTACAACGCGACGACGCCGGTGGACGAGATCACGCCCTGGATCCCTGAAGTCGCGCTGGACCTGCCCATCGAGGTTGCGGGGAAGCGCGGCATCCGGATCGCGGAAGCCCGCCAACGCTCGACGTCTGCCCGTTTCGCTCTGCTCACGACGGCCTGGCAGGTGCGGAGTCGTGTGCGTCAGGCCTTCCTCGATCTGCACGTCGCGCGTCAGACCGATTCGCTGCTCGCCAATCAGCTTGCGATCCTGACCGAGACGGCCCGGATCGTCGAAGCGCGGCGCGCGGTCGGAGAGGCCTCGCCGACCGAGGTGACGCGGGCGCACATCGACCTGGCGGCGAGCCGGGCAGCGTCCTTCGACGCGGCGCGGGCCGCGGCCGTGGCGCGGAGCGAGCTGGCGGACGCGGTCGGCGTCCCGCCGGCGGCGCTCGATTCGGTCCGGCTCGACTTCGCAGAGTTGCAACGGTCCGGCGCCGCGGTGCCTTCCGCGGAAGTGCGGCGGCAGGCGCTGCTGAACCGGACGGACCTGCTCGGTGCGCTGGCGGACTACGAGGCGAGCCAGGCCGCGCTCCAGCTCGAGGTCCGGAAGCAGTACCCGGACCTCAACCTCGGGCCCGGCTACCAGCTCGACCAGACGGACACCAAGTGGACACTGGGCCTCGGCATCACGCTTCCGCTTTTCAACCGGAACCGGGGCCCGATCGCGGAGGCGGCCGCCCGCCGCGAAGAGGCCGCCGCCACGTTCCTGACGATCCAGTCACGGGTGCTCGGTGAGGTCGAGAGCGCGGTCGCCACGGCCGACGCGTCTACCGCGCAGGTCCAGGCGTCGGACACGCTGCTCCAGGCGCTCGGCCGCCAGGAATCGACCGCGCGCGCCGCCTACAATGCGGGCGAGATCTCGCGCCTGGACCTGCTGGGGCTCCAGGCCGAGATGGTCTCGACCGCCCTGACCCGCCTGGACGCTGTGGTCAGGGCCCAGCGGGCGCTCGGCGCCCTGGAGGATGCCATGCAGACGCCCCTCGATGTCGGGGCATGGGTGCTGGACGCGCCGCATCGGGCGAACGGACGAGAAGGGGGCGGGAGATGAGGAGCCGCATTCGCATCCTGGGGATCGCGCTCGTCGTCGTGATCGTCGCCTTCATCGTCTACCGGAAGACGCGACCGGCAGAGGCGGAAGCGGAGATCACGACGGACGTGGCCGTACACGTCGGAGAGATCGGCCGCGCCACGCTGCACCGCTACGTCACGGCGTACGGCACGGTAGAGCCCGAACCGGCGCTGAACGGGAGGCCGGCGGCGGGCGCACTGATCACGCCCTTCACCGACGGCGTGCTCGCGTCGGTGGACGCCGTGGAAGGACGCCGCGTCGTACAGGGAACCGTGCTCTTCCGGCTCGACAGCCGCATGGCCGAGGTCGAGCTCGAGCGCGCGCGGCAGCAGGCGGCGTTTGCCGACAGCGCGTTCCAGCGGCAGCAGGCACTGCTCGGCTCCGATGGCACCTCGCGCAAGGACTACCTCGACGCGAGGCAGCGGCTCGACCAGGCGCGGAGCGAGCTGGCGGCTGCGGAGACGGGCCTCGCCTACCTCAACATCGCGGCGCCGCTCGGCGGGACCGTGCTGCACCTCGCGGCCGAGGTCGGCCGGCACGTCGATGCGGGCACGGTCCTCGCCCAGGTCGTCGACCTGAACCGACTCGTCGTGACGGCCGGCGTGCCCGCGCGCGAGATTGAGGGCATCTCCGTCGGACAGCCGGTGCTGCTGAGTGCCGGCGATTCCGTGCCGCGCGGCAAGGTCCTCGTGCTCGGTCGCGACATCGATCCGGCGACCGGCACGTACCGCGTCCAGGCCTCGGTGCCGGCCGGCTCCGGGTTCATGCCTGGCCAGTTCACCGACATCCGCGTCGTTGCCGCGGAGCATGCCGACGTGCTGGTCGTGCCCGAGGAGAGCGTCGTGAGCCGGGGCGACGAGGGCAGCTGGATTTCCGTGGTGGAGGGAGACTCCGCGGTGCGGCACCCGGTCACGGTCGGACTTCGCGACGGCGGCCGGGTCGAGGTGTCGGGCGAGGGACTCCGCGAGGGCATGAAGATCGTTACGGTGGAGGCGTACAGCCTTCCCGAGACCACGAAGATCCATATCGTGAGCGACTGACGTGCTCGGACGCTTCGCGACGCGGCACTCGCTTTCCGTCCTGTTCATCAGCGCGGCGCTCTGCCTCGCGGGCGTGTACGCCGCCTTCAGCCTCTCCTCCTCCGTCTTCCCGCAGACGGACTTCCCACGCGTCGTCATCCTCGTCGACAACGGCGTAATGCCCGGCGACGAGATGATGGCCACCATCACGCGGCCCATCGAAGAGGCGATGAAGGACATTCCCGGCGCGGTGACCGTGAAGTCCGCCACCGGCCGCGGCTCCGCCGAGGTGAACGTGTTCTTCACCTGGAGCGTGGACATGGTGCGCTCCGAGCTCTACGTGCTGAGTCGCCTGTCCCAGATCCGGAGCACGCTGCCCTCGACGGCGGAGACCACGGTGTTCCGCCTGACATTCGCCGCGTTCCCGATTGTCGGGGTGAGCCTGACCAGCGACACGCGCGACATCACCGACCTGTGGGAGGAGGCGCGCTACGACCTGAAACTGCGCTTCCTGCGGATCCCGGGCGTGGCCCGCGTGGACCTCGTCGGCGGGAAGGCGCCCGAGTACCAGATCGTCGTGGACCCGCTTCGCCTCGAGGAAGCCGGCCTGGCGCTGACCGACGTCACCACGGCCCTGCTCCGGAACAACCTCGTCGCGTCCGCCGGGCTGCACGAGGAGAACCACACGCTCTACCTCACGGTCGTGGACGGACGGGTCCATTCGGTCGGCGACATCGAGGACTTCATCGTCGCGGCGCCTGACGGACACCCGGTCCGCGTCGCGGACTTCGCTACTGTGCGACGCGGCCCGGAACCCGTCTTCAACATTGTCACGGCCGACGGCCATCCGGCTGTCCTGCTCAATGTCCGCAGCCAGCCGGACGGCAGCACGCTCGCGATCGCGGACGCGCTACGGCAGCAGATCGCCCAGCTTCGAACCGAGCTGCCGCCCGACATGAAGCTCGCGTTCTTCTACGACCAGTCGGAGATCGTGCGCTCGTCGGTCGAGAGCGTCTGGGAGGCCATCCTCTTCGGGCTCGTGCTCTCCGTTGTGATCCTGTTCTTCTTCCTGAAGAGCTGGGGCACGACGCTGGTGGCGACGACGGTCATCCCGGTGACCGTGCTGATCACGCTCGTCTCCATGAGGCTCACCGGCCTGACCTTCAACCTGATGACGCTGGGCGGAATCGCCGCGGCCATCGGCCTCGTGATCGATGACGCCATCGTGGTGGTCGAGGCCATCCACACCCGTCTCGTTTCCGGGATGACCCGGCTCGAGGCCGTACACGCCGGCATCGCGGAGATCTTCCGACCGCTCGTCGGCTCCACGCTCACACCCGTCGTGGTCTTCGTCCCGCTCACCTTCCTCAGCGGGATCACCGGCGTGTTCTTCCGCGCGCTGGCCACGACCATGGTGGTTTCGCTGCTGACCTCGCTCGTCCTGGCCGTCACGCTCACGCCTTCCCTCGCCGGCTGGCTCATCCGCCCGCCGCGCGACAGCGGGAAGGCCGGCCCCGGCCACGACGAGGGGCCGCTCCTGCGGCGGCTCGTCGAGCTGTACGAGGCGGCGGTCCGGCCCGCGCTGCACCACCCGTGGCGCACGCTCGGCGCGTGCGCGCTTATCCTGGTCGCGGGTCTCGGCGTTTACGGCCGGCTCGACAGCGAGTTCCTCCCGCCCATGGACGAGGGTGGCTTCGTCATCGACTACTTCACGCCGCCCGGGACGAGCCTGCAGGAGACGAATCGCCAGTTGCTCGGCGCCGAGGCGATCCTGCGCACGGTGCCGGAAGTCGAGAGCTACTCGCGGCGCACGGGTGCGCGCCTTGCCCTTGCCATCGCGGAGCCCAACACCGGCGACTTCCTGGTGAAGCTGCGCCGGAACCGCTCGCGCACCACGGACGAGGTGATCAGCGAGCTGCGCCGGCGCTTCAACACGGAAGAGCCCGGCATCGAGTGGGAGTTCCCGGGCATCCTCGGCGACCTGATCGGCGACCTGATGTGGGCGCCGCAACCCATCGAGATCAAGCTCTACTCGACCGACCAGGCCTGGCTCGAGCAGCACGCCCCCGACGTGGCGGCGAAGCTGGAATCGATTCCCGGCGTGGTCGATGTCTTCGATGGCCTGGTGTACACCGGGCCCACGATCGCGCTGCGCACGCGGCCGGCCGACGCCCGCCGTTTCGGGCTCACTGCCGAAGACGTGGCCGATGCCATCAACACCGCCATGCTCGGGCAGACGGCATCGACTGTCCTCGAGGGCGACCGGGTCGTGGCCGTGCGCGTGGTGGTGGACTCCACACGCCTGCGCAAGCTGTCGCAGGTCGAGGATCTGCCCATCCGTACGCCGAGTGGGTCGGTGGTCAAGCTCTCGCAGGTCGTCGACGTCGTCGAGGAGCCGGGCCAGCTCGAGATACGCCGCGAGGACTCCCGCCAGGACGTCGCCGTGACCGCCCGCCTCGAAGGCCGCGACATGGGCAGCGCGATGACCGAGATCCGCCAGCTCCTGGGGAGCGACCCGTCGCTGCCTCCCGCCGATGTCGAATACGGCGGGCTCTACCAGCAGCAGCAGGAGTCGTTCCGCAACCTCGTGTTCGTGCTGCTCATGGCCATCACGCTCGTGTTCACCGTGCTGCTGCTCGAGTTCGGATCGTTCTACGAGCCCGCTTCCATCGTCTTCGGCGCGGTGCTCGCACTCTTCGGTACCGTGCTCGCCCTCTGGATCACGGGCACGTCGTTCAACGTGGTCTCGTTCCTCGGCGCGATCATCGGCATCGGCATTGTCGCCAAGAACGGGATCCTGATGCTGGACCGTGTCCACATACTCCAGACCGAGGGACTGAACCTCGAAGACGCGCTCGTCCGCTCCGGACAGCGCCGGCTCCGCCCCGTCCTGATGACCTCCCTCGCCGCCGCGCTCGGGATGCTCCCGCTGGCCTGGGGCATCGGCACCGGCGCCGACATGCTCAAGCCGCTGGCCATCGCCGTCATCGGCGCCCTCGCCATTTCCGTGTTGCTCTCGCTTGTGGCGACGCCGACACTTTACTTCCTGATGCGACGCGGCGGGGCCGCGGGCCACTCGGGCTGACCGACCCCTCCCCCGCGCGGACGGACCGGGTGCGTTCGCCGCTCGGCCGGCCGCGGCTCGGGCGCGGCCCGTGACCGGTGGTGTCCGGGTCCGCCGGCCGACATGGCGAAGCCGCGCGGCCGATCCTACCTTCACCCGACCGATTCAACGTCGAGACGTGCCCGCCGCGTGTGCGGTGGAGGTGGTGCCGGGCGGGCCCGGGGTGGAGGAGAGAGCCATGGAGTACGCGTACCAGGATCCGCTCCCGCTGGGAGCGGACACGACGGAATACCGGAAGCTGGACGGATCGGAGAAATACGTCTCGGTGGAGCCGTTCGCGGACACGGAAGTGCTGCGCGTGGATCCCGAGGCCCTCGAAGTGCTCGCGCATGAGGCGATGCGCGATGTCTCCTTCCTGCTGCGTCCCTCGCACAACGAACAGGTCGCGTCGATTCTGGACGATCCGGAAGCCTCGGAGAACGACCGGCTGGTCGCGCTCGCGTTTCTGCGCAACGCGGTCGTCTCCTCGCGCTTCCAGCTGCCGATCTGCCAGGATACCGGCACCGCGACGGTCGTCGCGAAGAAGGGGCAGCGTGTCTGGACGGGCGCGAAGGACGAGGCGTTCCTGACCAGGGGCATCCTGCGCACGTACACGGAGGAGAACCTGCGTTACTCGCAGACGGCCGGCCTCACGATGTACCGCGAGAAGAACACGGGCAACAACCTGCCGGCGCAGATCGACATCGCGGCGACGGACGGCGACACCTACAAGTTCCTGTTCCTGGCGAAGGGCGGCGGCAGCGCGAACAAGACGATGCTGTTCCAGGAGACGAAGGCGCTGCTGACGCCGGAGAAGCTCGAGACCTGGCTGGTCGAGAAGATGCGGTCGCTGGGCACGGCGGCCTGTCCGCCCTACCACATCGCGTTCGTGATCGGCGGGACCAGCGCGGACGCCGTGATGAAGACGGTGAAGCTGGCGACGGCGCGGGAGCTGGACTCACTGCCCACGACCGGTGACGAGCACGGCCGCGCGTTCCGCGATGTCGAGCTGGAGGACCGGCTGCTCGAGGCGTCGCGGAAGCTCGGGATCGGCGCGCAGTTCGGCGGGAAGTACTTCGCGCACGACGTGCGCGTGATCCGCCTGCCGCGTCACGGCGCGAGCTGTCCGATCGGGATGGCGGTGTCGTGCTCCGCGGACCGGAACGTCAAGGCGAAGATCACCCGCGACGGCCTGTTCATCGAGGCGCTGGACCGCAACCCGGCGCGCTTGCTGCCCGAGGAGAAGCGTTCCGCGCAGCCGCAGGGGCACCGCATCGACCTTGGCCGTCCGCTCGCGGACACGCTGAAGGAGCTTTCGACCCTGAAGGTCGGCGATGCGCTGCTACTGAACGGCACCATCGTCGTGGGCCGCGACATTGCGCACTCGAAGTTCAAGGAGATCCTGGACGCGGGACAGCCGATTCCGGAATACCTGACAAAGTACCCGATCTACTACGCGGGACCGGCAAAGACGCCGCCCGGCATGGCGTCGGGCTCGTTCGGTCCGACGACGGCCGGCCGCATGGACGGCTACGTGGACCTTCTGCAGAGCCACGGCGGCAGCCTGATCATGATCGCCAAGGGCAACCGTAGCCAGCAGGTGACGGATGCCTGCAAGAAGCACGGCGGCTTCTACCTCGGCTCGATCGGTGGACCCGCGGCGGTGCTCGCCGAGCAGAACATCCGGAAGGTCGAGTGCATCGACTTCCCCGAGCTTGGCATGGAAGCCGTCTGGAAGATCGAGGTCGAGGACTTCCCCGCGTTCATCCTCGTCGATGACAAGGGGAACGACTTTTTCCGGCAATGAACGCACCCGCCGGCTGACGCCGGCCGCGCCGGATCAACGTACGAACGTCAGGTTCACTTCGGGGGTCTCTTCGCACCCGTGCTGTCGGCCACGGCCCGCAGCGAGAGCAGGATCGCGGGTGCCGGTGACGTCGCGGCGAGGTTTCTCGCCTCATCGGGGTCGTTTACGATGTCGTACAGTTCCTCGACCTCGTGACCCGGGTCGTCGCCCTGAAGAGTCTTGATGTAATGCCACTGGTCCTGCACGATCGAAACATCGTACTTCCCGGAGAAGACGGGCCTGGGAGTGCCTGGCCACGGTGCCTTCGACCAGTATCGCGCCAGGGAGGCTCCCAGGAACGGCGTCTGGGCGATGCCGACCACGTGGGTGATGGTCTCCGGCAGGTCGGCCAGGCTGACCGGTTCGTCAATCCGGATTCCGGCCGGGATGCCACCGGGAGGGATGATCATGAGGGGTACGTGCAGCAAAGGAAGGTAGTAGCTGTTTCGATGCTCCATCAGCCCGTGCTCCCCGAACTGCTCACCATGATCCGCCGTGATGATGACCAGGGTGTTCTCCAGCTCGCCTCGTGCTTCCAGGTCTGCGAACAACTCCCGGAGCCGGGCATCGAGATAGGCGACGGCCGCCTCGTAGCTTTCCCGCAGATCCCGGATCTCGGCCGCCGTGTAGTCCGAGGCGAGGATCGGGTCCCTCATCGTGAGCCAGTAGCGAGGTGTCGGACTGGTGGTCGGCAGGGCCGGAGTCCTCGTCGGGCGGTAGGGCTGATGGACGTCGAAGTAATTGAAGAATGCGAAGTACGGACGATCGACGGCCCGGTTTCGCCAAGCGACGAACTCTCGATTGACACGCTCCGCCGTCTTTTGCGAGATCTCCGTGTGATCTCCGCGCACCAGGCGCTGCAGTTGATCGAGGTTCCGCGTCAACCAGCTGCTCGATATGACCATTGCGGGTGAGATGGGCTGGTCCGACCAGTGGTCGAACCCGCGGGCCAGGCCCCACAGCTCATTGTTGAGGAAGCGGAGGTTGGCCACGAAACCCGCGGTGAGGTATCCGCGCTCCCGCAGCACTTCTGCCAGCGTCGGAAACCGGTCGTCCAGTGGGATCTCACCCACACCGAGCACGGTGTTGAACCGACTGGTGAACAGCGTGCCGTGTGAAGGAAGCGTCCAGTTCTCGGGGGCGATCGCCCGGTTGAAGACGATCGCGCGCCTTGCCAGTTGGTCGAGAAAGGGAGTCGTCGGGCGGTCAAAGCCATAGAGGCTCATGCTTGCCGCCCGCTCCGTGTCCATCACGATCATGATCACGTTGGGCGCGCCCGCGGCCGCCGGTGGCAGCGAGGCGATCGCACGCCGCTCCTTCAGGCCCGCCGCGGCACGTTCGCCGACGCCCATTAGCAGCGCAATCGCCAGGAACGCCGGGAGTGAACGTCGCACCATGCGCGCCGTCGCCCGAGGCTGTCCCGCCATGATCGGCGAGAGACGCCAGGCGATCCCGAGAGCGAGCAGCACGCCGGCGATCCAGTGCAGTCGGCCGGTCATCATGATCCACGCCAGCAGCAGGAAGAAGATCCCGCCGAGCGCAGTCCACCTCAGTGTCCCGGCAGGCTGGCGCCAGCGCAGAGCGAGGACGAGCCCGAGTCCGACCGCGGTGCCCAGGATCGTGGTGGCGAGCGGGGCCATCCGAGATGCTCGGCGTTCCCGCATGCCAGAAGTTGACGATGACCTCGTGCCAGGCGACCAGCTTGGCTGCCAGCCAGGCTCCTTCACCGAGTCCCGTCAGAGCCCCGAACCAGAGCACGAGGAGGAACAGGTCAACCCGAGCGAGGCCGCCGGGAGGCTCGGGTTCCCGCGGTCTTCCTGCATCGGCCCGATACGTCTGCCACAGAAGCAGCACGACCCCGCCGACCAGCAGGACGCCGGCCGGCCAGGGCACGATTCGCCGAGTGAGATCGTGCCAGACAGCCACGTACGACGCCACCGATGCGTGATCGCGTCCACTCATCAGCCGGCCCATGATGGCGGGTCCGCGACCGGCATGGACCATCGCAATGAACGCCGGAACCGCGATCCTGTCCGCGACCACCCAGACCAGCGCCAGGCCGGCCACACAGGTCCAGTAGATCGCCATGAGGCGGCTGCGTCGCACGTGTCTCGTGGACCTGTCTCGATCCGGCTTCGAATTCAAGGGTCCCGTTCACTGGTTGGGGGCACCGCACACAGTGCCCGTTGTACGTCGCCGCGTCGTCCGCCCTGCGGAACGCGGCACGCCCGGCCCCCTCGAGACGTCAGCCGACCGATAACTCTGCCCCGCGCTCGATCGCAAATTCGTCAGGATTGCGTCGGGAGTGCAACTCCTGTACCAGATCTGGACCTCGTCCGGGGCGCGGCAGCCGCCCCGCGTCGCGACGCGGCCAGCCGATTCCCGAGTGCCCGACGAGGTATCCGATCCGCCACAACGACGTCGCGTTCACGGGTCATCATCCCGACTGGGGCGTGCCAGCCGAATCGAGGGTCCGGTAGGCGAGCAGCTTCAAGCGGTCGTTGAGCAGGAACCACGCCAGCGCGTAGCCCCACACAAACAGCGCCCAGCCCCAGCCGAGCGGCGTCATGAACACGCCATACACCGCGATCAGCGTAGCCACGACCTGGGTGCCGAGCACCGCCCCCCAGAGGACCCGCGCGGGGCGGATGGTCCAGAACGGACCGCGCGTTCGCGTCAGGAAGATCGTCAGGTGTCCAGCCACGGAGAGCTTCAGGTACATCAGCGTCTGGATATGCGCGCGGTCGAGGTGGAAGACGCGCTCCCCGAGATAGAACAGGCCGAACGCGGCGATGACGCCGATCACGCCCAGCACCGTGGCGACCCCGAGCACCAACGGCATGTTCCACGCTTCCGGTGTGTCCTTGTAACGAACGTTGTCATAGGCGATCGACAGGATGGCACCATCGTTGAGCAGCGCCAGCATCACGATCATCACCGCCGTCAAGGGATAGAAGTTGAAGACCAGGATCGCCAGCGTCATGAAGAACAGCACGCGCAGGGTCTCGGCAATGCGATAGATCGCGTAGCTGTTCATGCGCTGGAAGATCTTGCGGCTCTCCTTGATCGCGTCGATGATCACGGACAGCCCCGGCGTCATCAGCACCATGGACGCGGCGGCGCGGGCCGCGTCCGTCGCGCCGGATACGGCGATCCCGCAATCAGCCTTCTTCAGAGCGGGCGCGTCATTCACCCCGTCGCCCGTCATGCCGACAATGTGGCCACGCTTCTGCAGGACATCCACGATGTGGAACTTGTGCTCGGGAAAGACCTGGGCGAAGCCGTCCGCGCTCTCGATGGATTCCGCCAGCTGCGCCGTCTCGTGTTGCTTCGCGTCACCAAAGCCGGCGGCGTCAAGGATGTTCGTGCCCAGTCCCAGCTTGCCGGCGGTTTCCCGCGCGATGGCCAGTTGATCGCCGGTCACCATCTTGACGTCGACCCCCATCGCGCGCGCGGTCGCGATCGTCTCACGGGCCTGCTCCCGCGGCGGATCGAACAGCGGCAGCACGCCGAGAAACTGCCACGTGCCATCCCCATCGGCCCGCGCCACGCCGAGCGACCGGAAGCCGCGCGTTGCGAAGTCATCGACCGCCTTCTGCACGGCCGGGCCCACCTGCGCGGCGTTGGCCGACAACTCCAGGATCACCTGCGGTGCGCCCTTCGTCACTCTGAACGTCCCGCCGTCCGCGGCCGTGACCGCGGCCTCGGTTCGCTTGTGCACCGGGTCGAACGGCTGGAAATGGCCGATCTGATAGCCGCTCAGCGCATCCTCTCGGGCCAGGCCGCCCAGCACGGCCAGGTCAATGGTGTCGTTGTTGTCTCTGCGCGACGCGAGTGCGGCGTTGAGGATGACCTGATCGCCGGGTATGCCATTCACGCCGACCGGATCGCCCAGCGTCAGCTTGTTCTGGGTCAGGGTGCCGGTCTTGTCCGAGCACAACACGTCCACGCCCGCCAATTCCTCGATCGCCGCCAACCGGGTCACGATCGCCTCTTTCCTGGCGAGCAGGCGTGCGCCTACCGCCATGGTCACCGACAACACCGTCGGCATGGCCACGGGAATCGCGGCCACGGTCAGCACCAGGGCGAATTGCAGCGTGGTGAGAAGCGGGTCCCCACGGAAAAGCGCGACGGTGATGATCACCGCCACCAGGGCCGCCGCGAGGATGATCAGGTAGTTGCCGATCTTCAGCACCGCGCGCTGGAAATGGCTGACGGTGTGGGCCTCCTGCACCAGTTGCGCCGTCTTGCCGAAGAACGTGCTCGCTCCCGTGGCATAGACCAGCGCACCGATCTCACCCTGACGGATGATCGAACCGGAAAAAACCGCCTCGCCCGGCTTGTGCGTGACAGGCAACGACTCGCCGGTCAGTGCCGACTGATCCACCTCGACCGGGTCACCGTCCAGCAGGCGCGCGTCCGCGGGCACGATATCGCCCAGCCGCACCCGGATGACGTCACCGGGCACGAGCTCGCGGGCCGGCGCGGCCGTCCACTTCCCGTCACGAAGGACGCGGGCCTCGATCGCCAGCTTGGCCTTCAGCGCAGCGATGGCGTTACCCGCCTGGCGTTCCTCCCAGAATCCGACCACGGCGTTGGCCAGAAGCAGAAGGAAGATGATGACGAAGTCCGCCCAGTGCCGGGCGACGGCCGAGAGGATGACGGCCGCCTCGATCATCCACGGAATGGGACCCCAGAAGTAGGTGAGGAATTTCAGGAGGGGATTGACCGTCTTCTCCTCGATCTCGTTCGGTCCGTACTGGGCCAGCCGCTTCTGCGCCTCGGCCTGGCGGAGGCCGTCGGCGGACGAGCCGAGCCGTTTCTCCACTTCCGGCAGCGGCAGCGTCTTCAGGTCGCCGCCTTGCGTGCCCTGCGGCGCGTTCATCCGGGGTTCTCCCATTTCCAGTTCCTGACTTCCGGCATGTCCTGGCCGTACTTGTCGATGTACTGCTTGTGCTCGATGAGCTTGTCCTTGAGCTGCTCCTTCAGGTAGACGCCCTTGTCTCCCGTCTTCGGCACGCGGTCGATGGTGTCCATTACGAGGTGGAACCGGTCCAGGTCGTTCAGCACCGTCATGTCGAAGGGCGTCGTGATGGTGCCCTCCTCCTTGTAGCCGCGGACGTGGATGTTGTCGTGGTTGGTCCGGCGATAGGTCAGCCGGTGAATCAGCCACGGGTACGCGTGGTAGGCGAAGATGACCGGCCTGTCCCGGGTGAAGAGCTCGTCGAAGTCCATGTCGCTCAACCCGTGCGGGTGTTCAGTCTGCGGTTGCAGCTTCATCAGGTCGACGACGTTGACCACGCGGATCTTCAGGTCGGGCAGATGCTCGCGCATGATGGAGACAGCGGCGAGCGTCTCCAGCGTGGGTACATCGCCGCAACAGGCCATGACCACGTCGGGCGCAGCCCCCTGATCGTTGCTGGCCCACTGCCAGATGCCGATGCCCTTGGTGCAGTGCTTGACGGCGGCGTCCATCGTGAGCCATTGCGGCGCCGGGTGCTTGCCCGCGACCACCACGTTGACGTAATGGCGGCTGCGCAGGCAGTGGTCGATCACGGACAGCAGGCAATTGGCGTCGGGCGGAAAGTAGGTGCGCACGACTTCGGCCTTCTTGTTCATGACATGGTCGATGAACCCGGGGTCCTGGTGCGTGAACCCGTTGTGATCCTGGCGCCAGACGTGCGAAGCGAGCAGATAGTTCAAGGAGGCGATTTTCCGGCGCCACGGCAGGTGCGCGGTGACCTTCAGCCATTTGGCGTGCTGGTTGAACATCGAATCGATGATGTGGATGAACGCCTCGTAGCAGTTGAAGAGTCCGTGCCGCCCGGTGAGCAGGTAGCCCTCGAGCCAGCCCTCGCACTGGTGCTCGCTGAGCATCGAGTCGAGCACGCGGCCGGAGGGCGCGAGCCATTCGTCGTTCGGCTGCGTGCCCGCGTCCCACTGTCGCCGGGTCTCCTCGAAGAGGGCTTCCAGGCCGTTGGAGAGCGTCTCGTCCGGGCCGAAGACCCGGAAATTTCGCTGCGTAGCATTCAGCTTCGCCACGTCGCGCAGGAAGCGACCGAGCACATGCGTGTCCCCGATGCCGGCGGTCCCCGGCGCGGGCACGTCCACGGCGTAGTCGCGGAAGTCCGGCATGCGCAGGTCACGGAGCAGCATGCCGCCGTTGGCGTGGGGATTGGCGCCCATGCGCCGCTCTCCCTTCGGCGCCAGCTCGGCCAGCTCCGGCCTGAGGCGGCCCTGCTCGTCGAACAGCTCCTGCGGCCGGTAGCTCCTCAGCCATTCCTCGAGCAGTGCCAGGTGTTCGGGGCGCGTGCGTGCCTCGCGGATGGGCACCTGGTGTGCCCGGAACGTGCCCTCGATTTGCAGGCCATCCACGACCTTGGGCCCCGTCCAGCCCTTCGGTGATTCGAGCACGATCATGGGCCAGCGCGGACGGGTCAGATCGCCGCGGACGCGGGCGCCCTCCTGGATCTCCCGGATCCGCTCCACGGCGACGTCAAGCGCGGCGGCCATGGCTTCGTGCATCGGAGCCGGCTCGTGGCCCGCGACGTAGATGGGTGCCCAGCCGTAGCCGCGCAGCAACTGCTCCAGCTCGTCGCGGGTGATACGGGCGAGGACGGTCGGGTTGGAGATCTTGTAACCGTTGAGATGCAGGATCGGCAGCACCGCGCCGTCGGTAGCCGGATCGAGGAACTTGTTGGAGTGCCAGGAGGTGGCGAGCGGTCCGGTTTCCGCCTCGCCGTCACCGACGACGCAGGCGACGACGAGGTCGGGGTTGTCGAATACCGCGCCGAACGAGTGGCTGAGCGAGTAGCCCAGCTCGCCGCCCTCGTGGATCGAGCCCGGGCACTCCGGTGATGCGTGGCTGGGGATGCCTCCCGGAAACGAGAACTGGCGGAACAGCTTCCGCAGTCCGTCCTCGTCCTGGCTGATGTCGGGATAGATCTCGCTGTACGTGCCCTCGAGGTAGGTGTTGCCGACGACGGCCGGACCGCCGTGCCCGGGGCCGGACACGTAGATCATGTCGAGGTCGTACTTCCGGATGACCCGGTTGAGGTGCGCGTAGATGAAGTTCTGCCCCGGCGTCGTGCCCCAGTGGCCCAGCAGCATCGGCTTCACGTCCGCGGGCGCAAGCGGCCGTTTCAACAGCGGATTGTCGTAGAGGTAGATCTGTCCGACGGAGAGGAAGTTGGCGGCGCGCCACCA
Organism: uncultured Gemmatimonadales bacterium; assembly: GCA_963786235.1. Lineage (GTDB taxonomy): Bacteria > Gemmatimonadota > Gemmatimonadetes > Longimicrobiales > RSA9 > CAWAYJ01. Next base: position 132,358 of record CAWAYJ010000004.1, read on the forward strand.
GGCGTCGATGTTCCGCAGGGAATCCGGGTCCAGCTTTTCCGTAGTCATGGTCCGCAATGTGTCGGGGCATCTTCGAGATGCCGTCAAAGATCATGGACCAGCCTGGGAGGCCAGGCGGCCCGCAACGCGTTCAGAACTGCCAGGACGTCGATGATTTCCTGCAGGAGGGCGCCGCTCACCGGACTCAGGTGACCGGTGGCGGCGAAGGCCATGCCGATGATGCTCAGAGCCATGCCACCCACCGCGCTCTGCAGGGCGATGACGCGCATGCGGGCGCTGATGTGCATGAATTCGTCCACCTTCTCGAGCGCGTTGCCCATGATCACGACGCCGGCCGCTTCCGCGGTCACGTCGCTGTTCTCGCCGATGGCCATGCCCACGGTGGCGGCCATCATGGCCGGGGCGTCGTTGATGCCGTCCCCTACGAAGAGCGTCCTGGCCGCGGCGGTCTCCCGGCGGACGATGGCCAGTTTTTCTTCCGGACTCGTCCGGGCGTGGATCTCGGTGATGCCCACCTCGTCGGCGAGGTAGCGCACCTCAGACTCGCGGTCTCCCGACACGATCATCACGCGGTCGATGCGATGCTTCGGTCCCAGGTGGCTCACGAACAGGCGACTCTCCGCGCGGGGCGCGTCGCGGAAGCGCAACGTCGCCGCGTAGCGCCCGTCGATGACCACCACGCACTCGAGGCCGCCCACGGCCGGCGGTGGCGGCTCGCCACCAGTGAGCGCCTGCGCCGCGAGCCTGCCACGGCTCGTGATCTGTACTCGATGACCGGCGACGGCTCCGCGCAGCCCCTCTCCCGGCGCTTCGCTCACCTCCGTGGCCTCCGGGAGATCGAGCGCCTCCTTCCCGGCCGCCGTAAGGATGGCCCGGGCCAGGGGATGCTTCGAGTAGCGCTCCAGACTGGCGACCAGTGTGAGCACGTGCTTCTGGACGAAGCCCGGCGCGAGGAGCATTTCGGTCAGCGCTGGCGCGCCATAGGTCAGGGTTCCGGTCTTGTCGAAGATCGCGGTACGACACTCGGCGATCTGCTCGAGGACGACCGGGCTCTTGACGATGATCGCCCGGCGGGCGCAGAGGGAGATCGAGCCGATGATGGCGATGGGAATGCCCAGGAGCAGCGGGCACGGGGTGGCGATGACGAGCACCGCCAGGAAGCGGACGGACTCACCGCTGATGGCCCAGGCGACGAGAGCGACGGTCAGTGCCACCGGGGTGTAGATCGCGCCGAGGCGGTCGCCGAGGCGCCGCAGCTGCGGTCGCCTGGCTTCGGACTCGCGCATGACCTCCATGATCTTCGCGTAGCGCGAATCCGCGGCACGGTTGGTGGTGCGGATGGTCAGGGCCGACTCTCCGTTGATCGCGCCGGAGATGACCGCGGAGCCGGAGGTCTTGGTCATCTCGAACGGCTCGCCCGTCAGGTAGGACTCATCCATCACGCCATGCCCATCGAGCACCACGCCGTCCACCGGACAGATCTCGTGCGGATGGATCACCAGGGTATCCCCCACCTCGATCTCTTCCAGCGCCACATCCACCATTTCCGCGCCGCGTTTCCGGTGGGCGATGGAAGGAAGCCGTTTGGCGAGTGCGGCCAGCACGGACGAGGCGCTGCGCAACGCGTAACGCTCCAGGGCTTCGCCACCGGAGAGCATCAGGACGATGATCGAGCCGGCCAGGTATTCGCCCAGGAGGATGGCGGTGACGATGGAAATGCCGCCCAGCAGATCGGAGCCGAACTCCCGATTCAGCAGCTTGCGCAGCAGGTCAAGGAGCAGTGGCAGGCCGAGGGCGAGAGTGGCCAGAAGGGGAATCCGAGAGGTGCCCGGAGTGGCGTGGAAACCGAAGCGGAGCACCAGGTGCAGGAGAATGCCGACGACGGCGAGCACCGCGATGATCGTGGTCCGGTGGTGCCAGAGACCGGCCGGTGAATACCGGGTGCGACCGCGCGGCCGCTCCGGAGACTGCCTCGGTTCAACGCTCAAGCGGGTGATCCCTCTCTGCCGGCCAGTTCCAGTCCGAGCACGCCGCACACCGAGCGTGCGATCATCTGTTCTTCGTCCGTATGCATCACGTGGACGGCGACCCTGCTGCCGGCCGCGGAGACGAGGCCCGCATTCGTCGCATTGCGCCCTTCCTCCATTTCGACGCCGAGAAATCCGAGGCCGTCGCAGATGCGGCTGCGGACCACGGCTGCGTTCTCGCCGATGCCGCCGGCGAATACGAGCGTATCGAGTCCGCCCAGCGCCGCGGCGAACGCGCCAATCCATTTCCTGACCTGGTAGCAGAACAGCGCCACGGCCTCGGCCGCCCGCACGTCCCGTGTTTCCCTGTCGATCAGGTCCCGCATGTCGGAGCTGGTCCCGGACACGCCGAGCAGGCCGGAGTGGAAGTTGACCATCTCGTTGAATTGCTGCGCGCTCATTCCCTCCGTGCGGGCCAGGTACCAGACCAGTCCGGGATCGAGATCGCCCGAGCGGGTGCTCATGGGCACGCCGGCGGCGGGGGTGAGGCTCATGCTGGTGTCGATGGGTTTGCCGTCACGCACGGCCGCGAGGCTCGCGCCGTTGCCGAGATGAGCGAGGATGACCCGGCCTCGTGCCGCTTCCGCACCGCCCCGGCGAGCCAGCTCTCCCATGAGGAACGAATAGGACAACCCGTGAAACCCGTACCGCCGCACGCCCAGCATTTCGTACCGGCGCGGTATCGGCAGCAGCTGCGCCACGCGCGGCAGGTCATGGTGAAACGCCGTGTCGAAGCACGCGACCTGGGGTAGCTCGGGAAAGCGGCGATGGAACGCCTCGGTCAGCAGGATCTCCTCCGGCAGGTGCTCGGGATCGAACGGACTGAGCCGGTGCAGCTCCGCGACCATCTCGGCGGTGATGCGCTCCGGCTGGCTATACCTGGGCCCGCCGTGCACGACCCGATGGCCGATCGCGCTCAACGCGTCGCGACCGCCGCGCTCCTCCAGCCAATCCATGAGTGCGACGACCGCGGCCGCGTGATCCGGCGCCGTCACCGACCGCTCGATGGCATCCGCCGGGCTCGAGCCGCTCACCCGCAGGCTGGCGTCCGGCAGGCCGATCCGCTCCATCGCACCTTCCAGGATCCGCTCGAGCGAATCGCCGACCTCGAACAGCGCGAACTTGATGCTCGACGAGCCGCCGTTGATCGTCAGGACGCGGGGGTTGACCGGGTTCATGATCGAGTCGGACCTCTACCCCCGCGATGGTCGGCGACCACCGCTCTCGCGGTCGAGACCACGTGCTCGACGGTGAATCCGTACTGTGCCATCACTTCCGGTCCCGGCGCCGAGGCGCCGAAGCGGTCCACCCCGATGATGGCGCCTCGCTGCCCGACGAAGCGCTCCCAACCAAAGGGGGAGGCCGCCTCGATGCTCACCCTGGCCTGCACCGCGGGTGGAAGCACGGTGTCGCGGTACTCGACGGGCTGCGCCTCGAACAGCTCCCACGACGGCATCGACACCACCCGACTCCGAACCCCATCGGCCTCGAGCTGCCGGTGTGCGCCGAGGGCGAGCGAAACCTCCGAGCCGGTGGCGATGAGAATGAGCTCCGGCGGCAGGCCCGGATCCGCGTCCACGAGCACGTAGGCGCCGCGCGCCGTGCCGGCAGCGGGGGCGAGGGCCGCGCGATCGAGCACCGGGAGCTTCTGCCGCGTGAGCACCAGCCCCACCGGTCCCCCCGTGTGCCGCATGGCGATTCGCCAGGCCTCCACCGTTTCGTTGGCGTCGGCGGGCCGCAGAAGCACCATGTTCGGCATCGCCCGAAGACTGGCGATCTGCTCCACCGGCTGGTGGGTGGGGCCGTCCTCCCCCAGCGCTATGCTGTCATGCGTCCACACGTAGATCACGTGCGCGTCGCTCAGCGCGGCCAGCCGGATGCCTGGACGCATGTAGTCCGAGAAGGTCAGGAACGTCGCGCCGAACGGAATCACCCCACCGTGATGCGCCATCCCGGTGAGGATCGCAGTCATCGCATGCTCGCGAATGCCGAAGTGGATGTTCCGGCCCGCGTACCCCCAAACTCCTCCGGCCATGCCCTGCGTCGGCGGTGCCTGCCCCGCCTCCGGCGTGTCGGGGCTCTGAAAGTCCCCCATCCCCGTCAGCATGGTGCGTGTGGACGGATCGAGGTCGGCCGACCCGCCGACCAGGTTCGGCACCGACTTGGCGAGCACGCGGATCACCTTGCCCCCGGCGTCCCGTGTGGCCATCTCGCCATCCCCGGGTGTGAACACGGGAAGCAGGGCGTCCCATTGCGGGACAAGCTCACCCGCCAGCGCGCGTTCGAGCGCGCCCGCGAGGTCTCCGTGCGCAGCCCGATACGCTTCCATGGCCTGTTGCCAGGCGGCCCGCAGCGCCGCACCGCGAACGCGGACCTTGTCGAACTCCCGCTGCGCCTCCTCGGGTACGTAGAACTTCACGTCTTCCGGCCAGCCGTACGCCCGCTTGGTCAGCCGTACTTCGTCCTTGCCGAGTGGCTCGCCGTGGGCTTCGAAGGTGTCTTGCTTGTGCGGACTCCCGAATCCGATGTGCGTCCGCGCCACGATGAGGGAGGGCCGGTGTTCGTCGGCGCGGGCCGTGGTGAGCGCCGCGTCCACCGCGGCCACGTCCATCCCGTCCACCTCCAGTACCTGCCACCCGTAGGCGGCGAAGCGAGCGCCCACGTCCTCGGAGAAGGTGACGTTGGTCGTGGCGGAGAGAGTGATGCGGTTCGCATCGTAGAGAACGATCAGCCGGCCGAGGCGGAGCTCACCGGCGAGGGACGCCGCCTCCGAGGCGATGCCCTCCATCAGGTCGCCATCGCTTGCGATGACGTACGTCCGGTGGTCGACGACGGGGTGATCGGGTCGATTGAACGTGGCAGCGAGCCACCGCTCCGCTATCGCCATCCCCACCGCGTTCGCGAACCCCTGACCAAGGGGCCCGGTGGTGACTTCGACGCCCGGGGTGACGCCACGTTCCGGGTGACCGGGCGTCCGGCTGCCCCAGCGTCGGAAATGCTCGAGGTCGTCAAGGGTCAGCCCGCACCCCGTCAGGAACAGGAGGCTGTACAGCAAGGCGCTTCCGTGCCCCGCCGAGAGCACGAACCGGTCGCGGTTCAGCCACTGCGGATCCGCCGGATCGTAGCGGAGGTGGCGCGTCCACAGAACGTACGCCATGGTCGCGGCGCCCATCGGCATCCCGGGATGTCCCGACGCCGCCTTCTCGACGGTGTCGATGCTCAGTGTTCGGATGGTGTTGATGCAGAGATCGTCGATGGCGCCACTGGACGGAGTCATCTCGCGCTCCCGTTTCGAGGCTGAGTGTAGCGTCGCATCAGTATGGTTCGAACCCGCACCCCGACTACTTCCTGGACCACCACCAGCACGCCGATCACCCACATCCATCCGCTGTTCCATCCACCCATCCAGCCGTCCATGTGATTCTGATTCATCAGCGAGCTCCTGGTGCGAGGCACCGTCACATCCCACAACGTTACCGTCCCGGTCGCTCGATTCCCATCGTTCGAAAGGATGAGGCACGGTCTGGTACCACTGAAGGAATGGGCGTCTCCCGGGTTCCGGTGACCTGTTCGTGCTCATCGTTCGGGCTGCGCGGTGGTGCTCGCGCCCGGCATGGCAGGGAGGTCGCGGGTCAGCATCTCGCCGATGCGCTCGACCGTCACATCAGCCGCGGGGCAGGCCTTGAGGACCTCGGGGTCGTGTGCGTAATGCCCCTGGCGCGGGAACACCGTAGTCACGCGGTCGCGCCAGACTCTCTTGATCATGGTCAGGAGGCGCAGCTTGTCGTCGATCATGACGTAGTGCCGGGCCGGATAGCGCGCGGCGACGACGTCGAGCATCTGCTCCTTGTGGATGGAGATCAGCACCCGGCCTTCCACCGCCGCCCACACCCCGGCACGCTGGATCTTGCGCGGCTGGAACACCACGTCGCCATCCGACAGGACCACCGTCAATCCCCGGGTACGCAGATGGCGGAGGACGTCGAGGGCGTCCGGATACAGCCGGCTGGCGAACGGATAGTCGAGCAGGAACGACGCCATCGAGAGCAGCCGGGTGTCGCTCACATCCTCCAGCCGGTAGCGTTGCAGGGCACCCAGGTAGTCGGCGTACCCGACCTCACCGCGCAGTTGCTCGAAGAGCGTCCAGTACCGGTCCCAGCCCGCAGCCCCGAATTCCCGCGTGAAACGTTCCTGGAAGTCATTCTGCACGCCGTCGTTGTCCACCAGCGTGTTGTCGCAGTCGACGAGGAAAACGACCCCGTCGGGCGTGCTCACGCGGTGCTCCCGCCGGGTGTGGGGTTGCGCCAGCTGCCGTGCTTCCTGATGAGCGCGTCGGCCTCCGCGGGGCCCCACGTGCCGCGCTTGTAGGGGAGGGCCGCAGGGTGCTTCTCCAGGACGGGATCGACCACCGTCCAGGCCGCTTCCACCGCGTCTTCACGGGTGAAGAGCGCGCCGTCGCCGATCATCGCGTCGCTCAGCAGTCGCTCGTACGGCGCTTCGCCTCCCAGCAGCTCCTCGCTCAGGAAGAGTTCCCGCTGGTCGCCGACGAACTCCTTGCCGGGGCGTTTCACGCGGGCGGCCAGCGCGACAGCGGCGTTGGGCGAGAGCCGGAACCGCAGATAGTTCGCCGGCACGGACGACGATGCCGCATCACCGAACAGTCTCGCCGGCGGCGGCTTCAGCTCGACGATCACCTCGGCGGCCGTCTCGGGGAGACACTTTCCGGAGCGCAGGTACCACGGCACCCCATCCCACCGCCACGAGTCGATGAAGAGGCGCAGCGCGCAGAAGGTCTCGACGTCGGAATCGGGGGCCACGTGCGGTTCCTTCCGGTAGCCGACGTACTGGCCGCGTACCAGATCGCGCGGCTTCAGCGGCCGCATCGCCTCGAAGACCTGGGCCTTCTCCGTCTGGACCGATCCGTACCCCCGTCGGGTGGGCGGCTCCATGGCGAGCAGAGCGACGATCTGGAAGAGATGGTTCTCGACGACGTCGCGCAGGCAGCCCGCCGTCTCGTAGAACGCGCCGCGCCCGCTCACCCCGAACTTCTCGGCAAGGGTGATCTGGACGCTGGCGATGTAGTTCCGGTTCCAGATGGGCTCGAGGAAGGAGTTGGCGAAACGGAAGTAGAGGATGTTCATGATCGCCTCCTTCCCCAGGAAATGGTCGATCCGGAAGATCGAGTCCTCGGGGAACACGGCCCGGGCGACGGCGTTGAGATGGCGGGCGGATGCCAGATCGCGGCCGAACGGCTTTTCGACAATGACGCGTGCGCTGTCCGCGAGACCGGCGGTTCCGAGCCCCTGGATCACCGTCTCGAACAATGACGGCGGGATGGCGAGGTAGTGGGCGGGGCGTTGCGCGGTTCCCAGGGCGCGCTTCAGCTCGGCGAAGGTTTTCTCGTCGTTGTAGTCTCCGGGCACGTAGCGGAGCAGGGACAGGAGCCGACGGAGCGTACTCCGCTTCACCGTGGCGCCGGATTCGGCGATGCTGTCGGTGGCCCGCTTGCGCAGTTGCGCGACGTCCCATGGCGTGGAGGCTACGCCGACGACCGGGACGGTGAGGACGCCGCGCTCGACCATCGCGTAGAGCGCGGGAAAGATCATCTTGTGGGCCAGATCGCCCGTCACGCCGAACAGCACCAACGCATCGGACGGCGGCGGATGGTCAGTCACGACAGTCATCTCGAACTCCCCGAAGTCAAGAGGATGTTGCCAGCGCGGCATTCACGATCGCCTGCGCTTCTTCCACGATGCGGCGCAGATGATCCGATCCCTGGAAGCTCTCCGCGTAGATCTTGTAGATGTCCTCGGTTCCCGAGGGACGCGCCGCGAACCAGCCATTCTCCGCCGCGACCTTCAGGCCGCCAATGGCCTCGCCGTTGCCCGGCGCCCGGGTGAGGACAGCCTGGATCTTCTCGCCCGCCAGCGTGCCGAGCTCGACCTGCTCGGGTGAGAGCTTCGCCAATAGCTTCTTCTGCTCCGGAGTGGCCGGCGCCTCGACCCGGTCGTAGACGGGCTCGCCGAACTCCCGCGTCAGGTCGCGGTAGATCTCGCCGGGGTCGCGGTCCGCTCGCGCCGTGATCTCCGCGGCGAGCAGACAGGGAATGAATCCGTCCTTGTCCGTCGTCCAGACGTCGCCGTTCATGCGGAGGAACGACGCGCCCGCGCTCTCCTCGCCGCCGAAACCGAGCGAGCCATCGAGGAGGCCGTCCACGAACCACTTGAAGCCGACCGGCACCTCGTGTAGCCGCCGGCCCAGCTTCGCCGTCACGCGATCGATCATCGCGCTGCTCACCAATGTCTTTCCGACCGCCGCCTCGGGGCGCCATTGCGGCCGGTTCCGGAACAGGTGGAAGACGGCGACGGCAAGAAAGTGATTGGGCGGCAGGAGTCCGGCGTTCCGGGTGACGATGCCGTGGCGGTCATGGTCGGTGTCGCAGGCGAATGAAAGGTCGAACCGGTCCTTCAGCCCGATCAGTCGCTCCATGGCGTACGGCGAAGAAGGGTCCATCCGGATCCGGCCATCCCAATCCACCGTCATGAAGGCGAACGTGGGATCGATCCGCTCGTTCACGACGGTCAGGTCGAGGCCGTACCGTTCCGCCATATGCCCCCAGTAATGCACGCCGGCGCCGCCCATCGGATCGACGCCGAGCCGGATCTCCGCGCCCCGAATCGCATCCAGATCGACCACCTGTGCGAGGCCGTCCACGTACGCGTGCAGGTAGTCGTGGCGATGGGTGGTCGAGGCACGCAGGGCCCGTTCATGGGGAATTCGCTGGACACCGACGAGCCCGGCTTCCAGCAGGGCGTTCGCCTTCGCTTCGATCCAGCGGGTGACGTCGGTGCCCGCCGGCCCGCCGTCCGGCGGATTGTACTTGAAGCCGCCGTCCCGCGGCGGATTGTGCGAGGGCGTGATGACGATACCGTCGGCGAGTCCTGTCGTCCGGCCGCGATTGTACGTCAGGATCGCATGAGAGATCACGGGGGTCGGAGTATACTCGTCCTCCTCCGCGATCATCACATCGACACCATTGGCCGCCAGCACTTCGAGCGCGGTGGCGCAGGCCGGCGCGGAAAGCGCGTGTGTGTCGATGCCGAGAAACAGCGGGCCGCCGATCCCTTGCCGCACCCGGTACAGACAGATCGCCTGGGTGATCGCCAGGATGTGTCGTTCGTTGAAGGCCCGGTCGAACGAAGAACCGCGATGTCCGGAGGTGCCGAACGCCACGCGTTGCGCCGGCAGCGTGACATCCGGGATGTCGGTGTAGTAGGCCGTGATGAGCCGCGGCACGTCGACCAGCATGGCGGGTGGCGCGGGCTTTCCGGCGAGCGGACTTGGCTTCACGGGGCTACCTCGACGGGCGCGGGGAGGGTCCGGGTTCGGAGGCGGGCCTGGAAGTGGTGCGTGATAGGTCGGTATCGCCACCGCGGGGATCACGGCTCCGACGGAAATCGCTCGGCTCCGGACATCGACAACGCTCGCGAACTCCGAGGTTCACCATCGGCACGTGCACTCCGCTGTCTACCCGCACGGGTTAGAGTAACCCGCCGGGTGGGCGACGGGTCCAGCGAGGAGCCGACGAGGTGCACGCTCCTGTTCGTCAGCCCGCCCGCACCGCCGCGATCTCCTCCTCCGTGGCCGGCTTGCGAGGGCCGAGCCGGCGCGCGCCGTCGGCGGTGACGAGGTAGTCCTCCTCGTTGCGGACGCCGCCGAAGTCGCGCCACTTGTCGATCTCGCCGAAGTTCACGAACGCATCGCAGTGGCCGCGCGACTTCCAGTCGTCGATGAGCTGGGGGATGAAGTAGATGCCGGGCTCGACGGTGAAGACGAAGCCGGGCTCGAGCGGCTTGGCGAGGCGGAGCGACTTGAGGCCGAACTGCGTGCTGCGCGTCTCGGCGCCGTAGCCGACGTAGTTCTCGCCCAGGTTCTCCATGTCGTGCACGTCGAGGCCCATCATGTGGCCGAGGCCGTGCGGGAACACGAGCGCGTGCGCGCCGGCGGCCAGGGCCTCGTCGGTGTCGCCCTTCATGATGCCGAGGTCCTTGAGTCCGTCGAAGATGACGCGGGCCGCGGCGAAGTGGACGTCGCGGTAGGGGACGCCGGGCGCAAGGGCTTCGACCGCGGTGTCGTAGGATCGCAAGAGGATCTGCCAGATCGCGCGCTGCCGGTCGTTGAAGCCGTTTCGGCTGATGGGCATGGTCGAGGTCAGGTCGCCGGCGTACCCGAGCGCGGTCTCCGCGCCCGAGTCGAGCAGGAAGAGGCGGCCCTCGGGCAGCGTGTTCACGTGCACGTGGTTGTGCAGCGTCTGGCCGTTGATGGTCCCGATGATGGGGAACGAGAGCCGGCCGCCCGAGGCATTGGCGACTTTCTCGACCTCGGCCGCGATCATCCGCTCGGTCACGCCGGGCGCCGCCATCCGCATGGCGGCCTCGTGCATGCGCACGGACGTCGCGATCGCCTTCTCGATCTCGACGACTTCCTCATCGCTCTTGTTCGAGCGCTGGGCCACGACCGCCTTGATGAAGTCGGTGCTCGCCTTGCCACCGACCTCACCCGGCGCGATGCCCAGCAGGTTCGCGAGCTGGAGCGTCGTGTCCGCGCGGTACGGCGGCAGGAAGCGCACGGTGCGGCCGGCGGCCTGCGCGGCTTTCACCACGTCGGCCAGGGCGCCGTGCGGGCGCGTGTCGGTGATCCCCGCGCGTTCCGCGCGCTCCGCGACGGTCGGCAGGTCGCCGGTCCACACGATCATGTCGATGGTCAGCTCGTCGCCGTACACCGTGGTGGTACCGGCGTCGGCGTCGATGACCGCCGCGAGGTCGGGCTGGTCGAGGCCGATGTAGTAGAGGAAGGTGCTGTCCTGGCGGAAGGGGAAGCAGTTGTCGCCGTAGTTCATGGGGCTCTCGCCGTTGCCCGGCAGCACGAGGATGCCGCCGTCGATGCGGGAGACCAGGTCCTTGCGACGCTGAACGTACGTTTCACGGGCGAACACGATCGGCCCTCCTCGAAGTCAGGTATGCGTGCACACGAAATCCAAGCTATCGCGATCCGTCCCGGATGACGAGCCGGAACCGGTAGTCGTAGGCGCCGTACGGCAGCGAGTACTTGTCGAGCGCCGTCGGGCCCCACGAGTTGATGCCGCCCACGCCCATCTGGCCGAGGTCGATGTTCAGGAACACGGCATCGCGCGGGTGCAGCTCGCCCCAGTGGCGTTGCGCCTTCCGCGGGCCGGGGTCGAGGTCCTCGCGGGCGAACGGGATCGCGGTCACCTCGAGCAGCGGCTCGCCCTCGACGCGGAGGCCGACTCCGTCGACGTCGCGGAGCTCGAGCCAGCGGACGTCCGTGCGATTGCCGGTCTCCTGTGGCCGCACGTACGGGTGCGCCCACTGTACGACGTCGAGAGACCACCGTCCGACATCCGCCGCCGCCTTCCGGTCGCGGTACGACTCGATCGGGCCGCGGCCGAACCACTCGGCCCGGTGGTAGCGCGTGGGCAGCTCGGTCCGCATGCCGAAGCGCGGCATGCGCGGCAGGTCCGCGCCGGCAACCGGCTCCATGCGCTCACCGACCTCGAGCACGCCGTCCGGCGAGAGTGAGTAGGTGAGAACGAGCGGTGTCGAGCCAGCCGGGATCGTGCCTGTCGCGGTCACGGTGGCCACGCCGCTCGCGGATGACGATTCGACGCGCGAGGGCGTGAAGCCCGGGCCCGCGTCCTTCCAGACGCCGAGCCGCTCCTGCCAGTTGCCGCCGAAGTCGTTGTCGGTGGGAGCGCGCCAGAAGTCGGGCGTGAGCGGCGCGGCCAGCATCTCGATCGTGCCCTTCCGGAACGAGCGCAGCAGGCCGGTGCCCCGGTCGATCTCGGCCCGGACGTCGCCCGCGCTCAGCACGATGACGTCGCCGGACTCCGCGACGGTCGCCCGGCCCGCGGCCGGACGTGGCGCGGGCGCCGGCCCGCCCGGCATCCCGAGGTCGAACTGCTGCGCCGCCTCCTCGTGACCCGCGGGCAGCAGCCCGTCGTCCGCCTTCCGGATGTAGCGCACGTCGAGGTGGTACTCGGATCCGGGCACCCAGTCGATGTCCGGCAGATGAAGCCGGACCTCGGCGGACGAACCCGGCGGAACCGCGGGCAGCTCTTCGTCCCCTTCCGTCACGACGGCGCCGTCCTGCCGGATGCTCCAGCGCAGCGCGAGGTTCGAGAGGTCGCGGAACTGGTAGCGGTTGATGACGCGGAGGCGGCCTTCGCGCGCAGCGATCGCCTCCGTCCGCACCCACTGGTAGACCCGCTTCACTTCCTGGTAGTGCGGGTTGGGCAGGCGATCCGGCTGCACCACGCCGTTGATCACGAAGTTGCCGTCGGACGGCGTGCCGGGCGGGCCGAAGTCGCCGCCGTACGCCCAGATCGTGTCGCCTGCGTCGGTCACCTTGAACAGGCCCTGGTCCACCCAGTCCCAGATGAAGCCGCCCTGCAGCTTCGGGTACTTGTCGATGATCTCCCAGTAGTCCGTGAAGTTGCCCACGCTGTTGCCCATGGCGTGCGCGTACTCGCACATGATGAGTGGACGGGGGTCGTCGCTCTTCGCGTACGCCTCGAGGTGCTCGAAGCCCGGGTACATGGGCACGTAGATGTCGGTGTTCCACTCGCGCAGCGCGCGCTCGTACTGCACCGGCCGCGTCGGATCGCGCTGCTTGATCCAGGAATACGTCGCCTCGAAGTTGACGCCGTTGCCCGCCTCGTTGCCGAGTGACCAGAACACGACGGACGGATGGTTCTTGTCGCGCTCGACCATCCGGCGCGTGCGCGTCATGTGCGCGACCATCCAGTCGGTGTCGTTGCCCAGCGTGGTCTCGAGGTTGTAGCCCATCCCGTGTGACTCGATGTTCGCCTCGTCCACGAGGTAGATCCCCAACTCGTCCGCCAGCTCGTACCAGCGGGGATCATCGGGATAGTGCGACGTCCGCACGGCGTTGATGTTCGCCGCCTTCATCAGCCGGATGTCCTCGCGCATCAGGGAGTCGCTCACCACGTGCCCCGTGTACGGGTCGTGCTCGTGGCGGTCCACGCCCTCGACCACGATGGGCATGCCGTTGATGCGGACCTGCCCGCCCGTGATCTCGATGCTCCGGAACCCGACCCGGATCCGCGTCGCCTCCAGGGTCGCGCCGCTCTCGTCCTGCAGCGTGAGCGCGAGCGTGTACAGCTCCGGCGTCTCGGCGGTCCAGCGACGGACGGACGGGATCGTCCACTCCCCGGAAACTCGCTGGATCGGGCTCCGCTCGCGCGGTGCTGCGGCCCGCTCGTCGAGGACCGAGCGGCCGGCGGCGTCGAGCAGCTCGACGTGCAGCGCGCCCGCCGGCGGCCCGTCCGGCGTCTGCGCGACATCGACATCGAGGCGCAGCACACCGTTCCGGTACGCCGCGTCCAGGCCCGCGCGCGCCTCGACATCGGCGATGCGCGTGTGTGGCTCCGCGTACAGGTACACGTCGCGCTCGATCCCGCTCAGCCGCCAGAAGTCCTGGTCCTCGAGGTAGCTGCCGTCGCTCCAGCGGTAGACCTCCACCGCCAGCTGGTTGTCGCCCGGGCGCACGAAGCGCGTCACATCGAACTCGGCCGGTAGCTTCGTGCCCTGCGAGTAGCCGACACGCACGCCGTTCAGCCACACGTACATCGCGGAATTGACCGCGCCGAAGTGCAACACCACGCGGCTTCCGCTCCACGTCGCCGGCAGCACGAAGTGCCGCCCGTACTGGCCGACCGGGTTGTAATCGTGCGCGATGAAGGGCGGGTTCCGCTCGAACGGGTACTCCGAGTTCAGGTAGATCGGCACGCCGTACCCCTGCATCTGCCAGTCGGACGGCACCGGGATGCGGGCCCAAGCGGTTTCATCGAGGTCGGTCCGCGCGAAGTCCACGATCCGATCGTCCGGGCTCCGCACCCAGCGAAACGCCCACGTACCGTTCAGGTCGAGGAAGCGAGTCGATGCCGCGCGGTCCCCGCCCAGCGCGAGCTCCCGGCTCTCGAACGGAAAGTACGTCGCGCGAGGCGGCAGCTTGTTCAACTCGACGACCGACGGGTCCTCCCAGTGCGGCCGCACGTCGCTGCGCGGGCCACGCCCGCGTCCGGCAGGCGCCGCGGCGAGAACCGCGCGCAGCGCGACGGGCCGGCCGGCGCGCTCCGCGCCGGGCGCGAGATGCGCGAACGCGGTGGCGGCGGCGTCGCCGGGCTCCGGCGTGCGCGTGAGCGTGCCAGCCTCCACGGCAGGGCCGGACGCCAGCCAGAACGCGTGCCCGCTCGTGCCCGCCGGCAACGTCGCCTCGCCCGTCGTCTCCTCGCCCGTGACCAGGATCAGCCAGTCCTCGCCGGCGATGCCCGGCCGGTCGTGCACCGCATCCACGAGCGACGCGAGCGAGCGGTCGGCGGCCTCGAGGATGGTCGCGTCCGACGCATCGGCGGGCGCCGCGGCCCGCGCTTCGATCCGCACGAACACGAGATCCGCGCCGGTCCCCGGGAGCTGCGTCGTCGCCTGCTCGACATCGAGCGGAGCGGGCGAACCCAGCGGGGTCACGCCCGGGGGCAGCGCGGTCCAGGAGGAGAGCCCGTCGATCGCGCCCGCCCGGACCCGTTCCGAGAAGGCGCCGTCGGCGCGGAGCGCGTCGAGCGCGGGCATCGTGGCGTCCGCGAGACGGCTCACGGGCGCATCCTCGATCCGGACCACCAGCACCTTGGGCGCTCGGTCCGCGCGCGGCACGTGGGGTCCCGTGTTGCCCAGCGCGATCAGCGGGAGCAGAAGGAGAGCGGGAGTGAGGTGTCGGGACGCGTAGCGTGGGAACCCGAACTGTGACATGGTGGTCTCGCGGCTGCCGGATGACCGAGTACGTTCCGGCGGCAAACTACCGGTACCGGACCCGCCGCGGAATACGGAGGGGTCGCCTACTCGATCCGGAGCGTCTCCAGCGGGTCCACCCGGCCGGCGCGGCGCGCCGGCAGCCAGCTGGCGAGGACCGCGGTCAGCAGCAGCAGCGCCGCGGCGCCGCCCAGTGCCACCGGATCGCGCGGCGCCACGCCCCAGATCCGGCTCTCGAGGAACCGGTTCGACAGCCACGACCCCAGAAGCCCGATGGCGACGCCGGCCGCGCCGAGCGCGATTCCGCCGCGAAGCACCTGTCCTTCGATGCGTGCCCTCGAGGCGCCCAGCGCGAGCCGGATCCCGAGCTCCCGCTTCCGCTCGCCCGCGACGTAGAGCAGCGTGCCGTAGAGACCGCCCGCCGCCAGCAGCAGCGCGACGGCCGCGAACGCGCCGAAGATGACCGATTCGAAGCGCCGGCCTGCCGTCGACTGCCGGATCGTCTCCGCGATCGGCTGCACGGACGTCACCGGCAGGGAAGGGGCCGCCGCCCACACCGCCTCGCGAAGCGCGCGCGGCATCGACGACGCCGCCGCCGCGCTCGCGCGCACGCCCAGCGACGCGATCGGCAGCGCGAACGGAACCCGCTCCACCGGCAGGTACACCGCCTTGCCCGTCTTCTGGTCGAGGCCGTAGTGCCGCTCCTCTCCCGCCACACCGACCACGATCGCCGCATGGTCCTGGTAGCCGACCGCCATCCCGATCGCGGCGTTCGCAGAGCCCGCGATCTCGACCGCCATCGCCTCGTTCAGCACCAGCGGAACGGGCTCCGCCAGCACTTCGCTCGTGTCCCACGTCCGGCCCGCCACCAGCGGGATGCCCAGCATGCGGAAGTACTCGAGGCTCACGGGATGGAACATGCCGCTGAGCGCCCGGTCATCCTCGGCCCGGCCCGGTACCTTGAGACCGCTGCCCCAGCAGCAGCGCGAGCCGCCCGTCCGGTCCATCGGCATCGTCAGGCCGTACGCCGCCACCTCCACGCCCGGCACCGCCGCCGCCTGCCGCCGGATCCGTTCCATCGTCGCCAGCCATTTCGCCGGCGTGTCCGCATCGGTCAGGTTCAGCGGCACCGTCCACACGCCCGCGACTTCGAAGCCCGGATCCTGCGACTCCACCGCCAGGAAGCTTCGGAGCAGCAGCGCCGCGCCCGCAACGAGTACGAGCGAGAGCGCGACCTCCGCCGTGACCAGCCCGTTCCGGAGCAGTGCCGTGCCCCGGCCCGACGTCGCCGTACGGCCCGCGCCGCGCAACTCGTCCGCCAGCCCTCCCTTTACCGACCGCAGCGCCGGCAACAGGCCGAACACCAGCGACGTGAGCGCCGAGACCGCGATCGCGAAGCCCAGCACCCGTGGATCCATCGCGACCAATGCCTGCCGCGGCAGTGCCGTCGGGTTCAGTGCGATGAACGCGCGCAGCCCCGCCCACGCCAGACCGCTTCCCAGCAGCCCGCCCGCCACGCCGACCACCAGGCTCTCCACCATCAGCTGGCTCACCAGGCTGCCCGTTCCCGCGCCCATCGCCCGACGCACCGCCATCTCCCGCGTCCGACCCAGACCGCGAGCGAGGAACAGGTGCGCGACGTTGGCGCACGCCACCAGTAGCAGCAGCCCGACCGCACCCAGCAGCAGGCCGAGACCCGTCCGCACGCTCCGCACCGTCTTGTCCGACAGCGACAGAACCGGAACCTCGCGCGGCGTGTCGTCACGACGGTTCCGGTAGCTCTCGTTCGTCGCCGCCAATTGCGCCGTCAGCGCATCGACCTCCGCCTGCACCGCCGTCATGCCGACGCCCGGACGCATGTGTCCCGCGACCTCCAGCACGTACGTGTCGTCCCGATTCAGTTCCTCCGCCGACCAGGTCAGCGGCCGCCACACGTCCACCTGCCGGCCCGCCAGCACCTCCGGCGGCGCGAAGCGCCCGTCCATCACGCCCACCACGACCACCGGTTGTCCGTCGATCCGCAGCGTTCGACCGATCACCGACGGATCGGCACCGAAGATCCGGCGCCACGCACCCGCATCGAGAACCACGGCATCCGCCGCTCCGAAGTCCGCGCCGTCCAGCAGGCGTCCGCGCTCCGCTCGCGCCCCGAACATCGAGAAGAACCGCTCCGTCACCCGCACCTGGTTCAACCGCAGCGGATCGCCTTCACCCGTCAGGTTCACCCGCTGCTCCCACGCACCCGCCCATTCGTCCACCGTCCGCAGGGACTCCAGCCGGCGGAAGTACGGACCCTGGAACGATCCCTCATCCAGCGCCACCAGCCGGGCCGCCTCCGGATAAGGCAGCGGTCGCAGCAGCACGTGATCCACCAGCGTGAAGATCGTCGTCACCGCGCCGACTCCCACGCCCACCAGCAGCACCAATGTCAGCGCGAACGACGGCGCCTTCCGCAACGTGCGCAGCGCGAACCGCGCATGGCTCCACAGCCCCATTCCGTGCATGCCCGTTCTCCGTTCGCGTCCCGGCGCGCTCCGCGCACCCGCGTACTCGAGCCACTCGAGGAAGAGCACCGCCGGCAGCGCCGCGTAGCTTCGCACCGCCAATCGCAGCCGCGCACCGCCGCTTCCCGCCTCCCGCCACAACGCGCCGAACGTCTCCCCCATGTCCTCGCGGTCCCGCCCGAGGTCCGGTGGACCCAGCCGGGCCAGCGCGCCGTACAGCCGCACGACCAGCGGGCTCCCCTTCATTCGCCCGCCACCGCCGGGCGCGCCTGCGCCAGGATCTCCTCCAGCCGACGGACCTCCGCCGCCAGAACCGATCGCCCCGACGCCGTCAGCCGGTGCGTGCGACGTCGCTCCGCACCATCTTCTGCTTCCTCGATCCAGCCCAGCGACCGCATCCGCCGAAGCACCCGGTACAGGTTCGCCGGATCGAGCAGAACGCCCGCCGACGTACGCGCCTCCACCGCCTTGATCAGCCCGTACCCGTGCAGCGGCCCGTCCGCCAGCACCGCGAGCACCAACAAATCCCTCGGCGCCAGCGGCAGGTATTCGTTCGTGCCCATCATCGCCCGCCGTTATCGGTTGATCGACTGTAGGTCACTCTACAGATAATAGGACAGCCGGTGCGGCGGAAGGGTTGCGGGACGCCAGCAATGGGGGCGATCAACACGTTGGGGTTGGGAGTGACCGATCAAGGGGCCGCGAACCCGACCTGAGCACCAACAGGGACCGCCGGGCGGCCGTCTCGTTCTGATCGAAGGTCGGCTTCGTGGCTCCGACATGAGCCGAAAAATGTGTTGAAAGACTGCGGATGAAGGAACATAATCCATCGGAAGGAGACCCCATGCCCTGCGAGGGTCAATGGGAAGACGGCAGAAGGGAACCCGGTCTACGAGACACTCTCGCGAGGTTATGCGTTCGGGGGATGTACTCCAAGTGGGCGTCTATTCATGAGGGGACTGCTGCGATCGGCGTGGTTCATCATACCGGGCGCGCTGCTACCGTTCTCGCGGCCTGCGTGGGCTCAGGATTCCTCGTGGGTCGTGGTGAGTGGGAGTGTCCGTGAGAGTGACACGGGCACGGCCGTGGCTGGCGCGGGGGTGGAGTTGCTCGATTCGGCGCAACGGGTGGTGTTCAGCGGCGGGACCGACGGGTCGGGCGCGTTTGTGCTGAGGGCGTTGCCCGGGCGGAAGTACAGAGTCCGCGTCCGGAAGCTGGGATTCGAAACGTCGGTTTCCGAGGAGGTTTCTGTGCCTCCGGGGGGAGTGAGCGGGTTGCGCGTGGCGATCCGGGTCAGTCCGGTGATGCTGGACACTCTGGAAGTAGCCGCCACCCGGGTGTGCAGCGTTGCCGAATCCGGGAAAGCACTCCTCCTTGGAACGTGGCTGGGCGCTCGAGAGAATCTCGGGAAGATGGCGGGATCGGGTTCGGGCTCGACCCATCGTTTCCTGGTGGAGATCCGTGAGCAAACGCTCGACCGCTATCTGAAGGAGCGCGAGAGCAGAGTGGACACGGTCGCGGTAGACGACATTCCCGGTTTTGCGTTTGCGGACGCAGCTGACCTTCGGGCGTTCGGCTGGGGTTGGATGGAAGGGGGAGTGATAACGCGGCTGTACGGTCCGTCTCCGGATGTCATAATGTCTGCATGGTTCGGTGCGAACCATTGCTTTCGCCTGGTGAAAGGCACCGTGTCCGATTCGCTCGTGGGCGTGGGCTTCGAAACGATTGATGGATCGTTGTCGATTGGCATCTCGGGCGTGATGTGGGTTCAGCGGATGTCGATGCGCATCGTGCGCATCGATTTTCGCTTCACCGGGCCGCTGGCCCTGGAGCGAGCTTCAGAGCAGGGTGGAGATGTCTCTTTCAACGTGGATGAGACGGGACAATGGTACGTGAGCGAGTGGCGCATTCGCAGTCCCGAATGGCAACGCGCCAGGAGTTATCCCGGCAATCGACTTCGGGGATATACGGAGCGGAGCGGGCGGGTGCTGCGGGTCACCTCGAAGGGTGCGTCTGCAGGTAACGAGAGGGATGGTCGAACGGACAGGGTCGCGCCGTCCGGTCACAGAGGGTCGCCGCAGCCGGTGCCGGACTCCGCCGAAGCCCTTCGCCAGGCCCGGGAGCTGGTGTCGTGGCACTACGCGGAGCTGACCCCCCTTTACGGCAAGCGGGCATACCGTGGGTGCACGGGGGTCTCCCTCCAGGACTGCAAGCAGGGGGACTGGAGCTGTCCCGAGCAAGGCATGGGCTCCTGCGTCTGGGACCTCACGGAGCGGCGCGCGAAGCTCATGCCGGAGCTGGAAGCGCTCGCGCCGGCGGCCGGCAATTCCGAATGGCTCTACGAGCAGCGGGTCGCCTTCGCCATCAAGAGCGACGAGCTGGAGCGGGCCGATACCATCGCCGACTCCTGCAATCGCGAGGAGTGGTGGTGCCAGACCCTGCGCGGCCTGACGGCCCATCTGCTTCACCCCGGGGCTGGCCTGGCCCACTACGACACGGCCTTCGCTCTGCTGGACGCGGACGTCCCCCGGGCTGCCGCGGGTGTCTACGCGGGCGGTGCGGGTGCGGAGGCGCGGTGCGCGTGGTCCGATATCCGAGCTGTGGTTCCTCGGGAGATGCTGGAGGAGACGCGTCGGTCGACCTGCCCGGAATCGGGGGAAGTGCAGGCGATGTTCTGGTGGCTCGCGGACCCGCTGTGGACCCGCGAGGGCAACGAGCGCTACGCGGAGCATCTCGCCCGCCAGGTCATGATCCGCATGGATGTGGAGGTGCAACAACTCCTGGCTTCGGCGAAGTGGCCGACGCCGCTGTACGAAGACCGGTTGGGAGAATCCGCAGGTGCGGGTGCATCCTATGGCCACATCGTGCGCGAGGGGTTCCCCAATTCGCAGACGGATCCCTGCTGGGACAGCGGCCAGCCTGGGCGTGTGGCGTATGCGTGCCAGAAAAACGGCGCGGTCTCGTTCGTCCACGGCGGGTACGGCTTCGCGCCCGGCGCCGAACGGCTCCGCCAGCCGCTCGAGAGCACCGCCGAGGACTGGGCGGTCGAGTGGCGGAACGGCGGCTGCCAGCCTCCCTGGAACCGCGGGGGCTGCGGCGAGCGGCCGCTGCCCCGCCGGCCCGACTTCAAGCTGGAGAGCTACGACGGTTGTCTGCCTCCGTGGAGGCTGGAGGACTGCGGCCCGGAGCGGATGATCACACGGGAACGCTGGCACAACCTGGACCACCAGTCGGTGGTTCTCCGCCGGGGCGACCAGCTGCTCGTCGTGTCGGCGGCCCGGGTGCCGCGGGAGCTCGGCCCGCGCGAGGCTCTGGAACCAGCGCTGGCCCTGGGGCGGGTGGCAACGCGGGAGGTCCGGGTCGTCCCCGCCGCTATCGATGACGCGCGGACGTTCCGGGCCACGGCGAGTGTCGACACCGCCGGTTACGTGGCAAGCATCGAGGTGGTGGGGAAGGACGAGATCGGCCGGGCACGGTTCGGGGCTCCGCCGCCGGTTCTGAGCGACGGGTTCGGGGTCTCGGATCTGGCGCTGGTGGATCCCCGCTTCGAGAGGGACAGCCTCTCCCTGGAAGAAGCCCTCCTTCCCTCGCTGGAGCTGCCGGCGCGCCAGCCGGTGGGGTTGTATTTTGAGATCTACGGTCTGGCGAAGGACGATTCCGTGGATTTCACGCTCACGTCCGGGAAGCTCGACGCATCCATCCTGCAGGACCTGGCGAGGTTCCTCCGGATCCGCCCCGGGGAGACACCCATCCGCGTGACCTGGACCGGCGCCGGGGGAGAAGCGGGGATCAGCCCGCGGTTCTTCACCCTCGATCCGTCCAGCCTCGACAAGGGTGAGTATCGCCTGACGCTCACCGTGCGGCGGAACGACGGCAGGGAGGCCGTGGTCTCCCGGCGGATCACGCTCCGCTAGAGAGTCCTGATTCGGCATCAGGGCACGTGTGGCGGAGTCCTCCGGGACGCCGACCCGGAATGCGAACCTGCCGGGCCTTTGTCGCTCGGCACGAAGGGCTATCTTCCTGTCGTATGATGAACAGCTCGATGCAGCCATGGCGGATGTCCGGGGAGCGCGACCGGTGACTCGCACCGTGGAGTTGCCGGTACGCGGTATGGACTGCGCATCCTGCGCGTCGCACGTGCAGAAGGCGCTGGCGGCGGTGGACGGCGTGAGCGAGGCGGAGGTGCGCCTCGCGGGCGAGAAGGCGGTGGTCTGCTACGACGAGTCGCGAGCGGATGTCCGGCGCCTGGCCGCCGCCGTCACCGCCGCGGGATACTCGGTGCCCGCCGAGGCGATCGCGGCCCCCGACGGGGAGGGCATGCGGGAAGCGAGCGCGACGGCGCGGCGCGCGCTGGGCATCACGGGCCTGGTGTTCGGCGCGGTCCTCGTCGTGGTGGTGCTGGGAGAGTGGTTCGGACTGCTCGAGGAGGCGACGCGGCGGGTCCCGTTCGTGGTCGGCGTCGTGATCGTGGCCGTGGTCGGGTGGCCGGCGTTCGACCGCGTTGCGCGTGCGACGCTCGCGCGCCGGGTGATCTCGCACACGCTGATGACGGTCGGCGTGCTGGCGGCGCTGGTGATCGGCCAGTGGGCGACCGCGGCAGTGGTCGCGTTCTTCATGCGCGTCGGCGAGACCGTGGAAGGACTCACGCTTCGCAGCAGCCGTCGCGCGCTCCGCGACCTGGCGTCTCTGGCGCCGCGGACGGCGCGAGTCGAGCGCGAGGACGACACGGAGGACATCGCCATCGAGAGCGTGCGGCCGGGCGACATCGTGGTCGTGCGACCGGGCGAGCGCATTCCCGTGGATGGCGAGGTCGTGGCCGGCGGCGCGGCGGTGACGCAGGCCGCGATCACGGGCGAGTCGATGCCGGTGGACGTCGGTCCCGGCGCGCGCGTGTTCGCGGCGACGATCGCGCAAGGCGGCGCGCTCCGCGTGCGCGCCGAGCGCGCGGGCGCGGACGCGACGTTCAGCCGCATCGTGCGCATGGTCGAGGAGGCGGAATCGCGGCGCGGGCCGGTCGAGAGCTTCGCCGACCGGTTCTCGGGCGCGTACCTGCCCGTAGTCCTCGGCATCGCCGCGCTCACGCTCGTGCTGCGGCGCGACCCGCTCGCGGTGGCCGCCGTGCTCGTCGTCGCCTGCTCGTGCGCGTTCGCGATCGCCACCCCGGTCGCCATGCTCGCGACGATCGGCGCGGCCGCGCGCCGCGGCCTGCTCATCAAGGGCGGCGCCGCGATCGAGGCGCTCGCCCGCGCCAATGTCATCCTCGTCGACAAGACCGGCACGTTCACGGTGGGCCGCCCAGGCGTCGCGCGGATCGAGACGTGCGCCTCGCTCGACGCTGACGAGGTGCTCCGCCTCGCCGCGTCCGCCGAACACGATTCCGAGCATCCGCTCGCCGCCGCCATCCGCGACGAAGCCGCGCGCCGCGGCCTCGCCGTCTCCCCGCCCTCACGCTTCGAATCGCGCCCCGGCGCCGGTGTCGCCGCCGACGTCGACGGTCACCGCATCGTCGTCGCCAGCGAACGCGCCACGGTCGGCGCGGATCCGGCCGACCGCCCGGATGAGGACGGAATGACCGCCGTGTGGGTAACGCGGGACGGCGAGCCCGTCGGCACGATCGGCCTGCGCGACGAGCTCCGGCCCGACGTGCCCGCCGCCATCGCCGAGCTGCGCGCCCTCGGCCTCGAGCACATCGAACTGCTCACGGGCGACAACGCGCGCGCTGCCGCGCCGATCGCGGCCCGGCTCGGCATCCCGGTCCGCGCCGGACTCCTGCCCGAGGACAAGATCCGCATCGTGCGCGAGCTCCAGGAGGCAGGCCACACCGTCGTCATGATCGGCGACGGCGTGAACGACGCGCCCGCCCTCGCCCAGGCCGACGTCGGCATCGCCATGGGTGCCGCAGGTACCGACCTCGCCCTCGAGGTCGCCCACGTCGCCCTGCTTCGCGAGGACTGGAGCCTCGTACCGGATGCGTTCCGGGGAGCCCGTCACACGCTCGCCGTCGTCCGCGGCAACTTCCTGCTCACCGGTCTCTACAACGTCGCCGGTCTCACGCTCGCCGCTTTCGGGTTCCTGCCCGCGGCCCTGGCCGCCGCCGCACAGTCCATCCCCGATCTCGGCATCCTCGGCAACTCGGCCCGCCTGCTTCGATCCCGCTGATCTGCCCGGCCCACCCCCACCGCGTGCGATCACTCGTGCGCCTTGACGCGAACCGGCGACGGTCCAATCTTCCACCGTTCCCAGCTGTGACAAAAATCTCGAAAGGCAATCCATCGTGCCGCGGCTGAACGCACTGGTCGTCGAGCGGCTGACGCTCTACCACCGCTACCTCGCGGAGTCGGCGGGTCGCCACCTGCCCAGGGCCGTCACCAGCGCCGAGATCGCAAACGCGCTCGACATTGATGCGACGCAGGTCCGCAAGGACCTCGGCGCCATCGGACTCCGCGGCCGCGGAAGAGTCGGCTTCGATGCCGCCGAGGTCGCCACCGCCATCCGCAACGTCCTCGGCTTCGACCAGACACACCTCGCCGTCCTCGTCGGAACCGGCCACCTCGGCGGTGCCCTCATCGCCTATTCCAATTTCGCCCGCTACGGGCTCCGCGTCGTGGCCGCCTTCGACAGCGACAAGGCCAAGACCGGTCGGGAGATCGCCGGCTGCCCCGTCCGCCATACCTCCGCCATGCGCGCCTTCCTCGCCAAGCACCAGATTCGCCTCGCCATCATCGCCACGCCCGCCGAGGCCGCGCAGGACATCGCCGACGTCCTCGTCGAAGCCGGCGTCGAGGCCATCTGGAACTTCGCCCCCGTCCGCCTCGCCGTGCCCGCGAGCGTCTCCCTCCGCAACGAGCACATCTCCCTCGGCCTCGCCCAGCTCACCTACCACCTCTCGAAGTAGCCGAACCCACCGCCCCGGCCCGGACCCTCGCCCCCGGGACCCGAAATCGCGCCATTTGTCACGTTTGTGCGGGTCTTCAGAGGGAAAAACCCCTACGGACCGGGAGAGATTTTCCTGATCACCAGGCTCCGAAACGGGCCGTTCGAGGTGCGGGACACGGCGCATTGACCGCCCGCGCGCAGGCGGCATCGTCGCCGGAGACGTCACTGTCCCGTCGTCGCAATAAGTCATGCATCTCGTGTATTTACAGATACATACGGCGTCATTGCGGCTGCCACCTCGGGCGGCGGACGATCCGCCCGGGGCGGGTCCACCAGTGCCGCGATTCTGGCCGTCCCGCCCCCTCGTGTCGCAATCGAGAAAATAATCGCATATCCTCTTGACGGAGCCCGGACGGTTCTACAGTATAGGCAGAGCGAAACTGTGACAAAAATCACGCAGCGTCGAATGGCGGGCGGGATCGAGTCACGAAAGGGCTCCCCGGGGCAATGACCGTGGCGACCGAGACGCGCGCCGACAGGAGGAAGGAAGGCGGGGCGAGGGTCGCCGGGGATCGTCGGGACGCGGGTCCGCGCGTGGTCCGGACGAAGGCACTCGGGAAGACGCGGTGCGACGGGATGAGTGGCGCGGGCGTTCGCCCGTGTCGCGCGCGAGCGAGGGGGCAGCGCGGACCCGGGGAAATCCGCGAGGCGACGAAACGAGCAGTGATGATGCGGAGAGTTCCTACAAACCCGACCGGAGGCAGGAGATGCCGAGCTACGTGATTCCGGACAAATGCGACGGGTGCAAGGCGTTGGACAAGACGGCCTGCCAGTACATTTGTCCGAACGACCTCATGGTCCTCAACAAGGAGACCATGAAGGCCTACAACCAGGACCCGAGCATGTGCTGGGAGTGCTACAGCTGCGTGAAGATCTGCCCGAACCAGGCGATCGAGGTACGCGGCTACGCCGACTTCGTGCCCATGGGTGCGAGCGTGACGGCGATGCGCAGCTCGGAAGACATCATGTGGACCCTCCAGTTCCGCGACAAGAGCATCAGGCCGAAGCGGTTCAAGTTCCCGATCCGGCGCAATGTGGCGGAAGGCATGGCCCAGCCGTTCGATCTGTACCCAACGGGCGACGAGGATCTGAAGAGCCCGACGCTGATGTGCGAGCCGGCCGGTCTGAACACGGACCGTGGCCCGGTCAAGATGGACAAGGTCATGACGCTCTGAGGACGGACCGCCCGTTGCCGGGCGAACGGAGTCCGGCGACGTCAACTCATGTGAGGAGACAATGACGCAATTCGAGACAGTGACGGTCGACACCGACCTGCTGATCTGCGGTGGCGGGATGGCCGCCTGCGGCGCGGCGGTGGAGGCGTCCTACTGGGCCAAGAAGCACGGTCTGAAAGTGACGCTGGTCGACAAGGCGGCGATGGACCGTTCGGGTGCGGTCGCGATGGGCCTGTCGGCGATCAACCAGTACGTGGACCTGAACAGCGGAAACAACACGCTGAAGAACTATTGCGACTACGTTCGCAACGACCTGATGGGGATCACGCGCGAGGATCTGGTCGCGAGCATTGCGCGGCACGTGGACTCGTCGGTGCATCTGTTCGAGAAGTGGGGTCTTCCGATCTGGAAGGACAAGGAAGGCAATTTCGTGCATGAAGGCCGCTGGCAGCTGATGATCAACGGCGAGTCGTACAAGATCATCGTGGCGGAAGCGGCGAAGAACGCGCTGAAGGAAGCGGACGGCCAGTACTTCGAGCGGGTGTTCATCACGCATCCGCTGGTGGAAGGCAACAAGTGCGTGGGCGCGGTAGGATTCAGCGTTCGCGAGAACAAGTTCTACGTATTCCGGGCGAAGGCGACGCTGGTGGCGATGGGTGGTGCGGTGCACGTGTTCAAGCCGCGTTCGACGGGTGAGGGCTTCGGCCGCTCGTGGTACCCGCCGTTCAACTCGGGCGCGAGCGCGTTCTTCACGATCTTCGGCGGCGCCGAGATGACGTGCCAGGAAGTGCGGTTCATCCCGGTGCGGTTCAAGGATGCGTACGGCCCGGTGGGCGCGTGGTTCCTGCTGTTCAAGTCGATCGCGACGAACGCGCAGGGCGGGAACTACATGAAGGAGAACGCTCCCGAGCTGGACAAGTGGGAGCCGTATGGCAAGGTGAAGCCGGCGCCGGCGAACATCCGGAACTGGCTGATGATGCTGGACGTGATGGACGGCAAGTCGCCGATCTACATGCAGACGGCGGACGCGATCAAGCGGATCGCGGACTCGTCGCCGGACGAGAAGTCCGCGGCGAAGAAGTTGAAGGAGCTGGAATCGGAGGCCTGGGAAGACTTCCTGGACATGACGATCTCGCAGGCGATTCTGTGGGCGGCGACGAACACGGAACCGGACAAGAAGCCGTCGGAGATCATGGCCTGCGATCCGTACTTCATCGGGTCGCACTCGGGCGCGTCCGGGGCGTGGGTCTCGGGGCCGGAAGACCTGCAGAACGAAGAGACGAAGAGCGAGTACTTCTGGGGCTATCCCGGCATGACGACGGTCAGCGGCATGTTCGCGGCCGGCGACGCGTCGGGTGCGTCCAGCCACAAGTTCTCCTCGGGCTCGCATGCCGAGGGCCGGATCGCGGGCAAGGCGGCGATCTCCTACGTCATCGACAACAACGAAGCGCCCGCGGTGGACGCGGCCAAGGTCGATGCCCTGAAGGACGAGATCCTCAAGCCGCTGGCGACGTTCGAGCAGTTCAAGAACGCCACCACCGACCCCGACATCAACCCGAACTACATCCGTCCGACGCAGTTCATGTACCGTCTGCAGAAGATCATGGATGAGTACGCGGGCGGTGTGTCGTCCCAGTTCAAGACCAGCGACAAGCTGCTCGAGAAGGGCATGGAGCTGCTGGCCTTCCTGAAGGAGGACGCGGCCAACCTGGCGGCGGCCAACCTGCACGAGCTCATGCGCTGCTGGGAGGACGTCCACCGCATGTACCAGGCCGACGCGCACATGCGTTCGATCCTCTTCCGCGAGGAGACGCGCTGGCCCGGCTACTACTTCCGGTCGGACAAGCCGTCGATGGACAACGACAACTGGCTGGCCTTCTGCAACTGCATCTACCACCATGAAACGGGTGAGTGGGAGATGAAGAAGCGGCCCGTGAAGTACCTGACGGTATAGAGGAGACGGGTGGCGGCTGCCGGGCGCCGATGTCGGCGTCCGGCGGCCCGCGGCCCGGAACCGAGGGAACTGATGACGAATGTCGCGAAGACCTGTCCTCATTGTGGTGGTCGGCTCGTCCGCTGGCAGGTGCCGGAAGGCGCCTCCTGGCCGGAGGACTACTTCCTCGCGTGCTTCAATGACGAATGTTCGTACTACGTGGAAGGCTGGGAGTGGATGAAGGAGCAGTATGCCCAGACGGCCTCGTATCGCTACGCCCTCAACCCCCGCACCGGCGCGTCCCTGATGATTCCCGTCTGGTCGGCGACGGCGACGCGGGAGATGATCGTGGAGAACGACGAAGGAGACGAAGCATGACTGACGCAGAAGCCCGGGCGCCCGACGGCGAGACGCGGGCAGCGCTGCAGGAGCGCATCCTGGGCGAGTATCCGCGGCTGGGCCGCGATGACGTGTTCAACTTCTCCTGCCACCCCGGAATCTCCTGCTTCAACTGCTGCTGCGCCGACGTCAACATCTTCCTCTCGCCCTACGACGTGCTGCGCCTGCGCAAGCGTCTCGGGCTGGGCTCGGCCGAGTTCCTCGACCGGTACGTGCTCATGCCGGTCCAGAAGGACATGACGACCCCGGTCGTGCTGCTGCGGATGAACGACGACGAGCGCAAGACCTGCCCGCTGCTGGGCGAGAAAGGCTGCACGGTCTACAGCGACCGGCCCTGGCCGTGCCGTATGTATCCGCTGGGCATGGCGACGCAGAAGGAGACGCCGGACGGCTGGCGCGGCGAGCAGTTCTGGTTCCTCCTGAAGGAGTCGGAGTGCAAGGGCTTCGATGAGGACCGGCAGTGGACGGTGCGGGAATGGCTGGACGACCAGGACGTGGAGGCCTGGCAGGAGTGGGGCGAGGCCTACAAGGAACTGACGCTGCACGAGTTCTTCGAGACCGGCGGGACGCTGCCTCCCGAAAAGCTCGAGATGTTCTTCATGGCCTGCTACGACCTGGACAAGTTCCGCCGGTTCGTGTTCGGCAGTACGCTGCTCCAGCGCTTCGAGGTGGACGAGGACTTCGCCGACGCCATGCGCTACGACGACGAGGCGCTGCTGCGTTTCGGCTTTCTCTGGCTGCGCTTCAGCCTGTTCGGCGAGGACACGGTGCGCCCGCGGGTCGAGGTGGTCGAGGCCATGCAGGGCGAGCTCGACAAGAAGGCGCGGCACGCGAGACAGGTGGCCGGCGCTGCGGAGGCGACCCCATGAAGGCGAACGGCAAGCGCGGCACGATCCTGGTGATCGGTGGCGGAATCAGCGGAATCACGTCGGCCATCGAGGCGGCGGAGGCGGGGTGTGAGGTGGTGCTGGTCGAGAAGCAGGCCTTCCTCGGTGGCCGCGTGGCCCGCTCGCACCAGTACTTCCCCAAGCTCTGCCCGCCGCAATGCGGCCTGGAGATCAACCTGCGCGTGTTCAAGAGCAACCCGCGCATCCGCTACTTCACGCTCGCGGAGGTGGCGAAGATCACGGGTGCGCCGGGCGAGTACCACGTGACGATACGGCAGCACGCGCGGCGCGTGAACGAGAAGTGCACGGTGTGCGGCGCGTGCATCGACGTCTGTCCGGTCGACCGGCCGGACGACTTCAATCTGGGCATGACGACCACCAAGGCCATCTACCTGCCGTACGAGATGGCCTTCCCCATGCGCTTCGCGATCGACGCCAAGACGTGCCTCGGCGAGGAGTGCGGCAAGTGCGTGCCGGCCTGTCCGTTCGACGCGATCGACCTGGCCATGGAGCCCGCCACCGTCGAGCTCGATGTCCAGTCCGTGATCCTGGCCACGGGCTGGGATCCGTTCGACGCCGCGAAGCTCGAGGGCATGGGCTTTGGCGCGCACCCGAACGTCATCACCAACCTCATGATGGAGCGGTTCGCGTCGCGGAGCGGGCCGACGGGCGGCCGGATTCCGGGACGCCCGGACGGCAGCGCACCGCGCTCGGTGGTATTCGTGCAATGCGCCGGCTCGCGCGACGACAACTACCAGAAGCACTGCTCGGGCGTGTGCTGCCTCGCCTCGCTCAAGCAGGCCCGCTACGTCCGCGAGCAGTACCCGGACACCGAGATCTACATCTTCTACATCGACCTCCGCGCGCCCGGCCGACTCGAGGACTTCCTGACCGCGAGCAAGGCCGACGAGAAGCTGCACCTGGTCAAGGGCAAGGTGGCGCGGATCGATGCGCACGGCGATGACGGAACGCTGCTGGTACAGGCGGAGGACGTGCTCGCGGGCACGCGCGTGAGTCAGGCAGCCGACCTGGTCGTGCTGGCGACCGGAATCCACGCCTCGGACACGTCGGGCATCGACGTGGACGGTGGTCTCCGGACGGACGAACACGGGTTCCTGGTGAAGGAGCAGCCCATGGCCGGACTGTTCCCGGCCGGTTGCTGCACGCGCCCCACGGACGTCTCGACCTGTGTGCGCGACGCCACGGGCGCCGTGATGAACGCACTGCAGTACTGCACGGAGTAGTGCCTTGGAAAAGAACTTGGCCGTCTACATCTGCCGGGGCTGCGAGATCGGGGCCTCCCTGGACATCGACGCCCTGAAGACCGTCGCCAACGACGAGTTCAGCATCGGGACCTGCCGCGAGCACGAGTGCCTGTGCGGCGCGGAAGGACGCGAGCTCCTGCGCCAGGACATCCTCGAAGGTGTGAACGCGCCGGTGGTGGCGGCGTGCTCGTCCCGCTTCATGGCCAATGCCTTCACGTTCGACGGTTGCCGCACGGAGCGGGTGAACCTGCGCGAGCAGGTGGTGTGGAGCCACGAGCCGAACGACGAAGACACGCAGATGCTCGCCGAGGACTACCTGCGGATGGGCATTGTGCGGGCGCAGAAGGCCGAGTTGCCCGCGCCCTTCGACGCGGAGGTCGAGGACCGGATCCTCGTGGTGGGTGGCGGTGTGGCCGGGATGAGCGCCGCGCTGGGCGCGGCCCGCGCCGGTCACGACGTGGTGCTGGTCGAGAAGGCGCCGGAGCTGGGCGGCTGGATGGCCCGGTTCAGCCGCCAGATCCCGCACCGGCCGCCCTATCGCGAGCCGGTTTCCTCGGAAGTCGATGCGCGCATCGCGGAGGTCACGGGCCACGCCCGCATCACGGTCCACACGGCCACGAGCATCGAGAAGATCGCGGGCCAGCCGGGCCAGTTCGACGTCACGCTCCGCCGCAACGGCGACAGCACGCCGGTGCGGGTGGGCGCGATCGTGCAGGCGACCGGCTGGAAGCCGTACGACGCGAACCGCCTCGGCCACCTCGGCTACGGGCGCGCGGCCAACGTGATCACCAACGTCCAGATGGAGGAGTTGCTGGCCACGGGGAAGATCACGCGGCCGAGCGACGGCAAGCCGGCCCGCCGCATCGCTTTCATCCAGTGCGCAGGCTCGCGCGACCAGGAGCACCTGCCGTACTGCTCGGGCGTGTGCTGCCGGGTCTCCATCAAGCAGGCGCTGGTCGCGCGCGAGATGGACGACGAGACCGAGGCCTACATCCTCTACAAGGACATACGAACGCCCGGCCAGTACGAGGATTTCTACCGGCGCGCGCAGGAAGACCCGGGCATCTTCTTCACCAAGGCCGAGGTGACCGGCGTGGAGGAGGGCGACGGACAGAACCCGGTCGTCGAAGCCGACGACACGCTGCTCGGTGCGCGGATCAAGCTGGAAGCCGATTTGGTCGTGCTGGCCACCGGTATGGTCCCCGTCTCCGCCGATGGCGAAGGCATCCGGCGCTACGACGACGCGAAGGCCGTCGTCGCCAAGGGCGAGGCCGGCGCACAACTGGAGGCGGCGAAGCAGACCGTCGAGCAGCTCGCCCACCTCGAGGGCACCGCCATCCTCAACCTGGGGTACCGCCAGGGCCCCGATCTGCCCGTCTTCAAGTACGACTTCCCGGACTCGCACTTCATCTGCTTCCCGTACGAAACGCGCCGCACCGGCATCTATGCCGCGGGCGCCATGCGGGGACCGGGCGACTCGCTGCTGGCGATCGAGGATGGCGCGGGCGCCGCGCTCAAGGCGATCCAGACCGTCACGCTCGCCGCGAAAGGCGAAGCCGTGCACCCGCGCTGGGGCGACATGTCGTACCCCGACTTCTTCATGCAGCGCTGTACGCAGTGCAAGCAATGCACGGAGGAGTGCCCGTTCGGGACGCTCAATGAGGATGCCAAGGGCACGCCCATGCTCAACCTGACGCGCTGCCGACGCTGCGGCATCTGCATGGGCGCGTGTCCCGAGCGGATCATCTCGTTCAAGGACTACTCGGTCGACATCGTCGGCTCGATGATCAAGGCCGTGAACATTCCGGATGAGTTCGACGAGAAGCCGCGCCTGCTCGGGCTGGTATGCGAGAACGACGCCTACCCGGCGCTCGATACGGCCGGCCTGCGCCGCATCAGGCACAGCGCCTGGATCCGGTTCGTGCCGGTCCGCTGCCTCGGCTCGATCAACATCGTCTGGATCGCGGATGCCCTCTCGAGCGGCTTCGACGGGATCCTGCTCGTCGGCTGCAAGTCGGGGGACGACTACCAGTGCCACTTCATTCGCGGCAGCGAGCTGATGGAAACCCGGAGCGGCAACATCCGGGAGAAGCTCAAGCAGCTCGCGCTCGAGGAGGAGCGCGTGCGGCTGGAGCAGCTGTCGATTGCCGATTTCGACCGGCTTCCGGAGATCATCAACGACTTCGCGGCGCAGATCGAAGAGATCGGCATGAATCCGTTCAAGGGGTTCTAGGAGGATGCCAGCCATGGCCGAAGCCCTTCTGGTGAGGCCGGACCGCCAGTTCGTCGAGAGCCTGATCGCTTCCGGCGGCGGCGACCTGAAGCATTGCATGCAGTGCGCCACCTGCTCCGTCGTCTGCGAGCTGGCCGACGGCGGCAGCGCCCCGTTCCCGCGCAAGGAAATGGTGTGGGCGCAGTGGGGACTGAAGGACCGGCTGCTCGCCGATCCCGACGTCTGGCTCTGCCACCAGTGCAACGACTGCTCGAAACGATGTCCGCGCGGAGCCCGGCCGGGCAATGTGCTGGCAGCCGTCCGTCGCCGGACGGTCGAGCACTACGCCAGCCCGCGCTTCCTGGCCGACTGGATCAACCGCGTCGGGTTCCTGCCCGTCGCCTTCCTCATCCCCATCGTCCTGCTGACCGCCGCCCTGCTGGCGCGCGGCCCGCTCGGCGGAGCGCTCGGATTCGAGGAGCACGGCGGCTTCTATGCCGAATTCTTCCCCCACTGGCTGCTGATCGGATTCTACGCCTTCTTCACCGGCCTGGCCCTGATCGCCGCCATCGTCGGAATGACCCGCTACTGGAAGGCGATGCGCGCGGCCGACCGGGCCGCCGGCACCTGGAACGTGGCCGCGGGCGTGCCCGCCAGCATCGGCCGCACGCTGCGTTCGATCCTGGCCCACGACCGCTTCGACAAGTGCGGCGCGCAGCACCCGCGCCGCCTCGCGCACATGGCCGTCCTCTACGGCTTCCTCGCGCTCTTCATCGTCACGATCTGGGCCACGATCGACATGTACGTGAACCCGTCGCTCGGGATCGCGTCCCGCTACCCGTTCGGACTGATGCACCCGATGAAGATCCTCGCCAACGTTGGCGGCGTAGCGCTGGTCTGGGGCACCATCAAGGTCATGCTCGACCGGCGCGCGACGGGGTCGGGCTCGACCGCGAGCACGTCGTTCGACTGGATCTTCGCGTGGCTGCTCCTGGGCGTCGGCATCACCGGCTTCGTGACCGAGGTGCTGCGCTTCACGGCAGGCCCGGTCCCGGACGCCGCCTACACGTCGACCGCGTGGGGCATCTACTTCGTGCACCTGGTGCTGGTCTTCCAGCTGCTGGTCTACCTGCCGTACTCGAAATTCGCCCACGTCCTCTACCGGACCGTGGCGATGATCTACTCGGAGCATACCGGACGACACACCCCGGGCCGGCCGTTGACGCTGCTGCGTCCCGCCGGCGCGGGCATGAACGGCGCTGATCGACTCACCGCCCGGAGTGAGTCCAGCGAAGCACACGAGGCCCTGACAGCCGCAACCCGCTAGAGGGAACGATGGATCAACTGGTCAAGCCGCACGGCAAGGAGAAGGTCCTCAAGCCATTGCTCGTCGCCGATGACGCGCTGGGCGATGAGCGCGAGAAGGCGAAGTCGCTCAAGAAGATCCCGATCACGTCCCGGGAGACCGGCGACGCCATCATGATGGGCATCGGCGGGTTCACCCCGCTCGAGGGCTTCATGGGGCAGGCCGACTGGAAGGGCGTGTGCACCGACATGGCGATGACGGACGGCACGTTCTGGCCGATCCCCGTCACCATGTCCGCCAGCGCGGCGGACGCGAACGCGATCAAGGACGGCGAAGAGGTCACCCTGGTCGATGAAGAGACCGGGACCGACATGGCCATCATGAAGGTCACGGACAAGTACACGATCGACCGCGAGCTGGAGTGCAAGGAGGTCTTCCGCACCAACGACCCGGAGCATCCCGGGGTGGCGATGGTGATGGGGCAGAAGGAGTTCAACCTCGGCGGTCCGATCAAGGTGCTCTCCGAGAGCTTCTTCCCGGTCGAGTTCAAGGACGTCTACATGCGGCCGGCCGAGTCGCGGCAGATGTTCATCGACAAGGGGTGGAAGACGGTCGCGGCGCTGCAGCTGCGCAACCCCATGCACCGCTCGCACGAGTACCTCGCGAAGATCGCGCTGGAGATCCTCGACGGCCTGTTCATCCACCAGCTGGTGGGCAAGCTCAAGCCCGGCGACATCCCGGCCGATGTCCGCGTGAAGTGCATCGACCTGCTGGTGGAGAACTACTTCAAGAAGGACTCGGTGATCCAGGGCGGCTACCCGCTGGACATGCGGTATGCGGGTCCGCGCGAGGCGCTGCTGCACGCGCTGTTCCGCCAGAACTACGGCTGCAGTCACCTGATCGTGGGCCGCGACCACGCGGGCGTGGGCAACTACTACGGCCCGTTCGACGCGCAGGAGATCTTCGAGCAGATCCCGGCCGGTAGCCTGGAGACGAAGCCGCTCAAGATCGACTGGACGTTCTACTGCTACAAGTGCCGCGGGATGGCCTCGATGAAGACCTGTCCGCACGGCAAGGATGACCGGCTGCTGTTGAGCGGCACGGTACTCCGCAAGACGCTGTCGGAAGGCGGCGATCCGCCCGTGGACTTCAGCCGGCCGGAGGTGCTGGCGGTGCTGAAGCAGTACTACGCGGGTCTGGAAGACAAGGTCGAGGTCAAGCTGCATCACGCCGCGACCGGTGGTTGAGGCGGAGGCGGCGCGATGGACCTGATCCGCATTCGTCGCCGGGAAGGCCTGGCGTTCGACATCACGGTGCGCGAACGCACCCTGAGCTGCGACATGTCCGTGTCGGATGGCGGGCAAGGCGACGGCTTCGCGCCGGTCGAGTTGTTCGCCGGCTCGCTGGGTGCGTGCATCGCGATGGTCGTGCAGGGCTGGTGCGACGCCTGCGGACACGGGGGCGACGTCGGCGTCGACGTCGCCCTCGAGCTGGTACCGGACCCCACGCGCATCGGCGCCATCATCGCGGACATCGAGCTGCCGGCGAGCGTGCCGGCGGACCGCTGTGATGCGGTGCGTCGCGTGGTGGAGCATTGCGTGATCCAGCAGACTCTGAAGCAACCGCCGGCGCTGGATCTGGAAGTTTCTGTCGGATCGTGAACGGGGCGGAGCCCGGCGTTGGTCCGGGCCGCCAGGGCCAAGGAGGAGTCGTGGATATCAAGCTGGGTGGCAAGGACGTGGCGATCGATGAGGACGGGTTCATCCAGGACCCGGCCGTATGGGACGAGGCCGTCGCCAAGGACCTCGCGTTGACCGAGTCGGTCAACGACATGACCGAAGACCACTGGAAGGTCGTGAACTACCTGCGCCAGTACTACCTCGAGTACAACATGGCGCCCATGATCCGGAAGCTCTGCAAGGAGACGGGCTTCAAGCTCAAGGAGATCTACGACCTGTTCCCGAGCGGCCCGGCGAAGGGCGCCTGCAAGGTGGCCGGATTGCCGAAGCCGACGGGCTGCGTGTAAGCGACGCGGCGGCGGGTCCGCCGACCGGGACCCCGCGGGTCGCCCCCGGGCGACCCGCCCGGACCTGGCCGGTGGCGGTGACCCGTCGCGGCGAGGTCAGAACAGTGGGGTGGCAGTACTCTCGGGTGGAGGGGAGATCCATGCTACGGGACGAGTTGAAACGCCGCACCGACCGGATTCTCGGCCGCTGGGTCGAGGACAGTCTGGCGGCATACCCTGCGGAGGCGTCGGCGGCGTGGACCCGCGAGCGGGATCCCTTCGCCAACCCGGTGGGACACAGTCTCCGCACGGGCACACAGGTCCTTCTGGAAGCGCTCCTCGATGGAGCGGACGCCGAAGCAACGAAGCGCGGGCTCGACGAGATCGTCCGCATCCGTGCCGTCCAGCAGATGTCTCCCTCCACGGCCATCGGTTTCGTCTTCCGCCTGAAGGATGCGATCCGCGCCGAGCTGGGTGAAGCCCTGGACGAGCCCGCCCTGCGCGCCGAGCTGACGGAGCTGGAAGGCCGGATCGATGCTGCCGCCCTCGTCGCCTTCGATCTCTTTGTCGAGTACCGCGAGCGCGTCACCACGCTCCGCATCAACGAGCTGAAGAAGAACATCCCCTGGGTCGTCACGCGTACGAACCGGGCGGTGGTGGAACGGGAGCCGGGATGAACGTACTGATCGCCTTCGCACTGGTGGCCGGCCTGTTCGGGCTGGGCATGTTGGGCGCGGCCGCCGGTCTGCATACCGTGTTCGGGGTCGTGCTGCCCTACGCCGCGGTGACGCTCTTCGTCGTGGGCTTCGCGTGGAAGGTCCTGGCATGGGCGCGCGTGCCCGTCCCCTTCCGCATTCCGACGACGTGCGGCCAGCAGCGCTCCCTGCCCTGGATCCGGCAGCAGAAGCTGGAGAACCCGCACAACGGGTGGACTGCGCTCGGACGGATGGCGCTCGAGGTGCTCTTCTTCCGCTCGCTGCTGCGCAACACGAAGACGCGCCTCACGGAAGACAAACGGCTGGTCTACGACACCGATCTGTCACTCTGGATCGGGGCGATGGCCATGCACTGGGCGCTGGCGATCGTGCTGCTCCGCCACCTGCGTCTGTTCACCGATCCGGTGCCCGTGTTCGTCTCCTTCCTGGAGAGCGCGGACGGCTTTTTCGAGATCGGGTTGCCGGTCCTCTACCTGACCACCGTCATCCTGCTGGCGGCGCTGCTCTACCTGCTGTACCGCCGGCTGTCGAACCCGCAAGTCCGCTACATCTCGCTGGTGGGAGACTACTTCGCGCTGTTCCTGCTGATCGGCATCGCCGGCAGCGGGTTCTGGCTGCGCCACCTGGCGAAGACGGACATCGCGAGCGTGAAGGCGCTGCTCCTGAGCCTGACGCACTTCGCGCCGGCGGTGCCCGCGTCGATCAACCCGTTGTTCTACGGACACCTGTTCCTGGTGTGCGTGCTGCTCGTCTACTTCCCACTGGGCAAGCTCATGCACATGCCCGGCGTGTTCCTGAGCCCCACGCGCAACCTGGCCAACAACAACCGGGCCGTGCACCACGTCAATCCCTGGGACTATCCCGTCGAGGTCCACACGTACGAGGAGTACGAGGACGAGCTCAGGGAAAAGATGATCGGGGCCGGCGTGCCGGTCGAGAGGCAATAGATCGATGTCCGGCTTCGACGAACCTGGCTACTACAAGCAGGAACAGCTGCTGCAGATCGAGAAGCGCCCGCCGGCGACGCCCTGGATGGACACGCCCGTGGACCTCCGGCCGGGCACGTTCATCTATCCCGGCAAGGCCAAGAACCTGAAAGTCCTCGACCTGCCCAATGCGCGCGACTGGGCGGTGACCGACGAGGACTGGAAGCTGCCCGAGGGCTGGAAGAAGACCGTGCTCGACGGCATGGCGGAACGGCTGACGAAATACCGCTCCTTCAAGCTCTTCATGGACATCTGCGTCCGCTGCGGCGCCTGCGCCGACAAGTGCCACTTCTTCATCGGCAGCGGCGACCCGAAGAACATGCCAGTGCTGCGGGCCGAACTGCTGCGCTCGATCTACCGTAAGGACTTCACCACCCTGGGCAAGGTGTTCGGCAAGCTGGCGGGCGCGCGCGAACTGACCGAGGACGTGATCAAGGAGTGGTTCTACTACTTCTTCCAGTGCACGGAATGCCGACGCTGCTCGGTCTTCTGCCCGTACGGCATCGACACCGCCGAGATCACGATGATGGGGCGCGAGCTGCTGGGCCTGCTCGGCCTCTACGTCAACTGGGTGATCGAGCCGGTCGCCAACTGCTACCGCTTCGGCAACCACCTCGGCATCCAGCCGCACGGCCTCGTCGACACCCTCGAGTTCATGGCCGACGACATCGAGGAAGCGACCGGGATCCGGGTCGACATCCCGATCAACAAGAAGGGCGCCGAGATCCTGTTCTTCACGCCTTCCGGCGACTTCGTGGCGGAACCGGGCATCTACACCTGCATGGCGTACATGCTGCTCTTCCACGAGCTGGGGCTCGACTACACCTGGAGCACCTACGCGTCGGACGGCGGCAACTTCGGCCTCTTTACCTCGCACGAGGTCATGAAGCGGCTCAACGCCAAGGTCTTCGCCGAGGCGAAACGGCTGGGCGTGAAGTGGGTGCTGGGTGGCGAATGCGGCCACATGTGGCGCGTGGTCAACCAGTACATGGACACCATGAACGGGCCGCCCGACTTCCTCGAGGTGCCGCGCTCGCCCATCACCGGCACCGTCTTCGAGAACGCCCGCTCGACCCGCACCATCCACCTCATGGAGTTCCTCGCGGATGTGATCCGGCACGGCAAGCTGAAGCTGGATCCCTCGCGCAACGATCACATCAGCGTGACGTTCCACGACTCCTGCAATCCCGCACGCGCCATGGGGATCTTCGAGGAGCCGCGCTACGTGATCCGGAACGTCTGCAAGAACTTCTTCGAGATGCCGGAGAACACGATCCGGGAGCAGACTTTCTGCTGCGGCGGCGGCGCCGGCCTGGGCACGGACGAGAACATGGAGATGCGGCTGCGCGGTGGGCTGCCGCGCGGCAACGCCGTGCGCCACGTGCAGGAGCGGCACGGCGTGAACCAGCTGGCGGCCATGTGCGCCATCGACCGGGCCACGCTGGTCACGGTGTGCGACTACTGGGCGCCGGGCGTGAAGGTAACCGGCATCAGCGAGCTGGTCGCCAACGCGACCGTGTTCGAGGGCGAGAAGCGGCGTACGCACAACCTCCGGCTCGAGCCAATCCCGGGCATGGAGGAAGACGAAGAGGAACTGTTGGTGGGGAAGGGAGTCGAAGCGCGATGAAAGACCGGAGCCTGATCGCGGTCGGCCTCGGGGCCTTCCTGCTGCTGGGTGCCCTGCCGGTGTGGAATGGACTGGCCTCCGCGGCCGACCCGGAGCGTCCCGTGCTCGCGCGCGCGGTCGATCCGTCCGGCTGCGTCGAAGACACGCTCTTCATGCGCGGCAACCACGCGAAGCTGCTGAACCAGTGGCGCAACGACGTGGTGCGCAACGGCCAGCGTTTCTTCACCACGGCGGCCGGCACGCAGGTCGAGATGAGCCTGACCGGCACGTGCCTGACCTGCCACGGCGACCACGAGGCGTTCTGCGACCGCTGCCACACGTACTCGGACGTCAAGCCGACGTGCTGGAACTGTCACGTGAACCCGGAAGGACGCTGAGCCATGAACGAGAGTCGGCGCCGCTTCCTGAAACGGCTCGGCAGCAGCACGATCGGCGCTGGCATCGGACTGCCCGTGCTCGGCTCCGTGCTGACCGGCCGGCAGCGTGGCGGGGGCGAGCCCGCCGCCGAGGGCCGGCAGTGGGCCATGGTGGTGGATGTGGCGAAGTGCCTGCGTCCAGAGGTGCGCGACGCGTGCGTCGCCGCCTGTGACCGGGTGCACAACGTACCGCGCATTCCCGACGTCAGTGAAGAGGTGAAGTGGGTCTGGACCGAGAGCTGGGAGCACGTGTTCCCCGACCAGGTCCATCTGCACTCGCCCGCCGCGATCCGCGAGGCGCCGGTGCTGGTGCTCTGCAACCACTGCACGAATCCGCCCTGCGTGAAGGTGTGCCCGACGGGCGCGACCTGGAAGCGGGAGCAGGACGGCATCGTGATGATGGACATGCACCGTTGCATCGGCTGCCGCTACTGCATGGCCGCCTGCCCGTACGGCTCGCGCAGCTTCAACTGGCGCGACCCCGCTCCGTTCGTCGAGCGGGACGCCGACGGCAACCCGCTCTCCGACTTTCCGACGCGCATGGCCGGCGTCGTCGAGAAGTGCACCTTTTGCGCGGAACGGATACGCATCGGCCAACTGCCCGCGTGCGTGGAAGCGGTAAACGCGCTTCCCGGTGGCGAGGGCGCGCTCGTGTTCGGCGACCTCGGCGACCCGGGCTCGGAGGTGAACCGGGTCCTGAACGAGGCGAACACGATCGTCCGCAGGGAAGGGCTCGGGACCGGGCCCAACGTCTTCTACATCGTCCCCGCGGTCTTCCCGGTGGACGCGGACGGGAGGGCATAGCACATGCTGGACAACGTGTTCCGGGGCGGCAGGCGTTACTGGCTGCTGCTGGCGTTCTGGGGCCTGCTGATCGCGCTGGGCGGGATCGCGTACGCGCGGCAGCTGAGCGAGGGGCTGACCATCACGGGCATGAACCGCGACGTCTCCTGGGGCATCTACATCGCCCAGTTCACGTTCATGGTCGGGATCGCCGCGTCCGCCGTCATGGTCGTGCTGCCCTACTACCTGCACGACTACAAGGCCTTCGGCCGCATGGTCATCCTGGGCGAGTTCCTCGCCGTGTCCGCCGTGCTGGTCTGCATGCTCTTCATCTTCGTCGACATGGGCCAGCCGCGGCGCGTGCTGAACGTCGTGCTTCATGCGACGCCGCACTCGATGATGTTCTGGGACTTCATGGCACTGACCGGATACCTGCTGCTCAACCTCGTAATCGGCAGCGTTTCCATCGAGGCGGAACGGAAACAGCTGCCGCCGCCCCGCTGGGTCCGGCCGCTCATCTACCTGTCGATCCCGTGGGCGGTGAGCATCCACACGGTGACCGCGTTCCTCTACTCCGGGCTCGAGGCGCGCCCCTTCTGGATGACCGCGATCCTGGCGCCGCGCTTCCTCGCCTCCGCCTTCGCGACCGGCCCCAGCCTGCTGATCCTGCTTGCGCTGGCGGTCCGCCGCTTCGGCGGCTTCGACGCGGGCAAGCAGGCGCTGCAGGCGCTGGGCACGATCGTCACGTACGCGATGACGATCAACCTGTTCTTCTTCGGGGTCGAGCTGTTCACGGCGCTGTACAGCGCGATCCCGCACGACGTCCACGCCTTCGCCTACGTCTTCACGGGTCTCGAGGGCCACGCCGCCCTCCGGCCCTGGACCTGGACCGGCAATCTGCTCGCCGTGGCGTGCACCGTGTTTCTGTTGATTCCTTCCGTACGCCGGCAGGAGCGCTGGCTCGCCATCCTCTGCGCCGGTGCCATCACCGCGCTCTGGATCGAGAAGGGGCTCGCGCTGGTGGTGGCAGGTTTCATTCCGTCCCCGCTCGGGATCGTCACCGAGTACGCGCCCACCCTGCCCGAGATCGCCATCACGATCGGCGTCTACGGGGTCGGCGGACTGCTTCTGACGACGTTGTACAAGCTCGTGCTGAGTGTGAGAAAGAGACTGCAATTGACGTGACGCGCGGCGTGGCGGCCACGCCACGCGCCGTGTCAAAAGGAGAGAACCATGGCGGAGTCAAACGGGAGCGGCACCCCGATGCTGGACGAGCTGGAGAAGGGAACATGGCCCAGCTTCGTGACCCAGATCAAGCAGGCCGCCGACAAGAAGGACATGTGCAAGGACCTGCTCGCGCTGCTGGAGCGGTCCTACAAGGAGAAGATCGGGCACTGGAAGCACGGCGGAATCGTGGGCGTACTCGGGTACGGCGGCGGTGTCATCGGTCGCTACAATGACCTGCCGAAGGAATACCCGAACATCGCGCACTTCCATACGCTCCGCGTCAACCATCCGAGCGGCTGGTTCTACACGGCCGACGCGCTGCGCACGATCTGCGACATCTGGGACCGGCATGGTTCCGGACTCACGAACATGCACGGCTCGACGGGCGACATGATCCTGCTCGGCACGACGACCGACGAGTTGGAGCCCACGTTCAACGAGCTGACGGCCAACGATTTCGACCTGGGCGGCTCGGGTTCCGACCTGCGCACCCCCAGCTGCTGCGTGGGGCCGGCCCGCTGCGAGTGGGCCTGCTACGACACGTTGCACATCACGAACCACCTGACGCAGCACTTCCAGGATGAGCTCCACCGTCCGGCCTTCCCGTACAAGTTCAAGATAAAGTGTGCGGGCTGCCCGAACGACTGTGTCGCCTCGATCGCGCGCGCGGACATGTCGATCATCGGCACGTGGCGTGACCAGATCAAGATCGACCAGGCCGAGGTCAAGGTCGCGGCCGAAGGCGGGCTCGACATCCAGAAGGACGTCTGCGGCCGCTGCCCGACGCAGTGCATGGAATGGGACGGTGCGACGCTGACCATCGACGACGAGAACTGCGTCAAGTGCATGCACTGCATCAATGCCATGCCCAAGGCGCTGAGCCCGGGCGACGACCGGGGCGCCATGATCCTGCTGGGCGCCAAGGCGCCCATCGTCCAGGGCGCGCTGCTTTCCTCGGTGCTGGTGCCGTTCGTCAAGCTGGAGGCGCCCTACGATGACCTGAAGGACCTGATCGAGCGGATCTGGGAGTTCTGGGGCGAGCACGGCAAGAACCGGGAGCGCGTGGGTGAGTTGATCCAGCGCGTCGGTCTGGGCAACTTCCTCGAGGCGATCGAAGTCGATCCGCTGCCGCAGATGATCGCGCACCCGCGGGATAACCCTTACGTGTTCTACGAGGAATATTACGAAGAGGGTGACGAGGAAGAAGAGGAAGAGGAAGTCGTGGTTGGGTAGGTCCGGCGCCCGGCGGAATCCGGGTGTACGGCCCAAGGCGAATACGAAAAACGTCCTGGAGAACATACGATGGCAACAGCGACACAACGACGGACGGATATCGGACCTCCCAACTACGAGAGGTTCCTGCCCCCCGTAATCAAGAAGAACTACGGCCAGTGGAAGTTCCACGAGATCCTGCGGCCGGGCGTGATGGTGCACGAGGCGAAGTCGGGCGACCGGTTGTACACGGTGCGCGCGGCATCGCCCCGGCTGCTCAGCACGACCCGGATCCGGGAGTTCGCGGACCTGGCTGAGAAGTACTGCGGCGGTCACCTGCGGTTCACGAGCCGCAACAACGTGGAGTTCCTGCTCACGGATGAATCGCTGATCGAGCCGCTGCTGGCGGACCTGGCGAAGCTGGGCCATCCGGTGGGTGGGATCGGCAACGCGATCTCGAACATCGTGCACACGCAGGGCTGGGTGCACTGCCACTCCGCGGCGACCGACGCCTCGGGCGTGGTCAAGGCCGTGATGGACGACCTGTCGGAGTACTTCACGGAGCGGAAGCTGCCCGGCAAGCTGCGCATCGCGCTGGCCT
The DNA here is from genome assembly GCA_963786235.1 of uncultured Gemmatimonadales bacterium. Lineage (GTDB taxonomy): Bacteria > Gemmatimonadota > Gemmatimonadetes > Longimicrobiales > RSA9 > CAWAYJ01. The sequence goes on from CAWAYJ010000004.1 coordinate 175,420, forward strand.
GCTGTCTCAACATGTGCGGCGCCGTGCACTGCTCGGACATCGCGATCCTGGGGATCCACCGGCGCCCGCCGCGGGTGCAGGGTGGCCTCAACAAGATCTGCGAGATCCCGAACGTGATTGCCTCGTGCCCGACGGCGGCAATCCGGCCGGCCACGGAGAACGGTCAGCCGACGGTCGAGATCGACGAAGAGAGCTGCATGTTCTGCGCGAACTGCTTCTCGGTCTGCCCGGCCCTGCCGATGGCGGATGCGCTGAACGACGGGGTCTCGATCTGGGTGGGCGGCAAGGTTTCGAACGCCCGCTCCGAGCCCACGTTCTCGAAGCTCGCGATCCCCTTCATCCCGAACAACCCGCCGCGCTGGCCGGAGGTCACGGAAGCCGTGCGGAACATCGTCGAGGTGTGGGCGAACGGCGCGCGCCGGTTCGAGCGGATGGGCGAGTACATCGAGCGGATCGGCTGGCCGAAGTTCTTCCGGCTGACCGGCATCGAGTTCAGCAAGGAACACATTGACGATTTCAGGTTCGCGGGCTTGAGCTACAAGCGGTCCGCACAGATCCGACAATAGGAGGTGCCTCATGGCGGTCGCGGTCCACGAAGTGGCAGAGGCCATGTATGCGATGGTCAGCGAGTATCAGGGCAAGAAGAAGTTCAAGGCCGGTGACCTGACCAAGGCCATGGTCGCGAAATTCGGCGACCAGTGCGACAAGGCCACGTGCAAGGCGGCGATCCGGGAGCTCATCGATTCCGGACGGTGCGTCTACACGTACTTCGGCGGGAGCTACATCGAGGTCCCGCACGTCGAAGGCGCCGCCGGCGGGTGATGACGGTTCGTTAAAGGCCAGGTTGGCCCGAGTACGGCGGTACGGCGTGTCCGCGCCGTGCCGCCCGCTCCGGGTGCGCATGAGTCTACGGGTGCGGGGAGGGACCCCGGGAGGTATCGGTGAAAGTCGTCAAGAAGAAAAAGAAAAGCTTCGGATCGAGAGGTATGGGTGGTAGTGGTGGCCGCGAGCAGTCGCCCCTGCGGCCGAAGCACGTCGAGAAGAAGCCGCCCTGCCGGGACACCTGCCCGAGCGGCAACCGGGTCCGGGAGTTCCTCACGGCCATCGCCCACGCCGGGCGTGAGGGCCGGTCCGTCGAACAGGCGTTCACGCAGGCCTGGGAGATCTACACGGACACCAGTCCGTTCCCCTCCATCTGCGGTCGCGTCTGTCCCGCTCCCTGCGAGACCGAATGCAACCGCAAGGAGCTCGAGGGCGCCGTCGGCATCAACATGGTCGAGCGCTCGATCGGCGACTTCGGCCTCGAGCACGGTCTCGCGCTGAAGAAGCTGACGGACGAGACGAAGACGCAGCGCGTCGCGGTCGTGGGCGCCGGGCCGAGCGGCCTGTCCTGCGCCTACCAGCTCGCCCGCCGCGGCTACGGCGTCACGGTCTTCGAAGCGCTGGAGAAGCCGGGCGGCATGCTGCTCTGGGGGATCCCGGGCTACCGGCTGCCGGAATCCGTGCTCATGGCCGAGATCCAGCGGATCCTCGACTTGGGCGTCGAGCTCAAGTGCGGCGTGAAGATCGGCAAGGATATCACGCTCGAGGAGTTGCAGGCGACGCACGACGCGGTGTACGTCGCGATCGGCGCGCAGCAGGGCGTCCGGCTCGGCGTGGATGGCGAGGACGCGCCCAACGTATTCTCCGGCGTCGACTTCCTCAGCCGCTTCCACCATGGCGAGAAGCTGGAGCTGGGCAAGGACGTGGTGGTCATCATCGTGGGTGGTGGCGACACGGCGATCGACGCGGCGCGCATCTGCAAGCGGCTGGGCGCGAATGTGACGATCCTGTACCGGCGCACGCGCGCCGAGATGCCCGCGATCGAGCACGAGGTGGACGAGGCACTGGCGGAAGGCATCAACATCGAGTTCCTCGCCGCGCCGACCGGGTTCCGCAGGGAAGGCGACAGGGTCGTCGCGATGCGCGCGATCCGGATGGAGCTGGGCGAGCCGGACGAGTCGGGCCGGCGGCGTCCGGTCCCCATCGAGGGCTCGGAGTTCGAGCTGCCGGCCAGCGCCGTGATCTCAGCGGTCAGCCAGTCGCCCGACTTCGGCGGCTTCGAGCCGCTGATCGAGGGGAAGAACTGGATCAAGGTCGACGGCTACGGCAAGACGAAGGTGGACGGCGTCTGGGCGGGCGGCGATGCGACCGCGCTCGATCTGGCCACGACGGCGGTGGGCCACGGCCGGCGAGCGGCCGAGGCGATCGAGCGGTCGTTCACGGGCAAGCCGGTGCCGGAAGACCGGATGACGGTGATCCGGACGGACCGGATGCAGCTGAGCCACTACCAGAAGCTGGAGCGCGCGCGGCCGCAGGAGCTGGAGGTGACGGAGCGGTTCGCCGATCCGGACCGCGAGGTGAGCGTGGGCCTGACCGTGGACGCGGCGATCGCGGAGACGCAACGCTGCATGAGCTGCGGCTACTGCTTCGACTGCGAGAAGTGCTGGATGTACTGCCAGGACCAGGCCATCGAGAAGCCGATGCAGAAGGGCGTGCTCTACGGCTGGAAGCTGCAGAACTGCACGGGCTGTTCGAAGTGTGCGGAAATCTGCCCGTGCGGCTTCATCGAGATGGCGTAGATCCATGAAGGTGCCACGGGTCCTGGTATCCGCGACGGGCGGGGGAGGCGGTAAGACGCTGGTCGCCGTCGGCCTGGCCCGAGCCTGGACCCGGCAGGGCCTCGTGGTGGCACCCTTCAAGAAAGGACCCGACTACATCGACGCCGAGTGGCTGACGCGGGCCACCGGTGTCCCGTGCCGGAACCTCGACCTGTTCCTGATGCCGCCCTCGGCGGCGGCGCAGTCGTTCGCCGGCGCGGCGGCGAACGCGGACGTGGCCGTGGTGGAAGGCAACCGCGGCCTCTACGACGGTTCGGACGACAAGGGCACGTACAGCTCCGCGGAACTGGCCAAGCTGCTTTCCATTCCGGTCCTGCTCGTCGTGGACGGAACCAAGACGACGCGCACGGCCGCGGCCGTCGTGCTCGGCTGCCAGCACCTCGATCCGGATGTCGACATCGGCGGTGTGATCCTGAACCGGGTCGCCGGCAAACGGCACGAATCGGTGCTGCGCGATGCGATCGAGGCGGAGTGCGGAGTGCCGGTGCTCGGCTCGATCCCACGTCTCGATACGGCGCCCTTCCCGGAGCGGCATCTCGGCCTCGTTCCGCCCGAGGAGCACGTCGGTTTCGACGACGCGGTGGCTGCGGCCGCGGGCATCGTCGAGGCCCACCTCGACCTCGACCGGATCCGCAATGTCGCGGCACGGGCGCCCGAGCTGGACGTGTCGGCGCGGCCCGCGCGGAGCGTCGTGGACGTGAGGCCGGAAGGCAGGCCACGAATCGGCATCTTCCGGGATGCCGCGTTCCAGTTCTACTACGCCGAGAATCTCGAGGCGCTCGAGCGCGAGGGCGCGGAACTGGTCGAGATCTCGCCGTTGCGCGATACCGGGCTGCCCGACGTGGACGCGCTCTACATAGGCGGCGGATTCCCCGAGACGCTCGCCGAAGGACTGGCCCGGAACACGGCATTCCGTGCATCGCTCCGCGACTGCGTCGAGGACGGGCTGCCGATCTACGCCGAGTGCGGCGGCGCGGTATACCTGGGCGAAGAGTTGCACATGGATGGATCGGTGTACCCGATGTCGGGTGCCGTTCCGGCCATCTACGGGTTCGGCGAACGGCCGAACGGTCACGGCTACGCAGTGCTCGAGTCGGTGCAGCCGAACCCGTTCTTCGACGTGGGCGAGACGTTCCGCGGCCACGAGTTCCACTACACGTTCCTCGAATCGGCGGCCACCGACCGGGTCACCTTCGCGTTCAAGGTGAGACGCGGGCACGGGTTCGACGGCGAGCACGACGGCCTCTGCTACCGCAACGTGCTTGCCGCGTACATCCACCTGCACGCCCTCGGTGTCGAGACCTGGGCACCGTCGCTCGTCGGCGCGGCCGCGCGTCGGCGCCAGAGCCTCGCCGCGGCGGAGGGATCGCCATGACCGGCGACGGCAGGCCCGCCGACGCGCTGGCCGCGCTCCGCTTCCTGCCCGTCGGGCTCGACCTCCGGGACCGGCCGTGCGTCGTGGTGGGCGGTGGCACCATCGGGGCACGCAAGGCGCTCACGCTCGCCCGGGCCGGCGCGCGGGTGACGCTGGTGTCGCCGGCGGTGGCGGACGGCGTGCGGGCCGCGATCGCGGAAGGCTGCATCGACTGGGTGCGCGAACGGTTCGCGCCGCACCACGTCGACGGCGCCTTCCTCGTCGTCGTCGCGACCGACGATCCGGCCGCCAACACGGCGGTCTTCGAAGCCGCGCAACGAACCCGGGCGCTGGTCTGCGACGCGTCCTCCGCGGAGCGGTCGCAGGTCAGCTTCGGCGCCACCCTGACGCACGGTGACGCGACCATCGCCGTGTTCACCGACGGCCGCGATCCGGGCCTCGCCCGCCGCACGCGCGATCACATCGCGACGCTCGTCGAGCGCGGGACGTAGGCGGGTCCGTGTCGATTCTGCAGAGACTCCGTCCCCAGGCCGCGAATCCGCCGGACTTCGCCCCGCCCGGAACACACCGCTCGGCGGCACTGCTGGTGGACGCGCATCCCTCGCGGGGCGGGCGGGTCGCCGCCTGGCTGGGCCGCCTCGCGGGCCGCCGCGCGGAGCCGGACCGTTCCGCCATCCTGCCCGAGGTCGGCGCCGCGCTCACGGCCGTGCTGCCCGAGGGCTGGAAGGTCTTCACGCTCGTGGCCGGCGCCCGTCACGGCGTCGGGTCGCTGCTCGGCCGCATGATCGACGAAGGCATCGAGGAGCTCGTCATTGTCCCGCTGCAGCCGCAGTACAGCGCGCACGGCACCGGGGCGTTCATGCCCGCCCTCTACCGCGCGCTCCGGCGCCGCGGCCGGCGCCTCAGCGTTTCTGTGCGCGCCGCCTGGTACGACGATGCGGCGTACATCAGCGCGCTCGCCCGGCTGATCGCCGAGGACGTACAGGCGAAGGGGCTCCGACCGGACACGACCGGACTGCGGTTCCATGCGCGCGGTGAGGGCCATGACTCGTGGCGGGCGCAGGTACGGCGCACGGCCGAGCTGACCACCCAACGGCTGGGATGGCCGGCGGAACGCGTTCAGGTGGACTTCGCGGGTGGTGGGAGCGGAGGCGGAGGCGTTTGCGGGACCGGGCGCGGGAGCGGTGGGAGCGGGGATGTGCTCGAGGTGGAGCTGGGGTTCGCGGCGGCGGCCTCGGGGGCGACGTGTCCTCTTCACACCTATCCACCGTTCGTCGCGGCGCTCCGTCACATCGTACTGCACGGCGCGAAACCGCTGCCGGCGGCGAAGGAAGGGCGCACCCCGCTGCTGGGCGCGGGTGCCGACGCGGCCACACAGGTCGAACCGGCGTCGTTCGTGCTGATCGGCGTGTCGCTCGCGGGCGGTCTCCGTCACGGCGGCGGTCCCGCCATCCGGCACAGCGATCCGACGGCGTTCGGCCGTGTCAGGAAATCGCACAAGTCGCTGCAGTCGTTCCTCGCGTGGGTTCGCGAGCGGACGCCCGTCTGCGAAGCCATCGTCTGGAACACCTGCCAGCGCATCGAATTCTACGGTTGGCTGCCGGAAAGCGATGGCGCCGCGGCCCGCGATCGGCTGATCCGGCGGATCCGGACCGAGCTGTTCGGCAGCGAGCCGGACGGTCTCGAGGTCAACGTGCTGCGCGGCGACGACGCCCGCCACCACCTGCTGCGCACCGCATGCGGCCTGAACAGCGACCTGCCGGGTGACCGCGACGTCTCGGCGCAGCTGCAGACGGCCTGCCGCCTGGCGCAGTGCGCCGGGACCGCGGGCTCGCGCGCGATCGCCATGGTCGAAGAGGCGGTCGCCCTCGCGGGCGACGTCTCCGCCCGGACGGCCTGGGGCGAATTCAGCACCGGGTACTGCACGGCCGCGATCGCGCGCGTCTTCGAGGTGGACGGCGTGATGGCCGACGAGCTGCGCCATGTGGTGATCGGCGGATCGACGACGTCGCGCGCCGTGCTTTCCGCGCTGACCGAACAGTACCGGGTGCCTCCGCGCCGCATCACGGCGGTGTACCGCGACCACCATGGACAGATGAAGCAACTGCGCGCTGCGCTCGGCAACGGCAAGCGGCTGCGCGTGCATTCCTACCTCGATGAGCGCGTCCTGCGCGCGATTGCCGATGCCGATGTCGTGTTCTTCGGCATCGACCAGACGGAGCCGGTGATCGAGGCGTCCGCCCTGGTCGATTCGCGCGACCTTGCCACGAGGCCCCTGACCGTGGTCGATTTCAACTCGTTCGGGTCAATCGACGAGGATGCCGACCTGGAGGGCGTCCGGCTCTGGAGCGCGGGCCAGCTCGACCAGGCGGTCGCCGCCCATGTCGCCATCACGACCACGAGAGCCGGGTTCGCCCGCGCCGCCGGCCAGGCCGAGGCGCGCATCGGACGTCACCTGGTCGAGGGAGCGAGGCCGTCCCCGGCGCCGCCGACGCGGCCGGCCCGGCCGGCAGAGGTGTGAACGACGTGCTGATCCTGATCGCCCACGGCAGTCGCGACGCGCGCTGGCGCAATTCCGTCGAGGGTGTGGTCGACTCGTTGGCCGCGGATCTCGGCCCCGGCCGCGTGCGTCTCGCCTACATGGACTGCACGCCGCCGACGCTGCTCGACGTGGCCTCGGAAGCCGCGCGCGACGGCGCACGGCGGGTCCGTGTGCTGCCCCTCTTCCTCGCCAGCGAGGGGCACGTCGAGCGTGACATCGAACCGCTCGTCGCGGACGTCCGGAAAGCCCTGCACCCGCTCACTGTCGAGCTGCTCCCGCCGCTCGGCCAGCACCCGGAGTTCCGCGCCGCGATCACCGGGATCGCCGACCACGCGGGATGGAACGGCGCCGGCGGGACCCCGTGAACGCCCCAGCGCCCGTGACACCGGGGACCGTCTACCTGGTCGGCGCGGGCCCGGGCGACCCCGGCCTGCTCACGTTGCGCGCGGTGGAGTGCCTCGCCGCCGCCGACATCGTGCTGTACGACTATCTGGTGAACCCGGCCACGCTCGCGCACGTCGCGCCCGGCGCGGAACGGGTTCCGCTGGGCCGGCCCGGCACGGGCCGCGCGCTCACACCCGACGAGATCACGGACCGGATGATCGCGGAAGCGCTCCGCGGGCGGACCGTGACCCGGCTCAAGGGCGGTGACCCGTCCGTGTTCGGGCGCGGCGCCGACGAGACGGCGGCCCTGCGCGCGGCCGGCGTCCCCTTCGAGATCGTGCCCGGCATCACCGCGGGACTCGCGGCCGCCGCGTACTGCGAGATCCCCGTGACGCAGCAGGACGATGCGTCGGCGCTCGCACTGATCGCCGGCCGCGAGCGGAACGACAAGACGAAATCCCATCTCGACTACGGCGCCCTGGCGGCGTTCCCCGGCACGCTCGTCTTCTACATGGGCATGGGCCGCGCGCGCGAGTGGAGCGCCGCACTCATCGAGCGGGGCCGCTCGCCCGACACCCCGGTCGCCATCGTGCGCTGGGTCAGCCGCGCGGACCAGACGGCGGTGCGCTGCACGCTGGGCACGGTGGCCGACGTGATCGAGCAGCGCGGGCTCCGGCCGCCCGCGCTCTGCATCGTGGGCGAGGTCGTGGAGCGGGCGCCCGACGTGTCCTGGTTCGCTGCGCGGCCGCTCTTCGGGACGCGCGTGCTGGTGCCCGGGTCGCCCGTCCCCTCGGAGAAGCTGCGCGCGCGGTTGTCGGCGCTCGGCGCCGAGGTCATCCTCTCACCGGCGATCCGCATCGCCGACCCGCCCGACTGGACGCCCGTGGACACGGCGCTCGACTCGCTCGCGACCCGGGACTGGCTCGTGTTCTCGAGCCCGAACGGCGTCGACCGCTTCCTCGGCCGGCTCTTCGAGCGCGGCGGCGACGCGCGCCGCCTGGGCGCGGCGAAGATCGCGGCGATCGGTTCGGAGACCGCCGAACGGCTGGGCCGTTTCGCGCTTCGCGCCGACCTCGTGCCGGACGAGTTCGTTGCCGAGTCGCTGGCCCGCGCGCTGGTTGCGGATGCGCGCGCCAAGCGCTTCCTCGTGGTGCGCGGGAGCCGGGGCCGTAACGTGCTCGCGGACGCGCTGGTCGAGGCCGGCGCCATCGTGGATCCGGTCGTGGCCTACACGAGCGGGGACGTGGAGGAGGCGGACCCCGATGTCGCGGCGGCCCTCGAGAGCGGCCGTATCGATTGGGTCACCATCACCAGCGGTAGCACGGCGCGGTCGCTGGTCCGGCTGTACGGCGATTCACTGAAGGAAACGCGCTTCGCGAGCATCGGCCCCATCGCGTCCGGGGCGCTGCGTGAGCTGGGACACGAGCCCGCCGTCGAGGCGGATCCTCACACGACGGCCGCGCTGGTCGAGGCGATGCTCCGCGCCCGACACGCAGACGACTGAGCCCGTCCGTCAGGCGACGGGCTCGCCGCCGAGCGCCCCTTCCAGAACCCGGGCCACGGTGGTATGACGAAGGACGCCTTCTTCGAAGAGATCGAACCCGCCCTCGTCGGACCGGAGGTCCTGGCGGTGGGCGAGGACCTCCGTCCGCCCGATTCGCGCGAGACACCAGACCGCCGTGCCCCGTACCTGCGGGTCCGGATGGTCGAGCGCCGCGACCACGACAGGTTCCACTTCCGAGTCGCCTGCGGTGAGCGGGCCCAGGCGACCCACGGCCCAGAGCATGCCGGGCCGGAAATGCGCGAGATCCTCTTCCGCCGCTTCCAGGATGAGGTGTGCGACGATCGGCACCCAGTCCGCGAAGAGCGCGGGCCGCCCGTGCACGATCTCGGCCATCGCCTCCGGCGCGCGCCAGCAGATCCCGCCCGACTCCTCGCTCAGCAGCCAGTGCAGGCGGCGCAGGTGTTCGCGCACGAACTCGGGCCGATCGTCCGCGATGCGGCCCGCCGCGATTCCCATGGCCCGCACGGCGCGCCACGCGATCAGCGGATCGGCGTCGAACGTGAGCGCCGTGAGCAGTCCCAGTACGCGCTTCGATTCCGCCGCCAGCCCGGCGATGCGGTCGAAGTCCCCTTCTTCAAGCAGTGCGCGCAACGTGCGCTTCATTGGCATGTCTCCCGGTACGGCCGCCACCGGGAGCGTGCCACCGATCACCCTGGCCCGGACGGGGCCCACGCGATGCGAGAGGAGCACGTCCCATGACGACGGGGAACGGTATCTCATCTCTCTGGAAGAAGGAAGACTGGTGGGCGGTATGGCTGGGACTGGGCATCGTCATGGTCGCGATCGTCTTCTTCCTGGCGGGTAGCACGCTCGTTCCGCTCGCCGTCAGCCCGCCTCAGGACTGGACCGCTTTCTCCCGTGTGACGGAGCATTTCGCCGGGACCTGGCCGCGCTACATCCTGCTGTTCGCGGTGTTCGGCGTCATCTTCACGCTGAGCACGGCGGTCATGGGCTTCCGGGCGAAACAGTTCCTGCCCGGCTTTACGCTCATATTCCTCGCCTCCACACTGATACTCGTGGTCAGTCAGAGCCGCTTCTTCCATACCTACAGCCTGGAGGCGCCGCTCGTCGCGCTCCTGCTCGGCCTCGTCGTGGGCAACCTGGCGAAGATGCCCGACTGGCTGGAAGCGTCGCTCCGCACCGAGTACTACATCAAGACCGGGATCGTGCTGCTCGGCGCCACCCTGCCGCTCACCGCCATCGTCACGGCCGGCCCGGTCGCGTTCCTGCAGGCGACCATCGTCTCGCTCACCACATGGCTGACCATGTTCTTCGTCGCGACCCGCGTGTTCGGTCTCGACAAGCGCTTCGCCGCCGTGCTCGGCGCGGGTGGCGCGGTCTGCGGCGTGTCGGCGTCGATCGCCGTCGGTGGGGCGGTGAAGGCGGACAAGGAACACGTCGCCATCAGCATCTCCATCGTCTCGCTCTGGGCGCTCGTCATGATCTTCTTTCTGCCGCTCGCGAGCAGGGCGCTCGGTCTGCCCGCCGGCGTTGCCGGCGCCTGGATCGGGACCAGCGAGTTCGCCGATGCCGCCGGCTACGCCGCCGCCCAGACCATCGCTTCGCACGCGGGCAACGACGCCGCCATCCAGACCTTCACGCTCATGAAGGTGATCGGACGCGATATCTGGATCGGGATCTGGGCGTTCGTCCTCGCCATCGTCTCCACCACGATGTGGGAGCGGAACGGGGCGGCGGGCGGCCGTGCCGTAGGCGCGGGCGTCATCTGGGGACGCTTCCCGAAATTCGTCATCGGCTTCTTCCTGGCTTCCGTGATCATGAGCCTGCTGGTGGCCAGGGCCTCGCCCGACATCGCCGGCGACATCACGCCGCGCCTGATCGCGCCCATCAAGACGCTTCGTACCTGGACCTTCGTGTTCACCTTCCTCTGCATCGGGCTGACCACGAGGTTCCGTGAGCTCGCTCGCTTCGGCATGCCGCCCTTCTGGGCGTTCTGCGTCGGCGTGGCCGTCAACGTGCCCCTGGGGTACGTGCTTTCGACGATCGTATTCCGCAACTACTGGATCGCGGTGCACTGAAATGCCCATCATCACGATTTCGAGAGGCTCGGGGAGCGGCGGCCAGATCCTGGCCGCCGAGGTGGCGGAACGCCTCGGCTACGACATCATCAGCCGTGAGGAGGTCGTGCACGAGGCCGCCCGCTTCGGCGCGCCCGAGGACGCGCTGCAGAAGGCGCTGCTCAGACCGCCCGGCCTCTGGGACCGGTTCCACCACGAGCGCCACCGGTACCTCGCGTTCGTGCAGGCCGCGCTCTGCGAGCGCGTACGCACGGGGCGCGTCGTGTACCACGGTAATGCCGGTCACCTGCTGCTGCCGGACATCGCACACGTGGCGTGCGTCCGGCTGATCGCACCCATCGAGTTCCGAACCCGCATGCTCCGCGAGCGCTCGGGAATGAGCGAGGCGGATGCGGCCGCGCATATCGAGACCGTGGACCGTCAGCGCGAGAAGTGGACCCGCTTCCTCTACGGTGTGGACTGGCTCGACCCCAGCCTGTACGACCTGTGCATCAACCTGCGAACACTGGAAGTCGTGGACGCGGCAGACCTGGTCGTCTCGCTGGCGGGCGCGGCCCGGTTCCAGCCGACGGAGGCGAGCCGCCGCGCCCTCGACGAGCTGGTGCTGACCAGTCGGGTACGGGCGGCGCTGGCGGCCGATGACCGTACCGCATCGGCCGACATCGGGGTGCGTACGGAGGACGATGTCGTGTACCTGCACGGCAGGCTCCGGCCGGCATCGCTGGTGGACGCGGTGATCGAGGTGGTGGGTCGTGTCGATGGCGTGAGCCGGGTCGACCGAGAGGACCTGGCCGCGCCCGACTACACGGTCTGATCCGTCAGTCGCCGTTCTTCGTCAGGTCCACGATCTGGTCGCACAGGTCGCGGATCCGGAACGGCTTGGCGATGAAGTCGGCCGCGCCGCTCTTCATCGTCTCCGTCGCGGTCTCGACCGTGGCGAATCCCGTGATGATGATGACGCGTGTCGACGGCGAGTGCTGGCGTACGAACTCCATCACCTCCAGACCATCGGGCTTCCGCATCTTGAGATCGGTGACGAGCACATCGAAGTGCTCCTCCATCACGCGGTCCACCGCCTTCTGGCTCTCGGTATAGGACTCGACGTAGAAGCCGAGCTTCTCGAGCGCCGGCTTCAGTCGCTCGCAGACGATGGGCTCGTCGTCGAGCAGAAGCACCTTCTTGCGGGCTTTCATGTCGCCTCCGGCTCCTTCATCCGGCGCGCCTTCTTCGCCGCCTTCTTTGTCATGGCCTCGATGGTCTTGAAGCTGAACGGCTTGTTGACGAAGTCGAACGCGCCAATGTACTCGGCCTGCCGCGCCGTGTCCATCGAACCGTAACCCGTAATGATGATGACTTGCGTACCGTAGCGCTGCCCACGCACGAACTGCAGGACATCGAGCCCGGTCGGGCCTTCCATCTTCAGGTCCGTGATCACGACGTCGAAGCGCTTCTCCGTCAGCCGGTCGATCGCCTTCTGGCTCTCCGTGAAGACCTCGACCGCGAAGCCCTTGCGTTCGAGCTGGTCCTTCAACCGCTCGCCGACCACCGGTTCGTCATCCAGCACCATCACCTCGACGGGCGTGCTCATGTCTGCCTCCCTTGCTGGCCGGTTCCGTTGCCGGCATCGGGCCGGGCCGTCGAGCCGTTCATGAACTGCCCCACGTACCGGTCCACGAGATCGTCGTTCTTGAGATGGATGTCGAGCTGTCGCGTGAAACCGATCAACCGGCCCAACATGCCGAGCCGTTCCAGCATCACGCCCGCCGGCTGCCCCTTGATCCGGCCGATGACCAGGTCACCACGACCCTCCGCCACGAAGCCGTGCCCTTCCAGGATCCGGCGCAGCAGCGCGGCTCGCCGCGACCGCCGCGTCAGCTCCGTCACGCCCCCCGCGAACCGGAAGTAGATGTAGTTGTCGGCGGCCGTGTCGCCGACGAATGCATCCACGATGTTGAAGTGGTAGCCCAGCCGCAGGCTGAGGTGCAGGTACTCGCTCGACACGATGGCGAGGTTCTGTGCCGGCCGCGCCAGGGAAGGGCCGACCAGGTTGATCGAGCGCGTCGCGCTCGACATGAACCCGTGGAGGTCCATGTCCGCCGGCTTCGTCTCCCATGCCGTACCGGTGGCCAGCTCGTCGAGCAGCGCACGCAGCGGACGGGACCGCACGTCCTCGAGGGTGGCGTTGGCGCTACCCTCCGAGTCACGCAGGCCGTCTCCCAGGTCGATGAGTACGAGGTCGAGCGGGATGGGCAGCTCGAGCCGCCGGACCCAGCGGCCGCCGCGCGCCGGCCGGAGGGCGCCGATTTCGGTCATCTCGGCGATCGCCTTCTCGTGCGCGAAGCGGATCACGTCGTGGTACGTGCGGCACTGCGCCGCCACGAACCCGGGTGCCTGCGGATCGCGCAGCCGGAGCGGCGCGATCCGCCGCAGCAGCCGGCGCAGCATGCGAAACTCGGGGGCATCCTCGAATGACGAGCGCTTCAACAGCTGGAAGCGAAGCAGGGCATCAATGCGGCCCGCGTAGACGACGTTCTCCTCAGCATCGACTGTGACCTCCATGCCTGCACGGAGCACGCGCGTCGCCACTTCCGTCGCCACAATCGTCGGGACCCGGAAGTCGCGTGCGACCGCGGCAAAATGGCCCGTCGCGCTGCCCACGTCCGAAATCACCGCGCTGGCGCCCGCGAGAATGCCGCCGAGCCGCGGCGTCGCGGCCCGCGCGACGATCACGGAACCGGGCGGCGGCAGTACGTCGAGCGCGCCCTCCTGGTCCCCAAGGACGAAGACCGTTCCCGTCCCGATCCCGCGACACGCGACTTCGCCCGCATCCCGCAGCAGGACCGGGTACTCCGAGACCACGTCCGAGAGGTCGATGTCCACGGCCGCGTTCTCGGCCGCGATCCCGAGCGGACGGGCCTGCAGGATGAACAGCTCGCCGTCTCCGTCGATCGCCCACTCGACGTCCTGCGCCGCCTTCATGTAGCGCTCGATCCGGCACGCGATGGCGGCGAGAGTGGACACTTCTTCGGGGGTCAGCGACGGCCGCTCCCGGTCGGCTTCGGGAACGTCCTCCCGCACCGGACCGCCATCCGGCCCCGCCACGTACCGCCAGGGCTTCGACGCGATCTCCGTGCTGGAAACCGGGAATCCCGGTTCGCGCAGCACCTCGAAACGGTCTACCGCCGCTTCCCCCTCCACGACGATCGTGCCCAGCCCCCACGCCGCGGAAACCCGCTGCACGTTGCGCGACGGACGGAGCGGGTCCAGGCTGTAGACCACGCCGCTCGAGCGGGCTTCGACCATTCGCAGGCAGCCCACCGCCATGAGGCCGCACGACGGCGGCACGCCGTGATGCCGGTGGTGCTCGATGACGCCCCGCGCGAACAGGCTGGCCACCACCCTGCGCCAGGCGGCCGGCACGTCGCCCGCCCGCACGCCCAGCACGGTCTCGTACTGCCCGGCGAAGCTCATCTCGCCGTCCTCGCCCGCCGCACTCGAGCGAACCGCGAGCAGGGCGTCCTCGTCCCACCGGACGAGCCGCGACGCTTCGCGCCGGAGCAGACGCTCGAGCTTCCGCGGCAACGACGCCCCAAGCACCCGCTCACGCAGTTGCCGCGCCTCTTCGTCCACCCCCGCGTCACCCGCGACGACATGCTCGCGCAATGACTCCACCGCCTGGACCAGGCCCGCGTCTTCCAGGAAATCGCGACAGGCCCGCGTCGTTATGACGAACCCATCCGGGATCCGGCAGTCGAGGCGGCTCCGCAGCTCACCGAGCCGCGCCATCTTCTCCCCCGCCGCGTCCGCGTGCTCCACGCCCAGCTCGGCGACCGGGATCAGGTACGGAGTGTCCGGCACCACCATCCGGCAATCCAGCGCCCCTTCGATGCCCGCGTCGATCCGCGCCAGCGACTCGTACAGCTCCGGGAAGCGGTTCTGCGTCAGCCCGTTCAGGTCGCCCACCACCGCGTGTACCGATGTCCGCAGGCCCGCGATCAGGTCGTCGAGGTACTTCCGGTCGAACACGTACTCGCCGCCCAGCTTCTCGCCGGCATCAGCGATCAGCTCCAGAACCCGATCGTTCTGCTCCACCAGGTTACGGAACACGCCCAGCTTCTCACGGAGCTGCTCCACCGTCTCGCCCCGCTTCTTCCGCCGGAAGAACGCGCCCAGAGCCTGCCCCAGCTGCATCAGTGTCCCTTCTTCGAGCCGAGTCCGAACACCACACCCGTAGCCAGACCCACCGCCACCGCCACGACCACCGCCAACACGCCGTACAGCAGGCCGTGCTCCGCCGCGAGCGACGCGATGAACCCGGGCACGCCGCCATGCGAGACCTCGAATGAGCCTCGCCCGACCAACCGGCCGCCTCCCTCTTCGAACGCGTACACGAGCACCTCGTACACCCCCGGCTGCGCCTTGACCGGCACCGGCAGGTCCGCCACCGCCACCACCCCATCGGTACCGGTCTCGAGCGAGACCGCGCCGGTAGAGACCGACCAGAGCCCTTCCTTCTGTTTCAGGCGTACGAGCTCCCCGAAGACGGAGTCGGCCCCGGGGCCCGGACGCGCGCTCGCCCTGAGCGAAGCGATGCCGATTCCCAGCCGTTCCAGCTCCCAGACCGGGCCCAGGCTGTCGAGCGCGGTCGAGCTGCGCAGAAGGTACACGCCAGGGACGGATTCCCAGGATGCGTCGCCTGTGTTCATCCAGAGAAGCCCCAGCGCCTTGCCCTTCTTCCGTACGTGGAGCGGGGCGTCGCCGCTGCGGCACAGGACGACGATTTCGGTGCCTGCAGGCACGTCGGCGCGGACGTGGACGATGTCGCCGTCGTAGAACATGCCGGCGACGATCTCGCCGGGCTCGAGGGAGACCTTGCCCGTGGTGTCCTCGAGCTGCTGTGCGGAGGCGGCGGCCGCGGCGAGCAGGAAGGCGGCGGCGAAGCGCATGGCAGTGCTCATCCGTGGCCTCCCGCGTAGCCGACGAGAATGTCGGGGGGCAGCACGAGGCCGAGCAGCATCTTGACGGTCACGACCAGCACGATGATGGCCATGAGGATCTTGAGCTGGTCGGCGTTGAGTCGCTTGCTGACGAGGGCGCCGAGCTGGGCGCCGACGACGGAGCCGAGCAGGAGGACGAGGGCGAGCACGAAGTCGACGGTCCGGTTCATCTTCGCCTGCAGGATGGTGACGTTGACGCAGGTGAAGAGGATCTGGAACAGGCTGGTCCCGACGACGACGTGCATCGGCATGCGGAGCAGGTAGACCATGACGGGGACCATGATGAAGCCGCCGCCCACGCCCATGATGGCGGCGAGGGTACCGACGAGGAAGCCGAGCACGAGTGGCAGCAGGACGGAGATCTGCACGCCGGACCGGCGGAAGTTCATCTTCCACGGCAGTCGGCGCACGAGCCGGCTGTAGAGTGAAGGCCGGGGCTCGGCGGTGCGGACGGTGCGGACCGTGCGCATGCTGCGCAGGCTCTCGGCGAACATGTAGGCGCCGATGCCGCCGAGCATGGCGACGTAGGTGACGGTAATGACGAAGTCGGCATTGCCGGCGGCGCGCAGCAGGCGGATCAGCCAGACGCCCGCGGAGCCGCCGGCGACGCCGCCCACGAGGAGCAGGATCCCCATGGGGAAGTCGACGGACCCGTTGCGCGCGTGGGCATAGGTTCCCGACGATGATGCGGCGACGATCTGGTTGGAGTCGGACGCGGCCGCAACGGTCGGCGGGATGCCGATCATGATGAGCAGCGGCGTCATCAGGAATCCGCCGCCCACGCCGAAGAGGCCCGACAGGAACCCGACGAGGCCGCCGAGGGCGAGCAGGAGCGGGATGCTGACGGCGCCTCCCGCGACCGGTAGGTAGATGGGCAGGGTCATGTATTTCGACCGTGTTTCATTGGGTGTCGCCGTTCGGGGCGCGAGGCAGCCTCAGTGTGAACGTGCTGCCGTGGCCGACCTCGCTTTCGACCGAGATCGAGCCTCCGTGCTTTTCGATGATGCCCAGGCTCACGGACAGGCCGAGGCCCGTCCCCTCGCCCGGTTTGCCCGTTGTGAAGAACGGATCGAAGATCTCGTCGAGGTGCTCGGCGGCGATGCCCGTGCCGTCGTCGCTCACGTCGATGCGGACGGAATCCTCGCCCTCGGCGCTCGCGGTGATGTGGACCGTGCCGCCGTCGGGCATCGCCTGGATCGCGTTCAGGAACAGGTTCAAGAAGACCTGCTGCAGCTCGTGCGGGTTGCCGCGGATCGGGGGCACGTCGTCGGCAATGCGCACGTCCCAGTGGACACCGGCGAGCACGGCCTCGTTGGCGACCAGTCGGGTCGCGGACTGCACGACGACGGGGACGCCGAGCCGGGTGAATGCCGAGCGGTCCTTGCGCGTGAAGTCGAGCAGGTTGCGCACCGTGCTGCTCGCCCGCTCGACCTGCGTGTAGGCCTGCTCCAGCATGCGCCGCCGCTCGTCGGCCGAGTAGGCGTCGGGATCGTCGATGAGCGCCTCGACGGTGAGGCCGATGTTGTTGAGCGGGTTGTTCAGCTCGTGGGCGATGCCGGAGGTGAGTGTGCCGACGGCGGCCATCTTGCCGGACTGCACGAGCTGTTCCTGCCGGGTGGCGACCTCGCCCAGCATCTTGTTGAAGGCGAGAGCGAGACGGGAGAACTCGTCGCGGTAGCGGCGAGCGGGCCGGATCGGTTCGTAGTTGCCGGCGCCGATGCGGGCGACGTAGTCGACGAACCGGTTGAGTGGCCGGAGCACGGCGCGGCTGACGAAACCGCCGAAAAGCACCATCACCAGCAGCATGAAGATGAGGAACGCGATGGCCGCGACCTTGGCCGTGTGCAGCAGGGAATTTACCGCCAGCCGTTCGCGGTCGATCATCTCGTTGGCATCGTCGAGCAGCTGCGCTCCCTCGGTGCGCAGACGCACCTCGATCTCGCGCTTTTCCGCCCCGCCGTCGCCGGCGTCCTCGAGGCCGACCAGCTGCTCCAGCAGCGCCTGGTAGCGCTGGAAGCTGCCGCGCATGGTATCGTACCTGGCGTCACCGAGGACGGCGCGCATCGGGTCGGCGCTGCGCTCGAGATGGCTTTCCGCGACGCCCGCGCTCTCCAGCGCATCGGCCAGGTTGGTGCCGTAGAGGAAATAGTTCTTCTCGTTGCGGCGGGCCTCCTCGACCTCCGTTGAGAAGCTGCCGGCGGTTTCCAGGAAGCGGATCTTCGATTCGAAGATCGACACCGACGCAACGGCGGCGACGGTAATGGCCGAGCAGAGAACGAAGAGAAGGACGAAGACAATGGCGATGCGGGTGCGGATGCTCAGCTCGGGACGGGTCATCAGGGCCCGTTGCGCGATCTGGGCGCTGGCGTCATCCGGGCTCGCGCCGGTCGGCGTGGCTCGGCTCGCTTCGAGTGGGTCCCCCTGCTCACCGGTCACCGGTACTCCATTCCGCGAACCGGGGCCGTGCCCCGGATTCCGCACTGGCCGGCCGCGCCTCAGTCGTTCCCGGCTCCGGCCGGCACCACTTCCTCATCGTCTTCGTCCGCGTCTGCGCCATTGCCAAGCCCCGTGGCGGGCACGCGCGCATTCGGCATTGACACCGTGAAGGTCGTGCCCCGACCGGGCTCGCTCTCCACCCGGATGTCGCCGCCGTGTTGCTTGATGATGCCGAGCGACACGCTCAGCCCGAGCCCCGTCCCCTTCGCCTGTCTCTTCGTGCTGAAGAAAGGCTGGAAGATGCGCTCGAGGTTCTGCGCCGGTATGCCGACGCCCGTGTCGGTGAGCGCGATGTTCACGAAGCTGCCGTCCGGCGACGTGTCCACCGTGATGGTGAGCGTGCCGCCGCCGAGCATGGCGTCGAGCGAGTTCAGCACCAGGTTCAGGAGGACCTGCGTCAGCTGCCGCCGGTCGCCGTAGACGGGCGGCACGTTCTCCACCAGCTCGCCCCGTACCCGGACCTTCGCCAACTTGATCTGGTTGCTGGCCAGCTGGAGCGTGTCGCCGATGAGCTGTTCCACGTCGATGGGCGCCAGCTCCACGTCGCTCGCCCGCGCGAAGTCGAGCAGGTTGCGCACGATGTCACGCGCGCGCTCCGACTCGCTCACCAGGTCGGCCACCATTTCCTTCCGCTCGTCGTCATTCAGTTCCTCGAAGTCCTCCTCGAGCGCCGCCGCCGTGAGCATCAGGTTGTTGATCGGGTTGTTCAGCTCGTGGGCCACGCCCGCCGTGAGCGTGCCCACCGCCTGCAGCTTGTGTGCGTGCACCAGGATCTGCTGGCGGCGGACCAGCTCGTGCAGCATGTAGTTGATGGCCGTGGCCAGGTCCGAGAACTCGTCGTGGTAGCGACGCCGCGGCGTGATGGGCGTGAGATCGCCCTCGGCGATGCGGCGCGCGGCCAGCATGATGCGGTTCAACGGCGCCAGCATCTGGCGCGCGATGAACGTGACCAGCACCAGGATCAGCACGAGCAGGGCGAGCTGGAAGCCGACCGCGATGCGTCGCGACATGTTGAGCATGGTGGCCACTGAAGCGCGTTCCTTCCGGGCCAACTCGTCCGCTTCCGCGACCATCTCCGCGCCCTGCACGCGCAGCTCGGCCTCGACTGCCCGAATACCTCCCGCCTGCGCCATCTCGGCCGGGGCCGTGAGGCGGGAGAGCAGGGCCTCGTAGCGGACCACCCGGGTCCGCATCGCGGAAACCGCCTGCTCGCCGATCACGGTGGCCATGCTGGCGCTGTCGCGTTCGAGGATGTCGCTCGCGAGGTGGGCCTGCTCGAGGGCGTCGGCAAGGTTGGTCTGGTAGAGAAACCAGTTCTTCTCGAAGCGCCGCGCCTGCTGGATCTCGAACGTGTAGCGATCCACCGCCTCGACGATGCGGAGCTTGGCCTGGATCCGGCCGATCAGCACGATGCTGATGACCGTGATCGCCACGCTCACCGTCACCCAGACGGCCAGCCCGACAGTCAGGCGGGCACGGATCGACACGCGCGGCCGCTCGCGCAGCGCGCGTTGCGCTTCCTCGGCTACCGCGTCCAGCGTCGAGGCGCCGGACTCCTCCGCGTGCACGAGGCGGGCCTCAGAAGACCGCCCGGTGACCGAGCGAGAGTGCCGCCTTGTTGACGACCGCCCGCAGATCCCTGGGCTTGAACGGCTTGGAGATGAAGTCGAAGGCGCCCTTGACCAGCGCCTCGCGCGCCACCTCCACGGTCGCGTATCCCGTGATCAGAATGACGCGCGTTCGCTCGCAGTTCGCCATGATGTGCTCGAGGATCTGGATCCCGTCCATCCCCTCCATGCGCAGGTCGGTGACCACGATGTCGAACTGCTTCTCCTTCAGCCGCGCCATGGCGGCCGCGGGCGACTCGTAGCACTCGACCGTGAAGCCGGACTTCTCGAGCGAGGGCTTCAGCCGCTTCCCGACGATCGGCTCGTCGTCCAGGACCATCACACTCAGGTCCGCCTTGACGGTCGCGCCGCCCTGTTCCTCCGTGCCGGACATCTCATCCCCCGTTTCCGTGCGCTTCTTCTCGGTGCGCACGATGCGGACGCGGTCCAGGGCGAGCTTGGTCTTGCGCTCGAGCTCCATGCCCGTGGCCTCGAAGCCCTCATCGGCCGCTCCCACCTCGGCGAACGACACCCGGACCATCCAGTCATCGATCTTCTTCTTCAGCTCACCCATGAGCGCCCTCCTTCACGACGGCGTCCCTGTCCCTGTCTCAGGTCGCGGCACGCGCCTCCGTCAGGCTGTGCCGGACCTTGAGCCGCTGGCGGTACGACCGGAATACGTGGTAGAGAATCAGCCCGGTTCCCGACAGGCCCGCGAGGAAGAGCAGCGCCTTGCTTGCCCCGTTGAACCAGACATCCAGGGCGGGGTCGATGTCGATCACACCGAGCTCGCGCAGGTAGGCCGGGACCGCGACCGCGCGGCTCAACACGCAGATCAGGATGACCACGCCCGTCACGATCCGGATCACGATCTCCTTCACCACCTTCGTGCCGTACACCCCAAGGTAGATCCCGACCAGCGAGCCGAGATAGAGGAGCATCGTCAGCCGGATGTCGACGAACCCCTGCAGGGCATAGTTGAGGGCGCCGAACCCGCCCATGTACATGGCCAGGTACAGCTCGGTGCCGGCCGCCACCGCGGTCGGGACGCCGAACACGTAGATCATGGCCGGCACGCCGATGAAGCCGCCCACGCCGATGGTGCCGGCGAGGTAGCCCGTGGCCAGCCCCACCAGCATCAGCACCCAGAGCGAGACCCGGACATCCGCGATCTTGAAATAGATGTAGGGCGGCAGGTGGAGCCGCGCCACGAAGTTCGCGATCCGGCGCGACGGCCCGCTCAGGTCGTCATCTCCGCTCCCCTTACCGCGCAGCGCGTCGCGCAGCATGGACACCGCCACCAGCGAGAGGATGCACACGAACACGGCGCTGATGTAGAGGTCGGCGGCAGCCGAGCCGCCCGCGCCGTGGCCGTCGCCTCCGCCCTCGAACAGGCGGCTGTTGATCCAGACGGCCAGCCGGATGCCGATGAACGAAGTCGCGATCAGGTACGCGCCCAGGCGCTTGTCCACGTTGCCCAGCTCGGCGTGCTTCTTCGAGCCGACCAGCGCCTTGCCGAACTTGTGCGTGATGTTGCTGCCCACCGCCACCACGCCCGGCACCCCCAGGTTCATCATGCCCGGCGTCATGAAGAACGCGCCGCCGCTGCCGATGAAGCCGGATAGCACGCCTCCGACCAGGCCCAGCACCACCACCTGCAACGCCGTAATCACGTCCAGCTGGATGAAATGACCGTACAACAGAGCTGTTTGCATGGTTACGTCTCCCCGGTCGGGATCCTCACTCCATCTTGAACAGCTTCATCAACGATCGCGCGACACTGCCGTACGAGTACGCGACCACCGGCACGAACACGAAGACCACGACCGACACCACGTACATGGTCAGCCGGCCCGGCCCGGCCCAATCGCCGGCCAGGAAGCGCAGCACCGGCTCCTGGTTCAGCAACACCAGCAGGTAGACGACCACGATGAAGGCGAGGAAACCGAGCAGGCTGAAGAGGTCGCGTCGCCCGAACAGGAACTGCGTGCGCAGCTCGTCCGCCGTTACCACCGGCACCCGCATCTTGCCGCCCAGATTCTCCTGCAGCTCGCGCGTCATGCGGAGCTTGGTCGCCTTCTCCTTGCCCAGGAACAGGTTGCCGAGCACCACCAGCGAGTGTGGCACGGTATTGCAGCACGAGGCGACGAGGCTGGTCCGTTCGCCCCGTACCCAGCGCCCGCCCCCGGAGCGGCCGACTCGCGCCAGCTCGTCCAGCGTCGCCTTCAACCCGCCATCCTCCGCATCCGCATCCGCCTCCGCTTCGTCCTCTTCGATGCCGGCCTCGCTGGGCGCGGCCTCCGACGCCAGGACCACGCCCTCGGCCGGCTCGGCGTCGTCGCCGCTCGACGCCGTGTAGCGGACCAACTCGACCGCCGCGTTCCACTTGCGCGCGATCTCGACGACCTCGCCGAACGTCTCCGATGCCGCGTCGAACGCCTCCTGCACCCAAAGGATGGTCGTGGCCGCCATCGTCGCGCGCAGCTCGGCCATCCCTTCGAGGCCTTCCAGCACTCGCGGCACCTCCCGTCCCGCCTCGACGTCGTGCGGCAGGAAGGTGACGTTCACGGTGCCGCCGCTCGCGCCTACCGAGAAGCCGAACCGGCCGGTGTGCGAATCGCGCGCGAGCCGGAGTCGGGCACGGGCGCCCAGGCTGAGGTCCTCCATGGCGCGGCGCGATGCCGGCGTCATCTGGAAGTCCGGCAACTGGGCCATACCGACCAGCGCCGCGGCCGCGTTGTCGACGTTCATGCGCTCGACGTTCATCACGACGTCGTACTGGGAGGCGTCTTCCCACGAAACGCCGTACATCGAGCGGACCCAGTTGCGCCGGTCGTTCTCGACCTCGGTCAGGTAGCGGATCGCCTTGTCGCGGTCGATGCCGAGCGACTGCATCGTCGCCTTGATGCGGTACTCCTCGTCGGCGACGACCCGCACCCGCATGACATGGGCGATGCTGCGGAGCAGGAGGTGGCCGGTCCGCCCGTGATAGACGAGCGGCCCATGCTGCAGCCGTTCGCACAGGTAAGCCGTGCTGAAGGCGAGGTAGTGGTCGCGCTCGCGGGCGAGACGTTCCGTGAAGGTGCGCGGGTTCATCATGCTCGTCTCGAGCTTGCCCACCTGGATGCCCTCCTGGATCGCCGCCTCGATCAGGTCCTCGCGGCTGAGCGACTCGTAGTCCAGCTTGCGGGCCAGCGTCTCGGCCAGCTCGCGGCCGCGTGAAAGCGAACCGCGTGAAACGCAGATGATCTGCATGGTCCCCGCCCTGGCTTCGCGAGAGGCGCCGCCACGCTCCCGCCGTTCCGGCGCCGGCCGCTCGAGGACGGTGTCCGCCATCGTGCTATCGTTCATGCCCGTCGCTCCACTTCCCGCGCCGCCGTTGCGAGGCGGCGCGACCTCAGTGCCCGCCTGTCCTCAGCAGTCCGCTCGCCGCGAGCGCCAGGATGGCGGTCTCGGCGACCGCGATGCCCGCGTAGATCCAGTCGCGCTTCCGCAGCAGTGGGGGGATGATCCCCAGGAAACAGATGATGGTCACGAGGCCGAGCAGGGCGATGCCGAGGAAATTCAGGTATTCGCCATGCTGCAGCGCCGACAGCCACCACCAGCCCGTCAGGGCGTGCTCGCGGTGCAGGTACTGCGCGTTGATCAGTTCCGAATAATGATCCGCGCTCAGGCCCCAGTACTCGGGCAGCGCGTGGATGGGGACGGCCGGCTCGATGATGCCGGTCACGTAGAGTGCGAACGTGACCAGCAGCAGGCCGAGACCGGTGAACATGCCGGCCGCCAGTATGCGCGCGTACAAAAGCTGCTCGCCCGATGCCCGCGGCACGTACTCGTTCGTCGTCATGTAGCCGACCCCTCCTAGATGATGAAGGGCAGGCCCAGCCCCTTGGTGATGGCCTTCCCGCCCGAGAACAGGAGCAGGCCGATCACCATCCAGCGTACGAAGCCGGGCTTGGCGACCCGCAGGATGCGCACTCCGATGAAGGACCCCAGCATGATGCCGATCAGCGAGGGAGCCACCATCAGCGGAATGACGCAGCCCTCGTTCAGATAGACCCAGGCCGCCGATGTGTCCGTGATGGAGAGGAGGAACTTGCTGGTCGCCACGCTCACCTTGAGCGGCGCGCCCAGCACCAGGTTCAGCACGGGGACGTTCGCCCAGCCGGCGCCCAGGCCGAACATGCCTGCCATGAAGCCGATCACGATGAAGAGCAGCAACCCCGGAAGCGTCCGGTGGATCTTCCAGTCCACCGCCTGCCCCAGGCTCGCTTCCATGTACACGCCGTGGATGCGGAGCACCTGCGAGAGCCGGTCCGCCCGCGGTACGTCCGGGAACGTCGACTTGCGCGCCGCCATCATGATCACGACGATCCCGAGGATCGCCGCGCCCAGCGCGGTCTGCACCACGTTCGTCGGCAAGGCCAGCCCGACCATCGCGCCCGCGATCGCGCAGGTCGACGCGATCAGCGCCACCGGCATCGCCAGGCGCAGGCTCGCCAGATTCATGCGCAGGAAACCCGGCCCCGCCGCCAGCGCGCCGCACAGCGCGACCAGCAGACCCGTACAACGCACGAAATCCAGGTGGAACGGGCAGAACCCGCTCACGATCGGAACGAACAGCACGCCGCCGCCCACACCGCCCACCGCCGCCAGGATCCCCATGAAAAAGGTCATCACGAAGAGGATCACCGGCCAGAACCACCACGGCTGCACCTCCGTCGCCGCCGCCGTGCCCGGCGCGTTCCAGGCCGCCTGCGCGGTGTCCTGAAGCCCCGGTAGCGGAGCCGCGATCAGCAGCAGGACCAGCAGCGCGGCTCCGACACCGCAGAGCGGGCCGGCGAAACCGCGAACGAGGCTGATCGGTGGGCGCGTCATTCGATCACGGATACGGGTCGTACCATTCGACCTCGAGTCGCACCGAATCGACACCCGGCACGGCCCGCGCGATCTCGGCGATGCGGTCGCCCGTGCGACGGCCCGCCCGCAGCGGCGCCCGCCCCGTCACCGTGACCACCCCCCGCTCCGCCTTCGTGTCCAGCTCCAGCGGCCGAAGATCCGCATCTCGAGCGAGACCCACACGGACCCGGCAACCGAGACGGAAATCCTCCAGCTGCAAAAGCATCGCATCTGTGAGCTCGAACTCCGGGCGCCCGACCACCTTCTCCGTCAGGGCGCACGCGCCCTCCACCGTCATCGTCTCGAGATTGATCACCAGATCGTACAACGACGGGTCCATGATGTCCTGCCCGTACATCACCCGGACCCAACGCGCCCGCGACTCGTCCACCTCGTGGATGTACTGCTCCGCCATCACCGCATCCATCCCCGAATCCGACATCACCGCCCGGATGCGTCGCTCCAGTGGCGCGATCAGACGGATGCAAAGCGTGCCCGGCACACCCTGCAGCAACATGCCGCCCGCCAGGCCGTGGTAGACCAGCCGGCCCTCCGCGGCGCGCTCCGCAAGCGCACCCTGCACGGCCGCGATGTACGCCCGCCGCAGCGACGAGAACCGGCCCCACACCGTCGGACGATCTCCCATCTTCTCTTCCAGCAACGACGCCGGCACGCCCAGACCCGCCGCCGCTTCCTGGACCACCTCGCGACCCAGCGTCGGGTAGCCGAGGCGCTCCGCCAGACACTGCGCCATCGCCCGGCCACCGCTCTGCGTCCCCCGGCAGATGCAGACGATCGCCACTCAGGCCTCCAACACCAGGGCGTCCAGCCGCCGCCGACTCTCCGCCGCGAACAACGTCCATTCCGCCTTCACCGCCTCCGTGATCGCATACTCCGGCTGCGCCGCCGCCTCCGCGATCGCCCCGCACGCCGACTCCACCGACAACGACCGCAGGTTCACCGTCAGGTCGTACAGCGACGGATCTTCCACGTCCGCTCCATACGTCAGCTTCACCCACCGACGACGGTCCTGGTCGACGTTCCGGATGAACTCCGCCGCCACCTTCGCCGTCATCCGGTGGCGACTGTCCATCAATGACCGCACTCGCGTCTCCATCGGCGAGATCAGACGCACCCGCACCACACCCGCCAGTCCCCGCAGCAGGAACTGCCCCGCCAGACCGTGGTAGACCAGGCTTCCCTCCAGGCACGCCTCCACCAGCGACGTCTGCACCGCCAGCACGTACCGCTCCCGCTCCCCCTCATCCGCGCCCACAACCCCGGCGTCGCCTCGAACTTCGCCTGCACGATCTCCTCGGACGCTCCCAGCCTCCTCGCCGCCCCGCTCAGGATCTCCCGCGCCAGGCACCGACTGCCCAGCCGCTCCGCCAGGCATTCCGCTACCGCCCGGCCCCCGCTCAGCGACCCGCGAGAAATGGTGATGATTGCCACGATTGACCTTTTCCGGGCCGACGCGCCCGCGTCCGCGAGAGGGCCGCCCCGGCCACCGTGCCGCTAATCCGAGATTTTCGTCACGATTCCAGAATACGAGACGGCCGGGCTCATTGTCAAGACGCCGCGCGGACCTTCGGCGAGGCGCGGCTACCGGGGCATTTGCGGGTGGGCGCGGTGCGCCGACCACCGGTCTTCAGGTGGTAGGCGATCTCGGCGAGTCCCGCGGAAAGCCTCTCGTTGCGGGAGAGAACGCCCGCGGGCACGGATAGGCGGGAGGGCGTGAAGTTCCAGACGGCCCGGACCCCTTCGTCGACGAGCTGGTCGGCGAGCAGCTGGGCGGACTCTCCGGGGGTGGTCAGGATGGCCAGACGCACGCCGTGCTCGCGCACGAAGGGTCTGAGCTCGGTCATGGGCAGGATGCTGAAGCCCTCGATACGCCGTCCGACCTTGAAGGGGTCGGCGTCGAAGACCGCAACGATGCGCAGGCCGTACCGCTCGAACTCCGACGAGGCCAGAATCGCGCCGCCGAGCCGGCCCGCCCCAATCAGCAGCGCCGCATAGGGCCGGTCGAAGCCCACCATGGTCCGGATCGCGCGGCAGGCCTCGCAGGTGTCGTACCCGATGTGGCTCATGCCCACCAGGCCCACCGAGCCGAAGTCCTTCCGGACCTGGCTCGGGTCCACATCCAGCGCCTCCCCCAGCTGCGCGCTCGTGATCGTATCAACCGATTCCCTGGCGGTAAGTTCCGCCAGATAACGGTAGTAGCGGATCAGGCGGTCGAGTACGACGCGTCCAAATCGTGCCACCGGCCATCTCCTGCCTGCGGAGCCCCGCCGCACACCCCCCGGGGCATGCCGGTCCACGCCCGCATTCGAGCGTTGCCGGGGCTCTGTCCGGGCACTAATTTAAATCGTGACGCTTGCCACGAATAGGGTCTTGTGGAGGAAAGGCCCCGGCGCGGAGTCGTTGGGACGGATGTTTGCCGGGGCGAGGACACCTGGGATGAGGGGTGCATGAAATGTCGGGACCGCTGCTGATGATGCTGGCTTGGGCCCTTCTCGCCGTATTCGCGATTGCATTCACGGTTCGGTCGGTTCGGATCGCGCGGCTGCCGGTACACCTGAGGTGGGAGCTGGCGCCGATCCCGAAGGACCGGAAGCGGGGGGGCTACGGGGGTTCGTACCTCGAGGAGTACGAGTGGTGGAAGAAGCCGCGGAAGGACTCCCTGACGATGGAACTGGGCTACATGCTGAAGGAGATCGTGTTCCTGAAGGCGCTGTGGGAGCACAACCGCGGGCTGTGGTGGTTCTCGTACCCGTTCCACATCGGACTGTACGTGCTGGTGGTGGCGGGGGGCGTGCTGGTGGTCGGGGTGGTGGCGGGTTCGGGATGGAGCGGCCTCGGCGGTACGCTGGGGTGGCTGGCGGTGGTGGGTAACGGTCTGGGGGTGCTGGGGGCGGTGGGCCTTCTGGGCAGCCGGTTGCTGAGGGGGAAGCTCAGGCGGTTCACGACGCCGGCGGCGCTGTTCAACCTGGCGTTGCTGGGCGCGGTGTTCGCGACGGGACTGCTGGCTGCGGTCCGGACGCCGGGGTACGGTGTGGCGCTGGCCGGTTTGACGCGGGGCCTGCTGACGGCGAGTCCGCCGGAAGCGGTGGGCGGACTGCTGGCGGCGCACGTGGTGCTGACACTGGTGTTCCTGGCGTACCTGCCGTTCGGCCAGATGATGCATTTCGTGGCGAAGTATTTCACCTACCACCAGATCCGGTGGGAGGACCGGCCGCTGGAGGTGGGAGGCCGGCTCGAGGGGGAGGTCCTGGAGATGATGAAGCAGCCGGTGACGTGGGCTGCCCCGCACGTGCACGCGGGCGGAGGGAAGAACTGGGTGGACATCGCCACGGAGGAGGCAGAAAAATGAAGACTCCGGTGAGCGTGAAGGATATCGGCAAGCGGCCGGGCGAGGTGTTGTGTCCGGTCCGTCCGGAGGAGTTGATGCCGCTGCCGGCGCCGTATGACAAGGCGGAGGAGTTGCCGGCGTGGAAGGAGCTCAAGCCGGAGGCGGCGGAGCGGATGGTCTGCAACCTGGACGGGGTGGTGGCGCTGAGCCTGCCGCAGCCGAAGGACGAGGCGGAGGAGAAGAAGTACGTCGACCAGTTCGTGTCGGGCCTGCGCAAGCTGCTCGAGCAGAACAACAACTGGACGTTTCTGCAGCCGTTGACCCTCTCGCTCGAGTACTGCGTGGGCTGCCAGACCTGCAGCGATTCGTGCCACGTCTTCCAGGGTAGCGGCGGGCAGGAAATCTACCGGCCCACCTACCGTTCCGAGGTCTGGCGCCGGCTGGTGAACAAGTACGTGAAGCCGGGCGGAAAGCTGCTGGCTCCGCTCAGGGGCGACATCGATCTGAACTGGACGACGATCACGCGCCTCTACGAGCTGGCGTACCGCTGCAACCTGTGCCGGCGTTGCGCGCAGGTCTGCCCGATCGGGATCGACAACGGGCTGATCGCGCGCGAGCTGCGCAAGGTGTTCAGCCAGGAACTGGGCTGGGCGGCGAAGGAGCTGCACGAGAAGGGGACGGTGCTGCAGCTCGATATCGGCTCCTCGACGGGGATGAACCCGGTGGTGGTCAAGGACAATATCGAGTTCATCGACGAGGACATCGAAGAAGAGACCGGGATGGATGCCCACACGCCGTGGGACAAGGAAGGCGCCGACGTCCTGCTCATCCACAACGCCGGTGAGATTCTGGCCTGGCCGGAGAATCCGGGCGCATTCGCCATCATCCTGAACGCGGCGGGCATCGATTGGACCCTTGCCTCCGACGGGGTGGGCTACGACGGCGTGAACTACGGCCTCTTCTACGAAGACGTGCAGCTGGCCCGGATCGCCCTGAAGCATGCTCAGACGGCGAAGAAGCTCAAGGTCAAACGCATCGTGATGGGCGAGTGCGGACACCAGCACAAGGCGCTCATCACGATCGCGGACCGCGTCCTCACGGGCGACATGTCCGTGCCGCGCGAGAGCTGCATGCCGCTTCTCGAGGAGATCGTTTTCAGCGGGAAGATCAAATTCGACCCGTCGAAGAACGACTTCCCGGTCACGCTCCACGACCCGTGCAACATGGTCCGCAACCTGGGCATCGTGGAGCCGCAGCGGCGCATCCTGCGCTACCTCTGCCCGCAGTTCCGCGAAATGACGCCGCACGGCGTGGACAACTACTGCTGCGGCGGCGGCAGCGGCTTCGCCGTGATGTCGCCCAATAACTTCAGCGAATGGCGGGTCAGCGTGGCCGGTCGCGTGAAGTTCAAGCAGATCCTGGACGCGTTCGCGGACCAGCCGAGTCCGGAGGTCAAGAAGTACCTCTGCGCGCCCTGCTCCAACTGCAAGGGCCAGTTCCGCGACATGCTCCAGTACTTCGGCGCCCTGGAGAAGAGCGGCATCACGTATGGCGGCCTGGTCGAGCTCATCGTGAACGCGATGGTGGACGTGAAGGAACCGTTCATCAAGTGGGAAGAGCACTGAACGGAACGGGTGGAGGGAGCGGAGGCGGCGGCGTTTGCGGGAGCGAGTAGCGGGAGTGGGAGCGGGACCGGCAGTGGTCGAAGACAGGAGAAGCGATATGGAGGAGGCCAGGTTTTTCGAGGCAGTCCTCCGATGTGTCGCCGACGGCGTATTCACCGTGGACCGCGACTGGCGCATCTCCTCGTTCAACCGGGCGGCGGAGCGGATCACGGGGGTGCCGGCGGATCGTGCGATCGGCCGTCGCTGCTCGGAGGTGTTCCACTCCGACCTGTGCGAGCGCTCGTGTCCCATCCGTGAGACGCTGGAATCGGGCAACGAGGTAATCGACCGGGCGGCGCGCATTCTTACGCAGCGCGGCCGCTCGATCCCCATCAGCGTGAGCAGCGCGGTACTGCACTCCGGCGAAGGAACTGTGCTCGGTGCGGTGGAGACGTTCCGCGACCTCTCCACGCTGGAGCAGCTGCGCCGGGAGATCCACGGCCAGTACACGTTCGAGGACATCATCGGGCGGAGCGAGGCGTTCCGGAAGATCTTCGCGCTTCTGCCCGACATCGCGGCCAGTGAGAGCACGGTCCTGATCGAGGGACCGAGCGGGTCCGGCAAGGAGCTGCTCGCGCGGGCGATCCACAACCTGAGCCGCCGCCGGAAGCGGCCCTACGTCGTCGTGAACTGCGGTGCCCTGCCCACCAACCTGTTCGAGTCCGAGTTGTTCGGCTACAAGCGCGGTGCATTCACCGACGCCCGCCGCGACAAGCCGGGCCGCATCACGCTGGCGCAGGGCGGCACCATCTTCTTCGATGAGATCGGCGACCTGCCGCCGGAAACGCAGGTCAAGCTGCTCCGCCTGATCCAGGAGCGGGAATACTCGGCGCTCGGAAGCGTGGAGACGACCCAGGCGGATGTCCGCATCGTCGCGGCGACCAACCGCGACCTCTCGGCCATGGTCAGCCAGGGTCGATTCCGCGACGACCTCTACTTCCGGCTCGCGGTCGTGCGCATGTCGATCCCGCCACTCAACGAGCGCCGTGAGGACATCCCCTACCTCGTCGCCCACTTCATCCAGCGGTTCAACGCGAAACAGGGCAAACGCATCCAGGGCGTGGCGCCGGGCGTCATGGAGTTGCTCATGCGCCACCCACTGCCCGGCAACGTCCGCGAGCTCGAGAACATCATCGAGTACGCGTTCGTGCTCTGCCACAACGGCACCATCGACCTCCACCACCTCCCCGATGATGCGCACGGACGCTCGACCACAGCGGCCGCGCGCGAGCCGGCCGCCGGGCCCGGCCCCCTCCGGCAGAGCGAGGCCGATACGATCCGCGCCTGCCTCGCCCAACACGAAGGTCACCGCGGCCGTACGGCGGACGAGCTCCGCATCAGCCGGACCACGCTCTGGCGCAAGATGAAACGCCACGGCATCGCCCCGGGCGACCCGAAGGCTGCCGCGCCCTCTGTTCCAGCGCCGTAACGGCTGCAACGTTTCACCCTTTCATAACTGAAACATCCACGCGTTCATGGTGCACCGGCCGCACGGCCGGGGTGCCATCGTACATCGTTGTCGTGCCTCACGATGAGCGAGGAGCGGAGCGTCATCGGGGAAACGGTCTCCTACTTGCCCCTGTTCTGTGGGCAACAGGAGGTCGGACGCGTGAGAGTCGCGATACCGCGGATGGGAGAGACGGTGGCCCCGTGCTTCGAATACTGCGCCACGATAGCGATCTTCACGATCGCCGGCCGGCGCGTGGTCGAGCAGATCGATTTTCCCCTCCGCAGCCGCGATCCCTTCGACCGCGTTCGACTTCTTCGTGACCAGCGGGTGGACACGCTGATCTGTGGGGGCATGCAGGACATCTACGAGGATCTCGTGCGTGCCACGGGCCTGGAGGTGATCTCCTGGGTGTCGGGATCGGTGGAGGACCTGCTGGACATGTTCTTGAGAGGCCGTCTGGTCCCGGGTGCGGAGCTGGCGGAACCGGTCGGGCCGGTGATCCCGGACCCGAGGGGAAGAGGGGGTTGAGCGGTGGCGAACGGGAAGAAGTACGCCTACCACGTCGAGGCCGCGGCGCTCGCGCTGGAGGACCGGCCGCGCCGGTTCCTGGAGGCGTTCGCGGCGATCCTCGAGCACGGCAGCTACCGGCTGGCGCTCGACACGTACGCGAGGATGAGCGCGAAGTGCGGGCGCTGCGCGGCCGCGTGTCAGCTGTACGAATCGACGCACGACCCGGGCGACATTCCCTGCAACCGGAGCGAGCTGCTGCTGCGGGTCTACCGCCGGTACTTCATGACGTCGGGCGTTCTCCGTGCTCGGTTGCTGGGCGGGTTCCGGCTGACGGACGAACACATCGACGAGATGGCGGAGTCGTTCTACCGGTGCACGGCCTGCCGCCGCTGCAAGGAGACCTGCCCGCTCGGGATCGATCACGGCCTCATCACGCACCTCGCCCGCTGGGTCCTGGCCGAGACCGGCATCGTGCCGCGCGCGCTCGTCGTTTCGGTGCGCGAGCAGCTCGAGGGAAAGACCGGCAACACGTCCGCGATCCCGCTCCCGGCGCTCCGGGACACCTGCGAGTTCCTCGAGGAGGAGCTGCACGACCTCTACCACGTCGACGTCAAGTATCCATTCGACGTGCCCGACCCGGAGTTCGTGTTCTTCCCCGCGGTGTCCGACTTCCTGATGGAGGCGGACACACTGATGGGCAACGCCGCGGTGATGCACGTGACGGGCGCCTCGTGGAGCATCGGCACGCAGAACTACGACGGCATCAACTACGGCATGTTCTACAGCGACCGCATGCTCGAGCGGATCGTGAAGAACATGGTGGCCGAGGCCAAGCGGCTGAACGCGCGGAAGATCCTGATTGGCGAATGCGGCCACGCGACGCGCTCGGCCTGGTACGTCCCGGCGTACGGCGGCCCGGACGCGCCCGAGGTCGTCAACTGTCTCCAGTACGCGTACGGGATGCTCGAGGCCGGGCGGATCCCGCTCAAGCCGGAGCGCATTCCGGAACGGGTGACGTACCATGACCCGTGCAACATTGCGCGGGCGGGCCGCATCACCGAGGAGCCCCGTGAGATCCTCAAGGCGATCTGCTCCGACTTCGTCGAGATGACGCCGAACCGCACGGCGAACTACTGCTGCGGCGGCGGTGGCGGCACGGTCTCCATCGACGAGATCCGCGCCTTCCGCACCGGGCCGATGGGTCGGCGCAAGGCGACGCAGATCCGGGAGACCGGCGCGCAGCTGGTGGTCTCGCCCTGCGCGAATTGCAAGAAGCAGCTGCGCGAGCTTTGCCAGGACAACGACCTCGGCGATGTCGAGGTCGTCGGGCTGCATGATCTGCTGCTACGCGTCATCGACTTTCCCGGAACGGAGCGGGAGGCGGGAGCGGAGGCGGAGGCGGAGGCGTTGGCGGGAGCGGGAGCGGAAGGGGGGGCGGGATGAGCGGGTGGTTGGAGTTCGCGAGAGGGCCGTTGTTCTGGACGGCGTTCGCGTTCATGGCGCTGGGGCTGGCGCGGCAGTTCCTGCTGACGCTGGCCGACGTGGTGCGTGTGTGGAAGCGAGCGGGTGATCGTAACCTGCCGGCGCGGAGCGTGCTGCGGAACACGCTGCGGTGGCTGGTGCCCTTTGAACGCTGGCGGAATCGGCGCCTGTACAGTCTCACGACGATGATCTTCCACGCGGGCGTGATCCTGGTGCCGGTCTTCCTGGCGGGACACATCGAGCTGTGGCGGCAGGGCACGGGGCTATCCTGGCCGGCACTGCCCAACCCGCTGGCGACGGGGCTCACGCTGGCCGCGGTCCTGGCGGCGTTCGCCGTGGTGGTGCAACGGGCGGCGGTGGGGGAGGCGCGCTCGCTGAGCCGCTTCCAGGACTACGGGATCCCGTTGCTGATCGCGCTGGTCATGGGAACCGGCTTTCTCGTGATGCACCCGCAGTGGAACCCGGCCGCGGCGGACGCGACCCTGCTGGTGCACGCGCTCTGTGCGGATACGCTGCTCTTCCTGGTCCCGCTGAGCAAGCTCAGCCACATGGTGCTGCTGCCCCTTGCACAGGTGGTCTCGGAGCTGGCGTGGCACTTCCCGCCGGATGCGGGCAGCCGGGTCGCCGTCACGCTCGGGAAGGAGCACGAAACGGTATGATCCAGTCACCGGCCATCCTGATCGATACGACACGCTGCACGGGCTGCGAAGAGTGCGTGCTCGCGTGCAAGGAGAAGAACGGGCTCGGGGCGGACGGGCTCCGGTCCGGGCAGCGGGCGGTGGACGGCCTGTCCTCGACGCGGTTCTCGACGATCCTGCGCGAGCCGGGCGGCCACAACGTGCGGCAGCAGTGCCGGCACTGCCTGGAGCCGGCCTGCGTCAGCGCCTGTCTGGTGGGCGCGATGCAGAAGACGCCGGAGGGCCCGGTGGTCTACGACTCCGAGCTATGCATGGGCTGCCGCTACTGCCTGGTCGCGTGCCCGTACGGCATCCCGCGCTACGAGTGGGAGGAAGCGGTGCCGTACGTCCGCAAGTGCGACCTCTGCTATGACCGGCTCAAGGACGGCAAGCGGCCGGCGTGCGTCGAGGCGTGTCCGGAAGAGGCGCTGCTGTTCGGCCGGCGGGACGACCTGCTGGCGGAGGCGCACCGGCGGATCGCGGCGCAGCCGACGAAGTATGCGCCGCACGTGTGGGGCGAGAACGAGGTCGGCGGCACGTCCGTGCTCTACGTCTCGGACATCTCGCTCGGCTTCCTCGGCTGGAGCGGCAACCTGGGCAGCGAGCCGCTGCCGCCGCTGTCGATGGCGTCACTTCGCAAGGTGCCGCCCGTGGTGGTGGCCATGGCCAGCCTGATGGGTGGCATTCACTGGGTGATCCGGCGGCGGATGCAGATCGCCGCGCAGAACGCGGAGCCGGTACCGGCGGCGGCCGGCGCGGGCGAACGCGGGGACGAAGGGAAGGGAGGCGGAGATGACTGACCGGCTGGTCCGGCTGAAGCTCGCGCTGTGGACTCTGGTCGGCGTGCTGGCGGCGGTGACGGTTGTTCGCTTCCGGTTCGGCCTGGGCGCGGTCACGAATCTGTCGGACGCGACGCCCTGGGGTCTCTGGATCGGATTCGATGTGATGAGCGGCGTCGCGCTCGCGGCGGGCGGGTTCGTGCTCGCCGCGACTGTCTACATCTTCGGCCTGGAGCGGTTCCGTCCGTTCGTGCGGCCGGCGATCCTCACCGCGCTGCTCGGCTACGCCGCGGTGGCGGTCGGTCTGCTCTACGACCTGGGCCTGCCCTGGCGGATCTGGCATCCGCTCGTGCACTGGCAGTACCACTCGGTGCTGTTCGAAGTCGCGATGTGCGTGATGCTCTATCTCACGGTGCTCTCGCTCGAGTTCGCACCGACGGTGCTGGAGCACCCGCGCCTCTCCGGGCCGGTGCCGCGCCGGATCCTGAGCTTCCTGAAGAAGGCGACGATTCCGCTGGTGATCACGGGCATCGTCCTGTCCACGCTGCACCAGTCGTCGCTCGGCTCGCTGTTCCTGATCATGCCGTACCGGCTGAACCCGCTCTGGTACTCGCACATCATCTACGTGCTGTTCTTCGTGTCCGCCGTGGCACTCGGCCTGATGATGGTGGTGTTCGAGTCGCTGTTCTCCGCCTTCTTCCTGCGTCACGAGGTGCACCGGAAGGAGATCGGCGACCTCGGTCGGGCGGCCGCGCTCGTGCTCTGGCTCTACCTGGCGCTCCGCCTTGGCGACCTCGCGCTCCGCGGCGAGTTGGGCCTCGCCTTCGACGGCTCCGCGCGCGGCACGCTGTTCCTCTTCGAGATCGGGGTGAGCGCGGTCCTGCCCGCTACCTTGCTGCTCTTCCGGCGCATCCGCTCGAGCCTGCGCTGGATGGCGGTCCTGGCGAGTTGCACCGTGCTGGGCATGGTGCTCTACCGGCTCGATGTCTCGATCCTCGCGTTCGCCCGGCCTGAAGGCGTCAGCTACTTCCCGAGCTGGGAGGAATTCGCGGTGAGCGCCGGTATCGTCGGCGGCTTCGCCCTGATCTTCATCTTCTTCGTCGAGCGGCTGCGCGTGTACGACGACGTGGGCCGCGAGCCGCGCGCGGACCGGCCCAGCTTCGACGCCGCGACGCCGCACGGCCTGCTGCCGGCGGTCCTCGCCGGACCGGGTCGGTTCACCGCCGCGGCCCTTGCCGGCGTCACCCTGGCTCTCTTCTTCCTGCCGCTCGGCGGGCCCGAGCGCGTCAAGACGCCGACTTATTCCGCGCGCTGGGTCGACGGGCTTGTCCTGCGCGAACCCGGCGCCGTCGGGACCGTCCACCTCGTGACGGATGCCGAGGGCAATGGCCTGGCGCCGGCGGACAGCGCGAAACTGCTGCTCCTGATCGACGGCAACCGGGACGGCGACGCGGTGCTCTTCGACCACGACGGGCACTCGGCCCGGCTCGGCGGTGACGCCTCGTGTGCTCTCTGCCACCATCTCGACCCGCCGCTCGACCGCGCGGGCGGCTGCTTCGAGTGCCATCGCGATATGTACGACAGCACGGCCGTATTCGACCACGCCGCGCACGAGCGCGCCTTCGACGGCAACGCGGGCTGCGCGCAGTGCCACGCCGACAGCGTGGCCGTGAAGAACTACGAGACGGCGACCGCGTGCGTCGAGTGCCACGCGACGCCGGTGGCGAGGGATGCGGTGATCGAATCGCCGCCCGACCGCTGGAACGCCGCGGCGGGGTACATGGACGCCATGCACGGTCTCTGCCGGTCGTGCCACCAGCGCGCGGTCGAACGCGAGCCGGACCGCTACCCGGCCGGCCTCGACCGTTGCGCCAACTGCCACGATGCGGACCTCGAGGCACGGCTCCGGAGGCTGACGCCGGCGCGACCGGTCCGGTCGCGGGCGGCCGCGGTCGCCGGAGCGGCCACGGGCTCAGCGCGGGAAGGAGGCTGACGCGATGTCGCCGATGGATGAGATCCAGGGCTGGATCCGGAAGAACCTGTTCGACGAAGTGCCAATGGCGATCAGCGTGATCAGCCGCAACTACCGCATCATCGATGCGAACCGCCGCTTCGGCGAGGCGTTCGGCGATTGGCACGACCGGCCCTGCTACGAGGTCTACAAGGGCCGCACCGAGCCGTGCCTGCGCTGCGCCGCGCTCGCCGCGTTCGTCGATGGGAAGATTCGAAGCCGCGAAGAAGAAGGGCTGACCAGAAAGGGTCGGCAGTTCGACTACCTGGTGCACATGGTCCCGGTGGTGCGGGAGAACGGCGACATCCCGTACGTGATCGAGATGTCGACCGACATCACGCCCGTGAAACGGCTGGAGCGGGAGAAGCGCGAAGCCGAGCGTCTGGCCGCCGTTGGCGAGACCGTAGCCGGCGTCGCGCATGGTATCAAGAACATCCTCATGGGCCTCGAAGGCGGGATGTACGCCGTGAACACGGGCATCAAGCTCGGCGATGACGAGCGCATCGCACGCGGCTGGTCGACGCTCGAGGACAACGTCCGCCGCATCTCGGAGTTCATGAAGGAATTCCTCGACTTCGCGAAGGGACGCGCCACGGTTGTCGAGGCGGCGGACCCGGGAAAACCGGCCCGTGCGGTCGCCGACCTTTATCGGGACCGTGCGGCGCAGTCCGGGATCCGCCTCGATCTCCACATCCAGGACGGTCTGGCTCCGGCGCCGCTCGACCCGGACGGTATCCACGCGTGTCTCGCCAACCTCGTGTCGAACGCGATCGATGCATGTCAGCTCGCCGACAGCAAGCGGCCCGGCGTGGTGACGCTCAGCGTGAGCGAAGTCGACAGCGCGCTCGTCTACGAGGTTGCCGACAACGGACAAGGCATGGACTACGAGATCAGCCGCAAGATCTTCACCCGCTTCTTCACGACGAAGGGCTCGGACCGCGGCACCGGGCTCGGTCTCCTGACGACGCGGCGGATTGTGCACCAGCACGGCGGCCGGATCTCGTTCACGTCCCATGAGGGCGAGGGGTCCGTGTTCCGCATCGAACTGCCGCGGTCCGGACTGCCGGAGCCGCCGGCCGTCGAACCGACCGCCATCGTGAGCGAGGCGTGAACGAGAGAGGTGACGTCATGGTGCGAGCCAGCGAAAAGACGGTGCTCGTGGTGGACGACGAGCCAGATGTCCGCGACTACCTCGCGCAGATCCTGCGGGATGCGGGGTTCCAGGTACGGACGGCGGGCGATGGGGCCGAGGCGCTCGCGCTGATGCGCGAAGAACTGCCTGACTTCGTCTCGCTCGATCTGGTGATGCCGCGGCGGAGCGGGCACAAGCTGCTCTACGAGATGCGGAAGGACCGGCGCCTTGCGGACATTCCTGTTCTGATCGTGACGGCGCACGCACGCGACGAGCTGGGCCGCGGCGACCTGGACGACATCGTCGAGAGCCGCGTCATCTCGGGCCCCGGCGTCTATCTGGAAAAGCCGGTCAAGCCGCTCGATTACGTGCGTTGCGTGCAGCGGGCGCTCGGCATCGAGGAAGCGCCTGACGGCGAGGAGAAATTCACCCTCCGCGACGAGCTGCAGCGCAGGCTCTCGGATGCGGAGCCCCATGCGCTGCGGCGGGCACTCGCGGCTCTTTCGTCCACCGGCGCGGAACGGCTGGCCGGAGCGGATGGGCCGCCCCATCGAGACGTGAAAGGAAGGAAACCATGAGTGAAGACACGGGGGCCGGTCCGACGACGGCCAAAAGGGTTCTGATCGTCGATGACGAACCGGATGTCGTCAGCTACCTCGAGATGCTGCTGCACGACGTCGGCTACGAGACAATGGCCGCCGGC
Organism: uncultured Gemmatimonadales bacterium; assembly: GCA_963786235.1. Classification (GTDB taxonomy): domain Bacteria; phylum Gemmatimonadota; class Gemmatimonadetes; order Longimicrobiales; family RSA9; genus CAWAYJ01. The sequence goes on from CAWAYJ010000004.1 coordinate 213,740, forward strand.
GACGGCAACGAGGCGCTGGAGATGGTGCGCCGGGAGCGGCCGGACCTCGTCACGCTCGACATTTCCATGCCCAAGGCGTCCGGAACGCGCTTCTACAAGGAAGTGAAGACCGATCCCGAGCTGGCACCGACGCCAATCCTGATCATCACGGCGGTGACCGGCTTCGGTGGCGACAAGTACGCCTACGAACGGTTCATCAGCCATCGCAAGCTGGTGCCGCCGCCCGACGGCTACTTCCCGAAGCCGATCGACCGCGAGGCGTTCCTCGCGGCGGTCAAGAAGCTGCTGTCGTCCTGACGCGGAACGCGCGCCGCCGAGGCGGCGCGGGCACTTCGATGGGGGCCGACGTGTTCCATCTGTGAACCGGCCCTCCATCGAGGAGCACCCTTGCGCCTGGCACGCGCCGTCGTCCTGCTATCGCTGATCCTGCCGGCGGGGGCTCGTGCGCAGGCCCCGCTTCAGGCGTACGACCTGGACCGGGACGCGTCGCGGATCTGGGTCGTGACGCACCGGGCGGGACTGCTCTCCTTCCTCGGTCACGACCACGCGCTGGTCCCTGGTGACTGGTCGGCAGACCTCTGTCTCGCCGCGCCCGTCCCGGCCGGGGCGCACGGCTCAATCGCGGTCCGGGTCGCCTCGCTGGTGATCGACGCGGACTCCGCCCGCTCGCTGGCCAGCCTCGGCGATGGCCCGTCCCGCTCCGACGTCGCCGGGATCCAGGCCCGCATCTTCGACGACGAGCATCTCGACGCCGCGAGCTACCCGGAAATCCGTATCGATGCCGAGGCGCTGGAGGCCGAGCGCGGTGGCAGGCTCCATGCCCGTGGCGGCGTGACGTTGCACGGTGTCACGAAGCCGGCGGCATTCACGATGGCGGTGGAATCGGCCGACGCGGGTGCGCTCCGGCTCGCCGGCGTCCTGACCGTTCGCCAGCGCGATTTCGGCATCGTGCCCGAGTCGAAGGCCGGCGTGGTGAAGGTTGCCGACAAGGTCGATCTGCACTTCGCGCTCGTAGCCCGGGCAGCCGGACGACCCTGTACGGCCGGGGAGCCGCGGCACTGACGGAATCGCGGGCCGCGCGGACGGGTGTTTGTTCCCGGACCCGTGTTCGCCGCATATTGGCCGGGACGGAGGGCCACGGTCCGGTCACGTGGAGGTGAGGATGTCGTCGTCGCACCGGTTCAAGGGCGAGCGGACGCTCATGCGGATCTTCATCGGTGAGAGCGACCATTGCCAGGTGGGCCCGCACAAGGGCAAGCCGCTCTACGAGGCGCTGGTCGCGTTCTTCCGCGAGGAGGGGTTCGCCGGCGCGACGGTGCTGCGCGGCATCGCCGGCTTCGGCGCGAGCGCCCGCGTGCACACGCACCGGATCCTGCGACTTTCGCTCGACCTGCCGGTCGTCGTCGAGGTGGTCGAGACGGAGGCCAGGATCCAGGAGGTGCTGCCGCAGCTCGACGGCATGATCGGCGGCGGCCTGATCACGCTCGAGCGCACCCGCGTCATTCTCTACCGGCCCGCGGACACGCCCGAGACCGAGCGTTCGCTCCACCGGATCGAGGGCCTCGAGCCGGAGTCCTGATCCGGCACCCGTCCGCCTCGTACGTGCAGCGCCGGGGTCCGATCCGTCTACTCGTAGCGCAGGGCGCGCATCGGATCGACCCGTGATGCGCGATACGCGGGAACGAAGCCCGCAGCCAGCGCGAACACCGTGAGCAGCAGGGTCGCGAGGACGATGGCCGTTGGGTCCGCCCCGCCCACCTCGTAGAGCAGGGACGAAGCGAGGCGTCCGAGCGCGAGCGCGCCGCCGATCCCGACCACACCGCCGATGGCGAGCATGAGCGCGACCTGGCGGAGCACCATCCGGCGGACGGACCCCCCGTCGGCGCCGAGCGCCATGCGCACGCCGATCTCGCGCGTGCGCCGGGCCACGGTGTAGGCGAGCACGCCGTAGAGCCCGATCGCGGCGAGCAGCGTGGCGAGCGCCGCGAAGCTGGAGGAGAGCGTGCCGATCATGCGGTCGACGGCCACGCTCTCCCGCACCTGCTGCGGCAACGTCTTCATGTTCTCGATCGGCAGGTTCGGATCGAGGCCCGCCATGATGGGCCGGATGCTCCGTACGATCTGCTCGGTCGGCACCGCGCCGCGGACGTAGAAATTGAGAGCGCCGATCGTCGTGTCCTGGCGCCAGGGCCGGAAGAACACGGGCGGTACTTCGCCCTTCACCTGGTTGTACTTCGCATCCCGCACCAGGCCGACGATCTCGATGTCGAGGACGTCGTCCGAGCCCGTGCCGATCCGCTTGCCCACGGCATCACGGCCGAGGTTGAACTTCTTCGCGAACGCCTCGTTCACGATGGCGACTTTCGTCCCCCCGGCCTCGTCCGCTGCAGTGAACTCGTGGCCGGAGAGGACCGGGATGCCGAGCGTCTCGAAGTAGCCGGGCCCGACTTCGTTGAAGCGGGAGTTCGCATCGGTGTCCGGGCCGCGCTCGAAGCCCTCGACGGACACGTCGTTGCCCCAGCTGCTGCCCGCCAGGATCGGCACGAGCGATGCCGTCACACCCGTGACGCCCGGCAGCGCGGACAGCTCATCGCGCACCTGCTGGAACAGGATCTTCGCACGCGCCGGCTCATAGCCGTTCAGCTCGGGCGAGATCGCGAACGTGACCACGTTCTCGGCATCGAGCCCGAGGTTCACGCGGTTGATGTTGGTCAGGCTGCGCAGGAACAGTGCGGCCGTGATGAGCAGCGCCATGGAGAGCGCGATCTGCGCCGTCACGAGCGAGCTCCGGAAGAGCGCCGCCCGGCGCGTCACCGTGATGTTGCCGGCGTTCGCCCGGATCGTGGAGACCAGCTCCGGCCGCGTGCTGTGGAGCGCCGGGAAGATGCCGAACAGGAAGCCGGTGCCCATCGACAGCAGCGCCGCGAACAGGAGCACCGGCAGGCTCAGGCCGAGGGTCAGCGTGCGCACGGCTTCGGGCGGCAGCAGCGTGCCGATCCCGCCCAGCGTCGCGTGGGCTACCGCGAGGCTCGCGATCCCGCCCAGCGCCGCCAGCACCAGCGACTCCGTCAACAGCTGCCGCAGGACCTGCCCCCGGTTGGCGCCGAGCGACAGCCGGACGGCCATCTCCATGCCGCGGTTGGCGCCGCGCGCGAGCAGCAGATTCGCGATGTTCGCGCAGGCGATCAGCAGCACGATGCCCGCCGTCGCGAACAGCAGAAGCAGCGGCGTTTTCGCCTCGCCGTGCAACGAGCTCTGGCCCCGTCGCCCGTCCTCCGCCGTGATCCGCCTGGCCAGGAAGCGCTCCATCGTCTGGTCGCTCATGCCCGACTGCAGCGGCGCTTCGACCTCGCTCAGGATCGAGGCGTACTGCACGTTCAGCGCCGCCGTGCTCTGCTCGATCGAGGCGCCCGGCTTCAGCCGCGCGAACACGTAGAGCCAGTACGCCCGACGGTTGTCCATCCGCAGGAAACCCGGTCCCAGCACTTCGGCCATGGAGAGCGGCGCGTACACCAGCGGCTCCGCGCCCAGCGTCGTCCCGCTGAACCCCTGCGGCGCGACCCCGACGACGGTGAACGACTGACCGTTCACGACCACCGTCCTGCCCAGCACGTCCGGGCTCCGTCCGAGGTTCAGGTCCCAGAACCCGTAGCCCAGCACCGCCTCGTAGTGCCCGCCCAGCGTCTCATCGTCCGCCGGCCCGAACAGCCGGCCGAGCGCCGGCTCCACGCCCAGCAGCGGAAAATAGGAGCCCGACACCAGCGTGCCCTCCCCGTTCACCGTCTGTCCCTCGTAGGCCACGTTGGCGCCGAACAGCCGGTGCGCGGCCAGGCCGGCGAACGCCGTCTGCGAAGCCTCCAGGTCCCGGTACATCGGGGCGCTGAACGGGACGTCGCAGTCGCCCGCCTGGTTGCACGATTGCGAGCCCGGCTTCGGGCCCGGCGCCGACAGGTTCACCAGCCGGTCCGCGTCCTTGACTGGCAGCGGACTCAGCAGGATCTCGTTGAACAGCGAGAAGATCGCCGCGTTGGCGCCAATGCCCAGCGCGAGAGAGAGGATCGCCACGGAGGTGACGAACGGCGACTTGAACAAGGTACGGAACGCCAGCCGGATTCCACGCATGAGGCATCCTCGACTTCGGTGCACTGGATGCGGCGCCGCGGGACCGGCGCCACAGTGGTTGGGATGCTCTGTTCCCCCGAACCGTTGCACCCTACGGGCGCCACCCCCCCTCCGGTTTCCGCGGCCTCGCGGCGCCGCGATCGCACCACTCGTCGCTCGGGAGGGCGTTGACGCATGTGTCATTCTTGATATATCGTTGGGGCTCATGAAAACGACGGCGACGGACGGACGGGCGGTGCTGCCCTGGCTGCAGGCGCTCGCAGAGGAAACGCGGCTTGGGATCGTGGAGCTGCTGGCGGGCGGAGAGCGGTGCGTGTGCGAGCTGCAGGCGGAGCTCGGTGCGGCGCAGCCGCGGCTGTCGTTCCATTTGCGGAAGCTGAAGGAAGCCGGGGTAGTGCGGGACCGCCGGGACGGGCGGTGGGTCCACTACTCGTTGAACGTCGAGTCGCTGGAAGGCGTGCTGGCGTATCTTCAGGGGCTGACGAAAGGGTCGCGCAACGGGACGCGGCGGGTGCGATGCGATTGAAGGTACAGGGCCACGAGTCTGGAACCGGGGTGACATGCGATACGCCCTTCTGAGCGACGTGCACGGCAACCTTCCGGCCCTCGAGGCTGTGCTGCGGGCGATCGATGCCCGCGACGGTGTGGACGCCGTATTCCACCTGGGCGACCTTGTGGGGTACGGCCCGTGGCCGGACGAGGTGGTGGCGCTGCTGGCGGCGCGCGAGATGGTCGGGGTGGTCGGCAACTACGACTCGACGGTCGCGACCGATTACGCGCATTGCGGTTGCCGGTACGAGGATCCTCGCCAGGAAGCGCTCGCGCACGCGAGCTACTCGTGGACGTGTGCGCGGGTGACGGCGGCGACGAAGCGGTATCTGCGGGATCTGCCGTTCCGGGTGGACCTGCGTCCGCTGGGCGGGCACCGATCGGGTCCGCGCGTGGTGCTGATCCACGGCAACCCGGTGCTGAACACGGTCTACTGGACGGAGGACCGTTCGGACGACTTCTGTCGCAAGATGATCGGACACCTCGGGGTGAAGGCGGGGGACGTGGTCGCGTTCGGGCACACGCACAAGCCGTGGAGCCGTGTGGTGGATGGTGTGCTGCTGGTGAACACGGGGTCGGTGGGCCGGCCGAAGGACGGCGACTGGCGGGCGTGCTGGGTCGAACTGGAGGTCGGCGAAGGCGAGGCGAGCGCGGTGATCGAGCGGGTGCCGTACGACCTGGCGCGGGCGGCGGCGGCGATCCGCGCGAGCGAGTTGCCCGACGGCTTCGCCGAGATCCTGGAGACCGGGGGGCGGCTGCGGCCGGTCAAGGATCCGGAACCATGACGGCGCGGGCGGGTGTGTCGGGCCGGCTGAGCTTCCTTGATCGCTTTCTCACGCTCTGGATCTTCGTGGCGATGGCGACGGGCATCGCGCTCGGGTACGCGTGGCCCGGGCCGGTCGCGAAGCTCAACGAGGTGACGCAGGTCGGCACCACGTCGATCCCGATCGCGATCGGCCTGATCCTCATGATGTACCCGCCCCTGGCGAAGGTGCGCTACGAGGAGCTGGGCGACGTCTTCCGCGACTGGAAGATTCTCGGTCTCTCGCTCGTGCAGAACTGGGTGATCGGCCCGCTGCTGATGTTCGCCCTGGCGGTGCTCTTCCTGCGCGCGTACCCCGAGTACATGGTCGGGCTCATCCTGATCGGGCTGGCCCGCTGCATCGCGATGGTGATCGTGTGGAACGATCTGGCGGCGGGTGACCCGGAGTACGCGGCGGGCCTCGTCGCCTTCAACTCGATTTTCCAGGTGTTGTTCTACTCGGTGTACGCGTACCTCTTCATCACGGTCCTGCCCGCGAAGCTCGGGCTGGAGAGCGCCGTGGTGGCGATCACCATGAGTCAGATCGCGAAGAGCGTGTTCATCTATCTCGGCGTGCCGTTCCTGGCGGGTGCGCTCACCCGGTTCGTGCTGGTCCGGGCGAAGGGGAAGGCGTGGTACCACGAGCGATTCGTGCCGAGGATCAGCCCGCTCACGCTGCTCGCGCTGCTGTTCACGATCGTCGTGATGTTCTCGATCCAGGGTCGGGCGATCGTGGGCCAGCCCATGGGCGTGGTCCGGGTGGCGATCCCGCTGCTGATCTACTTCCTCGCCATGTTCACGCTCACCTTCTTCATGAGCCGCCGCGCGGGCGCCGACTACCCGCGCACGGCCACGCTGTCGTTCACCGCCGCGTCCAACAACTTCGAGCTGGCCATCGCGGTCGCCGTCGGCACGTTCGGCATCGCGCACGGCGCCGCGTTCGCCGCCGTGATCGGCCCGCTCGTCGAAGTGCCCGTCCTCATCGGACTCGTCCATGTCGCGCTGTACTGGCGTCGCAGGTACTTCCCGGAGAGCGAAGCGGAGATCGCCGGCGTGGCGAACTGCGCGGCGCCGTCCGGGGTCGAACCGCACTGAACGCTCGCCGTGGAGGTGCACGCATGACGAGCCGCGCGCTGGTGATCGGCGGGGGGATCAGCGGGCTGGTGGCCGCGATCTCCGATTCAGGCGAATCCCTACCGGGCCATCGTCGGAACCCCGCAGCAACGTCCCCTTCCGCTTCAGCATCGTGGTGCGTCGAAACGACACCGTGACGGGAGAAGGAGCGATGGCGGGCTGGATCAAGGGAGCAATCGTGGTGGCGGGCGTCGTGGCCGGAGGCGCGGCCGCGGTCGCGACGGCGGGCAACCGGAGGTGGAAGCGGACGACGTCGCGCGCGGTCGAGCGGTTGGAGCATGGCGTGTCAATGGAGCGGCCCGGTGCCGTCCGGCCTGGCGGTGACCTGCCGGCGCCGGTCGCGCGCTATTTCGATTTCGCGCTGACGTCCGGCCAGCCGCGCGTCCGCAGCGTGCGCATCGAGCACGCGGGCCGGTTCCGCACGGGTGACCTCGAGGCCGGCTGGAGTCCGTTCCACTCGGTGCAGCACTTCACCGCCGAGCCGCCCGGTTTCGTCTGGGACGCATCGATCCGGGTGGCGCCGTTTCTGAGCGTGCGGGTTCGCGACAGCTACATCGGCGGGCGCGGCGCGATGCTCGGCAAGGTCGCGGGCGTGCTGCCCGTCGTGGACCAGCAGGGGACGGTCGAACTGGCGGCGGGCGCGCTCCTTCGCTGGCTGGCCGAAGCGGCCTGGTTCCCGACCGCGCTGCTGCCGCGACCCGGCCTTTCGTGGGAAGCCGTCGATGACAGCACGGCCCGCGCGACATTCGTCGATTCCGGCAACACCGTGTCCATGGAATGTCGCTTCGGCGACGACGGCCGGATGGTCCGCATCCGCGCGGAGCGCTTCCGCGATGTCGACGGCGTCGGCGTGGCCACACCCTGGGAAGTCGAGTTCGGCGAGTACGCCGAATTCGAGGGAATGCGGATCCCGGTGGAGGCGGAGGTGGCGTGGTTGTTGCCAGAGGGCCGGCTGAGCTACTGGCGGGGCCGCATCGTGAAGACCGGGTACCGCTTCTTCCGCTGACCGGTCGGCGCCGGACCGGCCCCTCGCGTTCGGTGGGACCCGCGGGGACTTCCATCGGGTAAACGATCCACGGGCCTTCGTCGGTGATCGATTCGCGGTCTCCGTCGCGCGGTCGGTCTGCGGGTCTCGGTCACGCAGGCGATCCGCCTGTCTTCCTTCTAGCGTGGTCGTTGCGTGCGTCGGGCCCCGTTTCATTCTGGATTCCGCATTCCCATTTCCTTGATGGAGGTGTCAACGTGTCCATGCTGAACCGCATCGTGTTCACGGCGGCCGTGGCGGGACTCGCGCCCGGTTCGCTGCTCGCGCAGACGTCGCCGGGCGTGAAGGCGCACTGGGTGATCGAGGGTGGCCCGGCCGGCCCGCAGGAGATGACGCTGTACGCGACGCGGGGCGACGTCGCCAAAGCGCGCGTCGAGATGGGCACACAGGCGGTCATCGTGACCAACGGCGACTCGCGCATCATCCTCATGCCCGACCAGAAGATCTGGATGGACCTGTCCGAGATGGAGGCGTTCACCGGTCGCATGGGAATGCCGCCCGGTGGTCAGGGCGCCGGCGACCAGGACGTCCCCGACATGGAAGCGACCGGCGAGACCGGCAACTTCGCGGGCACGCCCTGCAAGTACTACCGCTTCACGCAGAACGACGCCGTAACCGACATCTGCGCCGCGACCGGGCTGGGCTGGAGCATGGGCCCCGGTGCCGGTGGCGGATTGATGGGTCGGCGTGGTGGTGGAGGGCGAGCCGGCGCGCCCGGCGGTCTCGGCGGCGCGTCCGCCATGTCGGCCGAGCGGTACGGTGAGCTCCGCCGGATGTTTGCCGACGGCTTCTTCCCGCTCGAGGTCCGCCAGACGCGGAACGGCGAGCAGACGGTCCGCATGTACGCGACGGAAGTACAGAAGACCGATTTGAGCGACGACCTCTTCGCCACGACCGGGCCCGACGGCTATCAGAAGATGTCGATGATGGGGGGCCGGGGCAGAGGCGGCGCCTGACTCACCGCGGCGTTCCGGCCGGATCACATCTCCGGCCGGAACGCCGATGCCGGCTGTACGCGATCCGCCTGCCAGGCAGGATCAGACACGCAGCCAGCGCGACGACAGCGAAGAACACGGTGACCGCCGTGAACGTCGTCGCATCCTGTGCAAGGATGGAAGAGCAGGCTGCCGAGAGGTCGCGATCCGGCGAGCGCACCGGCCAAGCCGATGCCGATCCCCGCGCCGACCAGCGCGAACCCCCGTCGCAGCACCATCCCCATGATGTCGCGTACTCCCGCGCCGAGGGCGAGGCGCACGCCGATCTCGTGCTTCCGCTCCGCCACGTGATAGGCCAGCACGCCGTACAATCCGACCGCCGCGAGGAACAGTGCCATGCCCGCAAACGCGCCCAGCACCGCCGTCACCGTCATCGTGAACGAGACCTGCCGCGATCCGCCGAACCGCCGCCACCACAATGCAACGCTGATCACGACGACCGCGTCCCCGCCGCCCGTCACCGTGATCCCGAACGACCAAGGCGTGACGGCCGCCAGCGACTCGAACGATCGCGATTCCGCCCGCACGTCGAAGCAGTCCGGCCCGGAGACCGTCCAGCCGATGTCGCCTCCCGGCCACACAGCGTACGGCTGCGGGCCGGCCGCGGACATCGCGGGACGATTCGGCCGGGCCCGCCGCGGCGACCGCTCTGGAAACGGGCCGGGTGGGATCCGGCGGCCCTGCTTGAGGCCCGGCCTGGTGACCCGCCCATTCAATGTCCATCGCGGCGAGCGCCTCCGGCTCTGTTCGCGGAGATTGTTGGTGAATCCGAGGCACCACGCCGCCTCGTTAGCGCCGCGGCGGACTCAGTAGGGACCCACGTGGATCGGCCAACGGAGGACCGCGCGAGCGATGCCTCGCCGATACGTAACATCGACAGCCCGGTGCCAGATCAGGTAGTTCGGAAGGTACCGGGTGGCGACCCCGCGAAACCGTCGGATCCAGTCGAGGAGGCGATCCCGGTAGTCGAGTGCCGTTTCGACATGAGCCTGCCGAACCTTGCGCCGCCGTCCCGGCCGGAGCGCCTCGTGGAATGCCAGGCCGCGGCGCCGAGCGAAGACGGCGACCGGCCCGAATCGACCCTGCAGTGCCGTCAGCACCGAGCCGGCCGAGAGCCTGGGTCCGAATGACTCGTCGATTCGTCGGCCGAGGAGCAATCCTGAACCGCAGCGGTGAAGTGCAACCGAGACTGCGGCGCCGACGCGATCGCACGCGAGGATGACCGGTACCCGATCGCCATGCCGGCGGTGGCCCGGTCGCGGCCCTCGACGTCGCGCGTCACGGCGCAATCGACGCGTGCCCTTGTGAGATTCGGCGAACCAGATGGTCTCGACTTCGACCCACCCGGTCAGCTTCTCCTGATCGCGCTCTTGCAGTGCATTGAGAAGCCGGTGCCTCCAGCGGAATGCGGATGTCGGATGCACGCCAACGCGAGCCGCGGCCCGGCGAACGCTCAAGCCCCTGCGAAGACAGACCGCATACGCAGGCCACAGGTTCAGTTTTTTCGTGTAGTGAGCCGGTGTGCCGGTCAGGTCGCTGAAGGTCCGCCGGCAGGTCCGGCAGCGATACCGCTGCCGCCCGTTGAACGTACCCCAGCGGTGGACGTGGAACACGCCGCAGCGCGGGCATTGAAGACCAAAGGCGAACCGTGATGCACGCAGCTCCGCAAGGAGGGAGATCGCGTCGTCGGCAGGCGGCTGTGTCTGGTCGGGTGGCATATGGGCAGGATGCGGCGAGTTTCGGGGCACGACCATGGGTCGATGCGAACCAACAATCTCCGCGAACAGAGCCGGAGGCGAGCGCGGCGCGGAACACAGTCCCGGCCGGATGACCTCTGCCCCCCGTTCCTCGACACGCTTCGTACCCGTTCCAGCCACGCGGCGCCGCAACTGGTTTGGCATCGGCCGCGGCGGCGCCCGGCCCAGCCTCTCCGCGCGCCGCCGCGTCCGCCGCCTCTATTCAGCGTCCGGGCGCCGACGGCCGCCCGCCCTCCTTCCATTCCGGTTTCGGCCCGTCCGCCAGCATCCGTACGGCCTGGACGGCCGCGCGGATGACGGCCGCCATGTGATCCGGATCCGTGCGATCCACTTCATCGGTCACACGGTGGTAGTCCGGGTGGAGGTTGAAGGTCGAGAGCGTGTGGGCGGGGATGCCGAGTCGGGCGAACGCGATGTTGTCGCTCCGCTCGAAGAATCGCTGGTCGGGTCGCGGGTCGGGCACGATGGGGATGCCGCCGGCGGCGAGCATGTCGCCCATGGTCGAGCGTTCGTAGCCTGTGAGCCAGGCCTTGCCGGGGCCGCCGGCGAGCGAGTCGGGTCGGCCGATCATCTCGATCTCGAGCTCGGCCACCATCTGGTCGAGCGGCAGGAACGGCTTCTCGATGTACCAGCGTGTGCCCAGCAGGCCGACCTCCTCGCCGGTCGTGGCGGCGAAGACTATCGTCCGCTTCGGCGCCGGTCCGGCGGCGAGTACGCGTGCGATCTCGAGCACGGCGACCACGCCGGACGCGTCGTCATCGGCGCCGTTGAATATGGAGTCGCCGGGGACGGGGTTGCCCGCGCTATCCACGGGGGCGCGCGGGGGGAGGTGGTCGTAGTGTGCGGCGACCATGACGTACTCATTCGAGAGCGCGGGATCGCTGCCGCGGAGCACGCCGACCATGTTGAAGGCGGGAGCTCGCGCGGCGGGCGGGAAGGTGTCGAGCGCCTCGAATCCGGCCGCGAGGGTGGGACGGGTGACGGTTCGCCCGCGGATCTCACGCGTGACCATCGCGACGGGCACATGCTGGTAGAAACCGCTGTCGCCGGCCGGCTCGAGACCCGCGCGCTCCATCTCGCGGGCGATAATGCGCGCGGCCTTGACCGAGCCGACGGTACCGGTCGCCCGGCCCATGAGCGAGTCGTCGGATAGGGTCGCAAGCAGCGCGCGCGTGCCTTCGGCCGTGATCTCGGGCGGCGTCTGGGCGCGGCTGCAGCCCGGAAGGAAAGCAATCGCCGCCAGGAAAGTAATGGCCGCGAGATGCCGGCACGACGGCCGGCCGCAAGTGTTTCTGTTCATTGTCCCGTCCCCGCGCGTTCGCGATCCACGTAAGGCACGCCGTCGGTCATCCATTTGGGTGCGGGCGTGCCCTTCAGGTAGTGATCGAAGAACTGCTTCATCCGGATCTGGAAGTCGATCTGGTCTTCCTTGCGGCCGAGGTGGTGGTCCTCGCCGTTGTAGGAGAGGAGGATCACGTGCTTACCGAGCCGTTTCGCGGCATTGTAGAACTCGAGGCCCTGGTGCCAGTCCACGGCGCCGTCGCTCGTGCCCTGCAGGATCAGGAACGGCGTCGTGATCTTCTCGGCCTGGTGCACGGGCGACTGGCTCTCGTACAGTTCGTGCGCGGTCCAGGGCGTATTGCCCTCACCCATGCGGACCTGGCCGATCTCCATGATGCCCTGCTGCACAGTGCCGGTGCTCTTGTACAGCTCATCGTAGAAGCTGGTCAGGTCCGTAGGCGGTGCGCCGGTCACGACGGCCGCGAACATGTCGGTCTGCGTGACCATGAACGAGGATTGGTAGCCGCCCCAGCTGTGGCCCTGCAGACCGACGTGCGCGGGATCGGCGTAGCCGAGCTCGATCACCTTGCGCACGGCGCTGCCGACGTCGTCCAGGGCGGAGGTGCCAGGCTTCCCGATCTCGTAGACGATGTCAGGCTGCAGCACGAGGTAGCCGTCGCTCGCGTATTCGGACATGTGCGGCCGGTCATCGTAGACGGGCATCGAGAAGGTGTGATGGTTCTGCGACATCTTCTCGTAGAAGTACACGAGCATGGGATAGCGCTTGCCCGGCTCGTAGTTCGCGGGCAGCGCGAGCGTGGCCTGCAGCTTGTTGCCGCGGGCGTCCGTGTAGTCGACCAGGATGCGGTGGCCCCAGGCGAAGTCCCTGATCTGCGGATTCGCGTCCGTCACCTTGCGCGGCCCGGCGAGGCCCCTGGCCGCGACCCAGTAGTCGGGGAACTCCTCGAAGGTCTGCTCCGTGAAGATGTAGCGGTCGGTGCTGTCCGCCTTCTGCAGCGAGCCGATCGACTTGTCGTCGTACAGCAGGGGTTTGGGCGCGCCTCCCGGTTTCACCTCGTAGTAGCCGGACTTCTTGGTCCACTCGCCGTAGGCCGAGAGCAGCACGGGCTTCGAGGTGTCGATCTCGTTCCCACCGCCGCCCCCGCCGAACCCGCCGCCGCGGCCGCCGCCGAACCCGCCGGTCCGCGCGACCCGGAACTGGATCTGCTCGGCGTCGCCCGTGCCGGCGGTGAGCTTGCTCGGCTTGCCGCCGTCGAGCGGGAACAGCCAGAGGTCGAACCGATGGTTCACGATGACGGACTTGCCGTCCTTCGACCAGCCGCCGAGGCCCCAGGCCGGCTTCTCGTAGTCGTGGTCGTCGGTGGTGTCGACGAACGAGACGCCCGCGAGCGCGGACAGGTCCGTGGTCCTGCCGGTCGCGATCTCGCGGAGTTGCAGCTTCTCGTCCTTCAGGTAGAGGAACCAGCGGCCGTCGGGCGAGGTGCCGACCGTACGGCGGAGCGCGGGTACCATCAGCTCGCGCGCCCCGGTGTTCGGGTCGATGCGGTAGTAGTCGGCGCGGGCGCCGCCCCACGAGAGTTCCATGCGATAGGGCGCGTCCAGCCGACCGATGCCCCAGCGGCCGTCGTCAGTGAGGGCCACGCTCCGCATCGAGTCGTCCGCAAGCTTCAGGAACTTCCCCGTCGCGACGTTGAACACGGACGCGTACGTGAAGCGTCGCGTCTGCTCGGCCCGCACCTTCTGGACCGACTGCACGTCCGCGTCCTTCCAGTGCCAGACCTCGACGTCCGCGCGCGGCTCGGTCGAGGGCTCGAGCGCGTCCTGCTGAGGCTTCACGCCCAACTGAATCCGCGCGCCGTCCTTCGTCCAGCGGAGCGCGCTCAGCTCGCTCAGCACGTAGCCGGCCGGAAAGGTGGCGTCGGCCGACGGGTCGTACACGGTCGTGGCCGGCTTGCGATCGACCGACCGCGCCACGACCAGGGCGTTCACGCGCTGCTCCTTCTTCTCCGGCTTGAGCCCGCGCAGCACGGCAAGCGCGGTGCCGTCCTCGTTCCACGACATCTGCCGGTACTCCTCGGCCTTCGAGTCGAGCGTCGTCACGACACCGCTCGCGAGATCGAGCAGGTAGAGCCCGTTCCCGACGTGGTCGGCCGCGTCCACGGTCCAGGCCAGCCGCGCGCCGGCGGGATCGAACGCGAAGGCGGCGACGTTGCCGAAGTTCCGCACGCTGCCATCACGCAGGTCACGCAGCAGCAGATCCGAGCCCTCGAAGGCGGCCTCGCGGTTGGCCCGGTTCCGCTGCACGGCGAGGAACCTCGCGTTCGCCGAGAAGGTCGACGACTGGACGTCGCCCACCTCCCACTTCGTTCCCGTGCGGAGGTCGAGCAGCTCGAAGCGACGAGCCGCGCCTGCCGCTGCCGGGCTCTGGCCCCGACCGCCCGGTGGGGTCTGGCCCCGGCCTCCGCCCTGTCCGCGTCCAGCGCCGTTCCGCTGCGGCGGATTCACGGTGTACGTGACCCAGCGCGAGTCGCCCGAGAAGGACGGGCCCGTGCCCCGTACGATCGAGTGCAGGCCACTGCCGTCGAGCTCGCGGATGAAGAGCGTGTCGTCGCCCTCGTTCGGGCGGTACGCGTACGTCATCCAGCGGCCGTCCGGGGACAGACCTGCCGACTGGATCCGCTTCCAGCCCGGGTAGTCGTCGAGCGTGAGGACCTTTCCGTTGGCCAGCCGGACAGATGTGCCCGTCTCGGCCTGCTGCCCGCGCAACGGGAGTGCGGCGAGGAGCGGCAGGATGGCGAGGAACAGTGACAGGCGGCGATTGCGGTGCGGCGCGCGCATGGCGGATCTCCGAAGGGGTCGTCGGATCGGAATGTCGCCCGCGAAGATGCGGCGCGAAGGCGACCGCGCACAAGAACGCGGTCCGGTCCCGGGCGATCCGGCGGGACCGTCGGGCGCCCGGGCGGCGCCGACGCGGCCGGGGTGGAGCGGGTAATGGCGCGGGTGGCGGCGTGCCCGGGAACACGAAGGCGGCGTCCGGTTGCCCGGACGCCGCCTTCCGCCAGCCAGCCCCGTGAAGGGCCGGCAAGCCTCAGCCAGTGACGCGCGACACGTTCGTGGCCTTGGGTCCGCGGGCTTCCTGAATCATGTCGAACTCGACCTTGTCGCCTTCTGACAGCGACTTGAAGCCTTCGCCCGTGATCCCCGTGTGATGCACGAAGCAATCCTTGGCGCCATCCTCGGGCGTGATGAACCCGAAACCCTTGGCGTCGTCGAACCACTTCACTGTGCCGGTCGTACGCATCCGTACTCTCCTGAATCTTGCGGTGACTGTCGAGTACGGTCGTGCCGAACCGGACCATCATCGCGTCTCTGGCGGGAACCCTTCCCGCTCCGAACGAAGCAACGAAAAAAGGACGGGGCCGAACGCCCAGTCCTCTGGCCGTCACTCCACGGCGACCAAGATAGCCAAATTCGCGCTGAACAACAAGCCCGATCCCGCGGTCCGCGTGCGCGGGCAGGAGCTCAGCGGGCGTACAGGCGGAGCGACAGGTACTCGCGCGAGAAGCCGGCCGCGCGCAACGCGGGCGCGAGCCCCGATGCCGTCGCCTGGATGCCGTCGATCGTGTCGATCAGCAGCGTGCGACGCGGCCGCCGACGGGCCACGTCCGGGAGCCGGCTCACGGCCCGGGCCACCAGCTCGTCCGACGCGTTGGTCATCGAGCGCAGACGGCGGCCGCCCTTGTCGAGGTAGAGGACGGGCTCGCCATCGACGAGCACGACCGCGGCCCCCGCGACGCGCCGCGCGCCGCGTGCACGCTCGTCGCGGTACTCCGGCCACGGCAACAGCCAGCCGTACGGGTTGGCCGGGTCGATAGCGCTGAGGATGACGACGACGCCATCGGGGTCTTCGTCGCGCACGCGCCGCAGCCGGTCGATGACGCCGGGCCAGGCGAACTGCGCGCCGCCGAGCCCCTCGACGAAGTAGCCGCGGCGGACCTTGCCGGCCTCCTCCATGCCCCGAAGTACGCGATAGATGGCGGAGAACCCGCCCCGCTGGCCCTCGATGGCGGCGGTCTCGCGCGCGACCAGCCCGTGCCGCTCGAGCAGCGTGGCGGCCCACGCGTGCGCCCGCTCCGTCGCCGAGGCTGCCTCGGGCACGAGGTCGCGGACCAGCGACCAGCGGCCGCCCGCCGGCGCTGGAGTCCCGCTTCGGCCACGGAGCGACGCCGTCGTCCATCGGCTCGAGCGCGTCAGCCGTGCGGGCTGCTCCGCGCGGTTCCGGCTCGTGAGCGCCCGGAGCGCGCCGAAGGTGTCATTGGTGACGAGACCCGCCCAGACCAGGTCGCGCAGCGCTTCCTGAGCGCGGGTCACGCCCGCCAGCGCCTCGAGATCGGGCAGGAACGAGGCGCCGCGCCGGTCGAGATGAGCGAGGATCGCGCGGTGCCGGTCGTCCAGAGCGAGGCCCGACCCTTCGGCGGGCACCGGCTCGAGCAGCCGGCCGACGCGTTCCCTGCGATAGAGCACGACCCGACCGTCCCGCACGCCCAGCGGCGAGTGCCCGACCCAGACCAGCCAGCCGCTCGCGCCCAACTCGTCGAGCTGCCCGGTCCGGAAGTCGCGGACGCGGGCGGGCAGGATCGAGCGCTCGAGCTCGCGCCAACTGAGCGGCAGACCCTCGAGCTGAGCGATCGCGTCCTCCAGCCGCTCGTGCCGATGGTCTCTCGCCACACCGTGCCACACGGGGAGGAACCGGCCGAGCAGCTCGCGCGAGACCGGCGCGACCTTGCCCCGCAGCTTCGCGATCGTGCGACGCTTGACCTGGCGAAGCACGTCCGGATCGCACCATTCGAGGCCGGCGCCATCGGGACGGAACTCGCCGCGCAGCAGCCGATCCTCCTCCGCCAGCCCCGCGAGCAGCAATTCCGCCTGCGCGGCGACCATGCCGTACCGCTCCGCGACGTCGCGCGTCGGGAACGGACCGTGCGTCCGCGCCCAGCGCGCCAGCAAGGCCTCGACCGGACGCTCCACCGCGGCGAGGAACACGGACGCGATGCCGCCCGGCAACGCCACACCCAGCGCGTCGCGAAAAAGCCCGGCATCCTCGACCGCGATCCACATGTGCCGCCCTCGCAAACGGATCGACACCGCGCGCCGCGACCGCTCCAGCTCCTTCACGAGCGCCGAGGCATCGCCCTCGCAGCGATCGGCGAGCTCGCCCGCGTCCAGCTCGCCGAGCCGGCGGAGCACGTCGTGCAACTCGTCGGCGTCGCGGGCGCGGCGGCCATCCGCCATGCGCTGCAACTCGGACTCGTACTCCGCGAGCACCGCTCCGTCGAGCAGCCGGCGCAGATCCACGTCGCCCAGCAGCTCGTGCAGCAGCTTCATGTCGAGCGCCAGCGCCTGCGCGCGCCGTTCCGCCGCCGGCGAATCACCCTCGTAGAGGTACGCCGCGACGTAAGCGAACACGAGCGAGCGGGCGAACGGCGAGGCCGAGAGCGTCTCCGCCTCGTGCACCCGGACCTCGCGCCGATCCACACCCTCCAACACCGCCCGCAGCGCCGGCAGGTCGAATACGTCCTGCAGACACGAGCGGTAGGTCTCCATCACGATCGGAAACGACGGGAACCGCATCGCCACGTTCATCAGGCGTTCCGCGCGGCGGCGCTGCGCGAACAGCGGCGTGCGCGCGCCCGGCCGGCGCCGCGGCAGCAGCAGCGCGCGCGCCGCGTTTTCCCGGAACTGCGAAGCGAAGAGCGGCGAGCGGGCGAGCTCCGCCACCACGCGCTCCTCGATGTCGCCCGCATCCGGCACCAGCATCCCGATGTCCGGCGGCTCGTCGCCATCCGCGAGCGTGAGCACGATGCCATCGTCGCTCCACACCGCCTGCACCTCGTAACCCGCACGCCGCGAGACCTCCGCCCGTACCGCCAGCGCCCACGGCGCGTGCACCCGCGCGCCGAATGGCGTCATGATGCACACGCGCCAGTCGCCCAACTCGTCGCGGAACCGTTCCACCACGATGTCCCGGTCCGTCGGCAACGCCCCCGTCGCCTCCCGCTGTTCTTCGACGTAACGAACCAGGTTCCCCGCCGCATACGCGTCGAGCCCGTACTCGCTCCGCAACCACGCCCCCGCTCCCCCCAACCCCGCTCCCGCCGCTCCCGCCGCTCCCGCCAACGCTCCCGCAAACGCCTCCGCCTCCGCTCCCGCCCCCCGAATCCGTCCCCCGATCTCCCTCGTGAACGCCCCCAACGCCCGCCCCAGCTCCAGCGGCCGCCCGGGCCCCTCGCCGTGCCAGAACGGCAATCGCCCCGGCTCGCCCGGCGCCGGCTCCACAATGACCCGGTCGCGCGTGATCTCCGCGATGCGCCAGGTGGTCGCGCCGAGCATGAAGGTCTGGCCCGCGACGGACTCGTGCACCATCTCCTCGTCCAGCTCGCCCACGCGCGGGCCGTCCGGTCCGAGGTGCACGCCGAACAGGCCGCGGTCCGGGATCGTGCCCGCGTTCACCGCGACCATCATGCGCGCGCCGCGCCTCGCTTCGACAATGTCCTTCTCGCGGTCCCAACGGATGCGTGGACGAAGATCGGCGAAGTCGTGCGACGGGTAGAGGCCGGACAGCATGTCGAGCACGGCGATGAGCGCGCTCTCGGGGAGATCGCGGAAGTTGGCCACGCGCCGGACCAGGCGGCCGAGCTCGGCCACGGGCCAGGGCTGCACCGCCGTCATCGCCACGACGTGCTGGGCCAGCACATCGAGCGGGTTGCGCGGCACGCGCAGCGTCTCGATCGCGCCCTCGCGCATGCGCCGGCCCACGATCGCCGCCTCGAGCAGGTCGCCGCGGTGCTTGGGGAAGATGCGGCCGATGCTGACCTCGCCCACCTTGTGGCCCGCACGGCCGACGCGTTGCAGCCCGCGCGAGACCGCGCCCGGCGACTCGACCAGGATCACGAGATCGACCGCGCCCATGTCGATGCCCAGCTCGAGCGAGCTGGTCGCCACGATCGCGCGCAGCGTGCCCCGCTTCAGCGATTCCTCGATCTCGCGCCGCTGCTCGTGCGCGAGACTGCCGTGATGCGCGCGGACCAGTTCCTCGCCCGACTCCTCGTTCAGGTGCCTGGCCAGCCGCTCGCAGAGGCCGCGGCTGTTCACGAACACGATCGTCGTGCCGTGCGCGCGGATCAGCTCCAGCAGCCGCGGATAGACCGCCGGCCAGATGCCGTACTGGCGTGACGTCTCCTCGGCTTCCGCCAGCATCAGCGAGCCGCTCGTTGCCCCGCCCTCCATCAACGCCGTGGCGCCGTCCTCCGCGCGCACCACGGGCCGTGTCATGTCCTCGACCGGCACGACCACCTCGAGATCGAGCAGCGGCGGCACGTGCGCGTCGACGATCGAGACCGGACGGTCACCGCCGAGGAAGCGCGCCACCTCCTCCGCCGGCCGCACCGTCGCCGAGAGCCCGATGCGCTGCGGCTCCGCGTCCGCGAGGTGCGAGAGCCGCTCGAGCGAGAGCGCCAGAATGCGCGCCCCGCTTCGTGCCCGCCAGCGCGTGGATCTCGTCCACGATCACCCAGCGCACGGAGCGGAGTGTCTCCCGCGCCCGCGAGTTGATCATCAGGAAGAGCGACTCCGGCGTCGTCACCAGAATCTCCGATGGCTGCCGGATCTGACGACGCCTGTCCTCCTGCCGCGTGTCCCCCGTCCGCACGTCGATGCCCGGCACCCGCACCCGCTCACCCAGCGCGACTGCCGCCCGCTCGATGCCGCGCAGCGGCACCCGCAGGTTGCGCTCGATGTCGTACACGAGCGCCTTCAACGGCGAGACGTACACCACGCGAACCCCGCCCCCGATTCCCGCCCCCGCAAACGCCTCCGCCTCCGCTCCCGCCTCCCGCGTCAGTCGATCAATCGCAAACAGGAACGCCGCCAGCGTCTTGCCGCTTCCCGTGGGCGCGATCAGCAACGCGTGCTCGCCGGCCGCGATGCGCTCCCAGCCCCGGCGCTGCACCGCCGTCGGGGCCTCGAACGCACTCTCGAACCATTCTCGCGTCGCCGGACCGAATCCGTTCATCATGGAGGGATCTGCGTGGGTGGCAGGGTGTCCGGCATCGATACCCCCGAGCCCCACCCCGGATTCCGGCCAACCCGGGCTTGACGGGCGAGCGGTGCGGGTGTCACTTCGACGCCGGGCCGCCGCCGGACCAGTTCGCGGCCGCTGAATCGGCGATCCCCACGCACGGATCCGACCACGACCCGCAACGTCGGCACACACCTCGGCACCGGTACGACGCCGGGCGGCCTCGATCAGGTGATGATCGACCGCCTCGCCGCGTCCGCATCCGTCGCGCCCGGCCTCACCGAGCCGATCCCCATCGCCGCCCCGTTCTCCGGCCTGCCGCTCGCCCGCATCCCACGAGGCAGTGAACGCGACGTCACCGCGGCGGCCGGCCGGGCGCGAGCCGCGCAGCCGGGCTGGGCCGCGCTCGGACCGTCCGCCCGCGCAAAAGTGCTGCTCCGCTTCCACGAGCGCATCCTCGATCGCCGCGAGCAGGTCCTCGACCTGATCCAGCTCGAAACCGGCAAGGCGCGCTGGCACGCGGTCGAAGAGGTGATGTACGTCGCGGTCGCGACGCGGCACTACGCGCTCCACGGCCCCCGCTACCTGCGCGCGCACCGTCGCCGTTCCGCGTTCCCCTTCTTCACGGTCGCGCACGAGCACCACCGTCCCGCCGGCGTGGTCGGCGTCATCTCGCCCTGGAACTTCCCGCTCGTGCTCGGCGCAGGTGACATGGTGCCGGCGCTCATGGCCGGCAACGCCGTGCTGCTCCGGCCGGACGAGCAGGCATCGCTCACCGCGCTCTGGATCGCGGAGCAGTTCCGCGAGGCCGGCCTGCCGCGGGACGCGCTGCACGTCGTCACGGGCGAGGGACCGGCGCTCGGGCCCGCGCTCATCGACGCCGTCGACTACCTCATGTTCACGGGCAGCACAAGGACGGGTCGCATCGTCGGCCGCCAGGCGGCGGACCGGCTCATCGGATGCTCGCTCGAGCTCGGCGGAAAGAACCCCATGCTCGTGCTCGAGGACGCCGATCTCGAGAAGGCCGTGGACGGCGCGGTGCGCGGCGCTTTCGTCGGCGCCGGCCAGGTCTGTGTCTCGCTCGAGCGCGCGTACGTGCACCGCTCGCTCCACGACCGGTTCGTCGGACGGCTGCTCGAGCGCGTGAAGGCGATGCGGCTGTCGAGCGCGCTCGAGTACGGCGTGGACATGGGCTCGCTCACCGTGCCGCGTCAGCTCGAAAACGTGACCGCGCACGTGGGCGACGCGCTCGAGCGCGGCGCTACCCTGCTCGCGGGCGGGAGGCCACGGCCCGACCTCGGCCCCCTCTTCTACGACCCCACGGTGCTCGCCGACGTGACGCCGGAGATGCGCGTGTACGCGGAGGAGACGTTCGGGCCGGTGCTCGCCGTGTACCCGTTCAACACGATCGAGGACGCAGTCGCACGCGCGAACGACACGGCCTACGGCCTCAACGCGAGCGTCTGGTCGCGCGACGCGCGCCGGGCTCGCGCCGTCGCATCGCTTCTGCGCGCCGGCACCGTCAACATCAACGAGAGCTATGCTTCCACGTGGGCCGCGATCGGTGCGCCGATGGGCGGCATGAAGCACTCCGGGCTGGGCCGGCGGCAGGGCAGGGAAGGCATCCTCAAATACACGGAGGCGCAGACCATCACCGTGCAGCGCGGCCTCGCCCTGGTACCGCCGCCACCGCCGCTTACCGAGCCCCGCTGGGCGCGCCTGCTCGACCTCTATCTGCGGGCCTCACGCTGGATCCCGCGCCTGCGCTGAGCCACCGCCGACGCAGGAGGCACATGCGGCCGCGCGTGCCCGACGCCCGCCACCACGATTCCGAGTCTTGCGAAGAGCCGGGGGCCGGACGTATTTCGGCCTTGCCGCTGCCCGGGACGATTGGAGAGACCTGTCGTGTTCCGCGCACTGCCGGCTTGCTCACGACCCGCTGGAGCCCGACTGTCACGGCGGGCGCCGACCCGCCGGCGGCGCGGATTCGGGCGTCCGTTCGGGCCGGGGCGCGGCTCGTGGTGGTGGGAAGCGGGACGGCTGAAGGAACAATGGAAGAAGCAGGGGTGGAACCCAATGATGCCGAGCGAGCGAACTCTCGATTTGCGCACGCCGCCGGACCGTCGGCGTGCGCTTGAACAGCACCCGGCATGGCCGGCGTGCCACCGTTCCGCCATGGCCCGCCGCTTGCACGGTGGACACGCTTGATGCCGCACCGAATCGTCGTATTCACGCAACGCCTCGACTATCCGCAGCGCAAAGCGGTCATCGAGATCGACGCGGCCGTACCCGAACTGTCGTGGCTCATCCTCATTCACTCGCCGACCCGGTCCGTCGCGAAACTCCTGCGCAGCCAGTGGCGCAACTTGAAACGCAACGGCTGGCGCTGGATCCCGTATCAGGTCGGGAATGTGCTCGGTGGTGTGGCCGACCGCTTGCGAGGGGCCCCTGACAGCGTGCCCGCGACACACCCCGGCGCGCAGTACGAGCCGGATGCGTTCCACGCCCGCTCGAACCTCGAGGTGCAACGCGTCGCCAGCGTCCACGCGCCATCGAGCCTCGAGCGCGTCTCATCCTTCGCTCCGGATCTCGGCATCTCGTGGGGCGCGCCAATCCTGAAACCGGAACTCTTCGCGATTCCGCGGTACGGAACGATCAATATTCACCAGGGGAAAGTGCCGGACTACCGCGGCATGCCGCCCGCGTTCTGGGAGCTGTGGAACTCCGAAAACCGCGTCGGGTGCACCGTGCACCAGTTGGACGCGGACCTCGACACTGGTGACGTCGTCGTCGAGGACTCGCTCGATCGGGAGCGCTACTCGACGCTCCGCGGAATACAGCTTCGCCTCGACGAACTCGGAATCCGCCTGATGCGGGACGCCGTGCGCGATACGCTCGCCGGCAAGGCCGTCGCGACACCGCAACCGCCCGGCGGAGTCACCTACCGCAAGCCAACGCTGCTCCAGGGGCTCGAGCTCGATCGCAGGCTCGCACGGAAACTGCCACCTTTCGCAAGACCGCGCCGCCAATCCGGCAAGAACATGGCCGGCCGCCTCGTGTACACGCTCTGGCGGACGGGACTCGGCCTCGCCTTCCCGCCCCGCGTCACCGTTCTCCTCTACCACCGTGTCAGCGACGCCGCGCGCGATGACCTCACCGTGGGCGTCGAGCAATTCGAGCGCCAGATGCAACTGTTGCGGCGCCATTGCCGGATCCTCTCGATTCCCGAGCTTCTCGCGCTCTCTCATCCGCCCCGATCCCGCCGGCCCCTCGTCGCCGTCACCTTCGATGACGGCTACCTCGACAACTTCACGAACGCGGCGCCCGTTCTGCTCCGACATGCGGTGCCCGCCGCGTTCTTCGTTGCCACCGGCATCATCGGTACCGATCGGCGGTTTCCCCACGACGTCCGGCGCGAAAACCCGTTCATCCCCGTCATGGACTGGGACCACCTCCGCGCACTGCGCGACCAGGGTTTCCACATCGGGTCACACACCGTCAGTCATGTCGATTGTGCCGCCGAATCCGCGGAAACGGTCGATGCCGAGCTCCGCCAGTCGCTCGCCGATATCCGCCGCGAACTCGGACTCCGCGACGTCGCCTTCGCCTACCCGTACGGCGGCCGCCAGCACATGACCGCCGATCGGCTTCGACTCGTCCGTGAGGCCGGCTACACGGCCTGCCTGTCCGCCTGGGGTGGCACCAACACCGGTGACTTCGACCCCTTCGATATCCACCGCCGCGGTATCCACTGGGAATACTCCGACCCCGCCTTTCTCTTCCGCTGCCTCGGTTTCGGCGCTGGCTAGGCCGCCGCCTACCGCCTCCCTTCCTCTTCGGCTCCCCCGGTCCCGGCGCTCGTCGGAACGCCACCCCCAGACGGCTTTCCGGATCCGCCCTTCCTGCCCTGCCGCCCCGGCTCGATGCCGGCCAGGCTGCTGGCTCCGGGCACTTCCAGTGTCCGCCCCTTCCACGTTGGCCCCGCAGTCCCTAATATTTAGGACAACCTAAAACAGGGAGGAACATGGTCGATCCGGCTGTCGCACTGCTCGTTTTCGGGGTTGCCGTTGTGGTACTGGCCCTTCTGTTCTGGCCGGGGCAGGGGGTGGTGCCGCGGCTGACGCGGGTGTTCCGGACATCGGAGCGGGTGGAGTTGGAGGACGCGCTCAAGCACCTGGTGCAGTGCGAGCGGGAGGGGCGGACGCCATCGCTGGAGAGCCTGGCGGGCCGTCTGGAGGTGACGCGCGGGCGGGCGGCGCGGCTGGTGTCGCGGCTGGCGGATCTGGGTATGGCGACGGCGGATGCGGCGTCGCCGGAGCTGACGGAACGTGGCCGCCGGACGGCGCTGCGGGTGCTTCGGACGCACCGGTTGTGGGAGCGCTGGCTGGCGGACCGGACGGGAGTGGACTCGACGGAGTGGCACGCGGAGGCGGAGCGTGTCGAGCACATGATGAGCGCGGACCAGACGGACGAGTTGTCGGCGCGTCTGGGGCATCCGCGTTACGACCCTCACGGGGACCCGATCCCGACGCGGGCGGGGGATCTTCCGCCGCGGCGAGGCGTGCCACTGGCGGCGGTCCCGGCGGGGCGTGGCGGGGTGGTGGTGCACGTTGAGGACGAGCCGCCGGAGGTGTACGCGGACCTTGTGCGGGAGGGTTTCGCGCCGCACCTGCTGGTCGAGGTTCTGGACCGGGAAGGCGGCCGGGTCCGGCTCCGGGTCCGGGGCCGCGAGATCACGCTGGACGGCGTGTCGGCGGGCGCGATCAACGTGCAGTTGGTGCCGGAAGGCGAGGAGCGGTCGCAGGCCCATGAGACGCTGGCCGGCCTGGTGCAGGGCGAGTCGGCGCGGGTCACGGGGATCTCGGCGGCGTGCCAGGGCCCGCAGCGCCGGCGGCTGCTGGATCTGGGCGTGGTACCGGGCACGGTGATCCGCGCGGAGCTGGTGAGTTCTTCAGGCGACCCGGTGGCCTACCGGATCCGGGGCGCACTGATCGCGCTGCGCCGTGAGCAGGCGGCGTGGGTCGACATCGAGCCGCCGCCGGCCGAAGCCGGGGCCGGGGAAGCGGGGGCCGCATGAAGCTGGCCCCCGACGTACCGGCGCGTCACGCGCATCCGGAGTCGCGCTCGCAGAATCTGGTGCGTCTCGGCGTGAAGCCGGACCGCTGGGACTATCTGGTCGCGCTGGCGGGGAACCCCAACACCGGCAAGACGACGGTGTTCAACGGCCTGACGGGTCTCCGCCAGCACACGGGGAACTGGCCGGGCAAGACGGTGGTGCGCGCGGAAGGCGCGTTCGTCACCAACGGCAAACGCGTGAAGGTCGTGGACCTGCCGGGCACGTACTCGCTGCAGGCGGGCAGCACGGATGAGGAGGTCGCGCGGGATTTCATCCTGTTCGGCCGTCCGGATGTCACGATCGTGGTCGTGGACGCGACGCGGCTCGAGCGCAACCTGAACCTCGTGCTCCAGATCCTGGAGATCACGGACCGGGTCGTCATCTGTCTGAACCTGGTGGACGAGGCGCGGCGCCACGGCATCGCCATCGATGCGGACGCGCTGTCGCGTGAGCTGGGCGTGCCGGTCGTCCCCGCGGTCGCGCGGAAGGGTGAGGGGATCGAGGAGCTGCTGGCGGTCACGCAGCGCATGGCCGAGGGCAAGGTGCCGACGCGGCCGTACCGGATCCCGCGACTGCCCGACGCGGTGGAGGACGCGATCGGACGTCTGGCGCCGGGGATCGAGGCGGCGTACCCGGGCGTGCCGAACGCGCGCTGGGTCGCGCTCCGTCTGCTCAACGCCGATGAGGTGGTGGAGGAGGCGGTCGAGGATGGCGAGTTGGGCCTGCTCGCCGCGGACGGTGACGGTGCGGCGCCGAAAGCGAGGCCGGGCGGCTCCGACGGCGCGGCGCGCCGTCGCGTGCTCGAGATCGCGTCGGGCCTGCGCTGGAGCCTGAACTCCGATTTCCACGACGCCATCACGGAGCGGATCTACGAGTCCGCGCAGGAGATCGCCCGGGCCTCGGAAGTGCGCGGCATCAAGCGCGTCCGGTTCGACCTGGACCGTGCGCTCGATCGCGTGCTGACCAGCCGCGTGCTCGGCTTCCCGATCATGCTGCTCCTGCTCGCGGTCGTGTTCTGGATCACGATCGTGGGCGCCAACGTGCCTTCGCAGTGGCTCAGCCACCTGCTGATCGACGACATGCACCCGCGGCTTCTCGCGTTCGGCGCCACATTGCACTTCCCGGCGTGGCTGAACGGCGTGCTGTTCGACGGCGCGTGGATGGCGACCGCGTGGGTGGTGAGCGTGATGCTGCCGCCCATGGCGATCTTCTTCCCGCTCTTCACGCTGCTCGAGGACTTCGGCTACCTGCCGCGCGTCGCCTTCAACCTCGACGGCCTGTTCCGCAGAGCCGGTGCGCACGGCAAGCAGGCGCTCACCATGTGCATGGGCTTCGGCTGCAACGCGGCGGGCGTCGTCTCCACGCGCGTGATCGACAGCCCGCGCGAACGACTGATCGCGATCATCACGAACAATTTCTCGCTCTGCAACGGGCGCTGGCCGACACAGATCCTGCTGGCCGCCATCTTCATCGGTGCGCTCGCGCCGCCCCGCGTCGCCGGCCTCGTGGCGGCCGGCTCCGTGGTCGGCATCGCGCTGCTCGGTGTGGCCTTCATGTTCTTCTCGTCCTGGCTGCTCTCGCGCACCGTGCTGCGAGGCGAGGCCTCGACGTTCAGCCTCGAGCTGCCGCCCTACCGGCCGCCCAACATCCTGCGGACGCTCTACACGTCGGTTATCGATCGCACGCTGATCGTGCTCTGGCGCGCGATCGTGTTCGCGCTACCGGCGGGTATCGTGATCTGGCTTGTCGGCAACGTCCACATCGGCGGCGCCAGCCTCGCCGAGCACATGGTCGGTTTCCTCGATCCCTTCGGCATTCTGATCGGACTGAACGGCGTGATCCTGCTCGCGTACGTCGTCGCGATTCCCGCCAACGAGATCGTGATCCCGACCGTGCTGATGCTGACCGTGCTCACCGCCGGCATCCACGGCGTCGGCGGCGGCGCCGGCGTGATGTTCGCCGAGAGCACCGCCATGACCGGCCAGGTGCTGCGCCAGGGCGGCTGGACCCTGCTCACCGCCGTCTGCCTGATGTTGTTCAGCCTGCTCCACAACCCCTGCTCGACCACGATCTACACGATCTACCGGGAGACCGGGAGCACCAAGTGGACCGTGCTCGCCACGCTCATGCCGCTCGCGATGGGGTTCGTGGTCTGCTTCGTGACGGCGCAGGTATGGAGGCTGGTGGGGTAGCGGCTGGAGAATGGCGGGTGGACGGTGGACGTCGCCCGCCTCACTTCCGTCTGCCTCACTTCCGTCCGGCCTTTACAGCACCCCCCTCCCCCCGTCAGGTTCTTGCCGCGCGCGGTCAGCATGCCCGATGAGAGGAAGGCGACGCGGTGGACAAGGGGATCGAGTGGCACACGGTCAACGTGATTCGGGGGCTCGCGATCGACGGCGTGGAGCGGGCGAAATCGGGGCATCCGGGCCTGCCGCTGGGGGCGGCGCCGATGGCCTACGTGCTGTGGGCGCGACATCTGGTCCACGACCCGTCGTCGCCGCGCTGGCCGGACCGCGACCGTTTCGTGCTGTCGGCGGGACACGGCTCGATGCTGCTGTACGCGCTGCTGCACCTGAGCGGGTACGACCTGAGCCTCGATGATCTGGAGCACTTCCGGCAGTGGGGCAGCCGGACGCCGGGGCACCCCGAATACGGGCATACCCCGGGCGTGGAGACGACGACGGGTCCGCTCGGGCAGGGCGTCGGCAACGCGGTCGGCATGGCGCTGGCGGAGCGCTGGCTCGCGGCGACGTACAACCGGCCGGGCCACGCGATCGTGGATCATCGCACGTGGGTGATCGCGGGAGACGGCGACCTGATGGAAGGCGTGGCGTCCGAGGCTGCGTCGCTGGCGGGCCATCTCGGCCTCGGCAAGCTCACCGTGCTCTACGACTCGAACCGGATCTCGATCGACGGGTCCACCGATCTCGCCTTCACGGAGGACGTCGCGCTCCGCTTCCAGGCGTACGGCTGGCACGTCTGCCACGCGGACGGCAACGACCTCGACTCGGTGGACGGCGCCATCCAGGACGCGATCTCGGAGAGCCGGCGCCCTTCGCTCATCGTCGTCCGCACGAACATCGGCTTCGGCTCGCCGCACAAGCAGGACACGGCCGATGCGCACGGCGCGCCGCTCGGTCCGGAGGAGACGGCGCTCACGAAGGCACGGCTGGGCCTGCCGCCCGACCGCGCGTTCGACGTGCCCTCGGACGCGCGCAGTCACATGGGAGGGACGACCGCGCGCGGGCGCGAGGCCCACGCGGCATGGCACGAGCGCCTCGCGCGCTACGCCAAGGCGCACCCCGACCTCGCGGGCTCGTTCGACCGGGCCCTGCATGGCGGATTGCCGAACGGCTGGACGGACGCGCTGCCGACGTTCGAGCCGGGGAAGAAATACGCGACGCGCGTGGCGTCGGGCGTGACGCTCAATGCCCTCGCGCCCGTGATCCCGAACCTCATCGGCGGGTCCGCCGACCTGATGGAGTCGAACAACGCGGACATCAAGGGTTCGGGCTCCGTCCAGCCCGGCTCGTTCGCGGAACGCCTGATCCACTTCGGCGTGCGCGAACACGGCATGGGGGCGACGCTGAACGGCCTCTCGCTGCACGGCGGCATCCGCCCGTTCGGCGCCACCTTCCTGATCTTCTCCGACTACATGCGGCCGGCCGTTCGTCTCGCCTCGCTCATGGAGCAGCCGGTCGTCTACCTGTTCACGCACGACTCCGTCGGACTGGGAGAGGACGGGCCTACGCACCAGCCGATCGAGCAGACGATGTCGCTCCGGCTGATCCCGGGTCTCGAAGTCGTCCGTCCGGCCGACGCCGCCGAGACCGCGATGGCGTGGCGGCTCGCGCTCGAGCGGCGGAACGGGCCCACCGCGCTCGTCCTCACCCGCCAGAAGCTGGCCGCCCTCGACCGTGAGCCCACCGGCCCGCTCGGCGCCGCCGACGGCCTGCTTCGCGGCGGGTATGTCCTCGCCGAAGCCGAGCGGGATGGGCACGACGTTGCGCCCGACGTGCTCCTCGTCGGCACCGGCAGCGAGGTTCACCTGTGCCTCGAGGCGCGCGTGCAGCTCGCCGCGGAGAACGTCGCCGCGCGCGTCATCAGCATGCCGTCGCCCGTGTTGTTCGGGTCGCAGCCCGATGAGTACCGCGAGGCGGTGCTGCCCGCGTCCGTGCGGGCTCGCGTCGTCGTGGAAGCCGGTGCCACGCGCGGCTGGGAAGGCGTCGCGGGGCCGTGGGGAAAGGTACTCGGCATCGACCATTTCGGTGCCTCGGCGCCCGGCGACGAGGTGATGCGGCGGTTCGGCTTCACAGGCGGAAACGTGGCGACGCTGGCCCGCGTCTCGATCGCGGCGACGCTCGCGACCTGACCGCTACGACGGCGGATGCACGAGCCGCGGCGGAACGACAGTCCCGCCGCGGCTCTTTGCTTCGCTCGCGTCCGGTGTCACAAGATCCGGGAGAGCGCCACACTCAGCGGCACCAGATAGTACAGGCTGCGCAAGAGGTCTCCCCAGTGTCGGGTGCCCTGGCCGGGCACGTCGATCTCGTCGCCCGCGCGAAGGTTCAGCTGGTCGAGCGTCCGGCCCTGAACGATCGCCTGTCGCAACTCGTCGCCTTCCCAGATCGTCTCCTTCCCGCGCTTGATCTTGATCTTGTCCATCTTCGCGGTCTGGTTCGGCTGGCCCGCCTGCACGAGGACATCGGTCAGCCGCGATTCGGCCGGCACCGTGTAATAGCCCGCGTTGCTGATGCCGTCGCCCGAGACGTTAATAACCACCTTCGACTGGACATACACCCGCGGATCGCGCAGGTACTTCGACAGGTGCTCCGCGACCCGGTCCTGCAGCTCCGAGCGCAGAACCCCCCTCAACTGCACGGGCTCATCGATCTCCGGGAGCACGAGGATG
Organism: uncultured Gemmatimonadales bacterium; assembly: GCA_963786235.1. Lineage (GTDB taxonomy): Bacteria > Gemmatimonadota > Gemmatimonadetes > Longimicrobiales > RSA9 > CAWAYJ01. Next base: position 243,551 of record CAWAYJ010000004.1, read on the forward strand.
AGGCCCGGCGAGACCTTGAAATCAGTGCTGAGGCTCGGTTGTCCAGCGACCTGGAGAGTGATGATGTCGCCGACCTCGAAATCGCCCCGCTCGAGGCGAGTCCGGATGAGGTCCGCCTCATCGCCGGCAATGCTCCGCACCGCATCACTGTAGGCCGACGTGTTGGAACCCTCCTCGTATTTCGCGAGCATGTCCTGGAGCTGCGTCCGAGTGGCGAAGAACTGTCCCGCGTTCCAGGCGTCCTGGCTGCTCTGCGCGGACAGCCCGACCGGAGCTACCGCCAGAACGAGAATCGCAGGAATGAGTTTCCGGCACCACATCATTTCTTTCCTCCAGGACACTGGCACCCGGCCAGTACGGCACGACGCATGTGGCATGACCTCGTCACGACTTCGAGATCGGTCCCGCCCCGCCCCCGAGCCCGAACGCGGCCAGTCGAGACAGCCTCCTCAGGAAAAGGTCGGTCGAATCCCGCGGCGGCAACAGTGTTCCGCACTCCTCGCAGAGGATCTCGGCGAGCCGCGCAGCGCCCGGAATCGAGTCGATCCCGATCTTTCCCGTCCGTTTTGTTCCGGTACGACACGCTTCACAGAGCATGGTTCCACCCGTGAGACCTGCACGGCCCGTCTCGGGCCTCCGAGCCCGGACCCTCGTCAGTCCGACCTCGAATCGGCTCCGCTTCAACTTCAATGCCCGCAGGATCGGGGGCGCACTCAAAGACGTAACCGACTGACGTTGAATAGCTTGGCATCGAGTGGCGGAGCCGGGTACCGCCCACCCGGGCGGCGAGTGTCGCGAACGTGCAACGGCCACCCGGACCGTCCCGCCGGGGTCCGGCACCGCCCGGGCGCCGTCGCCGGGCTTCGGATGATCCGTCCAAGACATTATTCGACAAGGGATTACACGGTTGCGCTCAAGGCCGGTGCCCGCGTCGCACGCCGGCACCCGGGCACCGACGCCGCGCAAGCATGGGTCCTGCATTCGGATCCGGTGCGTCGCCAGATCTCCCCGGGGCCGCGAGCGCCTCCGACGCATCCACGCCGGCCGTGGAAACGCTGGTCCATGTCTGCGAGCGGAGGCAAAGTCTCTATGGAACATGCCGTGGCTGCGCCGAGAAAGCCGATGGTGGCGATTCTCGGACAGCATGAGTGGTTGACCCGCTCCGTCGCGAGCATCTTCACGTCGAGCGGATTCCCGACGCATGCGGTCGCGGACCCGGACCTGGCCTCCGTACGGCTCGATGCCTGGCGTCCGGACGTGGTCCTTCTCGAGGCGGACCCACCTGACATTCTCTGGCTCGAGACGCTCGCAGCGATCCGGACGGCCGACTGGTTCAGCCCGTGTACGCCGGTGCTGATTCTGACGGCCGAGGCGATGAGCCGCGAGCGGCGCCTCGAGGCGATCCGCGCCGGGATCTGGGATGTGTACTGCCACCCGATCGACGCGGAGAACCTCGTCGCGAAGACGACAATCTTCGCGAATGCCAAGCTGGAAGCCGACTCGCTCCGGGAGAAAGGCCTCACCGACCCGGACACCGACCTCTACAACGTGCGTGGCGTGCTCCGCCGCATCTACGAGGAAGCGTCCGAAGCCAATCGCAACCAGCGCGCGTTGGCCTGCATCGTTACCGCCTTGGAGCCACCGCTGGGCGTGGACACGCGGCTTGCGGCCGGCGAGGCGCGCGGCGTGGCCGACGGGCTGCGGCAGCGCTGCCGGGCATCGGACGTCTTTGGCAGGATCGGAGCCAACGAGTTCGTCGTCATCGCGCCCGGAACGGACGCGGGCGGCGCCCGCAGCTTCGCGACGCGCCTTGCCCTCGACATGCGCCCTGCATCCGGCGAGTCCGGTGCCGGTTTCCGGGCGGGCTTTGCCGCAGTCACCAACATCCGAAGCGAGGCGATCGAGCCGATCGACCTGTTCATCCGGGCCGTTTCGGCGCTCCGGGCGGCGCAGGCGACGGGTGGGGAAGGGGTGGTGAGGTCCTGGGACTGAGACGGATGCGGAGAACGTCGGGCGACCTGAGGCGGGCGACCTGACGCCGGGGTAACGGCGGGAGGGGACGGGGGAAGAGAGAAGCCTGCCCGGGGTTGGTGTCCGGGCAGGCTTCCCTCGTTCAGGCGGGCAGAGTCCCGCTCAGCCGGAAGGGAGAGGCCTGGGCTCGTCGACTTCGTGGCCGGCGGTGATATGTTCCTCGGCGTCGCCGTCCTCGATCGCCTCGTAGCCGCCCATGTAGCTGTAGTACTTGTATGCGCCGCCGCGGGTGACGTCGTTCAGGATAGCGCCGACGACGCGGACGGGCAGGCGGTCGAGCATGTCGAGCTTGGATTCGGCGAGCTGCCGGTCGGTCGAGCCGGTCCGCAGCACGAGCACGAGGTTCTGCGTCAGCGTGCCCAGGATCATCGGATCGACGCACGCCCCCAGGGGCGGGCTGTCGACGAGGATCACGTCGAAATCGGGCTTGAGGTCGCGCACCAGCTGACGCATCGCCGGGGACCCGAGCAACTTCGGACCGGCAGCGCCGCGTGAGCCGGACGTGATCGCGAAGAGCAGCGGGTACTTCGTCTCCTGGATGATCTCGCCGCGCTTGGCACTCCCCGCGAGGTACTCGGAGAGACCGGGTCGCTTGGGGGCCCCGAGGAGGCGGTGCATGGTGCCGCGACGCAGATCGCCGTCGATGACGAGCGTGCGGTGGCCCATATCCGCGAACGCGATCGCGAGATTCGAGGTAATGAACGACTTCCCGTCCGACGCGCCCGGGCTCGAGAACGTGACCATGAGCGGGCCGCCGTTTTCGTTCGTGTGCATGAGGCTCAGCTGGATCGAGCGGAACGCCTCGACCGCGAGCGCCATGTCGGACGAGGCGAGACGACCCGTCCGGAGCGCGGGAACAGCACCCAGGATGTTCAGCCCGAGTCCTCCCGTCACCTGCTCCGGATAGAGCACGCGCCGGTCGAAGCGGTCGCGGATCACCGCGCCGATCAGGCCGAGCCCGAGGCCGCCCGCGAGGAATCCGAGCAGCAGGAGCGGGCGATTGTCGTTGATCGGTCTGGATGGGACCGCGGGACGGCTGTACACCTCGATGTCGGGTCTCGTCGTCATCTCGGCCAGCTTCGCCGTCTCAGTACGGCGCTTCAGCTCGAGATACGTCTCGTTGGCAATGTCGTATTCCCGCTGGATCTGGTTCGTCCGCGTCATGCGTACCGGGATGTTCTTCATCTCGGCCGCCATGTTCGTGATCTGGTTGCCGTAGTCGGTCACCCGGCGGCTGAGCTCGTCCACCAACTGGCCCGCCAGCAGCGGGATCACCCGGGTCTGGAGTGAATCGAGCTGCGCCAGGGGCACCTTCACCTGATCGTGCAGGTCCGTGTACTTCTGCCGCAGCACGCGGATGCTGTTATCGAGCGTCGCCGCTTCCTTGAGTGCGCCCGAGAGTGGTGCGTTGCTCTGCACGGACGGCACGAACTCCAGCGCCGTGATCAGCGATGACAGGTCGGCCGACTCCTGCATCGCGCGCGCGATCTTCGCCCGGTCACGCTCCAGCTGGTCTTTCTGCGTGGACAGCGTGAAATAGCTGCCGTACACCGTGTTGTCCGTGACCTGGAACCCCGCGGGCACGGGCGCGCCCAGCCCCCGGTCCTCCGACGGCAACGTAATCGTGTTGACCTTGTAATGTTGCAGATCGGCCTCGGCCCGGGTCAGATCCTCTTCCGCCTCGCGGAGCTGCTGCCCCAGAATCTTCGACTGCTCGGTCAACCGGTTCCGCTTGAGCGAAAGCGCGAGCGAGTCGAAACGCGTGAGCATCGCGTTCAGCGTGGCCGTGATCTCGAACCGGTTCTCCCCCTGCAACGTCACACCGAGGAAGCTCTGGTCGGCCGGTGGCCGGCCCTGAGTCGTCGTGATCCGGTCATCCAGCAGCTTCGAGACCTCGTCGGGTGACCGGATATCGAAGATCACCGCGCGGTCCCTCGGCAGACGTCCCACGTCCGGCACCCAGCGGAAGCCCCGCGCTGTGCCGACGCTGTCCCCCGCCGTGCTTTGCTGCAGCACGTTCCCGTCGCCATCCGCCAGCGTCAGCCGCGACCCCGTCGCGTCCCGTTCAAGCCGGTAGGCGCCCGGTAGCAGCATGCCCCGGTCGTACTGGAAATTGTCGAACAGGACCGTGTCCGCCCGATTCTCCAGGCCCAGGTACAGCCTTCGCTGCAGGACCACGGAATCGAGAACCGCGGGAGACCGCAGCAGGCTCGCCCACGCCTGCGGCGTCAGCAGCGTTCCCTGCTGGATCGGGCCCGTATTGCTTCCCCCTGCCAGGGTCGCCCCACCGATCCAGATCTGGGAGCGTACCTCGTACGTCGGCTTCTGGAAACGTGCCACCACCAGACCCGCGGCGCCGCCGAGGCCCGTGAGGAGCAGGATCATCCACTTGTACCGGTAGAGGGCCCCGAGCAGGCGCTTGAGCATCAACTCGGGTGGATCCCCCGGCGGCGGGCCTCCACTGCCGATCGGGGCCGGCGCCGGCCCCCCACCCGCGTAGCCGGAGAGTCCCTGGCCCGACCCGTACGGCGCGGGAACGTTGTTCGACATTCCTGTCTTCTTCCTGCCTGCGTTCTGAGAATGCTCCGCCGCACGACGTAGCACCTCCGGGACCCCGGTTGTTCCGCAAGCCCGATGCCGCGCCGGTCCCAACTGCTTAATATCGCGCGCTCGCACGGGTATCAAAAGGCGCATGTTACGGCGCACGTTCCGAAATGGGGCTGAATCATGGGCCCCGGGATGTTGCGGAGCCCCCACACCGCTCCGGCATGCTGTAGAGCGACCGCAACGTGCCGATACTTGAGCGGTGGAAGAAACCGCGCCGGATCGCAGGATCCGGGGCGGTCCGATGTAGCGGTGCTTCGCACGACTGCGGGTCTGGCGCCACGGAAGCGGGGTGCATAGGTTGCTCTCCAGCCAACCGAGCCAGTCCGCCCGGGTCGTCCGTCTCGACGGGACGGAGGTCCGCGCGGTGAAAACTGTGATCCGCAAGGCGCGCGAAGGGGTCCGACCGACCGGAGGCGAGGCCGGCGAGCGGTGCAGCCTGAGGCGGGGCGGGTTCCCCCCCGACACGAAACCTCGGCGTGAGCCCTCTCCGCCACCCGGCTCGGCGAACGCGGATCACAGGAGAAGGGGATGACGAGTGAGGCCGTTGTGAGCGCTCCCGACAGCCCGGACACGGAGCAGAGGAAGCCGCAGTCGACGGGGTCCGGGCAGGCGGACATCTCCATGGATGCGAAGGCGTCGATCCATGTCCTGATCGTGGATGACGAGTACACGCTGCGGGAGAGTTGTGCCAGCCTGCTACGGCAGGAGGGGTACAAGGTCTCGGTGAGCGCGGACGGCGACGAGGCGGTGGACCTGACGCGGCGCCGGAACGTGGACATCGCACTGATCGACCTGTTCATGGAAGGCACGTCGGGTCTGGAAGTACTGGCGGGTTGCCTGGAGGCGAAGCCGGACACGCTCGCGGTCATGATGACGGGGAATCCGAGCGTGGAGTCGAGCGTCCAGGCGCTGGCGGCGGGCGCGTGGGATTACCTGCCGAAGCCGTTCTCGGCAACGCATCTGCAGATCCTGATCGGCCGGGCAGCGCACACAGTGCTGGCGCAGCGCGAGCGTGACGCGGCGCCGGACACGCCCTCGCTCATGATGGGACAGAGCGAGAGAGTTCCGCTGCTGGGCCGGTCGCCGGCGTTCCTGAAGGTGGTCGAGCTGGCGCGGAAGGTGGCGGCGACCGATGCGTCGGTGTTCATCACGGGCGAGAGCGGGACAGGCAAGGAGATGATCGCGCAGTTCGTCCACCACGCGAGCCGGCGGGCATCGCGGCCGATGGTGGCGGTGAACTGTGCGGCACTGCCCGAGACGCTGCTGGAGTCGGAGATGTTCGGGCACGTGAAGGGCGCGTTCACGGGCGCGGTGCGCGACAAGCCCGGTCTGCTGGAGGTTGCGAACGGCAGCTCGTTCTTCCTGGACGAGCTGACGGAGATGCCGCTGACGATTCAGGCGAAGCTGCTGCGCGTGATCCAGGACGGGGTGGTGCGGCGGGTCGGCAGCGAGACGACGGACTCGGTGGTGAACGTGCGCTTCATCGCGGCGACGAACCGGGACCCATGGCAGTCGACGGAAGATGGACAGCTACGGCAGGACCTGTTCTACCGGCTGAGCGTGGTGCCGATCCACCTGCCACCACTGCGCGAGCGGCCGGAGGACATCGGGCTGCTGGCGGAGCAGTTTCTGGTGCGGTACTGGAAGCGGCATCGCGGCGCGAAGTCGGCGGTCCCGAAGCTCTCTCGCGCGGCGATCCGCTCGCTCGAGTCGCGCTCGTGGCGCGGCAACGTGCGCGAGCTGCAGAACGCGATCGAGCACGGGGTCGTACTTCTCGACCCGGGCGTCGAGATCCAGCCCGAAGACATCCCCATGATCGAGGGCGCCCCCGAATCGAGCCTGCCGAGCAGGTCGTTCGAGGATCCGACGGGCGAGAAGTACCACGCGGCGCGCGACAAGGTGCTCGCGGATTTCGAGCTGCGCTACCTCAATTGGCTGGTCGAGCGCGCGGGCACGAACATGTCGCGCGCGGCGAAGCTCGCGGGCGTTGATCGTACGACGCTGTACCGGCTGATGGAGAAGCACGGGTTGCAGCGTGACACGATCATCAAGGCAGGGTAGCGGGAGGCGGGGGCGGAGGCGTTGCTGGGAGCGGGAGCGGGAGAGGATGAGCCGCTCGTGATTCCTATGATGGGAGACGAAGGCGTGCGGGGGTTGCCCGAAACGGAAAGCGGGCGCGTGTCGCCGGAGCTTCGCGAGGCCGCGGATGCGGTGATCGCGGGACTCGCTGACGCCGACGTCGCGGTGCCGTTGTCGGACGTCCGGTCCGCGCTGGATGAACTGGTCGGAGACCTGGAGAGCGGAGCAGCGTCGGGGGGGGCGAACCAGGATCCGTCGCTCCGGCGCAGGCTGCTCCAGTTGCTGCGTGCTCGCCTTGTCGAGAAGTGGCAGGCGGCGAGCTCGCCACCCGATCCGCGGCGCCTGCTCGATCTACTCGCGCGCATGGAACGGGCGGCGACGGATCTGGACGGCAGGATTCCGGGCGCTTCCACGATCGGCTATCCGACGGCGCTCGAGTTCGTGGCCGGCGTCGCTCACGATCTCCGTTCGCCGCTCACCTCGATCCTGTTCCTCACGGAGACCCTGCGCGGGGGCCAGAGTGGGCCGGTGAACGAAGTCCAGCGGCGGCAGTTGGGCATCGCGTACGCGGCCGCACTCGGTCTCGTATCGGTCGCGTCCGACATTATCGAGCTGGTGCGAGGCGGCGAGGGTCTCGTCGAGCGGAAGACATCCCCGTTCTCCGTCCGGGAGATGTTCGACTCGATCCACGACATCGTCCGGCCAATGGCGGAAGAACGCGGCCTCGGCATCCACCTCTTCCCGCCCGTCGCCGACCACCGGCTCGGGCACGCGCTCGCCCTCTCCCGCGTACTGCTCAACCTCACTACCAACGGGCTCAAGTTCACGGACACCGGATTCGTGGAGATCAGTGGCCGCGAGATCGGTACCGACCGCGTCGAATTCTCCGTGCGCGACACCGGACGCGGATTGCCGCCCGACGCGCTCGACAACCTGTACTCCCCCTTCCGCCGTTCCGCCGCCGGACGCGGCCCCGGATTCTCCGGCTCCGGCCTCGGGCTCGCGATCTCGCGCAAGCTCGTCGCCGCGATGGGCTCGACTCTCGATGTCGAGGTCCGGCCCGGCTGGGGCACCCGCTTCTTCTTCGAGCTGCATCTCCCATCGCGCCAGGCCACGGCGACTGACCCCTCATGCCCCGTGCCCAAGTTGCGAGGGAAGTCACCTGTTGCGCCGGACCCGCAGGCGTCCCTTGATTCTACGCAGACCGGCGTTCCGTGCAGTGGCTGGTGTCCTATTGATCGATGCCAGGACCACTTGGGCCCGTCGAGCACTCGCACGAAAGTTGCTCCAGAACAGCCGTCAACCCGGGTGGGCATTCTCCTTTGGGCCGGGGACCGGCGCCTCGCTGTGCCCCGCCCGTCGACGCCGGGTCCGGTGTGGTGTGCGGCTTCCCGCCTCGTGCCCCGCAACCGCCGCCGACATCGCCGATGATGTTGAGTATCAACACGTTGGTGGTGTCGGTGGTGACTGATCACGAGCGGGTCCCACGCCAATCGACAGGGCGGGTCGGCACCCACGGCGGCGGGCTTGCGCCAGGGGTACGGACGGAATCATGAGCGATCCGACGGCGAGAGATCCGGACACACGTCTGCACTCAGCACGGATATTCCCATGTTACAGAGGTATCAATATATTGAAAAAATGTCATCATCTGCCGACAACTGACGCCAGATGCCCAGCGTGGGCGCCTGGAGGGCAAATTGACGTCTGATCATCCTCCGATTCCTGTGGTGACTCCGATGCTTACGGCGTTCCTTGTGGCTTCGATCGCCGTTGGCTGTGGACCCGATCAGATCTCGGGCGCGGCCGACCGTCCTTCGTCGGTGGCCGATTCCCTGGAGGTGCTTCCGGCGATCGTGACGTTGCCGGCAATGGGGGACACGCTGCGCCTCAGTGTCGTGGGCCGGGGCGTGTCCGGTCAACTCGTCGAAGTCTCGCAACCCTCCTGGTCGAGCTCCGACGATGCGGTAGTCCTGGTCGATCAGACGGGCCTCGTCACAGCCCGGGGAACCGGCTCCGCGAATATCGTCGCGGTCGTTGGTGCTCTGTCGGGCGCGGCCGTTGTGAACGTGGGCTCAACCGGAAAGCCCGGTTCCGACTCCTTGAATCTCACGCCGCCGGCATTGCGAGCGGTCCTCGGACCACTGGTGGCGATAGGCTCGGCTCAGGTGCCGAACCTGTCGACGTTCGACCAGCGGTACGCGAGTACAGAAATGGCGCGGTATCAGGACTTCCTGGCGGTCGAGAATAGCCCGGCAGCCGCGTACCTCGGGGCCAATCACTACGGCGGTCTGCGCTCTCGCCTGATGTGGGCGATCCGGAACGGCGAACCGTATGGCAAAGGTGTGACGGATGACTCGAAATACGCCTATGCCCGTGGCCGGCGGATCGTGAAGCGTTATCTGGAAGGATATAGCAAACCGAACAAGTTCGCGGTCCAGGCGCACAACAATACGGGTCTGGCGGACATCGAGGCTCTCTACGTGCTTGAAGGAGACCCGGACGCGTTGACGCACATCCACATCTCGGCCATGGCTGCGACGTACGATCCGTGGGGCTACCTCAAGATGCAGAATTCGAACGCCGACGCGCGACAGATCGCAGTGGCGTTGCAGGCACTGATGGCGGCGCACCGACTGGGGATTCCCTACGGCCGCAATCCGGCCAACAACGAGATGGGTTTCGATGCCTCACTGGGCTCGTGGAAGGCCGCCGCACAACGGCAAATCGACTGGCTTACGCAGTACGGAATCGTGAAGGCCGACGGCTCCATTCCGAGCCCCGCGCATGGCGGAACGGAGGCGTATCTTTTCAACGCTTGGCTGGCCACCGAGCTTCTGCAATGGTACGGCAGCATCCAGGCGGATCCGGCCGTGCTTCAACTGGCGGTGCGGATCATGGACCACCTGGTCGCGGCCGAGAGGCCAGGCTGGAACACGCTTCCCTACGAAGCGAATGGAACCAGTCCGGCGCCCGACCTTGCGGCCTTTTACGTGTGGCCGTCGCTGGTGCTCTGGCAGGAGACCGGAGACAGCAAGTACTACGATTTCGCGATCTCGAACCTTGGCGCTACCAGACAAGCCTTCATCGCGAGCGTCAAGCAGTGGAACCAGACGTACAGCACGCTCGCCGAAGGCGCCGAAGCGCTGGCCAGCGGCGTCGGTTGGCGCTGATTCGCCGGTCGTTTCGGACCCCCGTCCTTCGCGGCAGCGCGTCCTCGGCCGGCCCGAACCAACACACACGGCACGTTCGCAGTTCGACCCTGGTTGCCAGCGCGCTTCTGGTGGGGCTCACGGTCCTTCCCGCAGAGGCGGCCGGGCAGCCTCAGGCGTTCACGCCTCCCGGCCCGGACACCGTTCGGCTGGTTCTGGTCCGGTTTGATCGCGGCAATGGACCGGTGCTCGTTTCCTCCGGGGTCCCGTTGCCGCCCGGCATGCTTGCACCCGAAGATTCGGACGCCGTGCACCTGCTCATCGCGGACCGGGAGCAGCCGGCGCACATCGGTCTCCTGGCGGGTCGTCATCGGGACGGCAGCGTGCGCTCGGTACTGGTCCAGTTCCACTACGACGTTTTACCATCGACGCGTCTACAGCCTGATGTCCTTCTGGTGATCGATCGAAGCCGCAAGCACGGCCCACTAGAGGTGGCCCCGACTGACGTGTCGTATGGCCCTGGCAATCCGCTCCCCGTCGCAGTCGCGCTTCCCGCCGAGACGAGCTATTTGGTGCACACCGGAATCGTCGGCCCCACCGTAGCCACAGGCAATGCGTTCAGCCGGATGTATGATGCGAATTTCCAGTCTTGGGGGGACACGCAGTGGCTGGCGTACATCAGCAGCTTCCGGGGCGGGCTCACCGCCAACGAGGCGGCTGCGCAGAACTACTACGACCGTGCCCTCATCAACTACGCCTGGTGGGTGAGGACGGCGGACCCCGAGTATTGGAGGCGGGCCACGTACTATCTGATCGGATATCGCGACGCGTATCTGCGGCCCTCCGACTTTCACGTCCAGCCGCACGACATCCAGATTGATGGCTTGGCGCTGCACTATCTCCTGACGGGGGATCCGGAGTCGCGACGCGCGGTCGCGCGGTTCGGCGAGTACTACGCGGCTGTCTGGGCTCCACAGGTTGGCGATCCGCAGGGCAGGTATCTGGAATCGAGAATCCAGGCACGGACCTTGGCGGGACTGTTGACGGCAAATGCCCTCGGGCTCGACCAGTACGACTTCGCGACCCTCGCCCGTGGGGCGCTCACCGCGATCCTGGGCACGCAGAACCGGGACGGGTCGTACCGGTACCGCAACCTCTGCGACCAACAGTACAACTTCATGGTTGGCATCCTCAACGATGTGCTGATCCGGTATTACGACGAGTTCGAGGCAGACGGGCGGATTGTCGACGCCGTCAGGAAGTCGCTCGATTTCATGTGGACGACGCAGTGGGTTGGTAAAGCCGGCGGATTCCGGTATGCCACGGGTCCCTGTCCGGGGAAGGCGGGAACCGCACCGTCTCCGGATCTGAATCTGCAGATCGTCAATGGGTTCGGCTGGTATGCTTGGAGGTCGGGCCGTGTGGCGTACCGCATGTACGGGGACCTGATCTTCGACACCGGCGTCCGTCAGGCCTGGCTGCGCGGCGTGAAGCAATTCAACGAAAATTACGCCGGTTCCTATCGGTATCTGTTCTACCGTCGCAACGCCGCCCACTGAGCCATCGAGCCACGGTTCAGCTGCCCTGTCCATCCGGTTCGGTGGTACCCATACTTCGGACCGGGAATCACGGCAGTCCAGTCGAGTTCCTTCTGCATTTGGGCTCGCCTGTTACCGCGTAATCGGCTAACAGGAGTTGAAGTGGTGCCGTCTCGGCTTTCTTCTCGCGTTCGACGTGGGCCGAGGATGCCGGTCGACACTTCGGGCCGGGCGAGCCCTTCGAGTTCAGGGCGGAGATCCACCGAGTCTTCTCAGAACAACAAGTCGTGCAGACTGTGTGTAACGGCGTGAAGGACAGCGAGGTGATCCTCCGTGAGTTGTCGTTTCGCCAGCACCAAGCCGATGTTCCAACAAACGCACAGAGCGGAAAGGAACAGCACGGAATTGCGCAACGCACGGGCCCGAGATTCGAAAAGAAACAGAAGCCCAATCACAACGAAGCCCAATGACTCGATCCACATCCGCGCGCCGAAGCTGTCGCCCTGTTCAGGCGAGCTCCAGGATGCCACGACGTAGATCTGAGCAATTCCCGAGATCACGACGACCCAGGCGATGGCGTCCATTCGGCGGGCACCGATGAGGAATCCGAGGCAGGCGAGGAGCACGATGGGTGACATCCAAAGCAGACCACGGTCTGCGCGGGTGAGCACAGTCGGGAAATCAGGATGAGCGAAGTCGAAGCCCTCCCCATGAGTCGCGTATGCGTTGAGGGTCAGATGCCCCGTCTGTGCCTTGTTTACGAGCAGCATCACGGTCAGGAATCCGGCAAGGACGAGAAGCGATAGCAGCGCAGCGCGCACTGGTCGAGGCTGTCTGTACAGCGGCCGAATCACGAGAGGCGCGCTGACTGCCAGGACGACAGCCTGCTGTGGCCGGACGAGAAAGAGCAGGCCCGCGGCGGCCGCCAGCCCTGTGAAATCACGCAGCCGGGTGGCTTCAGCCGCGTCCATTTCCTTCAGACGTAAGAGGAAGAACGCGACGATGGTGAGACCGATGCAGTGGGACATGAATGGTGTTAGCGTCGTGTAGTAAAGCAGGGGAGTGGCAGCGAACGTGACGGCGACCGCAGCTCCGGAAGAGAGAACGCTCCCATATTTCCGGGCCAATCGATAAAGCAGGACGAGTCCGACAAGGGTTATGAAGACGAGGCCTGTCGCGACCGTCTGCATCTCGATGACCGAGAACCCCGCTGGCGCGGCTGAGACAGTGCCGGTCGCACGTTCATGCAGGTCGCGCAGGATTGCGCCGGCGGCGAGCCAGGGTACCTCGATGAGCGAAAGACCGATTGGGTATTTGTTGACGATCCGGTTCCGTTCATCCCTCAGCGGCCGCTCGAGTCGACCGTCGCCATCGACATCGAAATCCTCAACGGCCGGGGATTCGGCGAGATCGTTTGTTACGTCGAGATCCCCATCGACCAGAAGACTGCGCGCCGCGGCATAGTAGAATTGTGCATCCCATCCACGCAGAAGCTGGGCCGTGCCGAATCTGCGGGCAGTGAACGCAGAGAACGTGGTAGTTGCGCCGGCAAGGGCCAGGAGAATCGGCCATGTGGTGAAACCGAGATTGAACGCCGTTCTCTTCACGAGCCTCACTATGGATCACGCAGGGCAGTTCGCAGCGGTGTGTTGGGATCGGTCCATGTCACCGGACGCGTTCGGCAGACCCTGCAATTCCTGGACCCCATGCCCCAGCGATGTCCAGCGGATGAACTCGTGCTCTGCGACGTCATCTCAACCCCGCAGCCACCGGGCTTCGCGACCGACGACACGATGAGCGATACCCGCGTTACGAGCGCAGCCCGCTGACTCAGTCTTCTCGGTGCGCGATACCGACGGGCAACCCGCCGGCGGACAGGGACCATCACATGCTCCACTCTTCCGTTCGCCACCGGGCGCGCCCCGGAATTCTCATGGAGTCGTCTCCGATTCCCGATCCGGCGAGGATCCTCGGGCCACGTACCGGGTGCGCCCCGCCATGCGGCGTCGATCCCGGGTCGGGCACACACTCGTTCTGTGGACATCACCTCTCGCTGGTGACCGGATCAAGCGATTGACAGGCTGACGCCTCGGTGGCAACGTTCGGGTCCGTTTCTGTTGCACCGGACCCACATGCGTCGTCCGGAGTCGTCGTCAGGATGGTGTCACCGCGGGCCGGTCGATTTGTTAAGTGGTTGCAATGATGGGTTTTGGTCCACACCGTAAAACGCGCACGAGGGTTGCTCCCGAACTGCTCTGAACCCGGGCGGTCATCTCCCGCCGAGCCGGAAACGAGCAGAACTGAGGACCGGCATGTTGTTGCCCGCAGATCGCAACACCGAAGTAGCCGTGCCAGTTCCGACCCGTCACCGTCGAACGGGGCGGGCCGCGCAGCGGCCGCCGATCCCGATTCACGCGGGGACGGGTGCGGAGTCGATGGAGTGGGCAGAAGTCCGCGATGACCGTGCGCGCCGCATCCTCAACGTTCTGCTCGCGGCGGCTCTGCTGCTGCTCGCATTCCCCCTGATGGTGCTGATCGGCATCGCTATCAAGCTGACGTCGAAGGGTCCGATTCTCTACACCCAGGCGCGGGTCGGAGTGGACCGGCGCTGGCGTGGCGACGGCGTGCCCGATGGGCGCCGGGTGGTGGACTACGGGGGTCGCCTGTTCCGAATCCTGAAATTCCGCACGATGAACGCGCGGCCGGATGGCGACGCGCAGACGTGGGCGGTGGAAGACGATCCGCGGGTGACCAGGCTGGGTCGGCTGCTGCGGAAGTCGCGGCTGGACGAGTTGCCCCAGATGGTGAACGTCCTGATGGGCGACATGAATCTCGTAGGTCCCCGTCCGGAGCAGCCGCGCATCTTCGCGACGCTCCGTGAGAAGATCCCGCACTACGAGGTGCGGCAGCGAGTGCTGCCGGGGATCACGGGCTGGGCGCAGGTGAACCAGGCCTACGACCGCAACATGGACGATGTCCGGCGCAAGTTGGGCTATGACCTGGAGTACATCCGGCACCAGTCGTTGGTAGAGGACCTGAAGATCGTGCTGCGAACGGTCCCGGCGGTGCTGGTGAAGCGGGGCGGGTGGTGAGCGAGGAAGACGCGGCGAAACCACGCCCGGTCCGGACGACAGCGCCCGCACTCCCCGTGATTGCGGGCGCTTCAGCTTTCCTCGTCCTGTTCCGCGAGCCGCTGCTCGGAACGATCCGGCTCTGGTGGACGGATCCGGAATCGGCGCACGGTCTGCTGCTGTTCCCGGTGGCGATCTTCCTGGCGTGGCGGGCCGGCAAAGTCGCTGGGGCGAAGGGCCAACCGGTGTGGGGGGGGGCCCTGCTGGTCGGGGCGGTGCTGCTGCGCTGGGCGGGCGGGCTCGCCGCCGAACAGTATACCCTGCGGATCTCCATGCTGCTCGCTGCGGGCGCCCTCGTCGTCTGGACTCTGGGGTGGAGGCAGATCCGGCACTGGTGGTTGCCGGCGGGCCTGCTCGTGCTCTCCCTGCCGCTCCCCGAGCTGCTGGTCTCCGGCCTGTCACTGCCGCTCCAGATCCGGGCGTCCCGGCTCGGGGCCGGGCTTCTCGCCTGGCGGCACGTTCCGGTCTCGCTCGCGGGCAACGTGATCGAACTGCCGGGACGGTCGCTGTTTGTTACGGAGGCGTGCAGCGGGCTTCGCTCGCTCACCGCGCTGCTGGCGCTCGGGCTGCTGGTCGGCGGACTCTGGCTGCACACGACGTGGGCACGGGTCGTGCTCGTGGCGCTCGCGATCCCGGTGGCGATGCTGCTCAACGGCGTGCGCATTTTCGCGACCGGTTTCGCGGTGCACTTCATCAACCCGGATCTGGGCGAGGGGCTGATGCACTACACGGAGGGGTGGGTGATGTTCGTCGCGGCGCTCGCGTGCCTGGCGGGCGTGGCATGGCTGCTCGCGGGCGCCGAGAGGTTGAGGAATGCCCATCCGCGGGCGTGACTGGGGGCCGGCGCTCGTGCTGGCGGCCGGCATCCTGCTGGTGCAGGCGAGCGCGGCGCAGCGTTCGATGCCGCTCCAGCGGCCGCTCGGCGACGTCATCCCGACCACGATCGACGGGTATGCCGGGTCGGAGCTCGAGGTCCCGGAGGACGAGGCTGCGGTCGCGGGCATGACGACGTACCTGTCGCGGGCGTACCGGTCGGAGACGGCGGCGATCCCGTTCTTCACGTTGTACGTCGGCTACTACGACAGCCAGACGCAGGGCCACACGATCCACTCGCCGCGGAACTGCCTGCCGGGCGCCGGCTGGGAAGCGCTCCAGTTCGAGACCCAGCGCGTCGAGACTGCGACGGGTCCGCTCCGGGTGGCGCGGTACCTGGTCCAGCGCGGCGAGCAGCGAGCGCTGGTATTGTACTGGTATCAGGGCCGGGGCCGAGTCGAGTCAGGCGAGTACGCCGTGAAGTACCAGTTGTTCCGCGATGCGGCGCTCCGTGGCCGGACCGAAGAAGCCCTGGTCCGGGTCATGGTTCCCATCGAGGGAGCCGCGACGCCGTCCATGGATCTGGCCGTCGCGGTGACGCGCGTCGTCGTGCCGGCGTTGTTCGAGTCACTTCCGGAGGGGTAGAACGAAATGTCGGCGCGTCGCCACGATCCGCCCATCCTCATGGAGACCGACCGCCGCTCGGTCCCCGGTCGAGCCTCCGGTCGCAGCTTCAGCCGCCACGTGACCGCCGTCGTGTTCGCGGTCGCGGCGCTGTTCGCGGGTGGCGCCGCCCTCGATCTGATCCTCCTCTGGGGACCGCAGCATCCGGGCGGCGATGCGACGTCGGAGTTCTTCGCGATCGCGACGACGGTCGAGAATCTGCCGCGGCTCGCGCTGGGCATTGCTCTCTCCGTGGTCGCGCTCTACCTGGCCAGCTCTACGCTGCTGCTCGCCTATCGCGTGCTGGGCGGGCTCATGTTGACCGCCGGCCTGGCCGGACTGGGCCTCGCCGCGCTCGCCTCCATGGATTACTTCGAACTCCGGAGCGCGGTGCCCATCGCGCAGCAGAGCGGGTTGCTCATCGTGGCGGGCAAGACCGTCCTGCTCGGCGTTCTCGAGGGGATTGTCCTGATCCCCGCCGGCTGGCGCTGCTTCCGGCGGCCGAGCTGATCGCGACTCGGTGACCGCTCCGCACGAAGACACGTGGCCGATGTCCGCGTTGGTGGTGGCGAACCGGCTGCCCTGGCCACTCGACAATGGCTGGAAGCGGAGGACCTACCACGTCGTCCGGGGCCTGGCGCGGACGCGGTTCGTCACGCTGGCAAGCCTGCACGCCGGTCCCCCCGGCGACATCGAGGCGCTCAGCCGGAGCCTCGGCCCCAACGTCGAAATTCTCACCGTACCGCCCCCGCCCTTCCGCGGCCCGGTCGCCACCGTGTTGGGCGCGGTGACCTCCCGGCCATACCACGTCTGGCGGCAGCACTCGACTGCGCTCCGTCGCCTGATCCGCGAGGCGGCGGGCCGGCGCCGCTATGACCTCGCACTCGCGACAATGGTGCACATGTTTCCCTACCTCGAGGACCTCGGTCCGGGGATCCGGCTCGTCGTCGATACGCACAACATCGATTCGCTGGTGCTCTCGCGGTACGCCGGCCACATGCGAATCCCGAAACGGTGGTACGCGCGATTGACGGCGGCCAGGCTGCGTCGCCACGAAGAGCATGTGTTCGCGCGCGCGGACCGCGTCATCATCTGCTCCGACGTCGAAGCGCCGCTCGTCCGGAGCGTGCCGGGTAGCCG
This sequence comes from uncultured Gemmatimonadales bacterium, assembly GCA_963786235.1. Classification (GTDB taxonomy): domain Bacteria; phylum Gemmatimonadota; class Gemmatimonadetes; order Longimicrobiales; family RSA9; genus CAWAYJ01. The sequence continues at coordinate 260,705 of CAWAYJ010000004.1, forward strand.
CGAGCCCGTGGTGATCCCGAACGGCGTGGATGCGACGGGGACCTTCGTCCCCGGCGGCGAAGACCGCGTTCCCGGCCGCATCGCGTTCTTCGGCAAGCTGGACTACTACCCGAACACCGATGCCGTCGAGTTCCTGGCCGCCGAGATCATGCCGCGCATCCGCGCCGAGCTGCCGGAGGCCGAAGTCCACGTCATCGGCCCCGATCCGCCACCCGCACTTCGTGCGCTCGAACGGCCCGGCTCGGGGATCCGGATCACCGGCCGGGTCCCGGAGATCCCGGCGGCTCTGAGCTCCGCCTCCGTCGTCGTCGTACCGCTCCGCCTCGGCGGCGGCACCCGGCTGAAGATCCTCGAGGCTCTTGCCCTCGGCCTGCCCGTCGTATCCACGTCGATCGGTGCCGAAGGTCTCGACCTGGAGCCCGGCAAGCACCTCGTCGTGGCCGATGCCCCCGGTGCGTTCGCCGCCGAGGTCGTCAGCCTGCTCCGCGATCCGAAGCGCGGCCAACGCCTCGGCGCAAGCGGCCGGGACGCCGTGTGCAGGCGCTACGACTGGTCCATCATCGAGCGCCAGATCGAGGCACTCGCGCCCGCGCGGAATCCACTGAAGGCCTGAGGCCTGTTCCGCCATCCTCAATCCTCGAAACAACCCGCCGTAACGCGAAGCGCGAAATGCTTTCCCAAGCTGTTCATTTTATTCTCACAGTGCAAAATGCAAATCGTTGATTCAAAATGAGTTGTCCATGAGGCACGCTTCGTGTATCCAGAGGCGTGCGCTGCTCAGAGCAAATCCGCCGAAAGGTGGTGACGCAGAGCCACGGGGCTAACGCGCACGTCGCCACGCCCGCCGGGCCGCCAGCACCCGACATCGTCGGGGGTCGCTGGCGGCCCCTCTTCGTTCGCAGAGTAATCACGTGCAACCAAAGAATAAGCGATGAAGCTCTCGCCTGCCCGACTGACGCGGAAGACGCCGGCCGGATTCGTCGTGCTCGCCATGGTCTTCGGCATGAGCGCGTGCATTGACAACGTCAAGCCGGCGGACCCGCTGGCGGAAGAACAGACCTCGACCATCGGAGAGTTCATCGAGGTCGTTCCCGATGTGGCCGAACTCCCGGAGGTTGGTGACCGGATCCAGTTGAGCGCGGCTGTGCGCGACGCGCGTGGCCGGCTGCTTCCCGGAGCGAGAGTCAAATGGCAGGCGGCCAATCCGGGGGTCGCCACGGTGGATGAGTCCGGGAACGTAACGGGCACGGGCGAAGGGCTGACGGAGATCCGCGGGATCAACGGCAACATCTCGAGCGTTGCCGTCATTGCCGTCGCCAAGCGCGGGATCCGGGCGGGCGGCAACTCCAAGACCTCCGTCGCCTTGTCACCCGACTCCTCCACCGTGCCGACGGTCGGCGGAACGGTCAAGCTGCTGGCGGTCGGCCGGAACGCCGGTGGCAAGCTGATCAGCGGCGACAAGATGGACTGGGGCTCGACCGAACCGTCGGTGGCGACGGTTTCCGCGGGTATGGTGACCGGGCAGCGGAGCGGCAGTGCACAGATCATCGTCGTGAACGGTGGAGCGGCCGACACGGCGGAGGTATCCGTGGCGCCGCCCAACGTCCCTGCCGCCGTGGTGGTAACGCCCGACGCCGACACGATCCCGACGGTCGGAGGCACCATCACCCTGGTGGGCCAGGTGCTCAACGGGACCGGCGATGCCCTGCAGTACGCGGTCGGCTGGTCGAGCCTCGACCCCTCGATCGCCACCGTGTCGGGCAGCGGCACCGTGACGGGCCTGGCCAAGGGCGTCGCGCGAATCCGCGCATCGTACGGATCACTCTCCGACACGGCCCGGGTCTGGGTTGCCCAGACGGTGGCCGCGACATCGGTCTTCGTCACGCCCAAGGTCGACACGATTCCGCAGGTCGGCCAGACGGCGCAGATCACGGCTACGGCGCTCGATGGTGGGGGTAACGCCATCGCGGGCGCGGTCTTCAGCTGGAATTCGATGGACCCGTCGGTCGCGACGGTCGATGCCACGGGTACGGTCAAGGGAATCTCGAAGGGGACCGCCCGCGTGATCGCCCGGCTCGGGACCCTGGTGGACACGGCGACGGTGGTCGTGGCGCCGGTCAGCCTGCCCGCATCGATCACGATCACGCCGCAGGCCGACACGATCGCGACGCTCGGCACGTGGGCGGTCCTTACGGCCGTGGTCAAGGATGCGCAGGGGAAGGCGATGAACGTGACGCCCGCGTGGAAGTCGCTCGACCCGACCATCGCTTCGGTCATGCAGAACGGCCAGGTGAAGGCGCTTTCGCAGGGAATGACCCCGATCGAAGCTTCCTTCAACGGCATCGCCGACACCGCGATGGTGTACGTCATGCCCAGCGACACGACGGGCGGGACGACGGGCAGCCCTTCGGTCCGGATCGTGCCCGACACGGCGACCATCAGCACGATCGGTGGCAAGGTCGTGTTGGGGGCGACCATCAAGGATGCCCAGGGCAACCCGCTCACTGCGGAACCGAAGTGGGCCACGCTTGACCCGACCTTGGCAACGGTAAACGCAGACGGCGGAGTCACGGGCCTGGCCAATGGCACGGCCCGGATCACGGGGACGTGGAGTGGCGTGTCCGATACCGCGCGCGTCACCGTGGCTTCGAGCGGTGGCAGCACCAGCTCGTTCTACGTCACGCCGAAGACCTACACGGTCCTCGTCGGCGGATCCGTACAGCTGAGTGCGTTCAGTGCGGGCGGCGCCACGATCGACGTGACGGCGTCGGCAGCATGGCACAGCCTGAATTCGTCCGTGGCGACGGTCTCCTCGGCAGGACTCGTGACGGGCCAGTCGAAGGGGGTCGTGACCGTTACGGCGACGTACTCCGGCGCCACCGATACCGCGACGATCACCATAGACCAGTACAACCAGATTCCGACAGGCGGCAATTCCCTGACGCCTTCGAACCTGATGACCGTTCTGGGTCCGGTGGTCGCGATGGGATCGGGACCGTCCGTCGGAAGTCTCACGACGTACGATCAGCGCTTCATGAACACGGAGATGGCGCGATACCAGGATTTCCTCAATGTCGAGAACGATCCCGGCGGCGCGTACCTGGGTGCCAACCATTACGGCGGCCTGCGCTCGCGGCTGATGTGGGCGATCCGCAATGGCCAGCCCTACGGGGCCGGAGTCACCGACGATTCGAAATACGCATATGCCCGGGGTCGACGGATCGTCAAGCGTTATCTCCAGTACAGCAAGGCGAACAACTTCGCGACCCAAGCGCACAACAACACAGGTCTGGCGGACATCGAGGCACTCTACGTACTGGAGGGTGATCCGGATGCGCTGACGCACATACACGTCAGCGCGATGCTGGCTACGACGGACCCCTGGGATTACCTGAAAATGCAGAACTCGAATTCCGATGCCCGACAGATCGCGGTTGCGTTGCAGGCGCTGATGGCGGCCCACAGGCTCGGCATTCCCTACGTTCGCAGTCCTGCGAATACGTCTGCCGGCTTCGATGCTTCGCTGGGTTCCTGGAAAGCTGCCGCGCAGCGCCAGATCGACTGGCTCACGCAGTATAATGTCGTAAAGGCGGACGGTTCCATCCCCAGCCCGGCGCACGGCGGTACGGAGGCGTATCTGTTCAACGCGTGGCTGGCAACCGAACTACTGCATTGGTATGGTTCCATCCAGCAGGATCCGAGTGTGCTGCAACTGGCAAAGCGCATCATCGACCATCTCGTTGCATCGCTCAAGCCCGGATGGTCAACTCTCGGGTACGTCGGCACCAGCACCTCGCCGGCTCCGGACCTGGCGGCGTTCTACGTTTGGCCGTCCCTCGTCATGTGGCAGGAGACGGGCGATACGAATTACTATGACTTTGCGCTGAAGAACCTGGCTGCCGCCAACGGTGCCTTCATTGCCGGTGTCAAGCAGTGGAACCAGACGTACAGTACGCTCGGCGAGGGGACGGAGGCCTTGCTCAAGGGCGTGAGCTGGCGCTGATCCGGGCAACACCTGAATGACCCCGCCCATGCCTCGTTCCTCGGGGCATGGGCGGTCGTTCTGGCGGGCCGCTCGAGAGCGGTCGCTCCACTGCCTTGGCCGTCCTGAATGTCCGTGGCTTCCAGCCGCTCGCATCAGGCTGTCTGGATCCCGCCCTCAACTCGCCAGGCCCGGCCGGCCATAGGGGACGGCGGAGGAGGGAAGGGCGCAGGTCTCGGGCATGGATGGGATGATTCGTCAGGTACATGGAGCCCGCGCGGATTCCATTCAGTGCCCTGGCCGATGAGGATGGAGACGTAGCCGAAGGACGACGAGGAATCCCCACAACCAGGATCCTGCCCCCCGGGTTGGCTATTGCGGGCCGGACCGTGTCGAGATGAGCCGCGCGGGGTTTCCGCCGACTATGGTCCGCGGCTCCACCGGCTTGACGACCACGGACCCGGCGGCAACGATCGCCTGGTTGCCGATGTCGGCGATGACGGTCGCACCATTGCCGATCCAGACATCTCTCCCGATCGAAACCGGCTCGTAACTCCCTCCCTGGACGCGGATAGGCACATCGAGTCGATCGAAGTTGTGTTGGTGCCGGCCCGCAACGATATCGACGTGTGAACCGAGCAGGACATCATCGCCGATCGTAGCATGCGCGATCATGCAGTGTGGCCCGATGTAGACACTCTTCCCGATCCGAACGTCGGGCGTGGCAAACAGGGTGCCGAATCCAATGTGGCAATCCGTCGAACAGTGGGCCAGGGTCTGGCGATAGAATGCGCGGCGCAGGTAGTTGCCAGAGAATCCGGGGAAGAGGCTGACGAACTGGCTGAAGCCCTGAAATATCTCATCCCGCCGCGTACGGAAAAGGAGTACGTTCACCTTGTAGAGCAAGGCGAGAGGCAACATGGGGATTGCCGCGAGAAGGGACCCGAGGGATTTCGCGTAGCGGGACGGCCGCACGGTCTCGCGAGCGACGGAAGTCATGCCTGCCGGATCCACTCATCGAGAACGATCAGCGCATACAGACGTTGGCTGTGATCGCGGCGTCCAGCCATGTGCTCGGCCACCATGCCACGTAGCCCGGCGGCGTTGAAGAAACCGGTATCGAGAAGGCGCTCGCTCTCGGGTAACCGGGTCGCGAGCGGTCGCAAATCCCGGAGAAACCATCTCGACAGGGGCACGCTGAAACCCTGTTTGGGTCGGTCGAAGAGGTCACCGGGCAGGTAGCGCTCAAGGACGGAACGCAAGATGGTCTTGCCGTTCTGTTGATCCGAGATCCAGCGATCCGGAAGTGCGAGAGCGAACTCGAGTATTTCGTGATCGAGAAGAGGAGCACGAACCTCGAGCGCATGCGCCATCGAAGCCACGTCGGTCTTCGGCATCAGGCAATCGGCCAGGTATGTTCGAATGTCTGCTACACGCATTCTGCGCAGGTCCGTGCCCGCGGCCTTCCGGAACGCGTCCGCCACAGCGTCGCCAGGGTCGGCGTCGAGGACCTGGCCGATCGCCAGAAGATCCCCGGCACAAATCGCGTCCCGGAGCGCAGGATCGAGAAGGCAACGCAGGTCGGCGAAGCGGCGGTCATCAGGGCGCGAGAGCAAACGCGCCATCCGGTAGAGGCGCGCACGGCGGCCGAACGGAGTGCCATGGGCTCGAAGCCGAGTCGCCACTCCACCAGCAAGTGCAGATGGAATGACCGAAGCGATCGCGTTGATTCGAGCCGCCGTCCGGTACCAGTCATAACCGGCGAATCCCTCGTCGCCGCCGTCGCCGCCCAGAGCGACCGTCACATGCCGGCGCGTTTCGCGGGAGAGAAGCCATGTGGGGATCGCCGACGAGTCCGCGAATGGCTCACCGTAATGGCGCACGAGCTCGGGTAGCAGCCCTACGGCGTCCACAGCCGTCCTGAATTCGCGATGCTCGGTGCCGACCCTGCGGGCCACTGCCGCAGCATACGAGCGCTCATCAAAGCCGACCTCATCGAAACCAATGGAGAAAGTGCGGATCCGGGAGTTGGCCTGTCGTGCGGCAATGGCACATACCAGACTCGAATCGATGCCCCCACTCAGAAAGATGCCCAGAGGAACATCGCTGCGGAGGCGAATGGACACGGCCTGTGCGATCAGCTCGTCCAGGCGATCGACGGCATCGTCATAGTTCCCGGTAAACGGGGTGGGAGCCGGCTCCGGGTTCCAGAACCGGGTGGAGCTGATTCCCGAGGCACCCACGACAGCGAGGGTAGCCGCCTCGAGCTTCCGGATTACGGGATGCGCCGTGTGCGGTGCCCCGATGTACCCGTGCGTCAGATACCGATAGAGCGCTTCGAGGTCAAGGGTCCCTTGTTGCAGGCCGGCGCCGGAGACAACCGCGCGGAACGTCGAGGCAAAATAGAGCACGTCATCGACGACGGAGTAGTAGAGCGGCTTCTTTCCCGCGCGATCACGTGCGAGAATGAGTTCCCGGGAGCGGGGATCGTCAATGGCAAAAGCGAACATACCGCGGAGGCGATCAACGAATCCGGGGCCGAGATGGAGAAAGAGGCGGAGGAGTACCTCGGTATCCGATTCGGTGGAGAATTGAACACCGGACTCGCGCAGGCGGCTTCGCAGTTCCATGTAGTTGTAGATCTCTCCGTTGAATACGACGACGACGCCCGAGGTCGGATCGGCCATCGGTTGCTGACCCGTTGCGAGGTCGATCACCGACAGGCGCCGATGGCCCAGGGATGCGCGACCATCGGCAGCGGTCCAGAGGCCCGTGCCATCGGGGCCCCTGTGGCGGATCAGATCCGTCATCGTATGCACCCGATCCGGATCGACGGATCGGTCGGGCCTGAGCGCGAACGCGCCCGCGATTCCGCACACGATCAGCCTGAGGGAGAGGGGTGGACGTTCGACCCGTCGTACAGCTCTTCGTAGCGATCCAGCATGAGTTCCTGGGAATACAGGGAAACGGCGCGCGCTCGCGCGACGCCGCCGAGTGTCTGGCGCAATTCAGGGTCGGCCGCGGCCTGCAGCAGACCGGCCGCGAGTGCGGCGGGATCGTTGGACGGGATGAGGATACCCGCCCTTCCATGGTCCAGAACCGCGGGCGTGCCGCCGACGGCAGTGGCCACGATCGTCAAGCCCGCGGCCATGGCTTCGAGAATGCTCATGGACGTTCCTTCCGCCAACGACGGGAGGGTGAAGACATCGAAGTCGCGATAAACTGAAGGCAGGTCATCGAGCTGGCCCGTGAATGCGACTCGGTCGAGAATGCCGAGGTCCGAAGCACGGGCTTCCGCTTGTGTTCGCAATCGTCCATCTCCGACCAGGGCTAGCTTGAGGTCGGCTCTGCTCTCGGCCGCGATCGCAAAAGCGTCCAACAGGAGTTGGTGGTTCTTGACTGGAGCGAAGCGCGCCACATGGCCGATCACGACGGAATCAGGATCCCAGCCTGCTTCGTCGCGGATGCGTCCGGTGTGTGGCCCGGGCCTGTGGCTGTCCGTGTCGATGCCATTCGGCACGAGCACGACCTTACCCGCCGCCAGGTGTACGCTACCTGTAAGATAGTTTGCCAAGGGGGCCGATACAGCCGCGATGACGTCCGTATCGCGAGCAGCCAAGCGTTTCAGGGCCGGGCCGTACCACGGCTCGACGTCGTGCAGACCATGAATCGTATGGATGACGCGACCCACGCGCGCTTGGCGCGCGGCCCGGGCGCCCTTGAGCCAGACCCCACTGTGGACATGCACCACGTCCGGCTGGATGCGGCGAATCCATGCCAGTAATCGAGTGGGAACGACATTGCTCCACAAACCCGGCGTTGGCACGACTTCAATCGGGAATCCGGACGCCGCCATCGAAGAGCCGAGTCCCCCCAGTTCCTGAAGGCACGCGATGTGGATCTCGTGCCCGCGTCCCTGCAACCCGTGCGATAACCGGGCCACGACCATTTCCATTCCCGCCGCGAACATTGACGGCACGACCATCACGATATTCATCGGGCAACTCCTGACCATCGGACAGAGTCCGGAAACCCGAATTGCAGCACTTCGCGATACAGACTCACGAGCGCTTCGTCGCGGATTGGCTGGGCGAATCGGCGGACCACGCGCTCCCGGGCTGACCGAGCGTTGGTGTCCTCAAGAGAAACGAGCGCGTGTTCGATCGCGGTGGCGAGTTCAGGTGCCGATCCCGGCTTCACCAGAAAGCCGGCTGCCGGGTCGCCCAGGACATCGGGAATGGCCCCCACGCGTGTCGCGACGACCGGTAACCCGGCGCCGAGCGCTTCGAGCAATACGTTCGGGAGGCCTTCGCTGCGGGATGGGATGACCAGAAGATCGACGAGCCCGTAGATGGGATCGGCAGATGGAAGGTGGCCGGTATAGAGAACACGATCGGTCAACCCGAGTGCATCAGTCCGTGCAGCGAGCCGGGCCCGCAACGGGCCGTCGCCAACGATCACGCCGCTCGCGGTGATTCCCTGGCGGCGAAGCCGGGCCATGGCATCGAGGAAGACATCGACGCCCTTCTCCGGACTCAGGCGGCCGACAACGGCAATGCGTGGCCGGGGTAGCGCAGCCATAGAGGGCACCCGCGATCCGTCTCCGGAGCGTGTGGAACGAACGGCATTATAGATGACGCGTACGCGGTCGCCGGCTGCGGAGAACCGGCGCATCTGCTCATTCGACATGACGACGATCCTGTCCGCTTTGAGCAGGAGGCGCCTGTCGAGGGCATGATAGAAGCGTGCCCGCACGGACTCCGTGGTCGAACCGTGAAAGAAGCCGATCCATGGGATTGGCGCGCGGGAGTGCAACAGTCGTGCCGCGGCCGACGGCTTGTAACCGTGGGTCTGGAGGATATCACCGCGCCAACGCGTGAACATGCTGTCGACTCTGCCAGGGATACGGAAGTCGAGCGGACCCCGGTCGTCGATCGTGGCATGGTCGATTCCTGCTTCTTCGAGCAACGACGGCAGTCCGCCAACGGCAGCCCGAGGTCGTTGGAACATAATAACATAGAGTCGGAATCCACGGGCGGACAGACCGGTTGCCGACGCGACCAGCTGTCGAGAGGGGCCGGTCGCGCTCGTCCCCGGGACCAAGGCGACTACATGTTTAGCCATGGTCCTCTGCTGACCGAACGACCCGTTCGGGTATCCACCGGGACGCTCGAAATGCGGAAGACGCGGCGCGCCGGGGGCCGGCATCGCCCAGATTTCCATGTTTCACCAGCCATCAGGTCTCGCACACACCCCTCTCAACCAGTCTCGGCCGTCCGCACATCGGACAGCAGGCAGTCGAAGTCCGCCGCGCGTGGGCGGAACCCACCCGACTCAAGCCGTCGCATTCCGGACGGAAGTGGGAGTCCCGACCCGACGCCGGAGTTGTTCGACGGATCAATCCCGCGCGCCCGATTCCGTCGAAGTTGTGCTAACTTCAATGTCGACAATATAATAACGGGACAAGGATCGGGCGACATCCCGCGGTCGGCTCCGCCTAACAGTGTCCGTGCAGTGCCCGCTAACCGCGGGCGGAACGTGGATATCGGGATCGATTCGAGGGATCCGGCCTCGTGACGACGCAACCAGCGAAGCGCGCCGGGGCAGGTGAAAGCCGGATCCGGCCGATACTTGGATGCCAGAACACGACGCTTTTTCACCCGAGTGAGGCCATGGCCGAAGTCCGACCGGAACGCGGGAACGACCCTCCCGCGAGGCGGCATCTCTACTACATTCACCCCGGCACGTTGGGGCCCGAAGAGGATCCTGCTCGCAACCCGGCGTTGTTTCTCGCGCGCCACTTCACAGGCTGTGTCGCGGTTGTATGGTGGGTCGAGAAACGCTCCGATGCTCGTTCCCGCGCAGACAGGGTGCATCGTGCGGTCCCGGAATTCAGGTGGCTGTGGACGCGAAGCTACCGCTTTCCGCCCATTCTCCGGCAAGTTTGGGACATCGGCTTCTTCGTTCTGGCGGGCTACCGTCAGCACAGGCTCAAGCCTTTCGACGTAATCGTCACGTATGGACCGTACAGGACCGCGATTGCGGGATTGCTGCTCAAGAAGCTCACTGGGGTGCCACTCATCGTTGAACTTCAGGGGCACCCGCTTCGCGGACTCGAATTCGCCTCGGGATGGCTGTCGAAGCTGAAACGTCGCATTGCACCGGCAGTACTGCGCACGATACTCGGCAAGGCCGACCACCTCCATCTGCTGTATCCCGGGCAATTGCAGGGACTCGTCTCCCGGCAGCCATCAACCTTGAGCGTATTCCACGACTTCGTCGCGGTAAGCACTATCGACCGTGGCGGCACGGACGAGGACTACGTTCTGTTCCTCGGCTACCCTTGGTACCTGAAGGGCGTGGACGTGCTCCTGCGCGCCTTCAAGCGCATCGATCCAAGCTCCTTCAGTACACGCCTGAAGGTTGTGGGCCATTGCCCCGATCGGCGCATCTTCGAGCAATTGCGAGGCGACGACGACAGGATCGAATTCCATGCGGCGGTGGAATACGGCGCCGCAATCGAGCTCGTCCGGAACTGTCGGCTGCTCGTTCTGCCATCGAGGACCGAAGCAATGGGCCGCGTACTGCTGGAGGCAATGGCCGCGGCCAAGCCAGTAGTTGCCTCGAGGGTGGATGGCATCCCGCACTACGTCAACGAAGCGATCAATGGACTCCTGTTCGAATCCGGCGACGATGAAGACCTCGCTCGGTGCATCCGCACACTCCTCGAGAATCCGGACCTGGCCCATCGACTCGGTCAGGCTGGGCGGAAGCGGATGGAGACGATGTACACCGAGGAGCACTACGCCCGGCAGTTCCGGCTAATGGTCGATCGAACCGTGCGGCCGATCGCGCGTCCGCCTGAACCTCCGCAACAATCGACCAGTGACGACTCGACTGGCTGACACGGCAGTCGGTACGGAACGGAGCCGCTAATCTCGTGGCGCCGGGCCGGATCCCGTCGTCGGAATGAGCTGTTCGAGAGCGGTGATGAGCCGGTCCATCTGGTAATCCGTTCTCAGCGTCTCGATGATGGCCGGGTCGGCCTCGGGGGCATGCCGGCGAGCAGCGGAGAGAGCGGAATGCAGCATCCCGGCTGCGGCCTCGTCGCTCGCCGCTGGATCGATCACGAAATGACCGCCCAGGTGCCGCAGCAGGAGTTCCGTTTCGCCTCCGTGATCGGCGAATGCGAGGATGCATCTGCCGACTCCGACATACTCGTAGAGCTTGTTGGGCAGTTGCAGGGGCTGTCCCTGAGCGAGGAGGAGCAGGATGTCGGCGTCCTCCATCTGTTGCGACACCTGCTTGTGCGGAATTGAACCGTGGAAGGACACCATATCCGATAGTCCCAGATCGGCCACACTACGTTCAACCGATACGTCGTAGAACCACCGACAGACCCCGAAGAAGTCGACGGTTACGCCGACAGATCCCAGCTGTCGACGCTTCCGCAGCAGGGCGAGCGCACGAAGGAAGGGGCGAGGGTCGCGTTGGAGGTAGAGATTGCCGAAATATGCGATGCGGATGGGCGTTGTCGCTGGCCGCGGCGGCACATCTCTGGCGAAGACTTCGACACCGCTACGAACCGTCAGAACCTTCTCCGGGTTACCCCGGATTCTGGTGGCGAACGCGGACGCAGCGGATTCGGTCAAGGCAATGATACGGTCGGCCCGACGGAGGCACATGGCCTCCAACTGTCTTTCCAGGAAGTCACTGGCTGCCGAGCGGACGTTGCGTGACTTCTCGGCGTTATCGGTCCATGGATCCCGGAATTCGGCCACCCAGCGTGCGCCTGTGAGCTGGCGAAGCGCGAGACCGACAATGTGAACGGAGTGGGGTGGTCCGCTCGTGTAGATGCAGTCGACGCGGGCATCCCGTTTCAGGCCAGCGCGAATCGCCGGCATGATAAACCCCTGTTTGTCATCCGGTATCACGAGGAGCGAGGTGAGGACCCTCTTCCACCCGGGGATCGGCTTCAGCGAGGCATATCCTTCCTGCTGGCGTTGGATATCCCGTGGTCCGGTCGAACCAGGTCTCAGCCGGTCTCTCAGCGCGAGCAGTGTCTGGTGTGGGCCGCGGTGCATTGCCACCGATACAACCGGTGTTTCGTCTGGTCCCGGGGACGCATTCTCCTTTCTGGCAGGCCGCAACACGGATACCTGATGACCTCGCGAACGCAGGGCCGCCGCAATCTTCGCTGTGCGGAGGGCGCCTACGGCGGAGTCCGGGGGGAAGTAATGGGTGACGAGCAGGACACGCATTGAGCGGCTCGGCTGGTTATTCTGGAACGGATGCCAGGGAGCGATTCTCGCAGCGCTCGAACGCGTCGATGTCGGGCCGCGTCGAGCCGTTGATCGGGCGCAGCGCGGGGCAGGTCAGGAGGACCGAGCCTCGCGTGAGCCGGCCGGGTAGGGCTATCGCCAGTTGTTGCGGGCAGACTTGCGTCATGGACGGGCGTAGCCCCGCGGAACCGGAATCAGGAGAGTCCGCCACGCGTCCGAAACGATACACGAGGCGCGTGCACGGCCGGGGCGGTAGACAACGTGAAGCCTCCCCGTTCCCCTGAGCGTACGGCCATTGCAGGCTGAACGCGGTCAACGGGAATCGCACCGGTCGCACTCGCTCTTTCGGCGTCGCGGATGCGCTGGCTGAGAGCGATCAGGCCGAGCAGGCCGAACAACGGATTGAAATACGCGTGGGAGAGAAACACCGCCCCTACGCAATACGCCGCGAGTCCGGCAAGGAGTTCCGGCCGGTGCATGGCCGGTGGGCCTCGAGGTCGATTCTGGCTACGCCACAGGCTTCGAGCAATGATGCCTGCCGTCAGGAGCATCGCGATGAATGCCGTCCCACCGACCATGCCCAACTCGGCGAATGCCTGGATGTAGGCGT
>CAWAYJ010000005.1:0-41533 GCA_963786235.1 uncultured Gemmatimonadales bacterium
TTACAAGGCAGCTGCTCTACCAGCTGAGCTACGTCAGCACCCGCACCCCGGCTTCGAAGGTATTCCCGGGGCCGGCCCGGGGTCAATCGCGGCCGCCGAGTCAGCCGAGGAGGACCCGGACGTCGTGCTTCCCGGCGTCATCGACCAGTGGGACGAGACCGTTGGCCGGGAGCGGGGTTCCGTCGAGGCTGAGCGAGATGACGCCCCGGCAGACGCCATCGGGATTCTCGACGGCGATCTTGTAGCGGGTCCGTCCGTAGCGGTAGTCGATCTCGAAGCCGTTCCACTCGCGAGGAATGCACGGATCGATGGAGAGTGCGGCTCCTCGTTTCCGGAACCCGAGAATCCACTCGAGCCCCGCGCGGTAGAGCCAGCCTGCGGCCCCGGTGTACCAGGTCCATCCGCCTCGTCCGACGTGGGGCGGCTCCGAGTAGACATCGGCGGCGACGGCGTACGGCTCCACCTTGTAGCGCTGCACGTCCGCCCGGCCGCGCGCGTGGTGGATGGGGCTGAGCAGGTTGAACAGGTCCAGCGCCTTGTCACCCTCGCCGAGCGCGGCGAGGGCCGCGACCGACCAGGCCGCGGCGTGCGTGTACTGGCCGCCGTTCTCGCGGACGCCGGGCGGGTACCCCTTGATGTAACCGGGGTCGAGCGGCGTCCGATCGAAGGGCGGCGTGAATAGCAGGAGCAGCCGGTCGCCGCGGAGGATGAGCCGGCGCTCGACGGAGGCCATGGCCTGGCGCGCCCGCTCCGGATCGCCGCCCCCGGAGAGCACGGCCCAGGACTGGGGGATGGAGTCGATACGACACTCGTCGTTCGTCGCCGATCCGAGCGGTGTCCCATCATCGAACCAGGCGCGCCGGTACCACTCCCCATCCCAGGCCTCGCGCTCGAGAGCGGCCTTGAGAGATTCGGCCCGCTCGCGCCAGCGGTCGGCGCGCTGACGTTCCCCGCGGATTTCGGCGAAGGGTGCGAATTCGTTCAGGTTGGCGAGAAGGAACCAGCCCAGCCAGACGCTCTCTCCCATCCCCTCGTGACCGACCCGGTTCATCCCGTCGTTCCAGTCTCCAGACCCCATGAGCGGAAGCCCGAGGACTCCGCCCGGGAGACTGCGGTCCAGAGTCCGCGCGCAATGCTCGAACAGCGTCGCCTGCTCGCCGGACACTTTCGGCTCGAAGTAGGCCTCTTGCTGGTCATCGGCCAGGGGTTGTCCGTCGAGCCAGGGCACCGCCTCGTCCAGTACCGTCCAATCCCCGGTGGTCGTGACATAGTGGGCCACCGCGTACGGCAGCCAGAGCAGGTCGTCGGAGATCCGGGTGCGCACGCCTCGTCCCGTCGGCGGGTGCCACCAGTGCTGGACGTCGCCCTCCGGAAACTGGCGGGCGGCGGCGCGCAGGATGTGCTCGCGCGCGACGTCGGGTCTCGCCACCACCAGCGCCATGATGTCCTGGAGCTGGTCGCGGAAACCGTACGCCCCCGAGCTCTGGTAGAAGGCCGAGCGGGACCAGACGCGGCAGGAGAGCGTCTGATACGGGAGCCAGCGATTGAGCAGCAGATCCATCGACGAGTCCGGCGTCCGGACCTGCACCGCGCCGAGCGTCGAGTCCCACTCGTCACGGACCTCGCGAAGCAGGGCATCGCAATCCTGCGCCCGGTAGCGCTCGACCAGCCGGCGCGCCTGGTCGGCATCCTCGCCCTGTCCCAGGAGGAACAGCACCTCGGTGGCGTGCCCGGGCTCGATCTCGATCTCCGTCTGGAGCGCGGCGCAGGGGTCGAGCATCGCGCCGACCGTACCGGACAGTCCGGCATCGCGTTCGAGCGAGGCGGGGTGCTCGAGGGTCGCATTGCGGCCGAGGAACTCGAGCCGGTCGCCGGTCCACGAGGACTGCCGGCCACCGAGATCGGCGAAGGCGACCCGATTCGCGAATTCTCCGTTCCATGCGTTGCGGGCGAACATGGCGCCGGACGGGTGATCGATGGTCGTGACGACGAAGGGCATGGAGCGTCCGCGGTCAACGCCGAGGACCCACTCCGCGTAGGCCGTGACGGACAGCCGCCGCGTTTGGGCGGACCGGTTCACGAGGGTGAGGCGCGAGATCTTGATCGGGTCGCGTAGCGGCGTGAATTGAAGCAACGCGAGTTCGATGCCGTGGGCGGTGTGCTCGAAGCGACTGTACCCCTGGCCGTGCCGGATGATGTACGGTGTGGCGTGTTCGCGGATCGGCCGACAGGTCGGTCCCCAGATCAGGCCGCTCTCCAGGTCACGGACGTAGAGCGCCTCGCCCGGCGGATCGCGGACGGGATCGTTGGACCACGGGGTCAGCTTGTTCTCGCGGCTGTTCCCGGACCAGGTGTACCCGGAGCCGGACTCGGAGACCTGGAACCCGAACCCCGGGTTCGCGACGACGTTGATCCAGGGCGCCGGCGTCCACTGCCCCTCGCCCAGGACCGTTACATATTCGCGGCCATCCGGCGTGAATCCGCCCAGGCCGTTGAAGTTCACGAGATCCAGACGGGGAGGCGGAACGGTCTCGGTGTCCTCGCGCGGCACGCGCAGGGCGGGCGGCATCGGTCCGGGCCGCGACCGCTCCAGCCGGACCACCTGCTCGCTGAGCGTACCCCGGCTCGCCAGGATCAGGACGCGCGCCGCCGCCCGCAACAACACCAGGTCCTCGTCCGGCATCAGGTCCTCGCGCAGGACGAAGACCTTGCCGCGCCGCCGGTCCTGGCCGGGGCCGACCGCGGACTGGCTGGCCCGCACCATGGCCTCGAAATAGTCCTGGAGTTCCCGCGCGTAGGATGTCCCTTTCCCATTGAGGATCACCAGATCGGCGACGATCCCCTTGAGGCGCCAGTACTCGTGCGCGCGCAGCAGTTGGCGGGCGACGTCCCGCTCGGCGTCTTCCTCCACGCGAACGACGGCGATCGGCAGATCGCCTGAGATCCCCCAGGTCCAGAGGCCGGACGCGCCCCGACGGTTGCCGGCCACCTCCTGCGGCGTAGTGCGCAACGTGGGGTCGACGTACAATAGTCGATTGGCCAGCCGCTGAAAGAGATGCGCTTCGTCCTGGGTGATTCGCAGGTGGTGCAGCTGAACCTGGGCATACATCCAGGCGAGCGAGCTTTCGCGCTCGAACGTCCCCGCGTGGCGGTGCTTCTCCGCGAAATCGAGGGCTGCTTCCCGGCTGGCCGCCACGAGCGTGGTGAACACGAGACGCACCGTCCCGCCCGCCGGTATCGCCACACGGTAGCGGAGACTCACGATGGGATCGAGGACCGGCCCCGTGGTGTTGCTGAGCGGTTGCCCCGCGATCACGGCAAGCGGTTGGTTGATCGAGCGTCCCCGACCCAGGAACCGGGCGCGGTCGGTCTCGTACTCGCAGGCTCCCACGGTCTGCCCATCGACGGCGGCGAGGTGGGCCAGCCACAGCTGCGGCTCCCCCTCCGCTCGCCGGCGCCGCGTGGCCAGCAGTGTGTGGAGCGCGGGAACGAATTCGGTCTCGACGAAGAGGTTGGAGAAAACGGGATGGGCCACGTCGTCGGCCTGCGGAGCCAGCACCACCTCCGCATAGGAGGTGACATCGATCTCACGATCCCGATTCTCGTTGTTGGTCACCGTAAGTTGCCGCAGCTCCGCGTCGTCTTCCGGCGAGACCACAATCTCGAGCGTGATGGACAGGGACCCGTCGCGCTGCACGATCTTGGCGCGGTCCTCGGCGTACACGACGTTGTACTGGTCCATCTCGGTGCCGCTCGGCTGGAACCCGGCGGACCATACGGCACCGGTCTTCGCGTCCCGCAGGTAGAAGAACGAGCCCCAGCAGTCACGCGTCGTGTCCTCGCGCCAGCGAGTGACGGCCAGGTCGCGCCACCGGCTGAACCCGGCCCCCGCCGCCGTGACCATGACCATGTACCGACCGTTCGACAGGACATGGGTTCGCGGCGAGATGTCGTGCGGCGACTCGAAGCGACGCAGGGTCGGCGCGACGAGGTCACGGACGTGCGCGGCCTCCCGCACTTCCTCGCCCCTGGGCCGGGCGACGGCGACCGAGCGCGGCGTCCGTTCCTGGAGCAGGAGCTCGGAGGCCTGGACCATCGGGTGGGAGTGAAAGCGCTGTCGGGTGCGGCCGTTGTGCAACACGTTGCCCAGCGACACGATGCTCATCCCCTGGTGATGCGTCATCCAGGCCCGGACCACGGCGACCTGCGCCCCTTCGGGCAACCGGGTTGGCGTATAGTCGAGCGCTTCGTAGAACCCGCAGGCGCCGAGGGCGCCGATCCGTTCGAGCCGGCGGAAATTGTCCAGGCTGGCCCGCGGATCGACCATGGCGGCAAGGCCGGTCGCGTAGGGAGCGACCACGACGTCCTCGAACAGCCCGCGTTTGAGCCCGAGGCCGGGCACGCCGAAATCGGAGTACTGGTACGTGAGCGAGACGTCGCGCACGTTGTACGCCGACTCGGAAACGCCCCACGGGACGCCGCGCTCCGCGCCGTAACGGATCTGGCGCGCCACGACGAGGCGACAGGTGAGGTCCAGCAGGCTGCCGGCCGGCTGTTCCATCACGAGCAGCGGCATCAGGTACTCGAACATCGATCCCGACCAGGAAACGAGCGCCGCTCCCCGTCCCACCGGGGTGAGGGCCCGGCCGAGGAAGAACCAGTGCGGCGGCAGGACATCGCCCTTGGCGATGGCCACGAAGCTCGCCAGACGCGCCTCCGAAGCGAGCAGATCGTAGCTGCCGGTGTCGCGGGCGTTGTCGGCGACGCGGAATCCGATGGAGAACAGCTTGCGCGAGGCGTCGAACAGGAACCGGAAGTCCATCGCCCGGGCCATATCTTCGGCCTGGAGCGCGAGCGCGGCGAGGCGCTGTTCGAGATCGGCCGCCGCAATGTCGTACGCGTACGGATCCTCCGGTCGGACCGGCTCGAAGTCACGCGCCTGACTCCGCACCGTGTCCCGGATCGCGGTCGCCCAGGTGAGAATCGCGCGTCCGGACTCGCTCTCGATGACCGTTGCCAGCGTGCGGGCGATGTCCAGCAGATTTTCCGCGCCGGCCTGCATGTTGTCGAAACGGCGAGCCCATGCCGGCAGTGAAGTCGGGGGATCCTGGAGCACGCTCGTCATCGCCTGCAGGGCTTCCTGCACCTGCAGGGCCGTGACCGTCTCGGTCCGCGGGCGGAACGCAGTCGTCCCCAGCGTGGCGAGCACCGGTTGCAGGGCGTCGTAGATCCCGTCCATGACCTCGGGGCCCGGCCGCGACCGGGGCAGGATCTGTCGGCATCCCTGGGCCAGGGCGATGAGATGTCCGGCCAGGTTTCCACTGTCCACGGTCGAGATGTAGAGCGGTTCCAGCGGGCGCAGGTCACGGGTGTCGTACCAGTTGACGAAGTGACCGTGGTACCGACTCATGGTCTCCATCGTCGCCAGCGTGGCCTCGAGCCGTTCCACCATGTCCACGAGCCCGATCCAGCCGAAGTCGTGCGCGACCAGCGTGCTCAGCAGGTACAACCCGATGTTGGTCGGCGATGTGCGGTGCGCGACGACGGGGTCGGGATCCTCCTGGAAGTTGTCGGGCGGGAGCCAGTGGTCCTCCTCGGTCACGAATCTCTCGAAGAAGCACCATGTCCGTCGTGCAACAAGCCGCAACGCCCTCACCTCGGCCGGCGAGAGGCGCGGCCCTTCCGCGAGCTTCTCCGGAATGCTCAAGCGCCAGGCGAACACGGGCGCCAGGCCCCAGAGCAGGACCAGCGGGGCCGCGACCAACCACGCGCCCGGCTTGAAGGCGACGAAGAGGACCCCGGCGGGCACGGCGAGGATGACGCTCCAGCGCAGGTGTACGTAGACGGCGCGGAGCTTCAGGTCCACGCCGTACGCGGCCTGCGCGGCCGGCACCCATTCGAGGAGATGCCGTCGGGTGATGTACAGCCGGACGAGCGTGCGCACGATGGCATCCGTCATGAGCCAGGCCTGGTACGCGAGCATGGTGATCGCGAGCAGGAACTGAAGCAAAGCAAGGCGGATGTCGGCGCCGGCGGCGCGCAGGTAGCTGCGCTTGGAGAAGCCTCGCCGCCGGGGTCGCAGCCCGTCGAGCACCGACATGAAGGGCGGCGCGGCGAGGGCTGCGAGGAAGAGCCCGACCCAGGGCAGGGGCGGGGTGGCAGGCAGGGTCCATGCGGCAACGGCGAGCAGATACGAGGAAGGCGCGACGAGACTGCGGCGCAGGTTGTCCACCGTCTTCCAGCGGGCGTGGGCGGGGATGCGGGATCGCTCTTTCCGGCCGGCCCGGTCGCGAGCCCGGCCCAGGATCCAGGGCAGCAGCTGCCAGTCGCCCCGCACCCAGCGATGGTGACGGCGGACGGCCACCTCGTAATTGGCGGGGAACGCCTCGAACAATTCGACATCGGTCAGGAGCCCGACGCGCGCGAAGAGCCCTTCGAAAAGGTCATGGCTGAGCAGCGTATTGTCCGGGACGCGCCCCGCCATGGCCTGCTCGAAGGCGTCCACGTCGTAGATCCCCTTGCCCGTATACGACCCCTCGCCGAACAGGTCCTGATACACGTCGGAGACCGCGGCCGCGTAGGGGTCAACGCCTCCCGGGCCCGACACGATGCGTTGGTAGGCCGTGCTGCCCGGTCCCGTCGGCAGGGACGGCGTAATGCGCGGTTGCAGGATCGCGTAGCCTTCGACGACGCGTCCCGCTTTATCGTCATAGCGCGGGCGATTGAGCGGGTGCGCCATCGCCCCGATGAGGCGGTAGGCGCTCGCCCTGGGCAGCCGCGTGTCGGTATCCAGCGTGATGACGAAGCGAACGCCGGCGGGCACGGTCGGGATCCGGCCGTTGATCGGCAGGAACGTCGTTTCCGTGGCGCCGCGCAGCAGCCAGTTCAGCTCGCGCAGCTTCCCGCGCTTGCGTTCCCAGCCGATCCACTTCCCTTCCTGCTCGTTCCAGAGACGCCGGCGGTGCAGGGCGAGGAACCGCGCCCCTCCACCGGGCAGCTCTCCGTACTTCTCGTTGATGCGGGCGATGCCGTCGCCCAGCGCAGTGAGGAGATCCTCGTCGCCCGGCATGTGCTCGCTGGGGGCATCCGACCAGTCCGTCAGAAGTGCGAAGTGGAGCTGGCCGCCGGGATTCGCGAGATAGTGCACCTCGAGTCGTTCAATCGACTCCTCGAGGTCCGCGTGGCTCGTCAGCAACGTGGGCACGACCACCATGGTTCGTAGCTCGGCGGGCACGCCTTGCGGCAGATCGAGCTTGGCGAGCCGCCGCGGCGTCACCAGGGCCATGACCAGGCGATGGATGATTGCCACCGCGACATCGGACGCGGGCACCAGCGCGAGGATTCCGAGCAGGATGAGAACCGGCGCTGGTGCGCCGGCGCGCGCGGTCAGGAACAGCGGGCCGGCGAGGACGAGAACGGTGAGCGTGGCGATGGTCGCGAAATAGCCCTCGACGCCACGGGCGCGTACCGCGCGTCCGATCCGGATCCGCCAGGGAACTCGATAGCCGATGCGCTTCTCGAACGTTCGCCAGCCGCGTGACACGAGATAGAATCCGGGGTCCTCCTCCGGGCGCACGGGAAGCTCGAGTCGTGCGACGTCGTCTCCCGACACGGGGCCCGCGGGGCTCGCGGCGTCACCGGGCGAGGCCCGCTCGCGCTCCTGCCGCGCATCGCTGGCCAACCGCACCGCTTCGCGCGCCACATCGAGCTCCGACCGGTCCGCCCGCCGCGACAGCGCCTCGACCCGGGCCCGGTACTTGTCACGGGTGGCGAAGTCCATCGCGGCGAATCCCGGGACACTGCGGAAGACCTCGTCCACGAGACTGACGCTCTCGAAGAAGTCCGCCCAGGCGAGCGAGGAGATCCAGCGCATGCTGGTGATGATGTTGCGAACCGTGATGTTCGCCTCGGCCTGCGCCTGATGCGCCCGCGCGACGACCTCGTTGGGCGACGTCCCCTGTGCCGCGAGGTTGGCGTTGAGCCAGTCCAGGGCCGGCATGATGGACGCGGGCTGGTCGCGTAGCCGCTGCACGAGCTGCACGGCGAACGCGCTGCCGAGAGGACCGTCACCCAGCTCGGCCAGCACATCGGCCACTCGCTCCGCCGGCCGGTCGCCGAGTCCCAGCAGCCGGTCCGCTACTTCGTCGGCCTCGGCCCGCGCCCGGCGGGCACGGATGATCGGCTCCGAGAGCCGCCGAAGGTTCTCGAGGAGCGCGACGCGCAGGTGAATGGCGACCGCCCAGAGCTCGCCGATGCCGAGCGGCTGGATGCCCTGGTACGCCTGGACGAAGCGGCGCAGCGTGTCCAGCTCGAAGCGGCTGTCGGTGTGGGCCACGTAGGCCCAGGCCAGGCCGTAGACGCGCGGGAATCCCTCGAGGTGACCCTCGGCGTTCTTCGGCAGCATGCGGTAGAAGCTGGCCGGCAGATGGTCGCGGACTTCCCGCAACTGTTCCTCGACGATGAAGAAGTTGTCGAGGAGCCACTCTTCGGCTTGTGTGATCTCGCGCTTGTCGCGGACCGCGCCGACGATGTCGCGGTACGCGACCAGGAGTGCGTGCCAGTTGTCACGGACGCGAGCGAGGAGATTCCGTCCCCTGGCCGGCCTTTCGGTGACGGTCTGGGCCTGGGCGAGGCTGCGGGCGTGCTGTTCGAGACGTTCGATGCCGAAGACTTCGGCGCGGATCGGTTGGTCGTCCCGAAGCGGCGCGGTGATGACGGAGTCCATCGGGATCGGCACGCGCACGATGGAGGCGCCGGCTCAATCCCTCCGTGTTCCGCTCATGGTCGATCCGGCGTCTCGGGCAATACGCCAATCGTTTGCGAAGATCTCGCCCCGACCCTCTCGGCGAGATCCGCACCCGGGAACGGCTCGACCAGGACGTTCGACGCGGCCGCGTGAAAGGGCGCCGCCGTGCGGCCGATGAGCTGGAGTTGCAGGAGGCGGCTACCATTCCCGGTCTTGCCCAGGATCCTGACGACCTCGGCCATGCCGTCGGTGCAGTAGACCCGCCGCCCGACGTCCGGCAGCTGCTCCATGCCCGTCAGCCACTCCGCATGCTCCGAGCGATCGATCCGCAGTTCCGCACGCGTCGGCGAATTCTCAATGATTCCGTACATTCGTGCTCCCTCAGGCCCCATCAGTTCACGAACCCGGCGGATCCGGGGCATGAATGCAAGGATCCACACTCTGAATCTAATGCGCAGAGGGCTTCTCCGTGCCTGCGGCGTTTTCGAGCCTCGCTCAGAGGATGATGCGGACGCCGCCGAGATCCTCGACGCAATGGGGGA
Organism: uncultured Gemmatimonadales bacterium; assembly: GCA_963786235.1. GTDB lineage: Bacteria > Gemmatimonadota > Gemmatimonadetes > Longimicrobiales > RSA9 > CAWAYJ01. The sequence continues at coordinate 9,289 of CAWAYJ010000005.1, forward strand.
AGCGGTCGCCGGGGGTGCCGATGAACATGGCGTTCTTGGCCACGCCGAGCCGCTGGGAAAGGCGCTCGATGATCTCGGGCCCGAATGTGCCCTTGACGGCAAGGAAGTCGATCTTGAGCCGCGGGTAGAGGTGGTCGATGGTGGAGAGCTGCTTGGCCAGGTCCGCCGGGATGTCTTCCTCCTTCTCGTACACGTTGATGACCTTGAGCCGGTTGGTCTGCTCGTTCTTGAGGACGTAGAGGGCGGCGCGGTTCAGGATCGAGATGTCGTCGCCCCGCGTGAAGTAGATGACCTCGCGGCCGGCGATCTCATCGATCTTCCGGTAGATGGTCCTGCGGACCCACTCGTTGGCGGCGGTCACGCGGTCGACGACGGAGCGGGAGAGGAAGAGGCCGACGCGCAGGATCTCGACGCGGAGAAACATGAGGGTGATCGCGGTCAGGCCGATCAGGTAGTAGGTCGCGAATACCTCGACGTTGAGCGGATCGAGCAGGATGTTGCCGAGCAGGCCGATGAGGACGGCGAGCAGCGCGATGAGCGCAGTGGTCCAGCTGGCGCGCGTGGCCCGCGGCAGCCGGCCTCGCGTCCGCTTGAGCAGCATGTTGCCGATGGCGTAGAGCGCCATGACACTCAGGAAGGAGAGCGTGTACACGCCCGCGAGCGTCTCGATGTCGCCGTGGGTGACGAACAGGATCGAGGTACAGAGCGCGAAGAAGGCGAGGATGATCCAGTGGTTGGTGCCGCGCCAGCGGTTCTCCGCCAGCAGCGTCTGCGGCAGGCAACGGTCGAGCGTCATGCGCCGGACGAGGCCGGTGACGCCGACGTAGCTGGTGAGGACGGCGCCGGAGAGGACGAGCACGGCATCGAGGCTGACCCACCAGCCGAGCGCGCTGCCGAGCGAGAGCGTGCCCATCTGCGCGAGCAGGTCCTGGGGCACTTCCTGGATGGTCGCGAGCGGGAGCAGGCCGAGCGCGAGCAGCGCCATCAGCGGATTGAAGATGGCGACGGCGCCCCACATGTTCCGCAGCGTCTTCGGGAACACGCCCTCCTTCTGCTCCTCGATGAAGTTGGCCGAGCTCTCGAACCCGCTGATGCCGAGCATGGCGGCGGCGAATCCGTAGAATAGCGCGTGCGTGAGGCCGTGCGCGCTGGGCATGGTCCAGTTCTGCACGAGCAGCGCAGGGCTGCGGATCACGGCGAAGCCGGCGACGACGGCGAGCACGGTGAGCGTCGCGAGGTGCAGCAGGAAGATGCCGAGCGCGACGGCGGCCGACTCCGTGATGCCCACGATGTTGAGGAACGCGAAGAGGCCGAGCACCGCGACGGTCGCGCCGATGACGGGGAGCCCGCCGTACAGGTTGCTGGCGTAGTGCATGGCCTCGTTGGCGCTGATCACGGCCGTCGCGACGTACGAGAGCAGCGTCAGCACGGCGGCGCCCGCCGCCAGCCGCTTCCCGGTCGTGTTGAGCAGCACGGTGTAGCTGCCGCCGTTCAGCGGGAGCGCGCTGCCGACCTCCGCGTAGATCTTCCGGAACAGGTAGAGCACGCCCGCGACGATGAGCAGGACGATGGGCGCGAGCGCGCCGGCCTGCGCGGCGCAGAGCGCGGAGACGTAGAGCACGCTCGAGGTGATGTCGTTGCCGCAGATCGCGGTAGCGCGCCACGCACCCAGCGTGTGCTTGTGGGGCTGGTCGAGACGGGAGACGCGGGTCGGGCCGGTGCCGAGATCGGTGATCTTCCCCGATTCACCCCAACCGGCGAAGTCCCACGGCTCGGTGGCCTGTGTGGTTTCGATCATCAACGCTCCGACGCGAACGGATGTCCTGTCACGGTGCCTCGATTCGCGGACCCGCACCGCGTCCTCCGGACGACGGGCGCCGGGAAGGTATTCGCGGCGCCACGGCGGGGTCAACGTGGCGGGGTCCCGGCGGTCGTACGGGCGCGACGTGTAAGGCTGGCGACAGGCGGCGCGACGTAGATTACGGCGACTGCGCCCCCTCGCGAGTTTCACGCGTCGGCGCGTCACGGTGGCCACGTCGAACCTGTGGAAGAGGACGGCCGGACCATGGCACGTTTCAGGGCGGTTGGGTGGACGATGATCCTGCTGGCCGGGCTCACCGCCGGCTCGGTGGCTGCGCAACAGGCGCAAACGGACCGGCTCCGCGTGTTTCTGGACTGCGAGCCGTGCGATTTCGACTACATGCGCACGGAGTTGAGCTGGGTCGACTACGTGCGGGACCGCACCGATGCGGACGTCCACATCCTGGTCACGACGCAGTCCACCGGTGCGGGCGGGCGCGAGTACGTGGTAACCCTGATCGGTCTGGGGGCATTGGAGTCGAAGGCCGACACTGTCCGCTACGCCTCCGCTCCCGATGACAGCCGCGACATGACCCGGCAGGGGCTGACGCGGACGATCGCCTTCGCACTCGTCCCCTGGATACAGGGCTCGCCGATCCTGTCGCAGATGACCATCCAGTACCGCGGCGGAGACGAGGAAGGCGGGCCGGCCGGGCGGGCCGGGCCCGACCCCTGGAACTTCTGGGTGTTCGAGGTCAGCGGCGAGGCGAACGGCGATGGCGAGAGCCTGCAATCCTCCCAACGGTACAGCCTCGACCTGAATGCCAACCGCACCACGGACCTGTGGAAAGTCGAGATCGGCGCGTCCTCCAACTACCGGGAAAGCCAGTACGAGATCGACAGCGTCACGACCGTGACATCGATCCGGAAGTCGTACGACGGCGACTTCTTCGCGGGCCGGAGCGTGACCCCGCACTGGACGCTCGGCCTCGAAGGCCTGCTCCGCTCGAGCACGTACGGCAACGTGAAGTGGGCGTACCGCATCGCCCCGGCCGTCGAATACGACATCTTCCCCTACAGCGAGTACACGCGGCGGGGGCTCACCCTGCAGTACTCGTTCGGCATCAACACCTTCCACTACAACGAGATCACGATCTTCGGCCGGCTCCACGAAAGCCGCGCCAACCACGCGCTGGCCGTGGCCTACAACGCGCGCCAGCCCTGGGGCAGCCTCGGCATCTCGGTCGGCGCGGAGCAGTTCCTGCACGACACCAGGAAGTACCGCGCATCGATCTCCGCGGAGGGCGACATCCGGCTCTGGAAAGGGCTCTCCCTGAGCTTCGATGGGCAGTACGGCAGGGTCCGCGACCAGCTGTCCATCCCGGGACGGGACGCAACGTCCGATGAGATCCTGCTCGAGATCCGCGAGCTGCAGACCAACTACTCGTACGAGTTCGGCGTCGGCCTCAGCTACCGGTTCGGCTCCATCTACAACAACATCGTGAACTCGCGGTTCCGGCACGGCATCGCGGGCGGTAGCCAGTTCTGATCGCGCCGGACCTGATCGGCGCACGCGGCGGCGCCGGTTCTGGCACATGGACTCCGCACCCGGAGCGGGCACGCATCAGGTGTGTAGCTCGAGGCGACGCCCGGCGGAGTGCGGCGCGCGACGACGATCCCCCCTGCCCCGGCGTCCCCCCATCATTCCCGTCAAACCGCGCCTCCGTCGTGCATTAGCTGGCTCGTGATGTCACGGCACACGCGCGTGCCCCCGCCGGTCCGCGAGCCGGCCGCGGGTGGGCGCGGCCGTCCGGAAGACGTGGCGTGCCGATTGCGGGCTTGTCGCGGCCCGGCGGCGTACAACCGATCCCGCGCGAGGCGGCATTCTCCGGCGCGGCGCTGCACGATAGAGGGTGGTGGGGGAAATCGAAGGCCCATCGAATCACCCGGTCGAGGAACGGCGAGTTCTGCAAGCGACGACGCGTGCTTCATCCCCCCAACAGAACACCGGCCTGACAGCCCGCGCGAGTGAGCGGACGGTCGAGGCTGTGGCGCCGGCCGACGGCATTGCGGCCGGTACGCGGTCCGCGTTCCCGGCCCGCCGGGCGGCGCTGCAAGGCAAGGCCCTCGAAACCGTCACGCAGGTGCTTCTCGTGACGCTGCTCCCGCGCCTGCTCGGGCCCATCGAATTCGGACGGCTCACGGTCGCGCTCGCCATCATCACGCTGGCGGCGGTCGCGATCTCATTGGGCGCGCCGAGCGCGTTCGCCCGCTTCATACCGGCCGAACCGGAGGCGCGCCGCGCCGGGCTGGCACGGTCGATGACGCTGCGCCTGTTGCGGGTGCGAAGCGTGCAACTCGGAATCGCGATCGCAGTGGGGGTCGTGCTGGTGTGGACGGCGCCCGGGCGTTTCGCGTTGCTGGACACGGCGCTGGTGCTGGTCGCGCTCGCGGTCGAGGTGACGGCGGTGCTCGCCGCGCAGATCGCGCTGGGGATCGGCAGGACCTGGGTCTGGAGCTTCCGCATCGCCACCAAGAACGCGATGCTGCTCCTGGCCGTACCGCTGCTGTTCCATGCGGTGGGACCCCTCGGCATCCTGGATGGCCTCGTTCTCTCGTCCGCCGCGGGACTCGTGTTCGCGGGCTGGACGGTGGTCGGCCTCATCCGGCACGCGGAGCGAGGCGTTCCGGTCCCCGCGGGCGCGGGGCGGTACGGCGTCGTGGCCGGCACCGCGCTGCTGCTCGGGCAGCTGACATACCGGGGTCCGGTCCTGGCGACGAGCGTGCTGGGGCGGTCCGGCGTGGAAACGGGGTTCGCGGCGCTGGCCGGGAGCATCGCGATGGCGATCATGCTCGCGGTGCGCGAAGTGTTCACGGTCTCGCTGCCGGAAATGGTGGAGATGTGGGGACGCGACCGCGACCGCGTCGAGCGCCTGCTGGCCCGACTGGGGTGGCGGGCGCTGGTGGCGCTCTCGGCCTGCGCCCTTGCCGGCACGCTTGTGCTCGGCCGCGGCCTCGGCCTCGTGGCGGGCGAGCGGTTCGCACCCGCGGTCGGCACGCTCGTGCCGGTCCTCGCCTTGCTGCCGCTGCTGCCGTTGCCGCTCCTCGGCTGGCAGGGAGCGGCGCTGGAGCTGCGGCCGCAGGTCGCCGTCGCGATCAACGCGACGGGCGCCGCCGCGTTCGGCGCGAGCGCGCTGATACTCGTGCCGGCGTGGGGGGCGCCGGGCGCGAGTGCCGCGCTGTTCATCGGGGTGGCCGCATCCTCGATCCTGAGCGTCTGGAAGCTGCCGGCCGCCGTGCCGGTCCGCATCCTGCTGGTCGGGTTCGCGGCGGCGGCGGCGGTGCTCGGTCTGGCCCGGGGACTGGGTCGCTTCCCATGAGCGTACGGGGCAACGCCGACACGACATCCTCCCGGCCGTCCGCGGTGGACTCCGCGGAGCCCGGTCCAACGCCCGAATACTGGGATGCGGTCGCCAACGCGTGGCAGCGCGCTGACGAACAGAGGGCGTGGCGGATGGTGAGCGACGCGGTCAACGCGCGACTGTTGCGGCGCTGGCTGCCGGCGAAGCGAGGCGGCCGCATCCTGAAGACGGACCTGTTCGATGAAGTGACCGGCGCCGGACTGGTCCCACTGCTGTCCGCGTCGTTCGACCACGTTGCGGCCATCGACATCTCGGCGGCGCTGGTCGGCATGGTGCGCGCCCGCTTCCCGAAGCTGGAGGCGGAGACCGCAGACGTCCGCGCCCTCCCCTTCCGCGACGGCACGTTCGACGCGGTCCTGTCGAATTCGACGCTGGACCATTTCTCGGCACGCGCCGACATCGACACGGCGCTCGGCGAGCTGCATCGCGTGACCCGGCGGGGCGGGACCCTGCTCGTGACCTTCGACAACCCGGTCAATCCCGTGCTGGCAATCCGCAACAACCTGCCGGAGCGACTGCGCTCCGCCAGCGGCCTGGTCCCGTTCGCGATCGGACCGACATGCGGGCCGCGCCAGCTGCGCCGGCTGCTGGAGCGGACCGGCTACGACGTGGTGAAGGTGGGCGCGGTCTTCCATTGTCCGCGCATGTTCGTCGTCCTGGGCGGCCACCTCATCGATCGCCAGGGCAGCGCGGCCCTGAAACGGCTTTACGTCCGGATCTGGAGCGCCTTCGAGGGACTCGAGTTCCTGCCGACCCGCTTCTTCACCGGCTATTTCGTGGCCGCGCTGGCGCGGAAGCGATAATGCGAATGCGAAACGGCGTGGGTGAGCTGCGGGCCGCCGCGGGCTTCCTCGGTGCGCTCCGCCCGTTCCTGCGGGGCGGACTCGGTCCGGCGGAGGCGCGCACCCGCCTCGAACGGCAGTACGCGGTCCGCGGACAGTCGTTCGCGCGAGTGCTGCAGCACGCCGTCTTCGAGAATCCCTCGAGTCCATACCGGCGGCTGTTCGACTGGTCCGGGATCCGGGCGGACGACGTCGATGCGATGCTCCGCGCGGACGGGCTCGAAGCCACGCTCGAGCGACTGCACGATGCGGGCATCTTCATCACGCTCGAAGAGTTCAAGGGATTGCGACCGATCGTGCGGCCGGGACTGGAGCTGCCCGTCCGGGCGGCGGACTTCGACAACCCACTGAGCGCACGGCAATACGAGGCGCGGACCGGCGGGTCGGGCGGCCGGGCCCGCCGCATCCTGCTGGGGCTCGACCTGCTGGCGCACGAGAGCGCGTACCACGCCCTCTTCTACGACGCGATGGGCGCAGGCGAGAGACCGGTCGCGATGTGGCTGCCCGCGCCGCCGGGCGCGGTGGGAATCAAGAACGCGTTGATCCGGGCCCGGCTGGGCAGGCCGATCGTGCGGTGGTTCTCGCAGACGCGCCTTGCGGACGCGCCCTTCCGGCATCGTGCGTTCGCCCATGCGACGATGTCAGCGGCCGGCATCGCGGGCTCGGGCATCCCCCGGCCGAAGCACGTGCCGGCGGGTGACGCCGGGGACATCGCGTCGTGGATGGCGGACCAGCGGATGAAGGGCCGGCCGGCGATCCTGCTCACCCTTCCCAGCGCCGCGGTGCGGACGTGTGCCGCGGCGCTGGACCGACGGCTCGACATCGCCGGCTCGTTCTTCGTGCTCGTCGGCGAGCCGCTCACGGCGGCCAAGGCAGACGCGATCGCGGCGGCGGGCGCCGGCGCATCGTGCCACTACGCCATGGTCGAGGCCGGTATGATCGGACTCGCGTGTCACGCGCCACGCGAGCCGGACGAGGTTCACCTCGTGAGCGACAAGATCGCGACGATCCAGCGAGAACGGATGGTCGACACCAAAGAGCGCACCGTGCCGGCGCTGCTGCACACGACGCTGCTGCCGGCGGCGCCCAAGGTGATGCTGAACGTGGAGAGCGGCGACTACGGCGTGCTCGAGACGCGCGACTGCGGCTGCGGCGCCCTGCCGCCCGTGTTCCGGCGCCACCTGCACACCATCCGTAGCTACGAGAAGCTCACGGGCGAGGGGATGCATTTCCTGGGCACCGACCTGCTCTGCCTGCTGGAAAGCGTGCTGCCCGGGCGCTATGGCGGGAATGGCACCGACTACCAGCTCGTGGAGCGGGAGGAAAACGGCCTGACGAAAGTGAGTCTGGTCGTGAGCCCATCGGTCGGCACGCTCGAGTCCGCGGAAGTCGTGGAAACGGTGCTCGCGTTTCTGCGGCAACGGGGAATCGGGCAGCGGCTGATGGCGGAGGTGTGGACGAACGGCCGGACCCTGGAGCTGGAGCGCGCGGAGCCGCACGTGACGCCGGCCGGCAAGATCCTGCCGCTGCGGAAACCGGGGGTGTAGCCGCCATGCTCGCAATCCTGCAATTCGACTCGGCCGCGCTTCCCCTTCTGGAGCAGATGCTCGCGGCTGGCCGGCTTCCGGCGCTCGCCGCGTTGCGCGCACGCGGCCGCTGGGAGACGATGGATGCGGAGGCCACGTTCCTGCAGTCGTCCACGTACATGACGGTCTGCACCGGCGTGGACGTCCGGGAGCACGGCATCTACTCGGCCGTGCCCTGGTCGGCGGAAGAGCAGCGGCCACGGTTCATGTACACGTTCCCGGCGCCGCCAACGATCTGGGAACGGCTCACGGCGTGCGGCCGGCGCTCGCTGGTCATCGATCCCATCCTGGCGTGGGCGCCGAAGCGGACGGAGGGCGTATACCTCAGCGGCTGGCAGTTCGAGGACCGGATGGTCGCGCGCGGCCTCTCGCTCCCGCGTGGGACACGGGCCGAGCTCTCGCGCCGGCATGGCCGACCGCCACGACTGAACGACGTCTACGGGACGCGACGCGTGGCCGCTCTCTTCGACTGGCGCGACGTCCTGGTCGCGGCGCCGGCGCGGGTGGCCGACGCGGCAACCGACCTGCTCGCACGCGAATCGTTCGACCTCGTCTGGCTCAACTTCGGCGCCGCCCACAAGGCGGGCCATCACCTCTGGGATCCCGCCACAGTGGTGGACGAGCCGTTGAGCGACCGCGACCGTCGCACGCTCCAGGATGGTCTGGCCGAAGTCTACGAGGCGGTCGATACCGCGATCGGGCGCGTGCTGGACGCGCTCCCGGGTCACGCGGACCTCATCGTTTTCTCGCCCACGGGAATGGCGGCCAACAACAGCCGCGCGGATCTGCTGCCGGCCATGCTCGATGCCGTACTCTCGGGCGAGGCGCGTCCGGCGACGGCGACGGGAGGCCGCCGGTCCCCCATCTGGGCGCTCCGCTCCGCGCTTCCCGTCGCATGGCGCGACCGGCTGGCCGGCGCACTCCCCGATGACCTCGTCGCAGACCTCGCGACGCGGCTCTACCTGCGTCTGGACTGGTCGAAGACGCGCGCCATCGCGGTGCCGGGCGAGAACAAGGGCTACATTCGCGTGAACCTGCGGGGCCGCGAACGTGATGGCATCGTCGATCCGTCCGGGATGGACGAGCTGCTCGACACGATCGCCCGCGGACTGCTCACGTTCCGCGACTCCGACGGCACCGCCTCGATCTCGAAGGTCGTGCGGACGGCGGAGGTCGCGGGCAACGGCGCGGCGGTCGGGCGGCTGCCGGACCTGGTCGTACACTGGGGCGAGCCGCCTGCGCGCCGCTTGACGGGCGTGGGCTCACCGGTCCACGGGCAGGTGGTGCGCCGCGGAGTGGGCAGCGGCCGCAGTGGCAATCACGTCGATGACGCCTGGGCGTTGCTGCTGCCCGGGCGATCGCGGGTCCGCGACACCGGACGGCCGGCCCGGATCACGGACATCGGGGCCACGGCGTGCGCATTGCTGGGCGCCGACACGACCGGACTCAGCGGGACTTCTCTCCTCGAGGGCATCGCATGAATCGGGCGGCTGCGGTTTCGGAACGCGGGACACCGGCGGACTGGCGCGAGCGGGTCGCACGGGCCATGTGGTACGCGCACCCGGCCCGGCCGGGCCCGCAGTACGCATCGCTGATGGAGAGCCAGTGGTGGCCGCGCGAACGGCTCGAGGCCAACCAGGCACGGGCGCTGAAGCGGCTGATGCAAATCGCATCGCGGGTCCCGTTCTACCGGCATCGATTCGGCGAAACGGGCATCGGCGCGCAGGACATCCGCACCATCCAGGACATCGGCAAACTCCCGATCCTCGAGCGCGTCGACCTGAAGCGGCTCGGCATCGAGGGGCTCAGGGTGCCGGGAAGCTGGGGTATGCGGGCCTCCAGCTCGGGCTCGACCGGGAGTCCCGTGAGCTTCCTCTGGCCGCTCGAGCAGATGCGCTGGCTCGACGCCGGCGAAGCGCGCGCCCGGGTGTGGATGGGTTCGGACGTCGGAACGCGTCGCCTCGAGGTGCGGTGCCGGCCGGTCGGCACGCCGCAGGCGATCAGCGCTGTCCTGCTCAACACGGCCGCGTTCCACGCGCCGGTGGTGGCGGACCGTGAAGCGGTGCGCCGACTGGCGCGGGCGCTCACGAAGAACCCGCCGTCCCTGATCTGGGGCGTGTCCAACGCGCTCTACGTGCTGGCGGTCGCGCTGCTCGAGGACGGCCGCAGCGTGCGGGCGGGCGCCTGCTGGAGTGGCGGCAACCACCTGCATCCGCACTACCGCAAGGCGTTCGAGCGCGCGTTCGAGTGCCAGGTCTGGGAGCGCTACGCCACGATGGAGACGGGCCTCGTCGCGCACGAGTGCGTGGAGGCCGGATCGCTCCACGTCCCGGCCGAGGGCATCGTGGTCGAGATCGTGCGCGACGACGGCTCGCCCGCCGCCGCCGGCGAGACCGGCGACGTGCTCGTCACGCTGCTGCACAACACGGCGACGCCGCTCATCCGCTACCGTGTGGGCGACCGCGCCGTCGCACCCTCCGACCGGCCCTGCGCCTGCGGGCGCGGGCTCCCCGTGTTCGGCCGGGTCGCCGGTCGCTCGCGTGACTTCCTGCGTACCGCGGCCGGAACGCTGATCAGTCCGGGCGAGGCGGTCGCGGCGGCGGCGCCGGGAGAGAACAGCATCATCGATTTCCAGGTCGTGCAGGCGAAGGACCGCCGGCTCCGCATCCACGTCGTGCAGCGCGACGGCGACACCGCGGAAGCGGACCGCGACCGGCTGGTGGCGACGTTCGAGCGGCTGGTCGAGCCGCCGGAGCGCCCGTCGATCGAGCGGGTCGACCACATCGTACTGACGCCGGGCGGGAAGCTTCGCACGCTCGTGGTCGAGCACTGAAAGTGCGGCCGTCGCAGACAGGTGAGACAATGAACGACGGCCCGGCCATCGCCCGATCGGACCCTGTGGCGGGCCGCGTGCCGGGACAGGAAGCGGTCTATGGCGCCATTCAGTCGCTATGGAGCGCGTGGGCGCGGCGGCGCTTCCGCGACGAGTTCGAGCGGGTGGCGGCGTTCGCCCTGTTCATCGGCTATCCGCGCAGCGGACACAGCCTGGTCGGGGCGATGCTCAACGCGCACCGTCATGCCGTGGTCTCGCACGAGCTGGACGCGCCGAAGCTGGTCCTCGCCGGCTGCGATCGCGACACACTGTATGCGCACATTCTCGCCCGCGCCGCGTGGTTCAACCTGCGCGGCAATACCAGCAACTACCGCTACCAGATCCCGAATCGCTGGCAGGGCCGGTTCGAGACGCTGCGCGTCATTGGTGACAAGGGCGGCGGCTGGGCCGCGCAGTGGGTGGCGAAGCACCCGGACCTGCTGCAGCGCATCCGCGCCACCACCGGTGTGCCACTCCGGCTGCTGCACGTGGTTCGCAATCCGTGGGACAACGTCGCCGCCATCGCGCGCTGGCACCGGCTCTCGATCGAGGAGAGCAGCGATTTCTACTTCTCCCACTGCGAGACGACGGCCGCACTCGTGGATCGCGATGAGATGCGCACGGTGCGGCATGAGGACTTCATCGCCGCACCGGCCGCCACCCTCTCCGGGGTATGCGACTTCCTCGGTCTCGATCACGACGCGCGCTACCTGGACGATTGCGGCAGCATCGTGTTCGAGCGGCCGACCGGGTCGCGCCGACGGGTCGAGTGGACGCCCGGTCAGATCGGCGAGGTGGGGCGGCGCGCCCGCCAGTACCCGTTCCTCGCGGGATACGCGTTCGACACCGGAGCGGAAGTCGAGCGGAAAGGCGCGGCGCGCGGCATCCGGGAGGGTGAACGCGTCGGCGACACGCGGACCAGGGTGAAGCGGGGACATTCGCCGTTCGACCGGATCGCGGCATGGCTCAGTCCCCGGGTCGCCGATCCCGACGGGCGTGACGCCTGATGCCGTAGACGGCCGGACCGCTCAGCTCTTGTGCCAGCGGGTGCCGTCGGCCGTGTCCTCGACGACGATGCCGGCGGCGAGCAGCTCGTCGCGGATCGCGTCGGCGGCGGCGAAATCGCGGCGGCCGCGAGCCTGCCTGCGGGCGGCGAGCTTCTCCTCGACCCAGGCGGCGAGGTCGGCCTCGAGGGCGCTCTTCTCGCGGAGCGCGAGGCGGACGATGCCGAGCACGTCGTCCATGCGGTCGAACGCGCGGCGGGTCGCATCCAGCTCGGCGGTCGCCACGACGGCGACGCGATCGAGCACGGCGTTCACCTCGCGGACCCAGGGGAACAGCACGGCCAGAGCGTTCTGCGTGTTCAGGTCATCGTCGAGCGCCTCGCCGAACGCGACCAGCGCCTCGGCCGCCATCGTGCCGAGCGCGGTCTCCGGCGCGTCGTCGGCCGTGGCCGTCTCGTCGATGCGGCGGCGGAACCCGGTCAGCCGCTGCAACGCCGTGCGCGCGTCCTCGAGACCGTCGAAGGAGAAGTTCAGCTCCTTCCGGTAGTGCGCCTGCAGGTAGATGAAGCGGATCTCGGCGGGCCGGAACCCGCGCTCGACGAGCTGGCCGATGGTGAAGTCGTTGCCCTTCGACTTCGACATCTTCTCGCCGTTGACCTTGAGGTGCGTGACGTGCAGCCAGACGCGCGCGAACGGCTTGCCCGTCGCGCCCTCGCTCTGCGCGATCTCGTCCTCGTGGTGCGGGAAGACCAGGTCCTCACCGCCCGTGTGGATGTCGAACGTCTCGCCCAGCTCCTTCATGCTCATGGCCGAGCACTCGATGTGCCAGCCGGGGCGGCCGGGCCCCCAGGGCGTGTCCCAGCACGCGCCGGTCGCGCGGTCGGCGGCCTTCGCCGCCTTCCAGAGCGCGAAGTCGCGCGCGTCCTCCTTCTCGTAGTCGTCGGCGTCGATCGCCGCGGAGCGCGCGGCCAGGCCGGCGCCCGCCCGCATCTCGACGGCCTCGAGATGGGCCAGCTTCCCGTACGCGGGGAACGACGAGATGTCGAAGTAGACGGAGCCGTCCCTGACGTACGCGTGGCCGCGGTCGATCAGCCGCGCAATGATGTCGATCATCTCGGGGATGTGCGCGGTCGCGTGCGGCCAGGCGTCGGCGGGCCGGATCCCGAGCGTGTCGAGATCGGCGAAGAACGCGTCGATCACGGGCGCGGTGACGTCGCCGATCGAGACGGCCCGCTCGGCGGCGCCCGCGATGATCTTGTCCTCGACATCCGTCAGGTTCATGACGAAGCGGACGTCGAACCCCTTCCACTGCAGGTAGCGGCGGAGCACGTCGTTAAAGACGAACGTGCGGAAGTTGCCGACGTGGGGCGGCCGGTAGACGGTGGGCCCGCAGGCGTAGATGCCGACGTGCGAGGGCCGGAGCGGCCGGAACTCCTCGAGGGAGCGCGAGAGCGTGTTGAAGAAGCGGAGTGCCATCGGGGTAACGTAGGGGAGCGGGGGCGGAGGCGGAAGCGTTTGCGGGGGCGGGAGCGGGAGCGGCGGGAGCGGCGGGAGCGGGAGCGGCGGGAGCGGCGGGGGCGGCGGGAGCGGGAGCGGGTTACTTCATCAGACGGATTTCGGTGATGCGCCAGTCCTTGCCATCCTCGACGAGCTGGAGGAGGACGGTGGTCCGCTCTTCGATGCGGGAGCCCTTGGTGCGGGTGGTCCAGGCGATCTCGACGAAGGCCTTGCGGGGCTCGCCGTCGATGATGCCGTTCTTGCCGGGCCGGGCGGACAGGGTCTCGCGGTCCTCGAACACGCGCTTGAGCGCGGCGGCGGCCTGGCGGCCGTTGAAGGGGCCGGTCCGGTCGCCGTTCACGGCGATGGACAGGCCGGACCTTGCGGCGCGGGTCCCGATCTCGGAGGCGTCGCCGCGGGCCCAGGCGGAGGAGAGCCGGCTCGCGGTGGGGCGCAGATCCTGGGCGCCGGCGGGCTGCACACAGACGGCGGCGAGCACGGTGAGCGCGGCGGCCAGCGGCAGGACCCGCATCACGCGACCTGTCCGGCGGTGCGCATCTCGGCGAGGACCCCGTGGACGACGGCCACGGGGTCATCGGCCTCGATGATGGGACGGCCCAGGACGAGGTAATCGGAGCCGGCGGCGACGGCGCTGGCGGGCGTCGCGGTCCGGGACTGGTCGTTGACGCCACCGCCCGCGGGCCGAATGCCGGGCGTGGCGACGAGGAACTCGTCGCCATGCCGGCGTTTCATGATCTCGGCCTCGAGGGGCGAGGTGACGACGCCGTGCAGGCCGGCATCGGCGGCGAGCGCGGCGAGACGGACGACCTCGTCGCGTACCGAGAGGACCTCCTTGTTCCAGACTTCCTCGACATCGGTCGCGGAGAAGGACGTGAGGATGGTGACGCCGAGCAGGCGCGGGCCGTCGTCGCCCGAGGCTTCCCTTGCCGCCTTCATCATCGCGGTCCCGCCCGACGCGTGGAGGGTGAGCAACTCGACGTCCATCGCGGCGGCCGATTCGACCGCGCGCGCGACGGAGTTCGGGATGTCGTGGTACTTGAGGTCGAGAAACACGCGCTTGCCCCGCCCCCGCAACTCCCGGACGATGCCGGGCCCGCTCCGCGTGAACAGGGACGACCCGACCTTGTAGAAGGCGACGGCATCGCCGAGCCGGTCCACGAGTCCGAGCGCGGAGCTGCCGGAGGGCAGATCGAGTGCGACGATGATCTCCGCCATGATCCGATCGATGGCACGGGTTCAGGAGCCGTGGCCCGCGCCCACGAGCTCGTTCACGTCGGCCACGCCCTGCGCGGCCATGTACTGTTCCAGGCCCGTCAATACACGCCGGGCGGCCCGGGGGTCCGCGAAACTCGCGGTTCCGACCTGGACGAGGGACGCGCCAGCGAGCAGGTACTGGACCGCGTCCTCGCCCGTACGGATCCCACCGACCCCGAGGATCGGCACGGACACCCGCTTTCGCGCCTGCCAGACGGCGTGCACGCCCATGGGCAGGATCGCGGGCCCGCTGACGCCTCCGGTCCTGTTGCCCAGGACGGGACGCCGGGTGCGCACGTCGAAGAGCAGGCCGGGGAACGTGTTGATGAGGCTGAGCGCGTCCGCGCCGTGCTCGACGGCGACCTCGGCCATGCGCCCGATGTCGGGGACGTTGGGCGCCAGTTTGACCACGAGCGGCTTGCGGGTGGCCGCGCGGGCGGCCCCGACCGCACGGGCGAGCAGGTCCTCGCGGGTCCCGAAGAGGGCGCCGCCCTCGTGCACGTTCGGACAGGAGACGTTCAGCTCGTAGGCGACGAAGCCCGGAGCGTCCTCGAGCCTCTCGATGAGGGTCGCGTATTCCTCGGGCGTCGCGCCGGCGACATTGACGAGGACGCGCGCCTCGCGCAGGCGGTCGGCGAGCCAGGGCAGCTTGTCATGCACGACCTCGTCGACGCCGACGTTGGCGAGGCCGATCGAGTTGAGCATACCGGCGTGGAACTCGGCGACGCGGGGCGCCTCGTTGCCCGCGCGCGGCTCGAGTGTGACGGCCTTGATGACGAGGCCGCCGAGCGAATCGAGGTCGATCGCGCCGTCGAGCTCGCGGCCGTAACCGCACGTCCCGCTGGCCAGCAGCACCGGGTTCTGGAACCGGCAGCCGAGCAGCGTCTGCGCGAGCGTCACCGGGGCCGGAACGGGAACGGGAACGTGGTGTCGCGCACCAGGCGTCCGCGGCGGCCGGCACGCATCGTGTCGAGGCCGGCGCGCATCGTGTCGAGGCCGGCGGTGTCGCGGAGCAGCAACGTGTCCATGCGCAGCACGGCGCCCATGCGCGCGGTGTCGCCGCGCATGCATGCGGAGCGCACGCTATCGGCGCGGACACCGGCCAGGGCCAGGCTGTCCATCAGCGAGCCGCAGACCAGGCGGAGGCTGTCGGCGCGGACGCGCGCGGCCAGGCTGTCGAGCCGGGCGACGGCGGTGCCCACGCGGATGTCACGCTGGTCGGCCTCGCGGAACGCGTCGGTGCGGAGCGCGGTGAGGCTGCGGGCCAGGCGATCCTCCGCGTCGGCGAACGCGTCCGGCTCGGGGGCCTCGTTCACAGCCTGGACGTATACGTTGGCGCCGTGGCTCTCGAAGCGACCGGCGAGCACGGTGTCGGTGCCGGCGTCGGGCGCGAGCGCGGCCGCCGCCAGCAGCGCCTTGGGCGCCCAGACGGCGTCGGGCACGAGATCGGCGTAGGCGATGAAGATGGCGCGGGCGAGGCCGGGCGCGCCCAGCTCGTCGCGCGCCATCTCGGCGGCGGCAAAGAGGGCGAGCGGCTGGCCGTCGCGTTCGGCACGGTCGATCAGCACTTCGACGACGCGCACCGTGCGGAGCAGCTTGCGCGCGTCGGGATTGGCGAGCGCGGGCAGCAACGTCGCGCGGATCGCCTCGAGATCATCGGTCGACCCGGCGCGTATGAGGTCGAGGCGCGCGGCGAGGACGCGGGCCATGCCCGCGTTGCCGGCGGTGGCGTGGGAAGCGAGGCGCATCGCGGCGCTGATGGCGGCGGTCGTGTCACCGGCGCGAGCGAGGAAGCCGGCGCGCGCCAGCTCGACGGGCTCGCGCGAGAGCGACGGCCACGGGCTCCGCTCGATGCCGGCTGCGGGATCGCTGGCGTGGCCGACGCGCGGGCCCGCGCGGTCGAGCAGCTTGACGACGGAGTCGGCGAGCCGGGCGGCGTCCGTGTTGTTGATCATCCGCCGGACGGCTTCGACGAAGCGCGCGGTGTCGCCGGCGGCGAGCGCCTGGCGGCCGGCCTCGAGGTCCGCGTCCGCGGCGATGGTGCCGCCGGCCGATGACGCGATCTCGAGGTCGTCCCACGCGCCGCCGTCGCCCGTGGCAAAGCGTGCGCGGGCACGCCACAGGTGGGCCTCCGGAAGCTCGTCCCCGGTGGCGGCGATGGCGGTGTCGAGCGTGGCGCGCGCCCGTTCCGCGCGACCGAGCCGGAAGTCGGCCGCACCCATGATGGTGCGCGCTTCGGCGGCCGTGCCGTGCTCGTCGCCGGCGCCGAGCGCGGCGCTGGCCGCGGCGTACGCCGGCTCGAACTCGCCCAGCCGGAACCGGGCGCGCGCGATGAGGAGCAGCGCATCGTCGGCCCAGCGGCTGCCGGGATGCTTGCGGTAGCTCGTGGCGGCGCCGTCGATGGCCTCGAGCCACGCGGTGCGCGCCGTGGCAAGCTCGCCTCGGCGGGCGGCGTGTTCGGCGCGGTCGAAGCTGCGCTGCGCGTTGTACATCGAGTTGAAGTAGCCGCAGGCGGCGAGGCCGAGCACCGCGGCGAGCGCGAAGGCGAGGGCGGTCGCCTTGCTCATGATCCGCCGGCCGCCCACAGGTGTTCGTGCTGCGTGAAGAAGGTGTCGATCGCGTCGGACACGGAGCGCGCGATGTCCTGGCGGAACGCGGACGAGTTGATGGCGCGGGCCTCGGTCGGGTTCGAGATGAAGGCGGCCTCGACGAGGACGGCCGGCATGAGCGCGCCGACCAGCACGCGGAAGCCGGCGCGCTTGACGCCGCGGTCGGGACCGTCGTGGACGCGGCCGATCGAGCGCTGCACGTCGTCGGCGAGGTCGCTCGAGGCGCGGACGTAGAAGTCGTTGCGGAGCCCGTTGAAGATGGCCTCCTCATCGGACACGCGCTCGGACGGCCCGTTCTCGAACGCGGCCGCCGCGTTCTCCATCTCGGCCACACGCCGCTCGTCCTCGGTTCGCGCCTGCGAGAGGAAGAAGGTCTCGAAACCGCGGACCGAGCGCTGCGAGAAGCTGTTGTAGTGGATCGAGACGAAGACGGCGGACGGCCGACCGTTCTTCCACTGGTTGGCCATGTGCGGCCGGTCGTCGAGCGCGATCAGCGTATCGGTCGTGCGCGTGAGATGGACCTCGTAGCCGCGCTCCTTCAGGTTCTTCTCGACCGCACGCGCGAGCTGCAGCACGGCGTCCTTCTCGCGCAGGCCGTTGGGCCCGATCTTGCCCGGGTCCGGGCCGCCGTGGCCCGGGTCGAGGATCACGATGCGCGGGCTCCGGGCGGGCGGCGTTGCCGCCCCCCGCGTCGAGGCCGGCGTCGCCATGCGCGGCGCGGCCTTCGCGTCCGTGTTGGTGAGCACACCGCCGGCCAGCGTGAGCCGGCCGCGGAACGCGGCGGGCAGCCAGTCCGTGAAGAACTGGGCCGGCACGCGGAAGTCCGCACCATCCGCGGTGACCGGTTGGGCGAGCTGCGCGACACCGCCGCGCGCCGTGAAGAAGGGCGAGTCCGTCCAGAACCGCAGCGTGTCGCCGAGCAGCACGACGCGGAACCCGTCCGGTATCGGTGCGACGTCGGCACCGAGCGCGCGCAACGCATCGATCGAGTACGCGGCCGGTGTACCGATCGGCGCGAACTCCGCCGTCACGCCGCCCGCCGCGACCCGGATCGAGGACTGCCCCGCCGCCGCGGCGGGGAGCATGAGGAGCGCGAGCGCGAACGCCGCGCGTCTCATCCCCCTCCCTTCATCGCGCGTTCGACGTCGCGCTCGGCCGCCTTGCGCTTGAGCGTCTCGCGCTTGTCGTAGAGTTTCTTCCCGCGCGCCAGGGCGATGGTCATCTTGATGCGGCCGCCGCGCAGGTAGACATCGAGCGGGACCAGCGTGTACCCCTTCTGCTGCGTCGCCCCGATCAGCCGCCGGATCTCGCGACGGTTGAGGAGCAGCTTGCGACGGCGGAGCGGGTCCGCGTTGAACTGGCTCGCCGGGTCGTAGGGACTGATGTGCATGTCGTGCAGCCAGACCTCACCGCCATCCACCGTAGCGAATGCCCCCGCCAGGTTGACGCGCCCATCGCGCGCGGACTTGACCTCCGGCCCGAGGAGCACGATCCCCGCCTCCCACGTATCCTCCACGTGGTACTCGTGAAGCGCCTTCCGGTTTCGCGCCAGGATCTTCCGGTCGTCCGTCGCAGCCTTGCCCATGTTGCGGTCAATCTAGTACGGATTCGGGGAGAGGGGATGGGGAGGCGGAGGCGGGGCCGTTCAATGCAGCCTCTCCTTCTGCCTCCTCCTCACCTTCCTCAGCTCCGAGACCTGCCCGACCTCGCCACCGATGACGAACGCCACCGCCCCCCAGTAGATCCACAGCAGGAAGATGATGAGGTTGGCGAAATTGCCGTACGCGGAACGGTAATTGGCGATGTCCCGCACGTACCAGCCGAAGCCGAGCTTGAGCAGCTCGAAGAGGGCGCCGGTGAAGGTCGCGGCGATGAGCGCGACGCGCCAATGGATGCGGCGAGTGGGCAGGTAGCGGTAGATGAGGACGAACATGAACCAGATGGCGCCGAACGCGGCGGTGTTGAGCATGAGCGTGTTGAGCAGGTCGAACCGCTCGGGGTCGAAGCCGAGGAACTGGCGGCCGTAGTTGCCGACGATCTGGAGGACGAGGGTGAAAGCGATGTTGACGGTGAACAATGTGCCGGCGGCTATGACCATCTGTATATCGAAGAGCTTGCCGGCGATGATGCCGCGGTCCTCCTGGATGTCGAAGATCTCGCGGAGCGCGGTGCGGAGCGTGCCGACGAGGCGGGTCGCGACCCAGATGAAGATCAGCGTGCCGACGCTGATGAAGCCGGATGAGCCCTCGAGCAGGTCGTTGAGCGTGTTCCGGACGGTGGCCCCGAAGGTGGGGTCGCTGAGCGGCGGGAACGCGCGGATCACGAAATCGACGATCTGCCCGGCGGCATCGGCGCCGTAGCGCGACTGGATGAGCAGGCCGGCGATGCCGACGGACGCCAGCATGAGCGGCAGAACGGCGACGATCACGTTGAACGCGATCGCACCGGAGAGGAAGAAGATGTTGTCCTGCTCGAGCTTCTTCCACAGACGGGCGAGGAAGTCGCGTGAGGCTGCCCGGAAGGTGTCGGGCGGCGCGGCGAGGGGCGCAGGATACTCGTGTGCCGGCGCCCGCCCGGGCTCCGGCTGCGGTGCCGGCCCGGGTGGAGTTTCGGAGTTCATGCGGCGGGCGCCTCCCTCAGCGCGGCACCGGCGTCAGCCTGGCTCAGAGACTGACGTCGTCGCCGGCTTCGGCGGGCTCGGGCGCCTCTTCGTGGTCGGCCGGCTTGCGGGCGGCATCGATGCCGGCCCGGATCCGCCCGCGAGTGTCGTGCACGCGCTGTTCCATGTCATCACGCGCGTCGCGCGCCGACTGGCGGCCAGCCTCGAACGCGTCGCGCGCCTGATCGATGCGTTCGTTCACGGAGTTACGCACGTTGCCGAGCGTGTCGCCGACCGAGTCCTGCATCTCGCGCACGGTGTCACCGGCCCGGTCGCGCATGCGGCGCACGCCCTCGCGCAGTTCCGCGCGCGTCTCCTCGCCGGTCCGAGGCGCGTAGAGCAGCGCGGCGGCGACGCCGACGACGGCGCCGAGAATGAAGCCGCCGAGCCCGCCGCTGCTGCGCTCGATCACGACTACCGGTGTATCGCCATGTTTCATGAACTCATCCTCCGATGGCCGCCGTTTCCGGCGAGGTCGTTGCGTGCGGTCGTCATCTTCGTGTTCGCGGTGGCGAGTCATGTTGCCTCCACGGGATCCTGCAGATACGAGAGCAGCCGCTCTCGCAAGACGGGTTCGTCGATACCGAGAATGCGAGCGGTCCGGCCGTGGTCGCCGCCGGCGAAAGCAAAGGTCTTGAGGGTCAACTGCCGGACGGTCTCGCTGATCGAAGTGCCCACGGGGATGCGGACTTCGGCCTCGTCGAGGGCGAGGTATCGGGGCTTCAGGTCGGTGACCTGGATGGTGTCGCCTCGCGCCAGGATGACGGCGCGCTCGACGGCGTTCTTCAGCTCGCGCACGTTGCCGGGCCAGCGATAGATCTCGATGTACTCGAGGGCGCCATCGCTGAAGCCGGTGATCTTCTTCTGCATCTCGCCGGAGAAGCGCTTGAGGAACTCGTCGGCGAGCAGGCGGATGTCGCCATCGCGGTCGCGGAGCGGGGGCAGCACGATGGGCACGACGGCGAGGCGGTGGTAGAGGTCCTCGCGGATGCGGCCCTCGCGAAGCGATTCCTCGATGTCCTTGTTGGTGGCTGCGATCACGCGGATGTCGACGCTGATCTCCTTCTTGCCGCCGAGCCGGCGGAAGGAGCGCTGCTCGAGCGCGCGCAGGAACTTGACCTGGATGTCCGGCTGCATCTCGGCGACCTCGTCGAGCAGCAGCGTGCCCCGGTCGGCCTGCTCGAAGGAGCCGGGCTTCTCCGCGATGGCGCCGGTGAACGCGCCCTTCTCGTGGCCGAACAGCTCGTTCTCCAGGATCTCGCGCGGGAACGCGCCACAGTTCAGGCCGACGAACGGGCCGCGCTTGCGCGGCGACTTCGCGTGGATCGCGCGGGCCACCAGCTCCTTGCCGGTCCCGCTCTCACCGATGATCAGGACGCTGGCATTGGACGGGGCGACGGCTTCGATGACGTCGTAGACGCGGTGCATCTCCTCCGACTGGCCGAGCATGTCGCCGTAGCGGGTCAGGCTCTCCAGCTTCTTCTGCAGCTCACGGTAGGCGGTGCGGACCTCGAACTTCTCGAGCGCCCGCGGGATGAGCGCCTTGAGCCGGGCCAGGTCGAGCGGCTTGGAGAGGTAGTCGTAGGCGCCGCTGCGCATGGCCTCGACGGCGGA
This sequence comes from uncultured Gemmatimonadales bacterium, assembly GCA_963786235.1. GTDB lineage: Bacteria > Gemmatimonadota > Gemmatimonadetes > Longimicrobiales > RSA9 > CAWAYJ01. The sequence goes on from CAWAYJ010000005.1 coordinate 30,469, forward strand.
ATCGATGCTGCTCTCGCCCGTGATGAAGATGACCTCGGTGTCGATGCCCTTCTCGCGCATGCGGGCGAACAGCTCGAGGCCGTCGAGCCCCGGCATGCGGAGGTCGGCCAGCACGAGGTCGAACTCGCCCGTCTTCACGAGGTCCCAGGCCTGGACCCCGTCCTCGGCGGTCACGGCGTCGAAGCCTTCGGCCTCGAGAAGGAGGCGGAGACCTTCGGCGACGTGTTTCTCGTCGTCCGCGATGAGTAGCCTGGAGGGCATTGCACCTGCCGTGGTCGGGCGGCCGGGCGGAAAGCCCGCCGCCGCGTGAAAGTACCCCTCCGGAATCCGGAGGGTCAAGCGATGTCGGCGCGCGGCAACCGGATACGGATTGCGGCGGGCCTGTCGGGATCGGACCCCGGGAGGGGGTGGACGGTTCCGCCGTCGGGGGTGAGCCAGGGTGGGATGGAGCGGGGGGCGGGGGCGGAGGCGGAGGCGTTTGCGGGGGCGGGAGCGGGGGCGGCGGGGGCGGGAGCGGGGGTGGCGTGGACGATGATATCGACGGAATCGGCGGTCGTGCGGCGGAGCAGCGTGACCTCGCCTTGCGGACCGGCGGCGGCGCATTGGGCGACGACGACGGCGGTGATGGCGAGGGCGAGGGGCTGGGGGCGGGCGCGGATGAGGGCGTCGTCGCCTTCGGCCTGGCGGCGGATCGGGGTGCGCGCGGCGCGAGCGAGCGCGTGGAGAAGCGGCTCGACCTTCGCGAGCGCGGCGTCGATGCCGGTGATACGTGGCTCGTCGGAGACGGGGCGGATCAGTGCGAGGAAGGCATCGGTGAGGCCGTGCAGCCTGCGCACCTCGGCCTCGATGATGTCGATGCGCTCGGCGACCGCGGCCGCGTCACCGTCGTTGAGCTTGAGCCGTGCAACCTCGGAGTTTACGACGACGGCCTGCACCGGACCGCGCAGCTCGTGCGCGATGTCGCGTGCGACGGTCCGGAGCAGGTCGAGGACCGGGTCGCCGGCGGCGTCCGCGTCGCCTGCGTTCACTGTGTCGTGCGTCACGCGCACACGTTCGCCGGATCGGGCGCCGCATCGTCGGGCGGCGGGAAACCGGGGCGGCCCATGAGGCCGTAGGTCAGCACCTTGCCGAGCTCGACGCCGGGCTGGTCGAGCGGGTTCACGCCGTAGAGCGCGCCGGCCACGACGGTCGCGATCTCGAGCATCAGGATGAGCTCTCCGATCGAGCCGGCGTCGATGGCGGGCAACTCGATCGTCATGCTCATGCGGCCGGCGCGGGCCAGTGCGCCGGCGGTCGCGTGCCGTTCCGCGTCGATCAGGCGGCCGAGCGACTGGCCGCCGAGGTACGCGATGGCGTCGATGTCGGGGTACGCCTCGGGGATCGCGACGTCGGTCGCGCGCTCGCGCGCGGCGAGCAGCGTGATCGTCTTGTCGAACGGGCCCTCCATGTAGAGCTGCGCCTGCGAGTGCTGGTCGGTCGTGCCCAGCGCCTTGACCGGGGTCGGCCCGCGGAACACCTCGGCGCCCTCGACCGAGAGCTTCTTGCCGAGGCTCTCGGCCCAGAGCTGGCGGAACCAGTCGGCCATGCCGTACAAGCGGTCGGAGTACGGCATCATGACGTGGACGTTGGCGCCGCGCGCGGTCTGGGCGAGGTACTGCAGCGTGCCGTAGAGGGCGGCGGGGTTTTCGCGAAGCGAGGTCGCCCGGCACCGTTCGGCCATGCGCGCGGCGCCTGCGAGGAGCGCCTCGATGTCCACGCCGACCAGTGCGGTCGGGAGCAGGCCGACGGCGGAGAGCACGCTGAAGCGGCCGCCGACGTTGGGCGGGACGGGCAGCGTGGCGATCGACTCCGCCTCGGCGATGGTGCGCAGCACGCCGTTGGTGGGATCGGTGGTGAACAGGAAGTGCGTGCGGTACTCCTCGTCGAAGAGTTCGCGCATGCGCTCGCGCACGACCAGGAACTGCGACATCGTCTCGGCGGTCGCGCCCGACTTGCTGATGACGTTGACCAGCGTGCGGCGCAGGTCGAGACGGCCGAGGAACGGGCCGATGGTGGTCGGATCCACGTTGTCGAGCACGTAGAGGCGGGGGAAGTACTCGCGCGCCTCGTCGTCGAGCTCGTTCCAGTGAGGCGGGCGCAGGGCGTGCTGCAGCGCCAGCGTGCCGAGCGCGGAACCGCCGATGCCGAGGACGATGATGGTGTCGAAGGCCTGGCCGACGCCATCGGCGAAGGCGCGGATCTGCTCGACCAGCGGGCGTTCCAAGGGCAGGTCGAGGAAGCCGAGCTCACCCGCGCTGCGCCGCGCGTCGAGGCCGGCGACGATGTCGGCGACGCGGGGCGCGATGCGCTCGAGGTCCGCGGGCTCGATGCCGTGTGCGCCGATCGAGGGGACGAGCATGTGGTTGTAATCGAGGAGCAGGCGATCAGCCATGATGCCACCGGACGGGTTCAGGAATCGTCGGGCACGTCGACGACGAGCCCATCGTACGCGGGTTCGAGGCCGGGCGGCAGCGAAGCGGCCAGCTCGGCGTGACGGACCCGGTGGGTCAGGTGGGTCAGGTAGGTGCGCTCGGCGCCGATCTCCGCCGCCATCTCGACCGCTTCTTCGACGTTGAAGTGCGTGGGATGCGGGTTGCCGCGCCAGAGTGCGTTCAGCACGAGAACGCGCACGCCGGCCAGCGCCTCGCGCGCCGCGGGCGGCAACGTCTTGGCGTCGGTCACGTAGCCGAGCGCGCCGGCGCGGAACCCGAACACGGCGACGTCGCCGTGCGGCACTTCGAAGGGCAGCAGCCGGAAGGGCCCGATGTCGACGGGCACGCCGGCGGCGAACGTGTGCAACTCGATCTCGGGCCGGGTCGTGCCCTCGGGCGGATGGTAGCCGGGATCGAAGATGTAGGGGAACGCGGGGCGCAGGCGGTGCGCGGTCGCGGGGTCGGCGAACGCGGGCACCGGCTGGCGGGCGCGCAACGAGAAGATGCGGACGTCGTCGATGCCGTGGATGTGGTCGGCGTGCGCGTGCGTGAAGAACACGCCGTCGAGCGTTCGTACGCGGGCGGCGACCAGCTGCAGCCGCAGCTCGGGCGGCGTGTCGATGAGCACGTTGCGGGCGAAGTCATCGGTTGAGAGCAGGGCGGCGTGGCGGGTGCGGCGGTCGCGCGGGTCGGGCGACGTGCACACGGCGCAGCCGCAGCCGATGACGGGAATGCCGAACGACGTGCCGGTGCCGAGGAAGCGGAGCTTCACAGCTCCTCCACGCGCAGCATGTTGGTCGTGCCGGCGACGTGGAAGGGCACGCCCGCGGTGACGATGAAGCGCTGGCCGCGTTCCGCGATGCGCGCGGCGAGCAGGTAGTCGCGGGCGGCCGCGAGCATCGCCTCGTAGCTGACCTCGGCCTCGAGCCGCACCGGGTGCACGCCCCAGACGAGCGCGAGCTGGCGCCAGGTGCGGAGGTCGTCGGACACGGCGATGATGGGGACGCCCGGCCGGTAGCTGGACACGAGACGCGTGGTCGAGCCCGTGCGCGTGAACGTGACGATGGCGGGCGCGCCCAGCCGGCGTACGGCTTCGACTGTCGCGGCCGCGATGGCATGCTCGGTGGGCGTGAACCCGACGTGCAGCCGACTGCTCAGCGGGACGTCGTACTTGGGGCCGTCCGCGTAGGCGGGCGTCTTCTCGGTCGCGCCGACGATGCGGCCCATCGCCTCGAGCGCGAGCAGCGGGTACGCGCCGGCCGCGGTCTCGCCGGAGAGCATGACGGCGTCGGTGCCGTCGAACACCGCGTTGGCGACGTCGCTCACCTCCGCCCGCGTCGGCCGCGGATTGTGCATCATCGAGTCGAGCATCTGGGTGGCGGTGATGACGGGCCGGCCGTACAGGTTGGCGAGTTGGATGATCCGCTTCTGCGCGACGGGCACGTCCTCGAAGGGCAGCTCGACGCCGAGGTCGCCGCGCGCGACCATGACCGCGTCGGTCGCGCTGAGCACGGCCTCCAGGTCCTCGAGCGCCTTGTCCTTCTCGATCTTGGCCACGACCAGCGCGCGACCGTCGATCCGGCGCTTGAGGTCGGTCACGTCGCTCGCGCGCTGCACGAAGGAGAGCCCGACGTAGTCGATGTCGTTGGCCAGCGCGCATTCGAGGTCGGCCAGGTCCTTGGGCGTGAGCGAGGGGGCGCTCACCTCGATGCCGGGCAGGTTGATGCCCTTGTGCGAGCGGAGCAGCCCGCCGCGCTCGACCACGCAGGTGACGCGCTGCCCCTCGATCGAGCGGATAACGAGCTCGAGCAGGCCGTCATCGAGCAGGACGCGGTCGCCGGGCTTCGTGTCGGCGGCGAGCCCGGCGTAGGTGACGGGAAGCTCGTCGCCGGTGGCGACGCCCTCGGGCGCGAGCACGACGGTCTCGCGCGGCTCGAGCCGGAGGTTCGCGGGCAGGTCGCCGACCCGGATCTTGGGGCCGGCCAGGTCGGCGAGCACGGCGATCGGCCGGTGGCACATGGCCGAGGCTTCGCGGACCCACTCGATGATGCGGCCAGCCTCTTCGTGGCTGGCGTGCGCGAAGTTCACGCGGATGACGTCGACGCCCAGCTCGGCCAGGGCGTGGACCTTGTCACGCTCCGATGTGGACGGTCCGATCGTCGCGACGATTTTCGTGCGCAAGAAACGTCTCCCGGCGGTTCGGCCGGCGCATCAGCCGTGCACCAGCTCACCGCCCACTACGGTTGCCAAGCATTCCAGCCCGAGCAGGTCCGTGCCTTCCGCAGCGAGCGGATCGCCGGCCCAGACCGCGAAGTCCGCGAGGGCGCCGACCGTGATCCGGCCCCCGCGCGGATGCCCGGCCACGATGGCCGGACCGATCGTGTACCCCCGGAACGCGGCATCGATGCCGAGCCGCTCGGCCGGCTGCCAGCCGCCCGCCGGGCGGCCCTCGAGATCGATCCGGTGCACGGCCGCGTACAGGCCGAGCCGCGGGTCGGCCGGCTCGACCGGCGCATCGGAGCCGAACGCGAGCACCGCGCCGTGCTCCGCGAGCGAGCGGAACGCGTACGTCGTCCGCGCGCGTGCGCCCCAGTGCCGGTCCGCGATCGGCCAGTCGGTGATCAGGTGCGCCGGCTGCACGGAACACGCGACGCCCGCCCGGCCCGCATCGGCCAACCGGCCCCGCGGACAGCACTGCACATGCTCGATCCGGTGCGGCAGCGCAATGCGATCGACGGGCGCCGCCGCGAGGACATCGAGAGCGCGCCCGACGGCGGCATCGCCGATGGCGTGGACCGTCGTCGCGATGCCGGCTTCGGCCGCGCGACGCACGTGCGCGCGGAACTCCTCCTCCCGCATCACCTCGACGCCGCGATCGGCGGAGCCTTCGTACGGCTCGAGCATCCACGCCGTACGCGAGCCGAGCGCGCCATCGAGGAACATCTTCACGGCGCCTACCCGGATCCACTCGCCGCCCATCCCGCTGCGGAGCCCACTCGCGATGGCGCGGTCGAGGTGGTCGAGCGGCAGGTGCCGCAGGACGCGCAGCCGGAGCCGGTCCTGTTCGCGCAGCGACTCGAGCACCGCGAACGGGTCGCGCTCCGCGATGTGGATGGACGGGAACGCGTGTACGCCCGTGATGCCCCAGCCGTGCAGTTGCGCCTGCGCGTCCAGAACCGCGTTCTCCTTCGTCTCATCACCGGGCGCGGGCAGCACGCGCGTGACCAGCGCACCCGCGTTCTCGAGCAGCACGCCGGACGGCGCGCCGTCCGCGTCACGCAGGATGCGGCCGCCCTCCGGGTCCGCCGTGCCCGGCCCGATCCCGGCCCGGCGCAGCGTCTCGCCGTTCACCCAGAGCGCGTGCATGTCGTGGCTCTGCAGCACGACCGGCCGGTCCGGCAGCAGCGCGTCCAGCCGCGACCGGTCGGGGTACGTCCCGCCCCAGCGGTGCGGGTCCCAGCCGCGGCCGCGCACCCACTCGCCGTCCGCGCCCAACGCCGCCGCGTACGCCAGAGCGGCCGCATGGTCGGGCGTGGTAGCGGCCGACAGGTCGGCCTCGCGCCGGGCCAGCGCCCACTCGGTCAGGTGAATGTGGGAGTCGGTGAGGCCGGGCAGCACGGACGCGCCCGGGAAATCGAGGACCTCGACGCCCGTCACCGCCGAGCGCAACGCCGATGCCCGGCCGATCGCGGCCACGCGACCGCCCCGGACGAGCACGGCATCGGGTACGGACTCGACGGAATCGTCGAACGTCAGGACGCGGTCGGCGACGACCAGAAGACCGGCAGCTGCCGGAGCGGGCACACGCGCCTCCGCTGAGGGATCCGGGCCCACGAGGTGGTAGCGAACGTCGGAATCCGATACCTTCGTGGCTCGCTTCACCCGCCGCGGGCGTTGATTCGAATCCTACGGGAGGCTCCGGCCGGGCGCAAACCACCGTGCGTCGTTCCGGTACCATGCACTTCATCGATTCGCAACACGACTTCGACACGGTCGTCGAGACGGTCGCCGGCTGCGCGCTGCTCGCCATCGACACCGAGGCCGCCGGCTACCACCGGTACCGCGACCGCGTATGCGTCGTACAGATGTCCACCCGCGAGGCGACGTGGGTCGTGGATGCGCTCGCGGTGGACGTCGCCCCGCTCGGCCCCGTCCTGCTCGATGAGGACACCGAGGTCGTACTGCATGATGCCGAGTACGACCTGCGCCTGCTCGGCCGCGACTACGAGATCGGCGTGAACCGGCTGTTCGACACGAAGGTCGCGGCGCAGTTCCTGGGCGAGACCTCGATCGGCCTCGCCGGACTCGCCGCGCGACACCTCGGCATCCGCATGGACAAGACGCACCAGCGCGCCGACTGGGCTCGGCGCCCGCTCAGCGCCGACCAGCTCGAGTACGCGGCCGAGGACACACGCCACCTGCCCGAGCTGCGCGACCGCCTCGCGGAATCGCTGGATGCGCTCGGCCGCATGGGCTGGGCCCGCGAGGAGTTCGCGCTGCGCACCGCGACGAACGCCGGGACCGAGCCCGCCGTCGAACCCTTCTGGAAACTCCGCAACACCCGCGACCTGCGCGGCCGGCAGCTCGCCGTGCTCCGCGCCGTCCACGGCTGGCGAGACACCACCGCCGAGGGCCGCGACGTGGCGCCCTTCCGCGTGCTCGGTAACGACGCCGTCGTCAACATCGCCCGCGAATGCCCGACCTCCCGCTCCGCGCTCGCCGGCGTCCCCGCCATGCCCGGCAGCCTCGTCGACCGCTACGGCAACGAGATCGTGGCCATCGTCAAGGAAGCGGTCGCGACCCCGCCCGAGTCATGGCCCGTCCGCAAGCGCGGACCGCGCCGGCCGCCGCCCGATCCCGACTTCGACCGCCTCGCCGACCGGCTCCGGGCCGCCCGTGACGAGGCCGCCCAGGAGCTCGGCCTCGAGCGCGGCTTCCTCATGCCGCGCCAGCAGCTCGAGGACATCGCCCGGCACCGCCCCTCCGACCTCGAGGCCCTCCGCGCGATGCCCGACGTCCGCAACTGGCAGGTGGAAGCGCTCGGCGCGCGGATCCTGCGGGCGCTGCGCTGAGCGGTGCGGCCGGGCGCGCGGGATTGGCCGCAGGGCGGGAACGCGTCGGTACGGTCACCGGCACCGCGGGGCCGGCGGACTGCCGGGGCGGTCCGGGACGGCGGGCGGCATGGGATCCGCCGGGTCGGTGGAACGCGCGGGATTGGCGTGAGGGGCGGGATTCGGCGGCGCGGGCAGATCGGAGCCGTCTGTGCACTGAAACGCCCGGGCACACAGCGGTCAACCGTACACGGGCGAACCCTCTTTGGCCCGTTTGTCGAGTTACCGGCATATAGCGCGGTCAACCCGGCATCGCCGCGAGTGGCTTCGAGCCGCGTGTCGAGTTTGCCGCGAATAGCGCGGTGAATCGTACACGGGCGAGATCGGGATCACGCGCGTGTTGAGTTTGCCGCACGAGGATCGCGGCGGGTGCGGCAGGTTCCGCACCAAGATCGCGGCGGGTGCGGCCGGATCGCCGTAGAATCGCGGTCCAAGCGCAGCAGGATCGGCACGAGGATCGCGGTCCGTGCGCGGCGGACCCCGGGGCGTCGACGGCGCGAGGTCCGGGAATGGAGTTCGGCAGGCCGGTGTGGTCGAGTCGTCAGCCGGTCCAGGGATCGAAGCCGAAGGCGAGGTAGTCGCCGGCGCGCGGGTCGAGGGACTCGATGGCCTTGTCGAGTTCGGCCAGCGTCGCCTCGCTCTCGCCGGACCCGACGGCGGCCTCGCGGACGGCCTCGAGCAGGGGCCGGATCTCGCGCGGCTTGAGCAGCACGTAGGCACGCGGACCGTTGCCGTCGCTGCGCGGCTCGATGACCAGGTCGACGAGGTCCGTCTCCTGTGATATCTTCCACAGGTCGCCGGTCTTCTTGAGCAGTTTGTCGGCGATCTTGACGTCCGCGTGCAGGGTGCGGACCATCTTCTGGACGTCGCGGTCGGCGGCCTTCCGCTGTCGCGCCATGCGCCGGCCGAGCGCCTCGGCGCCCTCGGCTTCGCGTTTCTCCGTGGCCCCCGCGAGGACGCCACCGACGTACGCGTAGATGCCGAGGCAGAGAGGGATCGGGTCGAGCGCGATGCGCATCCGGCGGCCTCCTGTTCGCGATTCCGGGGTTCGTGCCCGGGCCGGCGGTCCGGGCGCCAGAAGATGAACGGAAACGGTCGGGCGCGTCAATCGAGGAGGTCGGATGGGCAGGATGGTCGGACGGGGCTGGGCGGCGATCGGGGCCGCGGCGCTGCTCGCGGTGGCGGCGGCCGGCTGCAAGGACTCGGGGCTGCCGGGCCGCAACACGCCGCTCGCCGTGGCGGACACGGCCGGCTGGACCTACACGGCCTACGACCTCGGTACGACGCACCCGGTCCGCGTCTGGGAACACGACTGGATGGTCGCGGCGCCCGCGATCCGGATCCCGAACGACATGGTGGTCGAGGTCGCGCGCGACGGGAAGCGCGAGGTCTACGCGCTCGTCACCGACACGGAGCCGTACTCGCGGCTGTACCTCAAGGAGGGCGGGATGCCGGCGCCGGTCGAGGCGGGGATGTTCGCGCCGCTGGAGAGGGCGCCGGCGAAACCGCGGTGAGCGAGTGTGCCGGGATCATGGTGAAAGCCCCTGCGCCGGACGGTGCGGGGGCTTTTTGCTTCGGACCCGCGAGACGGCGGGCGACGAGGGGCGGGCGACGAGGGGCGGAGCCGGGGGAACAACCCGGGCGGGCCCTGAGATATCCAATGGGGGTGAGAGTCCATCGTAGCGAGAGGTCATGAGTATCGGGCGACGGGTGGGACGGGTCTTCGAGCAGGCGAGGCGGCGCCGCGTGTTCCGCGTAGTCGGAGTGTACGCGGTCGCGGCATGGGCGGTGATCGAGGTCTCGTCCACCGTTTTCCCGCTGCTCGAGCTGCCGGAGTGGGGGCCGCGCATGATCGTGGTGCTGGCCCTGCTCGGGTTCCCGCTCGCGGTCGTGCTCGCCTGGATGTTCGACCTCACGCCGGGCGGCGTTGTCCGGACGGGGGACGGCGATCAGCCCGTGGACGTGCCTGCGGCATCGCCGCAGCGGGCGCTGGCGGGGCGGGCGGCCGGGTTCTTCGGGCTCGGCATCCTGGTCGCGCTGGTCACGTTCGCGGCGTACTCCCGGTTCGGGCCGGCCATCGCGCCCGGCGCGCGGACCGAGGCGATCAGCTCGATCGCGGTGCTGCCGTTCACGGACTTGAGCCCGGCCGGCGACCAGGGATACTTCGGCGACGGCATGGCGGAGGAATTGCTGAACCGGCTCGTGCACGTGGAGGGGCTCCGGGTCGCGGCGCGGACCTCGTCGTTCGCGTTCAAGGGACGGAACGAGGCGATCCAGGACATCGGCCGGCAGCTCGGCGTCGAGGCCGTGGTCGAGGGCAGCATCCGGAAACAGGGCGACAGTCTCCGCGTCACGGCGCAGCTGATCGACGCGCGCACCGGGTTCCACATCTGGTCGGAGACGTACGACCGGTCGGAGGCGTCGGTGTTCGCGATCCAGGACGAGATCTCGAACGCGATCGTGACGCAGCTGCGGAAGCAACTGGCCGTCCCGGCCGGCAACGCGACGGGTGGCACGTCGAACGTGCGCGCGCACGAGCTTTACTTGCAGGGCCGCGAGCTCTGGAACCAGCGGACGGACACGAGCGTGCGGCAGGCGGTCGCGCGGTTCCAGGAAGCGCTCGCGGAGGACCCCGACTACGCGCTCGCCTGGGCCGGTCTCGCCCAGGCCTGGTCCGTGCTGCCCGCGCTCGGCGACACGCCGATCGAGGAGGCCGCCGCGCGCGGCAACGAGGCCGCCGCCCGCGCCCTCGCCATCGACGGCCAGCTCGCGGAGGCACACGCCGCGCTCGGGCAGATGGCGCAGAACTTCGAGTGGGACCTCGTCGCCGCGGAACAGGCATACCGTCGCGCCACCGAGTTCAACCCGGGGTATGCGACGGCGCACCAGTGGTACGCGGAGGTCTCGATGCTCGAGGGCGACACCACCCGCGCGCGCACCGAGATCGAGGAAGCGCTCTCGCTCGACCCGCTTTCGCCCGCGGCGCTCGCCGTGCGCGCGTACCTGCGTGCCGTAACGGGCGACGAGGAAGGCGCGCTCGCCGAGTTCCACGACCTCCAGCTGCTCTACCCGTCGTACGCGAACGGCGGCATGAACCTCGCCCTCGTCGCGCTCGACCTGCACCGGACCGACGACGCAATGGCCGCGTTGCCCGCAGCCGCGTCCGGCAACGCGGAGATCGCCGCCGCGTTCCGCGCGGTCGCGGAGGCCGTCGCCGATCCGGCGCAGCGCGGCGATGCCGAGGCCGCGCTCGCCGGCGTCGAGGACCGCATGCCGCTCTCCATCGCCGCGCTCTGGTACGCCGCGCTCGGCAATGACGAGGCCGCGCTTCAGCGGCTCGAGCGCGCGGCCAGTGCGCGCAGCGACTCGAACCTGCCGCTCACGCTTCTGCACCCCCTGTTCCGCGGACTGCGCGCGGATCCACACTTCGCGAGCATCGCGCGCGACATCGGCGTGGTGCTGCCCGAGCGGTAACGGCCGCCC
>CAWAYJ010000006.1:0-23155 GCA_963786235.1 uncultured Gemmatimonadales bacterium
GACGTCGTCGCCGGCTTCGGCGGGCTCGGGCGCCTCTTCGTGGTCGGCCGGCTTGAGGGCGGCATCGATGCCGGCCCGGATTCGCCCGCGAGTGTCGTGCACGCGCTGTTCCATGTCATCACGCGCGTCGCGCGCCGACTGGCGGCCAGCCTCGAACGCGTCGCGCGCCTGATCAATGCGTTCGTTCACGGAGTTACGCACGTTGCCGAGCGTGTCGCCGACCGAGTCCTGCATCTCGCGCACGGTGTCACCGGCCCGGTCGCGCATGCGGCGCACGCCCTCGCGCAGTTCCGCGCGCGTCTCCTCGCCGGTCCGAGGCGCGTAGAGCAGCGCGGCGGCGACGCCGACGACGGCGCCGAGAATGAAGCCGCCGAGCCCGCCGCTGCTGCGCTCGATCACGACTACCGGTGTATCGCCATGTTTCATGAACTCATCCTCCGATGGCCGCCGTTTCCGGCGAGGTCGTTGCGTGCGGTCGTCATCTTCGTGTTCGCGGTGGCGAGTCATGTTGCCTCCACGGGATCCTGCAGATACGAGAGCAGCCGCTCTCGCAAGACGGGTTCGTCGATACCGAGAATGCGAGCGGTCCGGCCGTGGTCGCCGCCGGCGAAAGCAAAGGTCTTGAGGGTCAACTGCCGGACGGTCTCGCTGATCGAAGTGCCCACGGGGATGCGGACTTCGGCCTCGTCGAGGGCGAGGTATCGGGGCTTCAGGTCGGTGACCTGGATGGTGTCGCCTCGCGCCAGGATGACGGCGCGCTCGACGGCGTTCTTCAGCTCGCGCACGTTGCCGGGCCAGCGATAGATCTCAATGTACTCGAGGGCGCCATCGCTGAAGCCGGTGATCTTCTTCTGCATCTCGCCGGAGAAGCGCTTGAGGAACTCGTCGGCGAGCAGGCGGATGTCGCCATCGCGGTCGCGGAGCGGGGGCAGCACGATGGGCACGACGGCGAGGCGGTGGTAGAGGTCCTCGCGGATGCGGCCCTCGCGAAGCGATTCCTCAATGTCCTTGTTGGTGGCTGCGATCACGCGGATGTCGACGCTGATCTCCTTCTTGCCGCCGAGCCGGCGGAAGGAGCGCTGCTCGAGCGCGCGCAGGAACTTGACCTGGATGTCCGGCTGCATCTCGGCGACCTCGTCGAGCAGCAGCGTGCCCCGGTCGGCCTGCTCGAAGGAGCCGGGCTTCTCCGCGATGGCGCCGGTGAACGCGCCCTTCTCGTGGCCGAACAGCTCGTTCTCCAGGATCTCGCGCGGGAACGCGCCGCAGTTCAGGCCGACGAACGGGCCGCGCTTGCGCGGCGACTTCGCGTGGATCGCGCGGGCCACCAGCTCCTTGCCGGTCCCGCTCTCACCGATGATCAGGACGCTGGCATTGGACGGGGCGACGGCTTCAATGACGTCGTAGACGCGGTGCATCTCCTCCGACTGGCCGAGCATGTCGCCGTAGCGGGTCAGGCTCTCCAGCTTCTTCTGCAGCTCACGGTAGGCGGTGCGGACCTCGAACTTCTCGAGCGCCCGCGGGATGAGCGCCTTGAGCCGGGCCAGGTCGAGCGGCTTGGAGAGGTAGTCGTAGGCGCCGCTGCGCATGGCCTCGACGGCGGAATCAATGCTGCTCTCGCCCGTGATGAAGATGACCTCGGTGTCGATGCCCTTCTCGCGCATGCGGGCGAACAGCTCGAGGCCGTCGAGCCCCGGCATGCGGAGGTCGGCCAGCACGAGGTCGAACTCGCCCGTCTTCACGAGGTCCCAGGCCTGGACCCCGTCCTCGGCGGTCACGGCGTCGAAGCCTTCGGCCTCGAGAAGGAGGCGGAGACCTTCGGCGACGTGTTTCTCGTCGTCCGCGATGAGTAGCCTGGAGGGCATTGCACCTGCCGTGGTCGGGCGGCCGGGCGGAAAGCCCGCCGCCGCGTGAAAGTACCCCTCCGGAATCCGGAGGGTCAAGCGATGTCGGCGCGCGGCAACCGGATACGGATTGCGGCGGGCCTGTCGGGATCGGACCCCGGGAGGGGGTGGACGGTTCCGCCGTCGGGGGTGAGCCAAGATTGGATGGAGCGGGGGGCGGGGGCGGAGGCGGAGGCGTTTGCGGGGGCGGGAGCGGGGGCGGCGGGAGCGGGGGCGGGAGCGGGGGCTGGCGTGGACGATGATATCGACGGAATCGGCGGTCGTGCGGCGGAGCAGCGTGACCTCGCCTTGCGGACCGGCGGCGGCGCATTGGGCGACGACGACGGCGGTGATGGCGAGGGCGAGGGGCTGGGGGCGGGCGCGGATGAGGGCGTCGTCGCCTTCGGCCTGGCGGCGGATCGGGGTGCGCGCGGCGCGAGCGAGCGCGTGGAGAAGCGGCTCGACCTTCGCGAGCGCGGCGTCGATGCCGGTGATACGTGGCTCGTCGGAGACGGGGCGGATCAGTGCGAGGAAGGCATCGGTGAGGCCGTGCAGCCTGCGCACCTCGGCCTCGATGATGTCGATGCGCTCGGCGACCGCGGCCGCGTCACCGTCGTTGAGCTTGAGCCGTGCAACCTCGGAGTTTACGACGACGGCCTGCACCGGACCGCGCAGCTCGTGCGCAATGTCGCGTGCGACGGTCCGGAGCAGGTCGAGGACCGGGTCGCCGGCGGCGTCCGCGTCGCCTGCGTTCACTGTGTCGTGCGTCACGCGCACACGTTCGCCGGATCGGGCGCCGCATCGTCGGGCGGCGGGAAACCGGGGCGGCCCATGAGGCCGTAGGTCAGCACCTTGCCGAGCTCGACGCCGGGCTGGTCGAGCGGGTTCACGCCGTAGAGCGCGCCGGCCACGACGGTCGCGATCTCGAGCATCAGGATGAGCTCTCCGATCGAGCCGGCGTCAATGGCGGGCAACTCGATCGTCATGCTCATGCGGCCGGCGCGGGCCAGTGCGCCGGCGGTCGCGTGCCGTTCCGCGTCGATCAGGCGGCCGAGCGACTGGCCGCCGAGGTACGCGATGGCGTCGATGTCGGGGTACGCCTCGGGGATCGCGACGTCGGTCGCGCGCTCGCGCGCGGCGAGCAGCGTGATCGTCTTGTCGAACGGGCCCTCCATGTAGAGCTGCGCCTGCGAGTGCTGGTCGGTCGTGCCCAGCGCCTTGACCGGGGTCGGCCCGCGGAACACCTCGGCGCCCTCGACCGAGAGCTTCTTGCCGAGGCTCTCGGCCCAGAGCTGGCGGAACCAGTCGGCCATGCCGTACAAGCGGTCGGAGTACGGCATCATGACGTGGACGTTGGCGCCGCGCGCGGTCTGGGCGAGGTACTGCAGCGTGCCGTAGAGGGCGGCGGGGTTTTCGCGAAGCGAGGTCGCCCGGCACCGTTCGGCCATGCGCGCGGCGCCTGCGAGGAGCGCCTCGATGTCCACGCCGACCAGTGCGGTCGGGAGCAGGCCGACGGCGGAGAGCACGCTGAAGCGGCCGCCGACGTTGGGCGGGACGGGCAGCGTGGCGATCGACTCCGCCTCGGCGATGGTGCGCAGCACGCCGTTGGTGGGATCGGTGGTGAACAGGAAGTGCGTGCGGTACTCCTCGTCGAAGAGTTCGCGCATGCGCTCGCGCACGACCAGGAACTGCGACATCGTCTCGGCGGTCGCGCCCGACTTGCTGATGACGTTGACCAGCGTGCGGCGCAGGTCGAGACGGCCGAGGAACGGGCCGATGGTGGTCGGATCCACGTTGTCGAGCACGTAGAGGCGGGGGAAGTACTCGCGCGCCTCGTCGTCGAGCTCGTTCCAGTGAGGCGGGCGCAGGGCGTGCTGCAGCGCCAGCGTGCCGAGCGCGGAACCGCCGATGCCGAGGACGATGATGGTGTCGAAGGCCTGGCCGACGCCATCGGCGAAGGCGCGGATCTGCTCGACCAGCGGGCGTTCCAAGGGCAGGTCGAGGAAGCCGAGCTCACCCGCGCTGCGCCGCGCGTCGAGGCCGGCGACGATGTCGGCGACGCGGGGCGCGATGCGCTCGAGGTCCGCGGGCTCGATGCCGTGTGCGCCGATCGAGGGGACGAGCATGTGGTTGTAATCGAGGAGCAGGCGATCAGCCATGATGCCACCGGACGGGTTCAGGAATCGTCGGGCACGTCGACGACGAGCCCATCGTACGCGGGTTCGAGGCCGGGCGGCAGCGAAGCGGCCAGCTCGGCGTGACGGACCCGGTGGGTCAGGTGGGTCAGGTAGGTGCGCTCGGCGCCGATCTCCGCCGCCATCTCGACCGCTTCTTCGACGTTGAAGTGCGTGGGATGCGGGTTGCCGCGCCAGAGTGCGTTCAGCACGAGAACGCGCACGCCGGCCAGCGCCTCGCGCGCCGCGGGCGGCAACGTCTTGGCGTCGGTCACGTAGCCGAGCGCGCCGGCGCGGAACCCGAACACGGCGACGTCGCCGTGCGGCACTTCGAAGGGCAGCAGCCGGAAGGGCCCGATGTCGACGGGCACGCCGGCGGCGAACGTGTGCAACTCGATCTCGGGCCGGGTCGTGCCCTCGGGCGGATGGTAGCCGGGATCGAAGATGTAGGGGAACGCGGGGCGCAGGCGGTGCGCGGTCGCGGGGTCGGCGAACGCGGGCACCGGCTGGCGGGCGCGCAACGAGAAGATGCGGACGTCGTCGATGCCGTGGATGTGGTCGGCGTGCGCGTGCGTGAAGAACACGCCGTCGAGCGTTCGTACGCGGGCGGCGACCAGCTGCAGCCGCAGCTCGGGCGGCGTGTCGATGAGCACGTTGCGGGCGAAGTCATCGGTTGAGAGCAGGGCGGCGTGGCGGGTGCGGCGGTCGCGCGGGTCGGGCGACGTGCACACGGCGCAGCCGCAGCCGATGACGGGAATGCCGAACGACGTGCCGGTGCCGAGGAAGCGGAGCTTCACAGCTCCTCCACGCGCAGCATGTTGGTCGTGCCGGCGACGTGGAAGGGCACGCCCGCGGTGACGATGAAGCGCTGGCCGCGTTCCGCGATGCGCGCGGCGAGCAGGTAGTCGCGGGCGGCCGCGAGCATCGCCTCGTAGCTGACCTCGGCCTCGAGCCGCACCGGGTGCACGCCCCAGACGAGCGCGAGCTGGCGCCAGGTGCGGAGGTCGTCGGACACGGCGATGATGGGGACGCCCGGCCGGTAGCTGGACACGAGACGCGTGGTCGAGCCCGTGCGCGTGAACGTGACGATGGCGGGCGCGCCCAGCCGGCGTACGGCTTCGACTGTCGCGGCCGCAATGGCATGCTCGGTGGGCGTGAACCCGACGTGCAGCCGACTGCTCAGCGGGACGTCGTACTTGGGGCCGTCCGCGTAGGCGGGCGTCTTCTCGGTCGCGCCGACAATGCGGCCCATCGCCTCGAGCGCGAGCAGCGGGTACGCGCCGGCCGCGGTCTCGCCGGAGAGCATGACGGCGTCGGTGCCGTCGAACACCGCGTTGGCGACGTCGCTCACCTCCGCCCGCGTCGGCCGCGGATTGTGCATCATCGAGTCGAGCATCTGGGTGGCGGTGATGACGGGCCGGCCGTACAGGTTGGCGAGTTGGATGATCCGCTTCTGCGCGACGGGCACGTCCTCGAAGGGCAGCTCGACGCCGAGGTCGCCGCGCGCGACCATGACCGCGTCGGTCGCGCTGAGCACGGCCTCCAGGTCCTCGAGCGCCTTGTCCTTCTCGATCTTGGCCACGACCAGCGCGCGACCGTCGATCCGGCGCTTGAGGTCGGTCACGTCGCTCGCGCGCTGCACGAAGGAGAGCCCGACGTAGTCAATGTCGTTGGCCAGCGCGCATTCGAGGTCGGCCAGGTCCTTGGGCGTGAGCGAGGGGGCGCTCACCTCGATGCCGGGCAGGTTGATGCCCTTGTGCGAGCGGAGCAGCCCGCCGCGCTCGACCACGCAGGTGACGCGCTGCCCCTCGATCGAGCGGATAACGAGCTCGAGCAGGCCGTCATCGAGCAGGACGCGGTCGCCGGGCTTCGTGTCGGCGGCGAGCCCGGCGTAGGTGACGGGAAGCTCGTCGCCGGTGGCGACGCCCTCGGGCGCGAGCACGACGGTCTCGCGCGGCTCGAGCCGGAGGTTCGCGGGCAGGTCGCCGACCCGGATCTTGGGGCCGGCCAGGTCGGCGAGCACGGCGATCGGCCGGTGGCACATGGCCGAGGCTTCGCGGACCCACTCGATGATGCGGCCAGCCTCTTCGTGGCTGGCGTGCGCGAAGTTCACGCGGATGACGTCGACGCCCAGCTCGGCCAGGGCGTGGACCTTGTCACGCTCCGATGTGGACGGTCCGATCGTCGCGACGATTTTCGTGCGCAAGAAACGTCTCCCGGCGGTTCGGCCGGCGCATCAGCCGTGCACCAGCTCACCGCCCACTACGGTTGCCAAGCATTCCAGCCCGAGCAGGTCCGTGCCTTCCGCAGCGAGCGGATCGCCGGCCCAGACCGCGAAGTCCGCGAGGGCGCCGACCGTGATCCGGCCCCCGCGCGGATGCCCGGCCACGATGGCCGGACCGATCGTGTACCCCCGGAACGCGGCATCGATGCCGAGCCGCTCGGCCGGCTGCCAGCCGCCCGCCGGGCGGCCCTCGAGATCGATCCGGTGCACGGCCGCGTACAGGCCGAGCCGCGGGTCGGCCGGCTCGACCGGCGCATCGGAGCCGAACGCGAGCACCGCGCCGTGCTCCGCGAGCGAGCGGAACGCGTACGTCGTCCGCGCGCGTGCGCCCCAGTGCCGGTCCGCGATCGGCCAGTCGGTGATCAGGTGCGCCGGCTGCACGGAACACGCGACGCCCGCCCGGCCCGCATCGGCCAACCGGCCCCGCGGACAGCACTGCACATGCTCGATCCGGTGCGGCAGCGCAATGCGATCGACGGGCGCCGCCGCGAGGACATCGAGAGCGCGCCCGACGGCGGCATCGCCAATGGCGTGGACCGTCGTCGCAATGCCGGCTTCGGCCGCGCGACGCACGTGCGCGCGGAACTCCTCCTCCCGCATCACCTCGACGCCGCGATCGGCGGAGCCTTCGTACGGCTCGAGCATCCACGCCGTACGCGAGCCGAGCGCGCCATCGAGGAACATCTTCACGGCGCCTACCCGGATCCACTCGCCGCCCATCCCGCTGCGGAGCCCACTCGCGATGGCGCGGTCGAGGTGGTCGAGCGGCAGGTGCCGCAGGACGCGCAGCCGGAGCCGGTCCTGTTCGCGCAGCGACTCGAGCACCGCGAACGGGTCGCGCTCCGCAATGTGGATGGACGGGAACGCGTGTACGCCCGTGATGCCCCAGCCGTGCAGTTGCGCCTGCGCGTCCAGAACCGCGTTCTCCTTCGTCTCATCACCGGGCGCGGGCAGCACGCGCGTGACCAGCGCACCCGCGTTCTCGAGCAGCACGCCGGACGGCGCGCCGTCCGCGTCACGCAGGATGCGGCCGCCCTCCGGGTCCGCCGTGCCCGGCCCGATCCCGGCCCGGCGCAGCGTCTCGCCGTTCACCCAGAGCGCGTGCATGTCGTGGCTCTGCAGCACGACCGGCCGGTCCGGCAGCAGCGCGTCCAGCCGCGACCGGTCGGGGTACGTCCCGCCCCAGCGGTGCGGGTCCCAGCCGCGGCCGCGCACCCACTCGCCGTCCGCGCCCAACGCCGCCGCGTACGCCAGAGCGGCCGCATGGTCGGGCGTGGTAGCGGCCGACAGGTCGGCCTCGCGCCGGGCCAGCGCCCACTCGGTCAGGTGAATGTGGGAGTCGGTGAGGCCGGGCAGCACGGACGCGCCCGGGAAATCGAGGACCTCGACGCCCGTCACCGCCGAGCGCAACGCCAATGCCCGGCCGATCGCGGCCACGCGACCGCCCCGGACGAGCACGGCATCGGGTACGGACTCGACGGAATCGTCGAACGTCAGGACGCGGTCGGCGACGACCAGAAGACCGGCAGCTGCCGGAGCGGGCACACGCGCCTCCGCTGAGGGATCCGGGCCCACGAGGTGGTAGCGAACGTCGGAATCCGATACCTTCGTGGCTCGCTTCACCCGCCGCGGGCGTTGATTCGAATCCTACGGGAGGCTCCGGCCGGGCGCAAACCACCGTGCGTCGTTCCGGTACCATGCACTTCATCGATTCGCAACACGACTTCGACACGGTCGTCGAGACGGTCGCCGGCTGCGCGCTGCTCGCCATCGACACCGAGGCCGCCGGCTACCACCGGTACCGCGACCGCGTATGCGTCGTACAAATGTCCACCCGCGAGGCGACGTGGGTCGTGGATGCGCTCGCGGTGGACGTCGCCCCGCTCGGCCCCGTCCTGCTCGATGAGGACACCGAGGTCGTACTGCATGATGCCGAGTACGACCTGCGCCTGCTCGGCCGCGACTACGAGATCGGCGTGAACCGGCTGTTCGACACGAAGGTCGCGGCGCAGTTCCTGGGCGAGACCTCGATCGGCCTCGCCGGACTCGCCGCGCGACACCTCGGCATCCGCATGGACAAGACGCACCAGCGCGCCGACTGGGCTCGGCGCCCGCTCAGCGCCGACCAGCTCGAGTACGCGGCCGAGGACACACGCCACCTGCCCGAGCTGCGCGACCGCCTCGCGGAATCGCTGGATGCGCTCGGCCGCATGGGCTGGGCCCGCGAGGAGTTCGCGCTGCGCACCGCGACGAACGCCGGGACCGAGCCCGCCGTCGAACCCTTCTGGAAACTCCGCAACACCCGCGACCTGCGCGGCCGGCAGCTCGCCGTGCTCCGCGCCGTCCACGGCTGGCGAGACACCACCGCCGAGGGCCGCGACGTGGCGCCCTTCCGCGTGCTCGGTAACGACGCCGTCGTCAACATCGCCCGCGAATGCCCGACCTCCCGCTCCGCGCTCGCCGGCGTCCCCGCCATGCCCGGCAGCCTCGTCGACCGCTACGGCAACGAGATCGTGGCCATCGTCAAGGAAGCGGTCGCGACCCCGCCCGAGTCATGGCCCGTCCGCAAGCGCGGACCGCGCCGGCCGCCGCCCGATCCCGACTTCGACCGCCTCGCCGACCGGCTCCGGGCCGCCCGTGACGAGGCCGCCCAGGAGCTCGGCCTCGAGCGCGGCTTCCTCATGCCGCGCCAGCAGCTCGAGGACATCGCCCGGCACCGCCCCTCCGACCTCGAGGCCCTCCGCGCGATGCCCGACGTCCGCAACTGGCAGGTGGAAGCGCTCGGCGCGCGGATCCTGCGGGCGCTGCGCTGAGCGGTGCGGCCGGGCGCGCGGGATTGGCCGCAGGGCGGGAACGCGTCGGTACGGTCACCGGCACCGCGGGGCCGGCGGACTGCCGGGGCGGTCCGGGACGGCGGGCGGCATGGGATCCGCCGGGTCGGTGGAACGCGCGGGATTGGCGTGAGGGGCGGGATTCGGCGGCGCGGGCAGATCGGAGCCGTCTGTGCACTGAAACGCCCGGGCACACAGCGGTCAACCGTACACGGGCGAACCCTCTTTGGCCCGTTTGTCGAGTTACCGGCATATAGCGCGGTCAACCCGGCATCGCCGCGAGTGGCTTCGAGCCGCGTGTCGAGTTTGCCGCGAATAGCGCGGTGAATCGTACACGGGCGAGATCGGGATCACGCGCGTGTTGAGTTTGCCGCACGAGGATCGCGGCGGGTGCGGCAGGTTCCGCACCAAGATCGCGGCGGGT
The DNA here is from genome assembly GCA_963786235.1 of uncultured Gemmatimonadales bacterium. Lineage (GTDB taxonomy): Bacteria > Gemmatimonadota > Gemmatimonadetes > Longimicrobiales > RSA9 > CAWAYJ01. Next base: position 9,594 of record CAWAYJ010000006.1, read on the forward strand.
GCGGCCGGATCGCCGTAGAATCGCGGTCCAAGCGCAGCAGGATCGGCACGAGGATCGCGGTCCGTGCGCGGCGGACCCCGGGGCGTCGACGGCGCGAGGTCCGGGAATGGAGTTCGGCAGGCCGGTGTGGTCGAGTCGTCAGCCGGTCCAGGGATCGAAGCCGAAGGCGAGGTAGTCGCCGGCGCGCGGGTCGAGGGACTCGATGGCCTTGTCGAGTTCGGCCAGCGTCGCCTCGCTCTCGCCGGACCCGACGGCGGCCTCGCGGACGGCCTCGAGCAGGGGCCGGATCTCGCGCGGCTTGAGCAGCACGTAGGCACGCGGACCGTTGCCGTCGCTGCGCGGCTCGATGACCAGGTCGACGAGGTCCGTCTCCTGTGATATCTTCCACAGGTCGCCGGTCTTCTTGAGCAGTTTGTCGGCGATCTTGACGTCCGCGTGCAGGGTGCGGACCATCTTCTGGACGTCGCGGTCGGCGGCCTTCCGCTGTCGCGCCATGCGCCGGCCGAGCGCCTCGGCGCCCTCGGCTTCGCGTTTCTCCGTGGCCCCCGCGAGGACGCCACCGACGTACGCGTAGATGCCGAGGCAGAGAGGGATCGGGTCGAGCGCGATGCGCATCCGGCGGCCTCCTGTTCGCGATTCCGGGGTTCGTGCCCGGGCCGGCGGTCCGGGCGCCAGAAGATGAACGGAAACGGTCGGGCGCGTCAATCGAGGAGGTCGGATGGGCAGGATGGTCGGACGGGGCTGGGCGGCGATCGGGGCCGCGGCGCTGCTCGCGGTGGCGGCGGCCGGCTGCAAGGACTCGGGGCTGCCGGGCCGCAACACGCCGCTCGCCGTGGCGGACACGGCCGGCTGGACCTACACGGCCTACGACCTCGGTACGACGCACCCGGTCCGCGTCTGGGAACACGACTGGATGGTCGCGGCGCCCGCGATCCGGATCCCGAACGACATGGTGGTCGAGGTCGCGCGCGACGGGAAGCGCGAGGTCTACGCGCTCGTCACCGACACGGAGCCGTACTCGCGGCTGTACCTCAAGGAGGGCGGGATGCCGGCGCCGGTCGAGGCGGGGATGTTCGCGCCGCTGGAGAGGGCGCCGGCGAAACCGCGGTGAGCGAGTGTGCCGGGATCATGGTGAAAGCCCCTGCGCCGGACGGTGCGGGGGCTTTTTGCTTCGGACCCGCGAGACGGCGGGCGACGAGGGGCGGGCGACGAGGGGCGGAGCCGGGGGAACAACCCGGGCGGGCCCTGAGATATCCAATGGGGGTGAGAGTCCATCGTAGCGAGAGGTCATGAGTATCGGGCGACGGGTGGGACGGGTCTTCGAGCAGGCGAGGCGGCGCCGCGTGTTCCGCGTAGTCGGAGTGTACGCGGTCGCGGCATGGGCGGTGATCGAGGTCTCGTCCACCGTTTTCCCGCTGCTCGAGCTGCCGGAGTGGGGGCCGCGCATGATCGTGGTGCTGGCCCTGCTCGGGTTCCCGCTCGCGGTCGTGCTCGCCTGGATGTTCGACCTCACGCCGGGCGGCGTTGTCCGGACGGGGGACGGCGATCAGCCCGTGGACGTGCCTGCGGCATCGCCGCAGCGGGCGCTGGCGGGGCGGGCGGCCGGGTTCTTCGGGCTCGGCATCCTGGTCGCGCTGGTCACGTTCGCGGCGTACTCCCGGTTCGGGCCGGCCATCGCGCCCGGCGCGCGGACCGAGGCGATCAGCTCGATCGCGGTGCTGCCGTTCACGGACTTGAGCCCGGCCGGCGACCAGGGATACTTCGGCGACGGCATGGCGGAGGAATTGCTGAACCGGCTCGTGCACGTGGAGGGGCTCCGGGTCGCGGCGCGGACTTCGTCGTTCGCGTTCAAGGGACGGAACGAGGCGATCCAGGACATCGGGCGGCAGCTCGGCGTCGAGGCCGTGGTCGAGGGCAGCATCCGGAAACAGGGCGACAGTCTCCGCGTCACGGCGCAGCTGATCGACGCGCGCACCGGGTTCCACATCTGGTCGGAGACGTACGACCGGTCGGAGGCGTCGGTGTTCGCGATCCAGGACGAGATCTCGAACGCGATCGTCACGCAGCTGCGGAAGCAACTGGCCGTCCCGGCCGGCAACGCGACGGGTGGCACGTCGAACGTGCGCGCGCACGAGCTTTACTTGCAGGGCCGCGAGCTCTGGAACCAGCGGACGGACACGAGCGTGCGGCAGGCGGTCGCGCGGTTCCAGGAAGCGCTCGCGGAGGACCCCGACTACGCGCTCGCCTGGGCCGGTCTCGCCCAGGCCTGGTCCGTGCTGCCCGCGCTCGGCGACACGCCGATCGAGGAGGCCGCCGCGCGCGGCAACGAGGCCGCCGCCCGCGCCCTCGCCATCGACGGCCAGCTCGCGGAGGCACACGCCGCGCTCGGGCAGATGGCGCAGAACTTCGAGTGGGACCTCGTCGCCGCGGAACAGGCATACCGTCGCGCCACCGAGTTCAACCCGGGGTATGCGACGGCGCACCAGTGGTACGCGGAGGTCTCGATGCTCGAGGGCGACACCACCCGCGCGCGCACCGAGATCGAGGAAGCGCTCTCGCTCGACCCGCTTTCGCCCGCGGCGCTCGCCGTGCGCGCGTACCTGCGTGCCGTAACGGGCGACGAGGAAGGCGCGCTCGCCGAGTTCCACGACCTCCAGCTGCTCTACCCGTCGTACGCGAACGGCGGCATGAACCTCGCCCTCGTCGCGCTCGACCTGCACCGGACCGACGACGCGATGGCCGCGTTGCCCGCAGCCGCGTCCGGCAACGCGGAGATCGCCGCCGCGTTCCGCGCGGTCGCGGAGGCCGTCGCCGATCCGGCGCAGCGCGGCGATGCCGAGGCCGCGCTCGCCGGCGTCGAGGACCGCATGCCGCTCTCCATCGCCGCGCTCTGGTACGCCGCGCTCGGCGATGACGAGGCCGCGCTTCAGCGGCTCGAGCGCGCGGCCAGTGCGCGCAGCGACTCGAACCTGCCGCTCACGCTTCTGCACCCCCTGTTCCGCGGACTGCGCGCGGATCCGCGGTTCGCGAGCATCGCGCGCGACATCGGCGTGGTGCTGCCCGAGCGGTAACCGCCGCCCGGACGCCGGTCCGTCAGCCCGCCGGGCGACTCTCCATGCCGTCGTCGCCGGTCCCTACCGCAGCGAGCGCTGCTGCCTTACGAACGCCTGGAACTCCGGACTGAAGAGGAGGCCGCCGCTCGTCTCCCATATGAGCTGGTTGTCGGGGAAGCCGGGCAGAAGCCGGACCCGCTGCGCGAGTGTCCCGGGAGACTGCCTTCAGCGCACACCCTTCGGACCTGGCGCATCATCCGTCGGACCAATGCGGATGCGGTCGTGAGCCTGGGGGGTCGGCAATCCGTCGCGTCGAACGTGAAGGAGGCCCGGCCGCGAGGGCACGGGCGCGGCGAAAATTCGAGCGGAAGCGTCGCGTAGAGCCACTGTCCTCCAGCCGTCCCCCACCACACGCGAGCTCGTGCCAGCCTGAACTGTCGCTGTTCCGTCTGTATGTCCTGCGGGCGACGTATCTCCCGATCGTGGCGTTCGGGTTTCCGCTCTGGCGGGCGGGCGCGCTGGATGCGGGCACGAGCGAGACGTGGTTCGACTGCTGGTTCGGCGTGGTCCTGTGCCCGATCGCGATTCCGTGGCCGTACGTCGTGCGGAACTACGTGGTGCGCGGCGGCGATCCGTGGAGGCGCCGCGGCACGTAGCGATCGAGCACGCAGTTGGACTCGCGGCTGACGGACAGCTCGTCGTTCGGCCGGCGTTGAGCGATCCCGAGTTCTTCGATCCGGAACCGCTCGACGTCGGGCGGCATCGTCTACCGGGAACGTACGGACTGATCCCGGCCGTCGGGCGCCAGGCTCCGCCGGTCGCGCGCGAGGCCTGGAACGAGTTCCCGCCGGAGCCGCCGTTGACAGCCCGGCTCGGTTCGTCGAGATTTGATCGGGCCGTTTCCACGACGTACAGGATCTGTACCGGGAGTCGTGGGGATATCCCCTCCCGCCTGTCGTAGCTGGATGCTCCGTGCCCCGCCATGATGCCCGTCGGCGCGCGCTGCCGCGGTGATGCACGCACGGAAGCAGTTCCATGCCCCCACCATATCCGACCCGGAGCGACGACGACGCACGTCCCTCTCGCACGGGTGGCCGTTCGCGGTTGCAACGGGTCTTCACCTTGACCCGGGAACCGAATCTGCTACACCGGCGCCCGGAATGGCGGATTCCGGCCACTTTTGTCGCTTCTCCATAGGATGGCTTCGCAAATGGCGCCGGCTCCACCGGCGCCGATCGTCATCACCGAGCAACCCTGGGAAGGGAAAACGAAGGTCTGCCAGGGAAGTTGCCGCAGGCGGCTGTTTCTGCTTCCGGTCGGAAAGGTCCTCACAGGCAGCCGAGAAGAACCCGCTTCTCCCCCGTGGAGGCGGCGTGGATCCACTCGACCTGATGAGCCACGTTTCTCCCAACTCGAGGTTGCTCATGCGCTACGCCCGGCTGCTTCTCCCGATCTGCCTTGTCGTCCTGATCGTGCTCACGGCGTGTCGTGACGACAGCACGCTACTCACGGATCCCGGCATCACTGAGCCCGGACCCGTCCCCGTGCCCCCGACCCTGAACTTCCGGTCCTCGGGGGTCGAAGGTTACGCGACGAGGGGCGAGATCCGTAGCGGGTTCATCTACTCGCGGTACGGCCAGCCGATCGAGGTCACGTACGAGATCCACGAAGGCCTGGCCGTCTGGGAAGGCGACATCGTCATCGGCAAGCCCTGGGAGATCGCCACGTCGGCCGCCGAACTGGCGGCGTCGAAGGTCGATCGAGTGCAGGGGGTCGTGGTCAACGACAACGGGAGCAATCGCTGGCCGGGTGGCGTGATCCCGTACACGATCACGGACGCAAGTTCCAGCACCGTCACCGCCGCCATCAAGATCATCGAGGATCAGACGCCGGGCGTGACCTTGCGACCGTTCGTCGCAGGGGATGCGAACTGGGTCACGTTCCGGGACGCCACCGGATGTTCGTCTGCCATCGGCATGTCCGGCGGGCAGCAGTTCATCGACCTGCAGGTCGGTGGCTGCACCAGCGGGAACGCCGCGCACGAGATCCTGCACGCGCTGGGCATGTATCACGAGCACACGCGCTGCGACCGCGACGGCTTCGTCACGATCGACTACACCCAGGTCGATCCCACCAAGCTCGGAAACTTCTACAAGGCCGGCGCCTCCACCCAGGGCGGCGCCTGCTCCGGCGCCACGGACATCGGCGCCTATGACTACGGCTCCATCATGCATTACCCCGCCAACGCCTTCGCCATCGGCACGCTCCCGACCATTACCGCGATACAGCCGCTGAACGGTGCGGTCATGGGCCAGCGGTCGGCGGTCGGCCCGACGGACCAGGAGACCATCGACAACCTGTACGGCGCCAACAACGCCGCGCCGTCGGTCGTGATCAACGGCCCGACCGGCAACCTCCTGGAGGGCTCGGTCCTGAACTTCGACGCTCGCGGCACCATGGACGCCGACGACGACGAGGCCATCCTCAAGTTCTCCTGGAACTTCGGCGACGGTACCTGCGGAGGCGGAACGCCTCCGGCGGCGTGCACCGACGACAATCCGGACCACACGTACGCCAACGACGGCAACTACGGCTATTCGGTGACGGTGACCGACGGTTTCGACGCCGGCATGGCCGGATCGAACGTCACCATCCTCAACGTGATCCCCGTCGTCGCCGCCGGCGCCGACGTCACCCTCAACGAGGGCGACCAGCTCAACCGGAGCGGCTCGTTCACGGATCCGGGCGCCGACCCCTGGAGCGCCACGGTGAACTACGGCGATGGCGGCGGCGTCCAGACTCTTGCCTTGAGCGGGAAGACCTTCACCCTCCTGCACACGTACGTGGACAACGTGCCCAGCCCGGTCAACGTCACCGTCGCCGTGACCGATGACGACGCAACGGGGAGCGACGTCGCGGTGATTACCGTGAACAACGTCGACCCCTCGGTGAACGCCGGTCCGGACATCGTGGTGGAGTCCGGGCAGACGTACGACTTCTCCGGGACCTTCAGCGATCCGGGTATCGTGGACGATCCGTGGTCCTGGGTACTGGCGTGGGGCTTCGGAAGCAACACGAGTGGTCAGACAAGCGACCAGACGCAGGCCATCCAGGTCAGCCGCCAGGTCTGCGTGGCCGGCAGCTACACGGTGAGCCTGAAGGTGACCGACAAGGATGGTGGTGTCGGTACGGACGCACTGATCCTGACCGTGCCGTACGTCGACATCGAAATCGACATCATGCCCGGAACGCTGAAGAACCCGCTCAACATGAAGAGCGGCGGCGTGATTCCGGTGGCGATCCTGGGGTCGGCGGACCTCGACGTGGCCGATATCAACGTGTCTTCCCTGACACTGGGTGACGGCACCGGTCCGGACACGCCCATCGTCCAGAAGAACAACGGGACCTTCCAGGCCGCCATGGAGGACGTCAACGACGACGGCATCATGGACCTCGTCGCCATGTTCCCCATGAAGAACCTGGTGAGCAACGGTGACATCAGCATCGCCACCACGGAGCTGGTGGTGCGCGGCTTCCTCACCGACGCCTGCACCAACATCCGGGGGCTGAACAACGTGACGGTGCTCCACTAGGCCGATCGCAGCGCCTCGAGTGGAACCAAACGGGCGGGTCGGGGCATGCAAATGTCCCGGCCCGCACGTTCCGAACGAACCGGAGATCCGACATGAAGCGCATCGCAACCTGGATCCTGGCCACCGCCTTCATCGCGGTCTCGGCGTGTACCTCCGCGACTGCGGTCTACGGCCCCGAGGAGAGCATCGTCTTCGAGGTGGCGCCGGACTCCGTTCCCTGTGTGGGAGAGATGAAGGGCCGGTGCATCCAGGTGCGGAGTCCGGGCGCGCCTGAATGGCGGACCTTCTACGATCCCATCGACGGATTCCAGCACGAGCCGGGGTTCCGCTACACGCTGGAGGTGGGCCGCCGGGAGGTGCTGGATCCACCGGCCGACGGATCGGCCTACACGTACCGCCTGATCCGGATCATCGCGCGGGAGCCCGGCGAAGGCTGATGCGGTGCTCCTCCGCCCCACGCAGCGCGCGCGACATCGGCGTGTCGTTGCCGCATTGACGCTCGCAGATCCGCGCGCCTAGATTCGAGGCGTTGCCCCCAATTCGTGCTCTTGATCGCCGGTACCGGGACGCTTCCGGCACCCGGCTGTGCGTCGTTCTGCGCCGTTCTATCCGAGTCGTAAACCCGGCGGCCGTGTCCGATGCGGTCCGGTTCCCGATCATCCACCGGCTGAGAGAGAAACGGGGGGACAACCATGTTCGACATCGTCGGGGTAGTCGCACTGCTCGTCGCCGTCGTCGTGACCGTCTGGCTCGCCACCCGCGCCCGGCGCGCCGGCAACGCGATCGTGAAGTGGGCGGGGCTCGTGCTGTCCAGCCTGCTCGCGCTGGTCTTCGGCCTGGCGACCGTGCTCGCGCTGGTCGGCTTCTACCGGATCAACTTCCCGCCCGACCGGCCGGCCGTGCCGGACGTGCATGTGACCGCGACGCCGGAGCGGCTGGCACGCGGCGCGCGATTCGCCGGGCTGTGCGCCGGCTGTCATTCGCCGGACGGCACACCCCCACTCGTCGGACAGGATTTCCTCGCGGAAGGCGGCCCGCCGGTGGGGACGCTCTACGCCCCCAACCTGACGCCCGCCGGCGAGATCCGGGACTGGTCGGATGGCGAGTTGATCCGCGCCATCCGGGAAGGCGTGCACCAGAGCGGGCGCGCGCTGCTCATCATGCCATCGGAGACCTTCCACAATCTGAGCGACGACGACGTTCAGGCCATCGTCGCCTACCTGCGCGCGCAGCCCGCGACGGGCGAAGGCTCGCCGCCGGCGAAGTTCAACGTGCTGGGGGCGATCCTCCTCGGGGCGGGCCTGGCTCCGACGAGCGCGCAGCCGCCCATCACGCAGCCGGTCAGCGCGCCACCGGAGGGCACGTCGGCCGAGTACGGCCATTATCTGGTCTCGGTGCTGGCGTGCCGGGAGTGCCACGGGCAGGATCTGGCGGGGCGCATGGGCGGCGGGATGGGACCTCCGGGCGGGCCCAACCTGACCGAGATCGTGCCGCAGTGGAGCGTCGAGGACTTCGTCCGCACGCTGCGGACGGGCGTCGATCCCAACAACCACGAGCTCATCGCGGACATGCCGTGGAAGGAGATCTCCACGTTCGCGGACGATTCCGACCTCGTCGCCATATACTCGTACCTGCACGACCTGCCGCACCTTCCGGGTCCGGCCCGGTGAACGCGGCGGCGTGACGTCGTGACCTCCTCGTCGTACGGGGACGGGATCCTCGCCCGGCTGACCGATGCGCTCGGCGATCGCTACCGGATCGAGCGTGAGATCGGCAGCGGGGGCATGGCGATCGTGTTCCTGGCGGAGGACCTCAAGCACGGCCGACGCGTCGCGCTCAAGGTGCTGCGCCCGCGGCCGGGGCACGAGCTGGGCGCGGACCGTTTCCTGCGCGAGATCCGCATCGCGGCCGGCCTCTCGCATCCGAACATCCTGCCGCTCTTCGACTCGGGCGAAGCGGACGGTCTTCTCTACTACGTCATGCCGTACGTCGAGGGGGCGACGCTGCGCGATCGGCTGAACCGTGAGGGGAAGCTGCCGGTCGCCGAAGTGATCCGGATCGTGCGCGAGGTTGGCGGTGCGCTGGGCCGGGCGCACGAGGCGGGCGTGGTGCATCGCGACATCAAGCCGGAGAACATCCTGTTCGAGTCCGGGCACGCGCGGGTGGCCGACTTCGGCGTCGCGCGCGCGGTCAGCGCCGCGGGCGGGGAGACGCTGACCGACACGGGCGTGGCGCTGGGGACGCCGGCATACATGAGCCCGGAGCAGGCGACGGGCGAGGCGACGGTCGACGCGCGAAGCGACATCTACAGCCTTGGCTGCCTGGCGTGGGAGATGCTCGCGGGCACGCCGCCGTTCACGGGATCGTCGGCGCGCGCGATCCTGGCCGGGCACCTGGCCGGGTCCGTGCCGTCGCTCCGGGAACGGCGTCCCGATGTCCCGGCGGGCGTCGAGCGGGCGATCGGACGCGCGCTGGCCAAGGAGCCGGGCCAGCGCTTCTCGACGACGGACGAGATGGTCGGCGCGCTGACGGAGGCGATCACGGCCGAAGCGGCGGTGGCCGAACGACGGCGCACGGTCCGGCGGCGGTGGCTCCGCGCGGCGGCGTCGGTCATCGCGCTCGCCGCGGTCGCGCTCGGCGGCTGGTGGCTGAAGGACGCGTTGACCGGGCCCGCGATCGAGCGGCTCGCCGTGCTGCCGGCCTCGAACATGACGCGCGATCCGGAGCAGGACTACTTCGTGGACGGCGTGCACGAGGCGCTCGTGTCGGAGCTGCAGCGCACGGGCATCCCGATCTCGGCCCGGCAGTCGGTGCTGCGGTACCGCGCGTCGGACAAGCCGATCCGTCAGATCGCCGAGGAGCTGGGCGTCGATGCCGTGATCCAGCCGGGCGTCGCGGTGGACGCGGACAGCGTCGTCGTGGATGTCAGCCTGTACGACGGCCGGACCGAGAAGCTGCTCTGGGCGGAGTCGTTCGGTGCGACGATGCAGGGCGTGCTCGGGCTGTACCGCGACGTCTCGCGACGCATCGCCCGCGAAGTCGGCACGGTGCTCTCGACGGGAGCCGAGGCGCGGCTTCGGGAGCGGCCGATCGTCGATCCCCGCGTTCTCGAGGCGGTGCTGCGCGGCGACTTCCATTTGCGCCGCTTCAACCCGCAGGACTTCGCGATCGCGCTGCAGTTCTACGAGTCGGCGATCGCGATCGATTCGACGTACGCGCCCGCGCAGGTCGGCGTCGCAAGCGTGTGGGGCTACCGCGCGCAGGCCGGACTGGTCCCGCCCGCCGAGGCGCTGCCGGCCCTGAAGGCGCACCTCAACCGCGCACTCGCGCTCGACCCCGACCTGGCGCGGGCGCGTTTCCTCGAAGCCGCCTGGCTGTTCCTCGTCGAATGGGAATTCGATCGGGGCGAGGCCGGGTACCGGCGCGCGCTGGAGCTGGACCCGAACGACGCGGAGGTCCAGGTCTTCTACGGCCAGATCCTCGTGATCCTCGGCCGCTGGGACGAGGCGCTGGAGCACGGCCGGCTCGCCATGGAGCTCGACCCGCTCAACCCGTTCGTGCCCGGCCTCTACGCGACACTGCTCGCCTCGACCGGCCGCCTCGACGACGCGATCGCGCTGCTCGAAGAAACGCGACAGCGGAACCCCGGCGCCGACTTCGGCATCACCCCGCTCTACATGGTGCTGCACACCGTCGGCCGGCACGACGAGGAGCTGGACCTGAGGAAGCAGTTCTTCGCCTCGCGCCGCGACACGGAGATGGTGGACGTGCTCGATCGCGGCCTCGCCGCCGGCGGGTACCCCGCCGCGCTGAAGGCCGCGGCCGACCGGCTGGCCGAACGCGCCCGGGCGACGTACGTGAACCCGATGATGATCGCGGAGATGTACGCGGGCGCCGGTGAGGCGGAGTCGGCGATCGACTGGCTCGAAACCGCCGCGCGCCAGAAGCACCAGGGCGTGCCGTTCATCGGCGTCAACCCGATCTTCTGGGACCTGCACGATCAGCCGCGATTCCAGGCGCTCGCGCAACGCATCGGCGTGCCGCTGCGGAAACCGGAAGGCCGCTGAATGTCGCGCCCGCCGCGGGCGGAGCGCTACGGCAGCGTCGCCGGCTTCCCGAGGTACTGCGCCAGCCACGCGTGCATGGTCTCCCACCAGACGAACGCGTTCTGCGGCTTCAGCACCCAGTGCCCCTCGTCCGGGAAATAGAGCAGGCGCGCGGGGACGCCCTGGCGCCGCAGCGTGGTGAATGCGGAAAGGCCCTGCTCGAGCGGAACGCGGTAGTCGAGGCCACCGTGGATTATGAGCGTCGGCGTGTGCATGCGGCCGGCTGACGCGGCCGGGTTCCAGCGGTCGAACACCGCGGGGTTCTCCCACGGCTTGCCGAACTCCCACTCGACGAACCACAGCTCCTCGGTGGCGCCGTACATGGAGCGCGTGTCGAAGATGCCGTCGTGGTTGATGAGCGCGACGAAGCGGTCGGTGTGGCCGTTGATCCAGTTGATCATGTAGCCGCCGTACGATCCGCCCGCGGCGGCGACCCGGTCCTTGTCGAGGAACGGGTACGTCGCGAGCGCGTGGTCGAGCCCGTTCATCAGGTCGGTGTAGACCTTGCCGCCCCAGTCGCCGCTGATCTCGTCGGTGAAGGTCTGGCCGTAGCCCGTGCTGCCGCGCGGGTTCACCGCGACGATCACGTAGCCCGGCGCGCCGAACAGGTTCGGGTTCCAGCGGTAGCTCCAGCTGTCCTGCCACGCGCCCTGCGGACCGCCGTGGATCAGGAACAGGACCGGGTACTTCTTCGCGGCGTCGAATCCGGGCGGACGCACGATGAAACCCTGCACCTTCGTCCCGCCAGCGCCGTCGAACCAGAACGGCTCCACCGGTTGCAGCGCGAGCTGGTCGAGCAGCGCGTCGTTCACGTGCGTGAGTTGACGGAGTGGCCTGCCCCGCGCGTCGAGCGCGAACAGGTCCACCGGCCGGTCCACGCCCTGCTTCGCCACCACCAGCGTCTTCTGGTCGGGTGCAACGACGAGGCCGCTGTAGTACGCGCCCTCGGTCACGCGCGCGGGCGCGCCGCCCTGCACCGGCACGCGATACACGTTGTGCTCGAGCTGCTCGGATGAGAGGAACCAGATCGTGCGCGAGTCGGCCGACCACGTGAAGAAGTCCACGGAGAGGTCGAGATCGGCGGTCAGGCTCTTGCGTTCGTGCGTCCGCCGGTCGTAGAGCACGAGCTGCGTCCGGTCCGCCTCGAAGCCGGGTCGTGACATGGCGAGGTACGCGATCCAGCGGCCGTCCGGCGAGTACTGCGGCGCGACGTCGTTCGCATCGCTCGGGGTGAGCAGCGCGGGCTCGCCGCCGGTCGCGGGCACGAGCCAGATATCGTTGCCCGTGCCGACCATCGCGGGCACGTCCGTGTTGCGCGTGAACGCGACCTCCATGCCGTCCGGGCTGATGTCGTAATCGACGAAGCCGCCGAGCGCGATGGGCGGAGAGTCGAACGGACCGGGCGTGAGATCCGTGGCGGCGCCGCCGGCGACATTGAGCGCGAACACGTGGCTCCGCAACTCGTCTTCCCATTCGTCCCAGTGACGGTAGCCCAGCTCGTCGTAGATCTTCGCTTCCGACTTCTCCGCGGCGATCTTCTGCATGCGCTCAGTCGCCGGATTGCCGGCCGGCGCGACCGTGCTGGAGAACAGCAGCCTCGCCCCGTTCCGCGACCACACGAGCGGGCCGCTCGCGCCCGTCTCGAGCGTCGTCAACGCGCGCGCCTCGCCGCCGGCTGCCGGTATCACGTACACCTGCGGCGTGCCGCCACGGCTCGAGATGAACGCCAGCCGGCTGCCGTCCGGTGACCACGCGGGCGCGCTGTTGCTGCCCGTCTCCGACGTGACGAACCGCCCCGGCTCGCCGCCCGCCACCGGCACCATCCAGATGTCGGTCTTCGACTTGAACGTGTCGAGGTCGTAGCGCGTCACCGTGTACGCGACCCGGCTGCCGTCCGGGCTCAGCGCGGGACCACCGACGCGACCGAGCGACCACAGGTCGCGCGCGGTCATGGGCCGCTGCTGGCCGGCGGCCGGCGCGGCCGGCGCGCCGACGGCGATGGCGGTCAGGGCAGTGGCGAGAGTCAGGACCAGGCGGCGGGTGGGCATTGTGTCCTCCAACGGACTGGTGATCCCGTCCGGCGTGAGCGCGGCGACCGGTACGACGACTGGCGAGCATGGACCGCCCGCAATGTAGAACCCCGGCGCGCCGGCTGCATCCACGCGTCGCACCGGATGGCCGACCCGGCTGGCCCGTCGACACGCGCGCGCGTCGGACGGATCCCGACCCGGAGATCGTCCGCTCCCGGAAGCCGCGAGCCGCGCGGACCCCGCTCCCGAGCCGAAAACGCGACATCCGCGGTTGCCCGGGAGCGCGTTTGTCGTTTTTTCCGCGATATACCCGGAATTCGCGTCAGGCGACACGGCCGCCCCGTGCCTCATGTCGCGTTGACCGCGGTATTCGCGGACAACTCGACAAACGCGGTTTCGACCGAGCCGGAGACGCGTATTCCGGATGTGAAGTCACACAGGCGGGACAGCACGCCAGCCGGGTCCGCGCGCGTGCCCAACTGATGCCGCCCGCCTCATGTCACCCGCTCCGTATCGTCCGCGCCGCGTCGCCCGCCCGATGCCGTCCGAGAGCGGCAAGTTCCGCGTGGTGAAGCAGTAGGCGCGTCAGCCAGCGGTGGGATGGTGGCGACGTCGGCTGCGCGATCCGGTGGCGTGTGCGATCCGGCGGCGTTTGCGATCCGGCGGCATGTGCGATCCGGCGGCGTTTGCGATCCGGCGGCATGTGCGATCCGGCGGCGTGCGCGATCCGGTGGCGTGTCCGATCCGGTAGCGTGCGCGCCCGCGCCGAGCCGCCGGATT
>CAWAYJ010000007.1:0-23013 GCA_963786235.1 uncultured Gemmatimonadales bacterium
CTCCGACTGGCCGAGCATGTCGCCGTAGCGGGTCAGGCTCTCCAGCTTCTTCTGCAGCTCACGGTAGGCGGTGCGGACCTCGAACTTCTCGAGCGCCCGCGGGATGAGCGCCTTGAGCCGGGCCAGGTCGAGCGGCTTGGAGAGGTAGTCGTAGGCGCCGCTGCGCATGGCCTCGACGGCGGAATCAATGCTGCTCTCGCCCGTGATGAAGATGACCTCGGTGTCGATGCCCTTCTCGCGCATGCGGGCGAACAGCTCGAGGCCGTCGAGCCCCGGCATGCGGAGGTCGGCCAGCACGAGGTCGAACTCGCCCGTCTTCACGAGGTCCCAGGCCTGGACCCCGTCCTCGGCGGTCACGGCGTCGAAGCCTTCGGCCTCGAGAAGGAGGCGGAGACCTTCGGCGACGTGTTTCTCGTCGTCCGCGATGAGTAGCCTGGAGGGCATTGCACCTGCCGTGGTCGGGCGGCCGGGCGGAAAGCCCGCCGCCGCGTGAAAGTACCCCTCCGGAATCCGGAGGGTCAAGCAATGTCGGCGCGCGGCAACCGGATACGGATTGCGGCGGGCCTGTCGGGATCGGACCCCGGGAGGGGGTGGACGGTTCCGCCGTCGGGGGTGAGCCAAGATTGAATGGAGCGGGGGGCGGGGGCGGAGGCGGAGGCGTTTGCGGGGGCGGGAGCGGGGGCGGCGGGAGCGGGGGCGGGCGGGGGCGGGAGCGGGGGTGGCGTGGACAATGATATCGACGGAATCGGCGGTCGTGCGGCGGAGCAGCGTGACCTCGCCTTGCGGACCGGCGGCGGCGCATTGGGCGACGACGACGGCGGTGATGGCGAGGGCGAGGGGCTGGGGGCGGGCGCGGATGAGGGCGTCGTCGCCTTCGGCCTGGCGGCGGATCGGGGTGCGCGCGGCGCGAGCGAGCGCGTGGAGAAGCGGCTCGACCTTCGCGAGCGCGGCGTCGATGCCGGTGATACGTGGCTCGTCGGAGACGGGGCGGATCAGTGCGAGGAAGGCATCGGTGAGGCCGTGCAGCCTGCGCACCTCGGCCTCGATGATGTCAATGCGCTCGGCGACCGCGGCCGCGTCACCGTCGTTGAGCTTGAGCCGTGCAACCTCGGAGTTTACGACGACGGCCTGCACCGGACCGCGCAGCTCGTGCGCAATGTCGCGTGCGACGGTCCGGAGCAGGTCGAGGACCGGGTCGCCGGCGGCGTCCGCGTCGCCTGCGTTCACTGTGTCGTGCGTCACGCGCACACGTTCGCCGGATCGGGCGCCGCATCGTCGGGCGGCGGGAAACCGGGGCGGCCCATGAGGCCGTAGGTCAGCACCTTGCCGAGCTCGACGCCGGGCTGGTCGAGCGGGTTCACGCCGTAGAGCGCGCCGGCCACGACGGTCGCGATCTCGAGCATCAGGATGAGCTCTCCGATCGAGCCGGCGTCAATGGCGGGCAACTCGATCGTCATGCTCATGCGGCCGGCGCGGGCCAGTGCGCCGGCGGTCGCGTGCCGTTCCGCGTCGATCAGGCGGCCGAGCGACTGGCCGCCGAGGTACGCGATGGCGTCGATGTCGGGGTACGCCTCGGGGATCGCGACGTCGGTCGCGCGCTCGCGCGCGGCGAGCAGCGTGATCGTCTTGTCGAACGGGCCCTCCATGTAGAGCTGCGCCTGCGAGTGCTGGTCGGTCGTGCCCAGCGCCTTGACCGGGGTCGGCCCGCGGAACACCTCGGCGCCCTCGACCGAGAGCTTCTTGCCGAGGCTCTCGGCCCAGAGCTGGCGGAACCAGTCGGCCATGCCGTACAAGCGGTCGGAGTACGGCATCATGACGTGGACGTTGGCGCCGCGCGCGGTCTGGGCGAGGTACTGCAGCGTGCCGTAGAGGGCGGCGGGGTTTTCGCGAAGCGAGGTCGCCCGGCACCGTTCGGCCATGCGCGCGGCGCCTGCGAGGAGCGCCTCAATGTCCACGCCGACCAGTGCGGTCGGGAGCAGGCCGACGGCGGAGAGCACGCTGAAGCGGCCGCCGACGTTGGGCGGGACGGGCAGCGTGGCGATCGACTCCGCCTCGGCAATGGTGCGCAGCACGCCGTTGGTGGGATCGGTGGTGAACAGGAAGTGCGTGCGGTACTCCTCGTCGAAGAGTTCGCGCATGCGCTCGCGCACGACCAGGAACTGCGACATCGTCTCGGCGGTCGCGCCCGACTTGCTGATGACGTTGACCAGCGTGCGGCGCAGGTCGAGACGGCCGAGGAACGGGCCAATGGTGGTCGGATCCACGTTGTCGAGCACGTAGAGGCGGGGGAAGTACTCGCGCGCCTCGTCGTCGAGCTCGTTCCAGTGAGGCGGGCGCAGGGCGTGCTGCAGCGCCAGCGTGCCGAGCGCGGAACCGCCAATGCCGAGGACGATGATGGTGTCGAAGGCCTGGCCGACGCCATCGGCGAAGGCGCGGATCTGCTCGACCAGCGGGCGTTCCAAGGGCAGGTCGAGGAAGCCGAGCTCACCCGCGCTGCGCCGCGCGTCGAGGCCGGCGACAATGTCGGCGACGCGGGGCGCAATGCGCTCGAGGTCCGCGGGCTCAATGCCGTGTGCGCCGATCGAGGGGACGAGCATGTGGTTGTAATCGAGGAGCAGGCGATCAGCCATGATGCCACCGGACGGGTTCAGGAATCGTCGGGCACGTCGACGACGAGCCCATCGTACGCGGGTTCGAGGCCGGGCGGCAGCGAAGCGGCCAGCTCGGCGTGACGGACCCGGTGGGTCAGGTGGGTCAGGTAGGTGCGCTCGGCGCCGATCTCCGCCGCCATCTCGACCGCTTCTTCGACGTTGAAGTGCGTGGGATGCGGGTTGCCGCGCCAGAGTGCGTTCAGCACGAGAACGCGCACGCCGGCCAGCGCCTCGCGCGCCGCGGGCGGCAACGTCTTGGCGTCGGTCACGTAGCCGAGCGCGCCGGCGCGGAACCCGAACACGGCGACGTCGCCGTGCGGCACTTCGAAGGGCAGCAGCCGGAAGGGCCCGATGTCGACGGGCACGCCGGCGGCGAACGTGTGCAACTCGATCTCGGGCCGGGTCGTGCCCTCGGGCGGATGGTAGCCGGGATCGAAGATGTAGGGGAACGCGGGGCGCAGGCGGTGCGCGGTCGCGGGGTCGGCGAACGCGGGCACCGGCTGGCGGGCGCGCAACGAGAAGATGCGGACGTCGTCGATGCCGTGGATGTGGTCGGCGTGCGCGTGCGTGAAGAACACGCCGTCGAGCGTTCGTACGCGGGCGGCGACCAGCTGCAGCCGCAGCTCGGGCGGCGTGTCGATGAGCACGTTGCGGGCGAAGTCATCGGTTGAGAGCAGGGCGGCGTGGCGGGTGCGGCGGTCGCGCGGGTCGGGCGACGTGCACACGGCGCAGCCGCAGCCAATGACGGGAATGCCGAACGACGTGCCGGTGCCGAGGAAGCGGAGCTTCACAGCTCCTCCACGCGCAGCATGTTGGTCGTGCCGGCGACGTGGAAGGGCACGCCCGCGGTGACAATGAAGCGCTGGCCGCGTTCCGCGATGCGCGCGGCGAGCAGGTAGTCGCGGGCGGCCGCGAGCATCGCCTCGTAGCTGACCTCGGCCTCGAGCCGCACCGGGTGCACGCCCCAGACGAGCGCGAGCTGGCGCCAGGTGCGGAGGTCGTCGGACACGGCGATGATGGGGACGCCCGGCCGGTAGCTGGACACGAGACGCGTGGTCGAGCCCGTGCGCGTGAACGTGACAATGGCGGGCGCGCCCAGCCGGCGTACGGCTTCGACTGTCGCGGCCGCAATGGCATGCTCGGTGGGCGTGAACCCGACGTGCAGCCGACTGCTCAGCGGGACGTCGTACTTGGGGCCGTCCGCGTAGGCGGGCGTCTTCTCGGTCGCGCCGACGATGCGGCCCATCGCCTCGAGCGCGAGCAGCGGGTACGCGCCGGCCGCGGTCTCGCCGGAGAGCATGACGGCGTCGGTGCCGTCGAACACCGCGTTGGCGACGTCGCTCACCTCCGCCCGCGTCGGCCGCGGATTGTGCATCATCGAGTCGAGCATCTGGGTGGCGGTGATGACGGGCCGGCCGTACAGGTTGGCGAGTTGGATGATCCGCTTCTGCGCGACGGGCACGTCCTCGAAGGGCAGCTCGACGCCGAGGTCGCCGCGCGCGACCATGACCGCGTCGGTCGCGCTGAGCACGGCCTCCAGGTCCTCGAGCGCCTTGTCCTTCTCGATCTTGGCCACGACCAGCGCGCGACCGTCGATCCGGCGCTTGAGGTCGGTCACGTCGCTCGCGCGCTGCACGAAGGAGAGCCCGACGTAGTCAATGTCGTTGGCCAGCGCGCATTCGAGGTCGGCCAGGTCCTTGGGCGTGAGCGAGGGGGCGCTCACCTCGATGCCGGGCAGGTTGATGCCCTTGTGCGAGCGGAGCAGCCCGCCGCGCTCGACCACGCAGGTGACGCGCTGCCCCTCGATCGAGCGGATAACGAGCTCGAGCAGGCCGTCATCGAGCAGGACGCGGTCGCCGGGCTTCGTGTCGGCGGCGAGCCCGGCGTAGGTGACGGGAAGCTCGTCGCCGGTGGCGACGCCCTCGGGCGCGAGCACGACGGTCTCGCGCGGCTCGAGCCGGAGGTTCGCGGGCAGGTCGCCGACCCGGATCTTGGGGCCGGCCAGGTCGGCGAGCACGGCGATCGGCCGGTGGCACATGGCCGAGGCTTCGCGGACCCACTCGATGATGCGGCCAGCCTCTTCGTGGCTGGCGTGCGCGAAGTTCACGCGGATGACGTCGACGCCCAGCTCGGCCAGGGCGTGGACCTTGTCACGCTCCGATGTGGACGGTCCGATCGTCGCGACGATTTTCGTGCGCAAGAAACGTCTCCCGGCGGTTCGGCCGGCGCATCAGCCGTGCACCAGCTCACCGCCCACTACGGTTGCCAAGCATTCCAGCCCGAGCAGGTCCGTGCCTTCCGCAGCGAGCGGATCGCCGGCCCAGACCGCGAAGTCCGCGAGGGCGCCGACCGTGATCCGGCCCCCGCGCGGATGCCCGGCCACGATGGCCGGACCGATCGTGTACCCCCGGAACGCGGCATCAATGCCGAGCCGCTCGGCCGGCTGCCAGCCGCCCGCCGGGCGGCCCTCGAGATCGATCCGGTGCACGGCCGCGTACAGGCCGAGCCGCGGGTCGGCCGGCTCGACCGGCGCATCGGAGCCGAACGCGAGCACCGCGCCGTGCTCCGCGAGCGAGCGGAACGCGTACGTCGTCCGCGCGCGTGCGCCCCAGTGCCGGTCCGCGATCGGCCAGTCGGTGATCAGGTGCGCCGGCTGCACGGAACACGCGACGCCCGCCCGGCCCGCATCGGCCAACCGGCCCCGCGGACAGCACTGCACATGCTCGATCCGGTGCGGCAGCGCAATGCGATCGACGGGCGCCGCCGCGAGGACATCGAGAGCGCGCCCGACGGCGGCATCGCCGATGGCGTGGACCGTCGTCGCGATGCCGGCTTCGGCCGCGCGACGCACGTGCGCGCGGAACTCCTCCTCCCGCATCACCTCGACGCCGCGATCGGCGGAGCCTTCGTACGGCTCGAGCATCCACGCCGTACGCGAGCCGAGCGCGCCATCGAGGAACATCTTCACGGCGCCTACCCGGATCCACTCGCCGCCCATCCCGCTGCGGAGCCCACTCGCAATGGCGCGGTCGAGGTGGTCGAGCGGCAGGTGCCGCAGGACGCGCAGCCGGAGCCGGTCCTGTTCGCGCAGCGACTCGAGCACCGCGAACGGGTCGCGCTCCGCGATGTGGATGGACGGGAACGCGTGCACGCCCGTGATGCCCCAGCCGTGCAGTTGCGCCTGCGCGTCCAGAACCGCGTTCTCCTTCGTCTCATCACCGGGCGCGGGCAGCACGCGCGTGACCAGCGCACCCGCGTTCTCGAGCAGCACGCCGGACGGCGCGCCGTCCGCGTCACGCAGGATGCGGCCGCCCTCCGGGTCCGCCGTGCCCGGCCCGATCCCGGCCCGGCGCAGCGTCTCGCCGTTCACCCAGAGCGCGTGCATGTCGTGGCTCTGCAGCACGACCGGCCGGTCCGGCAGCAGCGCGTCCAGCCGCGACCGGTCGGGGTACGTCCCGCCCCAGCGGTGCGGGTCCCAGCCGCGGCCGCGCACCCACTCGCCGTCCGCGCCCAACGCCGCCGCGTACGCCAGAGCGGCCGCATGGTCGGGCGTGGTAGCGGCCGACAGGTCGGCCTCGCGCCGGGCCAGCGCCCACTCGGTCAGGTGAATGTGGGAGTCGGTGAGGCCGGGCAGCACGGACGCGCCCGGGAAATCGAGGACCTCGACGCCCGTCACCGCCGAGCGCAACGCCAATGCCCGGCCGATCGCGGCCACGCGACCGCCCCGGACGAGCACGGCATCGGGTACGGACTCGACGGAATCGTCGAACGTCAGGACGCGGTCGGCGACGACCAGAAGACCGGCAGCTGCCGGAGCGGGCACACGCGCCTCCGCTGAGGGATCCGGGCCCACGAGGTGGTAGCGAACGTCGGAATCCGATACCTTCGTGGCTCGCTTCACCCGCCGCGGGCGTTGATTCGAATCCTACGGGAGGCTCCGGCCGGGCGCAAACCACCGTGCGTCGTTCCGGTACCATGCACTTCATCGATTCGCAACACGACTTCGACACGGTCGTCGAGACGGTCGCCGGCTGCGCGCTGCTCGCCATCGACACCGAGGCCGCCGGCTACCACCGGTACCGCGACCGCGTATGCGTCGTACAGATGTCCACCCGCGAGGCGACGTGGGTCGTGGATGCGCTCGCGGTGGACGTCGCCCCGCTCGGCCCCGTCCTGCTCGATGAGGACACCGAGGTCGTACTGCATGATGCCGAGTACGACCTGCGCCTGCTCGGCCGCGACTACGAGATCGGCGTGAACCGGCTGTTCGACACGAAGGTCGCGGCGCAGTTCCTGGGCGAGACCTCGATCGGCCTCGCCGGACTCGCCGCGCGACACCTCGGCATCCGCATGGACAAGACGCACCAGCGCGCCGACTGGGCTCGGCGCCCGCTCAGCGCCGACCAGCTCGAGTACGCGGCCGAGGACACACGCCACCTGCCCGAGCTGCGCGACCGCCTCGCGGAATCGCTGGATGCGCTCGGCCGCATGGGCTGGGCCCGCGAGGAGTTCGCGCTGCGCACCGCGACGAACGCCGGGACCGAGCCCGCCGTCGAACCCTTCTGGAAACTCCGCAACACCCGCGACCTGCGCGGCCGGCAGCTCGCCGTGCTCCGCGCCGTCCACGGCTGGCGAGACACCACCGCCGAGGGCCGCGACGTGGCGCCCTTCCGCGTGCTCGGTAACGACGCCGTCGTCAACATCGCCCGCGAATGCCCGACCTCCCGCTCCGCGCTCGCCGGCGTCCCCGCCATGCCCGGCAGCCTCGTCGACCGCTACGGCAACGAGATCGTGGCCATCGTCAAGGAAGCGGTCGCGACCCCGCCCGAGTCATGGCCCGTCCGCAAGCGCGGACCGCGCCGGCCGCCGCCCGATCCCGACTTCGACCGCCTCGCCGACCGGCTCCGGGCCGCCCGTGACGAGGCCGCCCAGGAGCTCGGCCTCGAGCGCGGCTTCCTCATGCCGCGCCAGCAGCTCGAGGACATCGCCCGGCACCGCCCCTCCGACCTCGAGGCCCTCCGCGCGATGCCCGACGTCCGCAACTGGCAGGTGGAAGCGCTCGGCGCGCGGATCCTGCGGGCGCTGCGCTGAGCGTTGCGGCCGGGCGCGTCAGGCCGCCGTAGTCAGCCGGTCCAGGGATCGAAGCCGAAGGCGAGGTAGTCGCCGGCGCGCGGGTCGAGGGACTCGATGGCCTTGTCGAGTTCGGCCAGCGTCGCCTCGCTCTCGCCGGTCCCGACGGCGGCCTCGCGGACGGCCTCGAGCAGGGGCCGGATCTCGCGCGGCTTGAGCAGCACGTAGGCACGCGGACCGTTGCCGTCGCTGCGCGGCTCGATGACCAGGTCGACGAGGTCCGTCTCCTGTGATATCTTCCACAGGTCGCCGGTCTTCTTGAGCAGTTTGTCGGCGATCTTGACGTCCGCGTGCAGGGTGCGGACCATCTTCTGGACGTCGCGGTCGGCGGCCTTCCGCTGTCGCGCCATGCGCCGGCCGAGCGCCTCGGCGCCCTCGGCTTCGCGTTTCTCCGTGGCCCCCGCGAGGACGCCACCGACGTACGCGTAGATGCCGAGGCAGAGAGGGATCGGGTCGAGCGCGATGCGCATCCGGCGGCCTCCTGTTCGCGATTCCGGGGTTCGTGCCCGGGCCGGCGGTCCGGGCGCCAGAAGATGAACGGAAACGGTCGGGCGCGTCAATCGAGGAGGTCGGATGGGCAGGATGGTCGGACGGGGCTGGGCGGCGATCGGGGCCGCGGCGCTGCTCGCGGTGGCGGCGGCCGGCTGCAAGGACTCGGGGCTGCCGGGCCGCAACACGCCGCTCGCCGTGGCGGACACGGCGGGCTGGACCTACACGGCCTACGACCTCGGTACGACGCACCCGGTCCGCGTCTGGGAGCACGACTGGATGGTCGCGGCGCCCGCGATCCGGATCCCGAACGACATGGTGGTCGAGGTCGCGCGCGACGGGAAGCGCGAGGTCTACGCGCTCGTCACCGACACGGAGCCGTACTCGCGGCTGTACCTCAAGGAGGGCGGGATGCCGGCGCCGGTCGAGGCGGGGATGTTCGCGCCGCTGGAGAGGGCGCCGGCGAAACCGCGGTGAGCGAGTGTGCCGGGATCATGGTGAGAGCCCCTGCGCCGGATGGTGCGGGGGCTTTTTGCTTCGGACCCGCGGGACGGCGGGCGACGAGGGGCGGGCGACGAGGCGGGGCCGGGAACAACCCGGGCGGGCCCTGAGATATCCAATGGGGGTGAGAGTCCACCGTAACGAGAGGTCATGAGCATCGGGCGACGGGTGGGACGGGTATTCGAGCAGGCGAGGCGGCGCCGCGTGTTCCGCGTGGTCGGAGTGTACGCGGTCGCGGCGTGGGCGGTGATCGAGGTCTCGTCCACCGTCTTCCCGCTGCTCGAGCTGCCGGAGTGGGGGCCGCGCATGATCGTGGTGCTGGCCCTGCTCGGGTTCCCGCTCGCGGTCGTGCTCGCCTGGATGTTCGACCTCACGCCGGGCGGCGTCGTCCGGACGGGGGACGGCGAGCAGCCGGTCGAGGTGCCGGCGGCATCGCCGCAGCGGGTGCTGGCGGGGCGGGCGGCCGGGTTCTTCGGGCTCGGCATCCTGGTCGCGCTGGTCACGTTCGCGGCGTACTCCCGGTTCGGGCCGGCCATCGCGCCGGGCGCGCGGACCGAGGCGATCAGCTCGATCGCGGTGCTGCCGTTCACGGACCTGAGCCCGGCCGGCGACCAGGGATACTTCGGCGACGGCATGGCGGAGGAATTGCTGAACCGGCTCGTGCACGTGGAGGGGCTCCGGGTCGCGGCGCGGACCTCGTCGTTCGCGTTCAAGGGACGGAACGAGGCCATCCAGGACATCGGCCGGCAGCTCGGCGTCGAGTCCGTGGTCGAGGGCAGCATCCGGAAACAGGGCGACAGTCTCCGCGTCACGGCGCAGCTGATCGACGCGCGCACCGGGTTCCACATCTGGTCGGAGACGTACGACCGGTCGGAGGCGTCGGTGTTCGCGATCCAGGACGAGATCTCGAACGCGATCGTGACGCAGCTGCGGAAGCAGCTGGCCGTACCGGCCGGCAACGCGACGGGCGGCACGTCGAACGTGCGCGCGCACGAGCTCTACCTGCAGGGCCGCGCGCTCTGGAACCAGCGGACGGACACGAGCGTGCGCGAGGCGGTCGCGCGGTTCCAGGAAGCGCTCGCGGAGGACCCCGACTACGCGCTCGCCTGGGCCGGCCTCGCCCAGGCCTGGTCCGTGCTACCCGCGCTCGGCGACACGCCGATCGAGGAGGCCGCCGCGCGCGGTAACGAGGCCGCCGCCCGCGCGCTCGCCATCGACGGCCAGCTCGCGGAGGCACACGCCGCGCTCGGCCAGATGGCGCAGAACTTCGAGTGGGACCTCGTCGCCGCGGAACAGGCATACCGTCGCGCCACCGAGTTCAACCCGGGGTATGCGACGGCGCACCAGTGGTACGCGGAGGTCTCGATGCTGACGGGCGACACCACCCGCGCGCGCACCGAGATCGAGGAAGCGATCTCGCTCGACCCGCTCTCGCCCGCCGCGCTCGCCGTGCGCGCGTACCTGCGCGCCGTGACGGGCGACGAGGAAGCCGCGCTCGCGGAGTTCCACGACCTCGAGCTGCTCTACCCGTCGTACGCGAACGGCGGCATGAACCTCGCCCTCGTCGCGCTCGACCTGCACCGGACCGACGACGCGATGGCCGCGTTGCCCGCGGCCGCATCCGGCAACGCGGAGATCGCCGCCGCGTTCCGCGCGGTCGCGGAAGCCGTCGCCGATCCGGCGCGGCGCGCCGATGCCGAGGCCGCGCTGGCCGGCGTCGAGGACCGCATGCCGCTCTCCATCGCCGCGCTCTGGTACGCCGCGGTCGGCGATGACGCGGCCGCGCTTCAGCGGCTCGAGCGCGCCGACAGCGCCCGCAGCGACTCGAACCTGCCGCTCACGCTGCTCCACCCCCTGTTCCGCGGACTGCGCGCGGATCCACAGTTCCAGAACATCGCGCAGGACATCGGCGTGGCCGTGCCCACCGCGCGGTAGCGCGCACCACCGAGCGACACGCCGCGTCACCATCCGTGGCCGTACGTCGTGAGGAACTGCATATTGCGGCGCGTCGATCCGTGGAGGCGCCGCGGCACGACAACGATCGCGGGGGAAGCGGGAGGAGATCCATGAGGATCGTGGTACTGGGTGGTGGCCTCGTCGGAGGCCCGATGGCACTGGACCTGGCGCAGGACGACGACATGGAGGTCACCGTCGTCGACATCGACGGGACCCGGCTGGAGCGGATCCGGGAGAAGGACTCCCGGGTGTCCACCGTGCGGGCCGACCTTTCCGATCCGGCGGTCGTGACGTCGCGGGCGGCCGGGAGCGACATGGTCGTCAGCGCCGTGCCCGGGTTCATGGGGTTCGAGACCCTGAAGACCGTGATCGAGGCGGGGAAGAACGTGGTGGACATCGCCTTCTTCCCGGAGGATCCGTTCCGTCTGGACGAACTCGCCAGGCGACGCGGTGTCGTGGCGGTCGTCGACTGCGGTGTCGCGCCCGGTATGAGCAACGTCCTGGTCGGCCACGTCGACCGGCTGCTCGATCGCACCGAGAGCGTCGTGATCTACGTCGGCGGCCTGCCGGAGATCCGGGAGTGGCCGTGGGAGTACAAGGCCCCCTTCTCTCCCATCGACGTGATCGAGGAGTACGTCCGTCCCGCCCGGTACGTGGAGAATGGACACCTCGTCGTCCGACCGGCGCTGAGCGACCCGGAGTTCATCAGCTTCCCGGAGCTGGGCACGCTGGAGGCGTTCAACACCGACGGTCTGCGCACCCTGGCCACCACCATCGAAGCCCCGAATCTCAAGGAGAAGACGCTCCGCTACCCGGGCCACATCGAGAAGATGGCCGTGCTGAGAGAAGCCGGCTTCTTCGACCCGTCGCCAATCGACATCGGGGGCTGCGCGGTGAGCCCGATGGCGCTGACGGCGCGGCTGCTCTTCCCGAAGTGGAAGCTGGAGCCCGGCGACGTGGACATCACGATCATGCGGATCGTCGTCGAGGGCGAGAAGGACGGGGAGCGGAAGCGCTACACGTACGACCTCTTCGATCGCTACGACGCGGAGACCGGCGTGCACTCAATGGCGAGGACGACCGGCTACACCGCGACCGTGGCCGTTCGCCTGCTCCGGGCGGGACTCTACGAAACGCCGGGCATCATCCCGCCCGAATTCCTCGGGCGGGACGACCGCTGTTTCGAGTTCCTGCTCGACGGACTCAGGAGCCGCGGGATCGTGTACCGGGAGAGCCTAGCCTGATCGACGCGCGCCGTGCTGGTGGAGCGCGGGACCCTGTGGCGGAAAGGCCGCGAATGCTGGCACATCACGTTTCGATTGCAGTACTGGTCGTCGCCGGCACGGCGCTTCTTCCGCTCGCGGCATCCGGTCAGGATGAACTCCGGCCGGAGAGTCTTGGCGTTGTGCATTTCGAGGTTTCCTGCAAGGAGGAGACTCAGCCCCGGTTCGACCGGGCCGTGGCGCTCCTGCACCACATGACGTACTCGCGGGCGCGGGCCGAGTTCTCGGCGATCGCGGCGGCGGATCCCGGGTGCGCGATGGCGCATTGGGGCATCGCGATGACGTACTTCCAGCCGCTCTGGCCGACCCGGCCGGGCGCGGAGGATCTGCGGCGTGGCTGGGAGGAAGCGTCGCGGGCACGCGAGATGCCGGCGACAACGCGCCGGGAGACGATGTTCATCAACAGCACGGCGGCGTTCTTCGATCCGTCGCTCGAGGACTACTGGGAACGCATCGCCCGCTGGGCCGACGAGCTGCGGGCGCTGTACGAAGCGTACCCGGATGACATCGAGGCGAAGGCGTTCTACGCGCTTTCGCTGCTGGCGACCGCGCCCGCGTCGGGCGAGCTGACGCACCAGGAACAGGCCGCGTCGGTGCTGAAGGAGATCCTCGCGGTCGAGCCGACGCATCCCGGGGCGATTCACTACACCATCCACGCGAATGATGCGCCCGGGCGGGAGCGCGAGTCGCTGGACGTCGTGCGGCGCTACGGAGAGATCGCTCCGCGGAATCCCCATGCGCTGCACATGCCGACGCACATTTACGTCCGGCTCGGCGAGTGGGCGGACGTCATCGCCGGCAATCGCATGGCCGCCGAGGCCGCGCTGGAGAATCCCGCCGGCGACCGGCAGCAGTGGGTCTGGGATGAGTTCCCGCACGCGACGGAGTACCTGGTCTACGCCCTCCTGCAGGTCGGCGACGATACGGCCGCGCTCGCCGCGATGACCCGGCTCCAGCAGACGGCCGACCTCCAGCCGAGCTTCAAGACGGCGTTCCACCTGTCCTCGATTCCGGCGCGCTACGCGCTCGAGCGGCGCGACTGGGCACAGGCGGAAAGCCTGGTCCCGCGGCCGGATCCGCGGCTGACGTGGGACCTCTTCCCGTGGCCGGAAGCGGTCACGTGGTTCGCCCGCGGGATCGGCGCGGCTCGAACGGGCAACGTGCCGGCCGCGCGAGCGGCGGTCGAGCGACTCGTCGCGCTGAGAGATGCCTCAAAGCGGCTGGGTGAGGACCTCTTCACCCGCCAGACCGAAGTCCTGCAATTGGGTGCGGAGGCCTGGCTCGACGAAGCGGAACACGATGGCGACGGCGCGATCCGGCTCATGCAGGAAGCCGTGCGCCTGGAGGCGGGCACTCCCAAGCCTCCCGTGACACCCGCGCCGATCCTTCCGGCCTCGGAGCTGCTGGGTGATCTGCTGCTCGAGCTGGATCGTCCGGAAGAGGCGCTCCGGGCGTACCAGTCAACGCTGAAAGCGGAGCCACGGCGCTTCGACAGCCTGGTCGGCGCCGCACGTTCGGCCCGGAAGATGGGCGATTCCGCGCTCGCGACGACGTACTACCGCGAGCTGCGCGCGCTGGCCGTGACCGGATCGCCACGGCCGGAGCTGGCTGAGGCGGCCGACTACCTGAGCCGCGGAAACCGGTAGCGGGCGCCGCCGCACGTTGCGCTTGTTCCGATCGCCGGACCGCACGGACGTTGACAACCCGCGTCGGCTCGGTGAGATTCGATCCGGGCAGTCTCCACGACGAGTCAGGGGCCGTTCGGGGTGTCGCGGAGACAACCCCTTCGCCTGCCGAAGCTGGATACTCCGTTGCCTGGCCATGACGCCCGTCCGGGCGCCGTGCCGCGGTGTGCTCCACGCATCGGAGGCGGCCTTGTAAATCCCACCCGTGTCTGACCGGAGCGACGTCGAGGCGCCCTTCTCTCGTCCAGCCTCCACGCCTTCGTTTCTCGCAACTCATCGTTTTCTTTCGTTCCGAACCGGCGCCGCCAATGTGGAGGTCCTCAACCTCGCCATTACGGTCCCGTGACTCGGGCACCTCCTGACACGCAGACCGGTCCGGATAGGGAATCTGTCACAGCTGCGCGCGCATTGGCGGATTCCGGTCATCTTCTTCGCTTGTCTGCGAGACGGCTTCGCCTCCGGCGCCGGCTCCGTCGGTGCCGATCGTCATCACCGTACAACCCTGGGGAAGGAATAATGAAAGTCGGCCAGGGTGGTTTCCGCAGGCGGCAGTACCTGTTCCGGCCGGAAAGGCCCTCACAGACAGCCGAGAGGCATCCGCCCCTCCCCCGTGGAGAGGACCGCATGAATCCTTTCGACCTGATGAGCCACGTCCCTCCCAACTCGAGGTTGACCATGCACTACGCTCGGCCGCTTCTCCCGATCTGTCTTGTCGTCCTGATCGGACTCACAGCGTGTCGTGACGAGGGCACGCTCCTCACGGATCCCGGGATCCAGGAACCCGGACCCGTCCCCGTCCCCCCGACCCTGAGACTCCGGTCCAACGGGGTCGAAGGCTACGCGACGAAGGGCGAGATCCGGAGCGGCTTCATCTACGGTCGGTACGGCCAGCCGATCGAGATCACGTACGAGATCCACGAAGGCCTGGCCGTCTGGCAGGGCGACATCGTCATCGGCAAGCCCTGGGAGATCGCCACTTCCGCCGCCGAGCTGGCAGCGTCAAAGGCCGATCGAGTGCAGGGGGTGGTGGTCAACGACAACGGGAGCAATCGCTGGCCGGGCGGGGTGATTCCGTACACGATCACCGACGCGACTACGGCCATCGTCGACGCCGCCATCGACATCATCGAAGATCAGACACCGGGTGTGACCTTCGTTCTCCGCAGCGGTGAAGCGAACTACGTTACCTTCCAGGACGCCACCGGATGTTCGTCTGACATCGGCATGTCCGGCGGACAGCAGTTCATCAACCTGCAGGTCGGTGGCTGCTCCAGCGGGAACGCCGCCCATGAGATCCTGCACGCGTTGGGCATGTATCACGAGCACACGCGCTGCGACCGCGACGGCTTCGTCACGATCGACTACGCCCAGGTCGACCCCACCAAGCTCGGAAACTTCTACAAGGCCGGTGCCGGCAATCAGACTGACCCCTGCTCCGGCGCCACGGACATCGGTGCGTATGACTACGGCTCCATGATGCACTACCCCGCCGACGCGTTCGCCATTGGCGCTCTCCCGACGATCACCGCGACGCAGCCCCTGAACGGTGCGGTCATGGGCCAGCGGTCGGCGCTCGGCCCGACGGACCAGGCGACCATCGACAACCTCTACGGCGCCAACAACGCCGCGCCCGCCGCCGTGATCAGCGGCCCGACGGGCAGCCTCCTGGAGGGCTCGGTCCTGAACTTCGACGCCCGCGGCACCATGGACGCCGACGACGACGAGGACCTCCTGACGTTCTCGTGGAACTTCGGCGACGGCACCTGTGGAGGCGGTACGCCTCCTGCGGCGTGCTCCAACGACCATCCCGATCACACGTACGCCAACGATGGCAACTACAGCTATTCGGTCACGGTGAGCGACGGCTTCGACGCCGGCACCGCCGGATCGAGCGTCGCCATCCTCAACGTGATCCCCGTCGTCGCCGCCGGCGCCGACGCCACCCTCAACGAAGGCGACCAGCTCAACCGGGGCGGCTCGTTCACGGATCCCGGCGCCGACCCCTGGAGCGCCACGGTGAATTACGGCGATGGCAGCGGCATCCAGCCCCTGACCCTGAGCGGGAAGACCTTCACCCTGCTGCACACTTACGTGGACAACGTGCCCAGCCCGGTCAACGTCACCGTCGCCGTCACCGATGATGACGACACGGGGAGCGACGTCGCGGTGATCACCGTGAACAACGTCAACCCGACGGTCAACGCCGGGCCGGACATCGTGGTGGAGTCCGGGCAGACGTACAACTTCTCCGGGACGTTCAGCGATCCGGGCCTCGTGGATAATCCATGGGGCTGGGTCCTGGCGTGGGGCTTCGGAGCCAACACGAGCGGTCAGACGAACAACCAGTCGGCGGCCATCCAGGCCAGCCGCCAGGTCTGCGTGGCCGGTAACTACACCGTGAGCCTGACGGTCACCGACAAGGACGGTGGCGTCGGTACGGACGCACTGATCCTGACGGTGCCGTACGTCGACATCGAAATCGACATCATGCCCGGATCGCTGGATAACCCGCTCAACCGGAAGAGCGGGGGCGTGATTCCGGTGGCAATCCTGGGTTCGGCTGACCTCGACGTGGCCGAGATCAACGCGTCCTCCCTGACGCTGGGTGACGGCACCGGTCCGGACACGCCCATCGCTCAGAAGAACAACGGGACCTTCCAGGCCAGCATGGAGGACGTCAACGGCGACGGCATGATGGACCTCGTCGCCATGTTCCCCATGAAGAACCTGATGAGCAACGGTGACATCACCAGCACCTCCACAAAGCTGGTGGTGCGCGGCTTCCTCACCGACGCCTGCACCAACATCCGGGGGATGGACAACGTGACGGTGCTCAATTAGCCAATTGTAGCGCCCGGACTGGAACCAATCGGGGCGGGTCGGGGCATGAAGATGTCCCGGCCCGCGGGCGCCGAACCAACCGGAGATCCGACATGAACCGCTTCGCACCCTGGATCCTGGCCACCGCCCTGGTCGTGGCTTCCGCGTGCACCTCCGCGACCGCGCTCTACGGTCCCGAGGAGAGCATCGTTCTCGAGGTCGCACCGGACTCCGTTCCGTGTGTGGGAGAAATGAAGGGCCGGTGCATCCAGGTGCGGAGTGCGGGCGAGGGCGACTGGCGGATCTTCTACGATCCCATAGACGGCTTCCAGCACGAGGCGGGGGTCCGGTATACCCTGGAGGTGGGCCGCCGCGCGGTTCTGCATCCACCCGCCGACGGATCGGCGTACACGTACCGGCTCATTCGGATCATCGCCCGGGAGCCGGCCGCAGGCTGACGCCGAGCCGCTCCGTGACCGGCTCGCCGCGGACGGAGTCGCTCCGCCTCACCCCGCCAGCACGTCGACGGCGTCCTGAAGGCATGAACCGGCGGGTCTTCGTCCTCTCGCGGCGCCCGATCTACGGCCGCGTCGCCGGCTTCCCGAGGTACTGCGCCAGCCACGCGTGCATGGTCTCCCACCACACGAACGCGTTCTGCGGCTTCAGCACCCAGTGCCCCTCGTCCGGGAAGTAGAGCAGCCGCGCGGGGACGCCCTGGCGCCGAAGCGTGGTGAAGGCGGAAAGGCCCTGCTCGAGCGGAACGCGGTAGTCGAGGCCGCCGTGGATGATGAGCGTCGGCGTGTGCATGCGGCCGGCCGACGCGCCCGGGTTCCAGCGGTCGAACACCGCGGGGTTCTCCCACGGCTTGCCGAACTCCCACTCGACGAACCACAACTCCTCGGTCGCGCCGTACATGGAGCGCGTGTCGAAGATGCCGTCGTGGTCGATCAGCGCGACGAAGCGGTCGGTGTGGCCGTTGATCCAGTTGATCATGTAGCCGCCGTACGAGCCTCCCGCGGCGGCGACCCGGTCCTTGTCGAGGAACGGATACGTCGCGAGCGCGTGGTCGAGCCCGTTCATCAGGTCGGTGTAGACCTTGCCGCCCCAGTCGCCGCTGATCTCGTCGGTGAACGTCTGGCCGTAGCCCGTGCTGCCGCGCGGGTTCACGGCGACGATGACGTAGCCGGGCGCGCCGAACAGGTTGGGGTTCCAGCGGTAACTCCAGCTGTCCTGCCACGCGCCCTGCGGACCGCCGTGGATCAGGAACAGCACCGGGTACTTCCGCGTGGCGTCGAAATTCGGAGGCCGCACGATGAAACCCTGCACCTTCGTCCCGCCGGCGCCGTCGAACCAGAACGGCTCCACCGGTTGCAGCGCGAGTTGGCCGAGCAGCGCGTCGTTCACGTGCGTCAGCTGGCGGAGCGGCTTGCCCTGCGCGTCGAGCGCGAACAGGTCCACCGGCCGATCCACGCCCTGCTTCGCCACCACCAGCGTCTTCTGGTCGGGTGCGACGGCGAGACCGCTGTAGTACGCGCCCTCGGTCACGCGCACGGGCCCGCCGCCCGTGACCGGCACGCGGTACACGTTGTGCTCGAGCTGCTCGGACGAGAGGAACCAGAGCGTGCGCGAGTCGGGCGTCCACGTGAAGAAGTCCACCGAGAGGTCGAGGCCGGCGGTGATGCTCCGGCGTTCGTGCGTCCGCCGGTCGTAGAGCACGAGCTGCGTCCGGTCCGCCTCGAAGCCCGGCCGCGCCATGGCGAGGTACGCGATCCAGCGGCCGTCCGGCGAGTACTGCGGCGCGACGTCGTTCGCATCACTCGGGGTGAGCGGCACGGGCTCGCCGCTGGCCACGGGTACGGTCCAGATGTCGTTGCCCGTGCCGACCATGGCGGGCACGTCCGTGTTGCGCGTGAACGCGACCTCCATGCCGTCCGGGCTGATGTCGTAATCGACGAAGCCGCCGAGCGCGATGGGCGGCGAGTCGAACGGGCCGGGCGTGAGATCGGTGGCGGTGCCGTCGGCGACATCGAGCGCGAACACGTGGCTCCGCAGCTCGTCCTCCCACTCGTCCCAGTGACGGTAGCCCAGCTCGTCGTAGATCTTCGCTTCCGATTTCTCGGCGGCCAGCTTCTGCATGCGGTCGGTGGCCGGATCGCCGGCGGGCGCGACCGTGCTGGCGAACAGCAGCCTCGCCCCGTTCCGCGACCACACGAGCGGGCCGCTCGCGCCCGCCTCGAGCGTCGTCAGCGCCCGCGCCTCGCCGCCGGCGGCCGGCATCACCCAGACCTGCGGCGTTCCGCCCCGGCTCGAGATGAACGCCAGCCGACTGCCGTCCGGTGACCACGCGGGCGCGCTGTTGCTGCCCGTCTCCGATGTGACGAACCGCGTCGGCTCGCCGCCCGCCGCCGGCACCGTCCAGATCTCGGTCTTCGACCGGTACGTCTCGAGGTCGTAGCGCGTCACCGTGTACGCGACCCGGCTGCCGTCCGGGCTCAGCGCGGGACCACCGACGCGACCGAGCGACCACAGGTCGCGCGCAGTCATGGGCCGCTGCTGGCCGGCGGCCGGCGCGGCCGCGAGGAGTGCGGCGAACAGGGTGGTGAGGGCCAGCATCAGGCGGCGGGTGCGCATCGGTTCCTCCAACGGACCTGTTGCCTTCCGGCGTGCGTGCGACGATAACTACGACCGGAAGATCGAGAAGGTCGAAATGTAGAATCCCGGCGGGCCCGCCGCACGCAACGGTGAATCGAGATCGGTCCCACCACCGGACTCGCCATGTGGACGGTGCCTGCCGGGCGGGTGGCCGGCAGCACGCGATTGGCGGCATTCTCCCGGCTTTTTCGCTCTTCAAGCAAAGCCCTGCGATTCCGGCATCCCCACGTGCGGGGCCCACAGTCGTTACCCAACAACCCGGGAGGGAAACCATGAGCGCCAGGTACGGTGGTTCGCGCACCCGTCTGATACTGCTGCTGGGCGGGCTCCTCTGGCTTGGCGGCTGTCTGGATGATGAGCAGGCGACACCCACCGCGCCCGAGCCGGACATCGCCGCGTCCGTGTCGCAGGGAGCGGATCGGGTGCGCGTGATCCTCCAGATGCGCAATCAGAACGACCAGGCGGCGATGGCGCAGGCGGCACGGGGGCAGGGTGCACGCGTGATCTACCAGTACAGCGAATTCCCGATGCTCGCCATCGAGGTGAACCGGAACGCGTTGCAGGGTCTGATGCGGTCGGGGCGCGTGGTCGCCATGATGGAGGACATCCCGCAACCGGTGGCGCTCGACAACAGCCTTCCCGTGATCGGGGCCGACCAGGTGCACGCGCTCGGGTTCGACGGGGCCGGCTACACGGTCGGCATCCTCGACACCGGGATCGATCCCGCCCACGAATTCGTCGCGGGGCGCGTGGCGTCGGAGGCGTGCTACTCGACGCCCAGCTCCACGCCCTCCGACAACGAGTCTACGACCTGTCAGAACGGGACCACGGGCTCGGGAGCGGCCGACATCAACGTCACGGGATGCATGAGCGGCAGCACCAACATCTGCGATCACGGCATGCACGTCGCCGGGATCGCGGCGGGCGACGGGACGGGCCTGAACAGCCCGGCGCCCGCCGCGGGCGTCGCGCCGGGCGCGAACATCATCGCGATCCGCGTGTTCACGCGCTTCGGCAACGCCAGCGACTGCGCGCCATCCAGCGCGCCGTGCGTGCTGTCGTATCCGTCGGACCAGATCTCCGGGCTCAACCGGATCTACGCGCTGCGAAACACCTACACGATCGCCGCCGTGAACATGAGCCTCGGCGGCGGGTCGAACGCGTCCGCATGCGATTCGGACACGCGCAAGACCCCGATCGACAACCTGCTCGCGGCAGGAATCGCGACCGTCATCTCGGCCGGGAACAACGGCTACTCGGCGTCCGTGGGCGCGCCGGGCTGCATCTCGACCGCCGTCACCATTGGTGCGACGGACAACTCGGACAACATCGCCAGCTTCAGCAATCGCGGAACCCTGCTGGATCTGTTCGCGCCGGGCGTGGGCATCATCTCCTCGGTCGCGAACGACGGCTATGGCAGCAAGAGCGGCACGTCAATGTCGGCGCCGCACGTGACTGGCGCCTGGGCCATCATGCGGCAGGCGTTCCCGAGCTACACGCCGGCGCAGATCCTGGCCCGGTTGCAGAACACGGGCGTCCCGATCACGGACGCGAACAACGTGACTCGCTCGCGCATCGACCTGCTCGCCGCCATGCAGCCGGCGACCATCATCATCCAGAAGGCGACGACGCCGTCCGGCCGGACCGGCTTCGGCTTCACCGATGACATCGTCGCGCCCAATTCGTTCACGCTCGATGATGGCGGCACAAAGACGTTCAACAACGTTGTCCCCGGGCCGCACGCGGTGACAGAGAACACGAAGAGCTACTTCACCCTGTCGCAGCTCACCTGTCAGGATCCGACGAGCAACACGACGACGTCCACGAGCACCAGGAAAGCATCCATCAACGTGGCGCCCGGCGAGACCGTGACGTGCGTGTTCACGAACACCGACCTGGCGCCCTCGGCCTCGGCCTCGCCCACCAGCCAGTCGGTCCAGTACAGCGACCACATCGCCGACATCACGGTGACGGGTATGGACTCGGACCAGGATGCGCTGTCGGTAAGCTACTCGTGGCAGGTAAACGGCGGCGGCTTCGCCTCCGGCCTGCCGGCCGGACTGTCCTCGGCGGCGAACGGGTGCAGCTCGTCCGCCGGCACGCAGACATGCACCTGGACGATCAGCGGCACCGCGGGCGTGCCCGCCGGCACGTATACGATTCGCTCGACGCTCACCGACGATGACGGCGACCAGAAGTCGGCCGATGTGACGCTGCAGGTGCAGGCGGAGGACGCCACGCTCTCGTTCGACTCCGGCAATCCGTCAGCAGTGCTGGTCGCCTCGCCGGGCGGCAACAGCGGCAGCTTCTCGCTGCTCGTGCACGTGGAGGAGACCGAGCCGGACCTGGCCGTCAACTCGCCCGCAGCCGGCAACATCGGGAACGCCGCCGTCTCGATGACCCTGGACCCGGTGGCTCCCGGCGGACCCGTGAACGGTACGTGCACCCAAGTCGGGGTGACCGGGACCGGCTACGGCCAGGTCCTCGACGTGCGGTGTGATTTCAACGACGTGCCCGTCAACATCTACTCGGTGGTCGCGACCGTGGACCTGACCGGGTACTACACGGGCGGCGGCGAGGACGCGCTCACGGTCTTCGACCCCAGCCTCGGCTTCACTACGGGCGGCGGCTGGTTCTACTGGCCCGGGACCACGGACCGGACCAACTTCGGCTACACGATGAAGTACAACAAGAACGGCAACAACGTGAAGGGCGGGCTCCTCATGATCCGCCACCTGGCGGACGGAACCCACTACCGTGTGAAGAGCAACGCGCTCGAGGGGCTGGCGCTCGGCGAAGGAACCGGCTTCGACTGGGCGGGCTTCGCCGGGAAGGCGACCTACATCGAGCCGGGCTGGTCCGATGCGATCGGCAACTACCACTTCCTGGTCTACACCGAGGATCGCGGTGAGCCCGGCACGTCCGACCGGTTCTGGATCGAGGTCCGGGACAAGAACGGCAACGTGGTGACGGCCTCGTCGTTCCTGACGCCGCCCGCGACGAACGCGATCACGATCGGCGGCGGGAACATCTCCGTCCCGCACGTGAACGGAAAGAACTGACCGTCGGCGGACGCGGGTGAGCGGGGCGCCTCAGCCCCCTCGCCACCGGGGGTGGGGTCTCTCCACCCCCGGCAGCGTCCCGCGGCGCTGGCTCGCGGAGCGCGCACGGCACGCGGTGCACCCGGCTGTCACGGTCGAGCGGACGTCGCATACAGTCCTTTCGAGAACACTCTACCTGGACGGAGCGACATGAAATGAGCCAGCGAGCGATTTCCGGCGCGGCGCACATCCTGGTACGCGCGGCCGCGGTCACAGTCCTCGGGTGTTCGGCGTGCTCGGTTTCCGCGACCGGAGGCAACGACGTGTGCGAGGAGAGCCCACTGATCCTGGACGTCCGGGAGAGCGGCAGCCTCCGCGTCATCGTCCGGCTGACCGGCGAATTCCCCGCGGAGTCGGAGCTGGATTCGGCGCAGGTCGAGGCGCAGCGTCGGCGGATCGCGGATCTGCAGGACCGCGTCATCGCCGGGCTGGACACGACCCGTGTTCAGGTGATCCGGCGCTTCGAGGAGATGCCGCTTCTGGTCCTGGTCGTCGACGAGCCCACGCTCTGCCATCTGCTCGAGTCGGACCTGGTCGCCACCGTGCAGCCCGACCGACCCGAGCCGCCGGGATGAGGGGTTCGCTCCACTTACCGGCAGGGCCGAGGAGCCAGCGGACGCGGGAAAGGCGGCGACGGACCGATAGACCCGGACCACCGCACATCTCCTCGACACCCGGGTCGGGCGGATGCACGCCGCCCCCCGTGATCGGCGGCGTAACCGCCCGCGCGGCGCCGCCGGATCGC
>CAWAYJ010000008.1:0-17607 GCA_963786235.1 uncultured Gemmatimonadales bacterium
CCGCGTACGCCAGAGCGGCCGCATGGTCGGGCGTGGTAGCGGCCGACAGGTCGGCCTCGCGCCGGGCCAGCGCCCACTCGGTCAGGTGAATGTGGGAGTCGGTGAGGCCGGGCAGCACGGACGCGCCCGGGAAATCGAGGACCTCGACGCCCGTCACCGCCGAGCGCAACGCCGATGCCCGGCCGATCGCGGCCACGCGACCGCCCCGGACGAGCACGGCATCGGGTACGGACTCGACGGAATCGTCGAACGTCAGGACGCGGTCGGCGACGACCAGAAGACCGGCAGCTGCCGGAGCGGGCACACGCGCCTCCGCTGAGGGATCCGGGCCCACGAGGTGGTAGCGAACGTCGGAATCCGATACCTTCGTGGCTCGCTTCACCCGCCGCGGGCGTTGATTCGAATCCTACGGGAGGCTCCGGCCGGGCGCAAACCACCGTGCGTCGTTCCGGTACCATGCACTTCATCGATTCGCAACACGACTTCGACACGGTCGTCGAGACGGTCGCCGGCTGCGCGCTGCTCGCCATCGACACCGAGGCCGCCGGCTACCACCGGTACCGCGACCGCGTATGCGTCGTACAGATGTCCACCCGCGAGGCGACGTGGGTCGTGGATGCGCTCGCGGTGGACGTCGCCCCGCTCGGCCCCGTCCTGCTCGATGAGGACACCGAGGTCGTACTGCATGATGCCGAGTACGACCTGCGCCTGCTCGGCCGCGACTACGAGATCGGCGTGAACCGGCTGTTCGACACGAAGGTCGCGGCGCAGTTCCTGGGCGAGACCTCGATCGGCCTCGCCGGACTCGCCGCGCGACACCTCGGCATCCGCATGGACAAGACGCACCAGCGCGCCGACTGGGCTCGGCGCCCGCTCAGCGCCGACCAGCTCGAGTACGCGGCCGAGGACACACGCCACCTGCCCGAGCTGCGCGACCGCCTCGCGGAATCGCTGGATGCGCTCGGCCGCATGGGCTGGGCCCGCGAGGAGTTCGCGCTGCGCACCGCGACGAACGCCGGGACCGAGCCCGCCGTCGAACCCTTCTGGAAACTCCGCAACACCCGCGACCTGCGCGGCCGGCAGCTCGCCGTGCTCCGCGCCGTCCACGGCTGGCGAGACACCACCGCCGAGGGCCGCGACGTGGCGCCCTTCCGCGTGCTCGGTAACGACGCCGTCGTCAACATCGCCCGCGAATGCCCGACCTCCCGCTCCGCGCTCGCCGGCGTCCCCGCCATGCCCGGCAGCCTCGTCGACCGCTACGGCAACGAGATCGTGGCCATCGTCAAGGAAGCGGTCGCGACCCCGCCCGAGTCATGGCCCGTCCGCAAGCGCGGACCGCGCCGGCCGCCGCCCGATCCCGACTTCGACCGCCTCGCCGACCGGCTCCGGGCCGCCCGTGACGAGGCCGCCCAGGAGCTCGGCCTCGAGCGCGGCTTCCTCATGCCGCGCCAGCAGCTCGAGGACATCGCCCGGCACCGCCCCTCCGACCTCGAGGCCCTCCGCGCGATGCCCGACGTCCGCAACTGGCAGGTGGAAGCGCTCGGCGCGCGGATCCTGCGGGCGCTGCGCTGAGCGGTGCGGCCGGGCGCGCGGGATTGGCCGCAGGGCGGGAACGCGTCGGTACGGTCACCGGCACCGCGGGGCCGGCGGACTGCCGGGGCGGTCCGGGACGGCGGGCGGCATGGGATCCGCCGGGTCGGTGGAACGCGCGGGATTGGCGTGAGGGGCGGGATTCGGCGGCGCGGGCAGATCGGAGCCGTCTGTGCACTGAAACGCCCGGGCACACAGCGGTCAACCGTACACGGGCGAACCCTCTTTGGCCCGTTTGTCGAGTTACCGGCATATAGCGCGGTCAACCCGGCATCGCCGCGAGTGGCTTCGAGCCGCGTGTCGAGTTTGCCGCGAATAGCGCGGTGAATCGTACACGGGCGAGATCGGGATCACGCGCGTGTTGAGTTTGCCGCACGAGGAT
Source organism: uncultured Gemmatimonadales bacterium (assembly GCA_963786235.1). Classification (GTDB taxonomy): domain Bacteria; phylum Gemmatimonadota; class Gemmatimonadetes; order Longimicrobiales; family RSA9; genus CAWAYJ01. Next base: position 1,973 of record CAWAYJ010000008.1, read on the forward strand.
CGCGGCGGGTGCGGCAGGTTCCGCACCAAGATCGCGGCGGGTGCGGCCGGATCGCCGTAGAATCGCGGTCCAAGCGCAGCAGGATCGGCACGAGGATCGCGGTCCGTGCGCGGCGGACCCCGGGGCGTCGACGGCGCGAGGTCCGGGAATGGAGTTCGGCAGGCCGGTGTGGTCGAGTCGTCAGCCGGTCCAGGGATCGAAGCCGAAGGCGAGGTAGTCGCCGGCGCGCGGGTCGAGGGACTCGATGGCCTTGTCGAGTTCGGCCAGCGTCGCCTCGCTCTCGCCGGACCCGACGGCGGCCTCGCGGACGGCCTCGAGCAGGGGCCGGATCTCGCGCGGCTTGAGCAGCACGTAGGCACGCGGACCGTTGCCGTCGCTGCGCGGCTCGATGACCAGGTCGACGAGGTCCGTCTCCTGTGATATCTTCCACAGGTCGCCGGTCTTCTTGAGCAGTTTGTCGGCGATCTTGACGTCCGCGTGCAGGGTGCGGACCATCTTCTGGACGTCGCGGTCGGCGGCCTTCCGCTGTCGCGCCATGCGCCGGCCGAGCGCCTCGGCGCCCTCGGCTTCGCGTTTCTCCGTGGCCCCCGCGAGGACGCCACCGACGTACGCGTAGATGCCGAGGCAGAGAGGGATCGGGTCGAGCGCGATGCGCATCCGGCGGCCTCCTGTTCGCGATTCCGGGGTTCGTGCCCGGGCCGGCGGTCCGGGCGCCAGAAGATGAACGGAAACGGTCGGGCGCGTCAATCGAGGAGGTCGGATGGGCAGGATGGTCGGACGGGGCTGGGCGGCGATCGGGGCCGCGGCGCTGCTCGCGGTGGCGGCGGCCGGCTGCAAGGACTCGGGGCTGCCGGGCCGCAACACGCCGCTCGCCGTGGCGGACACGGCCGGCTGGACCTACACGGCCTACGACCTCGGTACGACGCACCCGGTCCGCGTCTGGGAGCACGACTGGATGGTCGCGGCGCCCGCGATCCGGATCCCGAACGACATGGTGGTCGAGGTCGCGCGCGACGGGAAGCGCGAGGTCTACGCGCTCGTCACCGACACGGAGCCGTACTCGCGGCTGTACCTCAAGGAGGGCGGGATGCCGGCGCCGGTCGAGGCGGGGATGTTCGCGCCGCTGGAGAGGGCGCCGGCGAAACCGCGGTGAGCGAGTGTGCCGGGATCATGGTGAAAGCCCCTGCGCCGGACGGTGCGGGGGCTTTTTGCTTCGGACCCGCGAGACGGCGGGCGACGAGGGGCGGGCGACGAGGGGCGGAGCCGGGGGAACAACCCGGGCGGGCCCTGAGATATCCAATGGGGGTGAGAGTCCATCGTAGCGAGAGGTCATGAGTATCGGGCGACGGGTGGGACGGGTCTTCGAGCAGGCGAGGCGGCGCCGCGTGTTCCGCGTAGTCGGAGTGTACGCGGTCGCGGCATGGGCGGTGATCGAGGTCTCGTCCACCGTTTTCCCGCTGCTCGAGCTGCCGGAGTGGGGGCCGCGCATGATCGTGGTGCTGGCCCTGCTCGGGTTCCCGCTCGCGGTCGTGCTCGCCTGGATGTTCGACCTCACGCCGGGCGGCGTTGTCCGGACGGGGGACGGCGATCAGCCCGTGGACGTGCCTGCGGCATCGCCGCAGCGGGCGCTGGCGGGGCGGGCGGCCGGGTTCTTCGGGCTCGGCATCCTGGTCGCGCTGGTCACGTTCGCGGCGTACTCCCGGTTCGGGCCGGCCATCGCGCCCGGCGCGCGGACCGAGGCGATCAGCTCGATCGCGGTGCTGCCGTTCACGGACTTGAGCCCGGCCGGCGACCAGGGATACTTCGGCGACGGCATGGCGGAGGAATTGCTGAACCGGCTCGTGCACGTGGAGGGGCTCCGGGTCGCGGCGCGGACCTCGTCGTTCGCGTTCAAGGGACGGAACGAGGCGATCCAGGACATCGGCCGGCAGCTCGGCGTCGAGGCCGTGGTCGAGGGCAGCATCCGGAAACAGGGCGACAGTCTCCGCGTCACGGCGCAGCTGATCGACGCGCGCACCGGGTTCCACATCTGGTCGGAGACGTACGACCGGTCGGAGGCGTCGGTGTTCGCGATCCAGGACGAGATCTCGAACGCGATCGTGACGCAGCTGCGGAAGCAACTGGCCGTGCCGGCCGGCAACGCGACGGGTGGCACGTCGAACGTGCGCGCGCACGAGCTTTACTTGCAGGGCCGCGAGCTCTGGAACCAGCGGACGGACACGAGCGTGCGGCAGGCGGTCGCGCGGTTCCAGGAAGCGCTCGCGGAGGACCCCGACTACGCGCTCGCCTGGGCCGGTCTCGCCCAGGCCTGGTCCGTGCTGCCCGCGCTCGGCGACACGCCGATCGAGGAGGCCGCCGCGCGCGGCAACGAGGCCGCCGCCCGCGCCCTCGCCATCGACGGCCAGCTCGCGGAGGCACACGCCGCGCTCGGGCAGATGGCGCAGAACTTCGAGTGGGACCTCGTCGCCGCGGAACAGGCATACCGTCGCGCCACCGAGTTCAACCCGGGGTATGCGACGGCGCACCAGTGGTACGCGGAGGTCTCGATGCTCGAGGGCGACACCACCCGCGCGCGCACCGAGATCGAGGAAGCGCTCTCGCTCGACCCGCTTTCGCCCGCGGCGCTCGCCGTGCGCGCGTACCTGCGTGCCGTAACGGGCGACGAGGAAGGCGCGCTCGCCGAGTTCCACGACCTCCAGCTGCTCTACCCGTCGTACGCGAACGGCGGCATGAACCTCGCCCTCGTCGCGCTCGACCTGCACCGGACCGACGACGCGATGGCCGCGTTGCCCGCAGCCGCGTCCGGCAACGCGGAGATCGCCGCCGCGTTCCGCGCGGTCGCGGAGGCCGTCGCCGATCCGGCGCAGCGCGGCGATGCCGAGGCCGCGCTCGCCGGCGTCGAGGACCGCATGCCGCTCTCCATCGCCGCGCTCTGGTACGCCGCGCTCGGCGATGACGAGGCCGCGCTTCAGCGGCTCGAGCGCGCGGCCAGTGCGCGCAGCGACTCGAACCTGCCGCTCACGCTTCTGCACCCGTTGTTCCGCGGGCTGCGCACGGATCCGCGGTTCGCGAGCATCGCGCGCGACATCGGCGTGGTGCTGCCCGAGCGGTAACGGCCGCCCGGATCGTCGGCCGGACGGTGGCGCTGAATCCGCTCGGCCCGGGGTATCGTCCGGCGTTCGGCCTCCTCGCGGATGGCAGCATCCTGGTTCCGCGAGTCGTTCCGGATGCGAACTCGCCGCCTTCAGGACTGCAGCGGGATTCTCTGATGCTGCGGCGAATCTCTACGAGGAGTTGCCTCCGCTCGCACAACCTGACGCTGTACGGCGATTCCGCGACGCTCCCGTCCGGTTCGGCATTTCCGCAGAAAAGGCTTGCCGCGTTCGCGGTGCCCTCCGCATCGTGGTCCATCCCCATGCAGTAGTTGAGACACGAGACAGCCTGGCCGGTCCATGCTTCCGGCTCCGGAACAACCAACGGGAGGGCCGAGGTCGCCATGAGATGGTCGCCCGCGCTCGTCGGACTGCTGTTGATCTCCAGCTGCGCCCCTCGAACCTCCTCGGAGGACGTCCGGGCCGGGGCAGCCTCGGAGCTTCAGAGTCTGCTGGACGAGGGTGTCGCGATGGGGATCCCCGGAATCCAGGGCGCGGTTGCCACGAGCGAGGGCGTAATCTGGTCCGGCGTCGCGGGCATGGCCGACCTGCAGACGGGCACGCCCGTGCGGGCCGACATGCTGTTCGGCATCGGTAGCATCACCAAGACTTTTGTGGCGGTTGTGATCCTGCAGCTTGCCGAGGAAGGGCGACTTGACCTCGGCGCAACCGCCGCGAGTCTGCTGGGATCGGCGGTCGATGGCATCCCCAACGCCAATGAAGCGACGATCGCTCAGTTGCTCAACCATACCGGAGGTGTCCCGAGCTGGGAGGATGACCCGGCGTGGATCCGCGATGGCCGGGGCGCGACGTTGGATCCGGGCCGGATCTGGGGAAAGACGGAGACGCTCGCCTACATCAAAGGGCACGAGCCGCTCGCTGCGCCGGGTGTGGCGTTCAGCTATGCGAACACGAACTTCACACTGCTCGGCCTGATCATCGAGAAGGTGACCGGTGCCGAAGCCGTGGAGGAGATCCACCGCCGCATCCTCGAACCTCTGGCCCTCGCGGACACCCACCTCGAGGGCTTCGAGCCCGTGCCGGCCGATCAGCTGCCGCACCGGTACCACTGGGCGACACCGACCTTCCGCGAGGACGCCGGTGTGAACGCGGCGTTCTCCGCCGTGCGTGCGGACCTGATCGACGTGAGCGCCTCCAACCTGTCGGTGGAATGGACAGCCGGCGGTATGGTGGCATCGGCCCGGGACCTGGCGCGCTACGTCGCCGCTTTGCGCGATGGACGGCTGCTCGAGCCGGAGAGCATGGCCTTCATGCTTGATTGGTTCCCGGCCGGTGACGGTGTCCGGGTCGGGCACAACCTCTTTCGCTATGAATACCCCGACGGCCTGGTCCTCATCGGTCACAGCGGAAGCGTTCTCGGATTCACCGCCTCGATGTATTGGGTCGAGGGTGCCGATGTGGCGGTGGCGGTGGTAACGAACGTCGGGACGATGCACTCGGGGAGTGTGCCGGCATCCGCGAGCTCGGTTGCGCGGGCCAGGGCGTTTGTCGAGCAAGCGATGAGGGTGGCTGCGGAGGAATAGCCGGAGCATCACGGGCAGGACCTGGCGGGGTTCGTTCGCGAGCGCGAGATCGGCAGCGGCGGCAACCATGTTCGACATCGTGGGTGTAGCCGCACTGCGCGTCGCCGTTGTCCTGACGGTCTGGCTCGCTACGCGCGCGCGGCGTGCCGGGAACGCGATCGTGAAATGGTCCGGGCTCGTGCTTTCGAGCCTGCTCGCGCTGGTCTTCGGCGTCCGCAACCTGAGCAACGCCGACGTCGAGGCCGCCGTCGCGTTCCTGCGCGCGCAGCCCGCGGCGGGTGAAGCTTCGCCGTCGGCGAAGCTCAACGTGCTCGGGGCGATCCTGCTCGGCGCGGGCATGGCGCCGGTCACCGCGCAGCCGCCCGTCACGCAGGCGGTCGTCGCACCGCCGGGAGGCGCCTCGACCGAGTACGGCCGCTACCTGGTCTCGGTGCTGGCGTGCCGGGAGTGTCACGGCCAGGATCTGGCAGGGCGGTTGGGCGGTGGCCTCGGCCCTCCCGGCGCGCCCAACCTGACCGAGATCGTGCCGCAGTGGAGCGTCGAGGATTTTATCGGCACGCTGCGCACGGGCGTCGATCCGAACGGCCACGAGCTCATCGAGGACATGCCGTGGAAGGAGTTCTCAACGTTCGCGACCGACTCGGACCTCGTCGCCATGTACTCGTACCTGCACGGATTGCCGCACCTGCCGGGTCCCGCCCGGTAAGCCCGAGGATCGATTCCGGAGGAGGTGAGCCTTGACGTGGGCGCGATCGAGGAGCGGAGTTTGCACACGACGCTTGCAGGCCGGATTCCGGCCGGGTGACTCGTCAGGCGGCGACGCGCGCTCGAGGAGGCGGAATGATTCTCAATGCCATGGACAGTCTGTACATCATGGGACAGGTGGTCGGAAAGTCGTTCGGCTTCATCGACGCTCATGATCCGACCATCGAGGATGTACGGTCGGAGGACCGGCACGAAGCACGACTCGCCGGTGTGGATCCGGGATGGCCCGAGTTCGTTGTCGACCTTCCGCCGGACGCGCGGTTCCAACAGGCGATGTCCGGACCGCTGACGCGTTCCGGTGGCTGGCTGAGCCGCGAGGCGCCTGCCGATCTCGAGCGCTTCTTCGAACCGTTGCTGGCGCCGCTGGGCGGCCGTTGGAAACGGACCGAGCGGGGAGCGACGTTCAAGGCCGTATCCGCCGATGGTCTGGAAACGTCCGTGGCGCTGGCCGACTCTGCCCGGCTCGGCACGATGATCATCATCAAGCAGAAGCGGACGGACCAGGGACTGAAAGCGAGCATGATGAGCCGTCTCCAGTCGTTCGAGCGTCAGGGTCACCCGTAACGCTGGAAGGCAGCCGCACCGAGGTAAGAACACCGTTGAAGGTCGTGTAGTCTGCGTGCCACGTCAGGATGAACCTGAAATGGAGGGGCGATCATGACATTCCGAACGGTACTTGTGCTCACCGCCGTGCTGCCGGCAGCAGCGTGACGATCACTCCGAGGTTCGCGAGGATTTCGACCCGGCGTGAAACCTAGTCGAGTCTCATGACGGGCTCCTTTGTTCGTGGGTCCTGGAAGACTGGCTACTGCACCCGGCCTGCTGAACCGCCGACCTCCGTTGGCCCACTCCACGCGCTTTGTTCAGGTCAGTAGTGTCGTTGCCTACCACACGCTGAAGCGCCGCATCTTCACCAGCGCCAGAACACGATTCTGTCACGCCTGCGCGCGGGTTGGCGGGGTTCCTCCACTTTTTCCGCTTGTCTGCAAGACGGCTTCGCTTCTGGCGCCGGCTACGTGGGTGCCGATCGTCATGCTTTCGCCCCGATGAGCCCCATCCCCTCCCGACTCGAGGTTGACCATGCGCTACGCCCGGCCGTTCCTCGCAATGTGTGTCGTCCTGGTTGCGCTCACGGCGTGCAGTGACGACGCCGCGCTCGTCACCGATCCCGGGGTCCGGGAACCCGGACCGGTCCCCATCCCGCCCACCCTGAAACTCGGGTCCATGGAAGTGGAGGGCTACCCGACGCCGGGTGAGCAGCGTACCGGGTTCACCTACAATCGGTACGGCCAGCCGATCGAGGTCACGTACGAGGTCCAGGAGGGCCTGGCCGTCTGGCAAGGCGACATCGTGATCGGCAGGGCCGGCCTGATCCCCACTTCGGCCGCCGAGCTGGAAGCGTCGAAGGCCGATCGCATTGAGGGGGTCGTGGTCAACGACAACGGGAGCAATCGCTGGCCGGGCGGGGTGATTCCATACACGATTACCGACGCGACTCAGAGCATCGTCGACGCCGCAATCGACATCGTCGAAGATCAGACACCGGGTGTGACCTTCGTTCCCCGCACCAGTGAAACGAATTACGTCACGTTCCAGAACGCCACCGGATGTTCGTCCGACATCGGCATGTCCGGCGGACAGCAGTTCATCAACCTCATGGTCAATACCGGGGGGAGTTTCTGCTCCAGTGGGAACGCCGCTCACGAGATCCTGCACGCGTTGGGCATGTACCACGAGCACACGCGCTGCGACCGGGATACCTGGGTCACGATCAACTACGGCCAGGTCGACCCCGCCAAGATCGGGAACTTCTACAAGGCCGGCGCAACCACTCAGACCGGAGCCTGCTCCGGCGCCAGGGACATTGGCGCGTATGACTACGGCTCCATGATGCACTACCCGGCCAGCGCGTTCGCCATTGGCACCCTCCCGACCATTACCGCGCTACAGCCCCTGAATGGTGCGGTCATGGGCCAGCGGTCGGCGGTCGGACCGACGGACCAGGAGACGATCGACAGCCTCTACGGCGCCAACAACGCTGCGCCGTCGATCGTGTTCGGGGGCCCGACCGGCAACCTGCTGGAGGGTTCGGTCCTGAACTTCGACGCGAGCGGCAGCACGGACGCCGACGATGACGATGATCTCCTCACCTTCTCCTGGATCTTCGGCGACGGAACGTGCGGAGGCGGAACGCCTCCGGCGGCGTGCACCGACGACAATCCGGACCACACGTACGCCAACGACGGCAACTACGGCTATTCGGTGACGGTGACCGACGGTTTCGACGCCGGCATGGCCGGATCGAACGTCACCATCCTCAACGTGATCCCCGTCGTCGCCGCCGGCGCCGACGTCACCCTCAACGAGGGCGACCAGCTCAACCGGAGCGGCTCGTTCACGGATCCGGGCGCCGACCCCTGGAGCGCCACGGTGAACTACGGCGATGGCGGCGGCGTCCAGACTCTTGCCTTGAGCGGGAAGACCTTCACCCTCCTGCACACGTACGTGGACAACGTGCCCAGCCCGGTCAACGTCACCGTCGCCGTGACCGATGACGACGCAACGGGGAGCGACGTCGCGGTGATTACCGTGAACAACGTCGACCCCTCGGTGAACGCCGGTCCGGACATCGTGGTGGAGTCCGGGCAGACGTACGACTTCTCCGGGACCTTCAGCGATCCGGGTATCGTGGACGATCCGTGGTCCTGGGTACTGGCGTGGGGCTTCGGAAGCAACACGAGTGGTCAGACAAGCGACCAGACGCAGGCCATCCAGGTCAGCCGCCAGGTCTGCGTGGCCGGCAGCTACACGGTGAGCCTGAAGGTGACCGACAAGGATGGTGGTGTCGGTACGGACGCACTGATCCTGACCGTGCCGTACGTCGACATCGAAATCGACATCATGCCCGGAACGCTGAAGAACCCGCTCAACATGAAGAGCGGCGGCGTGATTCCGGTGGCGATCCTGGGGTCGGCGGACCTCGACGTGGCCGATATCAACGTGTCTTCCCTGACACTGGGTGACGGCACCGGTCCGGACACGCCCATCGTCCAGAAGAACAACGGGACCTTCCAGGCCGCCATGGAGGACGTCAACGACGACGGCATCATGGACCTCGTCGCCATGTTCCCCATGAAGAACCTGGTGAGCAACGGTGACATCAGCATCGCCACCACGGAGCTGGTGGTGCGCGGCTTCCTCACCGACGCCTGCACCAACATCCGGGGGCTGAACAACGTGACGGTGCTCCACTAGGCCGATCGCAGCGCCTCGAGTGGAACCAAACGGGCGGGTCGGGGCATGCAAATGTCCCGGCCCGCACGTTCCGAACGAACCGGAGATCCGACATGAAGCGCATCGCAACCTGGATCCTGGCCACCGCCTTCATCGCGGTCTCGGCGTGTACCTCCGCGACTGCGGTCTACGGCCCCGAGGAGAGCATCGTCTTCGAGGTGGCGCCGGACTCCGTTCCCTGTGTGGGAGAGATGAAGGGCCGGTGCATCCAGGTGCGGAGTCCGGGCGCGCCTGAATGGCGGACCTTCTACGATCCCATCGACGGATTCCAGCACGAGCCGGGGTTCCGCTACACGCTGGAGGTGGGCCGCCGGGAGGTGCTGGATCCACCGGCCGACGGATCGGCCTACACGTACCGCCTGATCCGGATCATCGCGCGGGAGCCCGGCGAAGGCTGATGCGGTGCTCCTCCGCCCCACGCAGCGCGCGCGACATCGGCGTGTCGTTGCCGCATTGACGCTCGCAGATCCGCGCGCCTAGATTCGAGGCGTTGCCCCCAATTCGTGCTCTTGATCGCCGGTACCGGGACGCTTCCGGCACCCGGCTGTGCGTCGTTCTGCGCCGTTCTATCCGAGTCGTAAACCCGGCGGCCGTGTCCGAATGCGGTCCGGTTCCCGATCATCCACCGGCTGAGAGAGAACGGGGGGACAAACATGTTCGACATCGTCGGGGTAGTCGTACTGCTCGTCGTGGTCGTCGTGACCGTCTGGCTCGCCACCCGCGCCCGGCGCGCCGGCAACGCGATCGTGAAGTGGGCGGGGCTCGTGCTGTCCAGCCTGCTCGCGCTGGTCTTCGGCCTGGCGACCGTGCTCGCGCTGGTCGGCTTCTACCGGATCAACTTCCCGCCCGACCGGCCGGCCGTGCCGGACGTGCATGTGACCGCGACGCCGGAGCGGCTGGCACGCGGCGCGCGATTCGCCGGGCTGTGCGCCGGCTGTCATTCGCCGGACGGCACACCCCCACTCGTCGGACAGGATTTCCTCGCGGAAGGCGGCCCGCCGGTGGGGACGCTCTACGCCCCCAACCTGACGCCCGCCGGCGAGATCCGGGACTGGTCGGATGGCGAGTTGATCCGCGCCATCCGGGAAGGCGTGCACCAGAGCGGGCGCGCGCTGCTCATCATGCCATCGGAGACCTTCCACAATCTGAGCGACGACGACGTTCAGGCCATCGTCGCCTACCTGCGCGCGCAGCCCGCGACGGGCGAAGGCTCGCCGCCGGCGAAGTTCAACGTGCTGGGGGCGATCCTCCTCGGGGCGGGCCTGGCTCCGACGAGCGCGCAGCCGCCCATCACGCAGCCGGTCAGCGCGCCACCGGAGGGCACGTCGGCCGAGTACGGCCATTATCTGGTCTCGGTGCTGGCGTGCCGGGAGTGCCACGGGCAGGATCTGGCGGGGCGCATGGGCGGCGGGATGGGACCTCCGGGCGGGCCCAACCTGACCGAGATCGTGCCGCAGTGGAGCGTCGAGGACTTCGTCCGCACGCTGCGGACGGGCGTCGATCCCAACAACCACGAGCTCATCGCGGACATGCCGTGGAAGGAGATCTCCACGTTCGCGGACGATTCCGACCTCGCCGCCATATACTCGTACCTGCACGACCTGCCGCACCTTCCGGGTCCGGCCCGGTGAACGCGGCGGCGTGACGTCGTGACCTCCTCGTCGTACGGGGACGGGATCCTCGCCCGGCTGACCGATGCGCTCGGCGATCGCTACCGGATCGAGCGTGAGATCGGCAGCGGGGGCATGGCGATCGTGTTCCTGGCGGAGGACCTCAAGCACGGCCGACGCGTCGCGCTCAAGGTGCTGCGCCCGCGGCCGGGGCACGAGCTGGGCGCGGACCGTTTCCTGCGCGAGATCCGCATCGCGGCCGGCCTCTCGCATCCGAACATCCTGCCGCTCTTCGACTCGGGCGAAGCGGACGGTCTTCTCTACTACGTCATGCCGTACGTCGAGGGGGCGACGCTGCGCGATCGGCTGAACCGTGAGGGGAAGCTGCCGGTTGCCGAGGTGATCCGGATCGTGCGCGAGGTTGGCGGTGCGCTGGGCCGGGCGCACGAGGCGGGCGTGGTGCATCGCGACATCAAGCCGGAGAACATCCTGTTCGAGTCCGGGCACGCGCGGGTGGCCGACTTCGGCGTCGCGCGCGCGGTCAGCGCCGCGGGCGGGGAGACGCTGACCGACACGGGCGTGGCGCTGGGGACGCCGGCATACATGAGCCCGGAGCAGGCGACGGGCGAGGCAACGGTCGACGCGCGAAGCGACATCTACAGCCTTGGCTGCCTGGCGTGGGAGATGCTCGCGGGCACGCCGCCGTTCACGGGATCGTCGGCGCGCGCGATCCTGGCCGGGCACCTGGCCGGGTCCGTGCCGTCGCTCCGGGAACGGCGTCCCAATGTCCCGGCGGGCGTCGAGCGGGCGATCGGACGCGCGCTGGCCAAGGAGCCGGGCCAGCGCTTCTCGACGACGGACGAGATGGTCGGCGCGCTGACGGAGGCGATCACGGCCGAAGCGGCGGTGGCCGAACGACGGCGCACGGTCCGGCGGCGGTGGCTCCGCGCGGCGGCGTCGATCGCCGCGCTCGCCGCGGTCGCGCTCGGCGGCTGGTGGCTGAAGGACGCGTTGACCGGCCCCGCGATCGAGCGGCTCGCCGTGCTGCCGGCCTCGAACATGACGCGCGACCCGGAGCAGGACTACTTCGTGGACGGCGTGCACGAGGCGCTCGTGTCGGAGCTGCAGCGCACGGGCATCCCGATCTCGGCCCGGCAGTCGGTGCTGCGGTACCGCGCGTCGGACAAGCCGATCCGTCAGATCGCCGAGGAGCTGGGCGTCGATGCACTGATCCAGCCGGGCGTCGCGGTGGACGCGGACAGCGTCGTCGTCGATGTCAGCCTGTACGACGGCCGGACCGAAGAGCTTCTCTGGGCGGAGTCGTTCGGCGCGACAATGCAGGGCGTGCTCGGGCTGTACCGCGACGTCTCGCGACGCATCGCCCGGGAAGTCGGCACGGTGCTCTCGACGGGAGCCGAGGCGCGGCTTCGGGAGCGGCCGATCGTCGATCCCCGCGTTCTCGAGGCGGTGCTGCGCGGCGACTTCCATCTGCGCCGCTTCAACCCGCAGGACTTCGCGATCGCGCTGCAGTTCTACGAGTCGGCGCTCGCGATCGATTCGACGTACGCGCCGGCGCAGGTCGGCGTCGCGAGCGTGTGGGGCTACCGCGCGCAGGCCGGACTGGTCCCGCCCGCCGAGGCGCTGCCGGCCCTGAAGGCGCACCTCAACCGCGCACTCGCGCTCGACCCCGACCTGGCGCGGGCGCGTTTCCTCGAAGCCGCCTGGCTGTTCCTCGTCGAATGGGAATTCGATCGGGGCGAGGCCGGGTACCGGCGCGCGCTGGAGCTGGACCCGAACGACGCGGAGGTCCAGGTCTTCTACGGCCAGATCCTCGTGATCCTCGGCCGCTGGGACGAGGCGCTGGAGCACGGCCGGCTCGCCATGGAGCTCGACCCGCTCAACCCGTTCGTGCCCGGCCTCTACGCGACACTGCTCGCCTCGACCGGCCGCCTCGACGACGCGATAGCGCTGCTCGAAGAAACGCGACAGCGGAACCCCGGCGCCGACTTCGGCATCACCCCGCTCTACATGGTGCTGCACACCGTCGGCCGGCACGACGAGGAGCTGGACCTGAGGAAGCAGTTCTTCGCCTCGCGCCGCGACACGGAGATGGTGGACGTGCTCGATCGCGGCCTCGCCGCCGGCGGGTACCCCGCCGCGCTGAAGGCCGGGGCCGACCGGCTGGCCGAACGCGCCCGGGCGACGTACGTGAACCCGATGATCGATCGCGGAGATGTACGCGGGCGCCGGTGAGGCGGAGTCGGCGATCGACTGGCTCGAAACCGCCGCGCGCCAGAAGCACCAGGGCGTGCCGTTCATCGGCGTCAACCCGATCTTCTGGAACCTGCACGATCAGCCGCGATTCCAGGCGCTCGCGCAACGCATCGGCGTGCCGCTGCGGAAACCGGAAGGCCGCTGAATGTCGCGCCCGCCGCGGGCGGAGCGCTACGGCAGCGTCGCCGGCTTCCCGAGGTACTGCGCCAGCCACGCGTGCATGGTCTCCCACCAGACGAACGCGTTCTGCGGCTTCAGCACCCAGTGCCCCTCGTCCGGGAAATAGAGCAGGCGCGCGGGGACGCCCTGGCGCCGCAGCGTGGTGAATGCGGAAAGGCCCTGCTCGAGCGGAACGCGGTAGTCGAGGCCACCGTGGATGATGAGCGTCGGCGTGTGCATGCGGCCGGCTGACGCGGCCGGGTTCCAGCGGTCGAACACCGCGGGGTTCTCCCACGGCTTGCCGAACTCCCACTCGACGAACCACAGCTCCTCGGTGGCGCCGTACATGGAGCGCGTGTCGAAGATGCCGTCGTGGTTGATGAGTGCGACGAATCGGTCGGTGTGTCCGTTGATCCAGTTGATCATGTAGCCGCCGTACGATCCGCCCGCGGCGGCGACCCGGTCCTTGTCGAGGAACGGGTACGTCGCGAGCGCGTGGTCGAGCCCGTTCATCAGGTCGGTGTAGACCTTGCCGCCCCAGTCGCCGCTGATCTCGTCGGTGAAGGTCTGGCCGTAGCCCGTGCTGCCGCGCGGGTTCACCGCGACGATCACGTAGCCCGGCGCGCCGAACAGGTTCGGGTTCCAGCGGTAGCTCCAGCTGTCCTGCCACGCGCCCTGCGGACCGCCGTGGATCAGGAACAGGACCGGGTACTTCTTCGCGGCGTCGAATCCGGGCGGACGCACGATGAAACCCTGCACCTTCGTCCCGCCAGCGCCGTCGAACCAGAACGGCTCCACCGGTTGCAGCGCGAGCTGGTCGAGCAGCGCGTCGTTCACGTGCGTGAGTTGACGGAGTGGCCTGCCCCGCGCGTCGAGCGCGAACAGGTCCACCGGCCGGTCCACGCCCTGCTTCGCCACCACCAGCGTCTTCTGGTCGGGTGCAACGACGAGGCCGCTGTAGTACGCGCCCTCGGTCACGCGCGCGGGCGCGCCGCCCTGCACCGGCACGCGATACACGTTGTGCTCGAGCTGCTCGGATGAGAGGAACCAGATCGTGCGCGAGTCGGCCGACCACGTGAAGAAGTCCACGGAGAGGTCGAGATCGGCGGTCAGGCTCTTGCGTTCGTGCGTCCGCCGGTCGTAGAGCACGAGCTGCGTCCGGTCCGCCTCGAAGCCGGGTCGTGACATGGCGAGGTACGCGATCCAGCGGCCGTCCGGCGAGTACTGCGGCGCGACGTCGTTCGCATCGCTCGGGGTGAGCAGCGCGGGCTCGCCGCCGGTCGCGGGCACGAGCCAGATATCGTTGCCCGTGCCGACCATCGCGGGCACGTCCGTGTTGCGCGTGAACGCGACCTCCATGCCGTCCGGGCTGATGTCGTAATCGACGAAGCCGCCGAGCGCGATGGGCGGAGAGTCGAACGGACCGGGCGTGAGATCCGTGGCGGCGCCGCCGGCGACATCGAGCGCGAACACGTGGCTCCGCAACTCGTCTTCCCATTCGTCCCAGTGACGGTAGCCCAGCTCGTCGTAGATCTTCGCTTCCGACTTCTCCGCGGCGATCTTCTGCATGCGCTCAGTCGCCGGATTGCCGGCCGGCGCGACCGTGCTGGAGAACAGCAGCCTCGCCCCGTTCCGCGACCACACGAGCGGGCCGCTCGCGCCCGTCTCGAGCGTCGTCAACGCGCGCGCCTCGCCGCCGGCTGCCGGCATCACGTAGACCTGCGGCGTGCCGCCACGGCTCGAGATGAACGCCAGCCGGCTGCCGTCCGGTGACCACGCGGGCGCGCTGTTGCTGCCCGTCTCCGACGTGACGAACCGCCCCGGCTCGCCGCCCGCCACCGGCACCATCCGAATGTCGGTCTTCGACTTGAACGTGTCGAGGTCGTAGCGCGTCACCGTGTACGCGACCCGGCTGCCGTCCGGGCTCAGCGCGGGACCACCGACGCGACCGAGCGACCACAGGTCGCGCGCGGTCATCGGCCGCTGCTGGCCGGCGGCCGGCGCGGCCGGCGCGGCGACGGCGATGGCGGTCAGGACAGTGGCGAGGGTCAGGACCAGGCGGCGGGTGGGCATTGTGTCCTCCAACGGACTGGTGATCCCGTCCGGCGTGAGCGCGGCGACCGGTACGACGACTGGCGAGCATGGACCGCCCGCAATGTAGAACCCCGGCGCGCCGGCTGCATCCACGCGTCGCACCGGATGGCCGACCCGGCTGGCCCGTCGACACGCGCGCGCGTCGGACGGATCCCGACCCGGAGATCGTCCGCTCCCGGAAGCCGCGAGCCGCGCGGACCCCGCTCCCGAGCCGAAAACGCGACATCCGCGGTTGCCCGGGAGCGCGTTTGTCGTTTTTTCCGCGATATACCCGGAATTCGCGTCAGGCGACACGGCCGCCCCGTGCCTCATGTCGCGTTGACCGCGGTATTCGCGGACAACTCGACAAACGCGGTTTCGACCGAGCCGGAGACGCGTATTCCGGATGTGAAGTCACACAGGCGGGACAGCACGCCAGCCGGGTCCGCGCGCGTGCCCAACTGATGCCGCCCGCCTCATGTCACCCGCTCCGTATCGTCCGCGCCGCGTCGCCCGCCCGATGCCGTCCGAGAGCGGCAAGTTCCGCGTGGTGAAGCAGTAGGCGCGTCAGCCAGCGGTGGGATGGTGGCGACGTCGGCTGCGCGATCCGGTGGCGTGTGCGATCCGGCGGCGTTTGCGATCCGGCGGCATGTGCGATCCGGCGGCGTTTGCGATCCGGCGGCATGTGCGATCCGGCGGCGTGCGCGATCCGGTGGCGTGTCCGATCCGGTAGCGTGCGCGCCCGCGCCGAGCCGCCGGATTCA
>CAWAYJ010000009.1:0-302441 GCA_963786235.1 uncultured Gemmatimonadales bacterium
CCGACAACTCGACATCTCCGACGCTCGCCAGCGCGTTTGTCGAGTTAACGGCGATATATGCTGAATCGGCGACACGGGAGACGGAGGCCAGCCGCTCCGTGTCGAGTTGACCGCGATATAGACGGACAACTCGACAACGACGCCTTACGGCATCGCGATTGACGAGTTGTCGACCGGAATCGCCCGGTTCGCTACGCACAGGCGCCGGCCCTCGCCGCTTCCTCCGGCCGCACCCGCATTCCAGACCCACCGTTCCGACCCGCCGCACGCTGCCCGCCGCACCGCCGCACGTCGCCCGCCGCGTGTCGCCCGCACGTCGCCCGCCGCACGTCGCCCGCCGGTCGCCCGCCTACGTCGCCCGCCTCACCCCGCCGTACTCACCCGGATCTCGTTGGCCAACGCCGGCAGCACGCGGGCCGCGCTGCCCGCGATCCGGACCACGCCGGACCGCGCGGAAAGCTCCGTCTCCTCCGGATTCACCTCGACGACGAGCGCGCCCGCCTGCAACGCGACGAGCGGCAGTGACGCCGCGGGGTAGACGATCGCGCTGGTCCCGATGGCGAGGAATACGTCGCATTGCGAGGCGGCGACGTCGGCCTGGCTGAGCGCCGGGAGCGGAAGCGGCTCGCCGTACCACACCACGTCCGGCCTCAGGTGCGCGCCGCAGTCGGGGCAGCGCGGTGGAACGGGTCCTTCCTCCCACGAATCGACGCGCTTCCCTTCCCGGCTGCAGCGCGTGCGTTCGATGTTGCCGTGCAGTTCGATGACGTCGTGGCTGCCGGCGCGCGCGTGCAATCCGTCCACGTTCTGCGTGATGAGCGTGAACGCGTTCACCAGGTTCTGCATCTCGACGAGCGCATGATGGCCGGGGTTGGGCTCGGCGGCCTGCACGAGCCCGCGTCGCCATGCGTACCACTCCCAGACGCGTTCGGGCGCGTCGGCGAAGGCCTCGGGCGTGGCCAGCTCCTCGGGCTTGAACCGCGCCCAGAGTCCGGTCTGCGCCTCGCGGAACGTGGGGATCCCGCTCTCGGCGGAGATGCCGGCGCCGGTGAAGGCGACGAGGCGGTGGACGGAGCGGAGCGCGTCGCGCACGTCCGGCGGAATCACGAGGGCCGGCGCGGAACGGGCGGGGTCGGCCTTGTCGGCGTTGTCGGGCGGCGTCATGTCGAAGGATCCCGGGAGCGGTCGTCGAGCGCGCGGCCGATCCGGTCGAGGCCCGCGTCGAGTGTGGGCCTCGTGCAGCCGAACGCGATGCGGAAATGCCCGGGCGCCTCGAAGAAGCGGCCGGGCACGATGGCGGTGCCGTATTGCCCGAGCAGACGGTCCGCGAACCCCGACGTGTCGGCCTCGCCATGGAGCCGGGGAAACGCGACGTTACCGCCCGACGGACGCACCCACTCGAGCTCGGAGCGCGCGTCGATGAACGCGGTCAGCGCTGCGAAGTTGGGCTCGAGGATGGCGCGGGCACGCGCTTCCAGCTTGTCGAGCATGCCGAACGCGAGCAGCGAGAGCCGGTCGGACGGGAACGAGCCGATGCCGTCGACGACGTCGCGGGTGCGGTGCACGGCGGTGATCACGTCGGGCGCGGCCACGATCCAGCCGGCGCGGAGCCCGGACAGGCCGTACGCCTTGGTCAGGCTGGACGTCGAGATGAAGAGGTCGGAGCGGAGCGCGGCGGGCCGCGGTCGCTCCCCGTACACGCTGTCGAGGTAGACCTCGTCCACGAGCACGCGGAAGCCCTCGCGTTCGGCGAGCCGGGCGAGCGCGTGCATCGAATCGCCGGAGATCAGCGCGCCGCTCGGGTTGTGCGGGCTGGTGAGCACGACCAGCCGCGTGGCGGGTGAGAGCGCGGCCTCGACACGTGCGACGTCGAGGTCGAAGCCGTCCCCGAACGTGCGGTCGAAGCGCCCGATGCGCGCGCCCATGAGCCGGGCCGCGCCGAGCAGCGGATCGTACGCCGGCCGTTCGACGAGGACCTCGTCGCCCGCGGAAACGAGCGCGGCCATGACGAGGAAGTTCGCGCCCGACGCGCCGGGTGCGGTGGCGACGTGCTCCGGACTCAGGCCGTAGTGCGCGGCGATCGCCTCGAGCAGCGGAACGTAGCCGTCGGGGTTGGGCCCGTTCAGCTCGATGACGTCGCGCGCGCCGGGCAGGTCGTCGAGCGTGCAGGACAGCAGGTTGCTGCCAGCGAGGTCGTGGTCGGGCACGGGCCGCGTCTTGGCCCAGCGCATGTAGGGTGCGTGCATCATGAGGATTCGGCGTTCCGGCGGCGCCACCAGAGGAAGGCGGGCAGCCCGGTGAGCAGGAGGAGTGCGCCGACGACAGAGCGGACCGGATTCGAGACGAGAACACTGACCACGATCACGACGGCGGCGGCGACGAACAGCGCCGGCAGCAGCGGGTAGCCGGGCGTCTTGAACGAGCCCGCGGGCCGTCCGGCCAGCGGGTACTGCCGGCGGAACACGAAGACGGCGGCGGCGGTGAGGCCGAAGAAGATCCAGTCGGCGAAC
This sequence comes from uncultured Gemmatimonadales bacterium, assembly GCA_963786235.1. Lineage (GTDB taxonomy): Bacteria > Gemmatimonadota > Gemmatimonadetes > Longimicrobiales > RSA9 > CAWAYJ01. The sequence continues at coordinate 2,511 of CAWAYJ010000009.1, forward strand.
ACGACAGTGTCGACGAGCTGCGCGAAGGTACCGGTGAGCGTGAGCAGGATCGCCCAGCCGCTCTGGATCATGATGGCGACGGAGGGCGTGCGCCAGCGCGGGTGCAGCTTCGCGACGCTCTTGAAGAAGATCCCGTCCGCGGCCATCGCGAAGTAGACGCGCGTGGGCGCCAGCGCGCTCAGGTTCAGGTAGCCGAACGTCGAAATCGCGATGCCGAGCGCGATCAGCCGGTCGCCCTTCGCGCCGAACGCGAGACGCGCGGTGTCGGCCGCGGGCGTGAGCGTCGCGGCCAGCCCGTCGCGGCCGAGCGCGCGCAGGTACGCCACGTTCACCAGCAGGTAGATCAGCACGACGACGGTCGTGCCCGCCACGATGGCGATCGGCATGTCGCGCCGCGGCCGGCGCAGCTCCTCCGCCACCTGGTTCACCTTCTGCCAGCCGCCGTAGGAGAACATGACCGGGATGAGCGCGGCGCCGAACGCGAGCGCGGGGAACGCGGCGCCGCCCACCGCCAGAGCATCCGGCTGCCGCGCGCCGGCGGGCAGCAACGCACCCGCGGCGATGAGCACGCCGAGCGCGAGGATCTTGAGCACGACGAAGACGTTGAGCAGGCGGCTGCCGGGTTTGACGCCGAGGTAGTTGACGATGGCGACGATGGCGATGGCGGAGACGGCGAGTGGTGTCGAGGCGACGTCGCGACCGAGGAATCGGAGCGTGTACTCGGCGAACGTGATGGCGATGGCCGCCGTCGCGCCGCCCTCGATCAGGAAGAGCAGCGCCCAACCGAACAGGAATCCGACCAGCGGGTGGAACGCGCGTCGCAGGTAGACGTACTGCCCGCCCGCCTGCGGGAAGAGCGAGCCCAGCTCGGCGAAGGAGAGCGCGCCCGCCATCGCGATGGCGCCGCCCACCACCCACGCGGCCAGCACCAGCGTCGCGCTGTCCAGCCGCTGCGCCACGATGTACGGGTTGATGAAGATGCCCGCCCCGATGATCCCGCCGACCACGACCATGGCGGCGTCGAACGGGCCCAGCGCGCGGCGGAACCCGCGCGTCTCCTCGGCTCCGGCTCCCTGCGGTTCGACGTCAGCGCTCATCGAGGATCCGGGCTCGGGACCAGGCGGCCGGGCTGCGGACCACGCCGCCCGGAATCGGAAGGGAACAAACCTACGGCACGGGGAGGTGGCGGTCCATGCGGTCCACCCGCGTCGGGTGCGGACCCGGATCGGGAGTCCAACGTGCGGTCACTCTCGCCCGGACGGCTACCGGTCCGGCTACGCTTCGACCCCCCAGGCCGCGGCCATCTCGGCCTTCAGCGTCCGGCACAGCGGGTCGGCGCGGAAAGGGGCGAGGGCGGCGCGAAAGAAGTGGTGGATGGCCAGGGTCGGCCAGTAGCTCCAGCGCTCGATCCGTCGGAAACGCGCGAATGCGGCGTCGCGCTCCCCGAGCGCCAGCCGCACGAGGCCGGCCGAGAAGGGGTCGCCGAGCCGCTCGAAGTCTTCGAGCAGCGAGCGCGCCTCCACCACGTTGCCCATGGCCGCGCACGCCACCGCCAGCGCGCCGCGCGGGCCGTCACCGACCCAGTGGACCCGGAGACCACGCAGGACGTCCACGGCCTCCTCGAATCGGCCCAGCTCGTAGAGGGCCAGGCCCTCGTAGAAGAGCCCCGTCGTCCAGTCGGGCTGGAGCTCGGTCGTCCGCCGGGCCACGGCGAGCGACTCCTCCACCCGGCCGTTGATCAGCAGCGACAGCGCCAGGTTCGACACGGGCTCCGGCGCGACCGGGTCGAGCTCGACCGCCCGGCGCGCGCTCTCCAGCGCCGGCTCCGGCATCCCGAAGACCACGTAGTGCCAGCTCAGCCAGTTGTGCGCGTCCGCGTACCCGGGCCTCAGCTCCACCGACCGCGCGAGCGTTGCCAGCGCCCTGGTCCCCCGGCGCCGAATGCTGTGGACGAGCCCGAGCGACGCGTGCGCCTCGGCCAGATCCGGGTCGAGACCCAGCGCGCGGTCCACCGCCTCCTCCGCGACGGCCAGGTCGTGGGCCCCGTCGTCGAAGCCGTAGTCGTGGAGCAGCACCACCGCGTCCGCGAGCCCGGCCCAGGACAGCGCGTAGTCCGGGTCCAGCTCCACCGCGCGCTCGAAGAAGGCGATCGACTTGAGGATCCCGATCTCCGTCCTCTGGTCGAGATAGCCCCGGCCTTTCACGTAGAGGCGGTACGCCTGCAGGTCCTCCGTCGCCGGCATCCCTCCACGCTCCGGCCGGGTATCGATCAGGTCCGATCGCAGAGCCCCCGTGATCCGCTCCGCAAGCTCCTTCTGGATCGCGAAGATCGTCTCCGTGCTCAGCTCCCGGTCGTACCGCTCCGCCCAGCGCTGGACCGAGTCCCGGGCGTCGATGACCTGCACGTTCACCCGGATTCGACCGCCCGCCGTCTGGACACCGCCCTCCACAATGGTGGCCGCGCCCAACTCGCGCCCGATCTCCTCGACGGACAGGCTCGTCTTCCGGTACCTCAGCACGGACGTGCGGGCGATCACACGCAGCGCCTGGCTCCGGGACAACTCCGTCAGGAGGTCGTCGTGCAGCCCCGCCACGAACGGCTCAGCCTCCGCCGTTCCGCCCACGTTCGCAAACGGCAGCACCGCGACCGTGCGCACGGATAGCTCCGCCACCGCCGCCGCGCTCACCGCCGCGCCGGCCCCGTCCCCGTCGTGCTGACGCACGCGCGCCACCAGCGCCCGCGTCTCCGCCATCGGCTCCACGCCCAGGTCCCGCTCCAGCCGGCGCGCCAGCCGCTCGTACGCCCGCAGCGCGCCGGTCCGATCCCCCGACCGGTCCAACAGCGAGATCAGACGGCGGGCCGCCGCCTCGTCATCCGGCGCCAGCGCGCTCAACCAGCGCGCGATCCGGATCGCTTCCGCCGCGTCCCCCAGCCGCTCCACCTCCTCAATCCGCCCCCGGGCCGCCGCCACGGCCCGCCGGTGAAGCCGCAGTCGCTCCGCCCCCAGCCAATGGTCCAGCTCCACACCGACGCCCGGGACGTAGAACCCCTCTAGCAGGTCGCCCCGATACAGGTCCAGCGCCTCCCCCAGCCGCCCCTCCTCCACCGCTGCCTCGAACTCCAGCGCGTCACACCAGAACGCCCCCCCCACCAGCCCCAGCTCCTCCGTTCCCTTCTCCGTGAACACCTCCGGACCCAACGCCTGGCGCAGATGGAAGAGCAGGTTGCTGAGGGCGTTGCGCGCCCGCTTCTGGCTCGACTCCGGCCAGAGCAAGCCCACCAGCGTGTCCCGCCGTACCGGACCCCGGCTCGACTCCAGCGCCAGGTACGCGAGCAGCGCCAGCCGCTTCGCCCCCGACACGGAGCCCCGGCGTCCGCCCTCCGAAGCCCTCACATCGGGCGTGCCCAGCAGATGGATCCGGATCAAAATGCGCCTCCCCGAGACTCTTAGACGGATTCTAATACCAATGCGACGGCGGCCAAAGACACGGGCTGTAGCTTGGGGGCAGGACGGAACGAAACCCCTTCCCGAACGATGGAGGCATGAAGTGGACACGGTTCGGATCACGCGGATGCTCACGCTCACCGTGCTGGCCGCGGCGGCGGGCTGCGATGCGGCCCTCACGGAACCCGCCGCTCTCGAGCACGGCAGGAGGCCGAGCGCTGAGGCGGCGGCGCTGGAGGGGTCCGGCTTCGCGAACTGGCGCCAGGACTTCAACTTCGGCACGGACGGCTGGATCACGGCATCGACGGCGGAGGGTCCGGCGGGCTGGTGCGGCGAGATCGAGCGGGTGGCCCGTGGCGCCGCCGGGATCGCCCCGTCGGCGAGCCGCGCCTACGCGGTGGTGCGCGGAGGAGCGTGCAACGCCTACTGGTCGGCGAACGGGTTCAGCGCCGGGAGCGGTCCGTACTCGCCGGGGGGCGGCTACCCCCTCGCCTTCCCCGAGGGCGGCTACACGAGCAAGCTGGACATCTGGCTCGATCCGGCGTGGGCGGAGGGCGCGGGCTTCAGCTACGTCGTGAGCTTCACCGACCTCACCGCGGCGGCGGATGACCCGCTTCACGGGCTGCGCTACCTCGCAGTGCCGGTGACGGTCGGGGCGGACGGCCTGCGGGTCGACGGGAAGGCGGTCGAGGAGGCGGGCTGGTACAGCTTCCGCCACACGTTCGCCGACGACGGCGCGGGTCGGCTGTCGGTCCGGTTCGAGCTGGTCCGGCGGGGGCACCGACTCGTTGACGAAGCGATCACGAGCACGCACTACACGGGCGAGACCGTCTCGTCGTTCGCCACCTCCGGCGTCGGCACCGGCTACACCTGGTTCGAGTGGATCACGCCGGGGCTGAGCCTCCCCATCGACGAGCACCAGGTCCGCCACGGCGGCTGAGTTGACAATCACCGGTCACTGGAACACGATCTCCGCGATCGGCGGGCGGGCGCCCCGGACACCCGGAGTGCGTCCCACTCGCCGCTTTCACCCTGACGTCCCTCTGCACCCCACGGATCATGAACAGACTCCCGACCCCGATGCTCTCGACTCTTCGCTCGCAGCTGCGCGGCGGCCTTCTCCAGCCCGGTGACCCCGGATACGACGAGGCCCGGAACGGCTGGAACGGCCGCTTCGACCGACGCCCGGGTGCCATCGCCGGCTGTCTCGACGCCGCGGATGTCGCCGCTGCGATCCGCGCCGCCCGTGAGCACTCGGTTGCCGCGGCGGTGCGCAGCGGAGGTCACAGCTATGCCGGCAACTCCAGCATCGACGGCGGGCTGCTGATCGACCTGTCGGCGATGGCCTCGGTCGACGTGGATCCCGAGGCCCGGACCGTGCGCGTCGGCCCGGGTGCTCGCTGGGGGGATGTCGATACCGCGACCCAGGCGCATGGCCTCGCTACGACGGGTGGCACGGTCTCGACCGTGGGGGTCACGGGCTACACCCTCGGGGGCGGCACCGGGTACCTGGCCCGGAAGCTCGGGATGGCCCTCGACAACCTGCGGGCGGCCGACGTCGTGACCGCGGACGCGCGCCGGGTCCGGGCCAGCGAGACGGAGAACCCGGACCTCTTCTGGGCGCTCCGGGGCGGGAGCGGGAATTTCGGCGTGGTCACCTCACTGGAGTTCCGGCTCCACGAGGTCGGCCCGGACGTGCTCGCCGGACAGATCGTCCACCCGTTCGAGGATGCCGGCAAGGTGCTGCGCTTCTATCGCGACTTCATGGCGGACGCGCCGGACGAGCTCCAGGTCTACGCCTTCCTCCTGCGTGTCCCTCCGGTGGATCCCTTCCCGGAAGAGCACCACGGGAACGTCGCCCTGTTCCTCGTGCTCTGCTACGCGGGCTCGATCGTCGAGGGCGAAGCGGAGCTGAAGCCGCTGCGCGACTTCGGGAGCCCCATCCTCGAGCTCGTGGGGCCACAGCCCTATGTCGACGTGCAGCGCGCCTTCGACGCCGGCATGCCCGAGGGGCTGCGCTGGTATTCGAAGGCGCACTACCTGGACGCGCTTTCGGACGACGTCATCGACCTCACCCTCGCCCGCTCCGGGGAGCTCCCCGGGCCGTTCACCACCGTCTACTTCGAGCGCGAGGGAGGCGCCATCGCCCGCGTCGACGCCGACGCCACCGCGTTCCCGCACCGCGAGGCTGCGTATGCGATGCACATATTCCCCGGCTGGACCGAGCCCGCCGATGACGCGGCGGTGATGGCGTGGGCGCGGGACTTCCACGCGGAGCTGGCACCGTACGCCACCGGAGGGGCCTACGTGAACCTGCTCGGCGGAGACGAGGAATCGGGCGCCCGGTCGGCCTACGGGACCCACTACGACCGCCTGGCCCGGCTCAAGGCGGAGTGGGACCCCGGGAACTTCTTCCGGAACAACCACAACGTGCGACCCGCCGCGGGAGCGGGCTGAGCCCGACACATCCGCACGGCCGGCCAGGAGGCCGAGCACGAACGAGTACACGGGCACCTGGATACGAGCGGCCACCGGGACTTCCGGCAGGGTCTCGCCTGAAAGGGTGACGGTACATGAACGGACTCTATCTGAATACCGGACAGGTGCGTTGTTACGATACCGGCGGAGAGGAAATCCCCTGCCGGGGAACGGGTCAGGACGGGGAGACGCTTCCCGGTCTCTCCTGGCCCGAACCCCGCTTCCATGCCTCCGGCGATACCGCGCTGGATCGTCTGACGGGTCTCGAGTGGACGAGAAAGGCCAATTTTACCGATTTCCCGGCGACATGGCCGGAGGCTCTCGAAACCGTCGCCCGCATGAACGAAGAGGGATTCGCGGGGCGACGTGACTGGCGCCTCCCCAATCGCCGGGAGCTGCGGTCCCTGATCAGTTACCAGACCCGGGACCCGGCTCTTCCTCGGCCTCATCCCTTCCGGGACGTTTTCCTGGGCTGGTACTGGACCGGGACCACGGCCGCCATCAACCCGGCCTACGCCTGGTATGTCCACCTGGAGGGCGGGCGAATGTTCTACGGGGGGAAGACCGAGTACCGGCTGGTGTGGCCGGTGGGAGGGGCGGGCCTGGGCGTCCTCCCCGTCACGGGACAACGGGAGTGTTTCGACCCGGGGGGGCAGCCGATCCCCTGCGACGGCTCAGGTCAGGACGGAGCCCTGCGAGCCGGAGTCCCCTGGCCCGTTCCCCGGTTCGAGCCTTCTGGCGATACCGTGTTGGACCGCCTCACGGGGCTGGTCTGGACGCGGTCCGCGGACCTGGCGGGGCGGTGGACCACCTGGGAGGAGGCCTTCCAGGTCGTGGCCCGGATGAATACGGATCGGGTGGGCGGCCGACGAAGTTGGGTCCTGCCCACTATCAACGAACTGGAATCGCTGGTGGATGCCTCCATGCATACGCCGGCGCTGCCCGCAGGCCACCCCTTCGACCATGTCCAGGAGGCCTACTGGTCCTCCACCAGCAGTGGCTTCGAACCCGATTGGTGCATGGCCCTGTACATGTTCAAGGGAGCCATCGGCGTGGGCCAGAAGAGAGGCGAGAACTTCTCGGTCTGGGCGGTGTGGAGAGGCTCTCCGGCGCATGCCCGGCTCGTCAACCAGCCGATCCATTCCGAGGGCCGGGAGCTTCCTCGGCGCTCATGATCCGCCGGCCGGCCGGCCCGTTGGACGAAGACGATTCCCCGGATGAAGGCGTCGCGGAGACTGAGGTCCGCATTGCCTGCCCGTATTGCGGCGCGGAGGTGGAGCTGACGCTGGACCCCGGCGGCGGTTCGACGCAGAGCTACGTGGAGGACTGCGAGGTCTGCTGACGTCCCTGGCAGATCACCGTGCGCTGGGACCCGTCGGGAGCTGCGCAGGTCGAAGCCCGGACGGATGAGGGATAGGCGCCTCCGGATCGCGTTCGCACAAGTTCCCTGGTTGATGCCACGCTCGGCGAACACTCACGGTCGTCGGACATCGCGGCCGAGCGGCGGTCATTCACGGCGTCCGCCTTCCCGGTCGGAAGCGCCAGAGCGTCGATTGGAGCGACCTCGCCGTGGCAACGACCTGGCCATCGGCACTCCACCCCGCGGAGCTGTCGAAGGCCGCACCAGGTGGCACAATGGTCAGCGAGCCGGTTCCGGATCGAGAATCGCGGGCGGCCAGAACCAGAGGCCCGGCGGTCCGACCTCCACGAGGATGCGCCCGTCGGGACCGACGGCGTTCGGGGTGAGCAGGTTGCTCGCGATCGGCAATGCACTGCCCACCGGAATCTCCTGCTCGGGGCCGCCGTCCACCGGGAGGCGGATCAGGCGGACGCGCCCGGCACCCGCCAACTGGATGACGAGATAGCGACCATCGGGGCTGGGGGCGACGGCGTCGCCGTCGTGCAGGTTCCGCGCGGCACCGCCGGCGCTCGGCATCGCCCAGATCGCGCCCGATCGGCGTAGTAGATCGTCTTGCCGTCGGGTGAACCCGCCACCACGTCATGGTCGAATCCCGGGATCACCTGATCGGCGTAGATACTGCCGTCGGTCCCCACGTCGATGCCAAAGGTCCGGGACGTGCTGGTGAACAGCGGCGTGATCCGTCCGGCGCCGGATGTCGGGACGCTGACAATCCGGTAGTCATCTCCATCCTGGGATGCCACGATGACGGACCGTCCGTCGGGCGCGCGCCGCACGTTGGTGACGTAGCCCGAGACGCCCGCCAACAACGGGCGCACCTCGTGCTTGGTCAGGTCGATGGCGGACACCGTATCGATCGATTGGCTCGTGGACAGGCCGGCGATGAAGACCGCTTCGCGCTCTCCGGGGAGCACGTCGACCAGCGAGGCCTGTGCGTTGCACTGCACTCCGGACACGGCCGGCAGCGTATCCACGCGACCGCTCTGCGGGTAGTACCGGTACATCTGAAACAGGCGATCGGCATTCAGCCGGAGCGCGAGCATGCTGCCATCCGACAGCGGGGCCGGGCTGCACGCGTCCGGGAAGATCAACCGCTCGTCACTCTCCCCGGTGGCCGAAACGGCATAGACCCCTCGGGGAATGTCGGCCAGCCGATCGTAGAGGATGCGGGCGCCGTCCGGCGACCACACCGGGCTTTCCGCCAACCCCTGCGTCGTATCGCGCGTGAGGATTCTCCAGTCGCCCGATGCAAGGTTGAGCACGCCGATCTGCGACTGGTGGCCGACCATGGCGGTGAACGCGATGGTCTTGCCGTTGGGGGAGAGTCGCGGCGTCATGGCGATGGGCGGGCCGCCGAGGCGTTGCGCTGTGTACTCGATCGCCGGTGGCGCGCTGCGGCGGCCCCACGCCCGGCCCAGGAGCAGCGCGCCCCCCACCATCGCGACCGCGATCCCGAGCATCGTCACGCGCGCAAGCGGTGACGCCGGCCGGGAGCTCCGCCCATGCCGCCCGGACGCCGCCCGCACTCCCGTGGTGCTGCCCGGGCTGGCCAACGCCCCGGCGAACGCGGCCGCCGTGCCGAACCGATCGGCGGGCAGTTTCTGCAGCGCCATGTCGACGGCGTCTTCCACGTACGGTGGAACCGTCTTGCGGAGCGAGCTGATCGGTTGCGGCTCGCTGTTCATCACCTTGGCAACGATCGCCTGCGCCGTGGGCCCGCTGAACGGCGGCTCGCCGGTGAGCATCTCGTAGAGCACGCACCCCAGCGCGTAGACGTCCGCGCGCGCGTCGATGTTGCGCTCGCCCATCGCCTGCTCGGGACTCATGTAGTGCGGCGTGCCGAGCGACATGCCGGTCTCGGTCATCCGGCTGCCGCCGTCGGAGCGGCTCACCGCAAGCGCGATGCCGAAGTCGGCCACCTGCGCCTGCCCGTCGTGCAGCAGGATGTTCTCCGGCTTGATGTCGCGGTGAATCACGCCGTGGCGGTGGGCATAGTCGAGCGCGCCGGCCACCTCGCCCGCGATGCGTACGGCGTCGGCGACGGGCAGCTGCTTCTCCCGATCCAGCCGCTCGCGGAGCGACTCCCCCTCCAGGTACGGCATCACGTAGAAGACGGTGCCGGCCACCTCCCCCGAATCGAACAGCGCCAGGATGTGCGGGTGCTGCAGATTCGCCGTGGTCTTGATCTCGGCAAGGAACCGCTCGGCGCCGATGACGGCGGCGAGCTCGGGGCGCAGCACCTTGATGGCGACCTGGCGGTCGTGCTTGAGGTCCTGGGCGAGATAGACCGTGGCCATGCCGCCCTGGCCGAGTTCGCGCTCGATGGTGTAGCGGTCGGCGAGATCGGCAGCCAGACGTTCGTTCATCGTGTTGTTCCCGAGGGTCGGACAGGGATGGACCGCAAGAGCGCCGACTGCAACTCGCGGACGTCGTACACCCCATCCCCATCCTTGCTCCACCCACCGGGGCCACCGTGGCGCTCGTCAGCCCGACCGGAGGATCATTTGCACACACGTCTCCGCGCCCGGCGACTCAGGTCCTTCAGCTCCTGCGTCGGGACGAGCGCGTCCGGTCGGCCGATCACTGTCTCTTCATGTATTCCTTCAGCGAGGCATCGCGGACCTGCGACAACTGTGGACGGTCGATCACCGAGGTTCCTTCATAGCGCAGGTCCGCGCCGCGCTCGTCGATGCGCGCTTTCTGCCGCTCGATGATCTTCACGGCGACCGGATCCGGAACGAGCTCGAAGTGGAATGTCGTGTCCTGGTCGGGCGCGACACTCGTCACCATGGGAAGGAACCCGAGCTCCTCGACCCGTATCCAGAGCGGCACGTTGGCGGGGACGTCGCCGAGATCGAACCGACCATGCGGGTCGGTGACGGTATGGCGATCGGGTGTGGCGTAGACCTGGGCGCCGACCACCCCCCTGTCGAGGACCGGGTCCCGGACTTCGCCGCCCACCTCGACGTCTCGACCTTCCACGATGAGCGTGTCCAGCTGCACCGGCGACGTCTCGAGCGAAAGCAGGATGCTCGTATCCCTCGAGACCTGTATCGTGGTATCGAGCGGCGCATAGCCGAGGCCTCGCACGGTCAGTTGATGGCGGCCCGGAGTGACCCGGTCGAAGGTGAAGCCGCCGTCGGGCCCGGTCAGACGAATACCGTGGCCGCTGAGATGGACCGATACGCCAATGACAATGGCGCCACCGCTATCGATGACGCGGCCGCCGACAGTCACCTCCTGCGCCGCCGCACCGACGGCGCAGAAGGCGAGAAGGCACACACTCTTCAGGATTGCGTTCACCCGAGACCGCCGAACCCGGGCAGTACCTGACAGATTTCCTGGTGCAACTGAACCCCCGTTCAATGTATCCCCAATAAACCGAAGAGACTCCGCCCGGAGCGGATCCTCGTTTCCTTCACGATACACGGGCCCCCGGCCTCGGTCGCTTGTCCGGAACCGGGTAGTCGCGTACTCTGCCGGCGGTGGAGCGCCGCCACCCTGCACAGGTGACCCATGGACGCGAACGAACACAACGCCCCGGACCCGAGGCTCGAGCCGGCCGGACCCGGGCCGGCGCCCGACTCGATGCCGGGACCGGACGCGGCGTCGCGTCAGGACGCCACACCCGGATCGCTCGCGCCGGAAGCACAACCGCCGGAAGCACCGCCACCCGCGAGACCGTCCAAGCCCACCGCGGTGCACCGCCACCACCTGATCGTGCGCGTCACGCACTGGCTCGCGTTCCCGCTCATCTTCCTGATGATCCCGAGCGGCCTGCAGATCTACCGCGCGTATCCGCGCTTCGGCGAGCGAGGCGGGCCGTACCTGCCGAACCCGCTGCAGGACGCGGCCATTCCGTCGGTGGTCCGGCTGGGCGGCTGGCTCGCGGGCGGGCTGAACTGGCACTTCATGATCATGTGGCCGCTGATGGCGGTCGGCGTCGTGTACCTGGCATACCTGCTCGGTTCCGGCGAGTGGCGGAAGCTGCTGTTCGGCCCGCGCGACGTGCCGGCCGCGCTCGAGATGGCGAAGTACTACCTGCGCATCCGGAAGGAGCACCCGGCGCAGGGCAAGCACAACGCGCTGCAGAAGGGCGCCTACACGTTCATCATCCTGCTCGGCACGCTTTCCGTCCTCTCGGGCCTGGCCGTGTGGAAGCCGGTCCAGCTCTCGTGGCTCACGTTCGCGTTCGGCGGATTCCAGGCGGCGCGCTACTGGCACTTCCTCGTGGTGTGGCTGTTCGTCGGCTTCACGATCGTGCACGTGACGCTCGTGTTCACGGCGGACCCGGCCTCGCTTCGCGCCATGGTGACCGGCTGGTACCGGGGGAGGTTTCGTGACGATGCGTAGACGGCCGGTCTTCGACCGGCGCGCGTTCATCACCGCCGGTCTCGGCGGGCTGCTCGCGTCCTGTGGCTGGGACGGCGGCGACACGCTGCAGCCGGCGATGCGGGCCGCGGCAGGCTTCAACGACCGGGTCAGCGGACTGTTGTTCTCGGGCACGAAACTGGCCCGCAAGTACGATCCGTCGCTCCGCTCGCGCAGCTTCCCGAACTACTTCATCAGCGGCATGACGCCGGAGCTGGAAGAGCCGGCGGTGTACCGTCTCGAGGTGGGCGGGATGGTGCGCTCGCCGTTGTCGCTCTCGATCGACGACATCCGCGCGCTCGGCCGCATGACGTACACGGTGAAGCATCACTGCGTCGAAGGCTGGTCCGCCATTGGCACGTGGACGGGGACGCCGCTCCGCGCCCTGGCCGAGCGGGCCGGTGTCGCGCCGGGCGCGCGTTACATCCGCTTCGACTCGTTCGACAAGGGCTACTACAACGGCTGGGACATCGCGTCGGCGATGCACCCGGAGACGATGATGGCGTGGGGCTTCAACGACCGCGAGCTGATGCCCGACCACGGCGCGCCGCTCCGACTGTACGCGCCGCACAAGCTGGGCTACAAGCTGACCAAGTACGTGACGCGCATCACCTTCACGGCGGACCGGCCGGGTGGCTACTGGGAGGACCAGGGGTACCCGTGGTTCGGTGGCCTGTGAGAGGCGTCGTTCTCATGCGACGCCTGCGGATCGTCGCGGCCGGGCGCGCGACGCGCCTCGCGGTGCGATCGTGCTCAGCGGGTTCGCTCGTCGCACGCTCGCTCGCGACGCTCGGAATCCTTGCCGCCGTGGTCGGAACGGCCGGTTGCCCGAAGCAGCGCGAGATGGCGGAGCGCGTCGAGATGCCGGACAGCATGCCCGTCGTCCGCGCCATGCACGATGCCGGCGCGCGCGACTCGATGCTCGACACCATACCCGGCGGCGAGATGGCGCGCGGCGATTCCGCGGCCGAGATGAAGACGCTGAAGACGAAAATGTAGGGCTCGTCGAGTGCATCAGGGCGCCGGTGGTGGTCAGGTTCCTGGGCAAGGTATTCGAAGGTAGGGGAGTGGGTCGGATGACCGTACTGGAGCGCTTCAATCTGGCACTCCGTGCCCTCATGGAACTCGGCGTGGTCTGCGGTCTGGGGTACTGGGGATACCGGCACGGCGGCGTCATCCTCGCCGTCACGGCGCCGGTCATCGGGTTCGGCTTCTGGGGCGCCGTCGATTTCCACCAGGCCGGGCGTGCCGCCGAACCGCTGCGGCTGCTCCAGGAGCTGGTGGTTTCCGGCCTTGCCGCCGCGGCGGTCTACACCGCCGGAAGCCACGGGCCCGGATGGATGCTCGCCACCGTCTCCGTGGTGCATCACGCGCTGGTGTACGCCACGGGGAACAGGCTCCTGAAGCGCGGGGCTGACGCGCAAGGGAAGCGCTAGGCGACTGTCTCCGAGGTAGCGTCCGGGATCAGGCCACGCTCCCGCGCGAAGTCGGCATCGCCGCTGTGCCGGTACTCCACGCCCCGATCCAGGGCGACACCTTCAGGAGAGGCGCGGCGAGTGGACGGATCGGTCCACCCCGCCGTATCATCGCCCGCACGATCCACCCCCCAGGAGAAACCATGATGCTCCAACGCATGGCACGGCTGGCTCGGTCCCCGGCATGGGGCCACGCGCTTCTGGAGCTCGTCGTCGTCGCCCTGGGCATCTTCATGGCGGTCCAGGTGGACCGGTGGCGTGAAGGGCGCGACGAGATCCGCCAGGAGGGGGAGTACGTCGCCCGCCTCGCCGACGACGTCCAGCAGGACATGGGGAACCTGAAAGCGTCCATCGCGCTCGCGGAACTGCGTCGCTCCTTCGTCGTGCTCCTCATGGATGTCGCCGAGGATCCTTCGAAGGCCCTGGAGGCCCCGGTGGATTTCATCCTGGCTGTGTTCCAGGCCGGGTACACCAACACGCCGGATCTCACGTCCAACACCTTCGACGAGCTACGCTCCACGGGAACCCTGGGGTTGCTGCGGGACCCGGACCTGAAGAAGGCCCTCTCCGACTATTACGGGTACGACGCAAGCGAGCGGCAGTACCTCAGCCTCCAGATCGCCCAGGAGCTGCGTCACTTCGAACTGGCAGCGGGCGTTCTGACCAACCGCCAGGCGCGGCATGCCGAGGAGACGTTGGGGTTGGCGTGGCCCGGAAACATCGCCGAGCTGCGGCAAGCCGAGGTGGACCTGGCAGAGGTCCGCCACGCCGCGGTACGACTTCAGCGCAACGCGGCGTTCGTGGCCTGGCTCCCCTTATCGTACGAAACGCAGATCGAGCTGGTGGAGAGCCACACCCAGCGACTCGAGCGTGCGGAGACGCTGTTGGCCATGCTGCGCACTGCCCGGAGCAAGTAGAGGTCCGATGTCAGATTCCCGACGCTACGACGAGCAGGAGATCGCCGAGATCCTGCGGCTGGCGACCGAGGCGGACGCGGCCCGGGTTGACGAAGCCGCACCATCTCCCGCCGCGGCCCGCACGGGGCTGACGCTCGCACAGATCCAGGAGATCGGCGGCGAGGTCGGCATCGCGCCGGCCCGCATCGAGCATGCGGCCCGCGCGCTCGAGCTTTCCCTCTCCGACGTGGCGCCACCCGTCCGCTTCCTCGGCGCTCCACGATCGGTATCCCGCACGGTCGCCCTCGATCGTCCCCTGAGCGACGAGGAGTGGATGCGGCTCGTGGCCCTGTTGCGGGAGACGTTCAGGGCGAGGGGAAACGTGGAGACGATCGGAACGCTCCGGACCTGGTACAACGGGAACCTGCAGGTCCACGCCGAGCCGTGGGAGGGCGGTCACCGGATCCGCATGAGCACGTTCAAGGGGAACGTCACCGAGCTCACGATCATGGGCTCCGTCTTCCTGTTCATGGCGCTTTTCATGGGGCTCCTCATCTACTTCAAGAAGGGGATGGACGTGGGGCTCCTCATGTCGGCGCTGTTCGGGGCCCTGGGGATCGGCATGATCGGCACGACCCGGCTCGCGCTGCCGTCCTGGGCGAACAGACGCGCGGCCCAGATGGAGGAGATCGCGGAACGGATACCGCGGCTGCTGGACGAGCCCGGCGAGGTCTCGTGATCCGCCGGGCGGACGGACCGTTGGACGAAGACGATTCCCCGGATGAAGGCGTCGCGGAGACCGAGGTCCGCATTGCCTGCCCGTATTGCGGCGCGGAGGTGGAGCTGACGCTGGACCCCGGCGGCGGTTCGACCCAGAGCTACGTGGAGGACTGCGAGGTCTGCTGTCGTCCGTGGCAGCTCACCGTGCGCTGGGACCCGTCGGGAGCTGCGCAGGTCGAGGCCCGGACGGATGAGGGATAGGCGTCTCCTGGCCGAACTCGATGTTCCCGGTCTTCGGAGTACCAGCGCAACGCTACCAGCCGACCGAGCGCTCCCACAGCCACTCCCGCAGCCACGCGACGCGTTGCGCGTGGCGCTGTTGGTACCGCGCGGTTCCGCGGTGCCGCCGAGATGTCCTCGAACAGGTCCACCGCCCGCTCCGGATCGAACGCGGGATCCCCCGAATCGAACGCGCGCCACATCTGCTGGAGGCGCGGGCGGTGGCCGTACAACGGGATCCCGGCCGGATTGAAGCGCGCGTCCACGAGCGCCATCGCGACGCGCTCATCCAGGTCGAGAATCGCGGGCCTTTTCTCGTAGAGCTGGTCGATGAAGTGCCGGACCGTCGTACTCAGCAGCGCACGGATCGAGTCGTCCGGCATGCGGAGCCGCGCGACCGCCGCGTAGCGGTGCGCGCCGGCCGCGCCCAGCCGGCGGCCCGCATCCTTCACCCGCTGCCAGTCGGTGACGACCGCGGCCGCATCGACACCGCCCGACCCGTCGATGTGCGTGAACCGGATGGCGGGCGCCCGGCCCGCCAGTGCGCGGGCGAGGTTCCGACCCCACGCGTCAGGCACGCCCGACTTGTCCACCAGGTAGCCGATCCCGATCGTGACGAGCCCGCGGTGGTCGCAGTAGAAATGGCGGATGGCGCCCTCGCGCTCGAGCATGTGGTCGAGCAGCTGGTCGAGCCGCCGCGGGTTCTTGGCGAGATCGGGCATCTACGAATGGATAACGGGCGCGCGGAGCCCGATCAGTACGAGGTCCGGCGGACCGCAGGAGGCTCGGGGTCGGGTCTCGGCGCGAGCGGCCTCGGCAGCCGAGCGCCGCGAGACGGCTTTCGCCGCCGCCATGGCGCAACAGCCGCCGACACATCCGCGTGATCCGATTGCCGTTCAGGGAACCCGCACGCGGAAAAGTCGACACTCGTGGTCCCGCAACGTACCGCATGACGACTTGTCGGCGGCATACGCGGACAACTCGACACGGGCTCGACGCGCGTCCGGCCCCGTGTCGAGTTGACGGCGCCAAATGCGGTCAACTCGACACGGGCAGAGATTCGACCCCATGCCTGTCGCGTTTTCGGCTCCCGTCGCCCGCGTTCACGTCCAGCCCATGCGCCGGGCCGGGACGAGGCCGAATGGGTGGTTGCTTTCCGGCAACCGGCCCGGGTTGAAGAAGAGCGCGGGTCCCGTCATTTTACCGGTTCTCACCGCCCGGGAGCGCAACCTGGCACGCATCCTGACACTGACCACCGAGTTCCCGCCGTTCCGCGGCGGGATCGGCGCGGTGGCGCTGGGCCTGGCCCGGGGCGCGGCGGGGCTGGGCCACGATGTCACGGTGTTCGCGCCGGACTTCCACAAGGACAACGCGGCGGCGGACGCGGCACTGCCGTTCGCGGTGCGGCGCTTCGAGGGCAAGTCGATCAGCGTGGTGAGTACGGACGGGATCATCGCGCACACGCGACGCATGCACCGCGTGATCCGGGAGGTGGCGCCGGACGTGGTGCACGCGATCGATCCGGCCTCGCAGATGGCGCTCGCCATGCTGGCCCGGCTGCGTCTGATCGGCCGCCACTTCTCGACCGTGCACGGCACCGAGCTGCTGCGCTACCGGCGCGAGCTGTTCCCGCGTCTCTGGATGCACGGCGCGCTCCGCCGCGCGACCTCGGTCTGCGCGGTGAGCCACGCGGTGCGCGATCGGCTGCTCGACACGTTCCGCTGCGATCCCGCACGCGTGTTCGTCTCGTACCCGGGCATCGCGGAGGCATGGATGCGGTCCGCCGCTTCGGATCGCGACGTGGTGCGGGCCGGGCTCGAGGCCGGGGAAGGCGACGTCGTCCTGCTCACGCTCGCGCGCCGCGTCCCGGAGAAGGGGCACCTCGAGGTGCTGGACGCGCTCTCGCGGCTGCCGGAAGCGTTGCGGCGTCGCATGCTGTACGTCGTCGCGGGTTCGGGGCCGGACGGGTACGCGGAGACGCTGGTGCGGACGGCCGCGGGCTCCGCCCTCCGCCTGCGCCTGGCCGGCCATGTGACCGACGACGAGGCCATCGCGCTCATGGATGGCGCCGACCTCTTCGTCATGCTCAGCCGCGAGACCGAGACGCGCATGGAGGGGCTCGGCCTCGCCTACATCGAGGCGGCCGCCCGCTCCTTGCCCTCGCTCGCGCGCGACACCGGCGGCGTACGCGACGCCGTGCTCGCCGGCGAGACCGGCATCCTGCTGCCCGCGGACGCCGACGCCGGCCGGACCACCGCGGCGATCGAGCGGCTGGCCTCGGACGCGTCGCTCCGGGCCCGACTCGGGGCGGCGGCGCGCCGGTTCGGCAGCGCGTTCACGCACGAGCGGCATGCGCGCGAGGTGTACGACCGGTTCCTCGCGGCGTGAAGGTGCGGCGGCGACGTCGCGGGAGCTACGCCACGGCCTCACGCCGCGAATGGAGGGCGTCACGGCTCGCGCGGTCCGCCGCCCGGGTCGGGCGCAGCTCGTCGATCAGTTCCCGCCGCGTCATGCGGCCACAGCCGGGCAGGTGGAGCGCGCGGGCCCGCGCGAACAGCTCCTCGTACGTCCAGGTTTCGGGGTCCGTGCCGGCGTAAGCGCGCGAGGGGCGGGCGCGCTCGCGTCCGTAACGAAGGCCCGGGTGCCTCTTGAAGGGATTCGAGGTTCTCATGACCGTCCTCCCGGACTGCCCGATCGAGCGACGATTCCGCCCGATCGAGCGACGATGGGGAGATGCAAAAACCGGCGTCGAGTTGGCCTCGGCGCCGGGGGGCGAAGAGCGGTGCATGATGTGTGCCAATGCCCTGCTGACATTGTGCGGGAGGAGCCCTCGTGCCTATGATGTCGGACGCACCCGCGGGTCCGGGCCCGGATCCTGCACCTTCCCGATAACTGTTGAAATGAACAGGGGTTACCACCACGGTGATCCCGCGAACAGGACAGGAGACTCATGAAGTTGCCGAGATCGCCACGCGCCACCGGGCTCCGCAACCTCGCCGTGCTGCTGGCCGTCGCCGGCTGCGCGACGAATCCGGCGACGGGCCAGCGGCAACTCTCGCTGGTGAGCGAGAGCGAGGAGATCCAGATGGGGCGGGAGGCCGACCCCGTGGTCACCGCGCAGATGGGCGGGCTGTACCCGGACTCCTCGCTGCAGCGGTACGTGCGCGGGGTCGGCCTGCGTCTGGCCGCGTCGTCGGAGCGGCCCAACCTGCCGTGGTCGTACAAGCTGCTCGATGACGACCTGGTGAACGCGTTCGCGCTGCCGGGCGGGTTCGTCTACATCACGCGCGGGATCCTGGGCTACATGAACTCGGAGGCGGAGCTGGCGGCGGTGCTCGGGCACGAGACGGGCCACGTCACCGCGCGTCACTCGGCGACGCAGATCACCCGCGCGCAGCTGGCGCAGCTCGGGCTGGGCATCGGCAGCATCCTGTCCGAGACGGTGCGCGACTACGGCCAGGCGATCTCGACCGGCATGCAGCTGCTCTTCCTCAAGTACAGCCGGGGCGACGAGAGCCAGGCGGACGCCCTCGGGTTCCGCTACATGACGCGGCTGCACTACGATCCGGAGGGCATGACCGACGTCATGAAGATGCTCGACTCGACGTCGCCCGCTTCCGGCGGCGGCGTCCCCAACTGGCTCTCGACCCACCCGGACCCGGGCAACCGCGTCGAGGCCAACGAGGCGCGGATCGCGCAGTCGACCACGGACTTCTCGACGTACGACGTCAACCGCGACGCGTTCCTGCAGCACCTCGACGGCCTGGTGTTCGGCGCGGATCCGCGGAACGGCTACTTCATCGCGTCCCGCTTCCTGCAGCCATCGCTCAGGTTCGAGATCACGTTTCCCACGGGCTGGGCCACGCAGAACGGCGCGCAGGCCGTGCAGGCGGCGAGCCCGAACCAGGACGCGGCGCTGCAGCTCACCTTCGCCGACGCCACGTCCGCCGACGACGCGGCGACGAAGCTGGCCGCCACGCAGGGCCTGACCGTGGTGCGCTCCTCCGCGCAGACCGTGAACGGCCTGCCCGCGCGCCTCCTCGAGTTCGACCTGCAGTCGCAGAACGGCGCCATCCACGGCCTCGTCGAGTACGTCGAGTACGGCGGCGCCGTCTACGAGATCGCGGGTTACGCCACCGCCGCCGCGTGGGCCGGCTACACCTCGACCGTGAGCCAGGCGCTGGGCAGCTTCCGCACGCTCACCGACTCGCGCTACCTGAACGTCGCGCCCAACCGCATCAACATCGTGCGGCTGCCGAGCGCCATGACGTTCACGCAGTTCACCCAGCGCTACCCGTCCACCGTCAGCGTGGAAGAGGTCCGCCTCGCCAACCAGGTCGACGCCGGCGCCTCACTCCCCGCCGGCCGTCTCATGAAGCAGATCACCGGCGGCCGCGTCCCCACCCAGTGAGAACGATGACCCACACCCGCCCCCGCCCCCGCTCCCGGCTTCTCCCGGCACTGACGCTGGCCGCCGCCTGCGGCGGCCACGTCCCCGCTCCCGCCGCTCCCGCCCCCGCCCCCGCAAACGCCTCCGCCTCCGCCCCCGCCACCCGAATCCGTACCAACGCCTCCGCCTCCGCCCCCGCCACCCTGACTCTGTTGCAGTTCAACGACGTCTACGAAATCACCCCGCTGTCGGGCGGCGCCACCGGCGGCCCCGCCCGCGTAGCCACCCTGCGGAAGAACCTGCTGACCCGGAATCCCAACACCCTGACCCTGCTCGCCGGCGATTTCCTGAGCCCGAGCGCCCTCAGCACCGCGCGCACCGCTGGCGAGCGACTCGATGGCCGTCAGATGGTGGCCGTGCTGAACGCGCTGGGCGTGGACTACGCGACGTTCGGCAACCACGAGTTCGACCTGCGCGAGGGTCCGTTCAAGGCGCGGCTGAGCGAGGCGCGGTTCCCGATCCTGTCGGTAAACGTGGCGGCGGCGGACGGGATGCCGCTCCCGGACGTGCGGCGTCACGTGATCCTGCGGTACCCGGACGGCGTGGGCGGGGAGGTGCGCGTCGCCCTTTTCGGCGTCACCATGGATCGTGACCAGGCGGCGTACGCGCCCATCGCGGACCCGTTGCCTCCGGCCATTGCGGAAGCGCGCATGCTGGCGGACAGCGCCGACGTCATCATCGCGCTCACGCACCTGCCGCTGGCGCAGGACATCGCGCTGGCCGACAGCGCGCCCGGCATCGCCCTGATCCTGGGCGGCCACGAGCACGAGAACATCCTGGTCCGCCGGGGCGCGGACCTGACGCCGATCGCGAAGGCGGACGCCAACTTCCGCACCGTGTACATCCATGACCTGACGTGGGACCCCGACGCGCGGCGCGTGAACGTGCGCTCGCGCCTCGTCGCCATCAACGACTCACTCGGGGATGACCCGGCGACGGCGGCCGTCGCGGACGAGTGGGTCGAGACGGCGTACCGCGGGTTCCGCGAGACCGGGTTCCATCCCGAGTCCACGGTGGTCCGGATCCCGGTCGAGCTGGACGGGCGCGAGGCGGTGGTGTACCGCGAGGCGACGGAGCTGACGCGCGCGATCGCGGACGCGATGCTCGCGGAGACGCCGGGCGCGGACGCCGCCGTGTTCAATGCCGGCTCGATCCGGCTGGACGACGTCCTGCCACCGGGCCGGGTCACGCAGTACGACGTCATCCGCGTGCTGCCTTTCGGCGGGCCGGTGGTAGAAGTCGAGATGACGGGCGCCCTGCTCCGTCGCGTTCTCGACCAGGGCGAGCGGAATCGCGGTACGGGAGGGTTCCTGCAACACGCTCGCATCAAACGCAGTGAGGGCGGCTGGACGGTGGCCGGCGCGCCGCTCGAGGACGCCCGCCGCTACCGGATCGCCGCCCCCGACTTCCTGCTCACGGGTCGCGAGCAGAACCTGGACTTCCTGAACCGGGAGAATCCGGATCTCACGGTCCTGCAATCGTTCCGCGACATCCGGTTCGCGCTGATCGACGCGCTCCGCGGGCGGTACGGCGCCGGCCGGTAAGCGGACGCTTCCCGTTGCCGGCGTAGTCTCAGCCTCCGGCCGGCGCGCCATTGCGCGGGAGCATTGCCGCTATATTAGGACAGGTGTCGTGCAAGGCGGTTCCCCATTCTCGTCCTCACCCGGGGGACGAACCGGGATCCGGTCTGCAGAGCGGAGGGCCCAATGGCCCGGAAGATTCTCAACGCGGACAACCTGCTCCTCCCGGATCCGACCAGCCAGCTCTGGATATCCGTAGACGATAAAGGCACACGCCGGACTGTTGCCGCTGTGGACTGGGCCGAGGCGATCCTGCCGGAGCGGCTCGAGCCCACGGTGCCGTGGCAGCTGCGGGAGCAGTACGAAATCGCGCAGGCGATCCTGGCCTACGGCTACTTCTGGCATCCGATGTACGCATTCGGGGCGCGCAAGGCCCTCCTGGTTGCCGAAGCCGCGGTGACGCTCAAGTGCGAGAGCCTCGGCGCGCGGAAGAAATCCGTTGAGACCTTCCATGACCGGATCGTATGGCTCAGGGGGAGGGGCGTCTTGAGTGACGAGGACGTGCTCGAGTGGGAGGCCCTGCGCGAACTGCAGTCCAGCACCGCGCAGCAGACGGAGCGTGTCGCGTTTCCCGGGACGTGGAGCCTGGCACTTCTCGACAGGATCGCGCGCGCGGCGAACGCACTCTTCCGGAAGGCGAAGGCGGCCGCCTGAAGAACGGCGCCGGAGATTACAAGTCCCCGCTCTCGAGAATCCGGCCGGCCGTCTCCCTGATGACGTCGAACCGATCGTACAGACGCTCCTCGATCCGGCGTCGAATCCCGGGCATGACGTCGTCCGCGCACTCGTCCGCCGGCTGGTTGGAGACCTGCCTGTCCGCCGAATTGGTGGGATTCGCCGGTCCAACCGTCCGATCGCCCATGTTCCGCCTCCATCCTTCCGGTCGTGGAGCGGTACAGCCGATCAGGGATTGTCGGTCCCGGGTGGTGTGGCTTGAGTCTTCCTCAGATGTCTCGGCTGCGGACGGTCACGCGGCATGACCAGGCTGGCATTGTCCCGCCGGATCGTGAGGACCGTGATCCTCCGTTGCTTCCGGGTCGAATCGGTTCCGATTCGTCGAGACTGGACCGGAGGAGCGCCAGCGTGCGTGTCCGGATCTGGGAGATGCGGGACTCCGTCACCCCCAGGATTTCGGCGATGCGGGTCTGCTGCAGGCGTTCGTAGTAGTACAGGTGAAGAACGAGCCGCTGTCTTTCCGGCAGGCGCAACATGGCTTCCGCCAACCGCTCCCTGCGTTCTTCGAACGCGACGCCCGCCTCCGCCTGGTCCGCTGCCTCGTCCGGCAGAAGATCGCCAAGCGTCGTGGGCAGCCGGTCGTCGGCTCGGAGCGGCCGGTCCAGCGAGGCCTCGGTCCCTCGCTGCACGTGCGCTCTCCATTCATGGAGTGTCGCGACGTCGACGCCGAGCTGCTTCGCGGTGTCTACTTCATCGGCGGCTCTGAGCTCCCGTGCCGACACGGCACGGCTGGCTGCCGAGATTGCCCGCTTTCGAGTGCGTGAGAGCCGGGTGGAAGAATCCTGCTTGCGGAGCTCATCGAGGATGGCGCCCCGGATCCGGGGCACGGCGAAGCTGCTGAAAGCACGGCCTCGCTCGGGATCGAAACTGTCGACGGCGCCCAGCAGGCCGACGCACCCGGATTGCACCAGGTCATCGATGTCGAGGCTTCCCCCGTGGTTCTGCTGGATCCTGCGGGCTATAGAACGAACGAGTGGGAGATTCCGCTGCACAATCTGGTCGCGCGTAATTTCACACCTCGTATCCTTGAACCGCAGCCACACTTCCTGTGAGACCGATGCGGCAAACATCCTCCCCTCCGGATTCTCCACCGGGCGCGGTCGAATCGGCAGGCGGCCGTCGCTCGATCTCGCCCTTCAGCACGCGCTCGTCGCAAGCGTCGTTCCGGGGCAGAAGACGGGTAACGAAGGGGTACGTTCCGGTGCGGGCGAATGGAGGACAAGTCGCTGGTGCCGAACGCATAACGGCCGAATGCGGCGCGTCGGCGAACCCGCGACGAAGCGTGGGTTCGCCGGTCAGGGCCGCAGTCTTTTCCGGATCCGCCCGGTAGATTATATCGGGTGAGGCCTCCGGGGCGGATGGTCAAGGCGCGCGCTTCCCGACCGACTATCCTGGCAGTTGCTGGTCATGCGTCGCGCAACCGGAGACACCACTTGCATTCCGCCAGGGCTCCACACGCCACCAATGCGTCGGACGGCGCCGCTCGACCCGCCGCGCAGCACCGCGCGGCCCTGGCCCCCGGAGTCCCCGAGACCGTGCTCATCCCGATCCTGAATTTCGGCGGAGTGGTCGCGGGCGGTCTGTGCCTGCTGGGCGGTTGGGCGGGCGGTGCCTGGCCGTGGATTCTCGCGATACTGACCATCCAGACGGCCGGCAACCTGTGGTACGGCCATGCGATCGCCCCTCGACGCATTCTTCTCGCTCACCGCTACACCATAGGACCGTGGAACTGGCTCTGCGCCGGCGTCATCGTCCTGCTCGCGGGCGGTTATCCGACGCCGTTCTGGCTCGCGTTCGTCTTCTGTGTCGTCGCTCCGGGATTCGACCGGGATCGGGTCGCTGTGAACCTGGCCGTCCTGTTCGCCGCGATCGCCATGATGGCGCCGCACATTGCCGGGCATCTCAGCCTTGCGGACGTTACCGGCATCGGGGCGCACCTCCTCGTTCTTCTCGTCGTGGGCCACGGATCCGACCGGGTCATCGGCATGCTCGACAGCGAACGACGCGAGCATCAGAACGCGCGCGCCGAAACGATCGAGGCACTCGAGGCCCGGACACGCGACCTGGAGACCATGGCGTTTCTGGATCCGTTGACCGGGCTCGGGAACCGGCGCTTGCTGGAGGAAGCCGCGGCGAAGGCGATGGCCCGGGTGGACCGCGACGGCGGCGTCGTCGGCCTGCTGTACCTGGACCTCGTCCGGTTCAAGCGCATCAACGAAGCCCGCGGCCATTCGGCCGGTGATCGGTCCCTGTGCGAGGTCGCCGCGCGGCTGCTCGGGCACACGCGTGCGACCGATACCGTCGTCCGTCTCGGTGGCGACGAGTTCGCCGTCCTGCTCGTCGGCGTCCGGAACGTCCGTGACTGCGAGATCGCCGCACGGGCACTCGGCAACGCGATCGGTGCGCCTATCCTCGTCGATGAAGAGCGTTATCGCATCGAGGCGCGCTTCGGTCTCGCCCTGTATCCCGTGCATTCACGCTCGTTCGACGAGCTGGTCACCCTCGCGGACCTGGCGATGGAGCGGGCCGGCTCGCCGGCAGGCCTGGGGGTTGCGGACACCTCGGTATTGCGCGATCACCAGGCCGCTCTGCACATCGAGGATGCACTCCGCACCGCACTCGAGGACGACACGGGGTTGCTTCTCCACTTCCAGCCGGTGCACGATGTCTCGACCCGACGAATCGTGGGCATGGAGGCCCTCGTGCGCTGGCGCCAGCCCGATGGAACCCTCCTGAGTCCGGCTGTCTTCATTCCGGTCGCCGAACGCACCGGAATCATCGGCACGCTGGATCGGTGGGTGCTGGGCGAGGCGTTGCGTCAGCTGCGTCGCTGGAACGACCACGCCCCTGAATGGGTCGCGGTCAACATCGCTCCCGCGACGTTCGAGGAGCCGGGCTTCGTTCCGTTCATCGCCATGATGCTGCGCGAGACCGGTATCCCGGGCTCACGACTCATGCTCGAGATCACGGAGCGTTCGACGATGCGAAACCCGGAGCGCGCCGCCGCTCTGCTCGAGGCGCTCAAGGCGATCGACGTCCGGATCGCGATCGACGACTTCGGCCAGGGCCATTCCTCCCTCGCCATTCTTCGTGAATTCCCGGCCGACGTGATCAAGATCGACCAGCACTTCGTGCGGGGGCTCGGACGCGATGCCGTCGACGAATGGATCGTCGCCGGCATCATCGGTCTGGCGAAAGGGCTCGATCTCGTCCTCGTCGCCGAAGGGGTCGAGAGAGCTGAGCAATATCACTGGCTCACAACCCACGGATGCATGCTCGCGCAGGGCTACTACCTCGGCCGTCCGGCGCCGCCCGAGCAGATCACATCTCTGCTCACGGGGCGTGACGATCATGCCCCCACGCCGGTCCCCGACCCTGAGTCGGACGCGACCCCGGCCACGGTCGGCGCCATCCCGCGGGAACGGTCGCTCTGCACCTCCGCGGCGATCCCGGGGTCCATGTTCGCGCCGTGGCGGCAAGCCGCGGGAGCTTCCGGGAACGGGAACGCTCCCTGGCAGGACTTCACCCCCCCTTGATCCTGCCGTTGGCATCGACGCGCTTGATGTCCTCCTGCTCGGTTGAGCAAACGGACGCCACGGCGCGTTTGCCGCCCGGGCCGGGGATCGAAGCCAGGATGGACACGCAGAACCCCACCTTCGTTTGCGGAGAGGTCGGCAGCTCAATCGCGTCGAGCTCGCGCCCGGTCCCCGGCCCGGCCACCGTGTAGACGTACGGATTGCCCCAGGGATCCACCATGTCGGCCCGTCCCAACTCGGCAAGCGTGGCCGGCAGGTTGCCGTTCAAGAGGTCGTACTGTTCGATCTCGGTCCTGAGCGTGTTGACTTCGACCGCCGTGCGGGCGCGTTGCGCCCCATCCTTCGCCTTCCGGACCGAGCTCATCGCGATCGAGGAAAGCACCCCGATTACGAGGCAGACCATGGCGAGCTCGACGAGGCTGGACCCCGGGCGGGAACCGGGCGGACCGGACTCGGCGGGTGCGCCAGCGGTACCCGACTCAGCACCCGCCGGGGGCCGAACTGATTCCGGGGAAGGCACCGTCTGTTCGGGCCGTGGCGTCGTCGCCCGGCCGGTTCGTTCGCGTGTGGACCTCCCGTCACCTGCGTGGCCTCCCTCCACGATGGTCGGTCGCAAGGCTCCGGTCTTGACTCGGACGCGGGTCGAGGTCCGTCAGGCCTTCGCCGGTTGAAGACGCCACAATGCGCCAGTGTCAACGGACTGTCTTTCTGCGATCCGCTTGCGCGCCCGCAGGCCCTCGCGGAACTTCGGGACGTTCATCACCCCCGAGCCTGCCCAGCGGACACTTCCCGGAGCCCTGATGAAGACGATCCCGATTGCTACCGCCGTTTTGTTGGCTGCGTGTGCGGCCCCAAACCCGGATCGCATCGATGACACCGCCGACCTGGCCGCGATCGACTCGCTCCACGCGAGGGACATGGCCGCCTCGCCGGCCGGCGACATCGACGCGCTCATGGCGCTCTGGTCCGCGGACCCGGTGGCGCTGCCGCCGGACGGGCCCATCCTCGAGGGACGCGAGGCGATCCGCGGGATGCTGGAGGCGGGACGTCGCAATCCGGACAGTCCGTGGGAGCCGAAGGAGTACACGCAGCATTTCACGGAGGTGAAGGTGCTGGGGGACTACGGCTGGGACCTCGGCACGGTCACGTCGCGGCTGGTCAACCGGAACGACGGGCGGGAGCTGGTGGTGAACAGCAAGCTGCTCCGGATCCTGAAGCGCGAGCCGGACGGCCGCTGGACCGTGTACCGGAGCATGTGGAACCAGGCGCCGCCCGTGGTACGGGAGGGCGGAGGCGGCTGACGTCTCGCGGAAACCGCCGCGAAACCGGCGTCAAGGTCCTGCAATCGTTCCGCGACATCCGGTTCGCGCTGATCGACGCGCTTCGCGGGCGGTACGGCCGTCCTGCGGAACGAACGGAGGGGTCGAGACCTTCGAGTCCTGCGAGGGCGGCGAAGGGCATGCCTATCCAGAACCGACCGTTCGGTTTCATGGGTACTTGGAAAAAGGGTTCCGTGCGCTCGCACGCGCGGGCTTCGCGTGCCTACAGCCCGAGCAGGATTGAGACGTTGAAGCCAGCCTCCGTGAGAACCACCGAATCGACGGTTCCAAGGAGTTCCTCGCATCTCTCTTTCGAGATGCATCGTATCTCTTCACACTTGACGAAGCTGACCTTCTTCACGCCTGTTGGGCTCGGTTCAATGCGTATGTGCGAACGAATACCCTTGTCCTTGGTAGTGATTGGGAGGACGATGACCAGGCCCGCCGGGCCATGGTTGAACTTGTCTACGGAGAAAATGAGGGCTGGTCGCACCCCAGCCTGTTCGTGGCCTCTGGTTGGGTTGAGGTCGACCAGCCATATCTCACCCCGAGACGGATTGGGTTTCACCCGTCATCTCCGTCGGCAAGAGTAGCTTCCCACTCTGCACGCTCCTGTAGTTCCGCCTTCCAGGCCCTCTTGTTGGCCCGGAGAGCGGAGAAACCCTCGTTTACCTGGTCCAGGAACAAGTCCCGCGCGTAGCAGCGCAGCGCGCGATCGATCACTTCCTGGTGCGTCTTTCCCGTTTGGTTTGCGAGTTTGACAAGTAGACCATGCGTGTGCTCGGCGATCCTCGTCTGCGTGGGCATCAACTACCTCCACGTTTGGAAGGCTCAACAGAAGGTCCCCATCCCTTCCGAAGCCGGCCTTCCACCTTATCGTCGGTTGACCTTCTTGTCAACGGTATCGTCATCGAATCCGTTAACCTTGCCAGTCAACACATCATACTGCATGAAACCGGCCGTTGTTTCGGAAGCCTTGCTCAAAACCTATCATCCGGATGGACGGATGGATCCCCGAGGTCGTGGACGAGAAGGGCAGGAAACGCGGCGAGGCGAGGGCCAAGATAGCCACGGGAGCCTCCCCCAGGGATCCACGAGGTCGGCGCGTCCCAGCGCGGCCAGCGTGGTCGGCAGGTAGCCCATCGAGAGGTCGAACTGCTCGATCTCGTGTACCTCGAATCGCTTCGATTGTCGGTCGAGAGACGGGAGACTTGACCCATGAGCCGGCCATCGGGTAAGCCGCGGAAACCGCCGCGAAACCGGCGTCAAGGTCCTGCATTCGATTAGCGATAACCGAATCCCGCTGATGGGCCCTATTTCGGTCAGGATTCGGGACGAATCGTTGCAATCGGCAGGTCCGAGGCGCAGTTGACGGCGCCTTGACGCCCCCTTCCTACATTGTCCGAGTTGAATGCAGCGAGGACTCCCCGGTCCGGATTGTTGACATTGCGTCGCCTTGTTCCTCATGTTGCCTCCCGCGCGTGGGCTACTCCCCAGTCCGCGTGTCAACAACGATTGCGTCGCCGCCAGCCGACACCCGCTTCTGCTGACGCGTCCGCAGCATCGAACGCGTCCCCGTCCCGGCTCCCTGGCGTCCGGATGCGTGCCCCCGGGCGAATCCTCACCCGCAGTGCCCTCCGCATCGCAGTCCCGGCGCGATCCCACAGAAACTCTCCAGCCGGTGCGCGCACAGCGCGCCGGCGCGGTGACGAGGCACGATATGGAGATCGAGCGCCGTCCCCTGCTCTTCAGCCTGGATCCCGATCCCGGCGACGTGTACCGCACGTACCTGCGCGGGACGTCGGAGGGCGGCGAACCGGGGATCGATCCGGGCCGGATCCGTGCGTTCGTGCGACGTCGCTTCCTCACGATCCTCGTCGGCTTCCTCGCCGTGATGGTCACGGTCACGGTCATCACGTTCCTGCTGCCGCGCTCGTACGAGTCGTCGGCGAGCTTCCTGGTCGAGCAGCCGCGCCAGAGTGCGCGCATGGACGTGCCGGCGCTGGACGTGCTCGAGCGGGTGGGCCAGCTGGCGAGCCGGGAGACGGAGACGGCGCTGATCCAGAGCCGCCGCGTGGTGGAGCCGGTGGTGGACGAGGGCAACCTGCACGTGAGCGTGAAGGTGGCCGGCGAGGAGAAGCCGCTGTCCGAGGTGTTCGCGTCAATGGACGCGGGCGCGGACGCGCGTGCGGGCACGTACGAGATCCGGCGCTCGGAAGACGGGCTGCAGGTGGTGGATGCGGAGACGGGTGAGACGCTGGCGACGGGCCGGGCGGACGAACCGCTGAAGTTCGCGGACATCGCGGCGGGCCCGATCCTCCCCGCCAGCCTGCCGGGCCTGGACCGCGATCCGCTGGAAGTCACGATCGTGCCGTTCGCGCAGGCGGTGAACGCCGTCCAGAAGCGCATCTCGGTGGCGGCGGTCCAGCGGGACGCGGACCTGCTCGACCTGAAGTGCAAGGACGAGACGCCGGAGAAGGCGCAGGAGCTCTGCGCCGCCGTCTCGGCGAGCTACCTGACGCTGCGCGCGGAATTGCAGCATGCGGAGGCGACGTCGGCCGCGAGCTTCCTGTCGGGGCAGGCGAAGTCGGTGCAGGTCCGGCTCGCGGCGGCGGAAGACAGCCTGCGCGGCTACGCGGAGAAGAGCCAGGCGGTGGCGCTGGACACGCGCGCGGCGGAGGAAGTCCGTCGCAACGCCGAGATCTGGGCGGAGCGGGAACAGCTGGTGGCGGAGCGCGCCTCTCTCGAAGCGCTGACGCGCGAGATCGAAGGCGATCCCTCGCGCGGCACGGAGCGGTTCCGCGACTTCGCCAGCTTCCCGACGTTCCTGAAGAACCAGAACCAGATCGTGACGCGCCTGGTCGAGAGCCTGGTCGAGCTGGACACGCGGCGGAACGACCTGGCCGTGCGCCGGAGCGACGCGGACGTCGAGCTGAAGGCGCTGGACTCGCGCATCGCGGACGTCGAGGAGCAGCTGCGCTCGACGGCCGTGGGCTACACGGAGGCGCTGACCGCGCAGATCGCCTCCCTGGACAACACGCTCCGGAACTCGCGCGCCGTGATTGCGGCGATCCCGGCGCAGCAGGTGGAGACGGCCCGGCTCAACCGGCAGGTCTCGCTGCTCAACGATCTGTACAGCTTCCTCCAGACCCGCTTGCAGGAAGCGCAGCTGGCGCAGGCCATCGAGCTGCCCAGCGTGCGCGTGGTGGACCGCGCCTCGCTTCCGTTCCGCCCGTCCAGCCCGAACCGCCGCCTCAACCTCGCGCTCGGCTTCCTGCTGGCGTGCAGCACCGGTCTCATGGGCGGGCTCTGGAAGGAGTACTCGGACACGCGCATCCGCGAGCGGAAAGCGTTGCAGCAGGAGTCCGGCATCCCGGTGCTCAGCATGGTCCCCGCGCTGAAGCATCCGGGCCCGGTGATCGCGATGAAGCGGGTCGGCTCGAACGGCGACGCCGGTGTCGAGCTGGTCCCGCAATGGACGGCGGAGCGGGCGCTCGCGCTCGAAGCCTTCCGCACGCTCTCGGCGGACCTCGGCTTCGTCGGACGGAATCTCGAGTCGGGTGACGGCATCCACACCGTGGCCGTGACCAGCTCGACGCGAGGCGAAGGCAAGACGTTCACCGCGTGCAACCTCGCCATCACGCGGGCCAGCCACGGCGTCCGGACCCTGCTGGTGGACGGCGACCTCAAGGGCAAGGGCGTGTCCCGCTTTCTCGAGCTGTCGTCCGACCTGCCGGGACTCACGGACCTGATGACCGGTGATGGCGACCTCGGGGCGTTCATGCAGACGTTCGAGGTGAGCTCCGGCAGAACGTTGTTCGTGGTACCGGCAGGCGCAGAAACGACGCGCTCCGCCGAACTGCTGGAGAGCGAGCGGTTCCGGGCCTTCCTCCGCAGCGCCCAGCAGAAGTTCGAGCTGGTGGTCATCGACACGCCGCCGCTGAACGTGGTCACGGACGCGGCGGCGGTCGCGGCCTCCACGGACGCCGTGCTGCTCGTGGTGCGCGGCGGATACACGGAACGCGCGGCGCTCGACCACACGCTCGAGCGGCTGCACCGGATCGGCGCCCAGACGGCCGGCATCGTGATGAACGACGTCGAGCTCCCTTCGGCCTACCGGAGCTACACGCATGCGGACTGACGCGGCATTCCCGACCCGCGCACGTTCCGCCGTGCGACGCCGGCTCCGCCACGCCACGGCGCCCGTCGTCCTCCTTCTTCTCGGGGCCTGCTCGGGCGGCATGGCGGCGGCTCCTCCTGGGCCGCCTTCGCCGCCCCCGACAGCCGGATCGTCGGCGCCTCTCACGCCCGGCGACGCGATCCGGCTGGCCTTTTCCCGCGAGCCCGGCCTCAACGGCGACTACCCGATCGACGAGACCGGGACCGCGTCGTTGCCGCTCCTGGGCCAGCGCAACGTCACCGACCGCCCGCGCCAGCGCTGTGAAGGAGGCATTGACGCAGGAATTCGCCGAGCGCACGCGGAACCAGGCCGTGCAGGTGGTCTGCCTGCGCCGCGTCCGCGTCCTGGGCGAGGTCCGGAATCCCGGGCTCTACCGCGTCGATCCGACAATGACGTTCGACGACGTCCTCGCCATGGCCGGCGGCGCGTCGAACGATGGCGACCTGAAGAACGTGAGCCTGGTGCGCGACGGCGTCGATCCTGGCGGACAGGCTGGACGCCCGGCGGTCCGTCAGCATGGACGTGCAGTCCGGCGACCAGATCTACGTGCCGAAGACGAGCTGGCTCTCGCGCTACGGCGCGGTGCTGGCGGGCGCGAGCATTGGGGCGCTGGGCGCGATCATCGCGTGGGGGATTCGGTAGCCTTGACCGTCGTGGCACTCGCGAACACGCCGTTCGCGGGGGCCATGGCGAGTGTGACCGATACAACGAGAAGAGCTGTGGCGAGTCGACGCCGCCGCGGCTTCACATTGGGTCGAGTCAGACACCCCCGTAACTGACGGGGACGGAGTCCGTCCAGGCGAGGAGTGAGCGAAGCAGGTCAAGTGCGAGACAATTCCACCAGTCGGGTGTACGCGTTCGAGAGTGGTGGTGGTGTCTGAATTCGGTCCGACTGCCCGTCCGAGCTCTTCGAATGTCCGCATTGGTACGCGCGCCACACGCGTTCTCGAGCCGAGAAGAAGGCCGGCTTGCTGATGGCGCGCTCGGCGGTCGAGACCTACCTGCCTCTCATTCTCGAGACGGGGAGGTGGGCTAACCGTGAGAAGCGCGTGGCCTTCCCCATGCTTCCAGGGTACGTCTTCGCCCGCTTTTCATTGCGGCAGTCAAATACAATCCTCGCCATTCCGGGTGTGTCCTCGATTGCTCAGCCGAACGGCTATCCGACACCGCTTCGAGAGGAGGACATGGAGTCGGACAGGCGACTTGTCGAGGGAGCCAACGAGACCGATGTGGTTCCATGCCCGATCGACTTCCTCGGAGCCGGAGAGGAAGTGGAGGTCACCGACGGCCCATCCATGGGCATGAGGGGCAGGCTTCTGGAAGTCCGAGGCCGTTGCCGGTTGACGTTGAGAATCGCTCCCCTTCGGCAGGCGCTTGCTGTGGACATCGCACGCCCACTCCTTCGCCGTGTGCCGCCGGATTTCAACTGCATGGGATCAAACACAGCGCCGTGTCGAAACGCAGTAGTTCAAGCGGGGCAAACATATTTGACGCCGCTCTGTCGGTTCGGCACCTGACGTTATGCGAAGACGTTACCGACTCATGCCGAAGCTGGCAATTGTAGTCCGAGCAAGCTTCTCAGAAGGTGCCGAGGCAGCAGCCCTGCACCCTATCCACGTTCAGAGCCGGAGTTGGCCCCGAAGCGCTTCCGGACATAGTGCGTCGAGTCCACGCAAAAGTCTTTGTACCGAAGGACACGATCCGTCATCGTGATCGGAACGCCGCGAGGAGGAAACAGTTTTGCGAGCGACGATACCGACATGGACAACCTACACAATAAACATATGCGCCTGAAGACCAGTTGGCTTTCATGGTGCGAAATCGTCGTCCTATGTGCCATTCTCTATGCGCTCGGCACCGTCATTGCCTGAGAAGTACAACCGGATGCCGCAAACCGGCATGAACTGGCCGAAGCGGCAGGCGGTGGCGTGGGCCATGGGGGATGTCGTGGCAACAGTGGCCGCCCTCAGTGGCACGGTCCTACTTTTCGACAACGGCGGGCTGCAGGTGGGCGCTGTTGCCCGTGCCTTCCTACTTGGCCTCACGCTAGCCGCCATTGTAGTGGCGACCTTCGCAAGGGCTGGTTTGTATCGGACCCGGACTGCCGTGCTCAACCTCCTAGAGCTTCAGTCCGTTCTGCGCACGGGCTTCGCGGCTAGCACAATTTTCCTGGCATCGCTGTTTATGAGCGACTTGTTCCATGGGAGGCGTTGGGTGATCGGGATCGCGGCGGCAGTCGTCCTGCCCGCCCTCCTCATTCACCGGCGGGCGATGGCCGCGCTTCGGGCACACCGTCAGCGGCCGAACGAGAGGGAGAGGACCCTGGTCTACGGCTACAACGAAGCGGCGCGCCTTCTCATGAAGAAGATCGTCCAGGCTCCAGAGGCGGGGCGGCAACTCGTGGGTTTCGTCGACGACTTCGCGATGGACGGCACGAAGTTATCATTTAGGATCGACCGGAACGGCTCGGCTCCGTTTGTCGCCAGATTGCTGGGTCGGACGCCGGAGTTGCCAGCGATCGTTCGAAAGCATCGGGTTACGGAGGTCCTCATCAGCTCCTCCGAATTCCTGCCGGAGCTCCTCAACCGCCTAGGTGGTCGAGAAGCCGACCTTCCTATCAAATGGGGCATCGCAGCGCACTTCGGCACTTCTCGCCCAGATGAGTTGGTCGTGGAAGACGTCGGGGCCATTCCCGTCCTGCATCCAATCGTTCTGACTCGACGTCTGTGGAGCTACCTGATCCCCAAGCGTATGCTGGACCTCTGTCTGGCGCTCTCGGCCCTCGTGCTGACGTTGCCTGTGTGGGCACTCATCGCCTTTGCCATCTGGCTTGAAACCGGCTCCCCGGTACTATTCCGCCAACAGAGGGTGGGAAAGGACGGACGCCCGTTCGTTATGATCAAGTTCCGCTCTCTCCAAAAGACCGCGAACCCGTACCAGTCTTCCACCACGCTACCGCGCAACCAGACGACCAGAGTCGGCCGCGTCCTCCGGGCAACAACCCTAGACGAGCTTCCGCAGCTTCTCAACGTACTCCGCGGCGAAATGAGTCTGGTTGGACCGCGGCCAGAGATGCCCTTTTGGGTGGAAGCGTATCCGGCGATCCATTCCAGGCGGCTTACCGTACAGCCCGGCATCACCGGGGTCTGGCAACTCAGCGCCGACCGCCACGGGATGGAAATTCACGAGAACATCGAGTTCGACCTCTTCTACATCGCGCATCGCTCATTCACTTTGGACCTCATAATCCTCTTTGAAACCGTTGTCTTTACGACGTCGGCCATACGCCGCCTTTTATTTCCAGGCCAACAACATTCCGAGGAGCATTCGCAGCTGCCACTTCCGGACGCCCTCACTCCAGGTGAACGCAGGTACGCACTCGTGGCCCTTGACCAACGAAGGGCTGAACGCCTCCGAGACAGTTGGGCCCGCGCCGCAAGATCGTTGCATCCAGAAGTGCCTGCCGTCGTCCTCGCCAGCAAGCACAACGTCGCCGCCATGCGTTCGATCCTACGCGAAATGCCTCCGCATGTCGACCTTCACGAGCAACCGCTGATAATGCCCTATCGAACTACTGCCGACTTCAGGGCATTGCTGGCGAACGCCCAATTCGTCATCACGGATGTGGGGGAACTCGGCCGCATCGCCCAGAAAGCCGGCACGAATGTACTGCACCTGCCACAGGACGCCGCGCCCACGTCAGACGCGTTCCCTGATAGCTCGCGTTCTCCTGATTACCGACCCCGTCGCCTGGGCACCTGACTCCGCGCCGCCTTGCTGGGGCTCTCCGGAAGCGCCCGTACCCTCATTTCCCACCACCCGGGATTCAAGGATTGATTCATTCAACGTGCAAACCGCGTTGCGAAAGGAAGAGACGAGCATGGCCGCAAAGAAACGCGCCCTTATCTGTGGGGCGGGAGGCTTCATCGGCGGACACCTTGAGAAACGGCTGAAAGCTGAAGGCTACTGGGTGAGAGGTGTCGATCTGCGCGAAAACGAGTTTCGCCCGACGGCCGCTGACGATTTCGTGGTCGGAGACTTGCGCGATCCCTGCATCGTCGCCAGGGTTATCGACGAAGGCATCCACGAGGTGTACCAATTGGCCGCTGACATGGGCGGCGCAGGGTTCGTCTTCGTCGGCGACAACGACGCCGCAATCGTCCATAACTCCGCATTGATAAACCTCAACGTAGTAGAAGAGTGCCGCCGGAAAGGCGTCACCCACATCTTCTATTCATCGTCGGCATGCATCTACCCAGCAACGAATCAAGCCGACCCGGACAACCCCCACTGCGAGGAATCCTCCGCATATCCCGCACAACCTGACAGTGAGTATGGCTGGGAGAAACTGTTCAGCGAGCGCCTCTACGGAGCGTACATGCGAAATCACAGGCTCCGTGTACACATTGCACGCCTCCACAACGTCTACGGACCGTTCGGGTCGTGGAATGACGGGCGCGAGAAGGCGCCTGCCGCGTTGTGTCGAAAGGTGGCGCAGACGCCCGACGGCGGTAAAGTGGACATATGGGGCGACGGTCGGCAGACGCGCTCTTTCCTGTACGTGGACGAATGCGTCGAAGGCATTCGTCGCTTCATGACATCTCGACTTTCTCGGGCCTGTCAATATCGGCTCAGAGGAAATGGTGAGCATCAATGCACTGTTCGATGGGATATGCAGCGTCGCCGGCAAGACTCTGCGGATGAAGCATATCGACGGACCCCAGGGAGTCCGAGGGCGCAACTCCGACAATCGCCTTTTGAAAGAGCACCTCTCCTGGGAGCCCTCCATGTCCCTGCGAGCCGGTTTGGAACGTACCTATCCTTGGATCGAGCGGCAGGTGTCCCTGGCGCAGCGGCACAAACCGGTTTGAAGGTGACTCTTGCAACACAGCGTGCTCAAAACCAATCTGACTCCTACCGAACCGTGGACGTTTTCGCGCGTTAACATCTTGGGCACGATGGTTGCCGCCGTGAACATGGAGGCCGCGGTCGATTTGCTTTCGGCCTGGCTGACGGAGGAACGCTTCGGTCGATACGTGTGCCTTACAGGGGTTCACGGAGTGATGGAAGGCTTGAGAGATTCGGCTATTCAACGCGTCCACAACCGTGCCGCCGCCTGCCTGCCGGATGGAATGCCCATGACGTGGCTGGGTCGCTCGATGGGCCATCCTGCCATGAATCGGGTTTATGGTCCCGATCTTATGCTCCGCATGATGGAGATGTCCGCATTCCGCGGATACACAAACTACTTCCTTGGCGGCGTTGAGGGCGTCGCTGGTGAGCTCGGAGCGCGTATGGAACGCCGGTACCCTGGCCTGCGCGTGGTTGGCAGTTATTGCCCACCCTTCCGGCAGCTCAGTCCAGAGGAAGAACGAAAGCTCATCAGAAATGTCGAGCAGGTCACACCCGACCTCCTGTGGGTCGGCCTGAGTACGCCGAAGCAGGAGTTATTCATGGCGCGCTATCGTGACCGCCTAAATGCCAAGGTACTTGTCGGCGTCGGAGCCGCCTTCGACTTTCATACCGGCCGGAAAAGGCAGGCGCCTCGTTGGGTGATGCGAGCTGGTTTCGAGTGGGCCTTCCGAATGCTCACCGAACCGCGCCGTCTCGCGACGCGCTACTTGCGCAATGTCCCGGCGTTTCTTCTCCACGCCCTCCTCCAGCAGACGGGCCTTCGTAACTACATTCCGTCTGCGTGACCCCAGGTTTGAACGGATGCCCATTGAGTGCATTAGTACCGAACGCACTGTCATGCAACGCATGTTCATGAGACGCAGCCTGGACGCCGACGGACTACTCACTGCTCTTTGTATCGTTCCCTTGCTGCTCGCGGCGACGTCTGACGCCGTTGTGCGGCTTTGCGCCGTATCGATATGGCTGCTGTCGCTAGCGCTTCTGAGTAGCATCAACCTCGGTGGTGCATTCGGTGTCTATATTTGTGCCGTCGCTTTGTTTGGCAGCCAGCACGTCGACGGCTTGGGTACCCCGCTGATTCGCCCCGACAACTATGGTTTCTTCATCCTCATCGGGACGGTTGTGCTGCTCCGAGGTCGTCACCTTCGCATGGATGGTTTATGGAAGGTAGCGACCACTGCCGCTATCTTGGTAACCTATGCATTAGCCCAAATGCTCGTGCTCGGGATTTTGGATGGATCGCGTGTTTCCTGGTTTGCCCGGACTGCGGCAATCCCACCGCTTCTCTTTCTACTCTTCGCAGCTTGTCCTCTCAACCGCTCCGACATTCGGGCGTTTGTAACTGCACTCGTGTTATTGGGACTCTATCTTGCGGCCGTCTCTTTCATGGAACGCCTGCACTGGTATGCCGCTCTCTTCCCTCGCTGGATCGCGGACCCCAATCACAATCGGACTATCGGCACCGGGCGTTCTGGTGGTCTGCTCATGCAATCCGAGTGGAACGGATTCGCTCTAACCCTCATTCTCGGCGTTCTTTCGTTTGCCTATCGCTTCCGTATCTACGGCGCTCGTGGACTACTTCTATTAACATCACTCTCTTGTGCAGCAGCCGTGTACTTTACCTACACTCGGGCCGCCTGGCTCGCTGTCGCGCTTGGAAGCACAATACTTCTTGGATGGTCCGCCCGTTCGACGTTCCAGGCTATTGTCGTCCGGCTCAACGTTCTCGCTGTCTCCGTCCTCCTCCTCCTAGCGCTCGTCTTCATCGCACCAGCCCGGGCGTCTCACCGCCTTGAAGACAGGGCGACGATACTTTATCGTTTCAATCTCTGGAACGCTGGAGTGGCGATGGCGTTTGATCGTCCGTTCGTCGGCTATGGTTACGGAACGTTCGCGGAACATGCAGGCGATTACCGTGGCGAGCTTGGACGCTTCGGCATGTCCGCTCAAAATCCGCAAGACGTTACTGTCCTCCACAACACGTTTCTCAGCATCTTCGTCGAACTCGGACTGTTCGGCTTGGCCTCGTACATCGCTCTTCTGTGGCACGTTGTACGAAGGGCGCACGAGCTACTCTTGCGTGCGTGGGGAAGCGACGCCATTGTCTGGCTTGCAGCTTTCGCAGCGCTCTACTTGCTGCAGGCTCAATTCTTAAACGCCCACGAGCCCACTACTAACTACATGTTCTACGGCTTTCTCGGGCTCCTTTGCGGCGCCGCTCTCGGGAACGGTGAACGGTGCATCAACGCGTAAACTCTCCGGGTGCAGCAATATGACCGCTGCTGAGCAGCATTTCATCGACGCGAGCCCGCTTCCACCAGCGCAGCGGGCGCAGCCGACGGATTACCTTTGCCGACGTCGAACTTCCTCACATAGCGCGCGCTCATGTGTGGGATAGCAGGTATCGCGCTACGTACCGCTGAACGCGTCGATCAATCCCACCGATCGGGCGTCCAGCGAATGTGTGATTCTCTTGCGCATCGCGGCCCGGATGATCAGGGCTCGATCGTGTCTGGTTCTGTGGTGTTGGGCATGACCCGACTCAGCATCATAAATGTCGAGGGGGGTCATCAGCCAATTGCGAACGAAGACGGAAATGTTCAGCTTGTCTTTAACGGCGAGGTTTACAACTATCGAGAGCTTCGAGCGAATCTGCTGCGGCGGGGCCACCGCTTCGCGACCGCCTCCGACAGCGAGGTGCTGGTGCATCTCTATGAGGACGATGGGATCGACTTTGTACGGAAGCTGAACGGGATGTTTGCCTTCGCACTTTGGGATGCGCGACACTGCCGACTCTTCTTGGTACGGGATCGGCTCGGTATCAAGCCGCTGTACTTCCGTCACAACGCGTCAACCGGTCAACTTGCCTTCGCATCTGAGCTTAAGGCTTTGCTCAAGATTGGAAACCCGGGAGACATGGATCTCAATGCGGTGGCTGAATACCTCTGCGTCGGCTACATAACGGCTCCCAGAACCCCTTTCAAACAGATCTCCAAAGTCCGCCCCGGTCACTACCTGGCGTATGCGGATGGGGCCGTGGACGAAACGCGGTATTGGAAGGTCCCGCTTCCTGAGACCTGCTCAGACCAGGCTGAGTCGGCCCTTACTGACCGGATTCGAGAGCTCTTGGTCGATGCCACGAGGCTTCAACTGCAAGCCAATGTACCGGTGGGATTGTTTGCGAGCGGAGGGCTGGATTCAAGCGCCATAATGTGGGGCGCATCCCAGGCAAACGCCACTTTGGATGCCTATCTCTGCAGATTTGACCAGCTAGACGTTGACACGCCCTTCGCGCGTCTCGCGTCCGCCTCTACAGGGATGCGACTGCTCGAGGAGCCTCTTGCTGCCCAAGACGCAGCAGGTTTGCTGCCGCGTTTGGTGTGGCAAATGGACGAGCCGTTGGCCGACGCAGCTGTAATTCCTGCTTTCGTGATTGCGCGAGAGGCCGCGAAGCACTTAAAGGTCATGCTTAACGGGACCGGTGGCGACGAGATCTTTGGTGGCTATGCCCGATACAACCTTCGGTCGTACCTGCCAAACCGCTGGTCTGCCGGAGTGGGGCGAAGGCTCGGGTCGATGAGACGAGCGTTTCCGGTGTCACGCAAACTGTCCGCTGTTGTCGATTTCCGGCAAAGGTACTTTCACAATATGTGCCTGCTTCCTGAAGTCCAGATCCAGCAAGCGATGGGATTGACGGCGCTCGGGCGGGTGCGTGAGGAGGTCGGCGACCTGTTTCAAGAGTGCAGCCGGGCTGACCCGCGGGCGGCGATAATGTACGTGGATCTGCACAGATATCTTCCCGGTGACCTCTTCCTGCTATTGGATAAGACGACGATGGTCAACTCCCTCGAAGCCCGGGTGCCGCTGCTCGACCACAGGCTCGTTGAGTTCATGGCTGGGTTGCCGGGCCAAGTCAGGATGAGAGAGGGACAGCTGAAATGGCTGCTTCGGAAAGCACTGCGTGGGCATCTTCCCGACGAGTTGCTCGATCGGCCAAAGCAGGGCTTTTCTCCGCCTGTCCCCCGTTGGGTCGAGAGCGGCTTTGGGGCCGCCGCGTCTCGTATCATCATGGCCGAGCGGTCCCGAGTGCGAGCATTGCTGGGAATGCCCTTCCTGGAGCAATGGGTAGGCGCCCGCGAAGTGGGGCGGGGAAAGTATGGTTTGCGGCTTTGGGCCCTGATCTCCCTGGAATTGTGGTTGAGGGCCTACATAGACGGGATGGACCTGACCCACGTTTCGCTCAACGAGATGGCAGACTACAATGGCAGTTAGGCCACTGGCACTAATGCTGTGCTATACGTTCCCACCTCTCAGCGGCGGCGGAGTCCTTCGATCGGCGAAGTTCGCAAAATACCTTTCGGAGTCACGATGGAATCTTCACGTGATCACAGCGAAAGTCAACCCGAGGAACAGAATCGAGCAGGGACTCGACTACTCTCTACTAGAAGACCTTCCTCCTGAGGTGACGGTTCATAGAACGTCGAGTTTCGATCTGAGTTGGACATACGCGGCAGCCTATCGGTTGGGAATTCGGAAGCTGCTTTTCGAGCTCGAATCTCTCATACCCTTGCTTCACATGGATTACAAGATGGGGTGGTACGCCTCCGCAACGCGCGCTGTGGCGCGGGCAAGAGCAACACGCAGCAATCAGCCGATCGTCTTGTACACGACATCTCCACCCTACGTGGCGCATCTAATCGGGAGAACCTGCGCGCGACGGTTCGGTCTTCCGTGGGTTGCCGACTTTC
This sequence comes from uncultured Gemmatimonadales bacterium, assembly GCA_963786235.1. Classification (GTDB taxonomy): domain Bacteria; phylum Gemmatimonadota; class Gemmatimonadetes; order Longimicrobiales; family RSA9; genus CAWAYJ01. The sequence goes on from CAWAYJ010000009.1 coordinate 43,058, forward strand.
GCGATCCGTGGACTCTCCGGGGAACCTATCATGCCGTTACTGCGCTTCACACATCCATCGACCGCGCTCTGGAGGCTGCGATACTCAACAATGCGGATGCGGTCGTTGCGAATACAGAGAGCAATCGCGCGCGCCTCCTGGAAGCCTTCAATGTTGCCGCGCAAAAGGTGTTCGTGATTCCAAACGGTTTCGACTCGGAGGATTTCGAGCGGGTCGCCCATGTTCCGGTGCGGAACGACAGATTCCTTGTCACGTGCACTGGCAAGTTCTACCAGACTCCCAATTCCGATCATTTCTTCCGCGCTTTCTGTCGTTTCCATGAGCGGCATCCCGAGGCACTTCTTTGCCTCTTCGGCCGAAATTCCAGAGGTATTCGGAAAACCACGAGCGCCATGCTGGCGCCGGAGTCTTGGATATCCCCCGAACGAACAGAACACGCGTCAATAGTGCGGCGGATGCGAGAATCGGCCGTGCTGTTAGCGAACGTGCCGGGTGAGCGGGCGGCGCATTCGGTGCCCGGGAAGCTTTATGAATACCTCGCTGCGGGCCGTCCCGTTCTATTTGTCGGGGCGCTAAATGGGGATGCGGCGCGAATCGTCACACGCACTGGGACAGGGCGCGCGGTGGCCGAGGACGAAGGGGAGATTCTCGCGGCGCTCGAGGATCTTTGGAAAGCGTGGAAGACACGCACGTCCGCAATCCAACCCAGGATGGAGGCGATTGCACCCTACGACCGGCGCACTCAGACTCGCGACTTGCTGAAGGTTTTTGACTTTGCCCTTGGAAGACGCGCTAGGCTCCTCAGCGCTTCCGGTGGTGCTGGGGGGCCATGACCAGCCGCGGATTCGCGATTCGAAGGGCGGAGACGCAGGGGCCGCGCGACGATTTGCCGAACGATGATCCCGGCGTCGGGGACGTCCCAAAGCAGGGCACGCTCGGGACACAACTCGCTTCTGCCGCGTCCATCTCCTATGTCGGCTTTGCCGTCGCATTCGTATCGAGCGTTTTGGTCGCCAGGGTTCTCGGTCCGGAGGGCAAGGGAGCATTCAGCATGTTCATGGCCACGGCTGCAGGTCTCATGAACGTGGCGGTTCTTGGAATTCCCCACGGGCAGATGTACCACGTTGCGCGAAGGCCGCAATGGAGTCGGCATTTCATGCCCAATGGGTATTTGTTCGCCGTCGCCTTAGGAGGCACAACTGCCCTCGCCTTTCTTGGAGCCGGCCACGCACTGGGCTTCCGTGCCATCGCCGACATTCGAGGCGCTCTTGTCGCAGCCATGGCGGTGCTGGTGCCTGTGGGCATCTCCCTAACATACCAGCGCCAATTCTTCTTGCTTCACAACAAGTACGCTCTCTCCAAGTTCAATTTTGCGCTTACGCAGGCGCTTCCATTCGCCGGCTACCTGACGCTTTGGGCGCTGGGCATGGTCGACGTAGTGCACTTTGTCGCTGTATACGTCGGAATGAACCTCCTCGTCCTTCTGGCGTTCAGAGCGGCGGAACGCAGGTTGGAGCCTGTACGCGGGCAACCGTCATGGGGCCTCGCTCACGTGGCGTTCACGTTCGGGTACAGGCAATTCTTGAGTGATCTCGCCCTCTACCTAACGCTCCGGCTGGACTACTTCTTGGTGTTTCACTATCTGGGTCAGGCCGGTCTCGGTATCTACGCCGTCGCCATGGGTCTCGCCGAGGTCATTACGAGGTTCTCAAACGAAATCGGAGTCATGCTGTTTCCCGCGTTCGCCACCGGCAAAATGGCTGCCCATAGAAAGCAAGCGATTTTGAGGCTGATGGTGTTTCTTGCAAGTTGCCTGGCCCTGGGGCTGTTCGTGCTAGCAACACCAATCGTGACGGTGTTGTTCGGCGACGCGTTCGTAGAGGCGATTCCCGCATTTCGCTGGCTACTCTTGGGCACCGTTGCATGGAGCACGATTCACATTACGTGGACGTACACTGCCGCGGAAGGCTTTCCGCAACTCGGCGTTCCCATCTTCGGTGGCGCTGCCGCTATCGACCTGGGTCTGAACGTCCTTCTACTTCCACGATTGGGCATCACAGGAGCAGCGGTGGCCGCGACCATTTCATACGTAGTCGCGGCCACAGCCTTCCTAACGTTCTTTTGCCTCCGCGAACGTTGCGGGTTGCGTTCCGCGCTGGTCATGACGGAAGCGGACTTCGCCGAAGGGCGGAGAGTTTTGATTGAGTTCACCGCTCGACTGCGTGCGAAGAGTGCCTGAAACGCCTCGGCAGAAGCATGACTGCGAACCCGCACGCTTGAAACTCGCGTATATGGCTGGCACATTCCCGGCTCTTTCGGAGACGTTCGTGCTCAGGGAGATGGAGGGCCTCGCGAGCGGAGGTTACGGCGTTTCAGTTTTCGCTGTGCGAAGAGCCGCTTTGGCCGATGTCGAGCGATCCATCTGCAGCAAGAACCTGCTTGGGGCAGCCCGCTTTGCCAGGCCGGACCGATTGGCGCGTCACTTGCTTTTCAATTTGCGAGCTCTATTGCTCACGCCGAGGCGCTACTTGCGCGCGCTTTCGCCATTCGTTCGTCTCTGGTCGAGCCAGGAGCCACGGGCGTACGTGCGGGTTTTGTACCACTTCTTCGCCGGCATCGGGTTCGTTCCCGAGCTCCGCCGTCTTGGCGTTGATCGCGTTCACTGCCATTTCACGACGGGAGCGAACATGGCGCTCGCGGCGAATCTGTACGCCGGAATACCCTTTTCGTTCACGGCACATGCGTCGGGCGACATCTACATGAAGACCGTGCTGCTCCGCCTCAAGATTGAGCGCGCGGATTTCGTGGTCCCGTCGTGCGAGTACAATGCGAGATTCTTGGATTCCATAACAGGCTACCTCTATTCCGAGAAGTTCTTCCCTGTTCACAGCGGGATTGCGCTTTCCGAACTGGCAGACCTCGCGCCGGCGCATGATGCTTCTCTTCAGCCGCGGCAAGTATCCGCAATGAGCGCGAGGACCACAAGCGCTGCACGGGATGGTGCGTTTCGGGTAGTGTCAGTTGGGACTCTCGTCGTAATGAAGGGACATGACACGCTGATTCAGGCGATACGGCAGTTGCGCGATCGTGGAAGAGATGTGCGCTGTGTAATAATCGGTTCTGGCCCTGAGGAGAGCACCCTTAAGCGTTTGCGGAGCCGGCTTTGCCTCGAAGAAGAGGTGAGGCTGGTCGGGGCCAAGTCCCTGCGAGACGTGTACCGCGAGCTGAGCCTCGCCGACGCGTTCGCCCTGCTTTCGCAAACCGGACCGGATGGATTCCGTGACGGCCTCCCTAACGCGATTCTGGAGGCCATGGCGATGGGCCTGCCAGTGGTTTCGACATGGGTTTCCGGCATTCCTGAGTTGGTGTTGCACCAACGTACGGGGTTTCTTGTTCATGAACGAGATGCAGAGGGAGCGGCGGACGCGTTGCGGCGGCTTATGGACGACCGTCGTCTACGCCAAACCATGGGCGAGGCAGCCAGGAAAAGGGTCGTGCATCACTTCGGAGTCGACCGATTGCTTCGCGACATGGCGCGTTTGTTCCATGGATGCTGAAGCACGAACCACCGGAGACGGGATGGGAGAATCATGGCTGCGTTGGTCTCTGCGTAAAGTAGCCTCTCAAGATCTCCTCTACCTGCCACGTAGGTTGTCCTACGCCATCAAGAAGCGTGTAATCGATGCGACTTTTTCTCGACGCACCCCGGCCCCGCTTTCCTCAGGTCCTGAAGTTTCGGCTGGGCGTGGGGCCGATATTCGCGAGCACCGCACGGCTTCACTGCAGGTTCCGTGGCATTTCCTTGCGTCAGATCGTGAGCGCATCGTTCGGATGGTGCCGGATCATCTGAAGCACGCTGATGTTTCGGCCGCCGAGCGACTCGTTCGACTTGAGTTTCGGTTTAGAGGGCAAGATCCGATTACCATGAAGACGATCGATTGGGCCTGCGCACCAGAAGGCAATCGTTCATGGACGTGGGATCTCAATCGGCACTTCTGGTTCTGCACCCTTGGATTCGCCTATGCCTACACCAGCGACATGCGTTTCCTCGACGCCTTCCGCGCGGCGACAGCTTCGTGGATCGAGCAGCACGCGCACAGATTCGGCCGGATTTCATGGGATACGCCGTTCGAGGTGGGCGCCCGAATCAACGCTTGGATATGGGCCTACCACCTGTTCAGCTCTGCCGAACAATGGGGCTCGACCGAGCGCCAACAATACCTGGCAACCCTAGCGACGCTAGCTGACTACCTCTACGGCGTGCTTGAATACCATAGTCCAGGCAATCATATACTCCTCGAAGCTAAGGCTCTCGTCCTTTGCGGCGAGGTGTTTCCGCACCTCAAGAATGCCGCGCGATGGCGAAGGAAGGGCTGGCGTGTGCTCTGGCGGGAGCTGCGGCGCCAAGTGGGAGCGGATGGCATGCACGCTGAACGATCTACCATGTATCACCGCATGATCGCAGGTGAGTTGGCCGATCTGTGGCTGTTCTGCCGGAGGAACCAGCATCCGGCCACAGCGGTTTTGAACTCGGTCGTGAGTGAAATGGCATGCTTTGAGGATTGGGTGCGGGCGGCGGATGGTACGTTGCCACTTTTCGGTGACGCTTACCTCGAGGACACGTACCTCAGGTTCAGTGCGCCCTTTCTGGTACACGCAACGCAGGGGCGTTCTGTTCGTGCGGTTCACCCTCTGAGCGCGTATGACTGGTGGGTCATTGGAGCCCATGTCACACCTCGCTTCGATAACATGAACGAGCACGCACATGCACCGGCAGCCAGGGCCTTTCCGCAGGGTGGCTACTTCGTGTGCAGATCCGCGTGGGAGCCCGACGCAGACGTCCTAGTGTGGGATTGCGGGCCTGTCGGCTACCATGCGAACCGCAAGCACGCCCACATGGATTTGCTATCCTTCACGTTGGCACCCGCTGGCCGTCAGCTATTGGTGGATCCCGGGACAGACGAGAATGCTGCGGTCAAAGAGGAGCTTCGGAGAACTCGGGTGCACAATACCGTGGTTGTCGACGGTCTGGACCAGTGTATTCCAGGTCGACGCGGTGAAATCTGGTCGCCGACGACTCCCGTACTTGAGATTTGGGCACACGCGGGGAACTTGACCGTGATGCGCGGCTCTCATGACGGCTTCGGGCGGAGCGACCGTTCTCTCCTACACTCGCGCACGATCATTGTCTCCCATGGCCGATACTGGTTGATCTTGGACGAACTCCGCGCCGCCTCGGAGCACACGGTCGAGATCAATCACCATTTTGCACCCGGACATGAGGTCATCCTGGACGGGACGCGGTGTACGGTCACGACTCCGCATCTCGCCGAGGATTTCACACTGGTATGTGCGGCGGCGCGCTCGCACCCGGACAGCGGGATCGGCAACGAGGACGTTCAGCTCAGCGCCATCGATAGCTTTGCCGAGCTTCGGTGCGGCATTCCTGAACGGACCAGAATGGTGAGGGCGCGATGGTCGGGCCGGTTGCCTGTGCTGCTGGCTACGGCGCTAGCCGTTGGAAAGCGCTCTGGTTTGGGCGTGAGCATCACCTTTGGCGATCGCGGATACCAAGTTGCCGTCTGCGATGGTGGGCTTCGGGACGTCGTCTGCGTACCGGTTGTACCGGCCACCCCCTGGAAACCGCCGGTCGAGGGCTCCGCGCCTACAAACGCAAGACTGGCCGTGGTGCGAGCCGAGCCCGGAGGGGATGCGGTAGAGGTGGCGCTTGTGGGAGACTCGAAGGCGTCTGGCACCAGCCAAGACTCACCGCTGTGTGGCGTCACCCGCATTTCCATTCCTCACGTACGGTGACCAGGGTATGCCGAAGCGGACCGTGACGATCATTTATCGTTCGCTCCCCATTTATCGCATCCCCTTCTTTGAAGCTCTTCGGCCGGCTCTTGCGGATCGAGGCATCGACCTCAATCTGATTTATGGAGCGCCGTTGGGTGAGGAGCAGCAGCGCCACCATACCGGCCACATTGCATGGGCCCATCCTATCAAGAACAGGCAACTGCGGTTGGGTTCCAAGTTTCTGGTTTGGCAGCCCTGTGTCCACCTTCTGAAAGGCAGTGACCTCGTTGTGGTCGAGCAAAGTAGCCGGCTCCTTCTCAACTACCCTCTCCTCGCGGCCCAGTACGTCGGAGGACCAAGCGTCGCGTTCTGGGGTCATGGAGTGAATCTGAACACCGAGGCCGCGAGTCGATCCGGAGAGGCGATTAAGCGGGCCGTGTCGCGGCGGGCGCATTGGTGGTTTGCCTATACCGATGGAACTGCACGCATAGTCCAAGATCTAGGGTTTCCAGCGGAAAGGATCACTGTTCTCAACAACACTATTGACACGTCGCAACTCCTCCTGACTCGATCCCGGACGACTGGCGAACAGCTGGCCGTGCTTCGGAGGTCCCTGGGGCTCAGAGGAAGGAACGTGGGGATATACGCCGGCGGCTTCTACCGCGAGAAGCGCCCGGATTTCATGGTCGCGGCGGCCCAAGAACTGAGAGCACGCATACCCGATTTCGAGTTGATTCTCATCGGCGCAGGACCGGAAGTCGGGGTCATTGCGGCCGCGGCCGCCGAACACAATTGGATCAAATACGTAGGCACGCAGTTCGGCGCGGCCAAGGTTCCGTATTTCATGCTCGCGAAGGTGATGTTGATTCCTGGATGGGTGGGACTGGGCATTGTGGATGCGTTCGTATTCGAGACACCCCTGGTCGCCATTGCCGGGATCGATCATGCCCCCGAAATTGAGTACCTCCGAGACGGAGAGAATGGCGTCCTGCTCGAAGGGACGCCGAGCCCCGCCGAATACGCCTCGGCCGTGGCGGAGGTTCTCAGGAACCCCGATTTGCGCCTGCAACTTCGGGCCGGGTGCCGAGCGGCCGCGGAGCAGCTTTCAATGGCAAACATGGTCGCGCGCTTCTCTGATGGTGTAGTCTCGTCGCTTGGAATGCAGGACCGATCCGACGTCGCCGCAATGCCTTCCGTGTGATCCATGGAGGCGTACGAAGCTATGCGGCCCCTTTCGCGACGATGACGTCGCCCCCGCGACTCACAGGGGCGCACGTGACCCTACCCGCCCTGGATTCGATTCCGCTGGTATCGGTCCTGATGCCGTGCTTCAACTACGCCGCGTTCGTACATGAGGCCGTGGAGAGCGTTCTCAGTCAATCGTATGACAACCTCGAGCTGGTAGCGTGCGACGACGGCTCTACTGACGGGTCGAGCGACATTATCGAGTTCTATGCTAGAGAGGACGATCGCGTTCGCCTCATCAGAAAGCGCAATGGGGGCCAGGCCTCGGCCTTGAATCGGGCATTCTCGGAATCGATCGGGGCAATCGTATGTATACTCGACGCAGATGACACGTTCCGGCAGTTCAAGATCGAAGCGGTAGTGAACACCTTCGTCGACAATCGCCATTGTGGGATTGTCACACACGACCTTCAAGTTGTGGATGCCTGTGGCACGGCGGTTGCGCGTGCAGTTTGCGGCTGGGAAGGTGATCTCGGAGCCGACATTGCTAGCCTCCGAAGTGGGCTTCCCTTTCCCATGGCCTCGGGACTGTCCTTCCGCAGGGCCGTGTTGGAAGCGGTAATGCCTCTCCCGGAAGAGCTCTTCCGAGACTCCGCCGATTGGGCCATCGCGTATCCCGCTGCCTTTGTCACTCTTGCGAGGCGAATCCCACGAGACCTCGCATGCTATCGCGTGCACGGCGACAACCTGAGCGGCACCACCTCCACAAACCGGACACTGGACGCTGGCTCGATCCGGAAAGTTCTTTCCGGCCTTCGCCGCGTTGTTGCGCATACGGATGCCTTCTGTCGGCAGCGACTCGGCTCGCCCGTACCCGAAAGACTGGTCCGGAACGCTCTCGAACACCGGCTGATGCTCGGGATCCTCGAAGGCGATCGAGCGAGTCTTGCAGGGGCTCGTGTCGACTTGCGGACCGCATTCCTGGAAGCACGACGGGACTATCCAAGGTGGCGATACCATTTCTGGATGGGGCTTGCTGCACTGCCATCTCCACCTAGCCCGGCCTGTGCTCCACGCGGCGTTTCGGCTGTTTCGCGCGAGGCGGCGGTTCCCGCGAGGCCGGCACTTTTCATGAAACCTGGGCAGCCAGCGGTAACTTCCATCGCCTCGCCACCACTCGTCAGTTTGCGGTTTGTTTCGACTTCGCGCTTGAAGGACGCACGTCGGGATGCACTGTCCCGTCGAAGGTCAGGCATCCAGGACTCGGATCTTGGACGCTGACTACCTCGTGGTCGGCTCCGGTTTAACGGGAGCTACGATCGCGCGACTTCTGGTCGACGCCGGCTGCACGGTCCTAGTGCTGGACCGGCGCCCGCACTGGGGTGGCAATGCTTACGACGAAGTGCACCCGAGTGGAATCCGCACGCATAAGTATGGACCGCACTACTTTCGTACAGGCTCTGACAAGATCTGGTCCTTCGTGAATCGCTTCGCCTCCTTCTATTCGTACGAAGCTTCGTTGAAGTCCTTCGTTGACGGTTGCCATGAGAATTGGCCCGTTGCGGGCAGCTACATTCGGCGCACGGTGGGACAAGGCTGGACGCCTGAGTTCCACGGCGAGGCGACTAACTTCGAGGAGGCAGCGCTCGCCATTATGCCGCGGGCGATCTACGAGAAGTTTGTCAAGGGATATACGGAGAAACAGTGGGGTGTGCCCGCACGCACGCTATCGCCCGCGTTGGCAAGACGGTTTGACGTACGGGATGACGATGATCCACGACTGACTCCTCGCAAGAAATATCAGGGCTTGCCGGTGCGAGGCTATGCGGCGTTCATGCAGAGACTGTTGGCCGGCATCCCCTTGATCCTGAATTGTGACTATCTAAAGAACCGCGAGACTTTCGCGAGCTCGCGGAACGTCGTGTTCACTGGCCCTATCGACGAGTATTTCGACTTCGATCTAGGACCGCTCAGGTATCGTGCGCAACACCGGGAAGATGAGTATGTGTCGGGAGTTGACTACGTTCAGCCGTGCGCACAGGTGAACAATCCTGATCCGTCGCGAGGCGCACACATTAGGGCTTTGGAGTGGAAGCATATGATGCCAGTCAAGTGGGCTAAGCAGATTACGGGCACCTTGCTAACTCGGGAGACAGCGGTCGACCCGACGGATCCGTCATGCTACGAATACCCATTTCCCGACGAAGCGAACCAATCCCTGTATCGAGCCTATCGAGCACGTGCCGATCGCATCCCGAGGCTGCTGGTCTGCGGGCGTTTGGGAGAATATCGGTACTATGACATGGACCAGGCGATTGGGCGGGCCATGCAGCTCGCGCGCAGGTTGTTGGAGAAGGCCGGTTGATCGTGTCTGAGCAAGTGGAACGCGCGAGTGCCATCGTAGCACACCATCGGGCCTATTGCATCGGCCTCGGCTGTGTGTCTGCGGTCGCATCCACAGGGGCATCTCGGCAACGCGGGACTTTGCAGCCCATGTTCAGGCATGGCACGTGGCATTTCAGTGTGTGCAGGTGTCGCCTCGCTGACCGGGCCTGCCTACTCCGAGCCTATCGGTAATTGGCGCCCGTTGCAGGACGATACATCGGTCACCTTTGTGACGATCGCGCTTCCTTTGTTGGGCCGGCTCATTGCGGTGTCACAGGTACCCGCAATCGGTGCCGGAACCGTAGATAGGAAGCATTTTGTCTAATTTCCGGAGAGTACCCGCCGAACGACGACGTCGTCAACGAAGAAGCCTCTTGGCGTGTCTCCATCTGGCCCCAGAGCCGAGCCGCCGTAGTTGCCGACGCCCCACATAAGGTCCCTGTCCTGGTAATCCGAAGTAAGGGTGGGCACACCCTCGAGCGCCAACAGCAGCTTGAAGTCGACCCACACCTTTATTGTGCCGTTCACTTTGTCGGGAATGTACAGTGCCGTGACGTTGAACCAACGATCCTTCGGCGGTGTCACGCTCGTTGCAGGTTTGTGAATGTCCTGGCCTGTCATTCGACCATGCCAATCGTGTAGCACGATCTCATCCGCATCCGCACCTGGCACCGCCTGCACCGCGACGACCCACGTAGGATCCCAGTCTGGTTTGCCTCTGCCCTTCCATTGCATGATGTTCGTGTACTTGTTCAGCGCACTCTCATATACGTGGTAGTCGCTCGGCCAGTAGTACCATGCTGAATAGAGATACGCGTCCCCGTCGGCCCAGGGCCCCCAATGAAGAAGTTTGATGGAGATCCGATCGAGATCGTTGAGATTGAATTCGGGTACGAGCGGATTCTCGAGACTTATGCCGTAGAACTTGTAGGAATATCGACCCGAACGAGCTCGCTCGTTCGACGTGAAATCAAGCGCAAGGATTTCGTTTAGAGGGCCGCCCGGGTCGGGGTTCTTCCACGTATGGTGGTTGCCCGTCTCGAAATCATCAGAGAATACGATGGGTCCGTCGCTAGGGGGAAACTCGGAGCCGGCGTAGACTGCCACGAATGCGGCCGCCGACACGCCGTCGCTGGAGGCGGTCATGGTGGCGGAGCCCGGCGCAATGGCGGTGACTTTGCCGCTGCTATCGACCGTCGCAACCAATGGGTTGGAGCTCGTCCAAATGATGCTGCGTGACAGGGCGTTGCCGCCTTCATCCTTCGGTGTTGCGCTCAGCCGAGCATTCTGACCGGCCGTAAGACTCACCGACGTGGGCGAGATTGCGATCGAGGCGGCGAGATGGGGGGGAGCTGCGGTCACGACTACCGACGCAGACGCGGACTTGCCGCCGCTGCCCACGGACACAGTGGTTGCACCTGTGGCGATGGCGGTCACGGTGCCGTGCCCGTCCACCAACGCGACAGAATGTATTCGAGCTGATCCAGCTCACGGGTTGGCCGAGGACTTTCCCGCTGGCACCTTTGACGACCGCGCTCAGAAGGGCCGCCTCGCCCACAGTGAGACTCAACGAGGTTGGTGCAACTTCCACGGAGGCCACCGGCGAGCCCGGCGTCGGGGAAACGGTCACGCTCACCGTCGTCGCCTTCCCCTCGCAGGAAGCCGTTATGGTCGCCGAGCCTGCGGCGACGGCGGTCACGAGCCCGGTGCCGTCGACCGCCGCGACCGCCGGGCTCGAGGCGCTCCAGCTCACCGGTCGATCCAGGGTGTTGCCGACGGCATCGCGCACCTCCGCGCTCAACGGAGCGGACCCCCCGACCTCCAACTGCACGGACGCGGGTGACACCGCCACGGAAGCCACCGGCACCGCTGTGACCGAGACGCTCGCCACGCCCGTGACCCCTTCACTGGTGGCGATGACCTGGAAGGTTCCCGGTGTTGTGCTGGCCGCGTACAGTCCGCCCGCCGTGATGGTCCCGCCGGTCGCCGAGTAGGTCACCGCCGGCACCGCCGCCGACCCGTCGCTCCAGGTCCCCGCCACACTGAACTGCGCGGTTCCTCCCGGCACCAGGGTGATCGATGCCGGACTGAGCACCAACTGGAGCAGGGTCGCCGTGGGAGTTGCAGTCACCGTCACAACTGCCGTATCCGCCTTGGTCCCATTCTGTTGCGTTGCGATCACCCGGAACGTCCCGGGCGTCGTCCCCGCCGCGAAGAGTCCGCCCGCCGTGATGGTCCCGCCGGTCGCCGAGTAGGTCACTGCCGGCACCGCCGCCGACCCGTCGCTCCACGTCCCCGCCACACTGAACTGCGCGGTTGCTCCTGGCACCAGCGTGAGCGAATCCGGACTGAGCACCAGCTGGAGCAGGGTCGCCGTAGGAGTTGCGGCCGCCACCGTAACCGGCACGGAAGCCGTCGCACCGCCGCTTGTAGCAGTGATCGTGGCACCTCCCACACCAACGGCCGTCACCGCGCCCATGCCGTCGACGGTGGCAACGAGTGGATCGGACACCGCCCACGTCACCGGCCGGTCCAACACGCTTCCGTCCACTGCGATGGGGGAAGCAGTCAAGCGGGCTTCCTTCCCTTCCTCAAGGGCGACTTGTCCGGGAGATACGCGAACACCAGCCACCCTCGGTGTGGTCACATGGACCGTGGCGCTGTCGGTAACGCCCCCGTACACCGTGGCGGCCACTTCATACGTCCCTTCGGTACCGTCGGCTCGGAAAACACCACTCGAACTGATGCTGCCGCCGCTGGCCGTCCATACGACTGGCCGTGAGGAGGTGCCAGCACCCCCCTGCACGTTCGCCGAGAACTGGACCGTCTCCAGCCCGGGCACTGTCGCGGATTGAGGCTCGATCGAGAGCCGGATCACGGGAGGAGCAGGGTCCTCTGGATCCGCCTGCGTGCTGGTCAGCGTGTTGTCGCTGCAGGCAAGCAATGCGACGGCACACAGCGTGGCAACCACCCGGGATCTCCCCCGTCTGGAGTTGGCTCGTCGTTCCGCCTTCATCATAGCCGACATGCTTCTTCCCGGTAGTCCGGAGCTGCATTCGGGGAGAACCGCGTGCGCGCCTGAGGAGGTGGGCGCGCAATTCCTGCACCGGGGGTGGTGAGACCGGCAAACTGTCCACAACTGAATGCGCGGCAACGTGTTAGGACATTCGGAAGAATTGGCATGGTTCCGCAGCGGCGCGATTGGCGTGGAAAACTTTTCGCTACGTTGGACGCGGTGTTACAGACGTGCCACGAGGCGGGATGTGGGTGGGAAGTGCGAGCGGATCAGCGCGGCATCGGCGGGAAATGCATTCGCTCGAGCAGCGACTGGAACCGCGGATCGTCGCGGATCGGGTCGAAGCGCGGCTCGACCATCAGGTCCACCATCCCCGCGTTCCGATCCTGGTAGCCGCGTTCCAGCCAGCGCAGGGCCGCGTCCCGGTCGCCGGCGCCCGTCCAGCCGAGCGCCATGAGGTACGGGTTGACGTACCGCGTCGCGGCCGCCGCATCGAGATCGCGCAGCACCGCGACCGCCCGGTCCCGGGAGCCCGCCACGGCCCAGTAGTACGCCCACAGCGGAAGGCCCGCCCAGTCGGTGGAGTCGGCGCCGGCCGCGAGCGCGGAATGCGCCTCCGCGAAACGCCCCAGCTGCATGAGGGCTTCCGCGGCGAACAGCGGCGTGCCATCCGGAGTGGTGCGGTAGACCTCGAGCGCCTTCTCGTAGTCGCGGGCATAGTACCAGGCGCGACCCCGGCTCGGAGTCGCGCGCCGGGCGATCGGGTCCAGCTCGTCGGCCAACTTGATACTCGGTCCGCGCCTCGGCGAACCGGCCGAGGGAGCGGAGCGTCCGGGCGTAGTCGTGATGGACATCGGCGTTGTTGGGATTGAGGCGGACCGCGTTGGCGTGGGCGGCAAGGGCGCCGTCCCAGTCCCGGTCGTAGCGGAACCGGATCATGGCGAGGGCCGACCAGCCGTCTGCGCTGCTGCTGTCGAGAGCGAGCGCGCGGCCGGCGGCCGCTCGGGCGGAATCCACGATCTGGCCGAGCGACACCCGCGACCACACCGCGCTCGTGAGCAGCGCCCGGCTCAGTGCCGCCCACCCGGTGGCGAACCCCGGGTCCAGACTCACCGCCCGCTCCAGCAGGGCGACCCGCTGATCGACCTGCTCGTTCGAGATCAGGCTCAACGACTGCAGGAACAGATCGTACGCCTCCGGGCTCCGCGTGGGCGGCGGCCGGAGTCCGGACTCCGCGCCCGGCGGAAGCTGCCCCTGCAGGCCCGCCACCACCGCGTGCGCCACGTCCACCTCCACACCCAGCACCTCGCCCCCCTCGCGATCGAAGTTCCGGTTCCAGACGTCGTCGCCGGTCCGGACGTCCGTCAGGTGCACCGCGATCCGCGCGCGATCACCCTCCTTCCGGACCGAACCTTCGAGGAGGTATGCGACGCCGGCGGCCCGGGCCCGCTCGCGCCCGTCCGGTCCGGCCAGCTCGGCCGCCGAACTGGGCGCCAGCACGGTCAGCCCCGCGAGCTGCCCGACCGATGACGTGACCTCCTCGGTCAGACCCGCGGCGAAATACGCGTCGCCCGCGTCCGGACTCTGGTTCTCGAACGGCAGCACCGCGAGCCGAACCGCATGCGTCCCGGTGGCCGGAACGTCGGGCTCCGGCACGCGAGGACGCAGGAAGAACACGCCGGCGGCGACGGCGGCGAGCAGCACGGCGGCCAGCGCGGGTCCGAGCGCGGGTCCGATGCGACGTCGTTCGCTTTGCTCCGCGAGCGAGGAGCGGAGTGCGCGGGTCATGTCCTCGGCCGACGCGAACCGGTCGGCCGGATCCTTGGCCAGCGCCCGCGCGATGCACGCGTCGAGCGCCGCCGGGACAGTGGCCCGCGTGACCCGCGCCGACGGCGCCGGCTGCCCGAGATGCTTCGCGACCACCGCCTGCGCCGTGGGACCCGTGAAGGGTGCCTCGCCCGTCACCATCTCGAACAGGATGCAGCCGAGCGCGTAGACGTCGCTCCGCGCATCGACCTCGCCACCACCGCCGGCCTGCTCGGGACTCATGTACGCCGGCGTCCCCGCCGAGAACCCGGTCGCCGTCAGGCCCGGCTCGCCCGCCGCGTCGATGGCGCGCGCGATCCCGAAGTCGGCTACCAGCGCGTGGCCGCCGGACAGCAGCACGTTGTCCGGCTTGAGGTCGCGATGCACGATGCCCTGGCCGTGCGCGAACGCCATCGCCTCGGCGATCTCGACGGCGAGCCGGACCGCTTCCTCGACGGGAAGGGTGCGCTCGCGGTCGAGCTTGTCGCGGAGCGACTCGCCCTCGACCAGCGGCATCGCGTACCAGGCGAGGGCGGGGGTCGCGGGGGCGGGCCGGGCGGGCCGGGGGCACCGGGCGCGCCGGGCGAGCCGGGGGCGGCGGGCGCGCTGGGGCCGCCGGGCGCGCTGGGGCGCCGGGCGCGCCGGGGGCGGCGGGCGCGCCGGGCGCGCTGGGGCCGCCGGGCGCGCTGGGGCCGCCGGGCGCGCTGGGGCCGCCGGGCGCGCTCGGGCCGCCGGGCGCGCTGGGGCCGCCGGGCGCGCCGGGCCCGGCGGGCGCGCTGGGGCCGCCGGGCGCGCTGGGGCCGCCGGGCGCGCCGGTCAGGACGCCCGAATCGAGCACACCGACGATGTGGGGATGGTTGAGCCGCGCCGTGATCCGGATCTCGCGCGCGAACCGCTCGCCGCCGCCCGCCGCCAGCACCTCCGGACGCAGCACCTTGATGGCGACCGGCCGGTCGTGGCGCACGTCGTGGCCGACGTACACGACGGCCATGCCGCCCTGTCCGAGCAGGCGCTCGATCCGGTAGCGATCGTCGAGGACGGTGCCGACGAGGTCGTCGAGCATCCGCGAGGATACCCCCGGGCGGGCTGGATGGTCACGATCGGCCAGGGCGGCATCCGCGATCCACCACGTCCGGCGGGCCGGATGGCCACGATCGGCCAGGGCAGCACCCGCGGTCCATCACGTCCGGAGGGCCGGAAGGTCACGATCGGCCAGGGCGGATCCGCGATCCACCACGTCCGGCGGGCCATGGCTCGCGGCTCCGGCCCCCGGCGATCCCGGGTACCGGGGACAGGCCATGACATTCCGGCACCGCCGATTCCGTTTTGCGCCTCACAATGGAATTGCCACCCCCGATTCTTCGAGCCGCCCCCCGGGATTCCGCCTGGACGTGTTGGGTTCCTCGGAGAGCTCCGCTCCGAACAGGGGCCCGTGGCGGACGCCCGACCCTCGATCGTGCCGATCGCCCGCCGCGCCACCGCCTTCCAGTCGGATCGCCCGCGCGAACCCAACCGTGGCGCCACACTCGCCCGCGCGAACCCGGCCGTGGCGCCACACTCGCCCGCGCGAACCCGGCCGTGGCGCCGCACTCGCCCGCGCGAACCCGGCCGTGGCGCCACACTCGCCCGCGCGAACCCGGCCGTGGCGCCGCACTCGCCCGCGCGAACCCGGCCGTGGCGCCACACTCGCCCGCGCGAACCCGGCCGTGGCGCCACACTCGCCCGCGCGGTTCTCGCGTTTGCGGTAATCCGATCATTTGTCAGCCATTTCCGGGAAATCCTCGCCTGGGACTTGCCGAGTGTGGTGGTATGGTCGCGACCGCGGGTCTCCGCACGATCGCGGTTCGCCGAGTGTGGTAACATGGTCGCGCCCGCGCGTCTCCGGACGCTCGCGGTTCGCCGAGTGTGGTGGCATGGTCGCGGCCGCGGGTCTGGCGGGACGCCCTCGATTCGCCGAGTGTGGTGACATGGTCGCGCCCGCGCGTCTGGCGGGACGATCGCGGTGCGCCGAGTGTGGTGACATGGTCGCGCCCGCGCGTCTGGCGGACGATCGCGGTGCGCCGAGTGTGGTGGCATGGTCGCGGCCGCGGGTCTGGCGGGACGCCCTCGATTCGCCGGTCCACGCCGTATTCGGCGCGTCCCCGTCGCCTCTGGTGGTTGCGCAGTTCACGGGCACGACCGCCTCGCTCGTCGCCTCCCACCGTCGGCCGGCCCCGGATTCAGAGCCGGGCCGCACTCTCACCCGCGTCCGCCGACCGCACGGCGAGCGCGGCCGCAATCCTCGCGACGACGCCCGCGGCGCCTTCCGTCAGCTGCCGCCACGTGACGCGGACCACCGTGTACCCTTTCGCCGTCAGCGTCGCATCACGCTGCCGATCCTTCTCGAACGCGCGCGTGCCGGAGTGATACGCGTACCCGTCGACCTCCACGATCACCCGCTCCGCGCGCCACAGGAAGTCGACCTGCATGCGATCGATCCACACGTTCGCCCGGGGCGGCGGCAATGCCGCGTCCCGCATGAGCGCGACGAACCTGCGCTCCGCTTCCGATCGCGTCAGCCCCTGGCCGCGTTCGATTTCCAGCAGGCGACGCAGCGACCGCGACCCGCGCCGGCCACGGTTGCGCTTCAGCTGATCCGCCAGCTCGGCGCCTCGCACCAGACCGAGCCCGCGCGCCTCCGCGACCGCGCGCTCGAGCGCTTCCATCGGCAGCACCGCCGCCAGGTCCAGCAGCGTCCGCGCCGGCGACGTCACCGGTACGGCGCCGATCCGGCGGACGTCGCGGGCCGCGATGGAGTGGACGCGGTAGACTCGAATCCCCGCCCGCCGGCCCGGATCCCGGCCCGGAACCGACACCTCCACCGGCGTTCGCCATGCCTCGAGCGACGGGAGCGACCACAACCGCGCCGAACTGCGATGGCTCACGACGGCGCCCGGCCCGCACGCGAGCACGCCGGCCATCTCCATCGCATGCGCCGGTGCCGCCGTGTGCCCCACGAGATACACGCCCCGGTGCACCCGGTGCAGCCTCCCCGCCCGAAGCCTCGTCTTGATGGCCGAATCGGTGAATCCCGCCTCGTGCAGTTGTCGCGAACTCACCACGCCGCACTGCCGGCCGGCCATCACGGCCATCGCTCGCTCCCGCCGCACGGCGTCCGGAATCGCGGCCACCCGCCGCGACCCCGAGGCATCCGCAATCTCGGCCGCCCGCCCCGACCCCGAGGCATCCGCAATCTCGGCCGCCCGCCCCGACCCCGAGGCGGCCTCAATCTCGGCCGCCCGCCGCGACCCCGGGGCGTCCGGAATCTCGGCCGCCCGCCCCGACCCCGAGGCATCCGGAATCTCGGCCGCCCCCCGCGACCCCGAGGCGGCCGAAACGCCACACTCGGCCGCGTCATTCTCGCGCTTGCGGTGATCCGGTCTCATATCGGCCTTTTCCACGAAATCCTCGTCGGCGACCCGGCGAGTGCGGCGTCACGGTCGCGCACGCCGGCTCGCGCCTGGGTGCTGACCCCGTGAGTGCGGCGCCCCAGGTCACGCGCGCGGCTTGCACCTCGAAGATGGCAACGCGAGGACCGCCGGCCATGGCCGCCCAAGCCAGGAGCATGGCGGTTCCGGCCGCCCAAGCCAGGAGCATGGCGGTTCCAGCCGCGACGGCCCGCGCGCAGTCCCAGGCGCGACCCTGTTCGATGCCGGCGTCTTCCGCGCGTTGCGACCGTCAGGCCCCGTCGATCGCGGGAGAAAGTCGGCGGAGTGGTTCTCGAAGGGCTCGTGGCCCGGCATCTGAGGGCGTGGATCGCGAACTCGGGCAGGGAGTGCGTCCCTTACCTGGCGGACCCGCACCTGGTATCCGCCCAGTGTCACTCCCCGGCAAGCCGAAAACGCCATGGCATCGCCCCGCCGCCCCCATGATCGTCCCTCGACACGAGGCACGCACACGGCAACCGAGGGGCTTGACATGCTCTCAGCATGTGTACATGCTTTGCGCATGTCCATGATCCAGATCCGGAACGTGCCGGAAGAGCTGCACCGGGACCTGAAGGTGCGCGCGGTGAAGGCGGGGATGACGCTGTCGGACTATCTGCTGGATCTGATCCGGAAAGCCGCGGAACGGCCGGAACCGGACGTGTTGTTGAGGCGGCTCCGCGAGAGGTCGGCGGTCAAGCCCGCGGAACCGCCGGCGGACGCGGTTCGTGCGGAGCGGGGGTCGCGGTGATCGTCGTCGACGCGGTGGAGCGGGAGTCGCGGTGATCGTCGTCGACGCGGTGGAGCGGGGGGCGCGGTGATCGTCGTCGACGCGTCGGCCCTGCTCGAGGTGCTGCTCAGGACCGATGCGTCGGAGGCGATCGAGGCGAGGCTCTTCAGCGGTGAGACGCTGCACGCCCCGCACGTGCTGGACCTCGAGGTCGCGCAGGTCCTGAGGCGGTACGAGCGCGCCGGGGATCTCGACGGGTTCCGGGCGGCGGAGGCGCTGGACGACCTGGTATCGTTCCGGATCGAGCGCTACCCGCACCATCTCTTTCTGCCGCGCGTCTGGTCGCTCCGCAGGAATGCGACGGCGTACGACGCGTGCTACCTGGCGCTGGCCGAGGCGCTGGATGCACCGCTGCTGACGAGGGACCGCAGGCTGGCGGGCATCCCGGGGCACGGCGCGACGGTCGAGGTCATCGGCTGAGAATCGCGGGTGACGTCGGCTGGATCGTGTGAGGTCCTTCCAGCATCCCCTTCCGGGCCGTTTCGATCCCTGTCAAGCATCCATCGCGCAAGGTGAGGAAATCTCCAAAGGTTTCGTGGGACCATGGACACGTTCGGCGGTCGGCTTGTCGGAAGCCCGTAGTTATCTTGTAGCGCCTCAGCCTTTTCCGGACGATTCGGGCGCGTCGGGAAGTGACACTCCTCCGGTTGATGATCATGCGGCCTTCTCCAAGCGCTCGCGGTTGATGCCTTCACGGATACGACGGGCGCGCTCCAGCTTCGTCCGCCGTTCGGCGACCCGGTGCTCCGGCCGGCCCCGGTAGTACTCGGCGGGCGGCAGGTACTGGAGCGAAGCATGAAGCCGGTCCTCGTTGTAGTGCCGGACCCAGCGCGCGATCCGCTCGCGGGCCCGGGCCAGGTTCCGCAGGTCCTCGTCAGCCAGCGCCTCCCGGGTGCTGCGGTGGAACCGCTCGATGGCGCCATTCGATTCCGGATGGTACGTCCGGATCCGGATGTGATGCAGCTCGAATTGCCGCACCAGTTCCTTGAAGTCCGCCGCGGTGAACTGGGGTCCGTTGTCGCTAAGGATGTGGCTAAATCCGTGAGTCGAGTCCGGGCCCGGAAGTGAAGATCGTCCTCGACACCAACGTCCTGGTATCCGCCCTGTTCTTCGGCGGCAGACCCGGGGGCAGCCGCCGGCTCCGCAAGCGAGCCGTCCTGTGCGAGCCCGTGGCTGACCCTAGATCGTGACGATCGGCCAGGGCGACGTTGTCTTCCACCGGCCGTGCGTGAAGTCGGGCACGTCGATCGGCCGGCTGCCGTTGGCGACGGAGATGGACGAGAGCTCGACGACGGAGCTGATCGCCGCGGCGTCGTACACATTCATGTCCGTCGGCACACCCTCGCGCATGCACTTGATCAGGCGGTAGTCCTCGAGGAAGTCCATGCCGCCATGCCCGGCGAACTCGTCCTTGCGGCTGCGGATCGCTTTCCAGAGCGGGTGGTCGTACTCCTCGAACCAGTCGGCCATGTCGTCCCACTGGTCGTTCCGCTTGCTCACGCCCTCGACGTACACGCGGTTCGGGTAGCCGTGCACCATACCCTTCGTGCCCTGCACCTTGTTGATGCGGTCGTAGGGGTGCGGCAGGTTCGTGTCGTAGATGACCGTGATCGTCTTGCCGAGCGCGGTCTTGATGATCGTGGTGTTGACATCGCCGAGGCGGTAGGTCTCCTGGCGCTTGGGATGGCCGGCCGGGTAGTGCTCGGCCGCCCACTCCTGGAGCCCGCGCGACGGGCTGCTCATCGAGACGAGGAAGGCGTAGCGGTCGCCGCGGTTGATGTCGAGACAGTTGGAGACGGGGCCGAGGCCGTGCGTGGGGTACAGGTTGCCGTTCCGCTTCGTCGCCCACGCGCGCCGCCACAATCCCTCGCCCTGGTCGGCGAACTTGATGCCGCGCAGGTCGTGGATGTAGCCGCATTCCGCGTTCAGCACCTCGCCCAGCAGGCCCTGGCGCACGAGGTTCAGCGCCAGCATCTCCGGACGGTCATAGTTGCAGTTCTCCATCATGATGCAGTGCTTGCGCTCGCGCTCCGCCGCCTCGACGATGGCCCAGCAGTCTTCGACCGACGTCGCGAACGGGACCTCGCTCGCGGCGTGCTTGCCGTTCGCCATCGCCGCCAGCGCGACGGGCACGTGCCATTCCCACGGCGTCGCCGTGAACACGAGGTCCAGCTCCTCTTCCGCGCAGAGCCGCTCGAAGTCGGTCTCGCCACGCGTGTAGAGCGTGGGCGCCTTGAAGCCCTTGTCCGCGATGATCTTCGCGGCGCGCGTGGCGTGCGACTCGACAATGTCGCATACGGCCGTGATCCGGCAGCCGGGAATGTCCACGAGGTTCCGCACGTGGCTCGTTCCCTGCCCGCCCGTGCCAACGAAGCCGATGCGCACCTCCTCCATGGGCGGGCCGGCAAGGAAGGGCTCGCGCTCCTGCCGCGGGCGAGGCGGCGTCGCGGCGGCGACGGCGCCGGGGACCGCGGCGGCGACGGTGCCGGGGACACTCGCGGCTATGGCGGCTGTGGCGCTGGTGCGCAGGAAATCGCGGCGGGTGGGCTGGTCGGACATGATGGCGTTCCTCTTGGTGGCTCGGTCTGCATTGTGGCACGGGAAAGTGGGGAGCGGGGGCGGAGGCGGGCAAGTTTGCGGGGGCGGGTGCGGCGGGAGCGGGTGCGGGTGCGGCGGGAGCGGGT
Organism: uncultured Gemmatimonadales bacterium; assembly: GCA_963786235.1. GTDB lineage: Bacteria > Gemmatimonadota > Gemmatimonadetes > Longimicrobiales > RSA9 > CAWAYJ01. The sequence continues at coordinate 64,184 of CAWAYJ010000009.1, forward strand.
GCGGGAGCGGCGGGAGCGGGTGCGGGTGCGGCGGGAGCGGGTGCGGGAGCGGCGGGAGCGGGTGCGGATTCGGGTCGAGAACGACCTTCGGAGCGCTGGGAAAGTGACACCGCGACCGTTCTCGGAAGGCGTCGGGGTCACTTTCCCGCTCCATGCGCGGGCAATGTGACCCCGGTCGGCCACTCGGCCGTGCCTGGTGTCGTTCGCCTGCTCCAGGAGCAGGCAAGTGTCCCAGTCCCGGCGGCAGGGATCGCTGATGGACACTTTCCTGCTCGCGCTCCTGCCGCTCGTGCCCGCGATCAGCCAATCAGGACCCCGTTTCAGAAAAACCCGGGTCAGGAGTCGCCACTACCGGGACCCTCTCCACTCGGGGCCGGCGGACCGTACCCCCTGCGACCCTTCGCGCGTGCGGTCTCGTCGTCCACCTCGTCCTGCCACCCGGAACGAGCCCCCGCCCGTGAATCGAACCGTCCGACATACGGCTTGATATCGAGCAGGGGCGTCCCGTCCAGAACGTCCACGTCCTCGATGTGGAGGACGGTCCCCTCACGGCGCACCAGGCGGACGAGGCTCAGCCCCAGCGGGTTGGGACGGCAGGGCGCCCGCGTGGCGAACACGCCTCGCGGCCGATCGCCCAGGTAGGGCGTCACCTCGAGGCGGGACACTTCGGCGCGGTCGAAGGCATAGATCAGGATCTCTGGTGCTTCCGAATCGCCACCCGTGTGTCAGCGCGACAGCGTGTGCACCCGAACGTGCTCCACGTCATACTCGTCGCGCCAGACGCCGGCAATGCGACCCTGGCCGACGGCCTCGAGCCGGAAGCGCTCCGGCATGGGGACGACGGCGAGCAGGCGGCCATCGCCGTCGAACACGGTCCACGCGGCCGGGTCGAGCGACGCGGGCGCGTGCTGCGAGACCCAGATCTCGCCGGACGGCGCGACCAGGATCCGGCCGAACGCGGGCATGGTGGGCGGGCCGGGCAGCGTCTCGAGGAAGCGGCGCCGGTCCTCGCGCTCGGCGGCGGGCAGGTGCTCGAGGATGAGGTCGGTGGTGCGGCGGATGACGTCGCCATCGATAGTGAGATCGAGACCGGTCATGCGGACGGAGCGTCGCTCGACACCGTCCGCACCGAACACGTCGATGGCGAACGCGGCCTGGTCACCGATCAGCACGCGGTCTCCGCACCACGGCGACCGCCGTGTTGCGCGCGAACAGCGGCGTGCTCATCACGCCGCGCCCGTTCTCGACCGTCAGCCACACCTCGCGCCCGGGATAGACGGCGATGGTGTCGAGCCGCGTGCCGTCCGCCGCGAGCGCGACGATCGCCGCGGGATCGCGCTCCATGCCCGTCGCCTGCGGGCCATCGCCGCGCGGCGCGCCCCACATCTCCCTCAGCACGAAGCGCCCGTCCGCGAGCCGGCCGACCGCGCTCGGCGCGGAGATGGCGGGACCGATGTCGAACGTGCGGGTGAGCACGCCGGATGCGTCGAGGAGGGTGAAGCGGCGATTGCCGTAGTCGAAGACCCAGATCGAGTCGGTGGGCCCGGTGCCGAGCGAGGCGATCAGGCGGTACTCGCCGGGCCCGTCGCCCGGCCGGCCGGTGCGCCAGCGGAGTGCGCCATCGGGACCGAAAGCCCGGATCTCGCCCGCGCCCTCGTCGCCTGCAACCAACCCGCCATCCGGAAGAAGGACGAGTCCGGCGACGCGCTCGAACACGCCGGCCGGGCCCGACTCGTCACCGCCCAGGTCGAGCAGCGGCTCGGGTTCGACGCGCCACCCATCGATCCGACCCGGAGCGGGCGCCGCGTTGGTCACGATGGCGACGCCGGCGCTGTCGGTGACCACGGGCCCGGCGTCCGCGCTCCGGCCACCGCACGCGCCGGCGAGGAGCGCGGCGAGCGCGAGCGGCGCGGCGCGGGCCGCGCTCAGTGGTGGTGCCCGCCGTGACCGCAGTTGCATGGTTGGCCGGACGTGGGACAGATTCCCGCGCCGTTGGAGGCATCGGAGCCGCCGCCCACGAGCGCGGGCGCTGACATGCGGAGCGACGACTTCACCTCGCCACAACCGGGACAGACCTGCGGCTGCAACCGCTCCTCGTACTTGAGCCGGCGCTCGAACGCGGCGCCGCATTTCCTGCACGTGTACTCGTAGATCGGCATGAATCCCCTTGTGCGTCGGCAGGGCTGATATCGTGAATCGCCGTAGAACCGTAGCCGGACATCACGCGGGCGGGCAAGGCCGGTGGCGATCATCGCGGGATTCCGTTGACGGAGGCTCCGTGGCGGAGAGTATTGGCGCGTGATCCGGACCCCTCGAGGAGACCATGACGTGATCGCGTTCCGGCTGGGCAGATGGGGCGCGGCGATCCTCCTGCTCTGGGCGATCGCGGCGGTCAATGTATTCTGGGTCGGGAGGGCGACGATCTACTCGCCGGGCCTGGAAGCCCGTCGCGAGAGCCTGCACCGGGCGGTGCTCTCCGGAGATCTGCCGGAGGGAGTCCGTACCTGGGACGAGATCGGCGCCAACTCCTCCGCGCTCCGGCCGGCCGTGCCGTGGGTGGCGGAGCGGATCGCCACGGCCACGGGACTCCCTCTCGGTCTCGCATACCAGTTGATCGAGTTCGCGGCGATCCTGGGCGCGATCGCGGCGCTGTTCCTCGTGCTCCGGCGCTGGGTACCCGCGGAACGGGCCGTCCTCGGCTGCCTCTACCTGGGCGTCGTCCTGCCGCTGTCGTACTTCTCGCACTACTTCCACCCGTGGGACAAGCCGGCGCTCGCGCTGTGGCTGGCCGCGGCCGCCCTGATGCTGGCCGACGCCGTCGTGCCGGCCGCCCTCGTGATCGGCCTCGCCGTCCTCGTCAAGTTCGACGCGGTCGTGCTGCCGGCGCTCTACATGCTCGTGCACGCGAGGCGAACGAAGGCGCGCGCCTTCGCGCCGCGTGCCGCGCTCCTGTGGCTGGCCGCCATCGCGCCGTTCCTGCTGTTGCGCTGGATGCGGCCGGACGCGGCCGAGCCCCGGGAGCTGGTCCCGCAGCTCGTCGCCAACATTCAGGTGTTCCGGGAGACGTGGTACGCGTACCCGCCCCTGATCGCGTTCCTGCTTCCCGTATCGCTCGGTGCGCTGGGATGGACGGATTCGACGAGGGCCGAACGCGCGCTGTACGGGTTCGCGCTGGGGGTACTCGGCATCCTCGCGGCCACGACCAATTTCGTGGAGGTCAGGGCAGAGCTGGCGCCGCTCGCGCTGCTGCTGCCCTGCGCGCTGCGCGGCTTCGAGCGGCTGGCCGGGCGCCCGGACGGCGCGCCGCGCATGGCGGCGTGACGCCTTCGAGAGGGACGCGTCCCGGGGCTCCGCGCCATCTTCGGACGGGAGGAGCGCCACGTTCAGAACGGTGTATCCGGAGTTGACCATGTGGCGCGCACCGACGTCAGCACGTCGCCGGTCGAGATCTACACGTACTCGAAATCGGGCGGGATCACGTCGGCGATGCTGCTCGAGTCCATGAAGTCGATGCTCGAGGCGTCGGCGAAGTTCCTGGGCGGCCTGCCGGTGGACCGGTACGTGTTCCTGTACCACTTCGAGAATGCCGGCATGGTATCGTACGGCGCCTGGGAGCACTCCTACTCGTCCGAGTACACGATGCCCGATGCGCCGTACACGGATGGGTACGCGCGGTCGCTGGTGGACGTGGCCGCGCACGAGTTCCTGCACGTCGTGACGCCGCTCAACATCCACAGCGAGATCATCGAGCACTTCAACTTCGAGACGCCGGTGCCGTCGCGTCATCTCTGGCTCTACGAGGGGACCACGGAATGGGAGGCGCATGCCGCACAGATGCGGGCCGGGCTCAAGACGCCGCAGGCCTTTCTCGACGAGATGGCGCGCAAGATCATGGCGGACCGCATGTACGACGCCGGCTACTCGCTCGAGCAGCTGGCGCTGACGTCGTACACGGACGCGGGCCAGCGGCAGTACGGCAACATCTACATGCGCGGCGCGCTGGTCGCGAGTCTGCTCGACATCCGGTTGCTCGAGCTGTCGGACGGTGAGATGGGCCTCCAGCAGCTGATCCGCCGGCTCATGCAGCGCTACGGCAAGTCGAAGCCGTTCCCCGATGACGGGTTGTACGACGCGATCACCGCGATGACGTACCCCGAGATCGGCGACTTCTTCGCGAGGTACGTGCGCGCGGCCGAACCGCTGCCGATCGCCGAGTACTACGGCTGGCTCGGGATCACGTTCGTGGAGGGTGCGACGCCGTCCTTCACCATCGACCCCGATCCGACGCCGGCGCAGGCGAAGCTGCGCGCGGTGTGGGAGCGCGAGGCGGAAGGGTAGCCTGCGCCCTGTCCCGCCGGGTCACCGATCGATAGGCAGGCCGCTGGGCTGACCTCTGTTCAATCGAGAAGGACAGGGATCTGCCGCGCGGGCACGGGATGGATCTGGAGGAGCATCCGGAACGCTGCCCGGTGCGCCGCAGGATCGGCCGCAGCGGCCGCGTACAGCGCGGCGGCGAGATCCCGCCAGCGGAGCAGCTCCCGGCGAAGTTGCAACCGGGCATTGCATTCGACGGTCAGATCCGTCAGCCGGAGCACTCTCTCATACCCGCGTCGCCTCGATTCCGGATCGCTGTCCGAAAGGAGCCGCGTCGTCCGATGCATCTCGTTCCCGATCATCAGGACCTGCTGATCCAGCGTGAACCTCGACCAGCGTTCGGCCGTGAGAGAGGCGTGTTGCGTCATGGAAGCGCCTCGCCCCGGCCGATGAAGCGGAACGCGAGTTCTCGGACGCGAGTCCGGACGGCCGGATCCTCGATTGGCGCTGTCAGCACCAGGATGTCGGGCGTGTCCAGCGATTCGTTCATGCGAACTCCGATGATAGCCTCGGCCGCCCACCGCGCAACCTGCGGCAGGCCGCGACCCGACCGGCCCCGCGGCCCGCCATCGCCGGCCGGGCCGCGCTATATTCGGACCGATAACACCGCGAACACGACTGCCCGGAGGGACTTTCATGAACATCACGGACATCCTCGCGCAGGTCGGCGGCCTCAAGTCGATGGCGCGCGAGCTCGGCGTCAGCGAAAGCGAGGCGGCGAATGGCGCCGCGGCGCTCGCCCCGGCGGTGCTCGGTGGATTCAAGAAGCAGGCGCAGTCGCAGCCGGCGGGCCTCGGCGGGCTCGGCAGCGTGCTTGGCCAGATGGGCGGCGGCGGCCTGCTCGACGACGTGCTGGCGCCGCAACCCACGAACGTGAGCCGCGGCAACGACGTGCTCGGACAGATCTTCGGCTCCAAGGACGTGAGCCGCGCGGTCGCGCAGAACGCGTCTTCGCAGTCGGGCCTCGCCCCGGCCGTACTCAAGAAGATGCTGCCCATGCTGGCCATGGCGGTCGCGGGCTACATGGCAAAGCAGCACAGCGCCTCCGCTGCCCCGGCACAGCAAGGACCGGCGAGCGGTACCAGCGGCGGCGGGCTCGGCGCGATGCTCGGGAACCTGCTCGGCGGCAAGGGCGCGCAGGCCGGAAGCGCGACGCCGGGCGCCGCGCACGGACTCGGCGCGCTGCTCGACATGGATGGCGACGGCAATCCGCTGGACGACATCCTCCGGATGATCGGCAAGGCGAAGCAGTAACCGGACCGCGCGCCGCGGCGCGCGTACCGGCGGCTTCGATCACCGGGAAACGGGGTTCCTTGGCATCCACATCGGACGTGCCGGTCCAGCTCGTCTCGGCCCTCGCCGATCGCTACCGCGTCGAGCGCGAGCTCGGCCGGGGCGGCATGGCGACGGTCTACCTCGCGCATGACATCCGTCACGACCGGCCGGTGGCGATCAAGGTGCTGCGGCCCGAGCTGGCGGCGGCGATCGGATCCGACCGATTCCTGCACGAGATCCGCACGACGGCGGGGCTCCGACACCCGCACATCCTCCCCCTCTACGATTCCGGCAGCGCCGCTGCGGTGCTGTTCTACGTCATGCCGTTCGTGGAGGGCGAGTCGCTGCGCCAGCGCCTCGACCGCGAGGGGCGGCTCCCACTCGCCGATGCGCTGCAGTTCGCGCGCGAGGTGGCGGATGCGCTCGACTACGCGCACGGAAGAGGCGTGGTGCATCGCGACATCAAGCCGGGCAACATCCTGGTGGACCGCGGACACGCGTTCGTCGCCGATTTCGGGATCGCGCGGGCTGTGGACATGGCCGGTGGCGATCGTCTCACACTGACGGGACTGTCGCCGGGCACGCCCGCGTACATGAGCCCGGAACAGGCCGCCGGCGAACCGGACCTGGATGGCCGCAGCGACCTGTTCTCCCTGGGCTGCGTCCTGTTCGAGATGCTTGCCGGGCAGCCGCCGTTCACGGGCGCCTCTGCGCGCGCGGTCATCATGAAGCGTGTCCTGGAGGAGGCGCCGGACATTTCCCGGGCGCGGGACGTGCCCGCCGCCGTGCGCGACGCGGTGGCCCGGCTGCTGGAACGCGAGCCCGCTGCCCGCTTCGCCACGGGTGCGGAAGTGGCCCGCGCACTGCTCGATCCCGACGTGCCGAGCGGGCACGGTTCGCCGGACCGATCGGTGCCGCAGGGCGCCGGCCCATCCATTGCCGTGCTGCCGTTCTCCGACATGAGTCCGCAACGGGACCACGAGTGGTTCTGCGACGGGATCGCCGAGGAAGTCATCGACGCGCTCACCCGGCTTCCCGGCGTGCGCGTGGCGACGCGGACGTCGGCGTTCCGGTTCCGCGATCCGGCGCGGGACCTGGCCCGGATCGGCGATGCGCTGGGCGTGACGACGCTGCTGGAAGGCAGCGTCCGCACGGCCGGAGAGCGGATGCGGGTCACCGCGCATCTCGTCAACGCCCGCGACGGGTACCAGCTGTGGTCGGAGCGGTTCGACCGGGAGATGGCGGACGTCTTCGACGTGCAGGACGAGATCGCCGCCAGCGTGGTGGCCGCGCTCGAGCCGCGGTTGATCGGGTCGCAGACGGCAGCGCAGGCGAGGCGCCCGAGCCAGGACCTGGAGGCGTACCACCTCTTCCTCAAGGGCCGCCACTTCCGCTACACACGCCTGGACCTCCGCTCCGCGACGCAGTGCTTCGAACAGGCCGTCGCGCGGGACCCGTCCTATGCCGTTGCACGCGTCGCGCTGGCGGAATCGCTCGTCGTGATGTCGATCTACGGCATCATCCCGCCATCGGCAATGGAGTCCCGGGCGAGGGAGCAGCTACAGAAGGCGCGCGAGCTGGATGGGGAGAGCGGCGAGTCGGCAGGGGTCGATGGCCTGCTCGCACTGGTCTACGACTGGGACAGCGACGTCTCGCTCGCCGCGTTCGAGCGTGCCCTGGCCCTGGATCCGACACACGTGCCGAGCCGGGCCTGGTACACCTGGACGCTGCTCGCGCTGGGCCGCGCGGACGACGCCCTTGCCGAAGCGCGGCGCATCGTGTCACTCGACCCGCAGTCTCCGTACGCCAACGCGATGGCCGGACTCACGGTACTGATGGCGGGCGAGGTCGGCGAGGCGGTGGCGCTGACGCGGACGGCCGTGGAGCTCGAGCCGGACTCGCTGCAGGCCACGTGGATGCTGGCGCTGGCGCTCGCCGCGAACGAGGACTGGGACGAGGCGCGGCTGCGGTGCGAGCAGGCGGTAGCGCTCTCGTCCGGAGCCCCGTTCTACGAGGGCCTGCTGGCCTGGTGTCAGGCGGCGTCCGGCGATGGCGCGGGCGCCCGGCGTGCGCTCGCTGCGCTCGAGTCCCGCGCGGTGAGCGAGTATGTGGCGCCGCTCTTCCGCGCGCTGGGCACGTCGGAGCTGGACCTCCCCGAGGCCACGGGCCGCCTCCTCGCCGAGGCCGTCGGGGAACGGGCCGGGCTGCTCACCCTGCAGGGACTGCCGTTCCTCCGGCGTCTGCGCGAGCTGCCGCTTCTGCAGGACCTCGACCGACGGCTCCGCCGCGGGTCGTAGCGCAACCGGCCCTCCGGGCTGAGGTCACCGATCGACGGGCAGGCCGCTGGGCACGCGCCGCGGGATGGACCGTTGCAGGTTGCGCGACCAGGTCGAAGCCGGCCGTTCTGATCCCATCCGAGGCCTCCTCGCGTATTGCGAACACGAGACTCCCCTCAAGCGCATTCCTGTTCGTGTTCCAGACGGAGGTGACCCGTGCGATTCCGAACCCTGCTTCTCGTCGTGGCCACGGCCGGTCCGGGCCTGGCCGCCCCTGGCTCCTTGGTGGCGCAGAGCCCCGACCGCCTGCTGCCCGATCTCAGCGTGCCGACCGTCAGCGTGATCGGTGAAGCGCGGCAGGGCACGTGCAATCGCTTCTCGGTCGCCGTTCACAACGGTGGCAACAAGGCCGCGCAGGATGTCGCCCTCGACGTGGATATCTACAACCAGGGCTACCTCGAAGACTTCAACGAGAGCCGCAAACTGGCCATCGGCACGCTCGGGCCCGGAGAAACGAAGCGGTTGATTCTCGAGCATGTACGGCTGTCGGTGAGCTACAATGACGTCAAAGGCCACGTCGACAAAGCGAACCGGATCTACGAAAGCAACGAACGAAACAACCGCAAGTACGCTTCCTCGATCAGCATGCTCCGGGGTTCGTACTGCAATAACTTCACCATGGACGACGTCGTGGTTGCCGAGGGTGGCACGGCGACGTTCAAGATTGTGCGCGGCGGTGGCCCGGGACCGCGTGAGGGGCAGATCGTGAAATGGATGTTGGGCGACGCGTCCGCCAAAGGGGGATCGGCGTGCTCGAGCCGCGGAGTCGGCCCTGACTTCGTGTCGAAGAGTGGAACGGTGACGTTCGGCCGGTACGACACGTCGAAAACCGTATCGACCCAGGTCTGCAAGGACCGGGCGTTGGAAGGTGAGGAGTACTTCACCCTGATTCTCCCGATCGGGTCAGAACCGTTCGGTGCCACATATCCGCACCACTATGCCAAGGCGACGATCCGCCGTTGACCAGAAGCACCGGAGCGGGCCGGTCCGGGCCGGCCCGCTCCGCCGGTCCGGCTCAGCGACAGATCTCTCCCGGCGTGACGTAGATCCGGTCCCCGTTCGCGAAGGTCTGACTTCCCTGCATGTCGAGACGGTAGAGCTCCGTCTGGCCGTTGCCGAAGCGGAGCTCGATGCCGGCCACCTGGCCCTGCGTCACGATCCGCCACGTCCCGCTCGACGATCCCGCGCTGCCGCCGCCCTGGGCGCCCACGGGCGGGAGGTTCATCGACACGACATCGGAACCGCTGAACGCGAACCGGCCGTCGCTGCAGAGGTGGTACACGAATTTCGTGTTGAGGCCGCCGCCGCCCGCCGTGTTGCTCGAGTACGAGCTCATGTACGTGACCTTCTTGCCCGCGAGGTGTGCGCGCCATTGCTGCGCGAGCGGCGAGTTGTCCACCGAGCCGGCCGCCTGGCCGGCCGCGCCGTTCGCAGCCGCGGCCGTGTTCGCGTTCGTGCCTGACGGAGTACCGTTCGCGGCGTCGGGGATCCGCTTCAGGGCGTAGTCGGTGCCCGCGTTGGACAGCACGACGCCATCCGAAGACGCGGTGATGACGATGCCGTACTGCCCGTTCGCCGCGTTCAGCGTGCCCTCGACACGGTCGCCATTGCGCCGGGCCGTCACCGGGTAGGCCTCCTGGCCCAGGGCGAGGCGTCCGCTGTACCCGCCGTCGGCGCTCTGCAGCGACAGCGTGAGCTCGCCGTTGGTGAAGTTGCCGACGAACGGATCGGCGGCTGCGGCCGCGCCGGTGCCGCGCGACAGCCCCGGAATGGCCGCGCCGGCGGACGCGGGCGCCGCGCCCTGGATGCGGGTGAAGATCAGTTCCTGGCCCTGGTCCACGAGCGGCGTTCCGTCGGGCCCGATCTGCACGAGGATGAGTTGGAGCCGTGCGCCGGAGACGTGGGCCTCGAACGCGAGCATGCCGTTGCCGGTATTGACCGTCCCCATCAGCGCCTCTTCATCGACCTCGCCCTGCAGCTGCCACACGAGACTGCCATTGGACATGGTGCCCGTGTACTGCCCGTTGCCCGCGGCCTGGAAGGCCACGACCACCGTTCCGTTCTGTCCCTCGGCGGAGAACCTGCCGCCGAAGTCGGGCGCCTGCGCCGACGCGGGCGCGGCGACCAGGACCGATGCCAGGAACAGCGCGATTCGTTGCACGACGTCCTCCCTTCTGCCGGTGCGTTTTTCGGGGCCGTCCGTCCAGGCCGAGGTCCGAAGACGGCCGCTTCGAGGGGCAATACGCGGGAGACCTCCAAGCGGGATCATGGAGGGGCGACGCCGCGGTTCCGGCGTTCCCGGCGGCGCGGGATGATCCCGTGGAGCGGGCTGGTGCGTATTGCGGGTCGATTCCACGGCCACCATCAGAGTGAGGGCTCGCTGATGCATTCCGATCATTCGCTGACAAGGAGTCCCCGACCGCGAGGCCGTTCTTGGTCGCCGACGATGGCCGTGGCCTTCGGCATCGTGGCGTCCGCGCTGCTCGGTACCGCCGCGGCCGCGCAGGAGACCCCCACGGTCGTGCCCGCGTTCACGGCCGATGAGTGGCTGTCGTCCGACGGCGCGCTCGAGTTCCGCGTGAGCGGCGACGCAACGAACGATGGCGCCCGGATCGCACTGTTCGTGGGCAGCATGGACGTCACGGCACTGACCCGCCGGGACGGCGAGACCTTCCGCTACGATCCGCGCGTGGTCCGGCTTCCCGCGGGCGAACACGACGTGACGGTCTACCGCGTGGACCCCGGCGGCGCCTGGTCCGAGATCGGCCGGATCCCGATCCGCGTGCTCACGCCGCGAGGATTCGAGCGGATCGCGTACGATCCCGGCTTCGCGATCGACAACGCCGGACAGCTGGCGGAAGGACACTCGCTCGATCAGCTCGCGCCGGAGCGGGACACGTACCAGGACTTCACGTTCCGGACCGGCTTCCTGTCCGAACACGTCCGGCCGGGCCTGACGTTCCGCACCCAGCTGAACGCCGTGGGCGCGTCGAACCGGCAACAGGCGCTGCGGTTCGGGACGAAGCAGGATGATGCGCCGAAGTTCGACCTCGCGGACTACGTGATCCGGGCCGAGTCCGAGCGAGGCGCGCTGTCCGTCGGACACGTGAGCGTCGGAACGGACCGTCACCTCATCAACGGCTTCGCCAGCCGTGGCATCGCGTTCGAGGCTCACGGCGGTCCGCTCTCGGCGACGCTCGCGGCGTTGAACGGCTCGAGCATCGTCGGCTGGAACAACCCGCTCGGCCTCGGCGAGAGCGGCCACCGCATCCTGGCGGGCGAGATTGGCATCGACGCGCTGGCCAACCACGCGGGCACGCTCCAGCTCGACGCCACGTTCGTCGACGGTTCGGTGCTGCCGGTCACGGGCTTCAACGAGGGCGGGATCGTGGACGCCGAGACCAGCCGCGGCGTGGGCGTGCAGCTCAGCGCGTCGGATCCCGGCGGCCGCCTCCAGTTGAACGGCGGCTTCGCCCGGAGCCAGTACGACGACGCCGAGGATGTCACGATCACCCGCGGCCGCGGTCTCGTCATCATCCACCAGGACACGCGCGACGCCCGCTACCTCGACGCCTCGCTCGACGTGCTGCGCGGGCTCCGGCTGGGTGAGACCACGGTGGCCACGCTCACCACCGCGTTCCGGCACGAGCGAGTCGAACCGTTGTTCCGTTCCGTCGCCGCGTTCACGCAATCCGATATCCAGGAGAACGCGTTCGACGTGACGGCCGCGGTGGGTCCGGTCAGCGCGCGTGTCGGCCACGGCCGGCGGAGCGACAACCTGGACGCGATCCCCTCGATCCTGACCACGCGGACGTCGACCGACGAGATGAGCCTCGCGCTGCCGCTCGGCGTCGTCGTGGGGATGGCGTCGAGCCCGTGGCTGCCGCAGCTGAGCTACTCGCTGAACCGCGTGCACCAGTCCGGTGAGGGCGTGCCGGAGAACGGTGGCTTCTCGGCGTCGCACGTCCCGGATCAGTTGAGCACGGTGCAGGGGCTCACCGCCGAATGGTTCCATTCCATCTGGCAGCTGACGTACCGCCTGGATCGCTCGACGCAGGACAACCGGCAGGAGGGCCGTGAGGATGCGGACTTCCGGCGACGCATGCACACGGTGACGCTCGGGCTGAATCCGCGGCCCGCGCTGGGCTTCTCCGTGGACGGCTCCGTCGAGACGAGCACGAACGCCGGCTCGGATGAGACGAGCGAGGCGCGGCAGCTCGCGGTGAGCGCGAACCTCCGCGTCGCCAGCAGGACGGCGCTGGCGGTGTCCGGCTCGCAGGCGTGGACGAAGGATCCGTTCGACGAAGGCGCCGAGCGCGTCGTTCGGCAGGTCCGCGTCGAACTGTCGCAGGGTCTCGAGCTGTTCGCCCGCGCGAGCGGCGCGACGACCGGCCAGTTCTTCGTGCGCTTCGCCCACCAGCGCGGCGACCTCTTCGGCCTGTCCACCGGCGGACCCAGGCCGGCGGCGTGGACCGTCAACACCGGCTTCAACCTGAGCCTGTTCTGATCATGCGCATACTCGCGACGACCCTCGTGCTCTCCGCTCTGTCGAGCGCCCCTTCCCTGTCCGCGCAGGTCCGCGTTCATCCAACGGGTGTGAACGTGAACGTGCAGGGTGCGACGACGGTCTTCCTCACGTTCGGCGGCCTGGCCGGATACCAGCCGGCGGAGTCCTTCTGGTGCGGCGAACTGATTCCCGCGACCACGGGGATCGGCAATCAGTGCGATCCGGCGACGCTGTTCGGCTCGCTGCCCGCGCGCTACGACCTCAGCCGGCCGAGCGGGACCGCGAGCCTCACTGACATCATGTCGATCCCGCCGTCCGTCGCGCGCCGCGCGTACCAGGCGGCCGCCGCCGGTGCGCCATCGGCCTTCTTCTACGTGCGCCGGTTCCGGAGCAGCACGGACGGCCCGGACCAGTACGTCGCCGTGACCTGCCGGCTGACAGGCGGCGGCGCGCGCGTCCCGTTCGCACTGACGAACGTCGAGCTCGCCTTCGCCGTCGAGACGCCGGTACTGTTCGTGGAGTCCGGGGCCGCGCCGCCCGCGGTCTCCGCCAGCATCGCGTACAACGGGACGGGCGTGTTGCGAGGCCGCTGGGAAGTGGTGCTGCCGGGTGAAGCGCCGCCCGGCGACTTCGACCTCGTCACCGAGGCGACGCTGCCGGCCGAGCTGCGGGGAAGGCAGCAGCGCTACACCGAGGTCGAGCGGTTCAGCGTGTTCCTGCCGCCGACCGGCACGTTCACGCTCGAGGGCCCCGATCCATCCCGCATCCCCACGGTACTGTCCGGGGCGTACCAGCTCCTGCTCCGCATCGAGGCCACCGACGACAAGGAAGGCGATTCCGATCTCGGCGCGGCGGGCGCGGGCACCGGCGTCGTGCACACCGGCGCGGTCGCCGGCTTCCCGATCCCCGCACTGCGCTATTTCGTAGGCGACGGCGGCAGCGCGCTGTCCGCCGCGCTCTCCGACATCCCGGTCTCACTCGCGCTGCCCGCTGATGGCGCCGAGCTCGCGACGGCCGCGCCGGTGCGGTTCACGTGGGCGCGCGACGAGCGCGCCGCGCTCTACCGGCTGGAAGTCGAGTCGGGCGCGGGCGACCCGCTGCTGGAAGCGCTCCTCCCGCGCGGCATCACCACGTACGGTGCGCCGACGTGGCTCGCCGAGCGGGCCGAGGGCGGCGCCGTGCGCTGGCGCATCGTCCTGGTCGATGACGAGGGATCGACCATGGCCACGAGCGCATGGCGTTCGTTCCGCTGGTCCGAAGGCTGACGCGGGCGGGTTACGTCGCGGCGCTCGCGGGGGCGGCGGGGAAGCCGGGCGCGGCCATCACGCGGTCGATCTGGTCGAGGTGACGGTTGCCGTGAGCGGCGAGCAGTTGCAGCGCGTCGCCGACGTTGGGGCGGACGAGCGGCATGACCGGCGATGTGAAGCGGACGCGCAGGTCCGCGCCCTCGGAGGCCTCGACCAGCTCGGTGAGCGCGCGCACGGTCGCCAGGAAGCGGTCGGCGGAGCCGGGACCGACGTCGGGGCCGGGATCGAACTTCCGGCCGGTCTTCACCTTCCGCGGCGAGGCCATGGAGCGCGTGATGAAGCCGCCGATCACGGTCGGCTTCCAGGGGCGGGCGCGGCCTGCGCGAGCGAGATCGCGACCCTCGTCGAGCGCGGCCCGCAGCCGCGCCATGTAGGGCTCGTGAGTGAGGACGAGGTGCTCGAGCACCTGGCCCACGCTCCAGCCGCCGTCGGGCGGACGCCAGCGCAGCTGTTCGTCCGAGAGCCCGCGGAGCACACTCGCGCGCGCCTCCTGTCCCGCGTACACCGGACGGAGCGCCGCGGCCGTGGGCGCGGGCATTGCGTTGCGGCTCATCTCGAGTCTCCGTGTTTCATTTCCGCAGCCGGTCCATGAATTGCTTCCTGAACTTCGCGACCTTGGGCGCGATCACGATCTGACAGTAGGCCTGGCCCGGGTTCCGCGCGTAGTAGTCGGCATGATAACTCTCGGCGGGATAGAACGTCTCGAGTGGGACAACCTCGGTCACGATGGCGTCATCCCGGATCCCGGCCGAGTCGATCTCCGCGATGATCTCTTCCGCGGCCTGTTGCTGCGCCTCGCTCTCGTACAGGATGATCGAGCGGTACTGCGTGCCGACGTCCGCGCCCTGCCGGTTCGGCGTGGTCGGGTCGTGGATCGCGAAGAACACGCGCAGCAGGTCGCGGAACGAGAGCGTCTCCGGGTCGAACGTGACGCGAACGACCTCGGCGTGCCCCGTGCGGCCGGAACACACGCGCTCGTACGTCGGGTCCGGGACGTCGCCACCGGCGTATCCCGATACGACGCGTTCGACGCCGCGCAGCTCGACGAACACGGCTTCGAGGCACCAGAAGCAGCCACCACCCAACGTCGCAGATTCCATGAGCGCATCCAGGGTTCGGGGTCGAGGTCGAGTGTCGGCTCGGGCTCGGGTGTGGGCTCGGGTTCGGGTGCGGGTTCGGGAGCGGGGCGAGCCGAGCGCGGCGGCCTGCCGGCCTCAGCACCGTTCGCCGAAGTGCCTGTAGTATACAGCGAGGGGCAGGTAGAGGAGGACCCCCACGGCGATGAAGGACAGGTAGTGCGGGTTCGGGTAGCTGTAGACGTACGCCGCGATCCCGAACAGCAGGAACAACGCGCCCACGATCATCGCTTTGACCCAGCCGGTGCGAAGCCCCTTCCGGACCTCGGCCGAGAACAGGATGACGAGGATGCCGAGCACGTCCATGGCGAGGCCGGCGAAGGTCCAGACGATCTGCATGCCACCGGCGACGGGGGCGCCGATGTCGCCGTGCTCGATCGCCGCGTTCAGGTCCGGCAGGCCGAGCACGGTGTGCGCCAGGCCGCCGAGGAGGATCAGGATCCCGGCTGCAAGCGTCGTGTTCGCGCAGAAGGTCCGCTTGTTCACGCCTGAACGCTACGCCCGAATCCCGGTGGTGTCCAGCCGGATCTCCCCAGAGGCCGATCGAAGCCATATGCTTCCTGTCCGGGCTTCGTGCGGTCTCACCGGCGGAGGATCCTCGCGGTGACTGAAGAGGTCGGATTCCGGCGCAACATCGGGTTGTTCATGGCGGTGATGATCGGGATCGGCGCCATGATGGAACCCGGCGTGGGTGACCGCCGCGAGACCTGGTCGGTGACCGCCGCGAGAACCTGCTGGGTGGCCCCCGCGAGACCCGCTGGGTGCGGAAAACTCTGCATCGGCGGACCACCGGAATGCCGTTTGTCGCGTTGACGGCGACATATCCGGAATCGGCGACACGGGGCGCGCCGGCCGGGTCGTCCGTGTCACGTTGACCGCGATATGTGCGGTGAAATCGGCATTGGCCGATTCTCGCGACAGCGGATGTCGCATTGTCCGGATTGGGAGCGCGGTCGAAACCGCGTCGGCCTACTGCCGGGCGAACCGCGCGTTGGCCGCGGCGGCGGCCTCCTGCAGGGTGTGCGCGAGCGTCGAGTCGATGGCGATCGTGCCGCTCGGCAGATGGAGCCGTGCGGGCAGTCCGACCGGCGAGCGGTCGTAGAGCTGCTGGTACATGACGAGCGCGGCGAGGTAGGAGCCCTCGATGCTCGGGTGGAAGCCGTCCGGTCCGTAGAGCGGCGCGTCCGGAACGCTCCGCCACGCCTCTCGCCACGCCTCGCCCACCGGGAAGAGCAGGCCGTCCACGCCCGCCGCCGCGTTCCGGTATGACGTGCTGACCGCGTCGAACGCTTCCGGTCGGGAGGACTCGGGCCAGACCATGTAGAGCGCGGGCCGGGCGCCGATCCCGGCGATGTCGGTGGCGAAACGGGCGGACCATTTCGCGAGGTGGGCCTGGTTCTCGGGCGTCGAGGACGGTCCCTGCTGCATGACGACGACCTTCCAGCCGCCGCGCAGGATCTCGCTCCGCGCGCGGCCGTCCGCCCAGTGATCCTCGAGCGAGTAGTTCGGCAGCGCCACCCACCCGGTGACGAGATGCTCCTGTCCATCCGCCTCCGCCAGCGCCGCGATCATCACCGGCATGTTGTTGGTGTAGGTCAGGCTGTTTCCGATGAACAGCACCGCCTTCCCCTCGACCGGCCCGGCCGGCTCCGCCGGCTCGGTCGGCTCGACCGAGCCGAAACACCCCGGCACCAGCGTTGCGAGCAGCAGCGCGAGGTGAATGTCACTGCGCATGAAGACTCCAGTTGTCGCGGGTGTCGCCCTCTCCCCAGAACGTCCCGCCGTCCCCTGCCCTGACGCACGTCCCTTCCGCTCCCGCCGCCCCCACTCCCGCCCCCGCAAACGCCTCCGCCTCCGCTCCCGCCCCCCGCGACCCCGTTTGCCCCGGATGCGTGCGACCCGCCATTATGCGCCCTTCCCGTCCTTCTGCGGAGAGACCAATGAGCGAGACGCAGGCAAAACGCGGCGCCTGGAACTCCAGGATCGGCTTCGTGCTGGCGGCGAGCGGATCGGCGATCGGGCTGGGCAACATCGTGTTCTTCACGTCGAACGCGTACCAGTACGGCGGCGGCGCGTTCTATCTGCCCTACTTCGTGGCGCTGTTCACGCTCGGTATCCCGGTGATGATCCTGGAGCTGGGGCTGGGCACGATCACGGGGAAGTCGTTCCCGAACGCGTTGCGCGAGGTGGGCGGCAAGCGGGCGGAGCTGCTGGGCTGGTGGGCGATCTCGGCGCAGTTCATCATCACGGCGTACTACGTGGTGATCATCGCGTGGGCATTCGCCATGATGATCGGCTCGTTCGGCAACCTGTTCCGGCCGGGCGTGACCGCGCCGTTCACGCCGTTCAGCCAGCCGTCGGCCGCGCCCAGCGCGATCACGTACTTCTTCCACCTGGTCTCGACGTGGTGGCCGCTGGCCGCGCTCGGGGCCGTCTGGTTCATCAACGCCTTCGCGCTCCGCGGCGGGACCCGCACCATCGAGGCGATGGTCCGCGTGTTCGTGCCGCTCATGTGGGTGTTCATGATCGGGCTGATCGTGCGCGGGCTCACGCTCGACGGCGGTCTCGACGGCGTACTCTACCTGTTCACGCCGGCGCCCGAAGGCATCGCCAGCGCGGCGGTGTGGCGGGGTGCGTTCGCGCAGATGTTCTTCTCGCTCTCGCTCGGACTCGGCGTGCTGACCACCTACTCATCCTACCTGCCGAAGAAGGCCGACCAGGTGGCCAACGCGCTCACCATCTCGTTCCTGAACTGCGGCTTCGAGTACATCGCGGGCGTCGCCATCTTCGCGCTGCTGTTCGTGTTCTCGCTGAACCCCGCGGGCACGACGCTCTCGCTCTCGTTCTTCGTCGTGCCGCAGGGCATCGCCGCGTTCCCGTGGGGCGTCCGCTTCTTCGGGTTCCTGTTCTTCCTGCTCGTGACCACGGCCGGACTCACGTCCTCGGTCTCGCTCATCGAGGGCATGGTCAGCGCGATCATCGACAAGTTCGGCCTGACCCGCGGTCGTGCGCTCACGCTCGTGGGCGTGCCCTGCGCCCTGCTCAGCGCCGCGTTCGTCATGCCCCACATCGTGGACCCGGGCCTGAACGGCAACGGCACGCTCGGCCTGACCCTGCTCGACCTCGTCGACCACTGGGTCTTCAGCTACGCGCTCCTCATCGTCGGCCTCTTCGAGACGCTGATCCTGGCGTGGGTGCTCGGCGCCGACAAACTGCGAGCCGCCGTCAACCAGTACTCGAAGATCCCGCTCGGCGGCTGGTACGAGTACCTCATCCGATTCGGCGCGCCCGCGCTGCTCGCCACCATCATCATCTGGAGCCTGATCGGCGAATTCACCGGACCCGAGCTCTACGGCGAAAGCACTACGCCCGGCGGCATGAAGTGGCTCGTCGTGTTCATCCCGCTCGCCTGCCTCGTCGGGACCGTCGTGGTGGCGACGCTGCTCACGCGCGCCCGCGGCCAGGTCGAAGAACCGGAGCACGGCACCTCCGGCGGCGGGATGGGCGTGGGCGGCGGCGCGGTCGGCGTTCTCGCGCTCCTCATCGCGGGCTCCATGCTCGCGCCGTCACGGGCGAGCGCGCAGCAGGTGCCGGAGATCCCGGGTATCGCGCGGGTCGGCCAGCCCATCGAGCTGACCATTCCGGAAGGCTCGACGCTCGTCGTGACCTACCGGCCGAACAGCAGCATCGCCCGGAGCGACTCGATGCCGATCGGCCCCGACCGCACCGTCACCTGGACACCGGAACAGGCCGGTGTCGTCGCGCTCGCCATCGACGGCGGACCCACGCACAACGTGTCCGTCCGGTTCCGGAGCGTGCCCTGGCTCGGTGTGTTCGTGCTGCTCGCGGCGGGCAGCATTCTGTTCGGCGGGGCGGGATTCGGGCTCTCGCGGATGCTGCGAGGGGACGATCACGCGTTCCTGCTGGATACTTGAAGGGAATCGGGGGGCGGGAGCGGAGGCGGGGGCGTTTGCGGGAGCGTTTGCGGGAGCGGGGGGAGCGGCGGGCGCGGCGGGAGCGGTTGGGGTTGTGGGGGGAGCGGTGGGGATCCGGAGCCGGCGTGCGGTGATGCATTCCGCCCCGGCGTGGGGCCCGGGCTCACCGGGTCCGTGAGGCGGGCGTGGCCTTCCGCGCCCTGCGCCGGTAGCTGGACCTCCGGCCGGCTTCGGCCGGCGCTAGCCGTCCGGCAGCAGCTCGGGCGGGATCGGCGTGGCCGGTGTCTCGTCGCTCCACATCGCCTGCGTGATCCACCAGCGCGTGCCGTCGAAGAACAGCGAGATACTGTTCACGCCGCGCCCGCCGACCGGGCCGTCCGGCGTACGCCGCCACTCGTACGTGCTGAGGAGGTAGGCGACGTTGCCGATCCGCTGCGTCTCCCGGTGGATCTCCCGCTCGTAGAACCCGTTCTTCTCGAAGCCGGGCGTTGACTCGCGCGCGAAGGTGCCGTGGTCGGTTACGGTCGCGTGCTCGACGCCGTCCGCGCCCGCGCCGACGATCACGAAGCGGACGCCGGGCGAGTAGAGCGTGCTGTCGCGCGACCAGTTGCGCGCCTCGCCCGCCGGGCCACTTACGATGTCGTACCAGGCCTGGACCATGCCGTCGATGCTCGCGACGTCGGCGGGCTGCGGAGCCATCGACGGCGTCCACGACTCCGCCGTCGGGGCGGCGGCCGGCGGCATCGCGCCCGACGAGTCGGCGGGCGGCGCGTCAGGCGCCGCGTTCGCGCAGCCGATGACGAGCGACGCGAGCGCGGCCACACCCGCACCAGTGCAGTACGACGCGCTGCGCCGGTGGCGACGTCGCATGCTCAACGTCCGTTCCCTTCCAGCGCCTTCCTGCGGTCGAGCCAGCTCACGCCGTGCAGCATCCATCCCGAGGCCTCCTCACCTTTCAGCCAGTGTCCGAACCACTGCAGGATGCGGTGGTGGTAGTCGATCCGGTTCGGCTTCTGCCGGAGCCGAATGGCGCGACGTCGGTCGCGTCGGCGGCGAGCCGGACGAGCGCGAAGGAGCGAGCCGCAGTTCTCATGGTCGGATCCCGTGGCGGTGGCGCGTCGCATCAATCTGGCCGTTCGCGGCCGACTGAGATAGAAGGCGCGAGATGGCGCGGCCAGGCGAGGAAGAAGACGGGGACGTGGGGAGCGGCATCCCGGGCGGGAGACGAGGACGGCCGCGCGTCCGGCGCGGACTGGCCCGGGAGGAGGTCGGGGATTACTGTCCGCAGGTACGAACCAGGGAGCATGACAATGACAAACGGGTCGGATCCACTCGACCGGCGACGGTTTCTGCACGGTTGCGCCGCGTGCGGCGCGCACATCGCGCTTCTGGCCGCGGCCTCGCCGTTGCGCGCGGCTCGCGTATTCGCGCCCCGCGCGCGCTCCAACATCCGGATGCGGGAGCCGTGGGCCCGCGTCGAGGAGGTGGCGGACGGGATCTGGGCCGTGATCTCGACGCCGCTCGAGGATCGCACCACCCTCTGCAACGGCGGCATCATCCGCGGCTCGGCCGGCGTTCTCATGGTCGAGAGCTACGCGACGCCGGCCGGCGCCGAATGGGCCGCGGCGAAGGCGCGCGAGCTGACCGGACGCGGGCCGGACGCGATCGTGCTCACGCACTACCACTCGGATCACACCGGCGGGCTCGCCGGCTACGCGACCGGCGACACCTGGCCACCCACGCACTGCACGGCCGTCACGCGTGATCTCGTCGAGGCGCAGGACCGGCAGAACGACGTGGACCCGCAGTCGGTGAAGGAACGCATGCTGGCGGGCGCCACGCTCATCGACCCGGTTCGCACATCGACGATCGACCTGGGCGACCGTTCCGTCCGCATCGTGCCACGCGACGGCCATACGAAGAGCGACGTCACCCTCGAGATCGACGACCCCGCCGTCATCTTCTGCGGCGATCTCGTCTGGAACCGGATGTTCCCCAACTACGTGGACGCGATCCCCTCGCACCTCAACGCGTCCGTCCACTCACTCCTCCGCGACCGGCTCGCCACCGTCTATGTGCCCGGCCATGGCGCGCTCGCCGACGCCGGCGACCTCTTCGTCTACATGCGCGTCCTGAACGCCGTCCAGGAAGCCGCCCGCCAGGCCGTGCTCACCGGCAAGACGGCCGCGGAAGCCGCGGAGGACTTCACGCTACCCGCCTCCGTCGGCGACTGGACGCTGTTCAGCCCGGGCTACTTCGAGACCGCGATCGGCGCCTGGCTGAAGGAACTGCGACCGGACGGCGCGTAGCCGGCGGCAACACCGCAGCCGCACCCGCGCCCCGCGCTACTCCTGCCGCAGCGCCGTCACGGGATCCAGCCGCGCGGCGCCCTGCCCTACTCCTGCCGCAGCGTGGTCACGGGATCGAGGCGCGCGGCGCGCGAGGCGGGGAGCACGCAGGCGGCCAGCCCGACGCCGACCAGCAGCGCGGTGACACCGATGAAGGTGACGGGATCGGTGGCGTTCACGTTGTAGAGCTGGCTGTCGAGCAGGCGGGTGAGACCGAGCGAGCCGAGCACGCCGAGGCCGACGCCGAACCCGGCGAGCACGAGCCCCTTGCGCAGCACGAGCCCGAGCACGGAGGTGACGCCGGCGCCGAGCGCCATGCGGAGACCCATCTCCTTCGCGCGCTGGTTCACCATCTGCGACATGACGCCGTAGATGCCGGTGGCGGCGAGCAGCAGGCCGATGACGGCGAAGGCGGTCAGCAGCAGCACGGCGAGCCGGCGCTGCCCGACCGACTGGTCGATGAGCGCGTCCATGGTGGTGACGCGAGCGAGTGGCAGCGCGGGATCCAGCTCGTGCACCGCGGCGGTGACCGCGCTCACCTCGCCCAGCGGCTCGCCCCGGGTGCGCACCACGAACGACGAGCCGCTCACGTTGGGCGCCTGCCGGTAGGAGAAATAGACCTGCACGCGCGGGTCGGCATCGAGACCTTCGTGCGCGGTGTGCGCGACGACGCCGACCACTTCGATCCATTCGGCGTCCGCGTTCGTCGGGTCGTCGAACGTGATGCGCCGGCCGATGGGACTCTCCTTCGACCAGTAGCGTCGCACCAGTTCCTCGTCGACCACGGCGACGTTCGGGCTGCCCGCCTGGTCGCGGGCATCGAAGAAGCGGCCGGCGACGACGGGGATCCGCATCGTCGAGGCGTAGTCGTCGCTCACCACCCGGATGTCACCCCACGGGAACGGCTCGCCATCCGCCGGCGTGTAGCCTTCGACGGAGAACGAGCTGGTGGACCAGCTGCCGCCGAACGGCAGCACGGACGTGCTCCCCGCGTCCGACACGCCCGGCACCTGCCGGATCCGCTGCAGCACGGCGTCGAAGAACGCGCGCCGCGAGGGATCGTCGGGGTACGACGTCGCGGGCAGCGTGAGCCCGAACGTGAGCACGTGGTCCACGGTGAAGCCGGGATCGACGTCGCGCACACGGGCGAAGCTCTTGATCAGCAGGCCGGCGCCCGCGAGCAGAGTGAGGGCGAGCCCGAACTCGGCGACGACGAACAACGAGCGCAGCCGATGACCGCTCCGCTCGCCCATCGCGCCGCGGCCGCCCGCCTCCATCGCGGCCCGCACGCCGCCGCGCGAGGCCTGCAGCGCCGGCGCCAGGCCGAACACGATGCCGGTCACGATCGCGAGCAGCGCGGTGAACGCGAACACGGTCCGGTCCAGCACGATCGAGCCGCCGAGCAGACGGTTCGTGTCGATGATCGCGGCGAGACCGCGCACGCCGGCCCACGCCAGCGCCGTCCCCACCACGCCACCGGCCAGCGAGAGCAGCACGCTCTCCGCCAGCAACTGGCGCGCCAGGTGCCAGCGGCGGGCTCCCATCGCCAGACGGACGGCGGCTTCCCGCGACCGCGACGTCGCACGAACCAGCAGCAGGTTGGCCACGTTCGCGCACGCGATCAGCAGCACGAACCCGACCGCGCCCAGCAGGATCAGCAACGGCGTCCGGATCGATGCCGTCGCGATGTCGCGCAGCGTGCGGACGCGCAGCGTCCAGTCGTCCGGGTACTCACCCGCGTGGTCCGACTTGATGGTCTCCGCGAAGCGCGCCATCTCCGCGCTCGCCGACTCCAGCGAGATGCCCGGCGCCAGGCGCGCCGTCAACGCCAGGTACTCGTTGCCCGACGCGTACTGCTGCTCGCCCAGCGCCAGCGGCACCCACAACTCCACGTCGCGGCCGAACACCGAATAGAACGAGGGCGGCATCACGCCGATGATCGTGTACGGCTGCGCGTTCAGCTCGATCACCTTGCCCAGGATGCCCGGGTCCCCGCCGAACTGACGCTTCCACAACGCGTCCGACAGCACCGCCTCGTACTGGTTGCCCGGGACGTCCTCCTCCGCCGTGAACGTCCGGCCCAGCGCCGCCGGGACGCCCAGCGTACCGAAGAAGTCCGCGCTCACCCGCGATGCGGAAACCCGCGACGGCTCGCCCTGCCCCGTCAGGTTCGCACCCCAGCTCGCCTGCACCGCCACGCCCTCGAAGCTCTTCGTCTCGTCGCGGTACGAGCGGAACCCCGGCGCCGACACCGGCGCGTTCAGGTCCAGACCCGGGTACCGGTGCTGGATCGTCACCAGCCGGTCCGCCTCCGGGTACGGCATCGGCCGCAGCAACACCGAATCGACCACGCTGAAGATCACCGTGTTCGCGCCGATCCCGAGCGCCAGCGTCAGAATCACCACCGCCGCGAAGCCCGGACTCCGGCGCAGCCGGCGCAGCCCGTACCGCAGGTCGGTCACCAGCCATTCCATCGGCGAAATCCCCTTTCCTCGAGTCCGGCCCGGCCGCGAGCGGCCGCGCAACCTCGACCACGCGCCCAACGACACCGACAGCCACACGCACCGCCACCCGTGCCACAACGCCGCCCGCACTCCTCCATGACGCCCACGCTCCGCTCGCCATTCCTCACGCAGATCGCCGATCACGGCGTCCGCGAGCGCGCCCGCGCCCAGCGATGCGCGCAGAAACGACTCCGGAACGTGCGGTGGCAACGACACGCGCCTACGACCGGTCCAGCACGTGGCCCAGACCGCTCCACAGGTCGAGCAGCGTGCGACGCGTCGCACGGAGCGCCCGGATCCCCGCCTTCGTTACACGGAAATCACGACGCGGCAACCCGCCTCGCTCCGGCGTCGATTCGCCCACCTTCCAGTCCAGCATCCCCTTCTCCGTCAGCCGCTCCAGCGTGCGGTACAGCGCACCGCGCGTCAGACGCCGGCCCGCTCGCTCCGCCAGCTCGTCCCGGATCGCGATTGCCTGCGCATTCGCGCCCAGCTGCAATACCACCAGCAGCACCATCTGCTCGAGCTCGCCCAGATTCTCCCGTCCACTCATGCCGCGCCTCGTAGTCTACTGTGTCGTCGGTGTCGCACTTTAGCGGCAGCGCGCGAGGGCGTCAACCCATCGGGGGCCACGAGGGCCGCGGGCCGACGCCGGGTCGACTACGGACCGTTGCATGCGACGCGATGTGCGGCCGGGTCCTTCGCTCAGTCGTTGCCCAAGGCGAGACCGGGGTCGGTGGCGGCGGCGCGCAGCGCGGGGATGAGGCTGGCGATGTGAGACGACGTAGGCGATGACGCCGTAGATGCCGACGAGTCCGAGGAGCAGCGCCATGCCGGAGGCGGCGCCGAGCATGGCGGCGGTGAAGGAAGTGCGTGCGGTCGCGCCGGCGACGACGGCGTCCATGGTGCGCACGATGGCGATGGGGATGCGCGGGTTGATGTCGCGGATGCGCTGGCGGAGCCGCGGCGCGGCCGCGTTGCCCTAGTTCGATGCCGGCGGACCACGTCCCGGTTGCACCGGGCGGTCCGCGCCGCTGCCACGGGACCCGCCGCGCCGCTCGGCGAGAGACGTACGGACGGAGGGCGGCTCCCGTTTCAGGGGTCCGTCCGCCCCATGTCACGGGCGGCGCTCGGCCGCCGGACCTTGCGCGATCGGGCCGGAACGCCGAGCGTGGCGGATCCCTTGCAACCTTGGATGCCCCGGTGATGGAGCGTACATGAATCCCTGGAGTGCGCTGGTCCATCTGGTGCAGCGTGGCATCACCGGGACCGCCGGCCTGCTGGGCGGGAACCTCGGCGCGGGCGTGTTCGCGCTGGTGCTCGCCGTCCGCCTCGTGCTGATTCCCGTGATGCTGCCGCTGGCGCGCCGGACACGCGCGTGGCGCGCCGTGCACAAGCGGATCAAGCCCGAGATCAACGCCCTGAACAAGGCGCACAAGGACGACTTCTCGAAGCTGCAGCAGGAGCTCAAGGCGCTGCACCGGAGCCACGGGATCGGCACGGTGGATGGCGCGGGCCTCTGGATGGCCCTCATCCAGGTGCCGCTGCTCATCGCCTTCTTCCAGGCGGTGCTGCACCTGTCGTCGGGTACGTCGCTGGCGTCCGGCGGGCTGCTCTGGGGCCTCCTCGCCGGCGTGCTGTCGTGGGCGGGCACGGTGCTCGGCGATCCGACCACGCCGAAGGCGCTGATCTGGCTCTCGGGGATCGCGCCGCCGCTCATCGCGTGGTGGCTCGGGAGCGGGGTCGGGCTGTACCTCGTGGCGTTCTACCTGGGGACGCTGGTGCAGAGCGTGCTGATGCGGGGGACGGCGGGGGACGAAGGGCGGGCGACGTGAGGCGGGGGACGAGGGGCGGGCGACCCCGGGCGGGCGACGAGTTGCGGGTCGAGGGGGCGCCGGGATGACGGGTGGGGGGCTCACGCGGGTGCTGGGGTTGCGGCACGCGACGGCGCTGGTGGTCGGGACGATCATCGGCGCTTCGATTTTCGTGCAGCCATCCGAGATCACGAGCCGGATTCCGAGCGCGGGCGGGGTCGTCGCGGTGTGGGCGGTGGCGGGGGCGCTCACGCTGTGCGGCGCGCTGGTGTGCGCGGAGCTGGCATCGGCGTACCCGGAATCGGGCGGGGTGTACGCGTTCCTGCGCGAGGCATTCTCGCCGGGGCTCGGCTTCCTCTGGGGCTGGGCCATGTTCTGGACGATGCACACGGGGATCATCGCGGCGATCGCGATGGTGTTCGCGCGCTACGTGGCGTTCTTCGTGCCGCTCGGGCCGGCCGGGCTGCGGATCGTGGCCGTCGGGGTGGTGGTCGTGCTCTCAGCGGTGAACTACCGGGGCGTGCGCCAGGGCGGCTCGCTGCAGGCGTGGTTCACGGCGGTGAAGGTGCTGGCGGTCCTGCTCATGATCGTGGTGGGCGCGGTGCTGGGTCCCGCGGCATCGGCATCGGGCGGCGCAACGACGGCCGCGACGGCAGGCACGGCGGTGGCGGGTGCGGGCACGGCGGCCCACGCGGGCGTCAGCGACTTCCTGCTCGCGCTGGTGGCGGGGCTGTTCGCGTACGGCGGCTGGCACATGGTGGCGTACAGCGCGGAGGAGACGGTGGACGCGCCGCGCACGATCCCGCGCGCGCTGCTGCTGGGCACGCTGATCGTGACGGCCTGCTACATCCTGCTGAACGCGGTCTACCTGCACGTGCTGCCGCTCGAGAAGGTGGCCGTCT
Organism: uncultured Gemmatimonadales bacterium; assembly: GCA_963786235.1. GTDB lineage: Bacteria > Gemmatimonadota > Gemmatimonadetes > Longimicrobiales > RSA9 > CAWAYJ01. The sequence goes on from CAWAYJ010000009.1 coordinate 90,622, forward strand.
CGACGCGGGTCGCGGCGGACGCGGCGGACGCGGTGCTCGGCTCGGGCGGCGGCGCGATCATGTCCGGCCTCGTCGTGTTCTCGACGTTCGGCGCGCTGAACGGCATCATCCTGGCCGGCCCGCGCGCCTACTACGCGATGGCGCGCGACGGCCTGCTGTTCCGCTGGCTGGGCGAGGTTCACGCGCGCTTCCGGACGCCGCACCGCGCAATCGTGCTGCAGGCGGTGTGGGCCGCGGTGCTGATCTCGACGGGCACGTACCGGGCGCTGTTCACGCGCGTCGTCTACACCGAGTGGGTGTTCTTCGGGCTGATGGCGGTGGGCCTGATACGACTCCGGCGGCGGCCGGGCCCCACACCAGCGTACCGGGTCTGGGGCTATCCATGGGTGCCGGCGCTGTTCGCGCTGGCGGCCTTCGCGATCGTCGGCAACCAGGTCCTGGCGGAGCCTCGCTCGAGCCTGATCGGCCTGTCCATGGTGCTCGTCGGATGGCCGGTGTATGCTGTCGGCGCCCGACGCGGACTCCAACGAATGGGAACCGGATCATGATCGTCGACTTCCACAACCACTACTACCCGCCCGAGTACCTCGAAGCGCTGCGACGCGGCGGCAGCCACTACCGGATCACGACGGACGACGCGGGCAATCCCGTGCTGCATTCGCCCGGCGACTACAATGTGGTGGTGCCCGGCCACCGCGACATCGCGCACCGCACGAAGGTGCTCAATGAGATGGGCGTGGACATGCAGGTGCTGAGCCTGACTTGCCCCGCCACGAGCATGGAGGCGCCGGCGCGCGACGTCGAGCTCTGTCGCATCGTCAACGACGCGCTGGCCGCGGTCGTGAAGGCGCAGCCCGACCGCTACACCGCTCTCGCGACGCTGCCCATGAACGATCCGGGCGCGGCCGTCGAGGAGCTCTCCCGGGCCACCGGCGATCTCGGACTGCCCGGCGTGATGCTGTTCAGCAACGCGAACGGCGTGCCGTTGAGCGACGCCCGCTTCGAGCCGCTCTACGAGAAGGCGGACGCGGCCGGCGCCGTCTTCTACATCCACCCGACCTACCCGGTCGGCGTCGAGGCGATGACGGAGTACATGCTGATGCCGATGGTCGGCTTCCTGATGGACACCACGCTCGCCGCAGCGTCATTGGTCTATGCCGGCGTGATCGAGCGCTTCCCCCGCATCCGCTGGGTGCTCGCGCATCTCGGCGGGGCCGTGCCCTACATGGCGGAACGATTCGACCGCGGCTTCGAGTGTCTGCCCGAGTGCGCGGCGCGCATCACGCGGCCGCCGTCCGAGCAGTTGAAGTCCTTCTGGTACGACACGGTGAATTTCGACCGGAACGCGCTCAGGCTGGCGATAAACTTCGCGGGCGCGGCCCACATCGTCGCGGGCAGCGACTACCCGCACATGATCGGCAGCATCCCGAAGATGAAATCGAGTATCGCGGCGCTCGACGTGAGTGAGGAAGAGCGGGCGGGAATCTACGGCGGGAACGCGCGGCGGTTGCTCGGGCTGGCTGTGCGACCGGAAGCACCCTCGCCGGGTGCGAGAGACCGGCCTGTCTAGTCGAGCTGGACCTCGCGTGACCGGCACGACGTAGTAGGCGGAAGGCCAGCCTCCGACCGCCGCGACGATGAACGCCAGCGTTCACCGCCCGGAGCCACCCGGCGAGACTCCCCGGCTCAATCTTCAGTTGCATGCGAGGCCTCGGTTTCGTTGCGTTCCAGCGTTTCCTCGGCCTCGGATTCCAGCGAGCGCAGGCGGATCCCGAGGCGCCAGGCGTAGAAAAGGCCCAGGAGCGTCACGGGGATGAAACCGGCAATGTGGTACCCCACGGCAAGGGACAGGGCCGGTCCGGCGGCGACGCCGAAAACCTCGTGAAGCGCTACCATCACCCCGGCTTGCAGTGTGCCGATGAATCCGGGACCGGCGGGAACGGAGACGAACATGGACACGGCGCACTGCGTGAATACCGCGGCAGCGAATCCCTGATCGATGCCGAACGCCAGGAAGGCGACCCGGAAGGCTGCCGCCATCCAGAGCCAGACGACCAGTGACCAGAGGAACGCCGCCACAAGTGCCCGCGGCCGCCGGATCAATCCCAGGCCGGACGAGAACGCCTCCAGTCCCGCGACCAGCTTCGATCCCGCGTGACCGGGCAGCCGGGCAGCGACCCTTCTCGCCAGTCCCAGCGTCCACGAGGGCCGGACGACGAGGACCACGATGAAGGCGAGGGCTGCGGACGCGACCACGACCGATCCCCACACCGCGACCGCGATGGACCGGCCGACCGCAGCCTCCGGAAAGGCCGGGGAAAGGACGGCAACGAGGAGTAGCACGAGAAGCGCCACGGCATCCAGCACGCGCTCGAGTACCACGGTGCCCAGCGCCCCGGACATGGAAACGGGAGCGAGCCTGCTGAGCGCGTACGGGCGCGCGATCTCGCCGACACGGGCGGGCACGATGTTCGTGACCATGAACCCGATGTTCAGGGCCTTCCAGCGGGCGTTGAGCGTCGTGGGAACACCGAGCGGCTCGAGCAGAAGCCGCCACCGAACGGCGCGGACCAGCCCGCCCCCGGTGCTGATGGCCCCGGCCAGGACCAGAAGCGGGAAATCGGCTGCCGCCAGCTGCCGACCAATGGCGCCGAGATCCTCGCCCCGGAAGACCCACCAGAGACAAAGGGCGGAAACGGCAACGCCCACCGCCGCCTTCCAATGCGACCTCACCCGATCCCTTCTTCCATCCGGAGGACGGCAAGTGGTGTCACAGCTTTTCGACGTCGCCCGCAGGTTTGAACAACCCGGCCTCTCGAGTCGGCGCCCACTGACCACTGTCCTGCGGCATTGCGAGCCACTCGTTCAGCGTTGTCGAGTCCGGACATCATCCGTGCGGTGAGCGGGCTACCTGCCCGGTCCCGGGTGCGCCGCCAGGAACGCGGACAGCCGCGCGTTCACCAGCGCGGCCTGCTCGATGTGCGAAACGTGCCCCGCGGAATCGATGGGCACGAACTCGGCCGACGGGATGTTGCGCAGCACGACTTCCGAGAGCGTGAACGGAACCGTCATGTCCTGCTTCCCCCAGACCAGCATGACCGGGATGCCGGTCTTCGCGACGCCCGCGTAGAGGCTGTCCACGTCGGTGTCCATCGCATTGGCGATCGTCGAGAGCAGGGCACGGCCGAAGCCGCGGTAGCGCATCTGCGGGCGGTACTGCTCGACCCACGTCGGGTGGTCCTCCGGGTGCAGGAAGTCCGTCATCTGGCCATCGGCCATTCCGGGCACGGCCATCACCTGCCAGAGCCACGGCCCGATCACGGGCAGGCGGAGGTACCCGGGCAGCGTGGGCCGTTCGCTCATCGGATCGACCAGCGTGAGGGTGCGCACGCGATCGCGGTGACTCGCGGCGTAGTGCGCCGTCACGAAGCCGCCGAATGAAAGCCCGACGAGATCGACGGGACCGGTGACGTGAAGCGAGTCGAGCAGCGCGTCGAGCTGCCCGTCGTAGAGCGCGGCGTCATAGTCCACGTCGGGCCGGTCCGAGAAGCCGCGGCCGTAGAGATCGTAGCGCAGCACGCGGTACCCGGCATCCCTCAGCCCGCGCACGGTCGGGTCCCAGATGTAGTACGGCACCGAGAACCCGTGCACCAGAACCACGAGCCGCCCCGTGTCCGGGCCGACGACCTCGTAGTGTGTCACGCCGAGCGGCAGCGTGACGAAGCTGCCGGACGCGTCCGCCCGGGCCACCGCGTCGAGCGCGCGCTTCTCGGGATTCCGCCAGGAGCCGTACACGAGCGCCGCCACCAGCAGGACGGCAATGAGGCCCAGGATCTTCAGCGGACGACGTCGCATGCGGGAATCTCCTCGCACTTCGGTGTCAGCCCGTCCGGCGCGCGGCGGCCAGGACGCGGTCCAGCGCCGCGGCGAACGCCTGCTTCTCGCGCGGACCGTACGGCTTCGCGCCGCCCGTCTCCACACCCGCGCCGCGCAGCGAGTCCATGAAGTCACGGATCGAGAGGCGCTCGCGCACGTTCTCCTCGGTGTAGCGCTCGCCACGCGGGTCCAGGACGGTGACGCCCTGCTCCACCAGGATCGCGGCCAGCGGGATGTCGGCCGTGATCGCGATGTCGCCGGCCGCCGCGTGCTCGGCGATGTGGCGGTCCGCCACGTCCGGGCCGCCCTGCACCCACACCGTGCGCACGTACGGGTTGTCGGACGGCGCCGGCATCCGCTGGTTGGCGACCAGTACCGCCTCGATCTCCAGTCGCCGGGCGGCGCGGAACACGATCTCCTTCACGTCGCGCGGCGCGGCGTCGGCGTCCACCCAGATGGTCATGGTCACGCTTTCCACGGCTACGCAGCACCCTCCCGCCGGTCCGCGCGCCCGAGCAGCAGCAGCACCGCCATCCAGACGACCACGATCATGAGCCCGCCGAACTCGCGGCCGACCTCGACGCGGACGTCCTTCATCTCGAACGCCTGGAACAGCTCGCCGAAGCCGACGTGGCCGAGTGTGGCGGGCGCGAGCGTGATCGCCCACACCAGCGCGGCGACGCCGACGAGCGCGGGGAAGAACCAGCCGATGCGGCCGGTCACCGCGCGGGCGCAGGCCAGGGCGGCCGCGCCGTAGATCGCGACCCAGCGGATGGGATCCGGGTCGTTGTACTGCACGGCGACCGAGGCGAGGAACGCGAGCAGCATGATGCCGTTCACGGCCTTCCAGGCCCCGCTCCATTTCGCGTTCATGCCTCGCCTACCCTGTCTCGGGTCTCGAATGCACTCACCAGCCGCGGTACTCCCACGTACCGGGAACCTCGTCGGGCAGCTCGGTGGGCAGGTCGTCCTCGAAGCCGCTGCCCATCACGGGCTCGCCCGCGTTCCAGTCGGGCGGGCGCACGCCGAGCAGGTTCTCGACGAAGAAGTCGAAGCGCTTGCGCTCGCCGTACGCGCCGCCCGAGGTATGGCTGGCGCCGGGAATGACGAGCAGGTCGAAGTACTTGTCGGCCTTGATGAGCTGGTTCACCACCTGCATGGTCGAGGACGGGTCCACGTTGGTATCGAGCTCGCCCACCACCAGCAGCAGCTTCCCCTGCAGCTTCCCGGCGTTCACCATGTTGGACGACGCCTCGTATTGCGGGCCGAGCGGCCAGCCCATCCACAGCTCGTTCCACCAGATCTTGTCCATGCGGTTGTCGTGGCAACCGGCGGCGGACACGGCGGCCTTGTAGAACTCGGGATGGAACAGCAATCCACCCAGCGCGTTCTGCCCGCCGGCGGACGTGCCGTAGATGCCGACGCGGGCAATGTCGTAGTACGGGTACTTCGCGGCGATCGCCTGGTGCCAGAGGATGCGGTCCGGGAACCCGGCATCGCCCAGGTTCTGCCAGGCGACGTCGTGGAACGCCTTCGAGCGGTTGGCCGTGCCCATACCATCGACCTGTACGACGATGAAGCCGAGTTCCGCCTGTGCGCGCATGCCGTTGTTCACGGAGAACGACTTGGGCACGAACGACCCTTGCGGGCCCGCGTAGATGTTCTCGATCACCGGGTACTTCCGGCTCGGATCGAAGTTGGTGGGCCGGAAGATCACGCCCCAGATGTCGGTCTTCCCGTCGCGCGCCTTCGATACGAACACCTCGGGCGGCCGCCAGCCGGCCTCGAGCAGCGCGCTGTAGTCGCCGCGCTCGAGCTCCATGACGAGGCTCCGGTCCGAGGTGCGGCGCAGTTCCGCGATGGGCGCAAGGTCGACGCGCGACCACGTGTCCACGTAGTACTCGTGGTCGGGCGACCACACGACCGTGTGATTGCCGTCCGCCTGCGTGTACTTCACCAGACCGGTCCCGTCGAAGTTGATGCGGTAGTAGTGCGTGAAGTACGGGTCCTGCCCGGCTTCCATCCCGGACGCGCGGAACCAGACCTGCCGGTTCTTCACGTCCACGCTGTCCACCGCGCGCACCAGCCAGTCGCCTCGCGTGATCGGATTCTTCACGGCGCCCGTCACACCGTCGTACAGGTAGAGGTGGCTCCAGCCGTCACGCTCGGACGCCCAGATGATCTCCCGACCATCATCGACGTCGAAGCGGAACTGGCGACCCGAGTCGGTCTGGCTGCCGGTCGCGCGGCGGTAGTCGATGAAGGTCTCGCTCGTCTCCGTGATGACCGCGCGTGCCGCGCCGGTCGCCGCGTCCACCTCGATCACGCGGTAGACCTGGTGGCCCCGCTGGTTGTACTCGAACGTGAACGCGCGGCCGTCCTTGCGCCACTCGAGGCGAGTCATGTCGTACGCGTTGGGGAAGAGTGAGTCGTCGATCTGCGTCTGCGTGTGCGCGACCACGTCGAACAGCACGGGCTGGTCCTTGTCGAGGACATCGCCCGGCTTGGCGTAGACGCGCTCCATGTACTCCGGCTGGAGCTGGTCGGCCGGCGACGACTCGACGTAGCGCACGATGCGGCGGTAGCCGGGAACCACGCGGTTGGCCGCCAGCCTCTTCGAGTCCGGCGACCACGCGATCGACTGCAGCGTGTAGTAGTTGCCCTCCGATCCATCCTGCGAGAGCGCGATGCTCTCCGTCGAACCGGGCGCACGGACGTGAACGTTGTAGTTGACGATCAGCGCCTCCCACTTCCCATCCGGCGAAAGGCGCGGCTGGTCGTTCGGCTGGCGCTGGCCGCCGCCGCCGCGTCCGCCGAACCGCGGCGCCGGCCCCGTGCGCCGGCACGCGTAGTCGCTCAACGTGCAGCGCCAGAGCGAGTCGGCGGCGGCGAACTCGATCGACTGGCCGTCGTCCACGAACGTGATGCGGTTGAAGGGCAGTCCGGTCGCCGTGTAGGTCGTGTCGCGCGCCGCGGAGAGCGAGGCGGCGAGACGGGCGTGGTCGAAGGCCGGCCGCTTCTCGCGCGTCGTCGCATCGACGAGCACGAACTCGTTGCCGCCGCGCACCGCTTTCCGGTACCAGAACCGGTCGCTCTGCCCGATGAAGACGGGCGTCTCGGGCGCGTCCACGACCAGGCCCTCGAAGCGCCGGTTCAGCGCGTACGCGCGGTCGTAGTCGGCGCGCGTGCCCTGGGCATGCGCGGACGACGGCGCGAGCATGACGAGGAACGGGATCGCGAGTGCAGCGCTGCGGACGAGTCGCATGGGCGGCCTCTGCGGGAACGGTGCCGGGTGGTGGGGACCGGCGCATGGGCGGTCCCGGCTCGGGTCGGCTGGGAGAATGGCGTCCGGCGCGTGTCCGCGCCAGACGCGGCCGCGGTGCTACGGACCCGTCTGCCTCGCCTCGTGCCGCGCTTCGCTGTGCTCGAGTGCCGAGGCCAGCTCGCGCGCCAGCGTGGCGACGTGCGGCTCCTGCAGCATGCCGAGGTGGTTGCCGGGCACCCGCCGGATCTCGAACGGTCCCTTCGCGACGTGACGCCAGCCCTTGGCCGGGTCGTGCGGGCCGAAGAGCGGCTGCATGCGCGCGCGGAAGAGAACGACACGACCTGCGTACGGTTGTGGTCGGTACGAGGCGAGCGCGTCGCGGAATGCTCGCGCAACCTGCCGGTGATGCCGGGAGAAGCGGAAGGCCTCGGCCAGCGCGTCGATCCGGCGATTGCCGACCGAGGTGTTCTCCCGCTCCGGGACGGAGGGTCGGAACCGTTCGCGCCAGACACCGGCCTTGAGCTTCAGCAGGTCGCGCCGCTGGGTCGGGGTCAGGCCGGCGAGCCCGCGCAGCCAGTGCGGGAAGTCGCGCAGGGAGTCGAGTACCGGGCGGAACGGCGCGGGCGGCACGGGCGGATCCGTGAACGTCCAGGCGTTGGAGTCGAGCAGCGCGAGCAACGCGACGTCCTCGCCGACCGCGCGCAGTTGCTGCGCCATCTCCAGTGCGACGAGGCCGCCGGCACAGAGGCCGCCCACGGCGTACGGCCCGGTCGGCTGCACTGTACGAATGGCGCGGATGTAGTTTGCGGCCATTGTGCCGACGTCGCTCGCAGGCTCCCTGGTCCCGTCCAGGCCGGCCGCCTGCAGCCCGAAGAAGGGCTGGTCGGGTCCGAGCCGGCGCGCGAGCCGCTCGTACAGGAACACGTCGCCGAAGAACTCGTGCACGCAGAAGAACGGCCGCCTGGTGCCGTCGGGCTGGACGGGAACCAGCGGCGAACTGGCGGCTGCCGGCGAGGCAAGCCGTGCGACGAGATGCTCGATCGTGGGGCGTTCGAAGAGCGCCGTCGTCGGCACGCCGGTTCCGAACTCGTCTTCGATGCGCTGTCCGAGCTGCAACGCGAGGAGCGAGTGCCCGCCCAGGTCGAAGAAGTCGTCGGTCACGCCGACGCGGGGCACACCGAGCAATTCCTGCCAGATCCCGGCCATCCGTCGCTCCGCGGCAGTGCGCGGCGCCACATGGTGATCAACCACTGCCGCGGCGGGTTGGGCGTCGAGCGCGGCGAGCGCCCCGTGGTCGAGCTTGCCGGTCGAACCGACCGGCAAGGCGTCCAGCCGGTGCAATACGGCCGGCACCATGTGCTCGGGCAGTTGCTCGCGCAGGCGGCCGCGGAGCGTGGCGGCGGTGGGAGTCTCCGTTCCGGACCCGACGAAGAACCCGACCAGCCGGGCGGCGGTGCTGCCCCCGTCGCGCACTATGACGGCGGCGTTCGCGACACCGGGCTGCCGGCGGAGCGTCGCCTCGATCTCGCCCGGCTCGATGCGGAATCCGCGCAACTTGACCTGCCGGTCGAGCCGTCCCATGAACTGAAGGTTGCCGTCCGGCAGGAAGCGCACACGATCGCCCGTGCGGTACATGCGTGCGTCCGCATCGTCCGCGAACGGGTCGAGCAGGAAGCGCTCCGCCGTCAGCTCCGGCCGGTTCAGGTAGCCGAGTCCGACGCCGGCGCCGCCGATGTACAGCTCACCGGGCACGCCGATCGGGACGGGCCGGCCGTTCGGATCGAGCACGTAGACGTGCATGTTGTGGAGCGGCCGGCCGATCGGGATGTCGTCCGGATCGCCCGCGTCCGCCGGCCGCGTCGCGGAATCCCAGACTGTCGCCACCACCGCGGTCTCCGTCGGGCCGTAGGCGTTGAGCCAGCGGACGCCGGCGCCCGAGACCTCGCGCCAGACCCGGAACGCGTCCGCCGCCGCCTTCTCCCCGGCGGTGATCGCCAGACGGACGGAATCCGGAAGTTGCGTCCGGGTGGCCGCGAGGCCCGCCATCCATTCGTTCCACATCGCGGCGGTCAGGAAAAGTACGCTGATGCGCTCCCTCTCGATTGCGGCGCGCAGCTCCGCGTGCGAGGCGATCCACGCGTCCGTCCGCAGCACGACCGTCGCGCCACGCACCCACGCCGGGAACGTCTGCGCCACGACGCCATCGAACCCGATCGACGAGAACTGGACCACGCGGTCGGAGGGCTCCAGGTCGAAGCTCCGGGCCAACGCCAGTACCGCGTTGCGGAACGCCGCCTGCCCGATGAGCGCACCCTTCGGCCGCCCCGTCGAGCCGGACGTGTAGATGACGTAGGCGACGTCGGCATCGCTGACGCCCGCGCCGGGATCGTGCGCGGGCCCGGCATCGATCGCGGCCCGCTCGCTATCCAGGCACAGGGTCTCGACGTCGTCGGGAAGCCGGTCAAGGAGCGATGACACGGTGACGATCACACGGGGCCGTGCGTCCTCCACCATCCACGCGAGTCGCCTGGCCGGGAGCGCCGGATCCAGCGGCAACCACGCCGCGCCCGACCGGAGCGCGGCGAGCAGCGCGACCGGGAATTCGAGAGAGCGGCCGAGGCAGATGCCGACGCGATCGCCGCGCCCCACGCCCAGCGCCCGCAGCCGGTGGGCAAGCCGGTTGGCTGCGGCGTCGAATTCGCGGTAGGTGAGCCCGAACTCCCCGAGTGCGACCGCGGTGGCGTCCGGGGTCCGCCGCACCTGTGCGGCGACGAGATCGTGGACCGTGTCCGGCGGCAAGTGCACGGCCGCGCCGCCACCGAGCGCGAGTACGCTCCGCCGCTCGTCGTCGGACAGGATTGGCAGGCCGGACAGCGGGCGCGTCGGGTCCCGTGTGATGCCGTCGAGCAGGGTCCGGTACTGACCCAGTATGCGAGCGGCGGTGCCCGCATCGAACAGGTCCGTATCGTAGCCGAGCGCGACCTCGAGGCCGTCCGCGCGCGGCGTCACTTCGAGTGAGAGGTCCACCAGCGATGTGCCAGGCTCGAGGTCGAATGCGCTGACCGCGAGACCGGGCGCCCGCAGCGTGGCCGCCGGCAGGTTCCGCAGGTTGAACGTGACCTGGAACAACGGCATGCGCGCCGGATCGCGATCCGGCCGGACCTCGGCCAGCAACGCCTGGAACGGCGTGTCCTGGTTCGCGAACGCGCCGAGCGCGGCCTCGCGGACCCGGCCGAGCAGCTCGCCGAACGATGGATCGCCGGACAGCTCGACACGGACCGGCAACAGGTTGATGAAGCAGCCGACCAGGTCCTCCAGCTCGACCCGGGTCCGGCCCGCGATCGGACAACCGACCACGAGATCGTCCGTCCCCGTCCAGCGCTGGAGCAGGACGGCCCAGGCGGCCAGCAGCGACATGAACGGCGTGACGCCATGGGTCCGGCTCAGCCGCTTCCACGCATCCAGGAGCTCGCTGGACAGGTGCAGCCCGGCGCGCGCGCCGCGGAACTCGCGCTGGCGCGGCCGCGGCCGGTCCGTCGGCAGCTCGAGAATGCCGTGGACCCCGTGCAGACGGGTGCGCCAGTACTCGAGCTGCGCCTCGAGCCGGCCGTCGCGCAGGCGCGCCTGCTGCCAGGTCGCGTAGTCGGCGTACTGGACCGGCAGCGGCGGCAATGCCGGCTCACGGCCCGCCGCACGCGCTTCCAGACACGCGCCCAGCTCGCGCAGCAGCACGCCCTCGGACCAGCCGTCGAACGCGATGTGGTGGACGGTCAGGACGAGCACGTGGTCCGCGTCGCCCAGCCGGATCAGCCGGGCCCGGAACAGCGGTCCGGTGGAGAGGTCGATGGGGCCACGGACCGCGGCGAGCGCATGCCGGACCGCCTCCGCCTCGCCGGCGGCCGTGTCTCCGCCGGCGTCGCGGAGATCGGTGATCTCCAGACGAAGCGGCGTCGGATCCGCGATGCGCTGGACCGGCACGCCGTCGCTCATGCTGAAGACCGTGCGCAGCACGTCGTGCCGGCCGAGCACGTCGTTCAACGCGGTCTCGAGAGCGACGGCATCCAGCGGGCCGCGCAGCCGGAGCGCCGTCGGCCGATTGTAGACCTGAGTACCGGGCGAGATCCGCTCGAAGAACCAGAACCGCTGCTGCGCCGCGGACAGCGGCGCCGCGCCACCCGGTGAACGCCGTGCGATACGGTCCGACGCCCGCTCAGGCATCGACCGCCGGTTCCCCGTCCGGCCGGTCGTCCGGCCCCGCGTCCCCGAGCGCGGCCGCCAGGCCGGCGATGGTCGGATGCTCGAAGAACACGGGCAGCGTCAACTCGAGTCCCAGCCGGTCCGCCACCCGCGCCGCGACCCGCGTCGCGAGCATCGAGTCGCCGCCCAGGTCGAACCAACTCTCCTCGACGCCCACCCGCTCCACATCCAGCACCTCCACCCAGATTTCCGCCAGCACCCGCTCCACCCGGCTTCTCGGCGCCACGTATTCCCTTCCCGCTCCCTCCCCCGCCCCCGCAAACGCCTCCGCCTCCGCTCCCGCCACCCCCATCCGTTCCGCCATTCCAATGCGCTGCACCTTCCCGGTCGCCCCCTTCGGGATCTCCGCCACGAACACGATCCGGCGCGGCACCTTGAAGTGCACGAGCCGCTCCGCCGCGAACGCGCGCAACTCGCTGGCCGTCACTCCGCTGCCATCACGCCGGACGATCGCGGCCGCGACCTCCTCGCCCAGCAACGGGTGCGGCACCGCGAACGTCACCGCCTGCTCGACGCCCACGTGTTCGAGCAGCACGTCGTCCACCTCGCGCGGCGCGATCTTCTCGCCGCCCCGGTTGATGATCTCCTTCAGCCGGCCCGTGAGAAACAGGTAGCCGTCGCCGTCGAGGTAGCCTTCGTCGCCCGTGCGGAACCAGCCGTTCGTGAACGCGGCCGTGTTGGCATCCGCGTTGTTCTCGTACCCCGGCGTGACGTTCGGCCCGCGGATCACGACCTCGCCTGTCGCGCCCGCGCCGAGCAGTACGCCGCTCTCGTCCATGATCGCGATGTCCGGTCCCGCGGCCGGCCCGACGGAGCCCGGCTTGCGCGCGTGCGGCGGCAGCGGGTTGCAGGCCATCTGATGGGCGGCCTCGGTCATGCCGTACGCCTCGATCACGGGCACGCCGAACACGCGTTCGAGCTCCGCGATCACGGGTACGGGCAGCGCCGCGGAGGACGAGCGGATGAAGCGGAGCGGCATACCCGGGGACGGCCCGCCACGCGCGGCGACGCGAGCCAGGATCGACTGGTGCATGGTCGGCACGGCCGTGTACCACGTCGCCCCGCTCCGCTCCAGCCAGTCGGGGAAATCGGTAGCGAAGAAGCCGGGCGTGCAGACCACGGAGGCGCCGGCACCGAGCGACGCGAGCGTGGCCGCGACGAGGCCGTGAATGTGGAAGAGCGGCATCACGTTGAGGCAGCGGTCGTGCGCCGTGAGCGCGAGCGAGTTGCGCACGTTGCGCGCCGACGTGCACAGGTTGCGGCCGCTCAGCGGCACGATCTTCGGCCGCGACGTCGTGCCCGACGTGTGCAGTACGAGCGCGATGTCGTCCGGCCCGGCAAGGCCTGGCGCCGATGCCCGCGCCGCGACGGGCCCGCGCAGCTCGAACAGGCCGGCCGGTCCGCCGCGGTCCGGCACCAGCTCGATCACCGGGATCCCGCGCGACCGGGCCACGCTCCGCGCCGGAGAATCGGCACCCGCCTCGATCATGAGCGCGGCCGCGCCGAGGTCCGACAGGTAGAAGTCGAACGCCTCCTCCCCGTACGCCGGGTTGAGCGGAGCGAACGTGGCGCCGGCGGCGACGCCGAGGAACGCGACCGCGAGCTCCGGCCCATTTCCGAGGACCGCCGCAACACGGTCGTTGCGTCCGATCCCCATCGCGTTCAGCGCGGCGACAACGTGGGCGACCTGCCCGGCGAGCGCGCCGTATGCGAGCGGATCCCGGTCCGGTGCCGCGATCGCGACGGCGTCCGGCGTTTCGTGGGCATGGTTCCGCAACAGCCCGGCGATCGAGTCGCCTGGCTTCACAGCCGCCAGAGCCGCACCAACTGAAGGCTCCAGATGTTCGACCTGAACCCCCTGACGAAACCGGTCCTGCGCCAGCCCAACTCGAGGGACAAGGATGCCGGCAGCCGAACCGACGCCCCTGCGCCGGTCAGCGTCGCGACCTCGGTGCGACCCTCGAATTGCGCATGGTCGAATCGCAGGACGCCGAGCCCGAACCCGGCGCGAACTCCCGCCGTACCGGCCCGGAACTCCCAGGTCGGCAGCAGCCACAGCGCGCGATATTCGCCGGCGGTCGCACCGCCCGACGCCGGGAATGGCTGCATATCGAGTGCCACGCCGATGCCCGACCGTTCACCGCTCCAGCGCACGCGCGCGCCGATCAGCGGACCGACGTCCCAGGACGAGCCGCGTTGCCTGACGTCCACGCCGGCCGCGCCGATCGCGAAGCCCACGGCCATGCCCGGAACGTTCCTCGCGGGCCCGCGCTGTGCCGCCGCCGGCGTCGCATGACAAAGAAGAAGAACGATGGCGAGTCCGGGGCCGGACCGCCCGAATTCCGGCGATCATTTCGATCACCTCCAGCGGAGCGCAGCGAAGTCCGTCATCGAAACTGACGCTCCCGCGCGCCGCGATGTGTGGTCCGCGGTCAGCGCGTCCGGTGCAGCGGGTACATCCGCACCTGCTCGACATCGAGGTCGTCGCGGATCACGCCCAGCACGTAGTCCTCGCCGATGTCCGTCGGGCGAAGCCCTTCCGGCAACTCGACCGTGCCGAGCACGCCGTTGGCGACGTCGACTACGAGCCACGGAACCGGCTGGTCGGCCGCGGGCCGGTACGGCGCCACCCACAGGTAACCCAGCCGGTCGGCGACGAAGCGGTCGAACGCCGGTCGCGTTTCGGGCGCGGGCTTGAGCGACGCCCAGCTCCTGCACCGACCGGCGCTGCTCCGGCGTCTCCGCATCCGCCATGCCCTCCGCCACGACGGCCTGCCACTCGGAGTCCGTGACGGGCAGGGTTCGCGACGGGTCGAGGATCAGGCGCGCGAGCGCACCATCGACCCGTACACGCGGATCTCGAACCGCTCCGTGTTGCCGGCGACGAGCCGCGAACCGATCACGACCTGCTGCGAGTTGTGCGCGATCAGCGGCGAGGCCATCGACGACACGAATCCGCCGTGCGACGGGACCGCCGCTCACCACCATCTCCGGACCCGGCATCACCGCCAGCGTATCGATGAGCGCGCCGTCCGCCCCGTAGCGCACGTACGTCACGTTGCGCCGGCTGGTACGTCGGGTCCTCGGTCAAGTCAAAGGCGATTTCCGGGATCATCCCGATGTAGCCGGTATCTGCCGGCCAGATCTCGATGGGCAATCCGGATTCGCGGGCGAGCTGCACGGTTCCCAGCAGTGCGCCGGCCGTGTCGAAGCGCGTGATGCGGGCGATCCGGAAATCGTGCGCGACCAGGTCACCGCCCGCTAGGCTCACGCCGAAGAGCGCATCGAATTCGCCGGGCCCCTCGCCCGCACCGCCCGCGTCCCGCACGTACCGCCCGTCCGCGTCGAACCAGCGCAGCTGCTGCGTGCCGCGATTCGCGACGACGATCGAGCCGTTCGGCAGGCGGAGCGCGTGCGACACGCGATACAACTGGTACGCTTCGTCCCCTTCCATCGCGCCGATCGTCAGCACCGGTTCCGCGCCGACCGTCCATGCTTCGCCTTCGCTCCATGCCGGATGCGTCACGTTCGCGATCTCGATGCCTGCACTATCGCGCACCGTGAACGCTGGGCCTGCATCACCGCCATCGCCCGGCGCGCAGGCGAACGGGATCGAGGCCACGGAGAGGAGTATGACGGGAAGGAACGGCCGTTTCGTCATGTGAGTCCACCTTTGCGGTCCGGCGTCCCGAGCGGCCGCGCCATCCAGAGACCGCGGCCCGTCGGGCCATCTTCATCGTACTCCGCGGCGAAGCCCGCCGCACGGAACGCGGCGCGCGTTTCCTCCTTCGTGAACAGGCCCAGCTCGTGAATCTCGGTCGCGCGTCGGATCCCGACCGGCTCACCGATCAGGTACTCGAACTCGAGCCGCGAGATGCGATCCTCGACCACGGTCCGGCTCACGCGGCAGATCTTCACGCCGCCGGGCGCATCCGCAGCAAGCGAGGTGACGTACCCGGACGTCAGCGCGCCCGGCTCGAACCAGGGCTCGACCAGCAGAACGCCGTGGGGCTCCAGGCAGCACCGCAAGGTACGCAGCGCGCGCAGCAGGTTCTCCGGCGTCCTGACGTAACCGATCGAGCTGAACAGACAGGTTACCGCATCGTAGCGGCGGCCGGGATCGAAGTCGACGAGGTCGCCGACGACGAAGCGGCCCGAGGGATTCCGGGCCGCGGCGACGCTGATCATGCCGGGATCGAGGTCGAAGCCGTCTACCGCGAAACCGTGATGCGCGGCAAGAAGGCGGGCGTGTTCGCCAGTGCCGCAACCGGCGTCCAGGACGGTGTGCCCGGTGGGGTGCATTGCGCGGAGCCGCTCTGCGATCCAGTCGGCTTCCTTCTCGTAGTCCTTGATGCCGGCGTACAGGGCATCATAGAACGCGGCGGTTTCGGTGAACACGGCGGACCGAACGTTCGGGAATCGGAAGCGGGGGTGTCCGGCGTCGTCGAGCACGGCCGCCATCCCCACGATCCCGTACAAGATACGACTTCGGGAACGGCGCCTCCACCGCCGCCGGGGGAACGTCCCCCGGCGGCCGCGTCGGGTTCCTCAGCTTCCCGTCAGCTGGTCGCGGGGCGGGATGCCGGAAACCTCGAAGCGGCCATTCTCCACGGACAGGCTGTCCCCCGAGCCGTTCACCCGACGAAACGTCCCGCGGAACGTTCCCCGGACCGACGCCGTCCGGTCCGTGAGTCGCGCGTCCGTCACCTCCATGGCCCCCTCCTCGATCATGAGAGTGCCGGTCAGCATGTCGCTGCCGACCACGGGCAGGTACGCCGCACTGAAGCGGCCGCCGTGGTCGGCAGGAAGCTCGCTGCGCGCCGTATGCTCGCCGTCGGTGACGCTCACGAGGATCTGCATGGCGCTTCCATCATAGTCGCCGAACGAGATGTCTCCGGCCGCCATGTCGATCCTGAAAGTCTCCAGCGGTGGGGTCCGCGTATCGAAGCCGCCGATGGATATCAGCAGCGCGCCATTGGCTTCGAGCCACGTCGCGCTCGCGTACGGCTTGCCGCCGACCTTGCCCTCGACCACGTACCACGTTCGTTCGGTCCCGTCGAGCGTAGCGCTGATCGTGCCCAGCACACCGTCGGACGGGGCCGGCGCCGTGGATTCCGGGGCCGACATCGCGTGCATCGCGGGTCCATCTTCGGCCTGGCCACAACCGGAGACCGGCCAGAGCGCCAGCGGGATGAGAGACAGAAGCAGCGGTCGCATGGTCGTTCCTTTCTCACGGGTCCGGTTGTTCCAACCGACAAGCGGGAAAACAATGCGGCATCCGCCAGCCCATTTCCCCCATGCCGACCGGTTCCACCGCACGGCCCTGCCGGGCATCGTGGACACGCGACGTCGCTCACCGCATGTTGGGATCCGGTTGCGGATTCGCGGAGCGCCGATTCCTCACGCGTTGGAGAGTCCGATCATGCGCGCCTCACCGTCCCGTCGCGTCCCCCGCCTGTTCTTCGCGCTCGTGCCACTCGCGGCGGTCTTCGCCGCGCCCGCCGCCGCGCAGATGTCGAAGCCGGACGTGATGGCGTTCCTCGACGCGAGGACCGACAGCCTGAGCGACGTCGCGATGAAGATCTGGGACTGGGCGGAGGTCGGCTACGAGGAGGTGCAGAGCGCGGCGCTGCTCGCCGGCGAGCTGGAGGCGCACGGGTTCCGCGTCGCGCGCGGCGTCGCCGGTATTCCTACGGCGTTCACGGCAACCTTCGGCAGCGGCAAGCCGGTGATCGGCATCCTGGGCGAGTTCGACGCGCTGCCGGGCATCAACCAAGATCGCGTGCCGGACCGTCAGCCGATCGAGGGCAAGGCCGCGGGCCACGCGTGCGGCCACAACCTGTTCGGCACCGCATCCATGGGCGCGGCGATCGCGACGGCCGAGTGGCTGAAGAGGACGGGCCGGCCGGGCACCGTCCGCTTCTACGGCACGCCCGCCGAAGAGGGCGGCTCCGGCAAGGTCTACATGGTGCGAGCCGGCCTGTTCGACGATGTCGACGTCGTGCTCTCCTGGCACCCGGGTGACGGCAACCAGGCCAATCCCGGCTCCAACCTCGCCGTGAAGTCCGCGAAGTTCCGCTTCGCCGGCATCTCGGCGCACGCCGCCGCCGCACCCGAACGCGGCCGCTCCGCGCTCGACGCGGTCGAGGCGCTCGACTTCATGGCCAACCTGATGCGCGAGCACGTGCCGCAGGAGACGCGCATCCACTACGTCATCACTTCGGGCGGCAGCGCGCCCAACGTCGTGCCCGACTTCGCCGAGGTCTACTACTACGTCCGCCACCCGGACCCGGAGCAGACGCGCGAGATCTTCGACCGCCTCGTCAAGGCCGCCGAGGGCGCGGCGCAGGGGACCGGCACCACGGTGACGTACGAGGTCATGGGCGGCTCCTACTCGCGCCTGCCCGTCGTCGCACTGCAGGAGCTGGTGCACGCCAACCTCGAAACCGTGGGCGGCGTGCGGTACACACCGAAGGAACGCGCCTTCGCGGAAGAGCTGAAGACGTCACTGCCCGCGACGCCGCCCCTCGAGTCCGCGGCGACCGTGCAGCCGCTCGAGTGGGAGCAGGGCTACGCGTCCTCCGACGCCGGCGACGTGAGCTGGACCGTGCCGACCTCGACGCTCGGTGCCGCGACGTGGGTGCCGGGTACCGCCGCGCACAGCTGGCAGGCCATCGCCGCGGGCGGCACCTCGATCGGTGTGAAGGGCATGATGGTCGCGGCGAAGACGATCGCGCTCTCCGCCGTCGACCTGCTCGGCGACCCGCAAGAAGTCGCGAAGATCCGCGCGGAGTTCCTCGAGAAGCGAGGCCCCGACTTCCAGTACCGGCCGCTGCTCGGCGACCGTGACCCGCCGCTCGACTACCGGCGTCCGACCGGCGGCCGCTGAGGCCTGGGCGACGCCGACAGGCGCGGCCCTTCCCGGCGACCGGATCACCGCGCCGTGACCGATCCGGCGCGACCCGGTTCGCGGGCAGGCGCACCGACACGCTGATCCCGCCGCGGGCGATCTCGACCGGGCGGAGGCGGAAAACTCGACACGTGCGCTTGCCTGATCCGGCCATTGTCGGATTCACGGCGATATGGACGGAGAACTCGTCACCCGCATCGGCCCGAGCCCGCCGGTTTGCGAGTTGACGGCGACATTGACGGAAAACTCGACACGCGCCCTTGCCCGACTCCGCCATTGTCGGATTGGCGCGCCATCGCGGTGGCGAATCGGATGCGCGCCGTCGCGATTCACCGCTCGAGCGCGATCCGCCGGGCGGCGCGAACGGCGGGGATCGCGCCGGCATGCCGCGTCCCTGCGGGGAGCGGAGAGAGCCGGTGACCGGCCCCGGTATGGCGCCGGTCTGGGGCTGAGGCTGGTCCCGCCCGCTGTCAGTCATCAGATTGCATTCCCGGAGTCCGGTTCTCCCGCACCCGCTTACGCGATGAGGATCCCATGGCTCGTCGCCTCGCCATCTCGCCATTCATCATCGTCACGGTCATCGGGACGATCGCGGCACGGCCGACCGCCGCCGCGGTGCCCGCGCCGCAGGCTGCCTCCGCGCCGCAGGCGCAGGACACGCTGGCCTTCCGGAACGCGGACCTCCCGCTCGATGCGCGCGTGGCCGACCTGGTCGGCCGCCTGACGCTCGAGGAGAAGGCCGGGCAGCTGGGAACGTCGGCGCCCGCGATCCCGCGCCTCGGCATCCCCGCCTACGACTACTGGAGCGAGGCCCTGCACGGCGTGGCGCGGGCGGGCGTCGCGACCGTGTTTCCCCAGGCGATCGGGCTCGCGGCCACGTGGGACACAGATCTCATGCAGCGAGTCGCGACCGCGATCTCGCTCGAGGCACGGGCGAAGTTCAACGAGACCGGACCCGCGGCGAGCCATGGCATCTACGAGGGACTCACGTTCTTCTCGCCGAACATCAACATCTTCCGTGACCCGCGCTGGGGGCGCGGCATGGAAACGTACGGCGAGGACCCGTTCCTGACCGGCCGCATGGCCATCGCGTTCGTGCAGGGAATGCAGGGCGACGACCCGCGCTACCTGCGCACGGTCGCGACCGCGAAGCATTACGCGGTGCACTCGGGGCCGGAGCCGGACCGGCACCGATTCGACGCCGTTGTGTCGGAGCGCGACTTCCGCGAAACCTACCTGCCCGCGTTTCGCGCCGCGGTCACCGAAGGCGGCGCGCTCTCCGTCATGTGCGCCTACAACGCGGTGTACGGCGACCCGGCGTGCGCCAGCTCGCTCCTGCTCGAGGACATCCTTCGCGGCGAGTGGGGCTTCGGCGGGTACGTGGTTTCCGACTGTGGCGCTGTCAGCGACATCTACCGGGGTCACAATGCGGCCGCCGACGCGGTCGCGGCCGCCGCGCTCGCGCTGCACGCCGGGACCGATCTGTCCTGCGGCTCCGAGTACCGGAACCTCCCGGCCGCCGTCCAGCGCGGGCTGCTGAGCGAGGCTGCGGTCGACTCCGCGCTCACGCGTCTGCTCCGCACGCGATTCCGGCTCGGCCTCTTCGATCCGCCGGATCGCGTGCCGTTCAACCGCATCGCGCCGGACGTGAACGACTCCGACGCCAACCGCGCCCTCGCCCTCGAGACCGCGCGCGCGTCGCTGGTGCTGCTGAAGAACGACGGCGCGCTGCCGCTCCGTTCAGGCATCCGCCGCATCGCGGTCATCGGACCGGACGCCAACGACGTCAATGTCCTGCTCGGCAACTACAACGGGTACCCGTCCTCCGCCGTAACGCCGCTCGAAGGCATGCGGCGCGCGGCCGCCGCGCGCGGCATCGAGGTCACGTGGACGCGCGGCGCCGACGTCGCCGAAGGCATCGCCAGCCTCGAGCCCGTGCCCGCCTCCGTGCTGGCCGACCTGAGCGCCGACTACTTCGCGAACCATGCGTTCGAAGGCACGCCGTTCGCGACACGCACGGAGCCCGCGATCGACCACCAGTGGTGGCGACGCGCACCGCTCGCCGGCATGCCGGCCGACAGCTTCAGCGTGCGCTGGACCGGCACGTTCGTGCCGCCCGTGAGCGGGCGCTACGCGCTCGGCGCCCGCGCCATGGGCAGCGCGCGGCTCTTCCTCGACGATTCGCTCATCGTCCAGCTCAACGATCGTCACGTCGTGCTGGCGCGGTCGGCATCCGTCGAGCTGGAGGCCGGGACCCGCCATCAGCTGCGGCTCGAGTTCTTCGACCGGCGCGCGGACGCGTCCGTGCAGCTTGTCTGGGCGCCACCCGCGCCATCGCTTCAGGAAGAAGCGGTCACCGCCGCTCGCGACGCGGATGTCGCCGTGATGTTCCTCGGCCTCTCGCCCCGGCTCGAAGGCGAGGAGATGCGCGTCGAGGTGCCCGGTTTCTCCGGCGGCGACCGGGTCGCCATCGATCTTCCCGCAACACAGCAGGAGCTGTTGCGCGCGGTGGTCGCCACTGGCACACCGGTCGTGCTCGTGCTCGTGAACGGCAGCGCGCTCGCGGTGCCGTGGGCCGCGCAGCACGTGCCCGCGATCCTCGAGGCGTGGTACCCGGGCCAGGCCGCCGGCGACGCGATCGCCGACGTGCTGTTCGGCGCTGTGAGTCCGGCGGGCCGACTGCCGGTGACCGTGTACGGGTCCGTCGGTGACCTGCCGCCGTTCGATGACTACGACATGGCCGGCCGGACCTACCGCTACTTCATGGGGCAGGCGCTGTTCCCGTTCGGCCACGGCCTCAGCTACTCAACGTTCCGGTATCATGACCTGCGCGTCCCCGCCCGCGCGCAAGCCGGCGATTCCGTCGAGGTCTCGGTCGAGGTCGAGAACGCCGGATCGATGCGGGCGGATGAAGTCGTGCAGCTCTACGTAAGCGACGTCGAAGGGTCGGTGCCCGTGCCGATTCGCGCGCTCGCCGGCTTCCGCCGGATCCGGCTGGAATCGGGGGCGCGGATGCGCGTGTCGTTCACCCTCGCCCCGGACGCGTTCTCGCTCATCGATGATGGCGGCCGGCGTGTAGTCGAGCCGGGTACGTTCGAGATTTCCGTCGGCGGCACGCAGCCGGGACAGAGCGGACTGGCCGATGCGCCGACCACGCAGGTCCTGACCGCCCGGCTGGAAGTGGCTCGCTGACGCCGGCAGCCCGCCACGCAACACGGCGCCCGACTGCCGACGGTCGTTCGGGATACCGGTTCGTCCACGATTGCCGGCGCTTTCACGCGTGCAGATTCGAGAGCAAAACGCAGCCGGAACACTCTGGCGTTCCGTGAGCGAATGCGCGTATTCTTCCCCCGTGACGCTGAGCTGGTCACGGAGTCAGCCCCGACACGCGGAACCGCCGATGCAGGCGTCGCCTTCGAAATGTGAACGCAGGCTGCACGGGCTGCGGACGTTACGGGTCGCAGTCACGCTCTCCTTCATTGCCCTTCCCGCGCTGGCCGCACCACCGCAATACGCGCAGGTAGCGGAGACGTGCGGCTGGTCGTTCATGGAGCCGCGGGCCGTGCCACCGACGGTGGAGTCCCTGCTCGATCGCGCGCAGGTGGCCCCGGACTGGCCCGCCGATGCCGAAGTGCAGTTGCTGCGCTGGTACCGGGACTGCGATGAAACGGCCGGCCGCATGGCGGTGCAAACGCTGCAGCGCGCGCAGCGCCGAACCAACTCATCCGATCCCGTTCTGCTCGCCCTGCTCGGCGTCGCGCTGGTGCGCGGCCCCGAAGTCCAGGTCCCGCGGTCGGTGGGCGCGTACCTCCGGTCCACGCATCACTTCAGCAACTCCGAGCGGGACGGCGCGCGGCTGCTGGCGCGCGTGGCGGAATCGGAAGGCTGGCGGGAGGTGTGGCAGGAGCTGGCCGCGGTCGCGGTCGCGACGAGGAAGGACGAGACGCTGAAGCTGGCGAGCAGCACGCTCTGGGAATTGGCGGACACGGCGGATGACCCGGAGTTGTCGAGCACGCTCGCGGAAGTCGAGTTGGTTCGCGGCGACAGCGCTGCCGCTGAGCGGGCGTCCGCGCGTGCGGCGAATGCGGGTGCGCCGCGCGGGATGCGGGTCGCCGGGATCCTGCGGCTGCGTGCGGGGAACGACGCGGAGGGCGCGGCCCTCTACCTGCGCGGCCTGGGTCTCGCGTTCGAGGATGCGGACGTGCAGCCGTACTTTGACGACCTGCGCATGCTGCTGGGCGAGGACGAGCTGGCGCAGTGGCTGGCGCTGGAGGCCGGGCGCGCCGATTGGATCCGGCGGAAATGGGAATGGCGCGCGCAGATGGCGGGGGTGCATCTCGACGAGCGGCTGGGCGTCCACGAGCGTCGCTTCGTCGAGGCCATGAGCCTGTACAACCGGCTGTCCTTCCGGGGCGCTCCGGCCACCGACGAGATGTGGGCGTACGACACGGGGGTCTGGCGCCAGCCACTCGACGACCGCGGCGTCATCTTCCTGCGGCACGGCGAGCCCGTCCGGAGGATCGGAGCCACCTGGATCTACCCAGGCCCGACCTCCAAGCCCGTGGTCCTGGAATTCAGACGGGCGTTCCGTGCCGACTACTACCTGGCGGAGCCGGCGCCCTGCTGGCCGCACGGAACCGGAGGAAACGAACGAGCGCGAATACCGTCCGACTACGCACTCGACCTCGCGACCTACGCTCCGGTGCTCGGGTGGTACTACATCCGCTGTCAGACGGCGGAGAACGGGATCTTCGGCTGGTCCGACGCCCGGACCGGCGCGCGGCGTGATGCCGATGCGGCGTGGAACAGCGAATCGGGCGTCGTCCGCTTCCGCCAGCCGCTCCGGGCCGCCTGGAACCTGTACACCTTCCAGTCGGCGGCCGGGCCCGAGCTGGTCAGCTTCCTCACGATCGAGACGGCCGGGCTCGAGCCCGCGGAAGCGCCGAGGACGCGCGCCGACTTCGGCCTGCTCCTCTCGATCGGCGACCCCGTGGCGGAGACCAGCAGCCAGCTCGACACGACGCTCAGCTACGTGTCCGCGACGCCGCTGCCCCCGGATGCTTCACTGCAATGGGCATTGCCCGTGAGGACGCCCGCGAACGAGAACGCGCGTGTCGTGCTGACGCTGCGCAACCGCGCCGACGCGACGCAGGGCCGCGTTTTGTCCACGACCTGGCAGGTGCCGGCCTTCGAAGGCGCGCTGCTGCTGAGCGACTTGGTCGTCGCGGAGCCGCGCGCCGGGGTGCTGCGCCGCGGCACCCACGAGATCGCGCCCGCGCCGGGCCACGCCGTGTTCGAGAGCACGCCGTTCCGCCTGTACTACGAGTTGTATGGCGCGCGGCCCGGGGATCCGCTGTCCGTCACGATCCGGGTACTGCCCGCGAAGGGCGAGTCCATCCTCGAGAAGCTGCAGGAGCTGATCTCGAGCCGGGAAGCGCTCTCGGTCTCGTTCGAGGAGCAGGCGGTGCCGGACGCGGACGGCATGCTCCGCGTCGAGCGCGACTACCAGGCCGAGCTCGAGCCGGGCGCCTACTCCGTCGTGGTCACGATTCACGACGCGCGCACCGGCGAGACCGTCACCGCGGACACGAACATCATCGTGGCAAGCCGATGACACGCGTTCATCCACCGGGTCGAGCCATGCACACCATCGACACCCGCCGGACCTCAACGGATACGGGCTGGGAAGCCGCGCGACGCCGGCGCTTGCCACGAAGGGGCAGCCAGACGGTTGCGGCGATGGCTTCCGTGGCCCTCCTGTGCGCAGCTCCGGTGGCGGGGCCGCCACAAGGCGCGACGTCCACGCCGACGTGCGGCTGGTCCTTCCTGACTCCGCACGACGTGCCGCCAACGCTTGCCGCGTTGCAGGCGCGGGCGGAGGGGACGCCGGAATGGCTGCCGGAAGCCGAGGCGGACCTGCTTCGCTGGTACCGCGAATGCGATGAGACAGCGGGCCGTGAGGCGGCGCGCGCGCTGCAGGCGGCGCAGAAGCGCACCAATTCCTCCGACCCGCTCCTCCTGGCGTGGCTGGGCGTCGCGCTCGTGCGCGGGCCCGAGGTGCAGGTGCCGGGTGCGACGGGGGCGGCGCTCAGGCCCGTGCATCGGTACAGCAACTCGGAACGGGACGGGGCGCGGTTGCTGGCCCGGGTCGCCGAATCGAACGACTGGCCGGAGGTGGCGGCGGAGCTGGCGGCCGTGGCGGTCGCGACAGGACGGGACGTGACGCTGAAGATCGCGGGTGACGCGCTTACGAAGATAGCGGAGGAACGGGACGACCCGGCATTGTGGAGCGCGCTCGCGGAGGTCGAGCTGGCGCGATCGGACGGGAAGGCGGCCGAGCGGGCTTCGGCGCGAGCCGTGAGCGCGAACGCGCCGCGCGGTCTCCGGGTTGCCGGGATCCTCCGCATGCGGTCCGGAAACGACGCCGAGGGCGCGCCTCTCTACCTCCGCGGCCTCGCGAACGCCTTCGAGGACTCGGATGTCGAGCCGTACTTCGACGACCTGCGTATGCTGCTCGGCGCCGACGAGCGGAAACAGTGGCAGGAGATCGGGGCCGGCCGGGCAGAGTGGATCCGCCAGAAATGGGAATGGCGCGCAGAGATGGCCGGCGTCCGGCTGGACGAGCGGCTGGGCGTGAACGAACGCCGCTTCGTGGAGGTCCTGAAGCGGTACCCGCGCCAGTCCTACCTCGGCGCGGCCGCCTTCGACCCCGCGGGCGTGACCGACACGATCCGCAGGCCGGTCGACGACCGCGGCCTCGTGTATCTCCGGCACGGTGCGCCCATCAACGTCATCGACGACCCCCTCACGCCGACGTCATTCCGCGGCGATCGGGTCGCGTGGGTCTACGCCGGCCCGAACACGAAGCGCATGGTGCTCGAGTTTGCGCGGTCCCGCTCGAGTCCGGATTACTTCCTGACCGGGCCCGCGCCCTGCATTTCACCCGCCGAAGCGGTGGGCGCCAATCCATCGCGGCGTAGGCCGCCCGGCATACCGTCTCCCTACGCCACCTCGCTGGCTGCGGTCGACCCCGATCTCGGCTGGTACTACATCCGCTGCCAGTGGAATCCGGAGTCCGGGATCTTCGGGTACGCGGATGCGCGGGAGACGGCGAAACGAATCGCGGAGACGGCGCGCAGCACGGAATCGGGCATCATCCGCTTCGGCCAGCCGCTGCGCACGGCGTGGAACCTCTACGCGTTCCAGAGCGCGGCAGGGCCCGAACTCGTGAGCTTCCTGTCGATCGAGACCGCCGGCCTCGAGCCCGCGAACGTTCCGACCACGCGCGTGGACTTCGGCGTCCTGCTCGCGATCGGGAACCCGGTCACGGAGACCGTCACGCAAATCGACACCACGCTCGGCTACACGTCCGCCACGCCGCTCCCGGCCAACGCCTCGCTGCAATGGGCACTCCCCGTGCGCACGTCCGCGAACGAGAACGCGCGCGTCGTGCTGACCGTGCGGAATCGGGCCGATGAGACGCAGGGCCGCGTCGCTTCGACGACGTGGAGCGTGCCCGCGTTCGACGGGAAGCTGCTCTTGAGCGACGTGGTCGTGGCCCAGCCCCGGGCCGGAGTCCTGCATCGCGGGACGCACGACATCGCGCCCGCGCCGGGCCACGCCGTGTTCGAGAGCACGCCATTCCGCCTGTACTACGAGTTGTATGGCGCGCGGCCGGGCGATCCGCTCTCCGTCTCGATCCAGGTGTTGCCGGCGAAGAGCGAGTCGTTGCTGGGCAAGCTGCGCGACCTCATCGCGAGCCGCGATGCGTTCTCGGTCCAGTTCGACGAACAGGCGATGCCCGATGCGGACGGCGTGCTCCGCGTCGAGCGCGAGTACCGGGCCGACCTGCAGGCGGGAGCCTACTCGGTGGTCGTCCGCGTCCACGATGCGCGCACGGACGAAACAGTCAGCATGGACACGAACCTGATCATCGCCGGTCGCTGACCGCGGGCGAGCTCCGGACCCGCCCGCTCCAGCACGCCGAGGTAGATGAGGGCGAGGCTCGCGACGGTGAAGAGGTGCGCGATGTCGATGTACGTGAGCCACGGCGCCGGCGAGACTTTCAGCACGTAGGCGAAGCCGCCGAGCGCCGTGAGCGCGAAGCCGGACGCAATGGCGCTGGCGCCGGGCCGGTCGCGGAGCGAGCACGCGGATTCCACGATCAGGACCGGTGTGAGACCGGCGACCGTGCACACGAGCGCGGGAAGAAACCCCGGCCACATCAGTGTACTGATCCACACGCCGACAACCTGCAGAATGACCACGCGCTGCATCCAGCGCCGGACTGCACTGCCACCGAGCACCGTCTCGATGGTGGCGAGTTGCGCGAACCCGGCCGCCGCCGCGGACGCCGTATTCGAGATGATGATGCCCCAGAAGCGCGGCGGCAGGCTCGGATCCGGCGGATAGGCATGCTTGACGGCGCCGGCCAGCGCGGCGACGGCCATGAAACCGAAGAACCAGCCCCAATACCGTTCGGCGTCGGAGCGCGATCCCGGGAGGACCCGCAGCGTCAGGACGGCGGCCTGCAGCGCGATGACAAGGTTGGTCAGCACGGTAATCGAGACGTGCTGGGTCCAGCCGGTCGCGGTCCAGGTAACGGTCATCCGGATCTCCGGTTCGGGGATATCGTACGCAGTACTGCCTCGCGCCAACGCAATGGCGCGCGTACATCCCCTCCGAAAAACGCGTCGAGAGGGAATGAGCCGGGAAACCGACCGGGCCCCTGTGGCGGGGTCGGTCCGACGTCTGAATCGTTGCGGTGCGTGGAGACCGGCCCAAGCTCCGCGATCGGCCTCCGCGTGTCAAGGCTGATGTCCGGGCTTGGCGTGTCGCCCGCGGTTGCGCGAGATGACGACGCATTGCCCCGCACACGGGCCTGCATTATCGTCCATTTGATCCGGAGCCAGGCGCACCGGATTCCATCCATCCAATCGACGGGGCATGACCGGCGTGATCGAGCGACTCGACGCTGCGCTCGCCGACCGCTACCACATCGAGCCCGAGCTCGGCGCGGGCGGCATGGCCACCGTGTACCTCGCGCACGATGTCCGTCACGACCGCAAGGTCGCGCTCAAGGTGCTGCGGCCCGAGCTCGCGGCGGTGATCGGCGGCGATCGGTTCCTCGCCGAGATCCGGACGACGGCCGGCCTGCAACACCCGAACATCCTGCCGCTGCACGATTCGGGCGAAGTGGACGGCACGGTGTTCTACGTCATGCCGTTCGTCGATGGCGAATCGCTGCGCAGGGTGGTGGCCGATGACCGCGCGGTCTCCCGGCGACATCGCCTTAGAAGACGTCCAGGTCGCGGCCCGAGCGCACGGGCCCGGCATACCCCGCCGCGCGGATCTCGCGCACGAGCCCGTTTCCGTCGGTGCCCCAGAAGAGCTGGTGGTATAGCACCAGCAGCTTCGGCCGCGCCCGCGTCGCCAGGTCGGCCAGCTCGACCGTGGAGGTGTGAAACGCGGAGTGGTAGCGCTGCCACGCCGAGTCGCGGCCCTGGAACCGCGCTGCGCTGTAGACCTCGTGGACCAGCACGTCGCAGCCGTCGCACGCCTCGACGATCGCGTCGGTGGGCGAGGTGTCGCCGCTGATGACGATGGTGCGGTCGGGCCCCTCGAAGCGATACGCGTAGGCGTACTGCCACGAGCCGTGCTTCACCTGCACGGCGTACACCTTCACGAGATCGTCCTGGTAGACCAGCCCCGGCGTCACTTCGTGGACCACCGAATTGTAGCCGTCCGGATTGTTGTCGTGCGGCTCGAGTCCGTCCGAGCGAATGGCGATGTCCTCGCTCCACGCCTCGCCGATCAGCCGCATCATGCGCGCGCTGCCCGGTGGGCCCCAGACTTCGAGCGGCGCGACCCGGTCCAGCACCCACGGCGTGAGCAGCAGGTCGGGCAGGCCCAGCGTGTGGTCCGAGTGCAGGTGTGTGATGAAGACGCGGTCCAGTTGCGATGGCCGCAGCGCGCCGATGCCGAGGTCGCGCGCAGCCTGCGCCGCGCGGCGCACGATTCCCGTGCCCGCGTCCACCAGGTAGGCGCGGTCGTCCACGATGATCGCGGTGGCCGGACCCTGCCGCTCGGGATCGGCGTTGGGTGTGCCGGTGCCGAGCAGCACGACGCGCGTGCGCGGCTCGGGCGCGGCAGCGGCCTGGCAGCCCGCGGCTGCCAGAACCGACCCGGCAACCACAACCAGCGGCAGGCGACGCAGAACGCGTTGGTGGACGGGCATGGACCTTGTCGGACCAGCGCATCGAGCGGGGTGGAGCCACGCGCCTGTGCGCTGGGTCGGGCCCATTTCTTTCCTCCTGCGCAGGGATGGAAGGCAATCCGGGGGAAGGACGACAGCCGATCGTCATCGATGCTACACCGCGCCTGCCGCCGCGGCAACGCATGTAGCGCATCAGGGACCTCCGTTCAAACGGCGGTTGGCGGAGCTGGCGCCTCTTTCACGTTCACCTATGCGAACGCGGTCCTGACCCCGCAACATGAGAGGCCATTCATGCGCCATATTCTGTCCCTGGCATGCGTTTCACTGTTCGTCGTCGCCTGCTCGTCGGGCGACTCCGTCACGGACCCCGGTGGCGACCCCGGCGGCTCGTTCAAGGCAACCATCGATGGACAGGCATGGAGCGCAGGTTCCACGATCCAGGGCGGCCTCATCGGCAACTTCTTCAGCATTGGCGGCACTGCTGATGGTATCACTCTCGGGATTGCCGCCGTGGTGAACGGCACCGGCACCTACGATCTCGCCGACAGCGAGGCGAGCGGAAGCGTAAGCGAAGGCGATCAGTCGTGGTACGCCGTCGGACTGCAGGGCGGCGGAACGGTCACGATCACTTCGCTCAATGACCATGCCGCAAAGGGCACGTTCTCGTTCGACGCCGGCCCCGTCGGCAACAGCGGAACGGACGTACGCAAGGTCACCAACGGCTCGTTCGACTTCACCTACTGATGGCCACCTGCTGAGCGGCAGGCGCGTCTTGGTCGTCGGTACACGTCGTCGGTACACGATGAGCGCGAGCCTCAGCGCCTCCCGTCCGCTTCCGCGGCCATGCGCTGCATCTCCGCCACGTCATCCAGCCGCGGCGACTCGGCGAGCGCCTTCCAGTTGAAGTTCACGTCCAGCGGATCCAGCGCGCGTTGCGGATCGAAGATGCGCAGGTCCGGCGGCAGCGCATCGTACGGCGTGAAGTCCGGCGTGTCGGTGAACAGATCGGCCAGGTCGGTGGCGCCGAAGTCGTACTGGTTGAGGTAGGGCACGCCGAGCACGTTCCAGATCGTCTTCATGACGCTGCCGAAGCTGTAGTGCACGTGGCCCGCCACGCCCTTGCGGGCGTACGGCGAGATCACCATGAGGATGCTGCGGTGCGCATCAACATGGTCCACGCCGCCCTGCGGATCGTCCTCGACCACCACGATCACCATGCTCGACCAGTACGGTGTGTGTGAGAGGAACTCCACGACGCGACCGAGAGCCAGATCGTTGTCCGCCATGTAGCTCTCGAGGAACGGGTAACCATCGGCGGGCCGCTCGCCGGCGCCATGATCGTTGGGCAGCATCATCGTCAGCACCGCGGGCAGCGTCTTCCCTTCTCCCACCCAACGGTCGTTGAATTCGCGAATGAACATGTCGGTCCGGAACTGGTCCGGAATGCTGGTATTGAACGTGGCGAACAAGCCGCGAGGTGTGGTCCATCAGCGGCGCGGGCAGCGGGTAGTTGATGCCGATGCGAATCCCCGTGTAGCGGAATTGCTGCCGCTCGATGCCGCCCGCCATTTCGAAGCCCAGCCCGAAATTGAAGAAGTCGATGCCGTGGCGCTCGAAGTGGTCCCAGATGGTGCCGGCCTCGTTGTAGTCCTCGGGGTAGACGGTCGCCGACGATCCCACGAATGCGAGGATCCCGGGCGCCGTGCTGGGCCAGCGCAACTGCCGTCCACCGCCGTACGCGGCCGGCGTGCCCGTCTCGACCCACTCGTTGGGGAAGACGCCGGCCAGCCAGCGGTGGCCGTCGGCGGAGACATCGGAGTCGCAGTAGAAGTTGTCGCCCAGCGCGAAGCGGTCCGCCAGCGCGAGATGGTTAGGCATGACCGTCACGTCGTCCACCACTGCGCTACCGTTCCGGTTGCGTACGCGCACAGCGCGCCCGAAGCGGGCGAGCGAAGGCCTCGCCACGTGCACCCGCCACCTGGCCGAACACCTCGTCGTACGTGCGGTTCTCCTTGGTGATGAAGACGATGTGGCGGATCGGTGATTCGCTGGCCCCGGGACGGAGCGGGATCGGGTTCCGGGCGCGCGCCGCGAACGCCGGATCGCTCTCACGCCTGAAGGTGAAGTTGTTGCGCACCACCTGCTCGGTCTCGTCGGGTAGCGCGGCGTCCGACGGGATCTCGATGACCGAGACCGTGCCCCGCATCAGGTTGCCCACGTAGCTGCCTTCCGGGCCAGGCTCGAAATCGGGTCCGCCGTTGGGTCCGCTGCCAAACCCCTTGGCGTTGGCGACGACGAGATGCCGGCCGTCCGGCGTTACCGCCAGCTTGCCGGGAAACCAGCCCACCGGGATGTGGCCGAGCACGCGCATGGTCGGCACGTCCACGACCGCCACTGCGTTGATGCCCGACTCCGCGACGTACAGCCGCCGCTGGTCCGGCGAGAGCGCCAGTCCGAACGGGATCAGGCCGCGCAGCCCGCCCAGCCGCGGATCCAGCTGCAACGCGAGGTCACCGACCACCGTGTCCCGCGCGATGTCGATCACCGAGATCCGGTCGTTGTTGCCATTGCTGACGAACACGCGGTCGGCCGTCGCCACCAGTGAGTTCGGGCTCGAGCCGCCCACCGCGGGAAAATCCTCGACCATCTCGCCCACGAGGATCCCCGTCTTGATCCGGGAGACCACGCGAGGCCGGGTCCGGTCCCCGACGTCGATGCCCCAGACGGAGAATGCCTCGGGCGCGTTCGGGTCGCCCAGGCCCCGCACGTCGTAGCCTTCCGCCGTCGTCCCCTCGCGCGCTTCCTCGCTGCCGTACGCGAATGCCGGGAACGACAGGCCCTGCCGCACCGAGTCGGACGGCTCCGACTCCTGCACCGGCGTGTACTCGAACTGGCCGACATTGGCGACGTACACGCGTCCGCCATCCGGCGTGAGCGTGATCCCGAACGGGTACCGTCCGACGGGCACACTGCCCACCAGCCGCCGGGTCGACGTGTCGAGGATGACGACGCGGAAGTTGGTCTGGTCCACCGCGAACAGCGTCGCGCCATCGTCGCTCGAGACCAGGTCGCCAATGTAGCTGTCCTCGTACGCGCGTCCATCGAAAGCGACGTTGCAGTCGATCTCGCCCACGCGCTCGCCGCTCGCGACATCGAAGACGACCACCGCGCCCTCCTGGCCCCCGCCCACGTACAACAGCTCGCCGTCGGGTGAGTACGCGAGACCCATGAACACCGACTCGAGCACGCCGCGGTCCGTGTTCGCCCCCGGCGGGATCTGCCGCACGGACGGGTCGCCGCCCGCCACATCATCGATCAGCGAAACGGAGAACGGCCGCACGCCGGAATTCGCGGTCGCCGCACTGCGCCCGTCACGGCTGAGCGCAAGGCCGTACGGGTGCGGCGCCACCACGATCTGCCGGCCGCGCGGCGTCAGCAGCCGGCCGTTCGGGATCACCGTCGCGCCGTCGGCGTCGATCGCGGTGAACGCGGTGTCCGCGGGCGCGGTGGCGATCCAGGCGCCGGCGGGCCGGCAGGCGGACAACGCGAGCAGCGGCAGCCACAGATCACGCCTCCACCGACGTGCTGCGCAGGCCGCGCGCCGCACCGGCGCGGGCATGGGACCGAACCCGTTCTCTGCGGGATGATCGATCATGGGAAGCACCCATCCGGGGAACGCGGGCTGGGACGGGATCACGGTCCGAAGCTCTCTCCGGCCGTGGCCCTTCCCTTTCAACGGATGGAGTGTGGAACGGGGAGACCGACGCGGCAAGGACCCGCGCCGCGCCGGCGTTGCCGGACGCGGGGGCGGAATCCGCTCCGGTGCCTGCGCGTTTCAGGAACGTGACGTTGCCGGCGACGCTCGAGCCGCGCTGTCGTCCTTCGCGCGGCCGCACTCCGCCATCCGGACCGCGAGCGCAGCCGCCCGCGCGTCGTCCAGCCCCGCTCCGGTCAGCACCTGCCACGTCCGGAAGTCGAGCAGCAGACGGAGCGCCACCCGTCTCTCGTCGGCACTCTCGTCCGTGGACCAGCCGGCGGAGAGCACATCGACCATGCGCTCCACGAGCGGCCACCAATTCGCGTCCATGACGTCACCGACCGACCGCATGATCGGAGCATCGCGCAGCACGTTGTCCCACATGTCCTCCGCCCGGCGGTACCAGGCGTACAACTCCCCGAATCCCGCCCGCAACCGCTCGCGCGGATCCGATACTGCCGCCCAGGCCCCCGGGTCGGGAAACGGATGACGCGCGATCCAGTGGGTCGAGCACGCCTCGAACATGTCGGCGTCCGTCGGGAAGTGGTTGTACACCGTCATCCGGCTGACCCCGGCACGTTCGGCGACTTCCGTCACCTTCGTGTTCGCCGGCCCGACCGTGCGATGCAGTGCCACCAGCGCCTCGGTGATCCGCTCCCGAGTCTCTTCCTCCCGGATCGCGCGCTTCCGCTTCCGGTACCGCCGGGTGTTCACTTCCTCCGCCATGTCCTCCTTCACCAGCCTGGACGCTCAACGGGCGTCGAAGCCCGTCGCCACCAATCGGTACTCCCGGTTCTTCGAATCATACGTCGCCCGCAGCTCCCGCGGATAGCGGACGCCAGACGGAAGACCCCGCAGCCCGGGCACCGGCAGCGTGAAGTCCTTCCCCTTCAGCAGCAGCGCCTGCGAGACCATCGGCTCGAAGAAGATCGGGCTGCCGCCGTAGTAGCCTAGCATCATGCTCGCGCCGAACGCGTCCGTGGCGTCCGTGTCTTGCGCCGGCATCGCGTGCATCCCCATACGAGGCACGCACAGCCCGACCAGCGTGCCCATGTCCGGAATCGCGATGTCCGGCAGCGCGTACCCGGCCGGAAGCGACGATGGCTTCGTGGAGTCCGAACAGTCGATCGCGCTCACCGCCGCCCGCGAAATGTTGTAGAAGTGGAAGTCGAAATGCGGCGTCATGAACGTCGCGGGCGGATGACCGTGCGCTTCCCAGTTGATGCCCAGGTGATCGATCCCCAACGCATGCGCCTCGGCCGGCAGCTCGATGTCCGCCAGTTCCTCCGGCGGCCACACCATCGGCGCGTCCGCCGGCACCGACTCGATCAGTGACATCGGGATCGTCGCACCCACTTCCACAGGATTCGCTCCATCGATCGTCACCCACGCGCACACCTTCGACTCCATCACCGTCGAGCACGTCTCTGTCGTGGTGCGCGGTCCGCCCGCGAACGCAGCCGCCAACGTCCCGACCGGCAGAAGAAGTGCGGCCACGCTCAGGATTCGCCTCGATGCCATGCCAGCCTCCGTTTTCTGGGTGGGTCCCGTGATATTTCACCTGACAGTATGTCCAGTGAATTATCCGCATAGTAACCCGGGCCTGGCGGGGTGTCAAGTTTCGTTGGACGCCGTGTCAAATTCGCGCCGCGGCGAACCGGTGCGGCGCCGCATCGCGGAGGACGAGGTTCGGGGCTCGGGGAGCGGGGCCGGAGCGGCAGGGGCGAGGTCTCAGACGCGGGGTCAGCGCGGGGGTGGGGAAGTATAGATCGAGGCGGAGCCTTCGGAGGACGTCGGGATAGAGTGGATCGAGGCGGAACGGTTACATGACAGGCAGTACGGTGATCTAGGGCAGGAAGGGATCCTGCTGCTCGATGGCGCGGTCGAGAAGACGAAGGTGCCGGCCCATGCGACGGTCGAGTGCCGTGGCGATGCGGAGAGCTCGGATCCCGGGAATGGCCTTCTCTCGTCGAGGAGGCGAGGGCGGGCGCGGTTCGCCGACGGAGGCCCAGTAGAAAGAGCGGCCGTGCTAGAAGTTCAGGTCCTGCTCGCAGAAGGAAGCGGGGTCCGCCTTGAATTCGCGTGGCGTTGCGCGAGGACGGCGGTGTGCCGCGTCGCACCATGAGGAGCATGGACACGAGGTTTTCGATGTAGAGAGCGACGTAGTACGTGGAATCATGTGTACGGAGAGAAAGGTGAAAGTGTACAGGGCTTCCTCGAGGCGATTCGCGCAGGTACACGACAAGCACTGGGTGCTGACGACGAGAGGATTCATGAGCTCGAGCTCGCGCGCGTGGCGCACGACGGGGAGCGCCGAATCGACATGACCGGTGACGGTGAGAGGTTAGGCTTGCCGTACAGGCCATGGGCGGGTGTGGCGCCCTTGCATGGCGGCCAGGTAGTAGAGAATAGACTTCTCGTAATCGTGGCCGAACGCGTAGTAGTACTAACAGAGAGTGGTGTAGGTGGAGGAGAGGCCCGGCGCGTTGTCCGTGCGTGTCGAGGGCTCGAGCGCCGGCTCCGCTATCGCGCGGATCGACATCCCAGTAGTTGGAGTCTGCTGCAGCAGGGCGCTGGCCAGCTAGACGTAGGCCGGTGCGAACCCGGAGACCGCATTGATCGCGAGGCGCAGGTGTAGGTCATGCGCTGGAGCGAATCGGGGTTGTACGTATAGGACGTCCGCTGGAGCACGGATCGGTAGAGGCTGGGAAAAGGGGTTCTGAGTGTAAATGGAGATAAGATAGTGATAGAGTAAAAGTAAATATAGGTAAGAGACAGTGGCAGAGAAGATGATGGAGATAAGGAACTAGAGTTCGAACAAATCGTGAAAAGAGAAGGGAAAGATAAAAGAAAAAAAAAGAAAGAAGAAGAGAGAGAAAAAGAGAGAAAAGAAGAGAAAAAAGAAGAAAAAAAAGAGAGAGAAGATAGAAAAAAAGAAGAAAAAAAAGAAGAGAAAGAAGAGAAGAAAGAAGAAGAAGAAGAGAGAGAAAAAGAAGAGATGAAAGATGAGAAAGAAATGAGAGAGAAGAAAAGAAAGATGAAAAAAGTAGATGAAAAAGAGAGAAGAATGATAGAAAAGAGAGAAATATAAGAAAAGAGAAAAGAAGAAAAAGAAGAGAAAAAAGGAAAAGAAAGAGAGAAAGAGAGAAGAAGAAAAGAAAAAGAAAGAAGAAAAGAGAGAAGGAGAAAAAGAAAAGAAAGAAGGAGAAGAAGAAGAAAAAAGAAAGAAGAAAAAGAGAAAGAAGAAGAGAAGAGAGATAGAAGGTACAGGAAAAGAAAGAAAGAAAAAAGAGAGAGAGAGAAGAGAGAGAGAGAAAGGAAGAAAATAAAAAAATACGAGCCGAGGAGACGATGAGAGAGGAGAGCTCAGACGTCTCTGATACGAGCGGAGAAACGAATAGGAAAGGAGAAGATTAAGATAGAGAAAGAAATAAGAGAGAGAGACGGATAGATACCCAATCAGCTCGAGAGAATAAATAGTAAGGAGAAGAGCGGATAGAAGAGAGAAACGAAGAGAGCGGAACAGCGCGATCAGAGGCTGGATGAGGCGGTGAACCGGCCGATTCCGCGGAGTTCGCGAGCGCCCGGGCGGCCAGGCGCGCGCCTCGCCTCAGCCGCGCTTGCTCCGTGGAAAGAAAATGCTAGAAGAAAGAAGAAAAGAAAAAGTAGAAAGAAGGAAGCAAATAGAAGAAGAAAAGAGAGAGAGAAGATAAAAGAAAGAAGGAGAAGAGAAAGAGATGGAAAAAGAGAGAAAAGAAGAGAAAGGCGACCGGAGCAATGCCGAAGTCACGGTCCACGCGGGACCAGAACATCGGGGACGAGATGAAGAAGGATTACTTAAAGGGTCTGGCTCAGGAGACACGGACTCGCTTCGATAGGACTCGTGCCTGACCATGGCGGCGAGTGTGGCGCACCTTGCATCGCGCGCGGCCGATAGAGCAGAAGAAAGAGAACAGAGCAGTAGGATAGAGATGGGACAGCAGCGCGAAAGGAAAAGAAGAAAAGAAAAAAGAAAAAGAGAGATAAATAAAAAAGAGGAAAAAGAAAAAGATAAAAAAGAAATAGAGAAGAGATAAATGAAAAGAATGAGAAAAGAATGAGAAGGAAGAGAGAGAAAAATAATAGTAAAGTGAAAGAAGGAGAGATAAAAGAGAAGAGAAGAAAAGAAGGAAATAGGGGGGAAGAAGGATAGAAGGAAAAAGAAAAAATAAGATATAAAAGAGGAAAAAGAGAGAAACGTACCGGGTACGCCGGTCTGGCGGCGTCCGCGCCTCACGGAACGGAGGGAGGAAGCGATGAAGATCCGATTCTCGTTTCTCTGCTCGCGGCGGGTGCGTGCTGCTGGGGTGTTCCATTGCCGACGATGTATCCCTCAAATAAAGGTAGAGTAAGAAGAGATAGTAGAGTTAGTTTAAATAGAGAGAGAGTTAAAAAAGAAAAAAATAAAGTTAGTTAAGAAATAAAAAGATAAGAGTTGAGAGATATAAGATTACGATGATAGTTTTAAATATATAGATAATTTTGGCCTAGCGCATTTGCGTTCAACATTTCGTTCGATGTGACGGGTGAACGGCAGTGGTCATGCTGGGTCTCACGAGAAAGCCAATGACGCGCAAAAAGACGTCAGACTGCACATCTTAGTTGTGTTCCATTGCGTTGTGTGGGTGTGGGAGGATTGGTTATAGGGTAAGATAGATAAAGATAAGAGATTAAAAAAGAAAAAAGAGATTATGATAGATGTAAGATGATTTTAAAAAATATTGATAGAGAGTTTAGACGAGGGCAGTCCGCCGACCGCAGCGCCGTAACGTCCTTCGGCCGGGAGGTGGGGACGGTGGGGTTACTTGCCGCCTGGGGTAAGTGGCGCCTTGCTGCGCAGTTGTTGTGAGTGTGTGAGAGTAGAGCAATGTTTGGGAAGTGGCGAAAGAGAAGAGTGAGATGAAGATGAGGTTTGAACGAGGATATGGGTGAAGAAGTTCGGATTAATATATATATAGTTGTATTTTGTTGTGTGTTGTGGTGTGTCGCCTTAGAAAAAAAAAAAAAAAAAAAAAATTGAGGGAAGGGTGTGATATGAGAAAATAAAAATGTGATATAAGAATGTAAGAAAAATATTTGGGATGGTGTATAGAGTTTAAAAAAAGAGATAGATACGCTACTCTAGAGCGGCCACCCGGCACACCGCATTGCGCAAATCACAGGAAAAAAATTGAAGGAGCCGAAACGATGATCGTGCGTTCCTTGTGTTTTGTTGGGTTGGTGGTTGTGATGTAGTGTGTTTATACGTTTGGAGGGTGTCGTGCTTAGATCGCCGTTATGCACGATCGGGTGGTGTACTCTGTGTCGCGTCGGTGAGTGGCCGACGGTGTTACGAAAGAGATATAAATTAGGGTTAGATATGAGAGAAGAAAAAAAAAAAAAAAAAAAAAAAAAAAAAAAAAAAAAAAAAGAAGTGTGCCTCGTGCCGTTATAATATATTTTTTTTTTTTTTTTTTTTTTTTTTTTTTTTTTTTTTTTTTTTTTTTTTTTTTTTTTTTTTTTTTTTTTTTTTTTTTTTTTTTTTTTTTTTTTTTTTTTTTTTTTTTTTTTTTTTTGGTTATTTCGTTCATTTAAAGATAAAAAAAGTGTATGATGATATGTGAGATAAAATTTTTATTTTGTTATAAAACGGCGGCGAGTGGTCATGCTAGGGTACTCACGAGGGCAGGCTCCGCCGACCGCGCGCCGTCCTAGTGTTAATTCTGCTGACGAGGGCAGGCTCCGCGACCGACGACGCCGTCAACGTCTTCGAAAGACCGGAGAAGGGTGTGCCTCGTGCCGTTACGACGACGTGTTGGGTTGGTATTAAAATGAGAGAGAGGTGTGTGTATTAAGAGGTGTTGATTGAAAAATGATCCACGACGACGATCTGGGTGGTGAACTCTGTGGTGTGGGTGGGGGGGGGGTGAGTGGGGGTGTGGTGGTGGGGGGGTGTGTGGTTGGGGGTGTTTTTTTTTTTTGGGGGGGGGGGTGTTCGATGAGGGTTGGTTTTGTTATGGTCTGTGAGAGGCGCCGTTGTTCTGGGTTTGTGCGTCGTCCGGGCGGCGAGGGTGTAGTTCAAGAAAAGATGATGATAAAAAAAAGAAGAAGTGGGCTTTCTGGGGTGTGTCGCTCGGGTCGCGCTCGAGAAGCGTATGCGTGTACCGGCGAAAGAGATAAGGAAGTTGTTAAGGGTGCAAGGTTAGAGAGTTATTTGTGAGAGGAGATATGTGAGGTAAGAGAAGAGAAAAGAGAAAAAAAAAAAGAGAGGGGGGGGGGGGGGGGGGGGGGGGGGGGGGGGGGGGGGGGGGGGGGGGGGGGGGGGGGGGGGGGGGGGGGGGGGGGGGGGGGTTTTTTTTTTTTTTTTAAAAAAAAAAAAAAAAAAAAAAAAAAAAAAAAAAAGGGGGAACGTCCTTCGGCGGGGAGAGAGGTGTGCCTCGTTGCCGCGAAATCGCTGATCCACGACGTACGTATCTGGTATATGTGGTAAGGTTGAACTCTCGCGCTCTGAGACCGGGCTCCGGGCCGATCCGGGGTGCGTCCCCGGGTCGCGCTCCAGGGCCGTTCCGTGACACGCGCGGAGGCCGCCC
The DNA here is from genome assembly GCA_963786235.1 of uncultured Gemmatimonadales bacterium. Taxonomy (GTDB): domain Bacteria; phylum Gemmatimonadota; class Gemmatimonadetes; order Longimicrobiales; family RSA9; genus CAWAYJ01. Next base: position 129,511 of record CAWAYJ010000009.1, read on the forward strand.
GTTCTGGCGGCCTCCGCCGCATCCGTGGTACACTCCCGGCGCTGCCGCCGGGCTCGCGCGCCACGCGGCCGCTGGCTCCCGTGATCCTGACGCCGAACGACAGCCGCAAAGGGACCGCCCATGGCCGCGCTCGACTGGTTGATCATCCTCGGCTACCTCGGCCTCGTGCTCGGTATCGCCGGCTGGGTATTCCGCCGGCGGAAGGACACGCCGGACGACTACTTCCTGGCCAACCGGAACCTCGGCTGGTTCATTGTCGGCGCCTCGATCTTTGCGTCGAACATCGGGTCCGAGCACCTGGTCGGGCTGGCCGGCTCCGGCGCGACGAGCGGCGTCGCGCTCGCGCACTACGAGCTGCACGCCTGGTGTCTGCTCGTGCTGGCGTGGGTGTTCGTGCCGTTCTACATGCGCTCCCAGGTCTACACGATGCCGGAGTTCCTGGAGAAGCGGTTCTCGCCCGCCGCGCGTTGGGTGCTCTCGCTCATCTCGCTCGTCGGCTATGTCCTGACCAAGATCGCCGTCGGCATCTTCGCGGGCGGCGTAGTCTTCGCCACGTTGCTGCCGGACGTGCACGTCGCCATCGGCGGGACGGTCTGGAACAGCTTCTGGATCGGCTCGGTCTCCGTCATCCTGCTTACCGGGGTGTACACGGTAGCGGGCGGGATGCGCGCGGTCGCGTACACGGAAGCGATGCAGACGCTGATCCTCGTGATCGGCTCCGCGCTGCTCACGTGGTTCGGATTGCAGGCGCTGGGAGGATGGGGCGGGTTCCGGGCCGCGCTGGATCCGGACATGTTCAACCTGTGGAAGCCGCTGATCCCGGCCGGCATGCAGGGCACGTGGGCACCGGTGATGGAGCCGACGCGACTGGCGTGGTACTTCAACGGAAACTACCCGTGGCTCGGGATGCTCTTCTGCGCCCCGATCATCGGGCTCTGGTACTGGTGCACGGATCAGTACATCGTGCAGCGCGCGCTGGCCGCGCGCAACGAGACGCAGGCCCGCCGCGGCAGCATCTTCGCGGGTCTGCTCAAGCTGCTGCCCGTGTTCATCTTCATCATCCCGGGCATGATCGCGCTCGCGCTTGCCCGTACGGGGCAGTACAGCGGCCTGAACGGCATGGTGGACGCCAATGGCGACGTCATCACGGAAGCCGCGCAGGCGGCGTTCCCGCTGCTGGTGACGAGCGTGCTCCCGGTGGGTGTGCGCGGCATTGTCGTGGCCGGCCTGCTCGCCGCCCTGATGTCCTCGCTGGCCGGCGTGTTCAACGCGTCATCCACACTGTTCACGATGGACCTGTACCAGAAGTTCCGGCCGGAGGCGACGAAGCACCGGCTGGTGTGGATCGGGCGCGTCGCCACCGCGATCATGGTGCTGATCGGGCTGCTCTGGATCCCGGTGATCCAGGGTGCGCGCGGGCTGTACGAATACCTGCAGGGCGTGCAGGGCTACCTGGCGCCGCCCATCTTCACGGTCTTCTTCCTGGGCGTGTTCAACAAGCGGCTGAACGCGAAGGGCTGCCTCGCCGCGCTCATCGTCGGGTTCCTGCTCGGCGTCTTCCGGCTCGCCGTGGACACACCCGTGAGCCTCGGGCTGGGCGGCTTCGCCGGGTACGATCCGGGCTCCTTCCTCTGGATCGTCAACCACATCTACTTCCAGTATTACAGTCTGTTCATCTTCCTGGTATCCGTCGTGACCATGGTGGTGGTCAGCTACGCGACCGAGGCGCCGTCGTACGAGGCGATCTCGGGCCTCACGTACGCCACGGTGACGGAGGAACAGAGCGCGGAGTCCCGGCGCAGCTGGGACCGGCGCGACGTGATCCTGTCCGTGGTCGTGCTGATCATGATCGCCATGGCCTACCTCTACTTCCGTGGCTGAGAGAGAAACGAACATGTCGCGCTTTACGAAGGACCAGCTCGAACACGCCGCCGGCCTGACGGCGCCGCTCGATCGCGAAGCCTCGATCGCGTTCATGGATGCGCTCGACATCCGGATGAGCGTGGGCCACTGGTCGGCCGGCGAGTTCTTCGACCGCTTCGCGCCCGTCGGCTATCACTCCGACGATCCCGGCTTCGCCTCCGACTTCGAGGCCCAGTGCCGGCGCACGAAGGCCGCCGGCATCGACTTCATCGAGATCCACCAGAGCGTGTTCGAGAAGACGCTGAACGGCGACGTCGACTGGGGTGCGGTCGAGCGCGCGCGCGGCGGGCTCCTGCCGGAGCTCGGCATGAAGGTCACCGCCTGCAACATCAACACGTGGACCAATCCGCGCTTCCGGCTGGGCGGGCCCTGCAACCCGGACGCCGGGCTCCGGGGCGAGGCGCTCGAGGAGATCCTGAAGGCGGTCGAGATCTGCAAGGTGCTGAACATCCCGGTGCTGAGCGTGTGGCCCGGGTCGGACGGCGCCGACTACCACTTCCAGATCGATTACCTCGAGTCACTCGAGTGGTTCACGGAAGCGCTGGTCGAGGCGAACCGCGCCTGCGTCGCAGCGGGTATCCGGTTGGCCATCGAGCCCAAGCCGTACGAGCCGCGCGAGTTGTACATGATCATCCCGACCGCGGCGTCGGCGATCCTCGTGGCACAACGCGTGAACGCGACCACCGGCGGCAACAACTGCGGCCTGACCGTGGACTACGGCCACCAGAAGATGGAGGGTACGACGGCCTCGACCGCCTGCGACCTCGCGGCTTTCGCCGGAGTGCCCATCCACAAGTTCGACATCAACGACGCGCGCCAGGGACGGAACGACCAGGACCTCATCTTCGGGACGGTGTCCGTGCCCGAGTCCGTCGAGTACCTGTTCACCACGTTCGAACGCAACTACCGCGGCTTCTACAGCCAAGACCAGTTCACGTACCGCGACGACCCGACCCGCGCCATGGAACGCAGCATGATCAACTTCGCCAACATCGCGCTGAAGGCCGTGCGCATCGTCGCGCGTCGCGATCAACTGGCGGCGGCGCGGGCCGCCGGGACCGGCCCGGACGTGCTCGACATCGTGAGCCCGATCCTGCTGGGCTGAACCAATGGCGCACGCGTTCACGCTCGGCCTCGACTTCGGCACCAACTCGGTGCGGGCCGTCGTCGCCGATTGCGCCGACGGCGCGACCGCCGGTACGCACGTGTTCGAGTACCCGTCCGGCGTCCACGGCGTGATCCTGGACCCGCGCGACCCGCACCTCGCGCGGCAGAACCCCGCCGACTGGATCCTCGGGCTGCGCGAGTCCGCGTGCGGCGCGCTCGCCGCCGCCGCCGCGGTCGTGCCCGACTTCGCCTCCGACGAGGTCATCGGCATCGGTGTGGACACGACCGGCTCGACGCCGCTGCCCATCGACGCGGACGCTCGCCCGCTCGCGCTCGATCCGGAGTTCCAGGCGAATCCGGCCGCGCACGCCTGGCTGTGGAAGGATCACACCGCGGCGGACGAGGCGGCCGCGATCACCGAAGCCGCACGTGAGCGCGCGCCCGAATACCTCGCGCCCATCGGCGGGACCTACTCCTCCGAGTGGTTCTGGTCCAAGATCTGGCACTGCCTGAAGGTCGCGCCCGACGTGTTCGCCGCGGCCGTGAGCTGGGTCGAACTGGCCGACTACATTCCTGGCGTCCTGATCGGCGCGAAGAGCCCGGCGGAGATCCCGCGCTGCGTGTGCGCGGCCGGCCACAAGGGCATGTACTCCGACGTCTGGGGCGGGCTGCCCTCGAAAGCGTTCCTCACGCGCCTCGATCCGAAGCTCGCCGCGCTGCGCGACCGGCTCTACACGAAGGCGCACCCGCCGGACCGCGCGGCCGGACCGCTCTCGGCGACGTGGGCGGAGGAGCTCGGCCTGCGCGCGGGGATCCCGGTGGCGATGGGCGGCTTCGATGCGCACTACGGCGCGGTCGGCTCCGGCATCACGCACGGTACGCTGGTCAAGATCATCGGGACCTCGACCTGCGACATCGCGATCGCGCCGACATCGGAGCCGCTCGCCGATGTGCCCGGTATCTGCGGCATCGTGGACGGCTCCGTGATCGATGGCTGGTACGGCATCGAGGCCGGCCAGTCCGCGGTCGGCGACCTGCTCCACTGGTGGATCGAAGTCGTGTGTGAAGCCGACGAGGCCCTGCACCGCGCGCTTACCGCGGAAGCATCGCGGCTGCGCCCGGGCGAGTCCGGGCTGCTCGCGCTCGACTGGAACAACGGCAACCGCACCATCCTCGTCGATCCCCGGCTCACCGGCCTGCTCGTCGGACAGACCCTGCACACCACACGGGCCGACATCTACCGCGCACTCATCGAGGCGACCGCGTTCGGCGCGCGCGCGATCGTCGAGCAACTCGCGGTGCACGGCATTCCCATCGAGCGCGTGGTCTGCTGCGGCGGCATCGCGGAGAAGAACGAGCTGTTCATGCAGATCTACGCCGATGTGCTCGGCCGGCCCATGCTCATTGCCGGCTCGCCCCAGACACCCGCGCTCGGCGCCGCCATCTCCGCCGCCGTCGCGGCGGGTGCTGACGCGGGCGGCTACGACTCGTTCCCCGCGGCGCAGGAACGGATGACGTCGCTCCGCGAGCGGCGGTTCCAACCCGACACTACCGCCCGCATCGTCTACAACGAGCTGTACGGCATGTACCGCGAGCTGCACGACGTGTTCGGCGGCGTGCCCGACGCGAGCCCCGACCTCGGCCGCCTCATGAAGCGGCTGCTCGCGTTGCGCGAGCGGGTCATCGGGGAGATCGGGAGATGAGGGAGATGGGAGATGGGGGAGATGTGGGAGATGAGGGAGATGAGGGAGATGAGGGAGATGAGGGGATTGGGGGGATTGGGGGGATTGGGGGGATTGGGGGGATGATGGAGGAGCGGCAATGATCGCGGAGGATCTGCGCGAGACGGTCTGGGGCGCGAACCTCGAGCTGTTCGAGGCCGGGCTCGTGATGGGCACGTTCGGCAACGTGTCGGGAGTGGACCGCGAGGCCGGGCTCTTCGTCATCAAGCCGAGCGGCCTCTCCTACGACGAACTGAGACCCGACCACATGGTGCCCGTCTCGCTCGAGACCGGCGAGGCGCTCGAGGGCGAGTTGCGCCCGTCTTCCGACACCCCGACGCACCTCGAGATTTACCGCGCGTTCGACTGCGGCGGCGTCGCCCACAGCCACAGCGAGTTCGCCACGGCCCTCGCCCAGGCGCGCCTGCCCGTGCGCTGCCTCGGCACCACGCACGCCGATCACTTCCGCGGCGACGTGCCGTGCACGCGCGAGATGACGAGCGAGGAAGTGGAGGGCGAGTACGAGCGGAACACCGGCCTCGTCATCGTCGAGACGTTCACCGGTCTCGGCATCGCGGGCCACGAAGTGCCGGGTGTCCTCGTCGCCAACCACGGGCCGTTCACATGGGGGCGGGACGCGTTCGACGCGGTCGAGATCTCGCGCGTGCTCGAGTTCCTGGCGCGGCTCGAGTGCACGGTCCGCGCGGTCGCGCCCGACGCGTCACGGCCGGCAGGGCACTTGATCGACCGCCATTTCCTGCGCAAACACGGCCCTGACGCGTACTACGGGCAGAAGTGACACTCGATCCGGGCCGACCGATGCGCGATCCCGTGGAGAACGCCTCCTCCGAAGCGCCACCGCGCGCCGTGCTCTGGGACCTCGACGGCACGCTCGCCGACTCGCGCGATTACCACTGGCAGTCGTGGCTCCGCGTGATGAAGCGCGAAGGCATCGAACTGACGCGTCCGCAGTTCCTGGCCACGTTCGGCCAGCGCAACGACGCCATCCTCGCCACGTTGCTGGGCGAGAACGTGGATGCCGACCGGATCCACCGCATCGGTGACACAAAGGAAGCGATCTACCGCGAGCTCGTCCGCGAGGGTGGCATCGAGCCGCTGCCGGGCGCCACCGACTGGGTGATCCGGCTGCACGAGAGCGGCTGGCGCCAGGCCATCGCGTCGTCGGCGCCGCGGCTGAACGTCGAGGTCATGCACAGCGCGCTCGGCTTCGACGGTCGGATCGACACGCTGGTCGCCGCCGAGGACGTGCACCACGGCAAGCCGGACCCCGAGGTGTTCCTCGTCGCCGCCGAGCGCGTCGGCGTGGCGCCATCGCGCTGCGTCGTGGTCGAGGACGCGGAGGCCGGCGTGCAAGCGGCCCGGCGCGCCGGCATGGCGTGCGTCGGCGTGGGTGACGGCGCGGTGGGCGCGGCCGACGTCGTGATCCGCTCGCTCGCCGACCTGCCGCCGGAAACGTTCGAGAGACTGCTCGCCCATCGCTGATCCGGCCATCGACGTACGAACGGCCTTCCCGGCTGCGGGCGGAAGTTCGCCTCGACGCAACCCGGTCGAGCGTCCTACCGCAGCTTGAACACCACGATGGTCGGAGACCCCGGGAACTCGTCGACCCAGAAATTCGACGGGCTTCCGGAAGCGGCGGCGATGTACTGCGTGCCGCCGACGTCGTAGGTGACAATGCCTCCGCCCATCGAGCCGCCGGTGTTGAAGCGGTAGAGGACGTCGCCGGTTCGCGCGTCGAGCGCGAGGAAGTCGCCCGTCAGCTCACCCGTCAACAGCAGGTTGCCGGCCGTCGCCGTGACGGAGGCGACCATCGGGCGCGGCGAACGGTACTTCCATTTCACGGTACCCGTCGATGCGTCGATGGCGGTGACCCAGCCCTGTGACATCTCGGGGGGATCCATGTCGACCGACCCGCCAAGGTAGTTCTTGCCCGGGATGTAGCGGGCATCCTCGAAGGCCGTGAACGTGGAGCACCAGTCTACGGCGGGCACGTACAGCAGGTTCGTGCCCGGGTGGTACGCGGGGTCGCTCCACTCGACACCGCCCAGAATGCCGGGACAGACGCGGCTCGGCGTGGTCGTGGTGGGCGTGGTCTGGTTCTCGAGCGTCGTCACGGGCGTCTCGTACAGCACTTCGTGGGTCTCGCGGTCGAGGGTACGGAGCACTCCGTCCTTGCCGGCGGTCACCACCAGGCGGTGAGGCGTGCCGTTGACGGTCGTGGTAACCAGCGGGCTGGCGTGGGTCAGGTCCCAGTCGTGCGAGTCATTGGGCACGAGCGAGCGGTGCCATTTCAGCTTCCCGGTGCGCACATCGAGTGCGATGATCGAGTTCGTGTAGAGGTTGTCACCCTGTCGGAGGTGGACCGGCAGGTCGGGCGCGGGATTGGTGACGGGGATGTACAGATCGCCGGTCTCGCGATCGAGCGAGAAGGACGTCCACACCGCTCCACCGCCAACCGGGATGCCTTCCGGATTGTGCCACGTCTCGTAGCCCGGCTCGCCCGGCTTCGGCACCGTGTTGAAGCGCCACACGGGCGAACCGTCGGCCAGGCGGAAGGCGCCCACCCAGCCCTGGACGTTGTTCTCGCTCCCGGCCGGACCGATGATCACGAGATCATCGTAGACCAGCGGAGCCATGCTGAACGTCTCGCCATCCTCGGACTTCGCCACGCGCCGCGCCCAGAGCATCGCCCCGGTTTCCGCACTCAGCGCGAGCAGGTATCCGTCGGGCGTACCGCGGATGAGCCGCCCATCTTTCAGTGCGACGCCGCGGTTCCGCTGCCACCCGGGGAAGCCGAGCGGCTCCCACGTGTGGCGCCACTTCGGCCGGCACGTGGCGGCGTCGAGCGCGATGGTGGTCTGCCACGTCGTCACGTACATGGTACCGTCGTGCACGATGGGGCCCGTCTGGAAGTTGTCCGTCTCGCCGACCTGGAACATGCACGCGGGCACGAGCTCCGCCGCGTTGGCCGTGCTGATCTGAGCAAGCGGCGAGTAACGGGTGCCGGCGTAGTCGTGCGTGTACAGCAGCCAGTCGGTCGAGCCGGACGCGTTGTCGAGCGCGTTCTGATCGGGACCATTGGTTGCCGGCGCGGCGCCGCCGTCGCCTTCGATGAAGTCCGGAGGCGATGTCGCCTTTGCCGTTCCCGGCCCATCACCCGTCAGACCTGCGGACACCCAGCTCGGCGACTGAAGCAGCCCCGGTGCGCCCGGCGACACGGGCGTTTGCCCCGCCGGATAGCCGTTCACCTGCAGGATGTACGCGAACACCGCCGCGTGATCGGCGGGCGAGACGGATGACGACGCATTCACCGGCATCGTCGTCCGCTGCAGGAAGAAGATGTCGTCCAGCGTGACCCGGGGGTGGTTCCAGCTCTGCTCGAACGCCGGCCCCGTGAGCGGTGGCGCCGCACCTCCCGTGAGCGCGGGTCCGTGGCACGCGGCACACTTCTCGGCGTAGACGGCCTTTCCCCGCGCCGCCTGCGCCAACGTGAAGGTCCCGCTCGCAGACTGCGCGTCTGCCGCGATGGGAGTGACCAACCCTGCCAGTAGCAGGCTCGCCACGCGGATTCCGGTCCGGGCGTTCGCCTTCAACAATGGGCCTTCCATTCATGGGACGTGAACGCAAGTACGCCCTGCGCTGGAGAAAGGGCGCACGTCGCCAGGGATTGCTGTGTCAGGCGGCTGATGTCGAGCAGACGCTGGACTGCCGGCGGGACCTCGTGCCGGTCCGGATGGCCCGGCGTGACGGCCCCCCGTCACGCGGACTTCGACCCACGACGATGTCCGTATCACGCGATCCTGTCAACCGCCCGAGCCAACTCGCCGGTGTCGCGCCTTGCTGCGAACCGGGTCCCGGCGGATCTTTCCGTGATGGCCAATCGCACGTCCTGGCACCAACACCTGTTCGCCGACCTGAAGCGGCGAAACGTGTTTCGCGTCGCCACCGTGTACGGTGCGACGGGGTTCGTCATGCTCGCGCGCGTCGGCCTCGTGCGTGTGGTCCCACGCAGGCTGCCGACGCAGAAATGACCCGATCGTGGATGTTCGGAGCGTCGATCCCGACGCCCGCGAGGCGCCGGCAATGCGACATCCGCAGACGTCCGCAACGGCGTGTGTCGAGTTGACGGCGACAGGGACGGGATCGGCGACACGCGGCGCAGCGGTCTCGCAGCCGGTGACGAGCCGCCGGCGAGACAGGCGCAGAAATCGACACGGGCAAGGTCTCGTGAACGCGGATGACGGATTGTCAATCATGGAACCGAACGAGCGGGTGGACGACGAATGCGTGACCCCGGAGCCGGCCGCCCGCCGGCACGGGGCCGTGTCCCGCTGCCGGATCGGAACGAGGAGTCACTCATGAGCGCAGAACCGAATCGCAGGGAATTCGTCGCGTCCGCGATGAAGAGCGCCGCCGTGCTGGCCGGCACGCCGTTTCTCACGCTCGGCGGAGCCCGCCCCCGCCGTCCGCGCGCCCGCCTCGCGGACGCCCACATTGAAGTGCTCACCGCCGAGCCGATCGGCACCATTGCGCCGGAGATCCAGGGCCACTTCGTCGAGCACCTCGGCGGCGTCGTGTACGACGGCATTCGGGTCGGCGAGGACTCGCGCATCCCGAACTACGGCGGCATCCGGAAGGCGCTGGTCGATGCGCTGAAGACGATCCGGCCGGCGGTCGCGCGCTGGCCGGGCGGCTGCTTTGCCGACTCCTACGACTGGCGCGACGGCATTGGCGATCCCGCAAGCCGGCCGACGCGCACCAACATTTGGTCGGACGACGCCAACATCCGGAATCTCGGCAACATTCCCGCGCGCTTCGATCCGAACCGCTTCGGCACGAACGAGTTCATGCGCTTCGCCCGGCTGGTCGGGGCCGAGCCGTACATGGCCGCGAACGTTCGCACGCTACCCGCTCGCGCCTTCGCCGAGTGGGTCGAGTACTGCAACTCACCGCAGGGCAGCACCACGCTGGCCGAGCAGCGCGCCGCGGGCGGCGATCCCGACCCGTTCAACGCTCGCTACTGGGGCATTGGCAACGAGTCCTGGGGTTGCGGCGGCAACTTCACGCCGGACGAGTACGCGATGGAGTTCCGCCGCTTCGCGACGTGGCCCGTCCCCGACTACGGCGTCGGTCTCCGCTTCATTGGCTCCGGCCCGAGCGGCAACGACCGCGCCTGGACGCGCCGCTTCTTCGAACGGCTCGCCGAGCGCCGCGAGGTCAACCGGATGTGGGGCTGGGCGCTGCACCACTACTGCAGCGCGCGGAACGGCGAGGCCGTCGCCTTCGACGAGCCGGCGTGGTACGAGCTGCTCACCAGCGCCGACCGCATGGAATCGCTGATCACCGCGCACTGGGATCTGATGAGCGAGCTGGACCGGCAGCACCGCGTCAAGCTGGTCGTGGACGAGTGGGGCGCCTGGCACAGCATGACCACCAACGTCGAGCCGTACCACCTGTTCGGCCAGCAGTCCACGGTGCGCGACGCGCTGGTCGCCGGTCTCACCCTCGACACCTTCAACCGCCATGCCGACAAGGTCGCGATGGCCAACATTGCGCAGCTCGTCAACTGCATCCAGTCCCTGTTCCTCGCGGATGGGGACAAGTTCCTGGTCACGCCGACGTACCACGTGTTCGCCATGTACGCCCCGCACCAGGGCGCGACATCGCTCCGCACCGAGTTCTCCGCGCCCGGCGCCGCGTGGACCGACGGCGACGGCAACGCGAACAGCCTGCAGACCCTGGACGGCTCGGCATTGATGCAGGGCCGCACGTTGACGCTCACCGTGACGAACCGGCACATTGCCGAAGCGCAGGCCGTGGACATCGCCGTCCGCGGCGCGAGCGTGCGGTCCGCGCGTGCGACCACGCTCCGCTCCCGCGACGTGCACGACCACAATACCTTCGAGCGGCCCGACGCGGTGCGGCCCGTGACGGCGGATGTGGCCGCGACCGGGACGACGTTCGCGTACGAGTTCCCGGCGGCTTCCGTGACGCGGCTCGATCTCGAGCTGGCCTGACCCGGATCTTCGCGCCTTGGCCGTCTACCTGGGCTTCGACTGCGGCACGCAGAGCCTGAACGCCATCGCCATTGAGGTGGACGGCGACGAGCGCCGTGTTCTGCTCGACCTGTCCATGCCGTTCGATGATGCGCTGCCGGCGTACGGCACACGGAACGGCGTATTCGTCGGCGAGGATCCGCGTGTGGTGACCAGCTCGCCGCTCATGTGGGCGGAGGCGCTCGACCGGTTGATGGGACTGGTCGCGATCACGCTCGGGCCGGCGCTCGGACGTGTCGAGGCGATCTCCGGGTCGGGGCAGCAGCACGGCAGTGTCTACCTGAACGTGTCGGCCGCCACCGCGATGGAGGGGCTCGACCCTTCCCTGCCCCTCGTGGATCAGGTCGGCGGCATCTTCGCCCGTGAACGTTCGCCGGTGTGGATGGACTCGAGCACGCACGCGGAGTGCACGGAAATCACGGACGCCCTGGGTGGGCCGGATGCGGTAGCACGGCTCACGGGTCGCGGGCGTTCGAGCGGTTCACGGGTCCGCAGATCCGGAAGTTCTTCAAGGACGAGCCGGAGGCGTACGCACGGACGGACCGCATCCACGTCGTCAGCTCGTACCTCGCTTCGCTGCTGATCGGCGCCCACGCGCCCATCGACCGTGGCGACGGTGCCGGCATGAACCTGATGGACATTGCGGCGGGCGACTGGGCTCCGGCCGCGCTCGATGCGACGGCACCCGGGCTACACCCGAAGCTGCCGCCTGTCGTCGACTGCGATACCGTCGTCGGCAGGCTCGCTCGCTGCTGGACGGAGCGCTACCGCTTCCCGCAGGCGGACGTCGTCGCATGGACCGGCGACAACCCGTCGAGCCTCATCGGCCTCGGCGTCACCGAGCCCGGCGCGACCGCGATCTCCCTCGGCACGAGCGACACGCTCTTCTCGCTCATGCCGGCGCTCGCGTTCGATCCGTCCGGCGCCGCGCACGTGTTCGGCGCGCCCACCGGCGGGTACATGAGCCTGGTCTGCTTCCGCAACGGCTCGCTCGCCCGCGAGCGGGTGCGCGACGCGTACGGCCTCGACTGGAACGCGTTCTCGGCGGCACTTCGCGCGACGCCGCCCGGGAACGACGGCCGGATAATGCTGCCCTGGTTCGAGCCCGAGATCACGCCGCCCGTGCTCGAGCCCGGTGTGCACCGCGCCGGCGGCCTCGATCCCGACAATGCGGCCGCGAACGTCCGTGCGGTTGTCGAAGCGCAGATGCTGGCCATGGCGAGCCACTCCGCCTGGGCAGTGCCGCGCGTGACCCGGATCGATGTGACCGGCGGCGCCGCCCGGAACACCGACATCCTCCAGGTCATGGCCGACGTCTTCGACGCGCCGGTCCATTGCATCGAGGTCACCAACGCCGCGTGTCTCGGCGCCGCGCTCCGGGCGTTTCACGCGTCCGCCCGAAAGCGCGGCCGGTCGGCGAGGTCTCCTGGGATGAGACGGTCGCGGGATTCGCGGAGCCCTGTCGGCGACCTCGCTGTCCGTCCGGCCGGTGCCTTGGACCGCGCCCCCCACCTATGCGGCGCCACTCGGAATTGAGCTCCGCGGCGCACGAGGCCAGCGGCTCGGCGCACTGACAACGGTACACGATCCCGGGCGACGTCGCCTCGACCGATTTCTCTCCTTGCTGGACCTGATGGTGCATTCCGTCCCAGATTGGCGGGGGGCGCGCGCCGGCGATCCCGGGACAGAACGGGACGCTCCTCTTCCTGCGATGCTTCTTCTCGCATGTCCGCCGCTCCGTGCTCCTCCCTGACGAGGACCGGTGATGGACGACCAGTTCGACGCTGATCTGGCCGCTGAAGACCTGGGCTCGGGCCCCCGGCCCTACGTCTCGAGGCTGCCGCCCGTGGTTTGCCTGCTGGGTGCGCACGCGACGATGCCTGGTCCCACTTCCTCAAGCAATACAGCCGGTAACTTGTCCGTAAAGGCGAACGCTGGGCCTCGACTGGTTGCTCATTTATATGAGGCGATGGCAACCGGTACGACTTCTTCCTGGGCAGCTCCGGTGTGACGACTTCCGCCGTCTCCGCGCCTTCACGACCAATGGCCGGGGAAAGTTCACGACGTGGCTGGTCGTGGTCACGCGGCGGCTGTGCGTCGACCACCACCGCCACGTGCACTGCCGGCCCCAGACGGCGGCCGGATCGGTGAGTGCCGGGTCCGTCGATCGGGTCGCGCGCCGGAACCTTGCCGGCCTGCCTGCCACCGAGTTCGATCTGGAGCAAGTGGAACACGACCGTTCGGCCCGACCCGACGCCGCGGTACCGGATGCCGAACGCCGCACCGCGCTGGTCGGGGCCTTCCGCGCCCTGGATGACATGGACAGCTGCTGCTGACGCTGCGGTTCGAGGAGCGTGTGCTGGCAGGTGTACGCGCAGATCCACCAGCCGGTGGTCATCGGCGCATGACCGGCGGCGACCTCGCCTTCGAGTGGTTCGACCGCGCCATCACGGCGCGGGACGCGATCGCATCCCACCTGCCCTCGATGCCGCTCTACGACGGACTCCGCCCGGATCCGCGGTTCCGGAAGCTGCTCGCGCGGATGAACCTGGCGTAGATCGTCCGGCGTTGTTGCCGGGTCGAAGACGTTCCCCGTACGTTCCGCGACATGACTTCGCTTCGGGCCCTGATCGTCTTGACCGCCGCACTCGCGGTTGCCGCTTCGGCGAGTGCCCAGTCCGCCCCGTACAAGAACGACAGCACGAGGCCGGTCATCACCCAGGCCCGTACCTGGTGGCGACCGGGGAAACGACGGCGACGATCGTCTGGCTCACCGACACGCCAAGCCATGCAAGGTGCTGTACGGTACGGCGGGCGACCTCTCGGCGGTTGCCGAACCGGAGCTGGATGGTCTCGTGCCGGTCGGCTCGCGTCACGTCGTGCAACTCCACGACCTGTCGCCTGGCACCACGTACGAGTACGAGGCGGTCGCGACACGCGTGGTGAAGCTCAAGGCGTACTGGCCGGACATGGGACTCGATGTCCGGAGCGGGCCGCACCGGTTCACGACGCTCGACCGGGACCGGCCGTCCGTCTCCTTCAGCGTGATCACGGACACGCACGAGGACACGACCGCATTAAGGCTGAACCGGACCATCGACTGGGACTCGACGGAGTTCCTCGTGCATCTGGGCGATGCCTTCGACTGGGTCGACTCCGAGGACCAGCTGTCTGTGGTGGCTCCATCCGATCTCCGCCGCCCTCGGCGGGACCAAGCCGCTCTTCTTCGCCCGCGGCAACCACGAGTGCGCGGCCCGTTCGCGCGGCACGTCCACGACTACGTACCGACGCCGGAAGGCGGTTCTACTACGCCCGCGATGCCGGCCCCTTGCACCTGATCTTGCTCGACACCGGCGAGGACAAGCCGGATGACACCAACGTGTACGCCGGGTTGAACCGGACCGAGCCGTACCGTACCGCGGAGTTCGCCTGGTTCCGCGACCACCTCGACCACGACGGCGCGCGTTGCGGAGGCGCCGTTCCGCGTGATCCTGATGCACCAGCCGGAATGGGGCTGGCTGGCCGACGGGCCCGACGCCTGGATCCGGACGGCCAATGCCGCCGGCATCGACCTCGTCATCGCCGGCCATCGACATCGCTTCGCGATACGCCACCCGGTCCGGATGCGGCGTACCATCTGCTGGTCCTCGGCCAGGACCAGGTCGCGCACGTTGACCGCGACCGCCACCGAGCTCGACATGATCGTGCGCGACACCGAAGGCAGCGTTGTGCGCAGCTCGTGATTCCGCGACGCCGGAACAGGGATCGACCCGACCGGGATTCGCTGGAATTGCCGCCAGCTGGTCGTCAGGTCGGCGCAGGTCGAACTCCACGGCCCACACCCTCGGTTCCTCTGCTGCACCGCCCTGATTCGCGTAGCGACGGCGGCCCCGGCAACGAGCCGCCATCACACGCGCGACCGGACTCATTCCTACCAGATCACGCCCGCAATCTGGATGTTCAGGGTCCCGGGGATGTTGGCGAACGTGCCCTTCATGTGCTTGTCCTCGTAGGCCCCCGCTCCCTTGGACGAGAAGAACTTGCCTGTCAGCGTGAATCCGGGCGCAGGATAGCCCTCAATCCGGTTCTCGGACCTGCAGTCGAACGTTCCGACCTGTGGGCCCGTAGGTCCCAGAACACGGATTCGGCGAGCACCGGTCCGTCACACCTGGCGGTTCCGCCGCGGCCGCGCTCCCGCTCGACCATGTAGCGGTCCGCCAACGCCGCGCGCAGGCGGTCCAGCGAGTCCGTCACGGGCCGGCCTCCGCTGGAGGATGTTTGTATGACACGATAGACCGCGGGGCCGGAACAGACGTGACGGCGACAGAGGGCCGTGGGTGCGATGCCCGAAGGGCTTTCGCCTAAACCGTTTTCCACCTCGCCTCGCGGCCCGATCGAATGCCGATTTCACCCATTGGCGCATCGCCGGCTTCAAATCCGCCGGCTATCTTTCCGCTGGAATCCCGGAGGCGCTCGGCGCCTGCGGGAGCGTGCCGGCTGCTCCGGCCAGGTGGACGGGCAGGACGACCTGAACCGCTGGTTCCCTTGGGACCGGAGCTCATGCTGAAGCGAAAGCGCCTGCAATGAACTTCGAGCGATCAATCGCCCTCCAGAAGCGAAGCCACTCTCTCATACCGGGCGGCGCCCACACGTACGCCAAGGGCGACGACCAGTATCCTGAATCGGCCCCGGGCTTCCTCGAGTCGGGAAAAGGGTGTCACGTCCGGGATCTGGATGGGAACGAATTCATCGAATACGGAATGGGTCTGCGGACCGTAATCCTCGGCCACGGCTATGGGCCGGTCGTCGAAGCAGCCTGTCGAAGGATGCGCGACGGCGTGAACTTCAACCGCCCGTCATCGATAGAAATCGAGTGCGCCGAGAAACTTCTCGGTCTCATCGAGGGCGCGGAGATGGTGAAATTCGCCAAGAACGGCTCGGATGTGACGACGGCAGCGGTCAAGCTGGCGCGAGCCCACACGAATCGCGATCTGGTGGCAATCTGCGTTGACCACCCGTTCTTTTCAGTGGACGACTGGTTCATCGGAGCGACGGAAATGGCGGCCGGAATCCCGCAGGCAACAAGAGACCTGACCCTGGGATTCCGCTACAACGACCTGGAGAGCGCCGAGGCGCTCTTCGAGCAACATCCCGATCACATTGCCTGTCTGGTTCTGGAACCCGAACGGCTCGACCCGCCCAGGGACGACTACCTGCAGAAGTTGAAGAAGCTGTGCCGGAAGAACGGTGCGTTGCTGGTATTCGACGAGATGATCACGGGCTTTCGCTGGCATCTGGGCGGCGCCCAGGCGTATCACGGCGTCGTTCCGGACCTGTCGGCATTCGGCAAGGCGATGGGGAATGGATTCGCCATCTCCGCCCTGGTCGGCAGGAGAGAAGTCATGGAACTGGGTGGCCTGTTCCACGACCGGGAGAGGGTATTCCTGTTGTCCACGACGTACGGCGCCGAAACACACGCGCTGGCCGCGGCGCTGGCCACCATGCACATCTTCGAGTCGGAGCCGGTCATCGAGCACCTCTATCGTCAGGGCGAGCGGCTCATCAGGGGGATCGACCAGTCGGTGAAGGCACATCACCTCGAAGGCTTCTTCGGTACCATGGGCAAACCCTGCTGCCTTCTCTACTACACCCATGATGCGAAGCGCGAACCCTCGGAGGCGTTCCGAACGCTCTTCCTGCAGGAGACGATCAAACGAGGCCTGATCATGCCCTCTCTCGTGGTCAGCTACTCGCACACGGACGAAGACATCGATCGCACACTGGAGGCGATCCATGAAGCCCTGGCCGTGTATCGCAAGGCACTGGATCACGGCATCGAACGCTACCTCGTCGGCCGACCGGTCAAACCGGCAATCCGCAAGTACAACTGAGGTGCGGTCACGACGCAGGTAATGCACGGCGGCGCGCACCACGCCGCGGGTCTCAGGGCTGCTTCGATTCGTACTTCCAGTTGCGGCCCCTGCCCTCCGCGAGCCACTCGAGCGTCGTGGCCAGCCGCTTCTTCCGGGTCGGCTCCGTCTTCGCTTCCTCGATCCACTCGATGTACTCGTTGCGGTGGCTCTGGCTGAAGCCGTCGAAGGTGGCGCGCGCCGTCCGGTTCTTCTTCAGCGCGGCCGCGAGGTCCGTCGGCGTCGCGAGCACGCGCGGCTGCGACTTCCGCTTCCGCGGTACCGTCACGCCGTCCTCGTTCAGCTTCGCCGCCTTCCGGATGTAGCCGGTCAGGACTTTCTTCGAAGGCAGGTCCTTCACCGACGTGATGCGGCCGAACTGACCCATGGCCGACTCGTCGCTCGCCGCCTCGCCCAGCACGAGCGCCGCCTTCCAGAAGCCGAACGTGCAGTGCTGCTTGAACGACGCCATGTTGCAGAGCATGCCGTGGTGCGTAAACACCGGGAAGCTCCACTTGATGGTCTCCACGACATCCGGACACGCCGCGTGCACGATATCGCGGATGTGCGTCAGGATGGGCCGCGCGAACTCGGCGGAGCCCTCGATGTACGCATCGACCCGGGGGTCTCTCTTTCCCACGTCGCCCTCCTGATCATGGAACGCTGCAGCGGCGACCGGTCCCGACTCAAAAGCGGCCGCCGTCCACGTCCTGCAGAAAGCGGATCACGCCCGTCATGTACGTTTCCTGGTCGTCGTACATGTCCATGTGGCTGCCGTTCGGACAGTAGAGGTAACGACCGTGCTGGACCGCGCCCGCCATCCATTCCATGTGTTGCGGGTCCATGGTGTCGTAGCGGGCGCCGACCACGAGCGTGGGCACCGTGATCTGGCCGAGGTCGCCGGTGCGGTCCCATTCGAGCAATCTTCCGCTCGCGCCCAGCTCGCTCGGCCCCTGCATCAGCACGTAGACGGACGGGTTGATGTGCGCGAACGCGCGGTTCACCGGGTCCGGCCACTGGTCGGCCGGCAGCCGCAGGATGTGCTGCTCGTAGTGGTTGGGCACGAGCAGCTCCATGTAGCGCGGGTTCTCGGTGTCGCCCGTGGCCTCGAGCTTCTGGATCTCGGCCAGCACGTCCGGGTCCATTGCCGGCATCAACGTGTTGTGCGCGTACTCGTTGTAGGCCGGAATGCTGGCCATCATGTTCGAGATGATGAGGCCCTTCAGGTTCTGCTGGTATTTGAGCGCGTACTCCAGGGCGAGGATGCCGCCCCAGGAATGGCCGAGCAGGTAGAAGTTGTCGGGCCCGAGGCCGAGCGCCTGACGCACCTGCTCGACTTCCTCGACGAAGCGATCCGTCCGCCACAGGCTCGTGTCCGCCGGCTGGTCGCTGTAGAAGGAGCCGAGCTGGTCGTAGTAGTAGTATTCGATGCCCGCGCCCGGGAACCAGCTGTCCATGGCCTCGAAGTATTCGTGCGTGGCGCCCGGCCCGCCGTGCAGCAGCAGCACCTTGATGGTCGGGTTGTTGCCCACCCGCTTGGTCCACACGCGGAACGTGCCCTTCGGCGTCTGGATCGGGATGAGCGTCACGCCTCCGCTCAGCACGTCGGCCCGGCCAGTGTTGTCGAAGTACGACGAAGCGGCCGTATCGGGGTCGGCCGTCGTGGCCGCCTCGCAGGCGGGGAGCAGGAGGGCCGCGCAGGCGGCCAGTGCGATTGCCTTCATGCGATCCTCCGGGTCTTTCGGTGCGGCGCCCGCCGCCAGCGGCCTACCTCGTCGGCCAGCTCAGCATCGACTGCAGCGCGTTCATGTGCTCCGGCGAGCCGGTGAACAGGCCTTCCGGATACTGCCAGTACTGCAGCATGTCGGAGTAGATCTCGGCCTCGTTGTAGAAATTCAGGCCCAGACCGGCAAGGTACTGGAGCCGGAGGTTCCGGTCCCGGTTGATCTGCGCATCGGCGAGCCAGCCCTGCAGCTCGGGGCCGCGGCCGGCGTACGTGCCGAACAGGTCCTCGAGCGAGTAGAACCCGATCTCCGAGAGCGAGCGGACGATGGGCTCGTACTCCGGACGCGCGAGCCGCGCCTCGATTCGATCGAGGTCGATCGGGCCCGGGTCTTTCTGGCCCAGCAGCACGAGATCGTAGCCCTGGCCGTTGTTCGTGTTGCCGAAGACGATGCCGTTCGGGAACGCTGTCATGAACGTCGCGATCTCGCTCTTCACCGCCGCTTCGCTGCTCTCGTAGAGCTGCACGAACACGGTCACCACGCCGCCCGGGTTCAGGTGCTTCTTCGCCAGCTGGAAGAACTCCTGCGTGTACAACGTGGCCGCACCCTTGACCCAGGGATCGAACGGGTCCGACGTGATGGCGTCGAACATCTGGTCCGTCGTCACCAGGAAATGGCGCGCGTCATCGATGTGGACGTCCACTTTCGGGTTCCGTACCACGTTGAAGTTGTGCTCGCCGAAGTACTCGGACACGACCGTCGGCACGAGCGGCTCGATCTCCGCGATGGTCTCGTGCTGCACCATCGGGTCGATACTCACCGCGCCCGCCGTGACGCCCGCGCCGCAGCCGATCACGAGTACGTTGCTCGGGTTCTCCGGCACCAGCGTCGTGAGGTGGCCGAGCATGCGCTGCAGCCGCATGTCCTGCGGCTCGCTCGACGCCTGCACCTTGCCCGCGTTGTGGTAATTGAGCACCCCGTTCGAGAGCAGCGACACCGCCATCGAAGAGTTCATGCCTTCGCCCACGTAGATGATTTCGCCGTGGTTGTCCTGCCGCGCCGCCATGTAGCGGCCGTACGCGACCAGCAGGCCCGGCACCGGCGCGACCGTCGCGCCGAGCCAGAGCGCCAGCGCGAGCGCTGCGGCCGCCCATACCGCGCCGCGCCCGCTGAGCTGCAGCTTCCCCTGCTCGACCACGGTCGGGACCAGCAGCAGGATCGCGGAGAGCGCGGCGATCCCGATGAGCACGCGTTGCGACTGCTGCGTCCCGATCCACGCGATGATCAGCAGCGAGCCGGCCAGCGCGCCGATGATGGCGCCGACCGTGTTCGCGGCGTAGACCGCGCCCACCAGGCGTCCCGGGTCCTGGCCCTTTTGCGCGACCGCCGCGAGCGCCAGGGGGAAGCTCGCGCCCCAGAGAAGCGCGGCGGGCAGCACGGTCCAGAGCGTGCGCGCGAAGTCGAGCTGGAAGTTGTACGTGATGGAGGTGGAGAGCCACGGGTTGATCGGCCAGTACGGCAACGCCTGCGTGAGCGAGTAGGCGCCCCAGGCGAGGCCGGCCACGAGCAGCAGCTGGCAGATGCCGAGCGCGCGCCGCGGGTTCGCGATCGAGCGAGCCAGGTAGGCGCCGGCGCTGCTACCGATGCCGAGCCCCATCAGGAACCCGGCCAGGATCAACGAGAACGTGTACGTCGTGCCGCCCAGCAGCAGCGAAAGCAGACGGGTCCACACCGCCTCCGAGGCCAGCGCCGTCATTCCCGAGAGCCCGATGGCGACGAGGACGGGCCACGATCCGGCCGGGAATCCGCCCGCTCCGGACGAAGCCGGCGCCACCGCCGGCGCCTCGTGGGGCGTGACCCGCGAGAGGCCGAACCCGATCGACGCGACCAGGACGTTGATCGCGACCGCCACGAACGTCGCGTACGTCATGTCGTGCACACGCAGCAGGTAGAAACCGGCGAACAGGCTGCCGAACACGGCGCCCGCGATGTTGCCGCCGTAGAAGAAGCCCATCCAGGACACGCCGTGGGGCGTCGTCTCGACCCAGCGCGCGATGGCCGGCAGCGTCGCGCCCATCAGCAGCGTGGGCGGGAGCAGCAGGATCGCGCACAGCAGGCCGCGGAAGAGCAGCCCGCCGATGCCGGACCCGCCGATCGCGGCGTAGAGGCCACCCACGTACGGCATGGCGAGCAGCACGATGATGCCGAACACGCCGATGCCGGCCTCGAGCAGCGCGTACACCTTGAGCGGGTGCTCGCGCGCCGGCACCACCCGCGCCAGGGCGAGACTGCCAATGCACATGCCGCCCATGAACGTGGCGAGCAGCACGCCCATTGAGATCGCGGACGAGCCGATGATCAGCGAGAGCATCTGGAACCAGACGATCTCGTAGACCAGCGCCGCCGCGCCACTGCCCATGAACAGCAGCAACAGCCACGGCAGGAACCGGTGCGCACCCGGATCGGGAGCGGCAACGCCCGCTTTCGTCTTGGTCGTACTCATTTCAGGCGACGTCTCCAGGGGAAGCATCGCGGCCGGCCCGTTCCCGGACCGGCCGCCAATGCAGGGTGAAGGCCGGATGCCGGCCGCTCAGTTTCTCGGGTTCAGCGCCCGGTCGATCCGGAAGCGCAGATCCTCGATGTGCGCCCGCTTCATGCCGGACGACCGGCCCGCCGCAGCGCGGAGCTGAGCGTCCAGCGCCTGCAGCTCGGCCCGGACCGCCGGGTAGATGTCCGACAGCTTCGGGTCCAGCTGCGGCGTGGCATTGCCGCGGCCGAAACCGGCCGCCGCGCCCGCCGCAGGCGGTGGCGGATTGATCTTCGTGCTCAGCATATCGACGTACTGGCGCTGCAACGCGCGCCGGTACACGTCGATGTCACGGTTCGATCGGAGCTCCGCGAACAGGCCGTTGCGGACGTCGCTCAACAGCTCCGTCACTTCATAGGCCGTGCCCGGCCGCGCACCGTGCGCGTACTCGCTCAGCCGGATCATGCGCGTATTGCTCAGCACCGAGTTCAGGACTCCGGACTGCGCGCTCACGATCCGTTGCACCGAGCCGCTCGGCTCGATCCGGCGCAGGATGTCGTCGACCAGGAACCAGGTCGGCGTCTGGAACATGTTCTCGTTCAGGAACGCGACCGCCTGCTTCTGCCGCGCGCGGCTGATCGGCGTGAACCGGACACCCGCCTGCCCGCCGTACTTGTCCTGCGAGTCCGAGCCGCCCACCACGTTCGCAACGTGGCCCATTTCCGTCCGCCACTGCCCGATCAGGCGGCCGTACAAATCGTCCAGGTCGTCGTAGTTCCGGCCCGGCTTGACCGTCGCCGGCATCAGGTAGGCGACCTCGCGCTTGATGTTCGCAAGGCCCCAGCCCGTCGCCTTCACCGCGTCGGCATCGCCCACCGCCTCCGTCTCGTCGCCCGGGTCGCTGCCCGCCGCGCCCGCCGTCGAGAACCGCAGCCACGGCTTCGTGTCCTGCTCCCGCGCCCAGCCGTCCAGCGTCGTCTGCTCCGCCTCCGGCGTCCGCGCGCTCGGGATCGGCGCGTAGCCCCAGTGCGTCGCCCAGATGTCGTACGGTCCGATGCCCGGCACCAGCAGGTTGACCGGGATGTTGTCTTCCGGCTGCACCAGGTAGTTGAAGCGCGAGTAGTCCATGAGCGTGGGCGTGTGGCCCCACTGGCGCAGGAACGTCACGCTGCGCAGCGAGTCCGTCGGGTACAATGAGCTGGCCTTCATGTTGTGCTGGAAGCCGAGCGTGTGCCCGACTTCGTGCGCCAGCACGTACTCGAGCAGCCGGCCCATCAGCGAGTCCGGGAACGGCAGCATCCGCGCCCGCGGATCGACTGCCGAGGCCTGCGCGAAGTACCACGCGTTCTGCAGGTTCTCGACGTTCTGGTAGAACTGGACGTGCGCCTCCAGGATCTCGCCCGACCGCGGATCGCTGACGTGCGGCCCCGACGCGTTCTCCGTCGTGCTCGGCAACCAGCGCACGACCGAGTAGCGCGCGTCCTCCGGCGACCAGTCCGGATCGTCCGGCGCCTCGCGTGCCACGATCGCATTGCTGAAGCCGGCTGCCTCGAACGCCGGCTGCCACGACTCGATTGCCCGCTTGAAGTACGGGATCCAACGCTTCGGCGTCGCCGGATCGATGTAGTAGACGATCTGCTTCACCGGGTCCGACACCGCCGCGTTCGGGTTCTTCTTCTCCAGCCGGTAGCGCGCAATGTAACACTTCTCGCGCACCCGGTCGCCCGTCTCCGTGAAGTCCGTGAACTGCACCGAGAAGTAGCCCACGCGGTCATCGCACAGACGTGGCATCATCGGCGTGTCCGGCAGACGGTGGAAGCTCCAGCTCATCTGCACCGTGTTCGACGGGTTGGTGTTCGTCGCCGCGCCGCGGCCACCACCCGCCGCCGGCGTGGCCCCGCGACCGCCCGACTGCTGGAACGTCAGCGTCGAGAGTACGTTCACATTGTCCGGGAACGGTACCGCCTTGTCGATGAACGACCGCGCCGCATCCACGTTGCCCGGGATCCGCGAGCCCGGACCCAGCTCCGTCGGCGGCTGCGTGAACGTCCGCGTCACGTCGATCACCACCGTGCTGTCCGGACCGTACGCCTCCACGTTGTACGCCGCGATGATCGGCGGCACGTTCGCCGCCTGCACCGCCTGGTACTCCACGGTGTTCGGATCCGCCCGGACCTGGTACGAGATCTCCCGCAGAAGGATGCGGTCCCCGCGCCGCTCCCAGCGCAGCACACGGTTGCCCACCGCCTGACCGCCGTACCCGCTGCCGTGCACCGTCTTCGCGATCTCCACCACCACCAGCTGGTCCTTGTTCAGCTGGTCGCGCGGAATCTCGAACAGCAATTTCGGGCCGATCTGGTGCACCTTGAACAGGCCGGACCTCGTCTGCGCCTCCGACGTCACGACCCGCCCGTACGGCTGGGGATTCGGCTCACCCGCCGCCTGACCGCCCCGGCCTCCACCCGCCCCACCCCGGCCTCCACCCTGCTGCATCGTCGTGTCCGCTCCCGGTGGTCCGCCCTGCCGGTTGCCACCGGCCGCCGGGGTTCGCGGCGCCGGCGTGCTCTTCGCGCACGCGCCCAGCGCCAGGGTTACGAGCACGGCCAGAATCGTTCTGGATCTCATGGGACCGCACCTTGTGCGAGGTGGGAGAACGCGGACACGACACCAACCGGACCGGCGTCATACCGCAGCCATTGATTGTCGCGCGGGACTCCGATTTCGTTGGGCCTCGGCGCCTTTGCGGACGCGTCATTGTGGGACGGGGCAACCCGCGCGTCAACGGATGGCCGTCGCCACGCACCCGCCGGACCCGTGACCTCACACCCGGACTCCCGTGCTCGCCCCACCCCGCGACGGCCCCGGCGCCCCCTCGACGCCCAATTGCAATTTTTGTAGTAAATGACGAGGGGACACCACGATGGATACGCTGGGCGAGTTGGAGCAGACGGTGCTGCTCGCGGTGCTGCAAGTGGGGGAAGGCGCGTACGGTCACACGGTGCGCCGGGAGCTGGAGAGACGGCGGGCCGGCGGGTGTCGGTCATGAGCCGGGGGGGGGGGGGGGGGGGGGGGGGGGGGGGGGGGGGGGGGGGGGGGGGGGGGGCGGGTCGCCTGCCGCCGCGCGTTGCTGCTCTGCTCGTCCGGCTCGCGGTACGTTTTTTATTTGTTAGAAGCTTTGATTTTGTTACGTTATATTGAGATAGCGTAGCGTGATAGATTTGATATAATTGATTGATATAATAATTTTGTATGTAGAGATAGCTCTCAGTAAAGTTTTTGATTGTTGTTTAGAGAGGTTATATATTGTGATAAAGTTGTTGTTAGATTTTGTTATAGTGTTGTAGTTAAGTGAACATATAATGATAGATTGTTGAGTGGGGCGAGAGTTGTGATGAGAGGGATATGTTGTGTAGTGATGTGATGGTGACCGGCCGTCGCGTTGAGCTAGCTCTGCTCGTGAGCGCCGTCTGCTAGGTACGAGCTTTGAAATTAGAGAGTATATATGATTTAGATATGGAGAGAGTTGTGTGAGTGTTGTAGTGAAGTATGAGGTGATGATGAAGCTTAAGGGATGGAGGAGAAGATAGGCGTGGGGAAGGTGCGCGATGGTGAGAAGAGAGTGCGAAGGTGGCGGCGGCGAGGAGCCGCTCCGAAGTCAGTGAGGCGTGACGCTCTGCTCGTGCCTGTCGATCCCGTGCTGCGCGAGAGAGCGAGAGCGACACGACCGGGCACGACGGCGGCGCGGAAGAGGGGAGCACGGAGACGCGGCCCGCGGCCGGCCGGCGGCGGAGGCGGGAAGCAACGGCGGAACCAGCCGGCGGCGCGACAGACGGGGCGGGCGAGGCGGCGAGGGCGCGACGACCGCGAGAGGAGAGGCAAGCACGGACACCGGCCGAACGGACGCGAGCGCGGGAGCGGGAAGACGCGGAGGAACCGGAAGAGAGAGGAGAGGGAGGGGAGGGAGGAAACGCAACGCAAGGAGAAAGAGGACGGAGGAACCGGACATACGCGACCGCACGAGCGGCGCGCGCGCAGAACGACGCCGGGAACGCGCCGGATCGAAGCTGAACCTGCAGCTCGTCGGGATCTGCGCGCGCGCCGCCCGGGGGCGAGCGGAAAGGCAGAGAGAGAGGGAAGAGAGAGAGGTATCAAAAAAAAAGAAAAAGAAAAAAAGAAAAAAAAAAATAAAAAAGGGCATCTTCGGCACGGCGGCCGCCCTCGCGCTCTCCCGCTTCATGGCCGGGATCCTGTTCGAGATTCAGGCGACGGACCCGCTCACCTGCACAGGCGTCGCCGTACTGCTCGCGGCATTGCCTTCATCGCGAGCTGGATCCCCGCCCGCCGTGCCACCCGGGTCGATCCGCGCATCTCGCTCAACACCAACCAGGGAGAACGGAAGATCACTCACACGGAGACGCGGAGTGGACTGTATCACTCCGCGTCTCCGCTTGAACCTAGTTGCAGACGGGACGGCCGTGGGGCAGGGGAAGCGAACAGGTCTTGGTCACGCCATCCTGCGTAATGACGAGTGTCGCCGTGTCGCTGCCGTCGTACGTCACGACCTCGTGCCGTACGGACGTCTCGGGCGTCTGGCCCGCATACGTCAGCGTTACCTCCATGCTGCGGCTGACCTCGCCCGAAACCGGGTAGGGCGGCGACCCGGCGTCGAGCGGCACGATGACGTTGTTCGTCGCGTCGCTCATGACGCGGAGCACCGTGAAGTCGCCGGTGTCGTTGGTGCCCGTCGTCGTCTCGGTCCCCGCCGACGTCCCGTTCACGGTCCGCGCCGTGCTGCCCGCCGCGAGGCCGGACACGGTGCGGTCGCTCGCGTGATCCACGGTGCTCGTCAGCCCGTTGTTCCGGGTCACCGTGCCCGTGACCGTGATCCGCGTATTCATCACGTCGGTGGTGACGCCGTTGAACGCGGTCTGCACGTTGCCGTCGGCGTCGAGGAAGGCGAACGAGCGATCGACCGTCAGCCCGTTGTCCGTCTCGACCGTGCACACCACACGCTCGACGGCGGCGTCCCAGGCGCAGGCGTTATCGAACCCGGCGTACCCGAAGCGGCCATGGCCGAAACCCGGCCCGAAGCCGCCGCCCAGGAAAAGGCCTTCCAATCCTCCTCCCATCATCGCGCCCATTCCGGGCCCTTCCTGGTGCTGCTCGCGATTGCGGTGGCGGCCCTGGGGCCCCCAGGCCATCAGTCCGCCGTCCTGGCCGCCCGCGAACGAGCTGGCCGTGTTCTGGTAGCCGAGCAGGACGGAATTGAAGGCCGCGGCGATCTCCGGATCCTGCGTATTCACGCCGGTGGGACTCTCGCTGCACGCAGCCGCACCCGCCGCGAAGGCGGCCGCAATCATGAACGACAGCTTCTCTCTCATCGGTGGACTCCTGTGACGTGCCGCCCGGCGCCGCCCGAACTCTTCGGGTCCGCGGGTCGGCGTCACGGATGAGACACGCCACACCCCCTCCGACCCTTACCGAATGACGGGCCCGAGGCGACACGGAATGCGCATGGCGGCGGCACGCAGGCCCACGTACCTTGCCGGCCGGTTGGCACTCGGTCGGAGCGAGGGACGATATCGGAGCGAGGGACGTAGATGCTTTCGCGTGCGGTCGGGGGCGGGGAGGGGGGGGGGGGGGGGGGGGGGGGGGGGAAGAGGGAGGAGGGGGGGGGGGGGGGGGGAGGGGGAGGGGGGGGGGGGGGGGAGGAGGGGGGGGGGGGGGGGGGGGGCAGAAAGAGGAGAGAGAAGAGAGAGAGGGGAGGGGGAAGGGAGAAAGGGGGGGGAGAGGGGGAGGGGGGGGGGCGAGAGACAGAGGAGGAGGGGGGGAGCGGAGAGTGACGTCAGTGGCGGTCAGGCGACGAAGCGAAGAGGAAAGAAGCGAAGAGACAGGAGAAGCGAAGAGGGAGCGAGAAGAGAGAGGGGCGCGGCACGGCAGGGAAAAGAGCAGAGGGGAAGAGAAGGAGGAGGGCAAAGGGAGAAGGCGCCGCAGGCGGCGCGACACGGGCAGCGAGCGACGGAAAAGAGGAAGAAAGACGAGCGCGAAGAGAGAAGGAGGGACAGCGCGCGGACGAGCGCCACGAGGCCGGACGCCCAACGCGAGAGGGGCACCGACGCAACGCCACGAGAGAGCGGCGGCGAGCGGCAACGAGGCCGGCCACACCCGCGCGCAGAGCGGACCCGACGCGACACGGCGCGGCAGGAAACGACCAAACGCGAACCCGAACGACCCGACGAAACAGCGCGACATGGAAGCGCGACGAACGACCACAACCCGGAGAAAAACGACGCACGACAACCAGCGCACGGCACCGAGCGGGCCACAACCCGCGGCCACGGACAACCCGCCAGCAGCAACCGAGACAAGCCGCGCGAGCTGACGTGGACGAGGCAAGGAACGGCGAACTGCAGACGCCTACGCGGAAAGGAGCCGCCGCCACACGCCCGGAACGGCGAAACCCGGAAAACAACCTGCAGCGCCGCGCCGAACACCCCACCGAGACGTGCGAGCTCTACGAGGACGCCGTAACGACCTGCTAGTACTGTTACACGCGCTGAAATAAAGAACTAACCACAAACGGCGAGCGCGCGAAAAAAAGAGAAAACGAGAAAAGCGACGACGACAACTACCACGACACAAGCACAGAAACCGAACACGACGCGCGCAGAAAGAAGAACCCGCACCACGAAAAGAGCGACGAAAGAACATACAACCGCAAAGACAACAAAGACCGAAAAAACCGAGACCACGAAGCGGCGACCCGCAACGACAACACAAAAACGCAAAACCAAAAAGAAGAGAACGAAAAACAAAGAAACAAAGAGGAAGAAGAGGAAAAAGACAAATATGAAAAAAAAGGAAAAAGAAAAAAGAAAAAGAAAAAAAAAAAGATAAAAAAAAAAAAAAAGAAAAAAAAAAAAAAAAAAAAAAAAAAAAAAAAAAAAAAAAAAAAAAAAAAAAAAAAAGAAGAAACGAAAAAAGAGTGGAGAGGGCCGACGCGACCCCGGCCGGCTGGCGGCCGACCGAGATCGAGCGCGCCGCCTTGCCATGAGGGCCACGGGATCCCATGCTGTCGGGCCACCGGCCGCCAGAGCCGGTGGTCCGGATCACCAGCTTTCCCCTGACTCCACCTGCTTCGACCTGGACTCGTGGCCGGGCCACCCGGCCGAGCCGCCGCTCCTGCGGGGAGACCGACATGTCGAACGAGATTCACGTGGGCCTGCCCGGCAGCACCGAGGTCCTCCGCTTCCGGGAGACGGTCCGGCTCGGCCGTGCGGACACCAACGGAATCGTCGTGGACGATGAGTACGTCAGTGGCGAGCACCTCGAGTTGCGCCGGGACGAGGACGGCTGGGAGCTCGTCGATCTCGACAGCACGAACGGGACGTTCATCAAGGGACAACGGGTTACCCGGCTGCGTCTCGGCCACCTGACCCGCGTCAGGCTCGGGCGCCCCGGAGGCCTCGAGCTCCTGATCCGGATTCCCGGCCTGTCACCGGTTTCCGGGACCACCGTCGTCGCGGCCGGCGAGATCGTCGACCGGTACCTCGGAGACCAGGCCCCCGAGGACATGTCGGAGCGCACCCGGGTCCTTCGTGCCACGCTCCAGGAACACCGCCAGGAGCAGACGCGCACCTGGCTGAAGCGCACTCGCTTCCTCCGCATTGCGGTCGGCATCCTGCTCGTCGTGTCCACCGGCATTGGCGGATTCGCCGTGTGGCAGGGGCGGCGTGTACGGGCACAGCGCCAGGCGGCCGGCGCGCTGTTCAATACCATGAAAGTCGCTCGAGCTCGACATCCGACGCCTCGAAGCCGCCGCCGGACCCGACGCATCCGTCCGCGAACGGCAGCAGCGGCTCGAGGCCCAGTACGAGGATCTGCTTACGACGCTCGGTATCTACAGCGACAAGACTCCGCCCGAGGTCCAGCTCATCTACCGCACCGTCCACCGGCTCGGCGAGTCCGAAGCCACCGTGCCTCGCGGCTTCGTGGACGAGGTCCTCAAGTACATCAAGCAGTGGAAAGCCGCCGATCTCCAGGCCAGCCTCGAGCGCGCCGACGCCAGCGACCTCGGACCCGTGGTCGCGAACATCCTGCTCGAGCACAACCTCCCGCCCGAGTTCTTCTACCTCGCCCTGCAGGAGAGCAAGCTCGACCCGAAAGCCATCGGCCCCTCCACCCGCTTCGGCGTACCCAAGGGGATGTGGCAGCTCATCCCCGGTACCGCCGAGGCCTATGGCCTTCGACTCGGACCCCTGCAGGGCGAGCGTCGATTCGATCCGATGGACGAGCGCTACGACGTCCGGAAGGCGACCGCCGCCGCCGCCCGCTACCTCGAGGACATCTACACCACCGACGCCCAGGCCTCCGGCCTCCTCGTCATGGCCGCCTACAACTTCGGCCAGACCCGATTGCTCAAACTCATCCGCTCCATGCCCGAATCCCCGAGCGACCGGAATTTCTGGGCACTCCTCGAGAATTACCGCGACCGCATCCCCAAGGAGACCTACGACTACGTCTTCCGCATCATCTCCGCCGCCGTCATCGGTGCCAACCCCGGACTCTTCGGCTTCGATTTTCCGCCACCCCTTCCCGCTCCCGATACGGCCGCAGTCGCCACGAGCTGACCCGCCGACCTTCGCCGGCCGCCGTGCGGATCCGGCCCTCAGCACTTCGCCGACGGCCTCTTCTTCTTCTTGTCGCGCGAGAGCGTGTAGTCCAGCATGCCGGCGACGTACTCGCTGAACTGCTGGATCGTCATCATCTGGTTGTTGCCGCACCGGTTGCGGATCCGGAGACTGCCGGGAAGCCCTTCGATCTTCTTCGGCGAGAGGAAGTCGGCCATCGCATCACCGATCGTCTGGCAGTTCTGGTCGGGATTCGTTCCCGGTATGAGGTCGCAGACCGCCCGGGTCATGCGCGGCCGGAGCCGGATGCGGAGCGCACTGTCGGGCCCCGCGTTGGAGAAGCGGTAGCCCGCGGCGGCCAGCCCCTTGTTGACGTGCTCTTCGAAGGTGGCCGGTGTGCCATAGCGGCGGTCCACGAAGTTGGGCGTCCCCTGCGAGCCCCAGTCGATGTGGAGGGTGCACATCGTGTTCTGGCAGAGCGGCGACGCCGTTTCCTGGGCCTCGGCCCGGGATTGCCCGCTGGCCGTTGCCAGAATCCCCATCGAGACCGTGAAGAGAAATTGCCGGATCGCCATGGTGCGCCTCCTTGCCGGTTCGCCGTGCCATCAACCTCTCCCGGCCAAGGTGTCCCACCACACCCCCCCCATGCAACCCGCCCCATGTCGCCCGCCCCTCGCCACCTGCCGTCCACCCCACCCCCGTTGCCCGCTCCACCCGATCCCACGACCTTCCTCCCACCCCTAACCCGAGCCCCGGATGCCCCGAGCCCCGTTTTCCCGCGTCCCGCTTCTCGCTGCCTGCTGCGCCCTGGCCGCCGGCTGCGCCCGGTCCGCCGCGGGCCCTCCCGATGACGCGGTCGCGATGTTCCGTGGCGATGCCGCGCGTCTCGGCCGCTACGACGCACCGCCGATCCGCCAGTTCGGTGGGTTGCAGTGGCGGTTCGTGACGGATGGCCCGGTTCGTTCGACGCCGGTCGTCGCCGGAGGCACGGTGTACGTGGGCAGCAGCGACGGGCACCTGTACGCGATCGACCTCGACAGCGGCGATGCGGTGTGGTCGTTCGACGCGGGCTCGTCGATCTCGTCGTCGCCGGCGGTCGCGCACGGGCTCGTGTATTTCACGGCGCGTGACAACGCGCTGTACGCGGTGGAGCGGAGCACGGGGCGGTGGGCGTTCACGGTGGAGACGGGTGCGGACACGGCGTGGGCCTGGGGCCACGAGAGTGCGGACCTGTGGACGTCGTCGCCGGCGGTGTCGGGCGACGTGGTGGTGTTCGGCAGCGGTGACGGCGCGGTCTACGCAGCCGATGCGCGAACGGGCCGCGTGCGCTGGACGTACCGGACGGGCGGCCGGGTCCGCTCCTCGCCGGCGATCCGTGACGGCCGCGTGTACATCGGCAGCATGGACGGCAGCGTGTACGTGATCGACCTGGAGAGCGGCGCGGCGATCGCGCGCGCGGACACGGAGGGCCGCGACCTGTTCTCGGGCGATTTCGGATTCGACCGCCGCTCGATCCAGTCCACACCGGCGGTCACGGACGACGGCTTCTACGTCGGCGCGAAGGACGGCTTCCTCTACGCGTTCGCGCCCGACGGTACGCGCCGCTGGCGGAACGACCACGAGGTCTCCTGGATCCTGGGCGGTCCCGCGGTCGGCGATGGCATGGTGTTCGACGGCAGCTCGGACGGTCGCTTCGTTCAGGCGGTCGACCGCGAGACGGGCAAGGAGGCCTGGCGCTTCCAGGCGGAAGGCACGGTCTGGATGTCGCCCGCTCTCGCCGACGGCGTGGTGTACGCGGCGGACGGCGCGGGCCTGCTGTTCGCGCTCGACGCAGAGACCGGCGCGGAGTTGTGGCGGTTCCGCGCGGGCGGCGCCTTCCAGTCGTCTCCGGTTCCCGCGGCTGACCTCGTTTTGATCGGAAGCGACGACGGCGCGGTCTACGCGCTGCGTGGCGCCGATCGTCCGTTGCAGCGGGCCGTGTACTGGGACTCGACCGAAATGCGGCTGACGTACTACCGGGACACGCGGATCCGGGACGCGCTGGCGGATGCGCAGTACACGGGCCTCGACGATGGGACGATCCTGGACTGGCTGGGCCAGCGGACGGCGGACCGGGAGCCGAGCGTGGTCGTGTTCGCGCTCGACCGGCTGCCCGACGCGCTCGTGCCCGGCGCCGACGGCCGCTCTCCGCTGCTCGACTACCTCGACGCCGGCGGCAAGGTCGTGTGGGTGGGCACGCCGCCGCTGCTGCGACGCGTCGATGCCGCGACACGGACCCCGCCTTCGTTGCTCGACACCGGCTGGGACACGGCCTCGCGGTTCATCGGCGTGGACTACGGACCCGCGATCTTCGACTACTACGCGGCCACGCCCACGGCGGAAGGACGGCGTTGGGGACTGCACGGCTGGTGGCCGGCGCGCTGGGCGGCTGCCACGGACTCGTCGCTCACGCCGCTGGCCGTCGATGAGCGCGGTGACTCGCCGCTGTTCGTGCGCGGCTTCGGCGGACCGGCCGGCACCGGCTTCGTCCAGATCTGGCCGGACTCGCGGCCGGTCCCGGATCCGATGATGGTGCGCGCCGCCGCCGAGTACCGGCCTCGCTGACGTCGTCCGATACGACGAACCCCCGCCACCTCGCAGCGACGGGGGTCCGCATGCGTGCGCCGGCTTCAGCGCAGGGCGAGCCGCTTCTGCACGGTACCGCCCTTCACGCTCGCGTACTTCACGGTCACGTTGCCGCTGCCCTTCACGATGTATTCGATCGTGCGGGTCGTCTGGCCCGGGGTCCCGTTGCGTACGATGATGCGCTTCAGGTCGTGCTGATCGATGATGTCGGTGGCGCCCGGCCGGAACTTGCTCTGCACCCAGCCGGCCGTGATCACCTCGACGTCGCCGTCGAGCGTGAGCAGGTCGGGCGGCACCACGTGGTTCTGCGCCGCCTTCTGCAGGATGGTCGGCGTGATGCGGTCGTTGGTCAGGTCCACCCACACGCGCCAGACGTCGCCGCCCACGTTCTCGACCTTCGTCTCGCCCACCTGCATGAGCGGCATCTCGGCCGCCTGGTACAGCGTGAACGCCATGTTGCGGTGTGCCAGCTCCTCCTGCATGAAGCGCGGCGGCACGCGGCCGCGCGTCTTCTTCCAGCCGCCCAGCTCGACCTTGCCATACTGCGGATGGTCGAACGGCGTCCAGTCCACGAACTCGTCGCCGAACTCGAGGTGGTCGTCGAACCAGTAGTCGGCGGCGCGCCCCGAGATCGGGCTGTTCGGGTCCTGCTGCTGCTCCTTCAGCTCGGGACTGTTGAAGTACTGCCCGCCGTTCCACAGCTCGTTGGAGAACGAGAGGATGCCGAGCCCGTCGTTGGTCCAGTCGATGAAACCGCCGTGCACGGTGTAGAGGCCGCTCCAGATGACGATGTAGTCGTAGTACGGCAGCATGCGCTCTCCCTGCTGGCCGAGCGCGTTGTACGCGCGCACGTCCGTGGCCGGATACTCGCCGATCCATTCGGCGCCGGGGCCGCGCAGGATCATGCCGCCGTTGTTGTGATAGGACTGGACGCCCGCGATGTTGGGGTGCGCCATCATGAAGTCGGCGACCGCGCGCGCTTCCGGCAGCTGGAACGGATAGTCCAGCGACCCGCCCTGGATGTAGTCGGGCTGCCAGTCGGAGGCCCAGTTCCGGTTCGGGTCGTAGCTGCCGGGGCCGTCCTCGTTGACGCGGCCGTCACCGTCGTTGTCGATACCTTCCGAGCCGAGCATGATCCAGTCGCCCTTCTCGCCCGGCGGGACGGGCTCGAGGATGCGCGGGTCCTGCGCGCTCAGCCGCATGTTGCCTTCGCCCGGCACGTACTTCCGGATCTGCTCGATGTTGTTGTTGCCGTTCAGGTCCTCGGGCGGATCCTCGTCGAACTGACCGTCGTTGTCGTCGTCCACGGGCTTGTGGCCCGAACGTGCGGATGAGCCCGTGCCGTTCAGGAAGTAGTCGCGGCCGTCCGGGTTCACGGTCGGGATGATGTAGAACACGCGTTCATCGACGAGCTTCGTGATGTCGGGAATGCGGCCGTAGTTCTCCATCAGGTACCAGACGGTGTAGACCGTGATCTCGCCGCCCTGGATCTCGTTGCCGTGGACGTTGGCCTCGATGTACATCGCGGCCTTGCCCATCTCGGGGCCCGTGTCCGGGTTGTTGACGGTTGCCACGATGAGGTCGCGTCCATCCACGCTCTTCCCGATGGATTCGACCTTCACGAATTTCGGGTATGCCTTCTCGAGGGCGCGCATGTCCGCGTACAGCTCCGCGGAGTCGTGCCAGCGATTGAAGTCGAGGCGGACCTTGTGGGGCGGGTCCGAGCCCTGGAGGCCGGGCTGGTCCTGCGCCAGCGCTGCCGAGGCGGTCACCATGCCCAGGGCGAGCGCGACAAGGGCGGGCCGGACGGCGTGTGTCATCGTTCTCACTGTTCCTCTCCTCTCACCGTTCGTCCCGGTTCAGCGCAGCGTCATTGTGACGGACTGCGATCCGCTCTTCTGTGACCTGAGCTTCAGCTCGACCTGCGAGCCCGCGCGGCCACGCACCACCCAGTGGTAGCTCTGGCGAGTGCCAGAGCCGGCCAGCGCGTTGATGAAGTTGGTCTTGTTGTCGCCGGTGATGATCGTTTCCGGATCGACGCCCAGCTGCACCATCACGGGCTGCACGGACCGCGAGGTCACGCCCTGCGCCGTCGAGGTCGGCAGGAACCCGGTGTTCTCGATCTCCGCGTCGATGCTGAACACGCCGCCGCCGTGCGCCGTCACCTTCGTCTCCGCGATGCGCACGTGCGGGAACAGCGACGAGAGGTAGAGCGCGAACTCGGCGTGCTTCGCGCCCAGCTCCGCGACCTGTGCCGCCGGCGGATTCGCCGCCGCGTACGGCTTGAAGCCGCCGATCTCGACCACGCCGAGACCCGGATGCGTGTATGGCGTCCATGCCGCGAAGCCGTCGATCTGCTGCGCGTCCATCCAGCGCAGCAGCCGCAGATCGTTGTCATCGCCACCCGCCGTCTGCGCGGCCATGCCCGCGCCCCGGCCTGACACGGCGCCGCGCTGGCCGCCCGCCTGCGCACCCGCCGCACCGCCACGGCCGCCCGTCTGCGCCACGCCCGCGTCACCGCGCTGGCTTGCCGCCTCCGCCGTGCCGCCACGACCGCCCGCGGGCATGCCGGTCTCAATGCCCCAGCCCGGGCTTGCGAACGAGGGCACGCCGAACTGGTAGTACGCCCACTCGAAGAGCGCGCCGGCGGGTGCCCGCGTCGTCGCCAGCTGCCGGATGCCCGTCAGCTCGCGGTACTTCTCCGAGACCGTGCGGAAATACTCCTGGTCGCGCGCGTTGACGGTCGTCGCCGGACGCTGGCCCGAGTTGGGCCGACCCGTCACCACCGCCGCCGCTCCGCCACGGCCACCACCGCCTCCACGACCGAACCCGAACCGTCCGCCGCCGCCCGCCGCCATCATGCCAACGTCGCGCGCCGCGTCGTTGCTCGCTTCCGCGAACGACTGCAGCGCGATCCCCGCAGGCGCAGCCAGCTCACCGCGCGCGTTCGGCGCCGTGACCAGGTTGTCGCTGCCCTCGAACGTGAGCACCGCCGCAATCCCGCGGTGCGCGAGGATGTACTCCATCACCGCCCGCGTCTCCGGCTCGCTCACCATGTTCGGGCCCGCGTCCGCCGCGTAGTACGGGTACTCGTGCTGGAAATTGCGGCCCAGGTCCACGCCACCCACGCCGTCTTCGTTGTAGTAGCCGTCCCGATCGTTGTCCGTGCCCTCGACGTACAGGGCCCAGCCGCCGCTCTCGCCGCGCGCCGCGTCCGCCCGCTTCATCAGCCGCGGCTCGGACGGGTTGATCATGTACGGCCCCTTCGGATCCTTGACCCGCATGACCGTGATCACGCCATCGCCGTTCAGGTCCTCCGGCGGATCCTCGTCAATGCGCGCGTCCGCATCATCGTCGTATGGCCGCAGGTTCGTGCGCCGACCCGTCAGGGGCGAGGCGAACATCGCCTCCGCGGCGTCCGGATTCACACGCGGGATGATGTAGAACGCCTGCTCATCGACCCGCCGCTTTACTTCGGCGTTGCTGCCGTACTGCGTGAGCAGCCAGTCCACCGTGAACAGCGCCAGCTCGCTGCCGACCAGGCGGTCGCCCTCCAGATTCGCCGCGATCAAAAGACCCGGTCGCTGCTCCACCGGCACACCCGCCGGATTCGCGATCTCGACCGCCCAGATCGTGCGGCCTTCCTGCGATTCGCCCAGCGCCACCAGCTTCGCGATCGACGAGTGACTCCGCACGAGCTGTTGCAGCTCCGCCGTCAGCTCCGCGTACGTGTGGTATTTCGAATAGTCGACGGGTGGGCCGGCTGGCGGCCGCACGGCAGCCGCCAGCAACAGCACGGCCAGCGTCGCCGCACTGCGCGCCGCCTGCTTCCCGCCTTGCAACGCTTTTCTCACTGTGCCTCCCTGGGCATTGGCCTCACTGATCCACCGGAGGGAACGGCGCTCTGGTACGCGGTGGAACCTCGACGTGTGTTCGCTTTCCTGCGACGGTCATCAATAGACATGTGCCCCGGCCGCGCAAGCAGGGAATTCCCCATTATGCTGCTTCGCGGCGTCGGGAGGGGATTCGGGGGGAGGGATCGGGGGGCGGGGGCGGAGGCGGAGGCGTTTGCGGGAGTGGGGGCGGGGGCGGCGGGGGCGGGGGGTGGGCGGGGGGCGGGAGGGATGAGGCGCGGCGGGCTCGTGTGCCAGCAGCGCGGGTCGCTCGGGGTGGGAGGCGGCCGCGGAAAGAACGGCGATCGCGTGAGGCTCAGCCGCGCGCGGGTCCACGCCTGAGGAGCAGTCCCTGGCCGACGCCGACGAGGCTGGAGGCCGCCCAGTACAGGCCGATGCCGGCCGCGAGCCGCGTGAGGACCACGAACGTGAACAGCGCGGACACGATCGCGCCGAGGCGCGCGGCTGTCGCGCCGGGAGGGCCGGGCGAGACGGTCACGACGAGGGCCGCCAGCGCGGCGACGCCGAGCGCGAGGAAGCGGTCGGGACGGGCGAGGTCGGCGATCCAGAGGAAGCGGCCGGCGCCCCCGAGTCCCTGCCGGATCACCGTGTAGAGCGCGGCCACGAACGGGAACTGCGCGAGTCCGCCGAACAGGCCCGAATCGCGCACCGGGCGGACACCCGCCCGGCGGTACAGCTGCACCAGCTCTTCGTTGAGGCGGGTCGGGTCATCCTTCCACCGGTTCCGCAACCGTTCGATCGACGGTGTGAGCGACTTCTGCCTGGCCGCCAGACGGCGCCCACGCTTCACCATCCGCAACGTCAGCGGCAGGAGCGCGAGCCGCACGAGCAGCGATAGCGTCAGGATCGCCGCCCCCATGCTACCACCCCACACGTGCGCCAGACCGAACAGCGCCACCCGGAACAGTCCCACCAGCCCCGACAGGATTCCCATGGCGTTCTCCATCGCTCGACACACCGACGGCCACCGCGCCGTCCTCTTTCATCTGTACGATGCGACGCGACGCTTCAATCCCCCGCCATCATTCCACCTCGTCCGCGTACTCCCCCTCTTCGCCGTACTCCGCCTCCACCACGTCCTCTTCCGGCGGCCGCTCCACGATCGGGACCCACACCGTGATCACCTCCGACTCCTCCTCCTCACCTTCCCCACTACCCATGCTGTCGTACTGCTCGAAATCGTACGGCAACGCCAGCTCGTACTCCGACTCCGGCATCCAGTCCTCGTACAACCAGCGGTACGCCTCCGCGATTCCCTCCACCCCGTCCGGCGATTCCACCACCGCGTATCGCGCCGCCGGGATGTCCTTCCGGAACATCCGCACCGGTACCTCCACACCCTCCGGCAACTCGACGCACGCCATGTACGTGTACGCAAACACGTGCGGAAACGCCGGCGGGTACACCTGCAGCCCGTACACTCGCTTCGACTCCCGGACCCACTCCAGTTCCCCCGCCACGTCGCCGAACAGCGTCCACGCCTGCGCCAGATCCGTACGCTCCGGACTTCCGAACAACGTCACCCCAGCTACCGTCATCGGCCCGCGCGTCACAATCCTCGGTTCGTCTTCCGGCATTACCACGTCTCCCCTTGCACGGTGGTTCCCTGCCATTCCCCGTTCCGACCCTGCCGCAACGACGGTTCGACCAGACCCGCCGGCAGCACGACGCCACCGGTATCAATACCGGCGAGGCCCAACGATATCGCGATCCCCCCACCCGCAAAAGGAACCCTTCTTCCCACCAACCCCGCCGCTCCCGCCCCCGACCTCCGCCTCCGCCTCCGCCTCCGCCCTCCCCCCCTTGCCCACCCCACTCCACACATTATATGTTCCCAACATATATCAGCCCTCGAACCGACCGTACGCCCATGCCGACCGATGCCGGAGTGTTCCTGCCGTTGACGGCGCTGGATTTCCAGGTGCTCTCGCTGCTGGCGAAGAGCCCGTGCCACGGGTACGGGATCGTGCAGGCGGCTGCGGAGCGGTATCCGGACCAGCCGGCACTGGAGATCGGCTCGTTGTACCGGATCATCGCCCGGATGCTGGATGATGGGCTGATCGAGGAGGTGGAAAAGCCGGCGTCGGTGCCCAGGAGCGGTCGGCGGCGTCGGTTCTATCACGCGACGGATCTGGGCCTGTCGGTTCTGCGGCTGGAAGCGGCGCGTCTGCGGTCGTTGCTGGCGGCGGTGGCGGCCCTGAATCTGGGGGAAGCGCGTTGAGGGGACCGGGTGCGCGAGCGGGATTCGCGGTCCTGCTGATCCGGGTGGTGTTTCGGCTGTACCCGCATCGGTACCGTCGTCGGTTCGGTCCGGAGATGGAAGGCGCGTACCTGGACCAGCGGGACGCGTTGCGGTCGACGGGTGGCGGCACGTTGCGACGTCGCATGCGGGAATTCCGGCTATTGGCACGCACGGTGTCGGGGATGGTGCGGGCGGCGATTGCGGTGCGACGGGACGCGCGGAAGCGCGAGCGGGTGGCGGCGAAGCGATTCACGAACGGAAGGAAGCCCTCGATGCTCGACACAATCAGGTCGGATGTGCGGTACGCGTTCCGCACGCTGGTACGTCAGCCGGGCTTCCTGGTGGTGACGGTGTTCACGCTGGCGTTGGGCATCGGCGCGAACACGGCGGTGTTCTCGGTGCTGAACGGCGTGATCCTGCGGCCACTTCCCTACGATGCGCCGGACCGGCTGGTGCGGCTGTACAACGCGCAGCAAGGCGACATCGAGCAGAAGCAGTACCTGACGGGCCCGGACCTCGTGGAATTGAGCCGGTCGGTGCCGGCGTTCAGCTCGCTCGGGATGATGTACACGTACCGGGAAACGGGTGTCGATCTGACGGGCGACGGGGAGCCGCGCCGGATCGAGGCGCTGAGGGTGAACGCGGACTACTTCCCGACGTACGCCGCGACGCCGCTGATGGGACGCAC
This sequence comes from uncultured Gemmatimonadales bacterium, assembly GCA_963786235.1. Classification (GTDB taxonomy): domain Bacteria; phylum Gemmatimonadota; class Gemmatimonadetes; order Longimicrobiales; family RSA9; genus CAWAYJ01. The sequence goes on from CAWAYJ010000009.1 coordinate 168,598, forward strand.
GTTCCGGGCGGAGGAGACGCGGGGTGATGCGCGAGTCGTGGTTCTGAGCAATCGGCTGTGGCGGGAGCAGACGAACGCGGATCCGGGTGTCATCGGGAGCACGCTGACGTTGGACGGCGTGGCGTGGACGGTCATCGGCGTGATGCGGCCGGGCTTCCTGGACGTGGTGGGCGGCGACGTGGCGGCGTGGATCCCGCTGGACATGCGGGACGCGGAGGACAACAACCGCGGCAACCACTACCTGACCGCGGTCGCGCGGCTCGCGCCCGGGGCGACGCTGGCGCAGGCGCGCGAGCAGATCCACGCGGCGGAAGCGCGCTGGATCGAGGCCTACCCGGACATGTACGACAAGGGCCGGACGGTCCGTGTCTACCCGCTGCACGAGGATGTGACGGGCGACACGAGCCGGACGTTGCTCGTGCTCATGGGTGCCGCGGGCCTGGTGCTGCTGATCGCGTGCGTGAACGTGGCCAACCTGATGCTGGTGCGGACGGTGGCGCGGACGCGCGAGATCGCGATCCGGACGGCGATGGGCGCCGCACGGGCGCGAGTCGCGGGCCAGCAGCTCGTCGAGAGCCTGCTCGTCGCCGTGGCGGGCGGCGTGATCGGGTCGGCGGTCGCCTTCTGGGGCGTCAAGCTGCTGCTCGCGGTCAGTCCCGATTCGCTTGCCCGGGCGGAGGAAGTCGGCTTCGATCCACGGCTGCTCGCGTTCGCCATCGCGGTCACGGGTCTGACCGGCATCCTCTTTGGCGCGGTGCCGGCGCTGCACGCGTCGGCGGTGGATCCGAACGCCTCGCTTCGCGACGGAACGCGCGGCAACACGGGCGGCCCGGGTCAGCGCAGAGTCCGGAACGTGCTGGTCACCGCGCAACTCGCGCTCGCGCTCGTGCTGCTGGTAGGCGCGGGGATCCTGATGAAGAGCTTCTCCGCGCTGCGGCACATCGACCTCGGCATCCGGCCCGACTCGGTCATGACGTTCGAGGTGCACCTGCCGGCCCTGCGCTACGGCGAGCCCGAGGCTCGCGTCCGCTTCCACCAGGCGTATCTCGACCGGCTTCGCGCGTTGCCCGGCGTGCAGGCGGCCGGCGCCGTCTCCTGGCTGCCCGGCAACGGCAACTACCACTGGTGGGGCGTCGGCTACATTGACACCGACGGCGAGCAGCAATGGAACGGCGCGCAGGTCCGGGTCATCGAAGGCGACTACTTCGGCGCCACCGGCATCCGTCTCCTCGAGGGCCGAACGTTCAACAGCGGTGACCGGATCGGCTCCGACCTCGTCGCGCTCGTCAGCGAATCACTCGCGCGGGAAACCTGGGGGGACCGCGACCCGATCGGCGCGCAGTTCTCGTTCGACGGCGACAACACGTTCAACGTCATCGGAGTGGTGAGCGACGTCGCCTACGATACGCGCGGCGGCACCATGGGCGGCGTCTACCTGAGCCACGCGCAGTACGCGCCCGACCGCAACTGGGCGCTGACCTACACCGTGCGGACGGGAAGCCCGGGCTTCTTCGAGAGCGCGCGCCGCGACCTCGCCCGCATCGACCCGGCCCTCGTCCTCTACCGCCCGCGCTCGCTCGACGCCGTGCTCGGCGGCCACCGCGCCCGCGACCGCTTCACATTCCTGCTCATGGCCGCGTTCGCCGCCGTCGCCCTCAGCCTCGCCGCCATCGGCGTGTACGGCGTCCTCTCCTGGTCCGTCAACCGGCGCGCCCAGGAGATCGGCATCCGCCTCGCCCTCGGAGCCCGCGCCGTGCAGGTCCGCGCCATGGTCGTGCGCCACGCCCTCCTCGTCGCCGGCGCCGGCCTCGGCATCGGACTCGCCGGCGCCCTCGCGCTGAGCCGATTCCTGCAAGCCCTGGTCTTCGGAGTGTCCGTCCGCGATCCCGCCGTTTTCGCCGGCGTCGCCATCCTCCTCGGCGCGGTTACGCTCGTGGCCGGACTGGTGCCCGCACGGCGGGCCAGCCGCGTCGATCCGATGGACGCGTTGCGGAGAGAAAACTAGAGGCGGTACCGCGGGGGACATGGGGCGCCCGCCTCACTTCTCCTCGTCATGCACCACGAACGTCCCCGCCATCTTGTCATGCCAGCCCTGGTGGTTCCGGTCGAGCGGCACCGCCAGGATGCCGAGCCCGAAGACCGCCCACGAGATCACCTTGCCGATCGTCTCCCGGAACGCCATCCGGAAGAAACCCGCAGGCTCGCCGTCCTCCTGGATCACGTCCATGTCCAGCGCCCGCTTGGCCGGCGTCGTGCCCTTCGACCACATGTACAGCGTCAGGCCCCAGTACGCCGTCGAGAGCACCGCCACGATCGCGTGTGCCCGGCCGTAGCCGATCAGCAGCGGCCCGAAGGCCGAGCCGAGCAGACCGCCGTCCTGGAAGGCCGAATCGAGCAACGCCGCCACCAGCCGTCGCTTCGGCGTCGCCAGCTTTCCCACATCCGGCGCCTCCAGATAGCTCCCGCAGGTCGGGCAGAACACCGCCGTCCGATGGTGAACGGCTCCGCAACGCAGGCACGTCTGCCCCGGGAGCGAGCCCCGACCGGTCCGGTCCGAAATCGCACCCGGGTTCGACCGGACCGGCACGTTCGCCTCTTCCTTGCCTCGCTCCTCGATCATCTCCCTCGCTCCATTCTCCGGCCGCGTCATCCGGCCACCCCACCGTACCAGAATCAGACGCCGGATCCGGTCGCGCCAGCGCACCACGCACCCGCCACCGGCTCACCGATCGGCTCCGTGCACCCCTCCCCGTCGATACGTCGCGGCTCGGCATATCCGTCGTGCGGCCTTAAGAAAATATATTCGTGAATGTATTAACAACCAAGGAGAGGTGGACCGACAGGACGCGGAACGGGCCTGGACGCTGGTGGAAGCAAGGTCCGGATCGAGCTCGAGCGGGCCGGCGGCTGGGTATCGCCGGCGGCCCGGCTCAGTCTCCCCTGAGTGCGAGCAGGGGATCGATGCGGGTGGCGCGGTGCGCGGGGACCCAGGCCGCGAGAGCGGCAGAGCCCACCAGCACGACGGCGACAGCGGCGAACGTCCACGGGTCGCCCGGCCGAACCCCGAACAACAGGCTCGTGACGGCGCGGCTGAGGGCGAGTGCGACGACCATCCCGAGCGCGGTTCCCGCCAGCACCGGCCGGGTGCTCGCGGCGACAACGTCGTGGCGGACGCGTCGCGGCTCAGCGCCAAGCGCCATGCGGAGGCCGATCTCGTGCATGCGCTCGGTCACGGAGAACGAGACGACGCCGTACACGCCGATCGTCGCGATAAGGAGGGCGAGCAGGCCGAATAGGGCGAGGGAAAGCGCGCCGGTCCGCTCCACGGCGATCGAGTCGGACATTGCGTCGCGCAACCTGCGGAAGACGGGCTCCGGGACTGCGGGATCGAGGTCGGCGACCACGCCCCGAACCTGGTCCGGGGTCGGGGTCCGGCCCGTCGCGCCGCGAACGTGGAGCGACATCCGGGTCTGGGGCTGTTGCGCCAGCGGCAGGAACAGGAACGGCTGTCCGCCGGAGCGCCAGCCCCGGTAGTAGCGGCCGTCCCGGACGACCCCGACGATGCGGAGCGCATCATCCGGGCCGTTCGGGTTCCACGACCAAACGGTCCGACCGACCGGGTCCTCGCCGGGCCACAGGCGCGCGGCCATCGATTCGTTGACGATGGCGACGCCGGGCGCGGCGGCGTCATCGGCAGCGGCGAAGCCGCGACCCCGGACGATCGGGACCTCCATCGTGGCGAACCAGTCCGGGTCCACGATGTTCATGTCCACGTTGGTGCGGTCGCGTGTCCGGGTCGACCCGGCCCGCTCCCAGAAGATGTCGTTCGCCATTCGGTGCGTGCCGAATGGCGTGATCAGCGCGAGACCCGCGTCCTGCACGCCCGGCAAGGCACGGATCCGCGCTTCCAGCTCGTCGTAGAACACGCGTGCACGTTGCGCGTCGTAGCCGGCCTTCGAGAGATCGAGCGACGCGGTCGCCACGTTCCGCGATGCGAATCCGAGCGGGATGGCCCGCAGGTTCAAGAGCGTCCGCAGCGTGAGACCCGCACCTACGAGCAGCACGACACAGATCCCGATCTGGACGGTCACGAGGAGCTGGCGCAGTGGAAGCCCGCCCGTCCGCACCGGCGTCGCCAGGCCGGCATCTTTCATCATCGGCGCCAGGTCGACCGACGACGCCAGTACCGCCGGTGCGAGCCCGAACACGATTCCGGTGAGGAGCGCGAGCCCCGCCGCGAACGCGAGGACGCGCACGTCGAGGCGAAGCGCGAGGCCCGGCAGCCCCGTCGTCGTGCCGAGCGTCGCGAACAGATGCTGCGAGCCGAAGGCGAGCGCGACGCCCAGCGCGCCACCCAGCACGGACAGGACCAGCGCTTCGGTCAGCAGGTGCCGGACCAGCCGGCCCCGGTCCGCACCGATCGCCAGGCGGACGCCCATCTCCTTCCGCCGTGGCGCGGCCTTCACCAGCAACAGGTTCGCGACGTTCGCGCACGCGATCAGCAGCACCATCCCGACCACGGCGGCGAGCAGTCCCGTCAGGCGCACGAGCTTCCGCTCGGTCGGCGGACCCAGCCTTGCATCACCCGCGGGCAGCGCCGCGATCCGCCATTCCGCGTTCGTCTCCGGGTTCGCCTCGGCCTGCCGCCGCGCAATCGCGCCGAGCACAGCACGCGCCCGCTCGAGCGACTCGCCCTCCCGCAGCCGGCCCACCAGATCCACCCAGTGCGTCCCGCGATTGCCGTAGAGATCGACGCCGAATATGCGGAAATCCGGCAATGCCACATCGTGCATCATCAGCGGGACCCAGAAGTCCGCCGTCGTCTGCAGCTGCACATCGTTCGCCGCGTCCGGCACCACACCGACCACCGTGAAGCGATGCCCGTTCAGCACGACTTCGCCGCCGATCCGGTCCGCCTCCGCGCCGAACCGCCGCCGCCAGAGGCCCTCGCTCAGCACCACCACCGGATGCGTGCCCGGCGTCTCGTCCTCGTCCGCCACGAACGTCCGGCCCGCCACCGGCGTCACACCGAGCACCGCGAACCAGTTGCCCGACACGATCGCGCCATCCACCGGCCTCGCGTCCGCGCCCACGCCCATGTCCATCCGGACCGGCGACGACGCCGCAAGCCCGCCAAACACCGTTGCCTCGTCCCGGATCTCCTCGTAATCGGGAATCGAGAAGGAGCTGTAGCTTGGCGGACCCTCCGCCGTTACATGGAACAGCGCCACCAGCCGATCGGGATCCGGTACCGGAAGCGGGCGCAGCAGCAGCGCATCCGCGAGACTGAATATCGCCGTGTTCGCGCCAATCGCGAGCGCGATCGTCGCGATCGCGATCACCGACACGCCCGGCGCGCGATGCAACCCGCGGAAACCGTGGCGGACGTCGTACGCCACCGACTCCAGCCGCGCTTTGACTCCCCGGCCCCGCTCCTGCCCCGGTCCCCGGCGACGTCGGAGAATCCCGGCGATCCCATGAAGGGACAGCACGACCGGGTAGCGCAACAACTCGCGCCAGTACCAGAATGACGACGACGCTCGCCCGGCCGCTGACCGGCGTCGCCGCAACGCGTCCAGCGTGTCCAGAACTTCCGTCCGGTCCGGCTCCGCCACGAACGGCCGGAGGAGCCACGCCCCTACGCGCCGCCGCGGGCGCGCCCTGCGACCCGGACGTCCCGCGCCAGGCTCCCGACTCCCACCGCCCCGCACCATCACCGGCGGTCCAGCACCGGGAGATCCTCCCACAGCGCCGAGAACACCCGCTTCGACTCACGAAGCTGTTCAAGGCCCTCCGGCTCCAGACCGAACACGCGCCGGTCACGACCACCCGCCTCGCGCGGCGGCGCCTCGAACCACGACCGCACAAGGCCTCGGTCTTCCAGCCGGCGAAGCGTCACATACACCTTCGACGGCGATACCTGACGCCCCGTCCGCTCCTCCAGCTCGATCACGATCGGAAGACTGTATGCCTCCGACCCCAGGCGCAGAATCGCCAGCAGCACCTGATGCTCGAACCCGCCAAGTACCTCACGCCCCATGCCTTAGCCCCCGTTCAATCCGTCCCCGTCCCCGTCCCCGGTCTCCCCCTGCCCGGTTCCCAACTTTGTTAATACCAACATTGTTTGGAACGACGCCGGTGTCAAGAGAGTCGAGACTCACGCGGCCGGCTTCTCGAGGACGATGACGGCGAAGGGCCAGAGCGGAACGCCGATGCGGGTCTCGAACAGGAGGGTGGCGCCGGCGTCTTCGAGGACGGGCCGGACGGCGATGGAGCGGCAGCCGAGCGAGATGGAGGGGAATCGCCAGACGATGGACTCGACGCGGTCGGCGAGCCAGCGGACGTTGGGGTTGGGCGGTTCGACCGAGTGGGCGATGCCGATGCGGCCGCCGGGTCGGGTGACGCGGAAGAGCTCGAGGGCGCCGCGGGCGGGGTCGTGAACGGGGCACAGGCTGTAGGTGGAGAGGACGACGTCAAAGCGATCGTCGGGAAAGGGGAGGTGGAGCATGTCGCCGATCTCGAAGCGCATGCGGGCATCGAGGTCCTCGGCGAAAACCCGCTGCTTGGCCACGGCGATCATGCCACTGCTCGCATCGAAGAGCGTGACACAGCCGCCCGGTCCGACTCGCCGCGCGGCGAGGAGGGCCGTGGAGCCGGTTCCGGCGCCGCAGTCGAGGACGTCGTCGCCGTCCTTGACGGCCCTGCCGACGAGCATGCGGCGGCCGCGCTCGTCGGAGCCGGCGGTCAGGAAGCGATGCTGGAGGTCGTAGTGTCGGGCGACGCGGTCGTAGACGTCGATGATCCGGTATGGACTCAGTGCTTCACGCATGGACCGTTCGCTCCGCGGTGGCGTTCATGACCAGACCTCCCGCGACGGCCGGATCGCCGCTGACCGTCGGGGTTCCATCAGCGCTGCGGCTTCTCGATCCTGGCGCGGACGATGTACGGCACCTCGAGCGCGTCGCGGGTGACGCCCCAGAGGGTGCCATCGCGGATGATCGGCTCCGGCCCCGAGAGCGCGAACGGGGTTCGGACGTTGCCGAGGAAGCGGCCCCGGGGATCGAAGACATCGAACGAGCTGCCGTCGCTTCCGGGTTCCGTGACGCGTTCGACCCAGATGTCGCCCTCGTCATCGAGGAAGAAGGAAGTGGCCGCGGGCTTGACGTCGGGCAGCTTCGACCAGTCGGCCCGGCCGCCCTGGTCGAGGAACCACTTCATGTCCTCCTTCGCCTGCTCGCGGTCCTCATCGGTGACGGGGAGCGGATCGTAGTCGCGCGTGATGGTTCGGATCGTGTCGCCGGCATCGTCGAGCTCGAAGAGCCGGTACTGGTCGGTGACAAGTGCCCAGATGCCACCATCGGGGGCGACTTTCCAGCGGAATCCGCCCTGGAAGGGGACGCCGGCGACCATCATGGAGTGGCCGTCGGGCGAGGAGAGCCGGAAGCTCTCGCGTTCGACCGGGTCGATGGGAACGTCGAGCGTGTCCGCGGGCGTGAAGGCCGTGTCGTAACGCAGCAACCCGATGCGGAATTCGGCACCGGTTCGCGGCACGGGCGCGTAGTAGCGGCCGCGCGAGTCGAAGCGTCCCGGCCACGGGATCATGATGAAGCCGCCCAGCGCGCGCTTGCCTTCGAGGTACGTGCCGGCGGTGTCGAAGACGGAGAGCCGGTTGTTGGACGGGTCCATGACCCAGAGGTTGCCGTCCGGTCCGAGCTCGACGCGCATGGCCCGGGCGAACTCGCCCGGCCCGCCGCCGCTCCGTCCAAGGGTGCGGACGAACGATCCGTCGGCAGCGAAGACGCGAAGCTGCTGGGTCTGTCCTTCGAGAATCCAGATGCGGCCCGCGCGGTCGATTTCGAAGGACGTGACGTTGCCGAGAACGTCCGGTCCGTCACCGTCCACGCTGCCGATGCGGAGATCCTCCGTGACCTGCCACTCCTGGCCGGGCGCCCAGATCGGAGTCGCGCTGTTGTGGACGACGATCTGGCCGGAGGCGAGCGTGTCGACGGTCCCCGCCCAGCGGGAAGAAGCATCGCCGCCGACCGCCGTGCAGCCGGTGGCGACGACGAGGAGCAGCAGAGCCGGTTTGCGAATCATCGTAGTGTCCGGAGTCGGGAACGCAGCGTCTTCGAGTTGGACCGTCATCCGCCACGCGCGGTTGCAGTGGGATCCCTGGTCCGGTCCGGCCGCCGGCATACGGCGAGCAGGTGCGCGCTCGCGCCCAGCAGTGCCGGCTCGGCATCGACGTGATTCAGCACGCGGAGCATGAGAGCCCGGGTGGACGGCTCCGCCCACAACGCGTCGAAGTCCTGCATGAACCAGAACGGTCCCTCGACACCGATCACGTCCACCACCTCGAAGCCGGCTTGGTCGAGCTCCTCCCTGAACCGGGCGGGCCGGTGCAGGTACGCGGTGGTGAAGTATGCCGGGTTGGCGGTCGGGTTCCGGTGCAGGCCGTCCTCGAGGTCGCGTTCGAGGACGGTGACGAACTGCGGATCGCGGACCAGCGCGCGCGAGAATCCGTCGAGCAGCGACGCGAACCGCGAGATGGCGGCGGCGAACAGCAGGCCGCCCGGGCGGAGCACGCGACGCGCCTCCGCCAGTGCCCGCGCGCGGTCGTCCGCTCCGGCCAGGTGATAGAGCGGACCGAGCAGGAGCACGCCGGCGGCGCTGGCGTCCTCGACCTCGAGGGCACGCGCATCGCCGAGGAACGCGCGTCCGACGCCCGGTCTCGCACCGGCGAGGCTGGTCCGCGCCAACTCGACGTGACGCGGCACGGGGTCGATGAGGTCGACGTCGTAGCCGCGTTCCGCGAGCCAGCAGGCATGGACGCCGGTTCCGCCGCCGACGTCGAGGATGCGGGCGGGCGGCGGGCCGAGGAAACGGAGCAGCGTTTCGCGGGTGCGGATGCGTTCGAGTTCGCCGATCCCGGCGGCAAGGCGGTCCTCTTCGCGGACCTGCTCGTAGTGAGCGATGATCTCGTTCATGTGACGCCTCAGGGTCCGGTCCCCGGGATTTGACAACGACTGGCGCCCGTCCCACCGTTTGGTCCCCTTCCGCTTTCGACGGTACGGGCTCACGATGACCGATGGCAAGCCTCGCGGTGGCCGGGCCGGTGCTCAGCCCGCGTATCGGACCTTCCTGCCCCGGACGGATACAGCCGCGAAACGGAGCGAACCCGATGACGAAGCTGCGCTATCACCACCTCGGCATCCCGACGAACGAAACACGCCCGGACGAGGAGCACCTCGCGGAGTACGGCCTGCACGTCTCCGGCTACCAGAGCAGTCCGTTCGGCATCGAGTGGATGCGCTTCGACCCGGACTCGCCGCTGCCGGAACTGGTGAAGACGGTCCCGCACGTCGCGTTCGAGGTCGACGACCTGGACGCGGCGTTGAAAGGACACGAGCTGCTGATCGCGCCCAACTCGCCGTCGCCGGGTCTGCGCGTCGCCTTCATCGTGCACGACGGCGCGCCCGTCGAGTTCCTGCAGTTCGAGAAGGACGTGACCGACGAGTCTCAGACGTAGCAGGCGACGCACGGACCGCGAATCCGGTGGCGGACTACCGCGCGGTCTCACTCCAGAGCCGTTTCATGAGCTGGATCTGGCCGGTGTGGTAGGCATCGTGCTGCGCGATCCCGACGATCAGCGCGCCGTAGGTCCACTTCCTTCCGCCGGGCGCATGACGGCCGAGCGCGGCGGCCGGCACCGACGCGACGGCCTCGAGCAGCCGTTCGTGCTCGCGGCGGAGCAAGGCACGATCCGCCGACCACGCGCGCGCATCCGTCGGGTCGATGATCGACGGCCAGTTGCGGGGCGCTCGCTCGAACGCCCCGCCAGGCTCCCCGTTCAGGCGGCGCCGGACGGCGTATTTCCAGTACGCGATGTGCAATGCGAGCTCCCAGAATGCTGTGCCGGCGTGGGCCCGGGCGCCACGCCGCCTGCTCGACGTCCACGCCGCGCAGCGCGCCGATCGGCGTGGGCCCACCGTGCCAGGCCTGGCTCCCGCGCGCCGGCTGGATGTTCTCGAGAAGCAGTGTGGCGATCGGGGTCGAGATCATCAGTCCTCCCGGTCTGCGTCAATCGCGAGACCGGTCGCGGCGGCCGCGATGAGATGGTGGCGGAGAACTTCTGTACACCGGCCGGACCGGGATGGCAAGTTGGTTCTCCGCGCACGAAGCCGGGGCGCGAACGAAACGTTCGAGTTCTCGCGACGTAGGGCACAGGGCCCGCACCGTTGAAACTCGCGCCGCACCCGGAGCGACCGGACATGAAGAGACTCCTCGCCGCCTGTACGCTGCTGCCGCTGCTCGCCTCGCCGGGCTCCGCGCAGACGCCCGACCCGCGCGCCGCCTGGCTCGCGGCCAACGCCCATCCGATCCATACGCTCGACTTCGACGACGACGACTTCGCCGACCTCGAGCCGATCGGCCGCGCGATCGGCGACCGCCACATTGTGTTGCTGGGCGAGCAGACGCACGGAGACGGCGCGACATTCGAGGCCAAGGCGCGCATCATCCGCTACCTGCACGAGCGACTCGGCTTCGACGTGCTCGTGTTCGAGAGCGGCTTCTACGACTGCCGCCGGACCTGGGTCGACGCGCGCGCGGGGATGGCGCTCGCCGATTCCGCCGGTGGCTGCATGTTCGAGCTGTGGTGGAACAGCGCACAGGTCCGGCCGCTGCTCGAGTACCTCGATGCCGAGAAGACGACGGATCACCCGCTCGAGCTGGCTGGAATGGACTTCCAGCCGTCCGGCACCCGGGCCCGCATGGAGCTCGACGACCTGGCCGCGTTCCTCGCCGCACAGTCGGATTCGTCCGGCACCGGCGCCCCGCTCCGGACTCTGCGCGCGACGTACGGCCGGCTCTTCACCGCGCCGCAATCGTTCATGACCCTTCCCGATTCCGGCCGCGCCTCGCTACGGGACGCCATTGGCACGCTCCGCGACCGGCAGCTCGCTGACGTGCCCGCGCTCGGGCCGCTCGGCGAAGCGGGCTTCTGGAGGCGGGCGCTCGCGAGCCGGATCGAATTCGCCTCCTTCCTGTGGAACGCGAAGCCGGCCGCGCCCGATCCGGCCGTCTTCAACCGGCGCGACGCCGTCATGGGAGAGAACCTGGAGTGGCTCGCGCGCCGGGACCCGGCGCGGAAGATTGTGGTGTGGGGCGCGTCGTCGCACTTCATCCGGAACCGCACCGGCATCGAAAACGACCCCGCGCCGAACATGGTCCCGGCGGGGCACATCATCTCGAGTGCGATGCCGGGCGAGGTCTACTCGATCGCGTTCCTCGCGGCCGAGGGCGAGATGGGAATCGCGCGGCGCGGGACCGCGGTGCCGCACCAGCCGATCCCGGACGCGCCGGACGGCAGTCTGGACGCGCTCTGGCGAGACAGCGGCCAGTCACTCGGGTTCCTCGACCTGCGCGCGCTGCCGCCGGGCGGCGAGTGGCTGAACCAGCCGCTGGTCGCGCGGCCGCTCGGCTATGAAGACATGCGCACGCGCTGGCCCGACCACCTCGACGGCTTCCTGTTCACGCGCACGATGACGCCGAGCACGCCGATCCTCACGGGAAACTGAAGGAGCGGGCAGCGCTCGCGGAGCGTCGCTACGCCTGGTGGATCCGGGCGGCGGCCGTCGCGATGTCCACGGCGGGCGCCACTTCCGGCCGGACGAGCCCGATATGGACGCCGGCGCCGCCGTGGTTTCCCATCGCCTTCGCGATGCGGGCGTGGGAGCGGAGCGAGGCGCGGATCTCGGCGGGGACGAGCGGGCTGGAGAAGAGGAAACCCTGCCCGAGCTCGCAGCCGAGCGACTGGAGCATGGCCTGCTGGTCGTGGTACTCGATGCCCTCGGCCACCGTCTTCAGCCGGAGCGTCTCGCTGAGCATGATGATGGTGCGGGCGAGTGCGGCGTCGTTGGCGCTGATCGCGACCGACTTGACGAAGGCCTTGTCGATCTTGATCACGTCCACCGGGAACCGCTGCAGGTAGGCGAGCGACGAGAAGCCGGTGCCGAAGTCATCGATCGCGAGCCGGACTCCGAGCGCCTTCATCAGGCGGAGCCGCTCGAGGTTGAGCGCGCTGTCCCGCATGATCACGCTTTCCGTGATCTCGAGGACGAGCCGACCGGGGTCGAGCCCGGAGTCCTGGAGCGCGTCCGTCAGGTCGTCGATGAACCCGGCATGCTCGAGCTGGTGGCTCGAGACGTTGACGTTCACCGTGATGGGGACGGCGGGCAGCATCTGCTCCCAGCGCGCCGCCTCGTGGCAGGCCTCGCGCAGCACCCACCGGCCAAGCGGCAGAATCACGCCGCACTCCTCGGCGACCGGCACGAACGCGGAAGGCTCCACGTTGCCGCGCTTGGGACTGCGCCAGCGGACCAGCGCCTCGTAGCCGATGATCGACTGCGATTCCAGCTCGACGATCGGCTGGTACTCGAGCGTGAACTCCTTCTTCTGCATCGCGGCGCGCAGGTCCGCCTCGAGCTCCGCGCGGTCGAGCAGCGCCTCATGCATGGCCGGTGCGAATACGTGGTAGCGGCCCCGGCCGTTCTCCTTCGCCGCGTACATGGCGACGTCGGCGTTGCGGAGCAGCTCGTCCGTCCCTTCACCATCCTGGCCCCAGGCCAGGCCGACGCTGGCACCGATGTGGACGGTCCGGTCGTCGAGGCCGAACGGCCTGCGAAGGCTGGCGATGATGCGTTCCGCGACGATCACCGCCTCGTCGCCCTGCTGCACGTCCAGCAGGATCGCGAACTCGTCACCACCGAGGCGGGCGACCGTGTCGCAGCCGCGGGTCGCGTGCAGCAGCCGGGCCGCGACCTCGACCAGCAGACGGTCTCCCGCACTGTGGCCGAAGGTGTCGTTGACCGCCTTGAAATTGTCGAGGTCCACGAACAGCACGGCGATGGAATTGGCACCGTGCGGAGCCGTGCGGAGCGCCTGTTCGACCCGCTCGCGGAAGAGCGCGCGGTTGGAGAGCTTGGTCAGCGCATCACGGAAGGCGAGCAGCGCCAGCTCCTCGTTCCGGACCTCCAGCTCCTCGTGCGCACGCTGGAGCCGCTGCGCCATCGCGTTCATGCGCTCGCCGACCTCATCCAGCTCGTCGAAATTCTCGACCTCGATCTGGTGTGAGAGGTCGGCCGCGCCGAACCGCTCCGCTCCGGTCTTCAGAACGCCGATCGCGCGCAGCAGGTCACGCGACAGCGACCACGCCATCATCGCGAACAACAGCGCGGACGCGAGCAGGATCGACCAGACCGTGCGGTACCACATGCGGTCCGCTCCCGCGAAAGCCGAGCTGGCCAACTCGACCCGCGAGTGCTGGGCCCGGATCACGGCCGGCAGGTCCTGCGTCAGCAGGTGGCTCGCGAGCGGCTCGGCTCGCAGCACGACCTCGGTCAACGCGGCTTCCGGGTCCCGTCCGAGGCTCCCGTAGAACGATGCCCACGACGTTGCCAGCGAGTCCGTCCGGGCAGCGATGCGGAGCAGCGCGGGGTCGTCGGTCCCCGCGAGCGCGGCCTCGAGGCTGTCGCGCGTCGCATCGATCGACGCCAGGACCGTGCGCCGCCCGGCGGCGTCGAGCGTCGCACCATCGACGCCGAGCAGGTCGCTCACCATCCGGACCTGCTTTTCCTCGTCATCGAGACGCGCCTTCGCTTCGTTCAGCGCGCTGTGCCGGTCGATTGCGCGACGCAGGTCCAGGAACACACGGTCGCGCTGGCGCCCGCCCCACGAGAACGAGCCGATGTTCACGAGGATCAGCGTGACGAGCAGGCCGAGCGCCAGCCCGAACCGGGCGCGCAGGCTGCGCGGCCTGAGCGAGGCGCCGGACCGCCGGGGGGTCATCGCTTCGCTACCTTGAGCGGGTACGCGCCGGCCCCGGGCAAACAATGGTCGACGGACAGGACCTTCACCGTGCCGTCCACCTCCCCGGCCGGGATCACCGCGACCGCCCCGGGCACCGCGGCCGTCAGACGCCTCGCCATGGCCGGCGAGGATACGTACTTCGGACCCGGACCCGGCTCCTCCCGGAACGTCTTCGTGATCCAGTACTGCTGGTACTCGGATTCGGTCATGCGGTAGATCTCGCGGAGCACGGCGTCGCCTTCCGCGGTGCCCGCCCGCTGGACGAACAGGACCACGCGCGCCCCGTCCGGCCACAACGGCCGTTCGCCGCGGAACAGGCTGCGCAGGTCGACGAGCGAGACGTCATCCTCCACCGTCGAGGGATGTACGATGACCGCGAGATCCCCCGCTGGCGTCTGGGCGACGACCGGGCGCGGCGCACCGAGGATCGACACCGCCAGCAACGATACCGGCAGGTAGCGTAGCGCTCGGCCGGCCGACGCGGCGAGGCGCCGGCAGGCGGCGCTCACGCCGGACTCCGGACCTGTCCGCGGGTCGTACCGTGCGCTCGGGTATTTCACGATTGCTTCGGGCGTTTCGCTCTGGCTCGCGATCAACGAGGACTGGCTCCGCTCGTTGCGTCACGGTCTCGCGGGGGTGGTCACCAGCCTCGTAACCGCCGGTCCCACGCAGGATTGACGGTAGCCGCCGCGACGTCGGGGAAACGTCGGCGTCGACGGTCCGACAAGCACCCGCAAAAATCGTTTGCGACGAAGATGCAAGGTTGGTGCCTCGGGCCTGCGACGCGGGCTGGTGCGAGGTGCGGCCGGCCACCCGCGGGACCACGAAGAAGGGGCGCACCGGAAGCCCGGTGCGCCCCTCGATGCCCGCGCTGAGCGGGTCGTCCGGTCAGCCGCCGGGCGTGGTGAAGTTGGGGTTGTTGTCGTACTCGTTGCGCGGGACGGGCCAGCAGGTCTCGCCCTTCACGACGCCGAGCTCGGGCTTGTAGTACGTATCATCGCCCGCCGGGATGATGTAGGACATGTACTGCGGGTTCCGGCGGAAGTCGGCCAGCCGGCGGGCCTCGAGCCAGAAGTCGCGGGTCCTCTGCTCCATGAGCTCGGTCATGAGCGCGGTCATGTCGGTGGTCGGGGGCATGTCACCCTGGTTGCCCACCGCCCGGCGCTCGTTGATGAACGCGAGCATGGCCGCCGGATTCTGGTCCGCTTCGACCTTGATGTAGCGGGCCTCGAGACCGGAGGCGAACCGTTGACTGTCGCCCCAGCCCTTGTACTTGTCCTGCCGGTTGAATTCGAGGACGCCGTCCTGGGCGACGCGGCCCATGTCGACGTAGGCGATGCGCGGGTCACCGGCATCGGCCATGGCCCGGAACGCGGGCGGAACGACCAGCGAGATGCGCGCCTCGGAAAAGCTCCACACCGGGTTGCCGAGGGAGCGGTTGCTGGAATCGTCCAGGTGCAGGAGGTGGTACGCGAAGCTCTCGGGCACCTGCGCGGCCGCCGTCGCCGCATCGCTCGCGCGACCGGCCTGGAGGTGCGCCCGCGCGATCCCGACCTGAGCGGCCATGGCGAGGTCGGCGGCCTCGGCCGCATCGTCGCCCGTGACGCCCTGGGCCACGGTCTTGACATGCTGCAGGTCGACAATGGCCGAGTCCAGCAACTCCACACTGGTCATGGGGCCACGCGGATTGCCGGCGTCACTGTCGTAGATCGTGCCCTCGCAGAAATTCTCCGCCATGTTGAGAATGGAGAACGCGGACACGAACCAGGACTTGGCCAGATCCAGGGTCGGACCGGCCTCCTCGATCGACTTGATCGTGGTCCGGGCGAAGGAGATGTCCTCGTGGATGTTGCTCCACATGGTGTTGATGTGGGTGTTGTCCCACGGGATGTCGCGACGACCGAAGTCGTTCCGGGTCGGGTAGGTGTCGCCCACATACCCCGACCCCGTGTACCACGCGACGTAGACCGTGAACGAGCCATTCGACGTACCCATGTCGGAAACCCACTTCTGGTAGACGGACTGCCCGAGCAGGCGCGCGTCCTGGTCCGGGTTGATGTTCTCCGCCTCCAGGTTGTTCGGATTCGTGACATCGAGGAACTTGTTGCAGCCGGGCGCCGTGACCGCGGTGAGCACGATCAGAGCAAGGCCCAGCGTCCTTCCCTTGTATTCCCTCATGGTATCCTCGCTCAGAAGGTGATCGCGAAACGAAGCGTCCAGCGCTTGTCCTGCGGAACCGACAGGAACTGGTCGGATTCCGGATCGAACCCGAGGTAGTTGGTCCAGGTGTGCAGGTTCCTCATGGTCAGGGACGCACTGGCCGAGCGAGCCCGGACGTACTGCTGCACGAACCGCGTCGGGAAGCGGAAGCTGACGGACGCCTCGCGCAGCTTGAACGAATGCACGGTCTGGCGGTAGGCGCCGTCCACACTGCCGCGGCTCACCGACTTGCCGCTCTCCGTGACGAACGGGCCGTAGCGCATCATGTACTTCTCGACGGCGTCGGGCGTCGGGTTGCCCTCGGCGTCGGTGCCGAACGCGGCCGCGCCGCGGGCGGACGACTCGCCGATCCCGAAGGAGCGGTCGCGGAACTGGTTCGTGTTGTCGAAGATGGAGTAGTCGCCCTGACCGTCCACCTGGGCGTAGAACGTGAGGCTCTGCCACAGTGTGAGCGTGGAGGACAGGGTGGTCCCCCAGCCCGGGTAGTTCTGGCCGTTGCCGAGGAACTCGAGCGTGTCGGAGACGATCACCTGATTGTTCGCGACATCGACCTGCTTGATCGCGTACTCCCACGCGCCGTTGAGCGGGAAGCCGACCTTCCGGCTCGTCGTCTCGGGCACGCCGCCGAGATCGAGGACCTTGTTGTTCATGGTGTTCGCGGACGCGCGAAGCTCCCACGCGAAGTTGGGCCGCGTGATGATGCGGGCCTCGGCCTGCGCCTCGATACCGCTCGTCAGGATGCTGCCCACGTTGACCTGCGGGCCGTTGGTCCCGAGCGAGGGCGGCACCGGCTGGGTCAGGATCTGATCGACACCCTTCCGGTGGTAGTACGTGAAGTTGAGGCCGAACCGGTCGTTCATGATGCCCGCGTCGAACCCGAGCTCCAACTCCTCGCTCTTTTCCGCACGCAGCAACGGATTGCCCGTGGCGCCGGGGCGGACCCCGACCGCGACGTCGGTCGCCGAGATCTGGTTCGTCGAGGGGTTGTAGGTGGAACGGGCGCCGCTGCTCGGCTGCCGGCCGCTGACGCCGTACGCGCCGCGCAGACGGAGCTCCGTGATCGCGCCATCGGGCAGGAACCCGGTCACGTTCCGGAAATAGTCCTCGTCGGAAATCACGTAGGACAGGCCGACCTTCGGGCTGTAGAAGGGCTTCGAGTCCACGCCGAACGTCGACGACTGGTCGCGGCGCAGGCCCAACTGCATGTACAGCCGCTCCATCCAGCTGAACTCGGCCTGGCTGAACACGCCAATGTCCCGGCTCTGGCTGCTGCTCTGCCCGCCGTTCAGCAGGATCGCCGCCGCATTCACGCTGCGGACCTCGTTGTTCACCAGACCCTGGCCCGTCACGTTCGTGTTGTCCGTGCGTCTCGCGATCGCCTGGGAGCCGACCGACAGGTCGAGCCGCAGGTCATCCGTCATGTTGTGCGTGACCGTGCCCAGGTAGTCCATCGTGATCCGGTCCTCGATGCGGCGGGTCTCGCCGATCTGACCGTTGTTCTGCGGGCCGTTGTCCCACCAGCCCTGGTCGTTCTTGGCCCAGAACGAAAACGCCTCGGTGCGGACCATGTCCGCGCCGACCTGCACCCGGTTCGTGAACCAGTCCCACGGCGTGTAGGTCACGGCCGCCCGCGGCTGGATCCGCCAGGTCTTGTTCACGTTCTCAATGGCGCTGATCGCCAGCACCTGCCGGTTCGGCGCGTACCAGCCGTCCTTCGCCGCGCCAAGGGTCCGCGGATCGCCCAGCAGGCCGCCACCCAGGTACCCGTAGATGTTGTTGTCGTTGTTCGGCAGCTGTGTCTTCACACGGGCCAGGCCGAAGCCGGCCTCAATGTGAAGGTCCGGACGCGCGAAGAAGTCGAAGTTCGTGCGACCGTTGATGTGGCCGTACTCGTTCTGCGGCAGCGTGCCCTGATCGTCGTCCGCACCCAGCGACAGGAACACGCCGTAGTTCTCGCCGCCGCCCCGCAGGTTGTAGTTCAGGTTGCGGTACGTCCCGTTCAGGAACGCGCTCGTCCGCTCCAGCGGGTTGTCGTGCAGGATCGTGCCCTCCGCCTTGCCCACGCAGTTCGGGTACGTCGTCGGCCGGCTCAGCGCCGACGCGCTGCACGTGCCCCAGTTGTCGGGCGGATTGAACGCCGGGTCCGCACGGCCGTACTCCACGTTGATCGTCTGCGTGAAGCCGCTACCCGCGCGGCCCTTCTTGGTGATGATGTTGATCACGCCCGCCACCGCGTCCGAGCCGTAGAGCGTCGCCGCCGCCGGGCCCTTCACCACCTCGATGCTCTCGATGTCTTCCGACTTGATGTCGTTCAGCCGGCTGCCCGACTGACCGCCCAGGCCGTAGATCTGCTGCGAGCCGCCGTCCACCCGGATCCCGTCCAGGAACACCAGCGGGTCGTTCCCCTGCGTGATCGACGAGATGCCCCGGATCCGGATCGTCTGCGCCGTCCCCGCCGAGCCCGACTCGTTCCGGATCATCAGACCCGGCGTCCGCGCCTGCAGCAGGTTCGCCACCGTCGTCACCGGCGCCACTTCCCGGACCTGCGCCGTGTTGATCGTGGACACCGTCGCCGCCTGGGCACGCGCTTCCTTCCGCCCCGCCGTGCCCGTCACGATCACCTCATCCAGCGCGATCGCTCGGGTCGACAGCGTGATGTTCTGCGTGACCGTGCCCGGCCGCAGCGTCACCGTGGTCTGTTTGTCGCTGAAGCCTAGCGAGGTGACCTCGATCGCCACCTGCTGGCCGTTCACCTGGGATGCCGGAATCACGATCCGGTACTGCCCGTTGTCGTTCGTCACCGCGTTCAGGTTCAACGTCGGGATCGACACCAACGCGCCCGGTATCGGCGTTTGCGTGTCGCTCCGGACGACCCCCGTCAGTGTCGCGCTCTGCGCCGCCACCCCAATGGGCAGCAGGAGCAGTCCGAGCGCGAGCACCGGCAACAGGACTTTGCTTCGCATGGCACCTCCCGGATTGAGGAACGGATACGGCTTCGAGGAAACGGCAAAACGACGCAGCAAGCGCCCGGCATCTCGCCGGTCTGCCGAAACGTGATCTTTCACAGCCAATGGGTCGAGCGAACCAACTGAACTGCGGGTGAACGAACGAGGAACGAGGAACGACGACCGACGAACCCCCCATCGAGGCCGGTGAGGTGCGTGGCACCTTCCCCGGCACGTGGCACTGCGGCGGCTTCGCCCCCCCCTTGCGAGCTGTGGTTCGGTGCGAATCCGTCGGACCGCGGATCCGCTTCTCTTATGGGTAGCAATGGCCCATGCACGAGGCCATTCGACTCGTTAACGTGCGACGTGCGTGAAACGTGACAGTTTTCGGCCCTGATCCCCCAGTAGCTTGCGGTGCAAGGCGTTGGGTGGCATGGCGGCCCACGCGGCAGGCGTTCCCCCGTGCGGAAGTCGCGGGACCACGAAGAAGGGGCGCACCGGAAGCCCGGTGCGCCCCTCGATGCCCGCGTTGGGCGGGTCGTCCGGTCAGCCGCCGGGCGTGGTGAAGTTGGGGTTGTTGTCGTACTCGTTGCGCGGGACGGGCCAGCAGGTCTCGCCCTTCACGACGCCGAGCTCGGGCTTGTAGTACGTATCCGTGCCGGCCGGAATGATGTAGGACATGTACTGCGGGTTCCGGCGGAAGTCGGCCATCCTCCGGCCCTCGAGCCAGAAGTCGCGGGTCTTCTGCTCCATGAGCTCGGTCATGAGCGCGTCCATGTCGGTGGTCGGGGGCATGTCACCCTGATTGCCCACGGCGCGGCGCTCGTTGATGAACGCGAGCATGGCCGCCGGATTCTGGTCCGCTTCGACCTTGATGTACTGGGCCTCGAGACCGGAGGCGAAGCGCTCGCTGTCGCCCCAGCCCTTGAACTTGTCCTGGCGGTCGAAGTTGAGGACGCCGTCCTGCGCGACGCGGCCCATATCGACGTAGGCGATGCGCGGGTCACCGGCATCGGCCATGGCCCGGAACGCGGGCGGGGTCGACCAGGGAAATGCGCGCCTCGGAGAAGCCCCACATGGGGTTGCCGAGGGCGCGATTGCTGGAATCGTCCAGGTGCAGGAGGTAGTACGCGAAGCTTCCGGGCACCTGCGCCGCGGCGGCGGAGGCCTCCGCCAGGCGGCCCGCCTGCAGGTGGGCCCTCGCGATCCCGACCTGGGCGGCCATCGACAGGTCCGCCGCTTCCGCGGCATCGCGCCGGTGACCGCGGAGGCGACCGGACTGCACCTTCTGCAGGTCCACGATGGCGGAATCGAGCAGCTCCAGCGTGGGCATGGGGCCGCGTGGCTCCCCGTTGTCACTGTCGTAGATCGTGCCCTCGCAGTAGTCTCCGCCATGGTGAGGATGGAGAAGGCGGACACGAACCAGGACTTGGCCAGATCCAGCGTCGGGCCGGCATCCTCGATGGAGCGAATCGTGGTCCGGGCGAAGGAGATGTTCTCGTGGAAGTCGCTCCACATGGTGCTAATGTGGCCGTTGTCCCACGGGATGTCGCGGCGGCCGAAATCGTTCCGCGTCGGGTAGGTGTCGCCCACCCAGGCCTCGTCCGTGTACCAGGCGATGTAGACCGGGAATGGACTCGTCCGAGTGCCAGCCCCAGTTCGTAGACGAACTTCTGGTAGACGGACTGCCCGAGCAGGCGCGCGTCCTGGTCCGGGTTGATGTTCTCCGCCTCCAGGTTGTTCGGATTCGTGACATCGAGGAACTTGTTGCAGCCGGGCGCCGTGACCGCGGTGAGCACGATCAGAGCGAGGCCCAGCGTCCTCCCCTTGTATTCCGTCATGGTATCCTCGCTCAGAAGGTGATCGCGAAACGAAGCGTCCAGCGCTTGTCCTGCGGAACCGACAGGAACTGGTCGGATTCCGGATCGAACCCGAGGTAGTTGGTCCAGGTGTGCAGGTTCCTCATGGTCAGGGACGCACTGGCCGAGCGAGCCCGGACGTACTGCTGCACGAACCGCGTCGGGAAGCGGAAGCTGACGGACGCCTCGCGCAGCTTGAACGAGTGCACGGTCTGGCGGTAGGCGCCGTCCACGCTGCCCCGGCTCACCGACTTGCCGCTCTCCGTGACGAACGGGCCGTAGCGCATCATGTACTTCTCGACGGCGTCAGGCGTCGGGTTGCCCTCGGCGTCGGTGCCGAACGCGGCCGCGCCGCGGGCGGACGACTCGCCGATCCCGAAGGAGCGGTCGCGGAACTGGTTCGTGTCGTCGAAGATGGAGTAGTCGCCCTGACCGTCCACCTGGGCGTAGAACGTGAGGCTCTGCCAGAGCGTGAGCGTGGAGGACAGGGTGGTCCCCCAGCCCGGGTAGTTCTGGCCGTTGCCGAGGAACTCGAGCGTGTCGGAGACGATCACCTGATTGTTCGCGACATCGACCTGCTTGATCGCGTACTCCCACGCGCCGTTGAGCGGGAAGCCGACCTTCCGGCTCGTCGTCTCGGGCACGCCGCCGAGATCGAGGACCTTGTTGTTCATGGTGTTCGCGGACGCGCGAAGCTCCCACGCGAAGTTGGGCCGCGTGATGATGCGGGCCTCGGCCTGCGCCTCGATACCGCTCGTCAGGATGCTGCCCACGTTGACCTGCGGGCCGTTGGTCCCGAGCGAGGGCGGCACCGGCTGAGTCAGGATCTGATCGACACCCTTCCGGTGGTAGTACGTGAAGTTGAGGCCGAACCGGTCGTTCATGATGCCCGCGTCGAACCCGAGCTCCAGCTCCTCGCTCTTTTCCGCACGCAGCAACGGATTGCCCGTGGCGCCGGGGCGGACCCCGACCGCGACGTCGGTCGCCGAGATCTGGTTCGTCGAGGGGTTGTAGGTGGAACGGGCGCCGCTGCTCGGCTGCCGGCCGCTGACGCCGTACGCGCCGCGCAGACGGAGCTCCGTGATCGCGCCATCGGGCAGGAACCCGGTCACGTTCCGGAAATAGTCCTCGTCGGAAATCACGTAGGACAGGCCGACCTTCGGGCTGTAGAAGGGCTTCGAGTCCACGCCGAACGTCGACGACTGGTCGCGGCGCAGGCCCAACTGCATGTACAGCCGCTCCATCCAGCTGAACTCGGCCTGGCTGAACACGCCAATGTCCCGGCTCTGGCTGCTGCTCTGCCCGCCGTTCAGCAGGATCGCCGCCGCATTCACGCTGCGGACCTCGTTGTTCACCAGACCCTGGCCCGTCACGTTCGTGTTGTCCGTGCGTCTCGCGATCGCCTGGGAGCCGACCGACAGGTCGAGCCGCAGGTCATCCGTCATGTTGTGCGTGACCGTGCCCAGGTAGTCCATCGTGATCCGGTCCTCGATGCGGCGGGTCTCGCCGATCTGACCGTTGTTCTGCGGGCCGTTGTCCCACCAGCCCTGGTCGTTCTTGGCCCAGAACGAAAACGCCTCGGTGCGGACCATGTCCGCGCCGACCTGCACCCGGTTCGTGAACCAGTCCCACGGCGTGTAGGTCACGGCCGCCCGCGGCTGGATCCGCCAGGTCTTGTTCACGTTCTCGATGGCGCTGATCGCCAGCACCTGCCGGTTCGGCGCGTACCAGCCGTCCTTCGCCGCGCCAAGGGTCCGCGGATCGCCCAGCAGGCCGCCACCCAGGTACCCGTAGATGTTGTTGTCGTTGTTCGGCAGCTGTGTCTTCACACGGGCCAGGCCGAAGCCGGCCTCGATGTGAAGGTCCGGACGCGCGAAGAAGTCGAAGTTCGTGCGACCGTTGATGTGGCCGTACTCGTTCTGCGGCAGCGTGCCCTGATCGTCGTCCGCACCCAGCGACAGGAACACACCGTAGTTCTCGCCGCCGCCCCGCAGGTTGTAGTTCAGGTTGCGGTACGTCCCGTTCAGGAACGCGCTCGTCCGCTCCAGCGGGTTGTCGTGCAGGATCGTGCCCTCCGCCTTGCCCACGCAGTTCGGGTACGTCGTCGGCCGGCTCAGCGCCGACGCGCTGCACGTGCCCCAGTTGTCGGGCGGGGTGAACGCCGGGTCCGCACGGCCGTACTCCACGTTGATCGTCTGCGTGAAGCCGCTACCCGCGCGGCCCTTCTTGGTGATGATGTTGATCACGCCCGCCACCGCGTCCGAGCCGTAGAGCGTCGCCGCCGCCGGGCCCTTCACCACCTCGATGCTCTCGATGTCTTCCGACTTGATGTCGTTCAGCCGGCTGCCCGACTGACCGCCCAGGCCGTAGATCTGCTGCGAGCCGCCGTCCACCCGGATCCCGTCCAGGAACACCAGCGGGTCGTTCCCCTGCGTGATCGACGAGATGCCCCGGATCCGGATCGTCTGGGACGTCCCCGCCGAGCCCGACTCGTTCCGGATCATCAGACCCGGCGTCCGCGCCTGCAGCAGGTTCGCCACCGTCGTCACCGGCGCCACTTCCCGAACCTGCGCCGTGTTGATCGTGGACACCGTCGCCGCCTGGGCGCGCGCTTCCTTCCGCCCCGCCGTGCCCGTCACGATCACCTCATCCAGCGCGATCGCTCGGGTCGACAGCGTGATGTTCTGCGTGACCGTGCCCGGCCGCAGCGTCACCGTGGTCTGTTTGTCGCTGAAGCCCAGCGAACTGACCTCGATCGCCACCTGCTGGCCGTTCACCTGGGATGCCGGAATCACGATCCGGTACTGCCCGTTGTCGTTCGTCACCGCGTTCAGGTTCAACGTCGGGATCGACACCAACGCGCCCGGTATCGGCGTTTGCGTGTCGCTCCGGACGATCCCCGTCAGTGTCGCGCTCTGCGCCGCCACCCCGATGGGCAGCAGAAGCAGTCCGAGCGCGAGCACCGGCAACAGGGCCTTGCTTCGCATGGCACCTCCCACGATCAGGTAATTGGGTACTGCATTCGGGTTGAACAACTGCCTGGCGGGCACCGGTCACGTTCGCCGGCTGGCCGCCCCTGCATCCTCTATGAATCCAATTGAGCCACGGCGGTGAATCCAATGCGAGCCACCACGCGTACGGCCTCTGTCGGCCAGCGGGGATCAGGCACCCCGCCTCCGTTTCGGGTTCGCGGCAGGAACGACCGCGTCCCGGATTCCGGGAACGCGGTACCAGGGCATGGGTTCTTATCAGGAAAGAGGGGCCAGCCGGAAGCAGAACAAGCGTAGCGGGAAAGCAAACGCCGGCACAACGACAAATGACGGCCGCATCGAATCGATCGGTCGCCGCCCCGCAGGGCAAATATTTGAACGCGCTTCCACATCACGGAAACACGCGAGTCCTTCTCGTCCGGGGAATACTGCCACCCGACCACCGTCAACAACTCTATCCGGGAACGCATGGGATGCCGGATCCATGACAGTATCCATGACAGTCCGAGTTCAACGATTGTCCCAAGATATTGGTACACAAAGAGATATATGGATGCGCGGACCGGTGTGCCCGCCCCGGAAACGCTTCCGGTCGACCTCTGGCGGCGCGTCCCGGCGCAGGAAGGTCACCAGGCGAGTGTCCCGATCCGGCGTCGTCCGCGTTCTATCCAGTAGAGGAACCGGCCGATCGACCCGATTGCCCGCAACGGGTCGGCTGCTCCATTCGACGGGACCAGGCTGACATGCCAGCCAATCGGCACCGGTATCGTGCCTTCGCGCCAGGACATTGCGCCCCGGGCTGGCTCCGTTTCCCGGGCCCGCCCGGGCGACGGCGCTGGTTGTTGCCGGTGGCAGTCGTGCTCGCGCCCGCGGCATATCAGGCGGCGGGAGTCGAGAGTGTGAAGGCACAGGTCATCGAGGGCATCGTCGTGGAGGCTCCGGTGGATTCGTCGGCGGAGACGCTGGCGATCGCACCGGTGGCCGGGGCGGAGGTCGAGCTGCTGTTGCGCGGGAGGCGGCTGGGCGGCGCGACGACGGACAGCCTGGGACGGTTCATGTTCCAGGTGCCCGAGGCCGGCCGGTACCGGCTGCGGGTCCGCCATCCGACGTACCTCCCGTACGAGGCGGACAGCGTCCAGGTGGGTGGCGGCGAAACGGTGAGCGTGGAAGTCCGTCTTGGCCGGAACGTGATCCCGCTGGAGCCGCTGGTGGTCACGGCCCGGATCCGGGCCGACATGACGGGGTTTCGCGGCCGACGGCAGGGCGCCGGGCTCGGCACGTTCCTGACCCGGGAGGACATCGAGGCGAGGGCCGCGGGCCGCACGACGGATCTCCTGCGCGGCGTTCCGGGGGTGACCGTCCAGTTCCAGCGTTGGGGCGTCGCGCCCGCGATCCTGATGCGAAGCGGGCTCGGCACGTGCGAACCGGCGATCTTCGTGGACGGCGTCGTCACGCCGCAGTATCGTGGTAGCCGGCTGGATGACTACCTCACGCCCGACAGGATTCAGGGCGTCGAGATCTACAGCTCGTTTTCGACGGCACCGGTGCAGTACGTTTCGGGGACGTGCGGCGTCATACTGTTCTGGACGCAGCGCGGCGACCGGGGCGATGGCGCGCCGTGGCAGTGGAAGCGGGTGCTCATTGGCGCAGGGGCGGCACTCGCGCTCATGCTGTGGTTCCTCTGACCGGATGCGCCCCGTCCAGAACGACCTTGTGAAGCAGGAGCGACCATGCTGAAGCGATCACGAGCCGCAGCCGCGACGATCGCGGCGCTGCTCGTCGTGTCCGGATGTAAATCGCTGACCGAGCCGCAACTCCTCACGGACTTCGAGTGGGGAGAAGTCGAGGATCCGTCGACGGTCCAGGCCGGGATCCAGACGGCGGTGGTGCTCGGGGAGGTGTACGTGCTCGGGCAGATGCAGACGCCGACCCGATGCTATAGCCTGACGAAGGATTTCCAGCAGAGCGGCTCGCAGCTGACGCTCCGGATCAGCGCGAAGAACAACAACACGCCCAACTGCAACGTAAGCCAGGGTGGATACCGGTACACGCTGGTGGTGCACAACCTGAAGTTCGATACCTACGATCTTCAGGTGTATCACGACATCCCCGGCGGCCAGAGCGCGCACTATGCGGACAGCGTGAGGGTGCGCTGACCGCCCCGCGCGCCGGCCCGGGAACGCATGCTCCAACCTCTATCACTCCAGCGGGAGTCCGCTCATGAAACGCCGGTTGCTGGTTGCGGGATTGGCCATGCTCATGGCCGGTTGCTCGTGGCAGAACTCGCGCGGCACTCCGAGCCGGAACAGCACCAGGATCTCGAGCGACGAGATCGCCGCGATCACGGCCGGGACCGCGACCGACATCGTCCGCCAGCTCCGGCCCAACTGGCTGCGCTCGCGCGGGCCGGTGTCCACCAGCCGGTCGGTGCCCGAACTGCCCGTCGTCTACATCGACGACGTGCGGACGGGCGACCCCAGCACACTGGACCGGATCCCGAGCCACAACGTCTCCGAGATCCGGTTCCTGACCGGGCGCGATGCGACGACGCGGTTCGGCATGGATCACGGGGGCGGCGCCATACTGGTGACGACCAAGCGCTGAGCCGGGGTCCCGCCCCGGAAGGAGGCGCTGGATGCGTGCGAGGGCCATCCCGCCGATCGCCGCGGGACTGCTCATGATTGCCGGACCGGTGGCCGCCCAGGCTCGCCAGATGACGGTGACCGGCGTGGTGGTGGAGCGCGAACAGTCGGCGCGCATCGGGAACGCGACGGTCCGGCTTTCCGGACTCCCGCCCCTCATCACGGATGCGGACGGCGCGTTCCGCTTCAACGGCGTCGAGCCCGGACGCCATACTCTCACCGTGGAAGCGTTCGGCTACCGGCGCGGCTCGCTGGACATCGTGATCCGGTCCGACACGACGTTTACGGTCGAACTCTCGCCTGATCCCATCCAGCTCGACTCGCTCAGCGTCGTGGCGCGGGACATCCGGATCAAGGGCGACATCTTCGACGCCCTGACCGGGAAACGCGTGCTCTTCGCGCAGGTCACGGTCAGTCCCGGTTTCGCCACCAGGGGCGCCATCAGCGGCCGGTTCACGGTACGGAACGTGCCCGCGGGCCGGGCCGTTTCCGTCCTGGTGGAAGCCATCGAGTACCTGCCGGCCCGCATCGCGCTCATCACGGAGTCCGACACCACATTGACGGTCAGGCTCGAGCCCGACTCCGTGGGCATCCGGATGGTGCGCGCGGAGGTCGCGAAGCTGGACGCCCGTTCGGAAGCCGTTTCATTGTCGCGCCGGGTGATCGACCGCGAGACCCTCGAGCAGACCCCCGACTGGGACGTCAAGGACGTGGTCAGGACGCGATTCCTCGGCCATGATCCCTCCGGGCCCTGCATCTTCATCGATGACGTGCGGCGGAACTCCGAGTTCCTGCTGGGCCTGCTGTCGGGCGAGGTCGAGCGGATCGAGGTCTTCCGCCGGGGTGCGATGATCCGGGTCTACACGAAGCGGTTCGTCGCGAGGATGATGGGGAAGGACGCGCCCCTGCCGACCATCTTCTACCAGGACACCATGCTGGGTCCGGTCTGCCGCTAGTGTGGGCCGCCGTCCGCCACGCGCTGTGCCTGCCGGCGCCGCTCCATCCGCATCTCCCACCCGCGCAGCGGGACCAGCACGAGAAGCACGAGGACCGTGGTGCCGATCGCGGCCAGGTACTGCCCGCCGCCGACCGCGATGCCGACTGCGGCGACGACCCAGATCGTGGCGGCAGTGGTCAGCCCCTGGATGCGGCCGCCGTGGCGCAGGATGGTGCCGGCACCGAGGAAGCCGATCCCGGTCACGATGGTGGAGGCGATGCGGGTGGGGTCGGCGCCCGGACCGGCGAGCGAACGCGAGAGATCGGTGAACAGGGTGGCGCCGAGGCAGATCAGGATGGTCGTCCGGAGGCCCGCCTCCTTGCCGTGAAGCTCGCGTTCGAGCCCGATGGCCGCGGCCAGCACGGCAGAGAGACAGAGCCGGCCGAGCAGTTCGAGGTCCGCCCTGGGTGCAACCGCCTGGAGCCCGTCCACCATCGCGCCCCCCTTCCGGCAAACCGTTGCGTGGCGGTCAACTTCGCACGCCCGCCGCGAAGCCGGCAAGGCATCGCGACCGGCCCGGCGGCGGAATCGGGTTCCGGACCCGGCGGACGCCGGCTACGCGCTCGGACCCCGCCGCTCCGAGGCGATACGCGCTTCGCGTTCCCGCGTGATCTCGCGTTCCTGCCGCAGGCGCAGCACGAGCGAGAGCGAGTAGCCGCCGAGCACGACGGCGGCCGCGATGTACGCGGCCACGATGAAGTTCCAGCCGCCGATCATCAGGCCTCCTCGAGTTCCCAGCCGCGTCGTTCGGCGTCGCCCTGCAGCCGCGCGATTTCCTGGCGCCTCGCCATCATCCAGCCGGCGAGCATCATGAAGGCGAGCATCATGAGGCGGAGCGCCACCACCATGCGCGGGTCCACGGTCAGGGGCGAGGACTGCGCCTGGTGCAGCGTCCGCCACCATTTCACGGACATGTAGACGACGGGCACGTTGATGAACGCGACGATCGCGACCACTGCGGACACGCGGGCGCGCGCGTCCGGATCCTCGATGTAGGCGCGCAGCGCGAGGTAGCCGGCGAACGTGATGAACATGATCGCGGTGGTCGTGAGGCGCGGGTCCCAGGTCCACCAGATGCCCCAGGTCGGGCGGCCCCAGATCGAGCCGGTGATGAGGCCGACGGCGTTGAAGGCGAGGCCGACCTCGACGCCGGCGCTGGCCCAGTAATCGAAGCTGGGGTTGCGGCGGGCGAGGTAGAGCCAGCTCGCGATAAAGGCGACGAGGAAGCTGCCGCCCGTGCCGACCCAGCTCGGGAAGTGGACGTACATGATGCGCTGGACGTTGCCCATGTCGCGGTCGGGCGGCGCCCAGCCCAGCCCGACGACCAGGCCGAGGACGAGCACGGCGAGCGCGGTCCAGCCCCAGATCGAGCCGAACCGGTCGGCCGATATGCGGCCGGACAGGCGCAGCCCGAGCGTGACCAGCACGAACGCGATCAGCAGGAAGATGATGGTGTGTCCGACGTTCAGCATGGACCCCGTCCTTTCCCCTCGGTCCCCGACATTCGCCTCCCCTTCATCGTTGCGGCGCTCGCGCGCCCGCGCAGCGTTCAGAGCAGCGTCCCGCGCAGCACGATGCTGGCGACGCTGAAGTAGATCATGAGGCCCGTGACGTCGACCAGCGTCGCCACGAACGGCGCCGATGCGCTGGCCGGATCGAAGCCGAGTCGTTTCAGCAGGAACGGCAGCATCGAGCCCATCAGCGACCCCCAGAGTACGACGCCCAGCAGGCTGAGCGCCACGGTGATACCGATGAGCAGGTAGTGGGATCCGTAGACGTGGCCGACGGCCTGCCAGGCCAGAATGCGGACCAGCCCGATCGCGCCGAGGATGCCGCCGAGGGCGAGGCCGGCCAGGACCTCGCGGCGGGCGACGCGCCACCAGTCGCGGATCGCGACGTCACCGACCGCCATGGCCCGGATCACGAGCGTCGTCGCCTGCGACCCGGAGTTGCCGCCGCTCGAGATAATGAGCGGGATGAAGAGCGCCAGCACCACGGCCTGGGCGATCTCCGTCTCGAAGTGGCCCATCGCGGACGCGGTCAACATCTCGCCAAGGAACAGCACGGAAAGCCAGCCCGCGCGCTTCCGGATCATGGTGGGCAGGCCGACCGTCAGGTACGGCTCGTCCAGTGCCGCGGTACCGCCCATCTTCTGGAAGTCCTCGGTTTCTTCCTCGATCAGCGCGTCGATCACGTCGTCTACCGTGACGATGCCGAGCAGCCGGCCACCCGGCTCGACCACGGGAACGGCGAGCAGGTTGTAGCGGCTGATGGTTCGTGCGACGTCCTCGCGGTCGGTGTCCGGCGTGACCACGATCGGTGGCCGGTGGTCGCCGACCTCCGTGACCGGCGCCGAGTGCGGCGACGCCAGGAGCTGGCGCAGCGACAGGACCTGCGTGAGCCGGCCCTCCGCGTCCACGACGTAGATCGCGTAGATCGTCTCTTTCGCGGACCCGACCCGGCGCACGTGGCCGAGCACCTGCTCGACCGTCCAGTCCGCCGGGACCGCCGCGTACTCCGTGGTCATGATGCCGCCCGCCGTGTTCGGCGGGTAACGGAGCAGCAACGCGAGCGCCTCGCGCGTCGAACTCTCGAGACGAGGCAGCAGCCGGCGCGCGGCCGGCTCCGGCATCTCCTGCAGCAGGTCCGCCTGCTGGTCCGCGGAGAGCGCGTCGAAGATCGGCGGCTTCGCGGACTCGGGCAGGCGCTCGAAGACCTCGGCGCGCGCGTCGAATTCGGGCTCGTCGAACAGCGCGACCGCGACGTCGAGCGGCAGCTCCGCGGTGACCCGCGCGGCCGCGGCCGGCGGTAGCTCGCGCAGCGACTCGGCCAGGTCCACGGGCCGGAGCTGCGACGCCGCCTCGACGAACTCGGCCGGGTCCCCGGAAAGCAGGTAGAGAAGCGCGCCCGTGCTGTCCGGACGCACCGGTTCGTCCATGGGGTCCTCGCTTACGGTCGGGATTCGCTTCGGTATTGCGATGGAAGCTGACGCGACGCGCGGCGTCCGTCCAGCCCGGAATCGAGGTGCGGCCGCCGGGCCGCTCAGAAGCGGATGCCGAGTCCCGCGGCGAGAGTCAGTGGATCGATCCTCACGGACGGAGGCGCGAGGCCGAAGTGTTCGATGTCGACGGTCGCCGCATGCCACCGGACGTCGAGGTTGAACACGGCTCCGCGGTCCAGGGCGAAGTCCGCGCCAAGTTGGGCGGCCGGACCGACCGTAGGCTGCGGATGCGCCGTGTCCAGCTCACCGCTTTCCTCCCAGGTCACGGCCGTCACGGCCGACAGCCGACGGAGCAGGCCGGCCTCGATCCCGACGCCGCTGTAGATCGTGTAGCCGGCGGGCTCCGATTCATAGGAGGAGCCGCTCAGCGCGACACGAACCCGGAGACTCCACGGGCCGGTGTCACCCGAACGAGCCTGGGCAGCGGCCGAAGCCGGGATCATGAAGAGCGCGACGACGATGAGCCTGCGGACGGACATCGTGAACTCCGGGCCGGGAGCCTTTGCCCGACACCAACCCACCACGGGTTGCGCGCGTCCAATTTCGCGCTCGAGTCCGGATGCGCCGTCGGGGGTTCTCCTGCGCGTGTCTCGGCGCGCGCCGGACACGTTGAAGGGGATCCGCGCGCGCGCAGAGACCCGGGGGCAAGACGGACGCTCATTTCCCGCGCAGGAAGACGATCCGCTCCACGTGCATCCCCTGCAGCGCCTTCTGCAGCGAGTCCACGTGCAGGTACTCGACCTCCGGGCTCACGCGGATCCGGACGGCACCGGACCGGTCCCGCAGCGCCGGCAGCGCGGCCAATCCGGAGATCGTCGCGGGCTCGCCGTTCACGGTGATCGAGCCCTGCGCATCCATCGCGATGAGCGGGGCGCGCCGGGAGCCGCAGGCCGCAAGCGCGACGAGAGCGGCCGCGGCCACGAGTCGATGGACGGGGCGCGACATGTTCGCCTCCGTTGCTGGCGCCCGAGCTCATGCATCGGGCGAGTCGACGAGGATCCGCGACATCGTCCGCAGATCGGTGCGCTCGAACCAGCCGATGCGCTCCCAGAACGCCGTTCCCGCTGCGTTCTCGACGTTCACGAACAGGTGGCATTTCCCGATCCCGGCCCGCCGCAGTGCGGACAGGCTGCGCTCGACGAGTGCGGTGCCGATTCCCTCCCGGCGGTGTTCCGCGGACACGGCCAGGTGGTGCAGGTAGCCGCGGCGGCCGTCGTGACCGCACAGGACGGCACCGCAGGTCTCGCCCCCGATCCGCGCGACGAAGTTGAGCCCGGGATTCCTCTCGAGGAACCGGGCGAGAGCGTCCGGCGCATCCACGTCGCGCATGGTGAGGCCCTCGCTTCGTCGCCAGAGGGCGAGGACCGCACCGAAATCCGGAGTCGTCATTGGCTCGATCTCGAACCGTTGCCGCGCCGCGCGGGCGTCAGTCATGGCGCACTCCTCAATCACCCGGCCGGTGAACGCCCGCACCCTCGAGTTCGAGCAGTTGCGGGATTTCGTCGAGGCTCCGGATGACGGGTCCGGGCGGATCGGTCCCGTCCGGGCTCCGCTCGATGAGCAGCGCGTGAAGTCCGGCGTTGCGCGCGCCCTCCACGTCGTCGATCACGGTGTCGCCGACATGCAGCGTGCGCCCCGGCTCCGTGCCGAGCCGGCCGCACGCCTCCGCGAAGATCTCCGACTCCGGCTTCTTCGTTCCCAGCTCGGCGGACGCCAGCACGTGGTCGAACCCGTCCGCGATGCCGAGCTCGATGCAGAAGTTGCCGAGACCGCACATCCAGTTGGAGACGATGGCCGTCTTCAGGCCGGCGTCGCGGAGCGAACGGATGACGTGCTGCACCTCGGGGAACACGGTGAGGCAGGTCGGCCCGATCAAGGCCCAGATGCGGGCGGCATGGTACGGCATCGTCTCCGGCGCCACGCGCACGTTCAACTGCCCGAAGAGCCGGCCGGCCAGCCGCTGCAGGTACGCGTCTTTCGCGTCCTCGGCCATAGTGGTCGAATACTCCCGCGCGTGCGGCTCGAACACGTGGTAGAGCACGTCGTGCCGCCACGGGTCGTGTGCGAGTCCCTCGGTCTCGAAATATTCCGTCAGGCGGTCGCCGCGGCCGCGGCCATCGCGAAGCTCGACGAGGGTGTCGTAGAAGTCGAAGCAAACGGCGTCGATCGCGCCGGGTCCGATCGTCAATGAACGCATGAGGCGGCTCGTTGCATGCAGGTCAGGCGTCCCGTCTCGGGAGCAGCTCCCGGATCAGCTCGCGGCGCGCCGGGAACGCGTTCAGCAGCGCGTGCGTGCCGGGCTCGTAGTCGCGGTAGTCGAACCCGGGCGACATGGTCGTGCCGAGCAACGCCCACGCGCCGCCGGGCACCAGCATCGAGCCTTGCCAGACGTTGCCGGGTACGACGTGCTGCGGGCGCATCCCCTCGAGTTGCGACCCGAGGATCACGAGATCGCTGCAGCCATCCGGATACAGCATCAGCATGCGCACGGGATCGCCGAGATAGAAGTGGAAGATCTCGTCGCCGGGCAGGCGATGCAGGGCTGAGACCGTGCCGGTCGTCAACAGGTAGTAGATGGCCGTGCCGACGGATCGCGGACCGGTCCACCCGCCGCCCGGCTCGAAGCTCTCCGCCGAGCGGTACGTCTCGCGGAACCAGCCACCCTCCTCGGGGTGCGGCTCGAGGCCCAGCTGCTCGATCACGCGCTCAGCGTCCAATCGTGCCACCTCGATTCCTCCGGATCTGCACGGCCGGACGCCTCGCCAAACGGCTTCGCCCGGCAGCCTCCGGCCCGGCTAGCGGACGATCTGCACGGCGCCCGAACCGTAGAGCAGCAGGCGCGCTCCCCGGCCGCCGTGCTGGGCCATGACGTCGCGCATGATCGGCTCTTCCCCGCTCCACGGATAGGCGAAGATGAGGTCGAAGTCCGAGAGCGGATGGTGGAGATCCTCGTATCCGGAGGCGCCCTCGCCGATCGTGCCGAGACGCGAGTCACCGGTCTCCGATTCCCAGCGGTAGCCGGAGGGAAGGAAGCTGCCGGCTGTGAACCGGGCACCGGAATCGAATCGGCTGGCGAGGTCCCTGGCGATATCGACGAGCTCGGGATCGATCTCGATGCCACACGCCTCGAAACCGAGCAGGTCGGCCATGATCGTGATCACGCCGGTCGCGGCGCCCCACTCCAGGAAACGCATATCGGGCCCGCGGAAGGGCAGCAGGATGCGCTCCACGCTCTCGTAGTCGGCGGCGACAAAGGGATGCCACGGACGCTCGTGCGCGTTCGTCCGGAATCGGGCCGAGACCTGCCGGCCTTCCTCGTACAGGGATGTGAGTCGCGCGCGAAGATCGGCGTCCAATCCGGTGTCGCCGGGCGCGGCGACACCATCCGTCATGCGCCTCCGCCGCTCCCGGCGGCAGGATCCGGCGTCACGTCGGCGGGCGTCTCGTACTGCCCATCCTCACCAGGCATGCCCTCGATCGGCGCGCCACCTTCCGCGCCCTCCTTCTTCATCCGCTTCCGTGCTCTCTTCTCGTCCTTCTTCTGCTTGCGCTTGATTTCCTTCTGACGCTTCTGGAATCCGAAATTCGGTCGCTTTGCCAAGCGTCCTCACCGGCTGCTGCGTGGCCTCGCACCACTCCTTCGAGCCGTACCCGACCAGTGCCATTTACAGTAGTGGGGCCTCGCGGGTCAGCCCGCAGGCCCCACTCCGGTACCCCGCCTCGTCCTTCCCGGTCCTCCGGCGGCAATCCGCGAGGATCCTTCACGGCGAGGCAGGCGCACGTCGCCGCCTCTCGACCCTGGCCATCGCCTGACGCCGGACTGCGTTCGGGCGACACCTGCGCACCCGCTCCGGACTATGGCGAGGGCGGCCCCGGCCCGGAATCGCCAGCGGCGAGACGCCAGCGGACGACGGACTGGACGTCATTCTCGTCCATTTCGATGCCGTAGAGCCAGGCACCGGTGAAACGCTGCGGCGTCGCTCGCTCCGGGACCGTGACGCGCCCGCGAATAGCGCCGTCCGGGCCGAGATAGTCCCAGACACTGGCGTCGCCGTCGACGAACGGCTGCGTATCGAGGTCGAGTCGTTCGACGAGGAGGCTGCCGTCGGGCGCCGGCAGCAGCCGGCCGACGACCGGCCGGAATCCCGGGCGCGGCAGCTCGGGGTAGTCATGGTCGAAGGCGTTGAGCCACTCCGACCTTTCCCCGACCGCGGTACCCGCCCTGAGTGGTTCGGTGATGATTCGCTGCGATTCATCGAAGTCCGCCTGCGTCACCGCAATCCGCTCGACCGCGTGACGAATCGAACGGACCGGTGAGCCGTCCGCCGCCACGACGTCGATCCGGTAGTCGTCGCCACCGGTCACGAAGAACTCTCCGTTCGGCGACGGCGCGATCCGGGGATCGGGCGCGAACAGCGGCTCCTGGGCCCAGCTGGCGTCGCCGATCAGGTAGACTTCCTGCCCGTCGAGCGTGAGCACCGGGTCGCTGAACGCGGGCACGGACGGATCGAGCGATCGAGCCAGGAGCGTGTTCCGGAACGGGCCGCGTGCGTCCGAACTGGCGCAACGGCGTGCCGGCCCGGTCGAAGATGCGCACGACCTCATCGCCGGCGTCGAGAACGTAGATGTCGCCGGCTTCATCGACATCGAGGTCGGAGATCCGGAAGAACTGCTCTGACTCCGGGCGGTCTGCCGTCCCGATCCGGAGATCGGCGACGAGCGAGTACGCGGAATCGGCGGACGCCGATACCCCGACTCCGCCCGGGCCCCGGCCGCAGCCGGCCCCGATGAGAACAAGACCGCACGCGACCCGCCTCGCTCGTTGCGCGACGCGTCGCCACTCCATGCCGTTCATGCACCCCCTCGTTGCGCCGCCAAGGTATCCGTGCGACGCAGGATCAGCCACTCCACGACGAGCAGGTTCGCTGACCCTGAACTCCGTCCGGCCGGCTCCGATCTCAGCGTCCGCCGGACATCGCCTCGTCGAGCATCCGGATCAGCGCCTCACGGTCGTACGAAAAGGCGTGGCCTTCGTTGAGCTGGACGAGCTCCTCGATCGCCTTCCGGATGGTGACCTCGGCCTCTCTCTGGTTCGGCACGACCAGGTAGCGCCGCTTCGGCCGCTCGCTGTTCATGAAGTCGAGCGCGGCCATGGCGACGTCATCCGGCTCCGGCAGGTTGGAGCGGTCGGGCGGGCCGCCGAACAGGTCGTACATCGACCGGCGGTAGCGCGAGTTCTCCGCCGTGTAGCCGGCCGCTTCCATTCGCTCCCGCATCGAGACCACGATACTGGACCGGTAATTGCCCGGCTCGATCGCGGCCACAGACACGCCGAAGCCCGCGACCTCGGCGGCGAGGGCGTCGGTGAACGCCTCGACACCGTGCTTGCTCATGCTGTAGGCGCCCAGGAACGGTCCCGACACTATGCCCGAGAGCGAGCTGGTGTTGAGGATCCGTCCGCGGCTCTTGATCAGCAGAGGCGCGAAGGCCTTCGTCACGCGGTATGGGCCGAGGAGATTCACGTCCAGCTCAAACGTCATGTCGCGCTCGGGCATCTCGGTCAGCGGCCCCGCGACGACGACACCGGCGTTGTTGACCAGGCCGTACAATCCCCTGCCCGCGGCGCGGATCGTCGCCAGGGCCGCGTCGATCTCGCCCTGCGCGGTCACGTCGAGACGGACGGCCTTCACGTTGTCCATCGCGTCCAGCCGACGCAGGTCGGCCGAGTCGCGGGCGCCGGCGTAAACGAAGTACCCGTTCGCGGCGAGGACCTCGGTCATGCGGAGGCCGAGCCCGGAACTCGCACCCGTGACGAGCACGGCACGCGGTGTTGTCGCTTCCTGCGCTGCGAGGGTCGATACCGCGCCGGCGCATGCCGGGATGGAAGCCAGCAGCCCGATCCGGAAGAGGCGCGCGGGCCGGCGCAACGGCCGATTCAGCAGAAACACCGGAGTCATCCTCCTGCGTGGTTGAAAAGTCCGTCAGCGGCTGACCTGGACGATGCCGGCGCCGACGTTCGAGCCCTGACGGACCTCGACCGTGTACACACCCGGCGGCACGAGGCTCGCCCGTCCGAAGCCTCCGCCTCCGCCACGTCCGCCCTGGGGCGCGTTGCCGCTTGCGAGGTCCCACACGACGCCGTTCAGACCCGCGTCACCGGTGGCCGGCAACGTCCGGAGCACCTGGCCCGCGTCATCCTTGATGGTCAGCGTCACGGCGCCCGCGGTTTTCAGCCAGTAGTACAACGTCGGGCGGATGACGCCGCCACCACCGAACCCGCCGCGGCCGCCCGCGGCCGGCAGCTTGCCGGCCTCCGGCGGCACGAGCACGCTCACGGCCTGCCCGGTCACCTGCGGCGTGAGCTGCTGGATGGGTCGCACGTCGATGGCGTACATGCCGCGACCGTGCGTGGCCGCGACCATGATGTCGTCGCGCGAATGCACGACGAGGTCGTGCACGTACGTGCTGGGCAGGTCCGTGACCATCGGGTTCCACGTCGCTCCCCGGTCGAGCGAGACGTAGACGGCGTTGTCCGTGCCGACGTACAGCACGTCCGCGTTCTTCGGGTCCTCGCGGATGGTGTTGATCGGGCCGAGCGGGATACCGGCCGCGATCGAGGTCCACGTCTTCCCGTAGTCGGTCGACTTCCAGAGGTACGGCGCGTAGTCGTCCTCGCGCTTCCCGTTCTGCGCCATGTACACGGTCGGCTTGTCCCAACGCGAGGCAACCAGCTCGGCGATGAACTTGCCGCGCGGCAGCTCCGTCGCCAGCTCCGTCCACGTCTTGCCGCCGTCCATGGTCAGGTGCGTGCGACCGTCGTCCGTGCCCACGTAGATCATGCCGAACTGGAACGGGCTCTCCGAGATCGAGAAGATCGTCTGGTAGGGGATGTCGCCGTATTTCGTCGAGTCATTGTACGTCAGGTCCGGGCTGATCCGCTCCCAGGTCGCGCCGCGGTCCATCGAGCGGTGCAGCACGTTGAAGCCGTGGTACAGCACGTCCGGATTGTGCGGCGAGAGGATGAACGGCGCCACCCACTGCCCGCGGTACGCGGGCTCGCCCTCGGGCGGACGCGGCGTGATGTTTACCGATTCGCCGGTCGCCATGTTGGTGCGCGTGATGTTGCCGTAGAACCCGGCCGAATACACCGTGTTCGGGTCCGTCGGATCGATGGCGTGGCTGCTGCCCTCGCCCCCCGGCGCGCCCTCGAACTCCACCGCCGGGATCATGTTGCGCCCGCGGCTCAGGTCCACCACGCCGCGGTAGCTGCCGTGGTCCTGCACCGAGCCGTACACATGGAACGGCTCCGCCATATCGGCGCCGACGTTGAAGAACTGCGCTCCCCGGATC
Organism: uncultured Gemmatimonadales bacterium; assembly: GCA_963786235.1. Lineage (GTDB taxonomy): Bacteria > Gemmatimonadota > Gemmatimonadetes > Longimicrobiales > RSA9 > CAWAYJ01. The sequence goes on from CAWAYJ010000009.1 coordinate 206,471, forward strand.
GCCACGAAGTGCCGCCAGTTCGCGCCGTTGTCGTAGCTGACGTAGGCGCCGCCGTCGTTGTTGTTGACCATGTAGTTCGAGTTGGCGGGATCGATCCACAGGCCGTGCTGGTCGGAGTGCATACCGCGCAGCTGCGTGAACGTCTTCCCGCCATCCTCGGAGACGTGGAGCGCGAGCCCCATGAAGAAGACCTTGTCCTCGTTGTTGGGATCGACCCGGATCTGGCTGAACACCCAGCCGTAGGTGTTGCTCGCGGTCTCCATGTAGCGGCTGTTCTCGCTCACCTGCCGCCAGTTCGCGCCCGCGTCATCGGAGCGGAAGATCGTGGCGCCCTTGATCACGCCGCCGGCCGGCCGGCCGTAGGCGTCCGTCTGGCCCGCGGGCGCCTGGCGCGCGATCTCGTAGTTGTCGAGGAAGGCGTACACCACGTTCGGGTTGGAGCGCGCGACGTCGATGCCGATGCGGCCCCGGAAGCGAGCCTCGGGCAGCCCGCTGTTGATCTGCGACCAGTGCGCGCCCCCATCCGTGGTCTTCCAGATCCCGCTCTCCGAGTAGCCCGGCTCGACCCGCGGGTCGTTCCACTTGAGCCGGATCCGCTGCCACGTCGAGGCATACAGCGTGTTCGGGTCGCGCGGGTCCATCACCAGGTCGTTCGCCCCCGTCCGGTTGCTCACGAACAGGATCTTGTTCCACGTGCGCCCGCCGTCCGTCGTCTTGTAGACGCCGCGGTCCGGGTTGTCCGACCACTCGTTGCCCGTCGCCGCGACGTACACGATCTCGGGATTCGTCGGATGGATCACGATGCGCGGGATCGTGCTCGTTCCCACCAGTCCCATGTGCTGGAACGTGTCGCCGCCGTCCGTGCTCTTCCACACCCCGGCGCCCGAGTTCGAGCTGCGGAAGATGTTCGCCTCGCCCGTGCCGATCCACACGATGTTCGGATTGGCGGGCGCGACCGTGACGTCACCGATCGAAGTCGTCACGTCCTCGTCGAACACCGGCTCCCACGTCACGCCCTCGTTCTTCGTCCGCCACAGGCCGCCCGTCGCCTCGGCGACGAAGATCGTGTAGCTCGCGCCCTTCGGCTGGACCACCGCCATGTCCGTCGAACGGCCGCTGATGTTGGTCGGCCCGAGCGACTGCCAGTGCACACCCTTCAGCAGCGAGTGCTCTTTCGCCGTGACGTGCTGCTGCCACCACTGCATGCGCAGCGCCGGCGGGGTCGGGATCGGCGGCTGCTGGCGCGCGTTGCGCTGCGCCTGGACACCGCCAGCCGTCAGAGAGAGCAACAGGCCGGCGATCAGCGCGCGGCCGTGAATGCGAAGGCGATGCTGCATGAGTTCCCTCCAGAGGTCGGATTTCATGCGGACAACGAACCCGCGGGCGGGCCGATGGGTAGCGTACGACGGCCCGACCGGACCGGCAAGCGGGACGATCCCGCGAACGACGCGTTCCGTCCCTGCGCCGACACCGGTCGCCGGCCGGGAACGGGGTCGCCCTCAGGAGGGAGGGAACGGCAGGCGCCCGTCCACGAGGAAAGCGACGCGCGGAAACGCGTGCACCGCCCGCGCGAAGTAGTCACGCTTGAGCATTTCCACACGCTCCCGCGATGCGCTGCAGTGCCAGGTCTCGAGGCGCGCGGGGCGGGAGCGGCCGAACGCCGACGGATCCAGCACGCCGACGTTCACGCCACCCTCGGCGTCGCGCGCCGACTCCCAGCGGAATGCCGCTACACCCGCCGCCCGCATCGCACCGCCCAACGGCTGCGTGTCCGACCAGCTCGTCTTCGACGCGATGCGCCGCCGGTACCGGTCGAACGGCGGCCACGTCAGGTCGATCCCGCGCGCCGCCTTCACCCTCGCCACGTACACCGTCAGCTCCGTCTCCACCATGCCCAGATCCGCGCGCGTTCCCTCCAGGAATACGAGACGGTAGTACGCCACCTCCGCGAACACCGTGCGCACACGCTCCGAGCCGTACCAGAGACCGCGCTCGAGCCGCGTGCCGAACCGCGAGCCGTGCCGGAGCGGCGGGTACCGGAACGGCGTCGCCAGCAGGTAATGACGGCGGCCCGCCGTCGGATCCGGCGGCTTCGCCCCCTCCAGCAGGTCCTCCAGCAACGCCTGCTCCTCCGCCGTGTCCACCAGCTTCCGCGTCGAGACGCGATGCTGCGCCTCCACCGCCCGCCACGCCTCAAGCGACAGCGGCCGCACACGCGCCTCTCCCCCACACCGCTCCCAGATCCCCGGCGTCATCCGCCTAGAGCCGGCCACGCATCGCATCCAGGTACTGGACCACGTCCACCAGACCCTCCACCCCCCGGATCCGCTCCGCCGGAACGCCGCCCACGTGCTCGTTCTCCGAATGCAGCCACGACCTCGCCTGCGCCTCGTTCCCGCCCACCAGCGCGTCCAGGCTCCGGAACAGCCGCACGAACAGCAGCGCCAGCTCGCCTTCCTTGCTCGCCGGTGCCACTTCCCGCGAGCGGCCGAGCCGCGACACGCTCGCCTCGCTCGTGCCGAGCACCGCCGCCAACTCCCGGTTCCGCAGCCCCAGCCGCACCGCCGCCGCCAGCACCGCCTTCGTCAGCACCGCGGCCGGCTCCACTCGTATCGCCTGTCTCGTCGTAGTCATCATCTGAAAGGATATAAAAAACTACTTTCATGTGCAAGAATCGGCGCGACCTCGCGCCGGCGGATGCGATGCTTGACGCCGGGTACCGGCGCGGCTAGCGTCCGGCCCCACGCCGGAGGGCCGCGCGAAGAGGTGGCGGGTACCCATGTGTGGGTCGCCTGTCGTGTGTGGGAGCGTGAACGCGTTCAGGTGTTGCCGGCGCCCCCGAGGGGCGGAACGCGGATCGGGAGTGTCGGGGTGGTGGGAAGCGAAGGGGAACGGAGCCGAGCATGAAAGTCGGGCTGGTGGGTTTTGCCGGATCGGGCAAGACCACCGTGTTCAACACGATGACGGGCCAGGACGTGCCGACTGGATTCGGCGGCGAGTTGCGGCTGGGTCGGGTGTCGGTCCCGGACGAGCGGATCGATACGTTGTCGCGAATCTTCGAGCCGAAGAAGACGACATACGCGGAGATCACGTTCTGCGATATCCCGGGCGAGTACGGCTCCGACCATCACGGTCTGTCGCGCAAGGCGCTGCAGCAGATCCGCGACCAGGAAGCGTTGTGTCTCGTGCTCCGGGACTTCGCGAATCCGGCGCTGGAGCGGGACCCGGACACGGCGGCGGACCTGGAGGCGTTCCACACGGAGTGCGTGCTGGCGGACCTGGAAATCGTGGAGCGGCGGATCGAGCGATCGCGGAAGGAGAAGGCGGACCCGCTGGAGGCGGCAGCGTTCGAGCGGATGCGAACGACGCTGGAAGAAGGTGAGCCGATTCGCGCCCTTCCCGCGTCGGAACTGAACCGCGACTTCCTGCGCGGCTACGGCCTGCTCACGGACCGCCCGCTGCTCGTGGCGCTGAACCGGAGCGAAGGCAACGCGGCGGCGGGCGTACCGCCCGAACTGGCCGCCCGGATCGAGGCGCTCGGCGCCGCCGGTCTCGCGTTGTCGGCGAGCGTCGAAGCCGAGATTGCCGCGCTGGCGCCCGAGGATCAGGCCGCCTTCCTCGATGACCTCGGCCTGAAGGAGCCGGCACTGGCCCGCTTCATCCGCACGGCCTACGGCCTGCTCGACCTCATCTCGTTCTTCACGGTCGGCCCGGATGAGGTGCGTGCCTGGACCATCCGGCGCGGCACTCACGCGCGCCAGGCCGCCGGCCGCATCCACTCCGACCTCGAGCGCGGCTTCATCCGCGCCGAAGTCATGCCCTGTGACGTGTTCATGCAGTACGGCAGCGAGAACGGCGTGAAGGAAGCCGGCAAGCTGCAGGTCGAAGGCAAGGACTACGTCGTGCGGGATGGCGACATCATGAACGTCCGGTTCAACGTGTGAACGGAAGACGGGCGGGCACCTCTACCCGTCACTCCTCAGCACCGTCACGGGGTCGGCACGGGCGGCGGCCAGCGCGGGGAACAGGCTGGCGACGCCGCCGATGACCACGAGCGTGAGCGCAACGGCCGCGAGGGTGAGGGGATCGCGGCCGCGGACACCGAAGAGCAGGCTGGAGAGCATGCTGCCGAGCGCGACGGCGGCGAGCAGGCCGAGGGTGACGCCGATGCCGGCGAGGCGGACGCCACGCAGCAGGACGCCACGGAGCACGTCGGCGGAACGCGCGCCGAGGGCCATACGGATGCCGACGTCGCGTACGCTCCGTCCCACACTGTAGGCCATGACGCCGTAGAGGCCGGCGGCGGAGAGCAACAGGGCGAGCAGGCCGAGCGCGGTGCCCACGCCGGCGCCGAAGCGGTACATCCACATGGCGCTTCGCAGGTGTTCGTCGGACGTGATGATGCGGTTGACGGGCACGCGCGGATCGACGGCGGCCACGGCCTCGCGGAGTCGCGGCGCGAACGAGGCCGGGTCGCCCACGGTGCGAAGCACGACATCGGCCTGCTCGTACGGCACCTGGTCGAAGGGCCGGTACATGGCGGCGCGCGGCCGCTCGCCGACCGTCCCGTAGGGGCCGCTCTGCACTACGCCGATCACTTCGAGCGACGAGCCGGTCGCCTCGCGGGAGAAGCGGATGCGCTTGCCGACAGGATCCTGCCCCGGCCAGAGCCGCTCGGCCAGGACGTCATTCACGAGAACGGCCGCGATGCCGCCGCGCCGGTTTTCGGGGCCGAAGCCGGAACCGCGCAAAAGGGTCGTGCCCATCGCGTCGAAGTAGCCGGGCGTGACGGCGGCGCGCCACGTGTCGATGCCGGTGTCGTTCTCGCCGTAGGTGCGGTCGTCGGCATAGACGACGCTGTTGCTGGAGCGGTCCGCGAGCGGGATCGCGGACGCGGCCGCGGCCGCCTGCACGCCGGGCACCGCGTCGAGCCGCTCGACCAGGCGCGTGTAGAAGGCACGGGCGTCGAACGCGGAATCGCCGGTGAGTGACCCGTCCAGCGTCGCATACAGCCGCCCCTCGACGGCGAAGCCGGGATCGGCGTGACGCGCCTGCCGCATGCTGCGCAGAAACAGGCCGGTGAGCACGAGCGCGAGGCACGAGAACGCGACCATGCCCACGACGATCACGCCCAGCCCGCGCAATGCGGCGGGACGACGGCCGGCCCGCACCCCGCCCTTGATCGCCGTGGCCGGATCCGTGCGCGCGGCATCGAGCACGGGGAACAGGCCGAAGAGGATGGCGCTCGCCAGCGCGACGGCGCCCGCGATCAGGACCACGCGCGAGTCGGGCGCGAGATCGAGCGCGAAGCGGTACGGGAGCACGGGCAGGTAGGTGAGCAGGCCGCGACTCGTCACGAACGCGGCCGCGATGCCCAGCACGGCGCCCAGCAGCGCGAGCAGCAGGCTCTCGAGCAGCAACTGACGGGCGAGCGCACCTCGGCCGATCCCGATCGCCACCCGCACGCCGACCTCGTGGCGCCGCGCCACCGCGCGCGCCAGCAACAGGCTGGCCACGTTGCCGCACGCTACGAGCAGCACCAGCAGGGATGCACCAATGGCGAGCCAGCCCACCATCTTCATCAAGGCGCCCGCCTGCGGGTTCGCACTCGACTCCGATTCCGGGAACACCGCGAACTCGATCCGGCGGTTGCCCGGATACTCCGCTTCGATCGACGACGCGATCGCGGACAGGCGCGACCGCGCCTGATCCAGCGTCACCCCGTCATTAAGCCGCGCCACGACGTTCAGCCACTTGCTGCCACGCTCCTCGAACGCGCTCCAGCCCGAGAGCCGGCCCCACACGCGGATTGGCACCCAGAGGTCCATCCCCAGTCCGAACTTCGTGCCGTTGAAGTCCGCCGGCGCGACACCGACCACCGTGAACGGATGGTCGTTCAGCGTTACATCGCGTCCGATGATCCCGGGATCCGACTCGAACTTCGTCTCCCACAGATGGTCGCTCAGCACCACCACCTGGGCGCCGTCCGGACCATCCGCCTCCGCTCGCGTGAACCAGCGGCCGCGGAGCGGCTCGATGCCCAGCACGTCGAAGTAGTCCGCCGACACCACTTCGCCATACACCACCTCCGATCCCTCACCCTGGCGCAACGCGAAACCCGACAGGTCGTGCACGATCACGCCCGAGAACACGTCACCCGCGGCGTCCCGCACACTCTCGAAGTTCGGATACGACACGTTCTGCGGCTCGCCTTGCTGCCGCTGGAACACGCGCACCAGGCGGTCCGGCGCCGGCACCGGCAGCTCGTGCCACACCACTCCGTTCACCATGCCCAGCATCGTCGCGTTCGCTCCCACGCCGAGCGCCAACGACAGCACCGCGAGCACCGTCAGCCACGGACTGCGCACCAGCCCGCGCGCCGCCTGCCGGAGATCCAGCCAGAACCGCTCCACCATGCCGATCCCCTTCCCGCGCGCCCGCTCCGGCGCCCGCCGATCCGTTCGCCGCATACGCCACGCGCTCAACGGCGCATCCACCAGCGCGCGCAGCGCGAACACCGCGGCACCCGGCGCACCCCGTCGCCGTCGCTCCGCCGCGTACTGCTCCGCGAAACACGACTCCAGCTCCGCCCCGTACCGCAGTCGCAAACCGCGCGGGTACAGCCGCAGAAGCAACCGGTACCAGGTCAGCCAGAAACGCATCTCTCTGCCCTCTCCCACCCGCTCAGCCGGTCCCGACCCGTTCATCCACCAGCGGCTTCAGGATCCGCCTCGACTCCGCCAGCCGCACCAGCTCCCGCATCCGCTCCGCTTCCGCCGCCAGAACCTGCCGGCCCCTTCCCGTCAACCGGTAGTTGCGACGTCGCTCGTCCTCTTCCTCGCGCCGCGGCGCCTCTTCCAGCAGCCCCGCCTCCATCAGCCGGTGCAGCACCGCATACAGATTCCCCGGCACCAGCCGCACCGACCCCTCCGTCTCCACTTCCACGTCCTGCACGATCCCGTACCCGTGGCGCTCGCCCCGCTCCAGAACCAGCAGCACCAGGAAGTCCACCGGCTTCAACGGCAGCATCTGCTCGACGCCCTCACTCATGACCGCTCCCTGTCGATCCGCGTATTGATTACTGATTTCCAGTATAATGATTTCTAGTATATGCGCCAACCCTGCGTGGCGGCGGCGAGGCCGGGCGTTACCCCGGGGTTCCGGACGGCGATTCCGGCTTCGCTTGCGGCGCATGTCCGATCCGGTATAGATTTCGCGATATGAGTGCCACGAATGATGATACGGTAGTGTCGCCGATTCGAGAGGCGCTGGCGGCGGAGCTTCGGGGGCGGCGGTTGGAGGCGGGCCTGACGCAGGCGGAGCTGGCGGGGCGGCTGGGTACGAGCCAGTCGCGGGTGGCGAAGATGGAAGGGGCGGAGGCGGGGGTCACGCTGGACCTGCTGGTGAAGGCGCTGTCGGCGATGGGGGCGACGAAGCTCGAGGTTGCGAAGGCGATCATCCGGCCGATGCCGACACGGCGGCCGTCGTGATCGAGGCGGCCTCGCATCCGCTACTCCGGTTCAGGGCGTTCGAGACGGAGTTCCCCGCCCCGCTGGGTTCGGTCGGGGTTCCGACCTGGCTGGAGTCTCTGCTGTCGCTGGACGCGGAGGCGCCGGTCCGTCGCGACGAGGCATTGCGTATGGCCGTGCGGGACATGCTCCGCCACGGTGGCTACAAGCCGACGGGACGCGGCAAGCCGGCGTCGGAGTACCTGGTCCGGGCGGCGTCGGAGGGAGGCATCGGGTCGATCAACGCCGCAGTGGACGTGTGTAACGCGGTGTCGCTGCACAGCGGCTTTCCGATCAGCGTGGTGAACCGGGACGGCGCGACGCCACCGTTCCGGATCGCGCCGGGTGCCGCAGGCGAAACGTACGTGTTCAACGCGTCCGGCCAGACCATCGACGTGGCCGGCCTCGTGTGTCTGCACGACGCGGCGGGACCGTGTGCGAACGCCGTGAAGGACGCACAGCGCACGAAGACGTCGCCGGAGACCCGGCGAACACTGAGCGTAGTGTGGGGCGTGGCCGGCTTCGAGGAGCGGCTGGACATTGCGGTGTCGTGGTACCGCGAGCTGCTGGATCGCCTGAGTGCGCGAACTGCGCCAGGCTGAAAGGGCGACGGGGAGCGAGTCGAGCAGCTCCGGCCGTCGCCCTTCCTGTCCGTCCACGGTGGGCGGGCGGTACCCGGCGTAGACGCTACTTCTTCACACGCTTCACGACCTTCCGTACCGCCTTCTTCACGGCCTTTTTCCGGGCGGCGCTCTTGCGCGCGGCCTGCCGCTTCTTCACGGCGCCGGTCACCTTCTTCACGACGCGCTTCACGGCCTTCCTGCGGGCGGCCCGCTTTCTCGCGACCTGCCGCTTCTTGACCGCGCCCTTCACCCTCTTGACGACCTTCTTCACCGCCTTCTTCCGGGCGACGCTCTTCTTCGCGGACTTCTTTGCCTTCGCGGCCTTTGCCTTCGCGGCCTTCGCCTTCTCCGCCGCCTTCCGCTTGGCGGCCCGGGCCTTCTCGGTGGCCTTCTTCGCGGCGGCCTTCTCCTTCTCGGTCTTCCGGACAGGCATCAGGATCTCCTTGCGCAGCGTGATTCCGGTCGTACGGACCGGCATTGGGATCAGGGCCGGGACCCGCCATTCGAGACCGGTTGCGCGAGCGGTTTCGCGGCCGGCACGTCGTTCCAGTTGAGGATCGAGTTGAACACCATGTTGAACTCGCCGTGGTTCTGCCAGCGATAGACCGGATTGTTGGCGAACATGATGACGCGTCCCTTGCCGTGGTACGCCTCGGGCACGTCCACGGCGAAGGCACCGCCCGCGATGCCGGCGGCACCGACCATGAGTCCGCTCAGGACGGAGGCGTCACCGCCCACGTAGCGGGCGAGCACGTCGTCCTGGTCGGCGACCCCGACGCGGAAGACCTGGGTGTCGCCGAACTTGACGGGGAAGATCGAGTCGGCCCAGCCGTAGAACACGGGGTGGTCGGTGCGCGCGATGACAGCGTCGACGAGCGGCTTCTGCGCGTTGACGCCGGAAAGCGATTCGGTGTCGATGGTGTGCGCGAAGCCGAAGTCGATCGGGAAGCGCACGGCGTTGTCGGCGGCGATGAGCGTGCCGCCGCTCTCGAGGAACGCCTCGAAGGCCTCCACACCCTTCTGCCCGAAGCCACCGGTCATGTCGGGCGTGGACCCGTACATGCCGAGGAAGCGGTACTTGTCACTCCGTTCGTAGGGCTGCGGCTTGTCGGCCGGCTCGGCGAGGACGGCGGTGCGGTTGATGTTCTGCGCCGCCATCACGATCACGTCGTAGTCGCGCTTCAGGTTCCCCTCCATCACCCGCTCCTTGTAGATCAGGTCGAAGGGGATGCCGAAGCGGTCGAAGCTGTACCGGTACCAGCCCAGGTCCTGCGTGCTGCTCCACTGCGAGTAGATGGCGACGCGGGGCGCGTCGCCGTCGTGGCTCGGGACGTCGGGCAGCGCGGAGAGCGCAGCGGCGGTGAGCCCGAGCGAGTCGGCGACGGCGCGCGCGGCGGCGAGGTCGGCGGCCGAGCCGCTGACGATGAACGAGCCCGCGGGGAAGGTGTCGCCTTCGGCCGCGAATTGCTGTTCGGCGATCTTCATGGCCAGGTTCCGCAGCCGGTAGCGGAACGCGATCATGTTGTTGGAGCCGAGATGCGCGACGGCGAGACCGGCCGAGCCGTTGCCCGCCACCGGGACGTGCCATTGGGCGCTGTCGACGGGCGTGGTCTTCGCGTCGAGGACCTTCTTGTCGTCGATCTCCTTGACGTCCACGTTGAAGGCGAGGCCCATGGTCCAGCCGCTGTCGTCGTAGGTGCGGAGCGCCGGATCGGGGTAGTCCTGCTTCTCCAGCAGGTTCTTGGCGAGGCGGCCGTACGGCTGGTCGAGCCTGATGATGTAGGAGCCGGCGGGCAGCGTGTCGCGCTCCAGCTCGAGCTTCGAGTTCAGGCGTCCGACCTCGATGCCCTGCGCGCGCAGGATGTTGATGAGCGTGACCGCGCGCGTCATCTCGCGCTGCACGGGAATCGCGTAGCCGTACGGCGCCTTCGCGCTGCCGTCCTCGAGCGAGTTCCGCGTCTTCACCCAGAAGTTCTCGAGCACGAGGTTCGGGAACATCGCGGTGAGCTCGAGGGCCGAGAGCACGCCCGTCTCCATGTAGTTCGTGTTGTTGCGACGCGTGAACTTGCTCACGGCATCGGTCGGAACGGCAATGCCGCGATACCACTCACGATCCTGGCTACCGCCCCGTCCGGTCGGCACACCGCCACCACGTCCCGTCGGGATCGCGCCGCGGCCGCCCGCCTGCGCGGACTGCCCGCCGGTACGGCCGCCCGCACCGGCGGCGCCTTGCGCTCCGCCCCGGCCCGCGGCGGCGGCGCCCTGCGCTCCACCCCGGCCCGCGGCGACGGCGCCCCGCGCTCCGCCCCGGCCCGCGGCGGCGGCGCCCTGCGCTCCACCCCGGCCTGCGGCGGCGGTATCCTGCGCTCCGCCGCGGCCGGCCGCACCGCCGGCACGGCCACCACGCCCGCCGCGCCCACCGCGCCCGGCGGCTGCGGCGGCGACGCTGTCCTCGCGCGCCTTGACCGCGGTGGCGAGAGAGTCGAGGTCGACGTCGCGGCCGGACTGCGTCTCGTACATGCGCATGACGCCGTTGTGGTTGTAGGCAACGGAGCCGAGGTAGCCGGGCGACCAGCCGTCCATGAACGCGTGCGTGTACACGCCCGGCATGCCCCACTTCGTCATCTGCGCCAGCTCCCAGTCCGAGAACCACGGCAATTCGGCGAAGAGGAGCGGGTCGAGGTTCGGGTTCTGGGGGGGTCCGCCGCTGTACGTGTAGAGCAGGGTCATGGACTCGTGCAGGTCGTGCATGATGGGCGGATGCGCGGTGAAGTACCAGTCGGTGAGCGCGCGCATCGAGACCTGCGACAGGTTGATGTCGCGGTTGTTGTCGTGGTACACGTACTTGCCCCAGTACGGCACGCCCGGGCTACCGCCGCGGCCGCCGCGGCCGCCGCGCCCCCCACCCTGCGCCGCGGTCGAATCGGCGTCCACCGTGTCCTTCGGCGTGTTCGCGGCCACCTCGAGGCCGCGGTAGAACCAGTCGACGACGCGGTCGCGGCCGTCCGGGTCGGCGACGGGCGTGATCGAGACGATGACGTTGTCGCGGATCTGGTCGAGGACGGGCGATGTCTCGGCCACCAGCCGGTAGGCCAGCTCCATCAACATCTCGGACGGCCCGGTCTCGCCGCTGTGCAGCCCGCCCATGAGGTGGTAGTCGGGCTTGGTGGTCTCGATGAGCCGTCGGACCTGCTGTTCGGAAAGGCCGCGCGGATCGGCGATGCGCGCCAGGTTGGCGCGGTTCGTCTGGAGGTTCGCGATGTTTGCCTCCGAGGAGATCCAGACGACGACGAGCTCGCGTCCCTCGTCGGAGCGACCGATGGTCTCGAGCTTGACGCGCGGCGTCGCCTTCTCGAGCGCCCGGTAGTAGCGCAGGATGTCGGCGTAGTAGGTGAGCTTCTTCGGCGCACCGATGTAGTAGCCGAGCACGTCCTTCGGCGAGGGGATCCCGGCGACCACAGGCAGGTGATCGACCAGCGGGCTGCCGTAGCGCGGCTCGCTCGTCCACTCCTTGTACGCCTTCGCAAAATCCGGGTCCTGCTTCTGCGCCGCGTCACGCGTCCCAATGACCGCCTGCTGCGCCTGTGCGGACAGCGAGGAGAGCAGGAGGAGTCCCAGGCCCGCGATCGCGGGCATCAGGCGTCGGGGACTCGGGCGTCCCTTGTTCATGGTCGCTCCTTGAGTGAATTGCGAAGCGCGGCGGAGTCGCGGCCGTCGAACGTGCCGGCCGAGGTCCGGTGCTGCGGCGGGCCGGCCGTCGTGCGTCGAAGTGGAAGCATACGCACCCGGTGGATACCGGGCCAGAGAGGGCCGGAGGTCGCGAGTCGCGGCGCCGCGGACGTGGTGTCCCGCGGCCCTCGCCGCTCGCATTACCCGTCCGGGATCGCCTTCTCGGCGAAGGGCGCGCTGAAACCGCAGTTCGCGCACGTCACCAGGACGAGCGTGTGGCCGCGGTCGACCTGGACGTGGGGCGCCGAACTCTGCACGGTCGGCAGACACCCGAACTCGTCATCGACCGTCCATTCCCGCTGGCCGCAGAACGGACAGGTTGCGTGGGTCCGTTCTTCCAGCCAGCGGATGATCTTGTCGAGGCGGGCGCCGGCGATCTTCTCGGACACGGGGTCCTCCGTGATCTCGCGTGGACGCGGTCTGATGATTGCCATCGCGGAGGGCCAGTCGTCAAGACGTTCGCCGCCTCACTCGGTCCGCAACGCCGAGAGCGGACCGACGCGGCTCGCCCGCCGGGCCGGCAGCCAGCAGGCCAGGGCGGAGATCGCGAGCAGCAGCAGGGTGACCGCCGCGAAGGTCCGCAGATCGAGCGGCTCGACGCCGAAGAGCTGGCTGCGGATCGCGCGCGCGCCGAGCCACGCAGCGGGCAAGCCGACCGCGATACCGGCCGCGGCCGGCGCGATGCCGCGCAGCAGAATCCGGCGCGACACGGCGCCGGGCGTTTCGCCGAGCGCGATCCGCAACCCGATCTCCGGCCCCTGCCGGCTCACGTTGAACGCGATGACCGCCCACGTCCCGACGGCGGCGAGAAGAAGCGCGAGCGCCGCGAACACGGCGATCATACGGGTCGAATCGACGCGCGCCTCCAGAACCGCGCCAAGCCGGCCGTCCATCGTGCGGACATCGTAGAGCGGAAGCGTCGGATCCACGCCGACTACCGCCTCGCGCACACGCGCCAGAACCGCGAGCGGATCGCCTCGCGTCTCGATCACGAGACCCATGCCCCAATCGTCGAAATGGCCCCACCGCGCCTGGGCCAGCGTGGTGTAGACGACGTCGTCCGGCTCACCATCGAGGCCCGTGTAGCGCGCGTCGCTCACCACGCCCACGATGGTGCTCCACTCGACCTCACTGCCGGATGGCGGCGCGAACGCCATCGCCGCGCCGATCGGATCGGAGTCCGGCCAGAAACGCCTCTCCAGCGACTCGCTCACCAGCACGACCCGCGGGGCGGCCGCGTCATCGCTCTCTTCGAGACGCCGCCCGCGCAGAAGGCGCAGGCCGGCCGCGTCGATGTAGCCGGGCGTGACCACGCGGTTCAACGCGACCGGCTGTTCGCTGGACGGCGGCGCGGGCCGGTCGGCGAGCACGATGCCGCCGGTCCACCACGGCCCTTCCAGCGGCAGCCGGTTCACCGCGCCCACCGATTCGACGCCGGGTAATACTCGCACACGTGCCTCGATGCGGCGGAAGAACTCGACGCCCTGCGCGCGTTCCGGGTATTCCGGCCAGGCCGGCGCGACGCGGAGTGTGAGCCGGTTCTCGAGCGGCACGCCGACGTCCACGGCGCGAAGCGCGGCCAGACTCCTCGCGAGCAGTCCGGCCCCGACCAGGATCACGAGCGCGATCGCGACTTCAGCCGCAACCAGTCCGGCGCGCGCACGGCTCCGTCCCGGCACCGCACCGCGTCCGCCGCGTCGCAGCGAGGCCATGGCGCCGTCGCCCGCACCGCGGAACGCCGGCAGCAGGCCCGTGAGCACCCCCGTCACGAGTGTGACGGCAAGGGTGAAGAGCAGCACGCGACCATCGATGCCCGCGCCAGGTCCGACCTGCATGCCGGTCTCGCCGAGACGCGCGGCGAGCCGGACGCCCGCCCCCGCGAACGGCACGCCCACCACACCGCCCGCAAGCGCCACGACCACGCTCTCGACCAGCAACTGCCGGACGATCGCCGGTCGGCCCGCACCGAGCACGCCCCGCACCGCGATCTCGTGCTCGCGCCGCATCGTGCGCGCCAGCTGAAGGCTCGCGATGTTCGCCGCCGCGATCAGCAGCACGAGGGCAACTGCGGCCCACGCCACCAGCAGCGGCGTCCGCACCCCCGCCACCGCGACGTCGTGCAGGGGCTCCACCCACGCGTCCCAGCCCTCGTTCGACGACGGGTACTCGGCCGCCATCCGCGCCGTGAGCGACGCCAGCTCCGCGTCCGCGCGGCCCTCATCCACGCCGGCGCGGAGCCGCCCGACCACCGACAGCCAGCGGCCCGCGCGCGGGCCCGCTTCCAGGCCGTGCATCGCCAGCGGCTTCCAGACCTCCGTGCGCCGCGTGGGGAACGCGAAATTTGGCGGCGCCACACCCACGATCGTGACCACGCTGCCGTCCAGACGCAGCGTCCGCCCGATCACGTCACCGGCCGCGCCCAGGCGCGTTCGCCAGAATCCGTCGCTGACGACAATGACGTCGTTCGAACCGCGCACGTCGTCGGCCGGACCGAGGAACCGGCCCCGCGCCGGCGAAACACCCATCACCGCGAAGAAGTCCGGCGTCACCACCGCGTACTCCACCCGCTCCGCCTCACCCAGCCCGCCGAGATTCCCGTCGCGCAGGTTGTACGCCGCCAGGTCGGCGAACGAACCCATCGAGCCGTGCAGGTCCTCGAAGTCCGGAAGCGAGCCGTCCAATCGCGCCCAGCCTCGCGCCTCGTTCCGCATCCACAACCGCACCACGCGCTCCGGATCGCCCAGAGGCAGCGCCCCCATGAGCACGCTCCGCACGACGCCGAAGATCGCTGCGTTCGCACCGATCCCCAGCGCCAGTGTCAACACGATCACCGCGTGAACGAACGGCTCACGACGGAACTGACGCAACGCCAGACGCACGTCCGCCGCAACCGCACCCGCCGCCACCGCTCGACGACCGAGCGGCCACGCATCCCGGAACGACGACAGCGCACGGGCGCGAAGCGCCGCCCTGGCGCGCACCCCCGTGCGGCCCGCCGCCCCACGACGCGACCATTCCCACGCGAGTTCCGCTTCCCATTCCGCACGCCACGCCGCACGCGACGTCGAGGGTACCAGCCACGACGCAATGCGTACGATCCCCAGACCCGGCACCCCGTTTCGCTCCATCGACCCGCCCCCTACGCCCGCGACGGGGCCGGAGCCCCCATGAACACCGCGCCCGCGCCCGGATACCGCACCACCGCCTCCTCCAGCAGCGCTTCCCCCGCCAACGTCAACCGGTAGTACCGACGCGGCGGACGCCCCTCCGCACGTGACACCGACACCGCTTCCCACGCACCCACCAGCATCCGCGCTTCCTCCAGCCGGCGCAGGATCGGGTACACCGTGCCCGCGCCCAGGCCCGTCGCCTCGATCAGCTCGAAACCATACCGGTAGCCTCGACCCACCCCGCTCAGCACCACCGCTGTCGACAACGTGATCCGCATCGTTCCTCCACGTTCGCTCCCGCTCCCCTCCCGCTCCCCTTCCGCCTCCGCCTCCGCCTCCGCCTCCGCTCCCGCTTCTTCTATCTATATCGACATCAATGCATGGGGAAAGGGTTGGAAGCGGGGGGCGGGAGCGGAGGCGGAGGCGTTGGCGGGCGCGTTGGCGGGCGCGGCGGGCGCGGCGGGAGCGGGAGCGGCGGGAGCGGGAGCGGGAGCGGGAGCGGCGGGAGCGGGAGCGGGTGGAAGCGCGGTCAGCGGGCGTGGGAGCCGGAGCGGGGGCCGGTGAGCATGGGGGTCCAGAGGGCCGGGACTCCGTGGAGGGCAGCGTCGCGGACGCGCCACGCGCCGGCGCGGAGGGAACGGACGTCGCTGCGCGCGAGGAAGAGGAGTGCGACGTCGAGGGGGTCGTCGCCGGCGATGCGGAGGAGCGTGGTGGGCGTCGCGGTGCGGGTTTCGATGGTCTCGCGGATGTCAACGGAGGCGGGCGTCGTCGTCATGACGGACCATGCGGGGGCAAGGCCGGAAAGCTGCAACTGGACGGAAACGGGCCGTGCGAGCGTCGCGTGATCGAGCTCGCTGATCCAGAGGCCGACGTGGAGACCGGGCAGGTCGTCGGACCAGGGGCCGTGACGATCGGATCGGTTCCAGACGAGGTTGCCGCGGTAGTGGGAGAGGGCGATGGCAACGATGTCGGAGTCGGCGGTGGCGCGTCCTTGCCAGAGCGCGGGTCGGTCGCCGACGCGGGTGATGCGGATGCGAACGGGCACGCGGGAGAGCCCGCCCGGCAGGTCCGGCCATCCCGGTTCGCTCATCCGGTGGCGGCGTCGTCCAGTTTCCGGACCCAGATGTTGCGGTAGCTGACGGGATTGCCGTGGTCCTGGAGGAGGAGCGGCAGTTCCGGCTCGTGGGCCTTCCACTCGGGCGTCCCGATGTAGAGGGTGGGGCCTTTCAACTCGACGTGGTTCTGGATGAGAATGCCGTTCTGGAGCACGGTCATGAACGCGGGCCGAACGAGGCCGCCGTCGGCAGCGAAGCGGGGCGCTTCGAAGATGACGTCGTAGGTCTGCCACTGGCCGGGCGGCCGGGACGCATTCACGAGCGGCGCGTACTGCTTGTAGATGGATCCGGCCTGGCCGTTGGAGTAGGTGCGATTGTCGTAGGAGTCGAGGACCTGCAGCTCGTACTTCGTCATGAGGTAGACGCCGCTGTTGCCGCGTCCCTGTCCGTCACCGGAGACGGTGGCCGGGGTGCGCCACTCGATGTGGAGCTGCACGTTGCCGAAGGGTTGCCGCGTCTGGATGTCGCCGGTACCGGCGGCGACGGTCATGGCGCCGTTCTCGACCTTCCAGCCGGCGTCGCCGCCGTCCGCCTTGCTCCAGGCGGAGAGGTCGGTGCCGTCGAAGAGCACAATGGCGTCGGAGGGCGCGGCGGTTCCGGTGCCGGGCGTGACGATGGGCGGTTCGGGCTCCCAGACCTCGGTGTCTTCGGGCTTCGGCTGCTGGGCGCTGTCCGCTGCGGCGGGGTTGTCAGCGGTGGTGTCGTCCACGCGATCCGCGGGCGGTGCGGCGCACGCGGCGAGGAGCGTGGCTGCGAGCAGCAGATGCAGGCTCTTCATGGTCGGCTCTCCGGGATGCGCAAGGGACACCTCACTGGAACGGTCGGGGCGTTGCGGCGGACGGTCCGGCGCCGGGCGATCGGGCGGGCGACGTCGCGCCGCCGGATTCGGGCGCGAGCGGGACGGGTGGTCCGGTTACGCCGATGCGGAAGCGGTCCCACGCGTCACCGCGGCGCACGAGCAGCGCGGCCTCGATGACGAAGGGCAGCGTGTTGACGGCGAGGAGTTTCCCGCCGAAGCGCTCGCGCACGTGCGGGCCGGTCGTATGACCGACGACCATGACGCGGGCTCTGAACGCGTCGAGCACGGAGTCGAGCTCGGCTCCCGTGGTGTCGCTCTGCACGTAGCCGCGGTACCAGAACAGGCTGTGCGAGTCGCGGAAGAAATTCCAGCGGCGCATGTAGCCGGCGGAGTCGAGCGGAATGGCGTACGTCGTGTCGTTCCAGCGCTCGAACAGCTCCTCACCGGTGAAGGCGGCGAGCGAGTCATCCACCTGTTCGACTTTCCAGCGGGCGAAGTCGGAGGACACGCCGCCATGGACGAAGAGCAGGTCGCCCATGCGTAGCAGCGCGGGCCGGGACACGAGCCAGCGGCCGAGGATGGAGGTGCGCGGATCGAAGAGGGAGTCGTATCCCATGCCGTAGCGGGCGGCGATGGCCTGCTCCTTGTCGGAGACGTAGCGCAGGTCATCGAGCATGATCATCGTCTCGTGATTGCCGAGCATCATGTGGACGCGTCCGTTGGGCCCTCCGGCCTGGCGCTGGAGGCTGTAGAGCAACCAGAGGGCGCGCGTGGCATCGGGCCCGCGATCGAAGATGTCGCCGATGATGACGAGGTGTTTGCGACCGCCGCTCCAGCGCAGGCTGTCATCGATCACGCCGGCGTTCCGCAGCACGGCGACCATGCGGTCGAACTCGCCGTGCACGTCGCTGATCACGACGATCGAGTCGGGCGCGGACACGGAAACGCGACTCCGCCTCGGCGTCTCGAGAGCAATGACGGTCTCGTGCCGGTCGGCCTCGTCGCCGAGTCCGCCGTAGCGCAGCGTAAGCTCGGGGTGGCCCCGGGCCACGAAGCTGAACACGTGAACGCTGTCGGCTTCCGCTTCGTTGTGCTGAGCCCGGATCCGGCCGCCGGCGAGAACCTGGATGAACCCCGGGGTGCGGGCGCGCGTCATCCAGCGCACGGTGACCGTGTCGCCGCTCACCTGGACGTTCAGCGCGTACTCGCCGTCCCAGTGGAGCGGCGTGGCGGCGCTGGCGGAGGCGGCGACCTGCGCGGCGACATCGGCGGTGCCGCAGGCCAGGGCGGTCGCGAAGGCGAGCGGGAAGAGCACGTGAAGCCGCATCATCGTCATCAGAATACCTCGAACTTCCCGTCGTCCACGTCCTTCAGCAGCCTCCGCAGCCGCGACGCCAGGTCGGAGATCTCGCGAACGGTGAGTCCGAGCTGGACGATGCCATCCTCGTTCCGGACGCCGCGCCGGGGATTGAGGTTCGGTCCGATCGGCGCGGGGGCGAGCATGGCCCCCTGGCGGCCGAACTGGACCAGCACGCCGAGCGACTGGAGGTCGGCGTCCGTAATCGCCCGCAACCGCTCGACGGTTGCGCGCGGCAGCCGCCTGACCCGCATGCTCCGCCACTCGTAACCCCGATCGCTCAATTCGCTACCGAAGGCGAGGCCGTTGTCCACGGAGAACAAGCGGGGATTGGCGTCGTACGTGGAGATCAGGATGTTGCCCTTGTTGGAGTCGTTGTGCCGGATCAGGTACGTGAGGATGTTCAGGTTCGCAACGTGGCGGGCGTAGACGCTGTCCGTCTCGAGCCGGTCCTTGTCCCAGACGCCCTCGGGCGTGACCTGCAGCAGCCAGTACTGGAGCAGGATCAGGGTGGATCCGGTCCCGTCGAAGGTCGGCGCGGCCGACTCGTCATACTCGCGGAGCCAGTCTGTGGGGACGGCACGCATGACGGTGGGCGGGACGACGTACTCGTCGGGCCCGAGAAACAGCTTCTGTACCGCCCACGCGGCCATCTCGTAGCGCGGCTCGTTGTTGAACGTGGAGGCGCCGGGCACCGCCTTGGCGAGTTTCGCCAGCAACGTGGTGTCTCCGCCGAGATCGAGGGCGACCCGCATGGTGCGGTCGCCGGGCGCGCGTGAGCCGCGCGCATCGATGATGCGAAGCTGCGTGTCGTGGAGGCGCGCCTCGACGACATCGGGCGGGAACAGGAAGTTGGCGTCCTGCGCCGCGGCGGGCGCGGCGGCGAGCGAGGCTGCGGTGGCCAACAGCAACCAGGACCTCATGGGTCGCCTCCGGCTTCCAGGGTTCCGGGAAGGAAAACCGTGAACGTACTGCCGGCTCCGACCCGGCTCTCGACGTCGATCCGGCCGCGGTGCCGCTCGACGATCCGCTTCGCTGTAAGCAGCCCGAGACCCATGCCCATGCGCTTGCCGCGCGTCGTGAAGCCGGGCTCCATGATGCGCGGCAGCACGTCGGGCGCGATGCCGGTGCCGGTGTCGGAGATCGCTACTTCTATCCCGCCGGGCCCGGCACGGGTCCGCACGGTGATGGTTCCCCGCCCCGGGATGGCCTGCGCGGCGTTGAGCAGCAGGTTCATGAAGACCTGGCCGATCTCCTGCGCGTAGCACTCGATTTCCGGCAGCTCCCCGTAGTCGCGCGCGACCTCGATCCGCTCCCGCAGCTCGTGCGCGAGCAGGGCGAGCGTGGCCTCGATCGAGTCGCGCACGTCGATGCGGTCGATGCCGGCGCGGTCCGGCCGGCCGAACGTGCGCAGGCTGTCCACCAGCCCGACCATGCGATCGACGGCGAGGTCGTTCACCTTCAGGATGTCGCCGAGCGCGGCGACGATGCGCCGGACTTCGGCCAGCTCGCTCTCATCCACGACCTCGTCGGCCAGAATCGCCTGCAGCCGGGCGAGCGCGCGGTTCAGCGTGTCGTGATTGCTGCGCAACGCGCCGAGCGGCGTGTTCAGCTCGTGCGCGATGCCGGCCGCGAGCCGCCCCAGCGTCGCCGCCTTGGCCGCGTTGACCGCATCGGCAAAGGCGTCGGGACCGGGCTCGGCAGGGGCCCCGCTCACAGCAGCGCGCGCACGAGCCGGTTGCGCAGATCGAGCAGCTCGACGTTGGCCGATTCGAGCGCCGACAGCCGCGCGTCCAGCTCGTTCACGAGGGCCGACCGCTCCACGCCGTTGCGCACGATCAGCTTGAGGTGGTCGTTGTCCCACGGCTTCTGCAGGTAGTAGTACAGGCCGGCCTCGTTGATGGCGCGGACCGCGTTCTCGAGGTCGGCGTACCCGGTCAGCAGGATGCGTGTGGCGTGGGGCCGGCTTTCGCGCACGCGGCGCAGGAACTCGATCCCGTCCATGCCCGGCATCATGAAGTCGGCGACGATCACATCCACGCTCTCGGCGACGACGGCCTCGAGCGCGCGGACGGGGTCCGTGAACGCGAGGATGCGATACTGCGTCTCGAACTGGAGGAAGCTGCGCAGCGCCGTCGCCACCATTTCCTCGTCATCCACGACCATGACGGTCGGCGTATGCGAAGTCGTCATTCGTTCACCGGTTCAGGCGACGAGCGTGCGGATGCGGCGGGCCAGCCCCTGCAGCAGGCCGATGGCCAGCTCCGGGTGGTCGCCGACAAGGTCATGGAAATCCTCGCGGCGCACGCGCAGCAGCCGGGAGGCCTCCGTGGTGCGCGCTTCGACCAGGCTCGGCGCCTCGTCGATCAGCGCCCAGGTCCCGAACGCCTGGCCCTCGCCCGCGATGATCCGGCCGCCCACACCCTGCAGCTCCACCTCGCCCCGCGTAACCACGTAGAGCGCTTCGGTCGGCTCGCCCTCGCGGATCAGGACGGTCCCCTTCTCGGCGCCGACCTCGCCCGCGATCGACGCGAGCAGAGCAAGGTGCGCGCTGCGCGCATCCTTCAACAGATCGACGCGCTGGAGCAGGAACACTTTCTCGATCAGTTCCATGGCGGTGGATCCGGTGCGGGGGTCGGCGTTTCGTGAATCGAGGGCGAGCCGGATGCGGGTGGCGCAGGCGGCGACCCAGGCGTCGCCGTCGTCGAGCAGCGCGGCCATCGCATCGCGCAGAGCGTCGCGGGGCGCCCCGTCCGCGGCGCCCGTGCCGAGAATAGGCGAGAGCCGCAGGAAAAGCGAATGGCCGACGGTCCGTTCGAGCCACTCGAGCGCGTTGGCGCGGCCAGCCCCGCGCGCTCCGCTCAACGCGACGAAGCAGCGGTGCACGTCGCCGGGCTGATAGATCAGGCCGAGGCAGCGGAACGCGCCCTCGCGACGCTGCTTCCAGGCGTCTTCGAGGGCGCCTCGGGCGAGGCCGGCGAGGGCGGGATCGAGGTCGGCGCGGCCGAGCGCCGCGGTGGCGGCGCCGTACCGGTGGGCGGCCTCGACCTCGTGTTCGAGGACGTCGAGCACGAGGGAGCGGTCGAAGGTCAGCGCGGGATTGGCGGCGCGCAGCTTGCTCATCGCCTTGATCGTGCGGTAGTCGAGCAGCTGGTCCGTCTCGGGCGCGATCACGCAGCGCACCAGCGCTGCGATGGTCGTCGTGCCCGGGATCCGTGCCAGCACGGACGGGATGGTCCGGCGCACGACCGGGTGCGTCCGCGGATCGAGCAGCTGGCGGGCGAGCATGTCGACCACCGCCGGCCCGCGCAGCACGAGCGCCTGCCGCGCGGCGTCGCGCGTGTCCGCGTCTCGCAGCGCCGCCACGAGCCGGCCGTCGCCCTCGCCCGTCTTCAGCCGGCCCGCGGAAAGCAGTGCGGTCGAGGCGACGCCGGGATCCGGATCGTCCAGGTGCGCCCGGACGAACGCGCGCGCGTCGCCATCCTCGACGAGCGCCGCGGCCGCGAGCACCAGCTCGAGCCGCTCCTCCGGGTCGCCGCCGCGGGCGCCCCAGCCGGACGGCGCGTAGGTCCGGCGCACGACGTCGAGGTCGTCGGTCGCGATGCGGCCGCGCGAGAGACAGGCGAGCGTCGCCGTGCGGACCGGCCGCGCTTCCGACAGCAGCAGTTCCCGGACGACGACGGTGCCCTCCTTGCGTCGCGCCGCGAACATCGCGCGCACGCCGGCCTCGCGCACGGCGGGCTCGGGATCGAGCAGGGAGCCGCGCACGGCGATCGGGTCGCCGAGCTCGGGCAGCCGTTCGAGCAGGTCGAGCACGGCGATCCGGATCTCGGCCGATGGGTGTGACAGAAGTGCCCGGAGCTCGGGCGCGAGCGGCAGCGCCTCGCGCGTACCTGCGGAGTCGAGCAGCTCGAGCGCGAACGCGACCTGCAACCGGTCCTCGCTCGCCAACGCCTGCCGAAGCAGCCCGACGGTCGCGGGATCGCCGAGCGCGGCGGCCACACCGCGCATGCTGGCGAAGCGGCCCTGGATGGAGCGGGCCAGCGAGCGCACGTACTCGTGGCGGACGCGGAGCGCGAGGAAGAACCAGAGAATGGAGAGGACGAGGCCCGCCCAGGTCAGGCCGTGGGGATCGATGCGGAGCAGCAGCCCGCCGATCAGGACGGCGGCCGCGGCCTTGCCGAGTCCCTTCTCGACCGCGATGTCGATCCACATCTTGGCCTTGAGCTTGAGCTCGTCGGGCACGGGCACGTACAGCAGCTCGCGCCCGGCCCGCTCGGCCGAGTAGCGGAGCGTGTTCTCGGCCCCCTTCGCGATGGCCGCGGCCCAGAGACTCCAGAAGAGGATGAGCCCGACGTTCGCCGCGAACATCGTCAGGGGCAGCAGCAGCACGGCGACGGCGACGCCGAAGCGGCGCAGCGCCGGCCGCAGGACGAGGAGCACCAGGAACGGCATCCACTGGGTGACGAGGGTGAACTTGCCCTGGAACGCCGCGATGGCGTCCAGCCCGCCGTACTCGGCCTTGGTCCACGTGTTGAACTGGTAGTCGATCAGCTGCTTCACGAGCATCGTGATCAGGACCATGACCGCGATCAACCGGACGTGCGGCTCGGCCACCAGCTCGCGGAGCCCGGAAACGCTCAACCCCTCGCGCCGCGCGGCCGAACGGTCCGCCGCGGGCGCGGGGGCACCGCCAAGCGCGGCGAGGCCCAGGCCGAACAGGAGCACGAGCGCGGCCGCGATGGGCAGCAGGTTCGCCGTCCCGAGCGGCTCGGCCAGGAACCCGGTGACGGCGCCGCCGACCGTGGCACCGGCGGAGCCGCCCATGATGATCATCGGGTAGGTGCGCTTGGCGCTGCGCGCGTCGACGTGGAACTGCGTCGCCATGAAGAACTGCGTCACGAGCATGGCGGAGAAGAGGTCGTACCAGCCGTAGAAGGCGAGGCCGTACGCGGTGCTCTTCGCGGAATAGAGCCGGTAGAAGACGAGGAAGCTGGCGGCGAAGAACGCGGAGATGCCGACGATCAGGCGGCGCCAGGTGATGCGAACCGCGAGCCAGTTGTAGAGCGGGACGAACAGGATGACGACGGCGCTGACCAGGTAGACCTTGTAGAAGTCGGTGGCGCCCAGCCCATCGAGGGCAATCGAATTCTTGACCGGGCGCAGCACGCCGACCGCGCACTGTACCAGGAAGAACAGCGTCGCCATCGAGAGGATCCGGTCGCCATCGAGGCGCCCGGATCGGGCTCCGGAGTCAGGGCCGGTGCCGGCCAAGTTTCCGCGTTCTGCTCGTGGTGGATGGGAGAAGTACCCGCGAGGAAACGTGGCCGGAGCGCGGGGCTCCGGTCAAGCCGCGCGCCGAGGTCCGGCGCGTCAGCCGGGCGGCCGCCGGCTCCAGCGCGGATGCCCGATGCCGAGCCGGACGGCCGCCCCCGTGCCCAGCTCCACGCGCACGTCCCTCGAGCCGGCCACGTCGATCACGACCGTGCGAGGCGGATCGCCGGGCGCGACCGTGCCCTCGACCGTGCCCGACCGGGCGACGACGCGGTATCGCACCGGCACGGTCGCGCCGGGCGGAAGCCCGATATCGGCGACGAAGGTCCGAACGTCCGATGGCCGGCTCCACGTCACGTCCGCGGCCGCCGCGTCCGTCGATGACAGTTCGACGCCCCACTGATACGCGGTCCCGCCGCCGCGACCCGCCAGCCAGAGGAGCGAGCCGTCGCGCGCGAAGTCGGGGAAGCGGGCCTCGTGGCCGGCCTCCGGTCGCGCCCGTTCCCACTCGTCGAGCGCATCCTCCGCGAATACGGGCAGGGAGCGCAGATGCTCCGCCTCGAAGGGGAGCAGTGAATCCGCCGGCCACGCCCAGTGGCACTGCATGTTGGTGATCACCGTGCTGTCGCAGCGGAACCCCTCGCGGAACGCGTCCGGGTGCGGCACGCCGAAGGTGTGCCCGAGCTCGTGCGCAATCGTGCCGCGGTAGGTGTTCCAGTTGCACCACCACTCCGTACCGCCCTCGGGTTTGCGCCAGGACGCCTCGCGATCGTCGCCCGGACAGACGCCGGCGAGGATGCCGCCGAGGCTCGAGTCACCGACGACGGCGAGGCCACCGAGCCAGCCGCGGTCCACCTTGCCGGCTTCCGCCTCGCTCTCGATGCCGCCGTTTTCCGAATCGGCGCCCGCCCACGCACCCGCGCCCTGCGCGAGCAGCAGCAGTTTGATCCGGGAGGAGTCGTTCCACGGCAGGCCGTAATCGGCGAACTCCTTCTCGGGCAGCGGCCACCAGTTCTGGAAATCGGCGCCGGCCAGCTCGGCGAAGGTGTGGCGCGAGCGCTGCACGACGAGCGGATCGGCGTAGAAGCTCCTGCCGCCGAGGCGCTCGGCGTACCAGGCGCGCACGTCGCGCACGGCCTCGATCTGCAGGCGGAGCCGGGCCGTGTCGAGCGCCAGGTCGGACGGCAGGTAGAGCACCGGCAGCACGCGTGGGCCGGGCGCCTGCGCCGCGATCGGCGCGGCGGCGAATAGCAGGATTCCGAGAAGCAGGTGTTTGCGCATCAGAAAGCCAGCAGCCTCGTGATCTTGAACGTGAGGACGCGCTCCGTCAGCGAACGGGCCTCGAGCGCGACGTGCGTGCTCGGCCGGATCGTGGCGCGCGCGTTGATGGAGGTCCGGCGGCCGTCGAAGAAATCGCCGCGAGAGATGCCGAGCGTTCCGCTCAGCGTGCGCGCGCCGTTCGACGGGTACTCGGCGGACGCGGTAACGAAGCCGTAGTCGCCGGGCCGGACGATGACGCCGGCGATCCCGGTGTCCTCGAAGAGCCGCTCGAAGCTGTTCTCCCAAGTCAGCGAGAGCAGGCCGCCATCCACGAACGAGGCGACGAGGCCGGGCTTCACGGAACGGCTCTCGAGCCGGCCCGTCTCGATGGCCTCGATGCCGGTCACCTCGATGTACGGATTCAGCTCCTGCAGCCGGGGCAGGCGCGGCTGCGGGTGCGCGCCGACCGTGGTGTAGGCCTGGCGCATCCCGGTCCGGCGGATGAAGCCGACGCCCGGGTCGAACGATTCACCCACGTGCTTCACGAACGCGGATGCGTCCCACACGCGGTCGCGCCAGCCGGCCTGCACGTACCCTGCGACGCGGTTGCCGCTCACGTCCGGCCCGTCCGTAGACTGTTCATCGACATCCGCCACCCTCCGTTGCGTTCATCCGACGAGGCGCGAATGCGACGCAGCCCGGCTCACGGCCACCGTCCGGATCGGGCGCCCGCGGCCGAAGATCGGGAGCCGGCTCAGCGGCGGATGACCTCGACGGGCGCGTCGACGCGCGGCGGACGGACGTAGGCCGAGACCAGGCTCTCCTCGCCGCCCGGCCCCACCGCCGCGATCCCGAAGGTGTAGTCGTCGATCGAGATATCGTCGAACACGTACTCGGTGACGTCGCCGCCGGCTACGTACAGATCGTGTTCCCAGTCCACGCCCCACGTTCTGCGCCAGTAGATCCGGTAGCCCACGGCGCCCGGCGACACCGCCCAGCGGAGCCGCGCGTCATAGCCGCTCGGCTGGCGACCGAGCATGGGGTTGCCGCGACGGTCGGTGACGACCGGCTGCGGCGGCGCGAGCGCGACGCTCGCCACCGCCGCGACGTTCACGCGCGCGTTCTGCGCGGCGTAGTGGTAGTCCACCGCGTCCGGCGTGTCGTTGATGGTGTGCTGGCGGCTGTAGTTCTCCTTCGATTCGGTGATGCGGACGCCCGCGTAGCCAACCTGGTTGAAGGCCGTGTGGTCGCCGCCGCGGCCGAACCGGTCCTCGCGCCCGATCAGCCGGATCTCGTGGCCCGGCACGTAGAGCGGAGCGACGCGCTGGATGTAGCGCGCGATCTGGCGCGAGGGCGAGTCCTCCGGCCCCTCGGAGAACACCCGCACGGTCCAGTTGTCCTTCTGCCCGCTGCCGCCCACACTGTTGCCCACCATGTCGTTGTTGAACACGGCATCAATCCGCACGCTGTCCGCCATCATCCGCTGGGCATGCGCCCGCGCACCCACCAGCCCCATCTCCTCCGCCGTCAGCGCGATGAACACCAGTGTCGCGTCGAACTGGATGTCGCTCTGCGAGAAGATCCTCGCCAACTCCATCACCAGCGCCGTGCCGCTACCGTCATCGTTCGCGCCCGGCGCGTCCCGGTCGTCCCCCTGATTGGTAGAGTCCCGCCCGAGCGCGAGCGAATCGAAATGGCCGCTGACGTAGACCCGCCGCGGACTCCCGCCCGGCAGCACCGCCATCACGTTCACCAGCTCCGCCTCGTGCGTGATCCGCCCGCGTGGCGGCACCGTGTACGCGTCGAAGCTGACCTGCAGCCGCGGGCTGTAGCCCGCCATCTGCTGCCGGATCCACTCGCGCGCCGCACCCGTGCCGCGCGCCGGATCCGTCGTCGTCGAAAGCGCGTGCCGCGTGCCGAAGCTCGCCAGCTTCTCGATCGTCGCCTGCATCCGCTCTGCCGACACGTCCGCCACCATCTGCGCGATGCGCGGATCAATCGAAGGCGGCGCCTGCGCGGACGCCGTACCCGCCCCGACACCGAACAACCCCACGACCACCAGCCAATGCCCTCTCATTCCTCTCCCCTTTCCGTCCATTACCCGCCCCAGGTCGCCCGTCCCAAGTCCCGCCCCAAGTCGCCCGCCGTACGTCACCCGCCCCACGTCGCCCGCCCCACGTCGCCCACATCACCGCATTCCCATCACCCAGCTCCTCGCCCCCTCGAACTCCTCCGCCACCGCCTTCCGCTTCCCGCTCCACTCCTCGATCTCGATCCGGAACACCGCTGTCCTTCGCAGCTCCTCGTCCGTGATCCCCCGGTAGTCCCGCCCCGGCCGAAGATCCGGGAAGTACTTGTCGAGCAGCAGCTGAAGCCCGTGCCGCGCCGCACCCGGATCGGTGACGGTGCACCCGCGCCCGAAGACGACGACGCCGTCGTACTCGACGCTGAACTCGAGCGCGGTGTCGGCCGGCAGCAGGCGGCCCATGGAGAAGACGGTGAAGCATACGCGCTCGTCGGCATCGATGTTGGACCGGGTCCGCCCGGAAGCGGCCGTATGCATCCAGAGGACGTGCGCCGCCTCGTCGTACACGAACAGGTTGGCGTTGACGAAGGGCTGGCCGTCATTCACGGTGGCGAGCACGCCGGTCGGCGCGGCGCGCAGGCGATCGCGGATCCAGGCATCGTCGTCGATGGCGCGGTCGCGCCGGCGCGGGGCGCTACACACGTTCGAGGGACCGGTCACGCGAGGTCGCCCCGCTCGCGCGCCCGGGCCCGGGCTTTCTCATTGTGCGCTTCCGACTCGCCGCGCGCGATGGTGAGCGGCGTCCAGGCGTTGCCCGCGTAGTGCTTCGCCAGCTGCACGATCTGGCCGCAGTGGTAGGCGGCGTGGCCGAGCTGGCGCTGGATGGCGGCCAGCACGGAGTGCGATTCCCAGCGGACCTGGATGGTGCGGCGGAGGTCGTCGTCACCGAGCGAGGCGAGCGTTTCGAACACCTTCGCCCAGCCGGACTCCCATGCCGCCACGATGCGCTCGCGGGAGTCGTCGTCCGCCCACTCGAACTCGCCGTCGCGGTTGCGGTCCGGCTTCTCGCCGTCGGAGGTCAGGAAGTCGGTCCAGCGGGAGTGCAGGTTGCCCGCGACGTGCTTCACGTTGATCGCGACGCTGTTGGTCTCGGGACCGGGCGAGGCGAAGAAGGCGTCATCGTCGAGAAACGCCATCGCGCGATCGACGAGGCTCTTGTAGGTGAGGAACTCGTGCGTCGTCGATGCGATGTACTCGCTCATGCCGAACCTCGGGAGCTGACGGAATCCGTAGCGCTCCCGCCCCGGTGCCGCGGCGGGCCCGGGATGATTACCGCGCGGCGGGCTCCCGTGCCAGCCCCCCGGCGGCTCACTCGGTCCGGAGCGCCTCCAGCGGATCGACCGCCGCGGCCCGTCGGGCAGGCACGAGAATGGCCGCGAGCGCGACGAGGGCAAGGAAGCCGCCGACCGCGGCGTACACGCGCGGATCCGTAGGCCGCACGCCGAACAACAGGCTGCCGATGCCGTTGGCGAGGACCCACGCGAGCCCGAAGCCGGCGACCATGCCGATGGCGAGGGCGGGCACGCCGCGGCGCAGCACGAGGCGCAGGATGCTGGCGCGGCCCGCGCCGAACGCCATGCGGATCCCGATCTCGCGCGTCCGTCGCCCAACGGAGAACGCGATCACGCCGTAGAGCCCCACGGTCGCCAGCACGAGCGCGACCAGGCCGGCCACCGTGAGGATCGAGCCGGCCATGCCGAAGAACCAGCTGTTGTCTTCGATCAACGCCCTCATGGTGCGGGCCTCGTAGACCGGTGCGTCCGGTTCGAGGCCGAAGGCCGCCGCCCGGAGCGAGGCGGTGACCGCGGCATCATCACCGCGTCCGCGGATCGCGATCGCCGCCGAAGCGGGTGGCACCTGCGCGAGCGGCACGTAGAGACCGGGCGGGTTCCGGTCTGGTGAGGAGTCGAGCCCGTTCACCCAGAGATCGGGCACGATCCCGACTACGGCCCGCCACGGCGCCGCCTCGTCGTCACCGATTCGGATGCGCCGGCCGATCGGATCCTCGCCCGCGAAGCGGACCCGGGCGAACCGTTCGTTCACCAGCACGACCGGCAACCCGTCTTCGGTGTCACCGGGACCGAAGCCCCGGCCCCGCACGACGGTGCGGCCATAGAGCGACAAGAACCCGTCGGAGATTGCGACAAACCGGGCGCGCGGCAGGTTGGATCCGGGCGCGTAATCGCGGCCCTCGATTGCGAACGCCGCGACCGCCGCATGCGTCGCGGGCAGGTCCGTCGCAAGCGCCACGTCCCGGATCGAGCCATCGTCCGACAGAGTGCGCATGAGACCGTCCCAGAAACGGCGTCGCTCTGGCTCCCCATACCCGGGCGGCAGCGAGACACGCGCCGTCACCACGCCATTCACCGCCATGCCGAGCCGCTCCGGTCGTACCTTGCCGATGCCGACGAGCGCGAGTCCGGCCGTGACCAGCAGACCCAGCGAAAAGGCGATCTCCAGCACGACCAGACCCTGCATCAGCCGGCCCAGACGCACCCCCGTCGCGCCGCGGCTTTCATCGTTCAATACCTCGAGCAGGTTGCGGCCCGACGCCTTGAGCGCCGGCAGCACCCCGGCCAGCAGCGCCGCGGCGACGCTCAGGATCGCGATGAATAGCAGCACCGGCACGTCCAGCCTGAGCTCGAACCAGAACGGCATCCGGTGCGGCGGGAACAACCGGCCGAGCCCCGCCACACCGACGGCCGCGACGGCCACGCCGACCAGGCCGCCGAGCGCCGCGATCGCGCCTGACTCGAACAGCAGCTGCCGGACAATGCGCGCGCGGCTCGCGCCCAGCGCCGTCCGCACCGCGAGGTCACGCAACCGCTCGACCGCCCGCACCAGCTGCAGGTTGGCCACGTTCACACTCGCGATCAACAGGACCAGCAGCACCGCACCGAGCATGATCCACGACTGCCTCGTCGCCGTCTCCCCCATGAAGCGCTCGGTGTACGGCTTGATCGCCACCCCCATGTTCCGGTTCGTTTCCGGATACCGCTCCGCCACCCGTGCCGCGATCACGGAGAACTCCGCTTCCGCATCGCTCCGGCTCACGCCGTCCCGTAAACGGCCGAACACGTCGAACCTGCCATTGTCGTCCCCCTTCGCAGCGGCCGCCGGAATCACGAGCGGCACCCACAGGTCCTCATCCGTCGGGAACCGGAATCCCTCCGGCATGATGCCAACCACCGTGTGCGCGACACCGTCGATCCACACCGTCCGACCGATCACGCCCGGATCCCCGCCGAACCGGTCCCGCCATACCGGCTGCCCCAGAACCACCACCGGATCCGCGCCCGGCGCATCGTCGCCCGACACGAACGTCCGACCCACCGCCGCCTTCACCCGCAGGATGTCGAACGTATTCGCCGTCACCTCCGCCGCGCCGTACCGCTCCGCCCCCCGCGAATCCCGCAACGTCACCGTCGCAAACAGGAACGCACCGAGCGACTCGAACGACTTCTGCGATTCCCGCCACACCGCAAAATCGCGCGCCTCGACGCCCCAGCCCTCGCCCGTCGCACCCTGCGGACGCCGCTCCAGGTGCAGAATCCGCCGACCCTGCTCGAACGGGAGACCCCGGAGAAACGACGCCTCCAGAGCACTGTAGATCGCCGCCGGAAGGCCGATCCCGAGCCCCAGCGCCACTACCGCGAGGAACACGATCCCCGGTCGCCGACGGAGCGCGCGGAACGCCTGTTTCACTTCCTGCAGCCAGTCCATCAACCGGTCTCCCTTCACTCGCGCCGGGCCATGCACCGTCGATCCGCGAAGTGCGACTTCCCGGATTCCACGTACCGGCAACGACGCGCGCCGCAACCACGCACCCGCCAACGCTCCGACGGACGCCTCCGCTGGCTCGATTCCCGCCACCAGGATCGTCCGCGCACCCACCAACGGAACACACACCAGCCGATTCTCGCCCGCGGGAACCACCACGATCGACGCGCCGCCATCATCCCACCCGGCCGGTGGTCCACCCATCTCCAGATGACCGAGCCGCTCCGCCAACGCACGCTGCGATTCCCGCGGCAACGATCGGAACAGCCGCGCCGCGCCCGGCGCGAACTCGATTCTCCAGCTCACCGCTCGCCTCAGAGATCCAGCGCTTCCCGCAACGCCTCCCACGGCACCGCCCCGCGCTCCTGTACTTCCTTCAGCGCCCGCTGCACCTGTCGCCGCGTCAGGCGGCCTCGCAACCGCTCAAGCAGCCGCAAATCCTCCAGCGGCACCACCGCCGCCAACTCCCGACCGTGCCGCGTCAGCACCACCCGCTCCTTGCCGTACGCGACCCGGTTCACCAACTCCGCCAGTTGCTTCCTCGCTTCCGCCGTCGTCACCGAATCCATGGTGTGGGCCTTTCGTCAGTTTTGTACAAAAGGTATAACGGACGCGGGTGGGCGCGCCAAGGGGCGCGCCCCGGGGGGCGGAGGCGGGGACGTTTGCGGGAGCGGGGGCGGGGGCGGCGAGGCGGGTTGGGGGCGGGTAGTTTGGGGGTTGGGGAGCAGGGGTGTTGCGGAAACGAAGATACGGAGGGAAGGCGAGATGAGGGGTTCGCGTCGACGGGGCGGGAATGCCGCGAAGTGGCTGCTGGTGGCGATGGCGGTAGCGGTGGCGGCGAGTCCGCGTGTGGGGGCGCGGCCGGCGTTCGCGCAGTCGGCGCGGGCGGCGGTGACACTGGAGCGGGGCGCGCCGGCGGATGCGAGGATGTCGGCGGTGCTGCTGGAGGCGGGTGTGGGGCTGTACCGGGAAGCGGTGGAGCGGGGCGACCTGGCAGGAGCGGTGCTGCTGGTGGCGCGTCACGGGAAGGTGGTGCTGTACGAGGCGGTGGGACAGCGGGACCGGGAGGCGGGTCTGCCGATGGAGCAGAGCACGATGTTCCGGATGGCGTCGAACACGAAGCCGGTGATCGCGACGGCGGTGAACCAGCTGGTGGAGCGGGGGCGCCTGCATTACGCGGACAACGTGCGGCAGTACATCCCGTCGTTCGACAACTGGAAGTCGGGGTTCATCAACGTCCACCATCTGCTTACCCATACGAGCGGGTTCCGCATCGGTACGCTGTTCCTCGAGCCGTACGAGAAGCCGACCCGCGCGCATCCGGACGCGCCGACGCTGCAGGGAGAAGTCGCGAAGTTCGGCGCGGTGGGTGCGGCGGTGATTCCGGGCACGTCATACAGCTACAGCAACCCGGGATACAACACGCTGGGTGCGCTGATCGAGATCATGTCGGGGCAGCCGCTGGAGGTGTATCTGCGGGAGAACGTCTACGCGCCGCTGGGGATGGTGGACACCTACCATCACGAGACGGCTGCGGTGCTGGGCGAGAAGCTGTCACGGATGGGCGCGGTCTACTACCGGAAGCAGGACGGGAAGTGGGTGGCGGGGTGGAAGCCGGGCGACGCGCCACAGGTCCCGTTCGTACGTGCGTCGGGCGGGATGATCTCGACGGCGTGGGACTACGCGATCTTCCTGCAGATGTTCCTGAACGGCGGCGAGTACGGTGGCGTCCGGATCCTGAAGGAGGAGACGGTGAAGCGGATGACGTCGCCCCAGTTCCCGACGGGCCCGGGAGCATCGTACGGATACGGCTGGGCGGTTGCGGAGGACGGCACGTACTCGCACAGCGGGTCGGACGGCACGTTCGCGTGGGTCGATCCGGGGCACGACATGGTCGGCCTGGTGTTCACGCAGACGCCGTCGGGCCCGAATCCGCGGGCCCGATTCGTGGAGCTGATGAAGCTGGCGATCGAGGAGGAGTGAACCGGTCTCAGAGGTGGCGGCTCACGTCGAGGGCCCACTCGAGGGAGTGGGTGTAGATCTCGAGGAGCTTGTTCGGCGGCACGGCGGCGACGGCCGCGGTGGCGGAGACGGCGTCCCAGTTCGCGGACTCCCAGGTCTCGACGAGGTTGAGCAGGGGCGCGTAGGCGCCGCGCTGCTCGAGCAGTGCCTCGGTGATTGCGTCGGGCAACGCCACGCGGCTGAGGATGGTCTCGAGCGGCACGCCGAGCAGCGCGTCGAGCTTGGAGAAGAGACCGACGAGGAAGAAGTGGCCGAGCGGGCGGAGCCCTGCGGCGTCTGCCATTGTCTCGCACATGCGCGCGCGGATCAGCGCCTCGCGGAGCAGCTCGCGGCTGAACCCGGTGTCCCGGCCGAAGGAGGCGGCGAGCATGAGCGAGAGCCAGCGGAACAGCGCCTCCCGCCCGACGATGGAAGCGGCGTGGCGAACGGACTCGATCTGACGGCTACCGAGCGCGGTGACGTTGGCCATGCGCACGACCTTCCACGCAAGCGTTGGGTCGGCCTTGAGGTGATCGCCGAGCCGGGTGTCGAAGACGGTGTCGTCGCGCACCAGGTTCATGGTCTGGATGAGCTGGATCTGGCCGGGCTTGAGGTCCTTCTCGTGAACGATCTCGGGACGGCGGTAGAAGTATCCCTGGAACATCTCGAAGCCGGCGCCCAGGGCGCGAGCGCGATGCGCGGGTCGTTCTCGGTGAAGTCGTCGAGTGCGATCGTATGGCCGGCATCGGTGAGGCGCTCGCAGGCTTCGATCACCTCGTCATCCGGCTCGACGTGCTCGAGCACTTCGATCACGACCAGGGACGGGTCGAGCGTCTCGAGCGGACCGTCCACCAGCACGTCGCGGTTCGCGTTCAGGAACGCGGGGCGACCGTCGGTCACGACCGCCATGTCCATTCCCAGCACAGCGTCGCAAACGACCTGCGCCGACATCATGCCGACATCACCGGTCGCCACGGTTGCCTCGGGATTGGCCCGGTAGAGGAGCTCGTACGCCACCGGCTGGCCGGTCAGGTCGAAGATCGGCTGTCTCGCGAAGAACGCGTCCATTGCGCTTTTCCGACGGTCCCGTGAGACCGCGGACCAGCCTCGTCGGGGTCCGGCGGTTTGTCCTGAGTATCGGCCGTTGTGCTCCGCGCCTCAGCGGTCCCCGTAGAAATCGCGGCCCCGGTTCCGCTCCCGGTACTCGGCCGCCGCCCGGCAGCTCGCGTCCGCCTCCGCCGCCGACGCCGGCGGCCGCAGCGAGAAGAGCCACGTGCGGGCCGGGAAGTACGCGGCCACCGTGAGCCGGGCGCAGTTGGCCTCGACCGCGTCGAGCAGGCGCCCGGGTTCCTGCAGATGCAGGCTGCCGAGCAGGATCCACGAGGCGCCCTGCTCGCGCAGGAAGGGCAGGAACGCCTCGTCGCTCTGGGCCAGCGCGAGCCGGTACCCGACCACCCGCCGGCCCGTGAAGCGCCACAGCACCGCCTCCTTGGCGGCCAGGATCACCGCGTCCGGCGGCGTGTTCGCGCGCACCCAGCGGACCGCCGCGAAGAAGCTCGCCTGATCCGACGCCACGCAGCGCGCCGGCGGCAGCCCGTCGGCCGTCAGCGCGCAGCCCGAACGGTCCAGCGCGAGCGCGACCGACCGATAGCCGCCGCCCAGAACCAGGATCGCGCCCACGATGCCCGCCAACAGCGGACCGCGGCGCCCCAACCGCGCGCCGATCGCGTACGCGCCCGCCAGCATGGCCGCGACCAGCAGATACAATACCGGCACCACGAACCGTTCCACCCGCCAGACCCAGAAGCTCAACAGTCCGCCGTACACCAGCACGTACCAGAGACCGGGACGCCAGCGGCGCGCGAACACCCACAGGCCGGCCGCTGCCGTCGATGTCACCACGAACAGCATCACCGCGTTGTCCACCGGCGTGCCCGCAATCGTCGGCACCGCGAGGATCCACGGGATCGCCGTGCGCAGGTACCACCACTCGTTCAACGGGATGCGTCGCGGCAGCGGCGCGACCCACGCGACCTGGCTGTGCGCGCCGATGTCCGCGACGTACGACGCGCCGACGTAATGCTCCGGCGCCATGATCGTCCACGTGAACCACGCCCCCAGCACCAGCGCCGCCGACACCCCGAAAACCACCGCGGCCCGCCACCGTCGCTCCCACAACAGGTACACACCCACAGCCACCACCAGCGTCACGCCGGCGCTCCGCGTCAGCGCCGCAAGCAGCGCCAGAACCGTCACCGCCACAATGCCGCGACCCCGCGGCCCGAACCGCTCCAGCGCGACGAACACCAGCACCGTCAGCAACGTGTACGGGGTCTCCGACAGGATCGAGCCCCCGTACTGCACCACCCATGGATTGACCGCCAGAACCAGCACGGTGAGCAGCGCCAGACCGTCACCGAGGATACGTCGCAGAAACCACCACAGCAGGACCAGCATCGTCGACGACAGCACCAGCGTGAACGCCGTCAACGCGTCGAAACCGTCCCCGAATACCGCGCCCCACACCGCCAGCATCGCCGGATACACCGGCGGGTACTGCGCATGCAACGGCGTATCCACACGGAACAACTCGTTGTACCCGCCCTGGCGGAGCGACTCCGCCAGCGTGATGTACTCCGCGTCGTCCTCGCCCGTCAGCAGACCTGGCTGCCTCGACTGCCACACAAGAACCGCGTGCAGCGTCACCACCAGAAGCAGCAGCAGGATGCGCCCCACCCGCACTCCGCCCCCGGGGCGCAGTACGGCGGGATCCACGGCCTTCGGAAGTCCGGAGTCGATCGTTTCCATCACCATAAAACTTCGTCCGTCCTCGCCTCGCGCGACACCCCAGGATCCGAGGGCCGTCCGTGAACCCTATCCAACCCGTTCCGCACCAATCCGTTACGCCCCCAACCCTCCCCCCTCCCGCGTCCCCACCCCACCCCGTTCCCTTTCTTTCCCTAAGCCGTTTATATAATATGGTCAGGTGAACGGCGGACACGAACCCGGGGCGGACATGACGGCGATCGATGCGAGCACGTTGTACGGAACGATGAACCTGCTGCTGCTGCAGACGCTGGAGCACGGCGAGTTGCACGGCCTGGACATCCGGCGCCGGATCGAGGCGCTGACGGAGGATCGGCTGAAGATCGAGGAGGGCGCTCTGTATCCGGCGCTGCACCGGCTGGAGCGTGATGGCCAGGTCGCGTCGGCGTGGGGGATGTCGGAGAAGCGCCGGCGCGCGAAGTTCTACCATCTGACGGCGAAGGGGCGGAAGCGTCTGGAGCGGGAGCGTTCGACATGGAAGGCGCACGTGCGGGCGGTCTCGCAGGTCGTGCTGAAGCCGGGGGAGGGTCTGTGACGCGAAGGGCGGGCGGCGGGGGCGGCGCGGGCGATGGGCTGGAGCGGAGCGCGATCGAAGCGGAGCTGCGCTTCCACATCGAGGGCCGAGCGGAGGAACTGATGGCTTCGGGCCTGTCGGAGGAGGAGGCGTGGTCGCGGGCTCGGGCAGCGTTCGGCGATGTAGAGCGAGTCCGTGCGGAGCTTCGCGAGATCGGTCATGAGCGGGCGCGTCGGCAGGCGCGACGCGAGTCCGTGACGGGATTCATCCGGGATGTGCGGACGGGTTTCCGGCGTCTGCGTCGGAGTCCGGGCTACGCGGTGGTGTCGGTACTGACGCTGGCGCTGGGCATTGGCGCGTCGGTGGCGATGTTCACGGTTCTGAACGCGGTGTTGCTGCGGCCGCTGCCGTACCCTTCGGCGGACCGTCTGGTGCGGCTGTGGCCTTCGGAGAACTACAACATCGCGCTGTCGCGGGAAGTGGGGCAATCGCTCTCGTCGGTGCAGTCATTCACGGGCCTGTCGAGCTGGGGTCTGATCCTGACGGGCGCTGGCGAGCCGTCGGTATGGCAGACGGCGGTGGTGGATGCCGGGTATTTCGACACGTTCGGGGTCCGCCCGGAGCTGGGCCGTGCGTTCACGGTGGAGGAGACGGAGCCGTCGCGATCCGGGGTGGTGATCCTGAGCCACGCGTTGTGGGAGAGCCGGTTCGGCGGTGACCCGTCGGTGATCGGGCGGACGCTGCAGCTGAACGGGTACGATCACGAAACGCGGGAAGTGATCGGCGTGATGCCGGCGGGTCACGAGATGCTGGACCGCGATGTGGACGCGTGGATCCCGCTGCACACGCGCGCGGGTCACACGATCTCGTCAGACAGCAGCTGGTACGTGAACGTGGTGGTGGCGCGGCTTTCGCCGGGCGCGACGGTCAGCGGTGCGCAGTCGGAGATGCGTGCGCTGGCGGCGCGGCTGCGGGCGGAGCACCCGGACCGTCTGGACGAGGAAAGCGTGCGCACGGCGTCGGTGGTTTCGCTGCGCGACTCGGCGGTGGGCGATGTCCGGGGTCTGCTGTGGACGCTGTTCGCGGCGGTGGGCCTGGTGCTTCTGATCGCCTGCGCGAACCTGGCGAACCTGGTCCTGGCGCGAGCGTCGGGTCACCGCCGGGAGCTCGCGGTGCGGACGGCGCTGGGCGCCGGCCGCGCGCGTCTGATCCGACAGCAGCTGGCGGAGAGCGCGGTGCTGTCGGTCGCCGGGGCGGTGTCGGGGCTGCTGCTCGCGCGCGGCCTGCTGGCTGCGGCGCGGGTGTCGGACGCGTCGGGCCTGCCCCTTGCCGGCCGACTGCCTGTGGACGGCCGTGTGGTCGGTTTCACCGTGCTCGCGTCGGTCGGCGCGCTGATCCTGTTCGGCCTGCTTCCGGCGTTGCGGGCGACGGGATCGGGGCTCCGCTACGACGTGCGCAGCTGGACCCGGAGCGGAAGCCGGGACCGGCAGTCGCACCGGCTGAACCGGGTGTTGGTGGTGGCGGAGATCGCGCTGGCGACGATGCTGGCGACGGCCGCGGCGCTGGTTCTGGCGAGCTTCGTGACGCTGCGTTCCGTGGATCCGGGGATCGATCCGTCCGACGTGCTGGCCGTCGAAGTCCAGCCGCGGTTCGACCAGTACACGGGCGAGCGAGCGATCCAGTACTACCGTGAGGTCACGGACCGGCTGGCCGCGTTGCCCGGCGTGAACACAGTGGGCGGCGTGCAGCTGCTGCCGTTCACGTTCAACAACTGGGCGTTTCCGTACCTTGCGGAAGGGCAGACGGCGCAGGCGGACGTGCCGCTGCCGAGCGCCAACTTCCGGATCGTGACGGGCGACTACTTCGGCGCGGTGGACCAGCCGCTGCTCGAAGGGCGGGTCTTTACCGATGCGGACCGCTCGGGCACGGACCCGGTGCTCGTCATCAACCGCTCGATGGCGGACGAGCTGTGGCCGGGCGAGTCGGCGGTCGGCAAGGACATCGCCGTGTTCGGCGACCAGCACAAGCGCGTGGTCGGCGTGGTCGGCGACGTCCGGCAACACGCGCTCGATCGCGAGCCGCGGCCCGAGATGTACGTGCCCTTCGCGCAATACTCGCGCGGGGTGCAGATGGTGTTCATGCTCGAAGGACCGCGCACCGACGCGCTCGGCACCGAGGTCAGGAAGGCCATCGAGGCGATCGACCCGGACGTGCCCATCACTACGCTCCGCCCGCTGGCCGACGTGCTCGGCCAGTCGCTTGACCAGCGCCGCTTCGTCATGGCCGTCATGGCGACCTTCGGCCTGCTCGCCCTGCTGCTCGGCGCGGTCGGAGTCTACGGCGTGATGTCGAACCTGGTCGGCGCGCGTATTCCCGACTTCGGCCTTCGCCTCGCCCTCGGCGCTCGGCCCCGGTCGGTGCTGGCGAGCGCGCTCGCCAGTGGCATGGCGCCCGCCGGCGCAGGACTGCTCATCGGGCTCGCCGGCGCCATTGCCGTGTCCGGCCTGCTCCGCAACCTGCTCTTCGGCGTCGGCCCGCTCGATGCGCGCGCCTACGTCGCGGTCGCAATCGTGCTGCTCGGCGTCGCCGCGCTCGCAAGCTGGGTGCCCGCGCGACGCGCGGCGCGTTCCGACCCACTCTCCGTTCTGCGGGCGGACGGCTGAAAATGCGACGTGCCGGCGGGATTCCGCCGGCACGTCGAACCTCTCCCCGGCCCGGGCGCTTTCGCGACCGCGGGCCGACCCCGCCCGACCGGTCGGCTCAGCCGCCGGGTCCGTCGTCCGGCGTCGCGCGGCGCCTCGTTCGTGGCACCGGCATCCGGCCCCTCACCCGCACTCGCTGTATCCGCAGGCCATGCACTTCGCGCAACCTTCCATGAACTGCAACTCG
Organism: uncultured Gemmatimonadales bacterium; assembly: GCA_963786235.1. Taxonomy (GTDB): domain Bacteria; phylum Gemmatimonadota; class Gemmatimonadetes; order Longimicrobiales; family RSA9; genus CAWAYJ01. The sequence continues at coordinate 245,402 of CAWAYJ010000009.1, forward strand.
CTCCGGCAGTCGGGACACGTTCCGAGGAACGTCTCACCCGGATCATAGGCCGCATGCGCGGCGGCCGGCTCCGGCCGGGCAGCGGCGCTCGAGACGGGCAGCGGCACATTCGTCATGACGGGGCTGACATCGAGGAGCTCCTGCTGTACGCCTTCCTTCTCGCGCTGGTGCTGGATCAGCGCCTGTGCGATCGCATCGGGCACGCTCAGCACCTTGTTCGGTCCCACGCCCACCGCGCGATCGCACGAGATGCCGCGCATCTGCCTGTAGATGTCGGCCAGGCTGATGCCGCTGCGCAGGCCGAGCGAGATGAGCCGGCCGATCGCTTCCACGTCCGCCATCGCCGCGCCGCCCGCCTTGCCCAGCGTCGCGAACACCTCGAACGGCTTGCCTTCGCCGTCCTCGTTGACCGTCACGTAGAGGTCACCGAGCGGGCTCGGCATCCGCCGCGTCACGCCCTGCAACGCGGACGGCCGTTGCCTCTTGTGGCGGCGCCGCTGGATCCGCGCTTCCGCATCCTCCAGCCTCTTGCGCAGCTCCTCGTTCACGCTCTCCAGCCGGTGCAACCCTTCGCGCGAATCCGCGAGCTGGGCCTCGAGGTCGGCCGCCAGCGCGTTCTTCTCACCGCCCGTCACCTCTTTCGCCGTCTTGCCCGTCGAGAGCACCTGCATCGGCCGCGAGGCGTCGCGATACACGGTCACGCCCTTGCAGCCGAGGTGGTACGCGGTCACGTAGATGTCGCGAACCTCCCGCTCCGTCGCCTCGCGCGGGAAATTGCACGTCTTGCTGATCGCGCTGTCCACGTGTTCCTGGAACGCCGCCTGCGTGCGGATGTGCCACTCCGGCACCACGTCGTGCGCCGTCACGAACGTGCGCTTCACGTCGTCCGGCACTTCCGCGAAGTGGATGTTGCCCTCCTCCGCGATCCGCTTCATCAGCTCTTCGCTGTACCAGCCCTGCGCCTTCGCAATGCGGACGAAATCCTTGTTCACATCCGCCATCAGCGCGCCCGCCTGGTTGCGCATGAACGCGACCGCGAAGAGCGGCTCGATCCCGCCCGAGCAGTCCGCGAAGATCGAGATGGTGCCGGTGGGCGCGACCGTGGTCACGTTGCAGTTGCGCAAACGACGGAGCGGGCGGACCCGCTCACCGTCGGTGGTACGCGCACAGCTCTCGTCCGGCCCCCATATGCTCTTCTCCCATTCGGGGAAGACACCGCGGGTCTCAGCGAGGCGCTCGCTCTCCTTCTTCGCTTCCTCGTCGATGAAGTGCATGACCGCGTGGGCGACCTCGATGGCCTCGGCCGTGTCATAGGGCACACCGATGCGGACGAGCAGATCGGCGTACCCCATGATGCCGAGGCCGACGCGGCGGATCGACTGCGCGAGGTCGGTGATCTCCTGAAGCGGGTAGTTGTTGGCGTCGATTACGTTGTCGAGGAAGTGGGTGGCGAGCGCGACCGCCTGGCGCAGGCCGTCCCAGTCGATCCGGTCGCTCCACTCCACGTCCGCGGGCGCATCCACACGGGCGAACGCGCCCACGTTCACGCTACCCAGGTTGCACACGTCGTAGGGCAGCAGCGGCTGCTCGCCGCACGGGTTGGTCGCCTCGTAGCTGCCCAGGTGCGGGACCGGGTTGTACTGGTTGGCCCGGTCTACGAAGAACACGCCGGGCTCGCCCGTGGCCCATGCGCCGTGCACGATCAGGTCGAAGATCTCGCGCGCGTCCTCCTGGCCGACCACGCCGTCACGCGGGCTGATCAGATCGTATTTCTCGCCCCGCTTCACCGCCTCCATGAAGGCGTCCGTCACCGCGACCGAGATGTTGAAGTTCGTGATCTGGCTGACATCGAGCTTGCACGTGATGAATTCGCGGATGTCCGGATGGTCCACACGCAGGATGCCCATGTTCGCGCCGCGCCGCGTGCCGCCCTGCTTGACCACTTCCGTGGACGCGTCGTACAGGCGCATGAACGAGACCGGGCCGCTCGCCACTCCCATGGTGCTCCGCACCCTGTCGCCCGACGGACGCAACCGGCTGAACGCGAAACCCGTCCCGCCACCCGACTGGTGCACGAGCGCCATCGCGCGCAGCGTGTCGTAGATCCCGTTCTTGTTGTTCGAGAGCGCGTCCGTGACCGGAAGCACGAAACACGCCGAGAGCTGGCCGAGCGGCCGACCCGCGTTCATCAGCGTCGGCGAGTTCGGCTCGAACAGCCGCCGCGTCATGAGCCGGTAGAACTCGCGCGCCAATTGCTCGACGCCCCCCTCGCTCATGCCGTACTTCGCGTCCTCTTCCGCGATGACGTGCGCAACTCGCCAGAACATCTGTTCCGGCTCCTCCACCGGACGCCCCTTTTCATCCTTCACCAGGTAGCGGCGGGCAAGAACGGTACGCGCGTTCTCGGACATTTCGGCGGGCTGGAGATCGTCGGGCATGACCTGGCGGCGGAGTCGCGTCTCGGCGGATACGTTCTGGTTCATCACGAGCCCTCAAGTAATCCTGATCGCAAGAAAAACAAAGGGGGGCGGGCGAATCCGCCCCACTGTTTCCGTCCATGTCGAGATTTTGCGCGACCCAACATCTAGTGGGGTCGGAATAGTAGCCAGCGGAGATCTTGTGGTCAAGACTTTTGTGACCGCTCCGTGACGTCAACCCGCCATCACCGGCATGGGCCCATCGCCGCGTCTCTTCACACCGCCCGGTCAGGGATCGCCGGAGCGTTCCACCGCCAGCAGGAAGAGCCCCGCGATAACCGCCAGCGGGAGCGTGAGCAGCAGGAAGCGCTCGGGCGCCGCCCAGGTCCGGAACGCGAGCACGCTGGCGAGAGCCGCGACGCCGAACCAGACGGCCCCGGACCGCGCCCGGTTCCACGCTAGCACCACGCCTGCCAGGATCAGCGTCGCGGGCACGAGGTGCACGACGAAGCCCACCGACAGGACCGCAGTGTCGAGCGCGAACAACGCGTACATCACCGCGAGCACGATGGCCAGGACCCGGGCCGCGCGGCGGGCTGCTCTCTTCATTGCCTCACCTCCCTTTCGCATCATACACCATTGCCGGCGCCCGGGGGCGGGAGGCGTCGCCGTCGTCGGTCCTCCCCGCTCCTCCCGTGGGCTCGCGGATCGCGCCGCCGAAGAATGACGCGTCATGTTCTTCGGCCGGGTTCGGGGACGGGGTCGAGGGGTATTTGCCGCGGTCGGCGCGGCGGCGGTATGGTCGGGACGAGCGGTGAACGGAACGTGATCGAAATGAGGAGGCAACGATGAGAGGATCGCGCGCCTGGAGCGGGCCGTGGCTTCCGGCCATCATGATGGCGCTCTGCGCGTGCGACGGCGGCACCGCCGCGCCGGCGGACGTAATCGACATCACGGGTGCCGGATTCATGGCGCCGGAATCGGTGCTGCACGACCCGGTGGCGGATGTGTACCTGGTATCGAACGTGAACGGCAGCCCGGTGGACCACGATGGGAACGGGTTCATCTCGCGGGTGACGCCGGACGGGCAGGTGGAGGCGCTGAAGTGGATCGACGGTGCGAGTCCGGACGTGACGCTGAACGGGCCGAAGGGGATGGCGATCCGCGGGGACTCGCTGTTCGTGGCCGACATTGACTGCATCCGGATCTTCAACCGGGTAACGGGTGAGGCGGCGGGCAGCGAGTGCGTGGACGGTGCGACGTTTCTGAACGATCTGGCGGTGGGTCCGGAGGGGTCGATCTTCGTAACGGATTCGGGGCTGCAGCTGGATGACCAGGGCAACCTGGTTCCGTCGGGAACGGACGGCCTGTACCGCTACCCGTTCCAGGAGGGGAAGCGGGGCGCGACGCTGGCGTCGGGCGCGGACCTGGGCAATCCGAACGGTGTGGCGGTGGGTCCGCGCGGGATCTTCGTGGTGACGTTCGGCAGCGGCGAGGTTCTCCGGTTCGACGCGGCGGGCAACAAGACGCGCGTGCTGGACGCACCGCAGCTGGACGGGATCGTCATGATGCCGGATGGCGGGTTCCTGTTCTCGAGCTGGGGCGACTCGGTGGTATACCGGGTGAATGGCATCGGTGACGTATCGAAGCTGGCCGAGGGCGTGCCGGCGCCGGCGGACATCGGGTACGACGCAAAGCGGAACCGGGTGCTGATCCCGGAATTCAACGACAATGCGGTGCTGATCCGGCCGGTCGGCTGACGACGGAGGGCCGCAGGATGTTCCCGGTGCGACGCCGCGTCCAACCTCCCCCGCGGCGACCGCAGGAATCGTCGCAAGGGACCGATACTGGAACCGGGGAGGAGCGAACGCCATGTGTCGCTTCACGCTTTACATCGGACCACCGGTGCGGCTCTCGACGCTGCTGACGGAGCCCCGGCACTCCCTCATCCACCAGAGCTTCCACTCCGAAGAGCGGTCGGAACCGCTGAACGGCGATGGCTTCGGCGTCGGCTGGTACGCGCCGCGCCTGCTGCCGGAACCGGCAGTCTTCCACGAGATCATGCCGGCGTGGAACAGCCGCAACCTGCACAGCCTCGCGGCCGTGATCGCGAGTCCGTGCATCCTCGCGCACGTGCGCGCCGCATCCCCGGGCAGCGACGTCAACCTGGCCAACTGCCACCCGTTCGAGTACGGCAACTACCTGCTCATGCACAACGGCCACGTCGGCTCGTTCCGCCACATCCGGCGGCGGCTGCTGGACAGTCTGACGGACGAGGCGTTCGGCATCGTGCGCGGCAGCACGGACACGGAGCATATGTTCGCCGTGTTCGTGGACGAGTTGGTACGGAACGGCTGCCCCGTGGACTTCGGCGGCGCCGGCAACGGGGACCGGATGGACGGGGCGTTGCAGATGGCGGCGCGGCTGTCGAGCGCGGTCACGCGCGTGCTGACGATGGTCGAGGCGTATGGCGACGGCGATCCGAGCTTCCTCAACATCGGGGTCGCGGACGGCCGCCACGCCGCCGTGTGCCGGTTCTCCAACCACCCGCGGGAACAGCCCGAGTCGCTCTACTACCTGCACGGCGAAGTCTACGAGCCGGCCGGCCGCCGCTTCCAGCACCGGCGCGCGGACGACGACGGCGTGCCGGTCGTGGTGTCTTCCGAGCGCCTTACCGACGACTCGCGATGGCGCGCGGTGCCCGCGAACCACATGGTCGTCCTCGACCGCTTCGACTCGCCGCGCCTGCTCGGCATGGAGCCGGACGGCAGGCTCCACGATTGAGCGGACCGGGCGTGGCCCGATCCGGTCCGACCCAACCGGCAGAGAAAAGGATGCGGGACGCCGGGTCCGGCCGGCGCCCCGCGGTTGGTGTCCCGATGGACCTGGAGGGGATCAGTCCAACGGGAGCACCAGAGGCTCGCTGACCTCTCTCCATAGGCAAGGCGCGTGCCTCCGACCTGCTCTCTGAGAAAGCGGGCCGGGCGGGACATCACGTCCCGCCCGGCCCGCTTTTCGTGGGGACACTTCGACCGGTCAGCCGGTCGCGGCGGACGCCTTCCAGGGCTCGAGATACCGTCGCACGCCCTCCAGCCGGATGACGGCTTCCTCGATCCGCTCTTCGAGTCCGTCGAGGTCCCCCGCCTCGGCGCGATCCTCGATGGTTGAGAACACGGAGGCGAGCTGTTCGGCCCCGATGTTGGCGCAGCTTCCCTTGAGGGTGTGTGCCTCGCGCTCGAGCGACTCGGCGTCGCCGTCGGCCAGCAGGACGCGCGCCTTGCGGATGCCGCTGGACGCATCCTCGAGGAAGATGTCGACGATGCAGACGAGCACCTCCGTGCCGCACTCGGCGTGCAGCTCCTCGAGACGCGCCGCGAGGCTTCCCGGCGATTTGCCCTCGTCCTCGGCGACCGGTGCTGCGGCTCGTTGCGGTGCGACGGCGGGACCGGCATCAGCGGCGCGGGACACGGCGGCGACATCGCCGTGGCGCACATCGGAAGCCTGCGGTACGCCGTCGGTCAGCCAGCGGTCGAGGATGCTCCGGAGTTCGTCGCGTCGGATCGGCTTGGCGAGGTAATCGTCCATGCCGGCCTCGATGCAGCGCTCGCGGTCGCCTGCCATGGCATTGGCGGTGACGGCGATGACGGGGGTGTGCGAGCCGCCGGCCTCACGAAGCCGCAGCCGGCGGGTCGCGTCGTAGCCGTCGAGGACGGGCATCTGGCAATCCATGAGGACGAGGGCGTAGTGGCGCCGGTCGAGGGCGTCGAGCGCCTCGGCCCCATTCTCGACGATGTCGGCGCGGAGCCCGAGTTGCGCGACCTGTGCGACCAGCAGCTTCTGGTTCACGAGGTTGTCCTCCGCGATCAGGATGCGCTGGTGGCGGGCCGGTCCCGATTCGGCGATCGAGTGGCGGGTGACGAGGCGCGGCTCGGCCTCGGGCAGCGCGGCCTGCGTGACGACGGCAAGCAGGCATTCGAAGAGCTCCTGCTCCTTCACGGGTTTGACGAGGTACGCGCTGATGCCGGCCTCGCGGGCGTCCTGGGCGTGACCGCGCTTGCCGAATGAAGGCATGAGCACGACCCGCAGGGGCTTCAGCGCGGCATTGGCTTTGATCACGCGGGCCAGATCGAAGCCGGTCATGTCGGGCAGGAGCAGGTCGGTAATGACGACGTCGAAGGGCCGGCCCTCGTCGTGCGCTGCGCGGATCCGGTCGAGCGCGGGCTTCCCGCGAGCGACTTCCACCGGGACCATGTCCCAGTTCTCGACGTGATGGGCCAGGACGGAGCGGTTGGCCTCGGAATCGTCGACGATGAGCACGCGGAGCCCGCTCAGGTTGGCGGCGCGGGCGGTACGCGTAGCATCGCCGGCGGGACGCACGTCGAAGGGCAGCGTGAACCAGAAGGTGGAGCCTTTACCGAGCTCGGTGTCGAAGCCAATGGTTCCGCCCATGCGCTCGACGAGCTGGCGGGAGATGGCGAGGCCGAGGCCGGTCCCACCGAACCGGCGGGCGGTCGAGCCATCGGCCTGCACGAAGGGCTGGAACAGGATGGCGCAGGCTTCCTCGGGGATGCCGATGCCCGTGTCGGTCACCTCGAACCGGACCATGGTGTGGTCGGTGGAACTGTCCTCGCGGGCCACGCGCACCGTGACGTCGCCGGCGGGGGTGAACTTGATCGCGTTGCCGACCAGGTTGGTCAGGATCTGGCGGACGCGGCCCGGGTCGCCGCGCAGCGCGTCCGGCACATCGCTCCGAACGAGGGTCGTGAGCTCGACGCCCTTGCGCCGCGCGATCTCTACGAACAGCTCGGTCGTGCCCTCGATCACGTTGCGCAGCGCGAAGTCGATGTGCTCGATGCGCAGCATCCCCGCTTCCATCTTCGAGATGTCGAGGATGTCGTTGACGATGGTCAGCAACGCGTCCGCACTGCCCCGGATCAGGTCCGCGTGTTCACGCTGTTCGGGAACCAGCTCGGTGCCGAGCAGCAGGTCGGTCATGCCGATGATGCCGTTGAGCGGGGTCCGGATCTCGTGGCTCATGTTGGCGAGGAACTGCGACTTCAGCCGCACGGACTCGAGGGCGGCATCGCGAGCGCGCGCGAGCTCGGTCTCCTTCGTCTCCAGCTCGCGGTTCGCCCGCGAGAGCGCCGCGTTCCGGCGCCTGGCCTCGAGGACGAAGCGGACCAGGAACAGGAGCAGGACCCCGACCAGCAGCGCGGCGCCGATGAGGGCGGCCGGCCGGCTCGCGAGCTGCTCCGCCCGGACCGCGAGCCCGCCGGGCCGCTCGAGCAGCAGCGAGACGCCCAGCACGGTGCCGAGCGAACCGAACACGGGCCAGAGCGCGGACCGGGCGACATGCGCGGGACTGCGCGCGGATTCGATCCGATTCATGATGCCTTCCGTTGCCTGAACGGAGCGGATTCCGGCGAGGACTCTGCGGCAGGCGGCGCTGTCGCGGGCACGGCCCAGGACGCGCTCCGCGGCATCGCGCCCCAGGCCGAATCGGCCTTTCGGAACCAGCGCCAGAGTCCGCGGATCCGCCAGACGGCGGAGAGCTGGCGGTAGCCGAAATTCTCGGCGAGCGCGCAGGCCAGGAGGATGAGGATGTCGCGATGCCGGGGGTAGGTGTTGAACGCGGCCTGCTCGAGGAGCAGCGAGGTCAGGGAGAGGACGAGGCCGAGCCCGATGGCGACGAGCGTGAACGCGAGGAAGCCGGCGAGCGACACGGCGCCGAAGAGGAAGCCCAGGCCGACGACGAGGTAGCCGCCCACTTCCATGATGGGGCCGAAGCCCTCGAAGACTAGCAGGAACGGCATCGCCAGCCAGCCGAGCACGCCGCTCTTCGGATGGAAGAGCAGGGCACGGTTCATCACCATGGCCTCCATGAGTCCGCGCTGCCAGCGTATCCGCTGGTTGGCCAGCGTGCGCAGGTCGGTCGGCGCCTCGGTCCAGCAGACGGGGTCGGGCACGAAGGTGATTCGGTAGGGCCGGCCCTCGAGCCGGAATTTCCGGTGGATACGCAGGACCAGCTCCATGTCCTCGCCGAGCGTGTCGCGGCGATAGCCGCCGAGCTCGATGATCGATTCGCGGTGGAAGAGGCCGAACGCTCCGGAAATGAGTGGCAGCGCGTCCAGCGTGGACCAGCCGATGCGGCCAAACAGGAAGGCGCGCATGTACTCGATGACCTGGAACAGGGCGACCGGATGGCGGGGCAGCGCCACACGCGTGAGGAAGCCGCGGTTCACCTCGCAGCCGTTGGCGATCCGGACGATGCCGCCCGTCGCCACGGTGTGCGGATCTTCGAGGAACGGCTGGACGAGCAGGCGGATGCTGTCGCGCTGGAGGATGGTGTCCGCGTCGAGCGGCGTGATCAGCGGATAGCGGGCCGCGTTGATGCCGGCATTGATCGCGTCCGACTTGCAGCCGCCGTTCTGCTTGTCGATCACGCGCACCTCGGGGTACATCCGCGAGTGGTAGATGGCGCGGACGGGCTTGTGCTGGATACGGATGCGAAACGCTTCCGGGAACGGGATGAGATCGAACTCGCGGGTGAGCACGTCGAGCGTGCCGTCCGTCGAGCCGTCGTTGACGACGATGATCTCGAATTCGGAGTAGTCGATCTGGAGCAGCGAACGGACGGAGTCCGCGATCACGGTCTCCTCGTTGTAGGCCGCGACGATCAGGCTGACGGGAGGCTCGTAGCCGTTGTGCGGACAGGGCAGGTCGAGCAGCACGCGGTGCTGCAGGTGGCGCGGCAGGGCGAAGAACGTGATGACGTTGAGCAGGATGTAGCCGAGGTTGATCCCCGCGAAATAGGCGAGCGCCAGCCACTGGAAGGCGACGAACGCGGCGCTCAGCATGCGAACTTCCCTTCGGCGATGACCTGGCCGAGGATGTCGCGGGCGAAGCGTCCGGGCAACTCGCGGGCGAGGCGGTGGAGCCGTTCGGCGGTCATGAAGGGCGAACCGGCCAGGCCCTGCGCCGCGCGGTAGCGGACCCACCATTCGCGGTCCTCGAGCAACTCGACCATGCGTGGCTCGTCCTGCTCCGTGCCCATGCGCGCGAGCGCGGCGACCGCCTGCAACCGGACCTGCCAGCGGGGATCGTCGAGCAGTGTCCGCACGGTGTCCAGGTCGCGCGGATCCTCGAAGACGCGGAGGCACGCCGTGATCAACTCCATTTCCGTCGCACCGGCCAGGATCCGGCGGACCGCGGCCACCGCCTGCTCGCCGTGCGCCAACTGCAGCAGCCGGATCAGCCGGGGCGCCTGGTCGGGCGGGGCCAGCCCGGCCGCTTTGGCGAGCGGCGCGCTGATCGCGTCGGGGCCGGCTTCGGCGAGGATGCCGGCCAGACCGGCGAGCGACCATTCGGGCCGCGCCGCGATGCACGGAATCAGCAGGGGTGCCGCGCGCTGAGGATCGATGCGGAAAAGGGACCGCGCGGCGGCGAGGGAGCGGATCGGGCTGACGTCCTCGCGGGCGATGGCTTCGAGCGCGGGCCATGACGGCTCATCGCGCAGATGCCCGACCGCGGTGATGGCGACGAGCCGGTCCCGCGGCCGCGCGGCGACGAGGCGGTTGCGGGCGAAGCGGTCGGCGCCGACCCGGCGGGCGACCTCGGTGAGGCGGACCCGGGCATCATCGAGCAGCAACTCCTGGATGTAGTTCCAGAGTTGCAGGAAGGTGACCGCATCACGGGGCGCGAGCTTGGGCAGCTCGATCGGCACCTCGTTGGCCGCATCGGCGAGGACGGGCTCCCAGAGACGGCGCAGCCGCTCGTTGTGGCGGCGGCGCCGCTCGATCCACCAGCCGGCCACGAGGATCTGCAGCACGAGCAGCGCGATGAGGACGAGCAGCACGCCGGAGGCGCGCCATGCGAGGTCGAGCAGCGCGTCCGGTGAGCCGGCGGCCCACGAGTCGGGCGCTACGGCCGGGCCTGTGGTCACGCCTTGACGAACCGGCGCACCCGCGCGGCCAGCTCTTCCGGCTTGAACGGCTTCAGCACGTAGTCGTTGGCGCCAGCGTCGAGCGCCCGCACGACGTGCTTCTCCTGGGCCTTCGACGTCAGCATGATCACAGGCACATCCATCCAGCCGGGCGTCTCGCGGACGCGCTGGATGAGGTCGAAGCCGTGCACGTACGGCAGCACGATGTCGAGCAGCACGAGGGCGGGCGCGGCATCGGTCTCGATGACGCGGAGCGCCTCGCGGCCATCGCCGGCGACATCGACGTTGTAGCCGCGCCGCTCGAGCAGATGGCGGAGCAGGGTCTGGATGACGCGGTCGTCCTCGACTACGAAGACACGAGGTCGCGCATCCCCGTTGGCGTCGGACGACGCCGGCGCCTGCGTATCCATCGCGGGTTCCGGAGCCACGGCAAATCCCCTCGGTCCGTGAGTGGCTGGCGGCGGCAGACAGGGCGCGGCGCGCCCGGGGCACGCACGCGTACCCGCGTCGCCCCGCACGTGCGGAAGTATCGGTGTTTCGCGGGGAAACCTTAGCCGCGGCAGCAGATAGCGCCGCGGCGGCGGGCGGTCAGAAGTCGAGCATCGAGTCGTCGATGAGCGCGGGATCGTCCTCGCGCCCGACGCGGCGGGCCTGGTCGGCAGTGAGGGGCTGGCGGCCGGCGAATCCGGCATCGACCTCGTGCCACGCGGCTATGCGGCGCTCACCGCTCCGCCAGCACAGGTAGATCCAGCGCCCCTGCCAGGTGGTCGGGAAGTCGAGCAGCCCGTGGCTCAGGCCGCCGGCGGGGAAGCGGATGCCGTGGGCGTGGATATCGTCGGCGATCGAGGTCTCGACGGCGCCAGCGGCGGCCCGGATCTCGTCCTGGTGGGCGAGGAACTCGCGGTGGTCGGGGTTGGCGGGGTCACGCAGGAAGTCGCCCCAGATCAGCTCGAGGAGCTGGAGCTTCTCGCGCCGGCTCTCGATCTCGCCGATACGGCCGCGCAGGCGCTCGAGCAATGCCTCGAGCTCCGGCAGCAACGCTTCCGCTTCCTCGACCGTGAATGCTCTTCGCGCCATGCCCTTCAATAGCTGGAGCCGAGTTGCACATACACCCCGGCGCCGCCGGCCGGTCCGCGGACGGGACTCGCCCAGCCGAGCCGGAGCCGGGCCGTGGACACGCCCAGGAAGCCGATGTCGAGCACGAGCTCGGCGCCCGCGCCGAGCAGCGGGCCGGCCACGGAGTCCGCGAGCGCGCACGCGTGGTAGACCTGCGCCGTCGCGCCGGCGCAGCGCGCGTCGCCCGCATCGAGAAAGGCGCGGGCGGAGACGCGGTCGATGAAGAACGGGCTCAGCGCGGGCCGGCGTCCGACGAGCGCGAGCGGCGCGCGGTACTCCGCGCTCGCCGTCCACGCCCGGTTCCCGCGCAGCACGCCCGGATCGAAGCCGCGGAGCGGCAGCAGGCGGGAATCGATGCCGATGCCGAAGCCGCCCAGGTTCGCGCCGCCGCCGCTCACGCCGCCGATGCTCTCGACGCCGACGCCGTCACCCGTCCCGATGAACGCGTTCCCGCGAAACGCGAGGACGTGGTGCGCGAAGCCGCCGAACGGCAGGCTCCGGTACGCGGCCGCGTGCAGCTTGTACTCGTTGCGATCGCGGGGGTAGTCGGGGGTCGGGTGGCTTTCCACGGTCCACCGGCCCGAACCCGCGAGCACGATGCCATCCTCCAGGCTGATCGAGTACGCCGGGCTCTGCGTGTTCGTGAACGAAGCGCGCGCCACCAGGTTGATCAGAGCGTCCCGCGAGTCGCGGAACCGGAATCGGTCCGTGTCGAGCAGGGCCCGGCGCAGCCCTTCCCGCTCGACGCCGAACGAGATGGATGCCGCGCTGCGGAACCGGCGGCGCAGCAGCGAAAGGTATGCGCCGACGACATCGTCGCGTTCGATCGCGGCGCTCACGGTCGTGTCGGGCAGGAGCACGTTGCCCAGGTCGTCCCAGCTCCGCTCCGCTTGCAATGAGAAGGCCGGGTTCCCCAGGCCCGCCCACGTCCAGCGGCCCGCGCCTTCCCAACGTCCCGACCCCTTCACGTCGAGCGCGGCCCACGCCGAGACCGCGTGCCGGCCGACCAGGTCGGTGCCCGTCACAGCCGCGCCCGCGAACGTGCCGGCCCGGCCGAGATCGACCGCGTACGGCAGCCATGCGGTCGGGAGCAGGGAGCGCCACGGCGAGTACGGCCGCGAATCCGCCGCGGGCGGTGCCGGCAGCGGCCTCGCCTCGGGCGCGGGCGGCGTGACGTCGACACGGAGCGGCGCGGGCTCCCGCCAGGTCGCGGGCTCGAACGGGATACGTTCGATCGAGTAGCCGTCGGCGTGGTAGACGGAAAACCAGATCCAGCGGCGGTCGGGCGACACTTCGGGGAACTGCGCTCCGGTCAGGACGTTCGTAACCTGCCGCAGCACGGGCCGCGCCGGGTCGCTCACATCGGCCGCGTACAGGTTCGGGATCCCGCTCCGGTCCGAGGAGAACAGCACGTACTGGCCGTCGGGCGACCACGTGGGCGCCATGTCCATCGCCGCATCGCGCATCAGCTCGGACACCACGCGTCCCGCGGCGTCGAGGATCACGACATCGTAATCGCCGCCCTCCAGCCAGCGCGACACGGCGATACGGGTCCCGTCGGGCGACCAGCGCGGGAACGCCCAGAGCGTGCCCGGCCGGGCATCGACGAGCGGCCGGATCGCGCCGCTCCGCGCGTCGACCAGGACGAGCGCGTTCACGTCCCCGCCCTGCTCGACGGCGAGGATCCGGTCATCGCCGAGCGAGGCGTCCGGATCGGTGAGCCGGCCACGCCGAGTGAGGCGACGTTGCCCGGGTACGGCGCGGTACAGGTCCTGGTAGAGCGTGTAGGGTCCGTCGAACTCGAACTGCGAGAATACCAGCCCACCGTCGGGTGTCCAGCTCAGGTTGCCGAGACCGTTGCGCCGGTGCGTCTCGACCACCTTCATCGTGCGCAGGTCGAGGATGCGCGTTTCCGGGAGGTCGCGGCCGTCTTCCGCCGTCCAGGCGAGGCGCGTGCCGTCCGGCGAAACGCGCGCATGGATGGCCCAGCGGCCCTGCGTCACGACGCGCTCGCTCCGCGTCAGGCCGGCCGCCTCGAGCGAGTCGGCGAGCGCGCGGTAGCGGCGCTCGAGATCGGCCCGCCACGCGGCGTACGCGTCGTCCCAGCTCATGCCGATGGTGCGCGACGCGATGTGATCGAAGAACAGGAATGGCGGCAGGATCGAGCCCGCCGTGTTGTTCAGCAGGTGCCGGAACACGTCCGGTCCCTGCTGCTCCTCGACCCAGCGCAGGAAGAGCGAACCGTAAATGTACCAGCGCTGGTCGCCCGGCCAGATGGGCGAGTTCTCGTTGAGCCGGTCCATCCGGTCGAACCCGTCTTCGAGTACGGCCGTTCGCACGATCATCTCGTGATTGCTGCCGCGCGCGCGGCCCATGCCCGTGAAGGCGCTCTCCATCACGACCGCGAGCCCCTCCGAGCCCCATTCCGGTGTCCCGATCATGGGGAAGAGCGGGTACCAGAGCGGGACACGGCCAAAGAGCGTGCGCAGCGCCCGGCCGACTTTGCCCGCACGGTCGAACTGGAACGCGTGCGTCAGCTCGTGCGGAACGACCAGCTCGAGCCAATCGGGGCTGAACCCGAGCGCCTCATCATCGGCCGGCGCCCGCGCGTAGATCACGATCCGGTTCGACGGAAACGGCGTCGAGTAGCCGTTCGCGTAGTCGACGTTGTCCACCAGCACGATGTCGATACGGCCGGAGGGTGGCACCGAGACGGTGCGCGCGAGCAGCGTCCAGGCGCCTTCCGCGATGGCCGCCGCGTGCCGTGCCGATTGCTCGAGGCCGGGCGCGAACGTGACCCGGAAATGCGCCGATTCGACCGTGCGGTAGTCGAGGTCGGGCGGCAGTTGCGCGGCCGCCGGCGCGGCGACGGTCAACAGCAGCGCCACCGGCAGGAGCGGCAACGTCGTCATGCGACGGCGTCGCCTTGCAATCGCGCCCCGTTCGCCCTGCGCCGGGCGGTTCCGGTTCATCCGCCGTCCCGGGCAGCCAGTGCCCGTTCCGCGAGGAATGCCTCGAGCGCACGCACATGCGCAGCCGCGATCCGGCGCTGCACGGCGGGATCGCGCAGCGCGTTCTCCTGCGCGGGCACCATCAGGAACATCGTCTCGGAAAGCACGGCCGGCATCCAGGAGGGTCGCACGAGTGCGAGGTCGGCGCGCCCGATGCCGAGATCGCGGAGGCCGAGCTCTGCCACCAGCTCGCGGTCCACCGCGCGCGCCAGGTCCAGCGACTGCGGCTGGTAGTAGTACACGCTCGTGCCGTTGTTCTCGAACGGGTTCACGCCGTCCGGGAACGCGTTGTTGTGGAGGGAGACGAGGAGGTCGGCGTCGAATTCGGCCGCCATGCGTGGTCGCGTGCCGAGATCGACGGGCGCGGCATCCGTCCGCAGCATGAGCACGCGCGCGCCGGCCGCCTCGAGCAGCGGCTTCAACTGGAACGCGACGGCGAGGTTCGCCTCGGCCTCGGTCAGACGGGTGGGCCCGATCGCGCCACCGGGCGGGTGTCCGGCATCGACGGCCACGAGCAGGCCGGCCAGCGGGTGCTCCGGGTCGATGACGGGCGGTCGGCGAACGCGCACGACGAGCGCGCCGGCATCATCGAAGAACACGCGGTACCCCCACACTGCCTGCGTCAGTTCGATGTCGAGCACGAATACGCCATCGGCCGGCTGACTCCACGCGGCGGCGTGTACGAGCGGATCGAGCGCGCCGTACTGCATGAAGTTGACCGCGCTGGTAGCGCCGTACACCGTGACGCGCAGCCGCCGGCCGTCCACGTCGACGCGGTTCGGCAGTCGCGCGTCGAGCGCGATGCGCGCATCGACCCAGCCTTCCGCCGGGATCAGGCGCACCGCCGAGACGGTCGCGCGCGCCGCCGGCGCGCCCTTCGCGAGAAGCTCGACGTCGGCGGCCGGCACCCAGGCTGCGAGGCCGGGCGCGAGCCGGACCCGGAGCTGGCCGTTCCATTCGCCGTCCAGCGCGAGCCGGGTGCCGTCCTGCCAGAACCAGTGGAACGGTCCGCCGCGGCCGGGTCGCGCGCGGATCGTCCAGTCGGAGGGCGGATTCGACGGTGCCCGCACGACGGCGACCGTTCCGGCATCGTCGAACAGGGCGCCCTGCAGGGTGCGCAGGTTCACGGACAGCGGCGCCCACGCCGTATCGCCATCGACCGCAAGCGAGAGGAGCGGCGCCCGCACGGCGACGAAGGACGGGTGCAGCCGGGCGAATTCGAGCAGTGCCTGGAGCGAGTGCTGCGCATCGGCGAGCAGCGCGTCAACGGAATCTTGCTGGGCCCGCGATGGCACGTCGAATCCGGCCTCGCTCGCGATCCGCAGCGAGACCGTGTCCTGTCCGATGCTGAAGCCGAGCGCGAACGGGAAGCCGGGACCGATCCCGCCCAACGCCGGCTCACGATCCATGGTGTCGGCGGACACCCAGTCGCCGGCGGGAACGGTGCCCACGTACGCGGAGACGCCGCGCGGACCGGATTCCCTGCCGGCAGGCATGCGCTGGAAGTTCGCCGCATCGACGGTCGCGCCCGCGACGAGCGGCCGTTCGGTCAATTCGTAGACGGCGCCGTCCGGCAGGTGGATGGCGGCCTGTCCGCCCGCGGTCCCGAGGAAGCGCACATCGACCGGCTCGCCCGACGGCAGCGCGATCGCGCCGCGCGGCTCGATCGTCTCGCGCAGGATGGCCGCGCCCGTGTCCGGTACGGACGGCGGCGGCGGCACCACGACGACGTGGTCGAGCGACGCGCGCTCGGCGCCCTTCGTCGCCTCGACGCGGTACAATCCGTCCGGCGGCACGGGCAGGAAGGCGAGGAACGCGCCGTCGGGCGCGACGGGCACACCGGCGCCGTTGATGCGAAGCCCGGCCCGGCCCGAGCCGGTCGAGCCGAACACGAACGTGGAATCGCGCGTCACGATGACCGCGCTGTCGGGCGGGTACACGATGTCGAGCCGGAGCGGCCCGTCCACCGAGTCGATCGGCGGCAACCGCGGCGCGGGCGTGGTCGCGAACGGCTCGGGCCGCACGGGCGGAGGCGGCCCGGACGATGCGCAGGCGGCGAGTCCGACGCCGGCGAGGCCGGTGATGATGCCTCTCATGACGACGTTCATGGGTCCCCTCATGCTTCCGCCTCCGCGGGGGCGGGCCGCAGCTCCGCGGGCCGCAGCGAGCGCAGCAGGACCGCGCCCACGGCGGCGAGCGCGAACATTCCGATGACGA
This sequence comes from uncultured Gemmatimonadales bacterium, assembly GCA_963786235.1. Taxonomy (GTDB): domain Bacteria; phylum Gemmatimonadota; class Gemmatimonadetes; order Longimicrobiales; family RSA9; genus CAWAYJ01. The sequence goes on from CAWAYJ010000009.1 coordinate 262,105, forward strand.
CGGGCGTGCGGCCGAACAGCAGTCCGCCGATCCCGAACATGAGGCCGAAGAGCAGCATCAGCCCGGCGCCCGAACGCGCGAGGTCCTTGCCGAGCGAGTGGCCGGCCGGGATCCCCGTCCGTTCGCGTTGCCGTTTCCAGCCGGGGCCGCCGGGCCGGACACGCCGGTAGAAGGTGTCGAGCCGTTCGTCCGTCTCGGGCTTCGTCAACAGCATGACGGGCACCCAGACGGCGAGGCTGATGGCGGTGGTGACGTAGAGCCGCATCCCGAAGTCTTCGATGCGCAGGTTGTAGATCGGGTTGGGGACGGACGTCAGGAACCCGACAATGAAGCCGGCAAGCATCGCGGACAACTCGGCCCACGCGTTCACGCGCCACCAGAACCAGCGCAGGATGAGCACGACGCCGGGACCGGTCCCCACCGCGAGGATGAGCCGGTAGACGTTGGCGATCGAACTGGAGTGAAACGCGGCGAAGCCGGCGATCACGGTGACCACAACGGACGCGACGCGCGCGGCCAGCACGAGTTCCTTCTGACTGGCGTGGGGCCGGGCAAAGCGTGCGTACAGGTCGTTGGTCATGTACGACGCGCTCCAGTTGATCAGCGTCGAGACGGTGCTCATGAAGGCGGCCAGCAGCGACGCGACCACGACGCCGAGCACGCCGGCGGGCAGGAAGTCGAGCATCAGGCGCGGGTAGCCGAGCTCGCGATCCTGCAGGTCCGGGTAGATGACGAGCGCGACCACGGCCACGACCATCCACGGCCACGTCCGCACCACGTAGTGCATGATGTTGAAGAACCAGGCGGCCTTCTCCGCGTCGCGCTCGTTCTTCGTCGAGGCCAGCCGCTGGATGAACTCGCCGCCGCCATCGCTCCTGCGGAACGACCACCAGAGCACGGTGACGTAGGCAAAGAAGGTCGAGGCGGAGATGCCGGCCGCCTTCGACCAGCCGATCAGCCCGCCATCGCCGAAGGTGAGCGGGGTGAACGCGAGCACGTCGAACTGCGTGAGCGCCTGCGCGCGCTCGGCCATGGCGCCGAGCCCGCCGACGTGCGCAACTGCGTAGAAGGCGACGACCAGTGCGCCGATCATGCCCAGGAAGAACTGGAAGAAGTCGGTGGCGACGACGCCCCAGAGCCCGGCGACGCCGGCGTACACGAGCACGAGCACGCTGACCAGCAGGATCGCCCAGAGCTTGCCGGACTCGCCGAAGTCGAGGCCGAGGCTGGGGAAGATCTGCAGCGCGTCCACCACCTTGACCATGGCCAGCATCGCGTAGCCGATCCCGATCGAGCCAATCACAATGGCGAACAGGAATCCCTTTACCGCGCGCAGGGTGGCCGCCGGCCGGCCGCCGTAGCGGATCTCGGTCAGCTCGTTGTCGGTGAGGATCTCGGCGCGGCGCCAGAGCCGGGCGAACAGGTAGATCATCACGACGTGCGCGACGGCGTACGCCCACCACTCCCAGTTGCCGGCGATGCCGCGGTTGCCGACCACGCCGGTCACATAGAGCGGCGTGTCGATCGAGAAGGTGGTCGCGGCCATCGACGTGCCGGCCAGCCACCACGGCACGGTGCGGCCGCCCACGAAGAAGTCGGCGAGGCTGCCGGAGCCGCGCCGCGCGAGCACGAGCCCGACGCCGATCGACAGCACCAGGTAGGCGCCGACGACGATCCAGTCGAGTCCGCTCATCGATCCCGGCCGGTGGTATCGGACACGGCGCTGTCGGCGGCGGCCGTGTCGGGCGGCGGCGGCGCGGGCCGCGCGTCCTCGCGCCAGAAGTCGGGCGCGCAGCGCGCGATCGATGCATCGGCTCCGCTCCCCGCGCGGTCGGGCCGGCGCGTGGCGTCCGGCAGGATGCCGAGCATCGCGGTACCACCCGGTTCGGAGCGCATCATGCAGAAGGCGTCGGGCCGCTGCAGCAGCGCGGGCACCAGATAGCGCTGGGAGAGCGAGCCCAGGCCATCGAGCACGATGTAGCGCGCGCCGGCAGCCTGCGCGGCCCGGATCAGGTCGGCGGCCCGGTCGGTGAACGGGTAGACGAGGCTCTGCCGGCCGGAAATCGCCCAGAAGAGGCGTGGCTTGCGCGAGACGACGACGGCGTCGTCGGGCAGCGCGGTCTTGCTCCACTCGCCGATGCTGAAGAACTCGTTCCACACGGGCGGCAGGCACGGGTAGCGGTTGCCCATGCGGTAGTCGAGCATGCAGCGCCCGCTGGCGCGCATGCTCGCGACGTCGGTGGGCATGCCGAGCAGTCCGATGAGCACGATAGCCGTGGCGCCAGCGGCGAACGCGACGGACGGCTTCAGCGCGCGCGCGGTGCGGATCAGCCCGTCGCCCGCGTAGTAGAGCAGGAGCGGCAGCGCGGGCAGCAGGAACCGTTCGCCGGACCAGACGGAGGGCCAGACGAGCAACAGCGCGATGTAGAGCGGCAGGAACAGCTCGGCGAGGGTGGGCCGCCGCAGCCGCTTCACCCAGCCGAAGGCGCCGAAGCCGATCACGCTGACCCCGGCGAGCAGCGGCAGAGCGCCGGTCGTGCCGGTGAGCAGGATGGGCAGGTGGATGCGGGCGTAGCGGGACGCGTTGTCGAGCATCCGGTCGAAGAGATCAACGGCGCCGATGCGGCCGAGCTCGGGCGAATACGGGTTCACGTACCAGAACTGGCTGACATAGTCCACGCCGCCCTGCAGCTTCGCGCGCAGCCACCACGCGCCGGCGAGCGGCAGCGCGACGGCGGCGAGAACGGCCAGCTGTTTCCAGCGCCGTCGCAGCGCGAGCCAGGCGAACGCGGCGAGCAGCAGCGGCAGTCCGGCGGAGCGCGTGAAGTAGGCGAGCACGGTGGCCAGCACGGCGATGGCGAAGCGGCCGCGCAGCTCGGGCCGCAGCCGCTCGAAGGCCCAGAGCGAGATGGCGGTGAAGGCCCAGAACGGCACGTCCGAGAGGATCCAGTGGCCGAGCTCGAGGACGCCCGGACCGATCGCGATCATGACCCCGACACCGAGCGCGAGCATGGGCCGGCGACGCCGCCGGATCCAGAGGTACGTGAAGCCGACGGCAATGGCGGAGAACAGCGCGATGATCAGCTTGAGCGGGACCCACGGCTGCAGCCCGGCGGCCATGGCGGCGCCCAGCACGGCCGGGAATACGGGCGGGTACTGCGTGTGCAGCGGCGTGCCCGGATCGTAGAGGCTGCGGTAGCTGCCGTGCTCGAACAGCGACCGGCCCAGCGCGATGTAGGCGGCATTGTCGCCGCCCGTGTGCGGCTGCGGCTGGAATGTGAGAAGCAGTAGCAGCAGGTGGACGGCCATGAGCACGGCGGCGGTGAGCACCGGGTTCCGGCTCGAGCGGCGCCGCAGCGTCGCGACCAGGCCCGGATCGCGCTGCTCGCGGTGCGTCCATTCCGGGCGGCCGTGGCCACGGCGCGCGCGTGACGAGTGCCGGCGCGACCCGCTCATGCCGCCGTCGGGGGCAGGGCTATGCTCGCGAGGCCGTGGCTCACCGCCCGCTGCATCACCGCCTCCCCGCCCCACGCCACGACGAGGTTGTCGGACGGAATCGACGCGCCCAGGCGCGGGTGGCCGAAGAGCACGACGAGCGCATCCGGCCTGCGCTCGAGCGCCTCCGCGATCCGGGCTCGCGCCGGGTCGCGGATCGCTGCGGTCCCCTTCCAGCCGCGGATGTCGGCGTAGACGGCGACAACGGCGGCGCGCCCGCCGTCGAGCGAGTCCACCGGTCGCGGGTCGAAGCCCGCGTCGCGCAGGCTCGAGAGGAACGGGTCGCGCGGCGGCGGCGGCCACGGTCCGCCCAGATCGTCATCCACGGTGAGCAGGTCGAACTCGAGGGAGCACTCGCCCGAGCCGCGCTCGAACCGGATCGTGCGCAGGGCGACAGACTCCGCCCACGCGAAGTCGGCGGGCCTGCCCCAGGCGCCGTGCGCGGTCGACGGTGCCACGGCGATCGCGGCGTTCACCCGGGTCAGCGCGCGCGCCAGACGGGCCCGGGTCAGCTCGTTCCCACCGGCGTGTTCGACGGCGCCCGCGACGGCCTCGAGGTCCGTCGGGTAGAGCAGCGCGTCGCAGCCGGCCGCGAGCGCGCGCAACGCCGCGCCCGTCTCGTTTCCGTCCTCGCCGATCAGCCCCTTCATGATCATCGCGTCCGTGACGATCATGCCCTCGAACTCGAGCTCGCGGCGGAGCAGGTTGTCGAGCATCACCGGCGAGAGCGTGGCGGGCGCGCCCGCCGGGTCGAGCGCGGGAAACGCGACGTGTGCCGTCATGATCGCATCCACGCCGGCCACGACCGCGGCGCGGAAAGGCGTGAGGTCCGCCTCGAGGGTAGCGCGCGCCGCATCGACTACGGGCAACGCCTTGTGCGAGTCGATCGTCGTGCGGCCGTGTCCGGGGAAATGCTTCGCGCAGCACAGCACGCCTTCCGCGTGGCAGCCTTCGATCCATGCGGTGACGTGGGCCGCGACGCGGACCGGGTCGGCACCGAACGCGCGCGTGCCCACGATCGGATTGTGCGGCTCGATGTCGAGGTCGGCGACGGGCGCGAAGATCCAGTTCACGCCCAGGGCCAGCGCCTCACGCGCCGTCAGCGCCGCTGCCAGGCGCGTGACCGAGAGGTCGTCGAGCGAGCCGATCGCCGCGAGCGGCGGCAGCTGGATTGCGCCCCGGAACTGCTGGCCCGCGCCCCGCTCGAGGTCCGCGCCGAACAGCAGCGGCTCCCGGCTCCGCGCCCGGAGGCCCGTGGTCAGCTCGCGCACGGCGTCGGCCTCGCCGCCGAACAGGATGAACCCGCCCACCGCCCGCGCGAGCGCCGCGTCGATGGCGCGGGCCTGCTCCGCGAAGCGGGCGGCCACGTCCCAGCGGATGGCGGGAAACAACAGGCGCCCCGTTCGCATCAGCGGCCGGCTCCGGCCGGGGCCGCCGATGGCGATGCCGAGCGCCCGGGCGTGCGGCTGCCGAGGACGCGGGGCCCGCGCGCGCCGGTCACGCCCGGCACGTTGCCCGGGACGCCGAGCGCGTGCGCCCAGGCCAGCGCGGCGAACGCCACGGCTTCCTTCGCGTCCACGTCGATCCCGGCCTCCCGCCCGGTCAGCACGGGCATAGGGGCGAGGGCATCAGCGAGGCCGCGGAGCAGCACCGGGTTGTGCGCGCCGCCTCCCGTGACGACCACTTCGTCGGCGCCGGTGGGTGCGGCCCAGCGGTTCACGGCGTCAGCGATGGTCGTCACGGTAAGCGCGCTCAGCGTCGCGACGACGTCGTTCCAGTCTTCGTTGGTAACCGCCCAGCGATCGATGAGCCTCTCGACCAGCGGCCGGCCGAACGTCTCGCGTCCGGTCGAGCGGGGCGGCGCCTCGGCGAAGAACGGATGCGCGCACAGCTCGTCGAGCCACGCCGGACGGACGCGCCCGGACGCGGCCCGCGCACCGTCCTGGTCGTACGTCACGGCACCGCGAGTGGCGAGCTCGACGGCCGCGTCCATCAAGGCGTTGCCCGGCCCGGTGTCGAAGGCGAGCGGCAAATCGGCGGAGCCACGCGGCCCGACGCGTGTCAGGTTGGCCATGCCGCCGATGTTGACGAGGACCCGGCTCCGGCCGGGCACACGAAAGAGCAGGCCGTCCACCCAGGGCACGAGTGGCGCGCCGTGTCCGCCCGCGGCGACGTCGCGCGAGCGGAAATCACTGATGACGTCGATTCCGGTGCGCTCGGCGATCGTGGCGGCGCAGCCGAGTTGCAGCGTAGCGCCACGCTGGCCGGCGACCGGTGGCTCGTGCCATACCGTCTGGCCGTGGCTGCCGATCAGATCGACGTCGCCCGGCTCGACGCCGGCCGTCTCGCACACGGTGAGCGCGGCCTCGGCCAGCCACTCGCCGAGCTCCGCGTTCAGCCGGCAGATCGAAGCCGCGTCGCCGTTCCGGATGGCCGCGTGGATGCGCGCGCGCCGGCTCTCGTCGTACGGCCGGCTGACGAACGCCAGCGTACGCCAGTCGAGGGAATCGGGACCGCCATCGAAGCGGACGAGCGCCGCATCGATGCCGTCCAGCGACGTGCCGGACATCAGGCCGATCACGCGCATGCGCTCACGCGACGCCCCGTTTGCCGATCACCCGCGTGAGCACGCCGCCCGCCGCGTCCAGCCGCCGGCGCGCTTCCGCCGCGTCCAGCCCGAGACGGCCCATCACGATCGCGGTCTTCACGTGGCCGCCCGATCGCTCGAGCAGCGACGCCGCGACGGGCCGCTCGACGCCGAGCGTCTCCACGAGGATCCGCTCCCCGCGATCGCGCAGCTTCATGGATGTGACCTGGAGATCCACCATCAGGTTGCCGTGCACTTTTCCTCGCCGCACCATCACCGCCGTGCTCAGCGTGTTCAGCACCAGCTTCGTCGCCGTCCCCGCCTTCATCCGGGTCGAGCCCGTGATCACTTCCGGGCCCACCAGCGGCGCAATCACCACGTCGTGCGCCGCCAGCAGCGATGGCGGCGGCGGCGTGCACAGCAGGAATCCGGTCCGGGCGCCCCGCTGCCGTGCCCGCTCGAGCGCGGCGTGCACGTAGGGTGTCGACCCGCTGGCCGCGATGCCCAGCACGAAGTCGGCCGGACCCACGTTCCGCTCGTCAATGTCGCGGACAGCCGCGCCGACGTCGTCCTCCGCCCCTTCCTGCGCCCGCACCAGCGCCTGTGCGCCCCCTGCGATGATCGCCTGCACCCGGTCCGGGTCCGCCCGGAACGTGGGCGGCAGCTCGGCGGCGTCGAGGTAGCCCAGCCTGCCGGACGTGCCGGCGCCGACGTAGAAGAGGCGCCCGCCGCGGTCCATGCCATCGACCACGAGGTCGATGGCATGGGCGATCGACTCACGCTCGTCGCCCACGGCGTCAGCCACCAGGCGGTCATCCGCATTGATCGCATCCACGATGTCGAGGGTACTCGATTCATCGATGCGTGTCGTACGCGGGTTCCGCTGCTCGGTCAGACGGGGATCGTCGGATGCTTGACCGCTCATGCGCCGGATACGTATTCTCGCTGTTCGCGAACCGGGACCGGTCGGAGCGCTGAACATACCGTGAAGCCCCCCGCCCCGACCACCCTGCAACGCCGGACGTCGATCATGCCCAGGTTCCGGATCCGGACCGCCCTGCTCGTCGCTGCCCTCGGCCTGGCCGGCGCGGGACCCGTCGCCGCCCAGCGCCGTGCCAACTTCATCCTGCCGCGCGTATACCTCTCCGGCTGGGCCGGCCGTTTCACCACATTCGGCGGTTTCTCGGACGCCGAGAATACCTATTTCCGGTTCAACGACGCGACCGCGTTCGGCGGCGGCGTCCACATCCGCACCGGCCAGACCGCGCTGCTCGGTGTGGACGTCGTGTACGCCCGGCCGTCGTACGACCGCTTCGACAACTCGAGCCCGCCCCAGATCATCGCGTCGGACAAAGCCCGCACGCTGGGTACCGTCGTTTCCGCCCGCCTGATGGGGGGCGGCGGACTGGCCGGCGTGTACGTGACCGGCGGCGCGGGCGGCTGGTTCTGGGACGTGCCCGAGCTGAACGGCTGGCAATTCGATCCCGCGCTCATGGCGGGCGTCGGGCTGGACTACGCGGTGCGCCGCCAGCTCACACTCTTCGGCGAATACTCGCAGTGGTGGGTATTCCACGAAAAGAGCGGCAGCGTCGTGAAGAACACCGCCAACCACACTCTCTTCCGTTTCGGACTCCGCTACTCGTACTGACCATGAATGAACCATCGGAATTCGCCCGCCCGGTCCGCATCCTGCGGACCGGCATTCTTGCCGCGGCCCTGCTGCCGGCGCTCGCCGGCTGCGTGCAGAGCGCGCCACCCACGGCCACCATCCCCGCCGACTGGGCGTATCCCGCTCCGGATTCGGTCCCGACTGCCGCGACCGCGATGGTCGCGACGGACGCACCGCTCGCGACCCGGGTCGGCATCGACGTGCTGAAAGCCGGCGGCAACGCCGTGGACGCGGCGGTCGCCGTCGCGTTCGCGCTCGCCACCGTCTATCCGGAAGCCGGCAACATCGGCGGCGGCGGTTTCATGGTCGCCCACATGGCGGACGGCACGGTCGGCACGCTCGACTTCCGGGAGAAGGCGCCGGGCGGCGCATCGCGCGACATGTACGTGGACTCGGCGGGCGCGGTGACGAACGGCTCGCTCGCGGGGCATTCTGGCATCCGGTGTGCCCGGCTCGGTGGCCGGGCTCTGGGCGGCGCACCAGCGATTCGGCTCGCTGCCCTGGCGCGACCTCGTCGAGCCGGCGATCCGCATGGCCCGCGACGGCTTCGTCGTGGACAGCGCGTTCGCCCGCTCCGTCGCGGCCGCCCACGACTGGCTCGCACCCTGGGACGCCTCGGCGCTGCTCTTCCTGCCGGGCGGCCAGCCGATCGCGGCCGGATCGACCTGGCGGAACCCGGACCTCGCCGCCGTACTCGAACGCATCGCGGAACAGGGGCCGGCCGGCTTCTACGAGGGTGAGACGGCGAAGCTGATCGCGGCGGAAATGCGGCGGGGCGGCGGGCTGATCTCGCTCGAGGACCTGCGCGCCTACCAACCCATCTGGCGGGAGCCGCTCCAGTTCACGTACCGCGGCCACACCGTGATCTCGATGCCGCCATCATCCTCGGGTGGCATCACGCTCCGACTGATCGCCGGGATCCTGGACGGCTTCGATCTCGGCGCGGACGGCTGGCACTCGCCCACCTCGCTCCACCTCGAGGCCGAGGCGATGCGCCTCGCGTTCGCGGACCGGAACGAGTTCCTGGGCGACCCCGACTTCGCCCACATCCCCGCCCGGCTCATGGAGCCCGACTACATCGACTCGCTACGCGCCACCATCCGCCCGGACGTCGCCACGCCGTCCGCCGAAGTCGTGCCCGGCCTCGGTGAGATCCTCGAGCCCACGCACACCACGCACTTCTCGGTGGTCGATGGGATGGGCAACGCGGTCGCGCTCACAACCACCCTGAACGAGCTCTACGGCTCGGGTGTCACGGTGGCCGGCGGCGGGTTCCTGCTGAACGACGAGATGGACGACTTCACCGCCAAGGTCGGCGTGCCCAACATGTTCGGCCTGGTCCAGGGCGAGGCCAACTCGATCGTGCCCGGCAAGCGCATGCTCTCCGCGATGACGCCGACCATCGTGCTCGATTCCGCCGGCCAGCCCATGCTCATCACCGGCGCACGCGGCGGCCCCCGCATCATCACCGCCGTCTTCCAGGTGATCTCGAACGTGATCGACTACGGCATGGACATCGGCGCCGCCGTGGACGCGCCCCGCATCCATCTCCAACACCTGCCCGACATCCTGTACTACGAGGCGAACGGCCTCGACAGCGCGGCGATCCGCGCCCTCACGGCCGAGGGCTACAAGCTCGAATCGCGAAACGGGTACGTGGGCAGCGCACCGAGCATCCTGAGGCGGAACGGCCTGTGGACCGGGTTCGCGGATCCGAGGACGGGCGGGTTCGCGGAAGGGTACTGAAACGGATTCGGGAGGCGGGGGCGGAGGCGGAGGCGTTTGCGGGGCTGGGAGCGGGGGCGGCGGGGGCGGCGGGAGCGGGGGGCGCTACCGCGCCCGCCGCACCCGCCAACGGTCCCGCAAACTCATCCGCCTCCGCTCCCGCGTTCGTACCTGACCTCGATCGGCGCGTCGACCTTGATCACCATGACGGAGCCCTGACGCAGCACGGCATCCACGTCCGCGGTTCCCATCGCGATCGCGGTACCGGCGGCGGCGCCGATCACGGCGCCCTTCACGGTCGACTTGCCGCTGCCGCCGAGGACACGGCCGAGAATGGCGCCGGCGGCGGCGCCGGCGGCGACCTTGCCGGCCGTCTGGCCACCCGTCTGGCGCGAGACGCGCTCGGGGTTGGCCGAAACGACCGAGGCGTCGAGCGGGTAGCTCTTCTCGCCAAACGTGATCGCCTCGAACGCGAGGTTCAGCATCGCGGTCTCGCCGACCCGACCCGACTTCTGTACCTGCACGACGCGGCCGCGCACGGTCGCGCCGGCGGGGAACAGGACGGCGCCGTCGGGCGCGTAGACCGGCTCTTCGAGCGTCGCCGTGAATCCGTCACCGGCCTGGTTCGTTTCGGTCGAAAGCGTCTGGTCGAGCGTGACCGAGAGCGTCGTGCCGATACCGACTGTCGACGTCACCATCACGGGTTCGGCCGGCTTCTCCGGCACCGGCTGCGGCGGCGGAGTCACGACCCGCTGCTCCGCCGGCTTCGGCGTGGGCCGGGGCCGCTGGGGCAAGGGCTTCGCGACGGGTGCGGCGGCCGGCGGCGGCTCGGGTGCCGGGGCAATGGCCGTGTCCTTGAAAGTGGCCGGAGCGCTGTCCCCCTCGAGGGCCAGCTTGAGGTCGCGGTCCAGCTCGTCCTGCCGGAGCGCCGAACGGTCCGGCTCACCGCGACAGCCAGTGGCCGCCAGGGCCACGGTGGCTACCGCCAAGATGAACCAGGGCTTGCGCTTGTACATCCCGGCCTCCTCACGTCGCTCGCTTGTACCGGGTCACTCACCCGGGTACTCTACCCAATGGGAGCCGCACGGGCTCCGGCCCTCTGAAGGGGCAACCCGCGTGCCAGCGCGCCGCAGTCATCGTGGGTATACTGGAAGTTCGGCGTCCGGAATCCCGTCCTGAATGCATTCGCTGAAGCGACTTATCCCGTATGCGCGCCCGTTCCGGCGCGGCCTCGCGGCCGGCTTCCTGTTCGTCGCGCTCGCGAACCTGGCCGGAATCGCGATGCCCTGGTTGCTCGGCCGGGCGATCGACTCGCTCGCCGTGCCCGGCGCGTCGCTCCGGATCGTGCTCGTATACGCCGGCTTCATCGTGATTGCGACCGCGCTGTCGGGCGCGGCGCGGTTCGGGATGCGGCAGCTGCTGAACAGCATCAGTCGCCGGATCGAGGTCGCGCTGCGCGACGACCTGTTCGACCACATGCTGCGGCTGGACGCCGGCTTCTACGCGCGCATGCCGACCGGCGAGCTGATGAGCCGGCTCACCAACGACACGCAGGCCGTACGTATGGCAATCGGGCCGGGCCTCATGTACCTGGTCAACACCTTCGTCATGACCGCGCTCGCGCTCGCCGTCATGTTCGGCTACAGTGTCCGCCTCACCCTGCTCTCGCTGCTGCCACTCAGCCTGCTGCCGCCCGTGATGCTGTACTTCGGCCGCATCATCCACCGCAAGTTCGAACGCATCCAGCGGCATTTCGGCGTGCTCTCCACCATGGCGCAGGAGAACCTGAGCGGCGTGCGCATCGTGCGCGCCTACGTGCAGGAGAGTGCGCAGGAGGCGGAGTTCGAGGAAGCCAATCGCGAGTACTTCCGCCGCAACATGTCGCTGGCGCGGACCTCCGCGATGTTCCATCCGCTGCTCTCGGTGCTGGTCGGGCTGGGCGTGCTCGTCGTCATCTGGTTCGGCGGCCTGCAGGTCATGGCCGGGCGCCTGACGGCCGGCGATTTCGTCGCCTTCTTCTTCTACCTGGGATTGCTGGCGTGGCCGATGATCGCGATCGGCTGGGTGATCAACCTGTTCCAGCGCGGCGCGGCGTCGATGAGTCGCATCGAGACCGTGCTCGACGAGGCGCCGGCCATCACGGATCCGGCCGAGCCCGCGGAAGCGCACGTCGCGCGCGGCGAGATCGAGTTCCGCGATGTCCGGTTCCGCTACCCGGGCACGGAGCGGGAGGTGCTGCGCGGCGTATCGTTCCGGGTTCCGGCCGGACGGACGGTCGCGCTGGTCGGGCCGACCGGCTCCGGCAAGTCGACGATCGCCGGGTTGCTGACCCGCCGCTACGACCCGACGGCGGGCGAGATCCTGCTCGACGGCGTGCCGCTCCGCGCGATGCCGCTCGACCGGCTCCACGCCGCCATCGCGGTCGTGCCGCAGGACGCGTTCGTCTTCTCGCAGACGATCCGCGAGAACATCGAGTTCGGCCTCGTGCCCGGCGAGACGCCCGACGGCCGCGTCGAGGAAGCAACGCGCATCGCCCGGCTCGAGGAGACCGTTCACGCCTTCCCGGCCGGCTTCGACACGCGCCTCGGCGAGCGCGGCGTCAACCTCTCGGGCGGCCAGCGGCAGCGCGCCACGCTCGCCCGTGCGCTGGTCCGCGACGCGCCCGTGCTGATCCTCGACGACGCGCTCAGCGCGGTCGACACCCAGACCGAGACGCGCATCCTGCGCGGGCTTCGCGACGTCCTCGCCCGGCGCAGCTCGATCGTGATCAGCCATCGCGTGAGCGCGATCATGAACGCCGACCGCATCTACGTGCTCGACGACGGCCGCGTTGCCGAAGAGGGCCGGCACGCCGACCTGGCCACCGCCGGCGGCCTGTATGCGACACTGCTCCGCCGCCAGCTGCTGGCCGAGGGACTCGAGTCCGAACTGGTTGCCGCGGACACGGATGAGCCCCAGACTTGAGCGCCATGGACCACCTCACGACCATCCTGCTGGTCGAGGATGAGAGCCTCCTGCGACGCGCCTTTCGCACCCTCCTCGAGGTCTCCGGCTACCGGGTGACCGAGGCGGGAACGGCGGCCGAGGCACTGGAGCGGGCGGAGGCCGACGCGCCGGACCTGGTCCTGCTCGACCTCGGCCTGCCGGACCGGAACGGGCTCGAGATCGTGGACGCGCTGCGCATCCGGGCCCGCCGGCCGGGCCTGCCAATCGTCGCGATGACAGGGCAGAGTGGGGCGGAGGCCGCGCGCGCCTGCGTGGAAGCCGGCTGCGTCGACCACCTCGTCAAGCCAGTGGGGCCACGCGAGCTGGTGCGCCGGATCCCGGACTGGCTGGTCCCGCCGGCTACAGCCGCTCGAGCAGAAAGTCCGGCGTGAAGCGGGCGAAGAACGCCGACAGCACGGTGAAGCTACCGGTCACGAGCAGGACCCCCACCACCAGCAGCAGCGCACCCGACGCCTTCTCGAGGATCGGGATGGCGTGACGGAACCGTCTCGATACGCGCAGGAACCAGCCGGTCGCGAAAGCCGCGGCCAGGAAGGGCACGGCGAGGCCGAGCGAATAGCCGACGAGCAGGAGCAGCGACTTCCACATGGTGTCGCGCACGGCGGCCCAGGTCAGCAGCGTTCCGAGCACGGGCCCGATGCACGGGGTCCAGCCGGCGCCGAACGCCATGCCGGCGAGCGATGCGCCGAGGTATCCCTTGGGCGAGGACGAGAGGTGGAGGCGTCGCTCACGCAACAGCGCGCTGAAGCGGAACACGCCGATCAGGTGCAGACCGAACAGGATGATGACGGCGCCACCGATCCGCGCGATCCAGTCCTGGTACTGGCGGAACGCCTGGCCGATCACGGTAGCCGACGCGCCCAGCAGCAGGAAGATCAGGCTGAAGCCGAGCACGAAGAACGCGGCGGGAACGAGCACTGCGCGACGGGGTGCATTGTCCTGCAGATCCTCGAACGACATCCCGCTGATGAACCCGAGGTAGGCCGGGACCAGCGGCAGCACGCAGGGCGAGAGGAAGGACAGCAACCCTGCCACGAAGGCCACGGCGAATGAAATCGAGTCCATGTCGGCTCCGAGTCGACTGAAGCGGCTGCGCTACGCGCTCTACCGCCTGTATTACCGCCTGAAGTACTTCCCGTTCACCAGGGAACGGGCGCGTAACGTCGAGGCGCAGCCCGGCCGCGGCTTCGTGGTGGTGCAGCTGGACGCCCTGAGCCACGAGGACCTGCTCCGCGCGATCCGCCGCGGCTACGCACCCAACCTGAAGCGGCTGCTCGGGCGCAAGGGATGGGAACTGCGCCGCTACCCGGCCGGCCTGCCCAGCGCCACGCCGGCCGCCCAGGCCGCTATCTTCTTCGGCACCAAGGACCGGATCCCGGCGTTCCGCTTCTACGAGAAGGCGGAGCGGCGCATGATCGTGGGCTCGAAGCCCGCCGACGTGCAACACATGCGAGACCGCCTTCCCGAAGCCGGCATCCTGACCGGAGGTTCCAGCTACACCAACATCTTCGACGGCGGCGCGGAGCGGGCCGTCTTCACAATGGCGGCCCGACAGCCCCAGCCGTTCCTGGCCAAGCTGGGCGGCGGCCGCGTCCTGCTGCTGCTGGCGCTGCACCCGATCCGCGTCGCGCGCATGCTGTTGGCCGCAGTCTGGGAGTACTCGCTGGAGGAGTGGAACCGCTTCGTCAGCCAGCTGGCCGGCCGCGCCACCCACTACTGGTGGTACCTGCCGCTCCTGCACATCGCGACCCACGTCGTGCTGCGCGAGCTCCAGACCATGGCCACCCTGCTCGACATCTACCTCGGCGTCCCCTTCATCTACACGACGTACAACTCGTACGACGAGTTCGCGCATCATTTCGGGCCGCGCTCCCGGCCCGCGCTCTCCAGCATCCGCGCGCTCGACCACCGCGTCGGCGAGATCATCCGGATGCTGCGCCGCGTGCCTGGCCGCGAGTACGACCTCTACATCCTGAGCGACCACGGCCAGACGCCGTCCGTACCCTATCGCGTCGAGTTCGGCGAGACGCTGGGCGACACGGTCGTCGGCGTGGCGCGCCACGGCGTCATGGTGATGGCCGGGACCGGCGACTACGCGCCCGCCGCCGGCGACGCGATGGGCTACCTGGTGCACGAGCTCGAAACCGTGTCCGCCGATTCCAATCCGGCCACCCGCCACCTCGGACTCCGGTTCGGCCGCTGGCTGCGCCGGGAGTACGGCCTCTTCCCGCTCATCGCCGAGGTCGTGCGCGAGTCGGAGGAGACCCACCTCGTCGTCACCTACTCCTCCTCCCTCGCCCACATCTACTGGACACAGCCCGCGCGCCCGCTCTCCCTCGACGAGATCCGGGCCGACGCCGACCACCGCGCACTCTACTACTTCCTCGCCGCCCACCGCGGTGTCGGCATCGTCGCGACCCGCATGGTGGACGGCGCCCACGTCGAGTCCATCCAGGGACGTGCCCTCATCACGCCGGCCGGCGAGATCGAGGTGCTGAGCGGCGAGGATCCGGTCCTCCACTACGCCGGATCCGCGGTCGAGCGGCGCGCGATCGCGCGCCTCGTCCAGCAGCCGAACGCCGGCGACATCGTGCTCTTCGGCGCGTACGATCCGGAGCGGAACGAGTGCATCTGCTTCGACGACCAGGTGGGAGCGCACGGCGCGCTGGGCGGCGCCCAGGGCTTTCCCTTCCTCATGACGGCGCCCGGCCTCGTCCCCGCCGGCACGCGGCTCGAGGACCCGCTCGACCTGCACCCGCTGTTCGCGCGCTACCGCTCCGAGAACCTGTAGCCGATCAACTTGTAGACCAGCTTCGCCACGAGGAAATCGGGCGCGACGAGGCCGGGAATGGGCGCGAGCTCGACCACGTCCGCCGCCACCACCGTGCGCTCGCGGAACACGCGACGCAGCAGCTTCAGCACCGGGTACCAGCCCAGCCCGCCCGGCTCCGGCGTGCCCGTCGCGGGCACCAGCGACGGGTCGAGCCCGTCCACGTCGAACGTGAGATAGACGGGATCGCCGAGCTTCACCATCACCTCGTCGATCCAGGCGTCGCCCTCGTGGATGTCATCGGCGAAGAAGACGTGAATGTTGTCCGCGCCGCGCACCGACTCCCGCTCCTCGCGGGTCAGCGCTCGGATGCCGACCGCGACAATGTCGGTCCGGTCGCGCACCCGCGCCATCACGGACGCGTGCGACCAGGGCGTGCCCTCGTACTCGGGACGCAGGTCCGTGTGGGCATCGATCTGCAGCACGCTGAGCCGCCGGCCGGGCAGGCGGTCCGCCCACGCCAGCACGGGCACGCTCGTCACACTGTGTTCCCCGCCGAGCAGGATCACGAACCGGTCGCCCGCCTCGTCGAGCAGCCGGTCGTACGCCGCGCGCAGCTCGGCCAGCGCCGGCTCCGCGCCCGCCCGCGAAAGCGAGAGCGCGGGCAGCGTGGCGACGCCGACGTCGGCCGGCTCGGCATCGAGCTCCTGATCGTACAGCTCGATGTAGCGCGAGGCGTCGATGATCGCGCGCGGGCCGTGGGCAGTGCCGCCGCCGTAGCTCGTGGTCGACTCGTACGGCACCGGCAGGATGACCGCGCGCGCCGTCCGGAAATCGGCGGCCTCCTCGTCCAGGCCGAGGAAGGTGTGGGGCAGCTCCCACGGGAGCGAGCGCATTCCGTCCGGCACCTGCATTCGTCCTGCCTCCTCGTCTCTCCGGAGCGGGCCACGCCCGGGCGCTCGCGCATCTCGTCGGTTCGGCATCGGCTCCGGCCGCCTCGTCCTCCGGCTGCGGGGGGGCGGACGGTCCGCGACCCGCCGGCCGGCGCGCGAAAAGATACCGGCGGCCCCGCCCTGCGCAACGCCACCCGGCACTTTACCAGCCGGCCCGGGTTCCCCAATTTCTCGCACTTCGTGTCACGCACGGAGTCACCGGACCCGCGGCCGGCCGGTCCGCGGTCAGCACGGATGGACGAATGGCCTGGACGATCGAGGAATCGCGCGACCTCTACAACATCGAGGGCTGGGGCGTCGGCTACTTCGACATCAACGAGAAGGGCCACGTGACCGTGCACCCGACGCGCGACCCCGAGCGCGGCCTCGATCTGTTCGAGCTGGCGACCGACCTGCAGGCGCAGGGGGTCGGCCTGCCGCTCCTGCTCCGCTTCTCCGACATCCTGCGCACGCGCATCGAAACGCTCGCCGAGAAGTTCTCGGCCGCGATGGAGGAGTACGGCTACGACGGCAGATACACACCCGTCTACCCCATCAAGGTCAACCAGCAACGCCACATCATCGAGGAGATCCTCGATTTCGGCGAGCGGAATGGTGTGGGCCTCGAGGTGGGCAGCAAGCCGGAGCTGCAGGCGGTGCTCGCGCTGAGCGAGCGGACCGACCACATCATCGTGTGCAACGGCTACAAGGACGAGGAGTACATGCGCCTCGCCCTGATGGGGCAGAAGCTCGGCCACACGGTGCTGATCGTGCTCGAGAAGATCAGCGAGGTCGACACGCTGCTCCGGGTCGCGCGCGAGATGGCGGTGGAACCGACGGCGGGCGTCCGCATCAAGCTCTCCTCGCACGGCGCCGGCCGCTGGTCGCAGAGCGCGGGCGAGAAGAGCAAGTTCGGGCTGACCGCGTCCGAGCTGGTGCGCGTGCTCGACCGGCTGCAGGCGGAGAACGTGCTGCCCATGCTCAAGATGGTGCACTTCCACCTGGGCTCGCAGATCCCCGACATCCGGAACGTGAAGCAGGCGATGACGGAGGTCGCCCGCTACTACGTCGAGCTGCGCGGGCTGGGCGTGGACGTCCGCTTCGTCGATGTCGGCGGCGGGCTGGGCGTGGATTACGACGGCACGCGCTCGACCGGCCAGGCCAGTGTGAACTACAGCATCCGCGAGTACGCGAACGATATCGTGTACACGTTGGCGGAGGCGTGCCGCGAGGCGGAAGTCCCGATGCCGCACGTGATCTCGGAGTCGGGCCGCGCCCTGACCGCGCACCATGCGCTGCTGCTGGTCAACGTGATCGACCTCGAGACGCAGATCTCGGAGCCGCCCGACAGCCAGATCACGGAGGATACGAATACGCTGGTCCAGGAGATGGCGGCGACGTGGCTCGAGATCGATGCGCGCAAACTGGAGGACATCGAAGCGCGCAGCCTGCGCGAGGTATTCCACGACACGACGTTCGCCAAGGAGCAGGCCCACCTCCACTTCAACAGCGGCGTCCTGGCCCTGCGGGAACGAGCGGTCGCGGAGCGGATCTACCTGGCGATCATGAACCGGCTCCGGACGCTGGCCAGCCAGGAGCCGGAGGAGTACGACGACATCCTGCCGGAAATCGAATCGATCCTGATCGACCGCTACTTCTGCAACTTCTCGATCTTCCAGTCGCTGCCGGACTCGTGGGCGATCGACCAGATCTTCCCGATCATGCCCATCCACCGGCTGGACGAGGAGCCGGTCCGGCGCGGCACGCTGCAGGACGTGACCTGCGATTCAGACGGCAAGATCGACCACTTCATGGGGTGGCGCCACCCGCGCAACAGCCTCGAACTCCACGCCTTCGACCGCGAGCATCCCTATATCCTCGGCATCTTCCTGACGGGCGCGTACCAGGAGATCCTGGGTGACATGCACAACCTGTTCGGGGACACCAACGCGGTGCACATCCGGCTGACGGACAAGGACTACGAGGTCGGCCACCTCGTGCACGGCGACACGGTCAGCGAGGTCCTGAACTACGTGCAGTTCAACGTACAGGACCTGGTCGCGACGTTCCGGCGCAAGGTGCAGAACGCGCGCGGCCTGGCGCGCGCCGAGGCGAACGCGTTCATCGCCGACTACATCGAGGGACTCGCCGGCTACACCTACCTGGAGGATCCGCGCGGCGACTGACGAGGTCAGCCTGCGCGGGGAGGCGGGCGTTCGAGACTGTGCCGCGCCTACGACCGCCGGCTCAGACCGTCTCGATCGGACAGCTGAGACCTTCCCACTTGAGTTCGACGCCCGCCGCCTGGCAGCCGGCGCAGAGCCCGTAGATCTGGAGCCGGTAGCGGGCGGGCGCGAAGCCGTGCTTGCGGGCTTCCTCTTCCTGCACCCGCACGAGCTCGGGCGTGTGGATTTCGGCGACCGTCCCGCACTCCGTGCAGACGAGGTGGACGCGAACCGGCTGCTGCCCGAACAGGTGGCCGTACCGCTTGAAGCCTTCGCCGAAGTCGTACTCCTCGACGAGGCCGCTCCGCACGAGCGTCTCGAGGGTGCGGTAGACCGTGGCCTTGCCGATGCGCTCACCACGCTCGCGGAGCCGGGTCTCGATGTCCTCGACCGAGAGATGGCCGGACGCGCCGAACACGACGTCCGCCACCGCCTCACGCTGTTGCGTGACCGGCAGCCCGTGCTCCCTCAGGTAGCGGCGGAAGAGATGGACGAACGACACGAGCGCGACTCCGGAATTCTGCGGAATGTGTTTCCCAATGGATAATCGCAACCGGCCGGCCGGGTCAACGCGGCGGACCCTGGCCCGGCACCGGCGGCTCCACATCATCAGTACCGCTGGAGGCGGCCACGGGTCCCTCGGCGGTGCGGGCGGGCGCGCCGCCCAGCTCCCGGATCAGCGTCTCGAACCGTTCCGGGTCACCCGCGATCGGCTCCCAGCGCGGTGATTGCGAGCCGTCGTCGCCGAGACGGCGGAGCACGCCCTCGACCACGCGCGCAACCGCGTCGGCGGGCGCGGTCGCGTATTCCCGCATGTCCTGCTCGACGGTGGCCGCGCCCTTCCGGTCGCGGACGACCTTGAAGTGGACGGCGCCGACCCGGCGGCGCGCGGCAGCCTCGTCGAACGCCGACACGACGACCACCGTGCTCTCGGCGCCCGCGGCACGGCGCGTCGGGAAGATCCAGAGCTCGTCGATGCGCTCGACCGCGATGTCCGACTCCAGGCGACGCAACAGCGCGGGCAACGCGCCCTCGTCCTCGATGTTCACCCACTGCGTCGCGATCATCGAGCGGATTCCCTCTCCAGCCGGCCGTCGGCCGCGTCCGGCGCGGAGTCGGAGCTCAGCTCACGGAGCGCCGCCCGCGTCGCCTCGAGCACGCGTGGCACGACGTCACGGAGCGGCGCGCCGATCAGCGCGCCCGACGCCTTGCGGTGGCCGCCGCCGCCGAACTGCCGCGCGATCGCGTTCACGTTGGTCGCGCCGGCCGAGCGCAACGAGACCTTGGTCGAGCCGTCCGCGGTCTCGCGGAACAGGATGGCGACTTCGGTGCCCTCGACCGTGCGCGCCTGCTCGACGACGCCGTCCATGTCGTCGCTGCTCGTCGTGCCCGATGCCTCCACGGCCGAACGTTCGAGCGTGATCCACGTGATCGGGTAGCGGGGATCGACCTCCAGACTGTCCAGCGCCCGCGCCAGCAGGCGGACCCGGCCGAGCGGGACGGACGCGTAGACGCGGCGGTAGACGCGCTCGGGATCGACGCCCTGCGCGATCAGGTCACCCGCGATCGCGTGCGCCCGCGCCGTCGTGTTCGCGAACCGGAACGAGCCGGTGTCCGTGAGCACGGCCGTGTAAACGGCGCGAGAGACGGGCGCCGGCCACGGCTTCTCGAGCTTCGCGGCGGTGAGCAGGTCGTAGATCAGCTCGCCCGTCGCGCAGGCCTTCTCGTCGCGCAGCACGAGGCCCCGGATCGGCTCCTCCGACGGCATGTGGTGGTCGATCACGACCGTCTCCATGCCGCGGGCCGCGCTCGCGACGCGCCCGATCCGGCTCAACTCGCTCGTGTCCACCACTACCAGCAGGTCCACGCCCTGCATGGCGAGCGGCGTGCGGACCGTGCCGGGCTCGACGATGCAACCCGGATCCTCGACGAGGTGCCGGTAGATCGACGGAAACGATGTCGGATTCGAGATCACCACCCGCTTCCCCAGGCGCGTCAGCCAGGACGCCAGCGCGGCCTCCGACCCCGCGCCGTCGCCATCGGCGTTCACGTGCGTCGTGAGCGCGATCGCCTGCGCTCCCCGTATCACCTCCAGCGCCCGGTCCAGCGTCTCCTGCCGGTGCGGCGGTACCGTCAACGTCATCTGCGTCCCGATGATCCGGCCCTCCTCTCCAGTTCCCGCCACGCCGCCCGGGCGTCGCGTTCCAGTGCATCCATGGTACCCGCGTTGTCGAGGATGAGTGTCGCGCGCGCCCGTTTCGCCGCTGCCGGCATCTGCGCCGCGACCATCCGGCGCGCCTCGGCCTCCGGCAGCCCGCGCAGCTCGACCAGCCGCCGGAGCCGTTCCGCCTCGGGTGCATCGACCAGGACGACATCGTCGAATTCCGCCTCGAGCCCGACCTCGAACAGGAGCGGGATCACATGGGCGACGATGGCCTTCCCCTCCCCTTCGAGCCGCGCTTCCTCGCTCGCCCGCAACCGCCCGATCTCGGGATGCAGGATCCGCTCGAGGTCGGCCCGCGCCGCGGCATCGCCGAACACGATACGGCGGAGCGCGCCCCGGTCCAGCATACCGTCCGCCGTCAGCACCGCCCGCCCGAAGCGCGCGACGACCGCGGCGAGGCCCGGCGTGCCCGGCTCGACCGCCCGCCGCGCCAGTTCGTCCGCATCGATCAGAGAGGCGCCGAGTCGCGCCCAGACCCGCGCCACCACCGACTTGCCGCTCGCGATGTTACCGGTCAGCGCGATCCGGTACATCACGCGTCTTCGGACACGCGCGATTCCGGCCGGTCCGGCGACGTGACCGGCGCATCCGGCGGGCCCGGCGGCACGGCCTGCGTGTCGAGCGGCCCGGCCGTCGCATGGAGAGCCGCCGATCGGGCGGGGGCCGCCGCCGGATCTGCGTCCGCGGGTACGTCAGCCACCACGGCCAGGTGCCGGCGCCTCAAGAAGATCGCGAGCGTGGCCACCAGGATGGCGAGGACGATCACCGCGCTGACGCCGCCGAGCCAGCCGGCCAGCACGGACCAACTCTCTCCCGCGAGATAGCCGGCGGTGACGGAGGCCACACCCCAGCCGACAACACCGAGCAGGTCGAACATGAAGAACCGCGGCCAGGATATCCGGGACATGCCCGCGAACCATGGCATGAGCGTGCGCACGAAAGACACGAAGCGGGCCAGCGTGATCGCGACCACCGCGCGCCGCCGGAACATCAGCTTGGCGCGCGGCTCGTAGCCGGCCCAGAGCCGCCCGATCCGGCCACCCCGGGCGGCGAATCGCGTCCCTCCGAACCGGCCCAGCACGTATCCCAGCTGGTCGCCGCACAGGGCGCCGAGCACCGTCGCCAGCAGCACCGACTCGTACGTGAACACGCCCTCGGCTGCCAGGAACGCCGCGACCAGGACCGTCGCCTCCGCCGGCACGAGCAGCCCCACGAAGAACGCGGTCTCGACCAGGGTCACGAGGAAGACGACGACCGGCCCGACCGCG
Organism: uncultured Gemmatimonadales bacterium; assembly: GCA_963786235.1. Classification (GTDB taxonomy): domain Bacteria; phylum Gemmatimonadota; class Gemmatimonadetes; order Longimicrobiales; family RSA9; genus CAWAYJ01. Next base: position 284,006 of record CAWAYJ010000009.1, read on the forward strand.
TTCATGTATTCGATGATGCTGGCGAGCAGCGTTTCCACGGGACGAAGATGGGCGGACGCGTTGAGCGGGGCAAACCCCGCTCCCCGCGTCCCGGGAGCGGAGGCGGAAGCGTTTGCGGGGGCGGGAGCGGGAGCGGCGGGAGCGGGGGCGGGGCGGGAGGCGGGCTCACGCCCGCTCCCGCCGCACCCTCAAACGCGCCCGCAAACGCTTCCGCTTCCGCCCCCGCTACCCGAGTCCGTCAAAAGGGTATCGTCTCCTTGATGTCGTCGGCGCTGCCGCGGACGCCGTCCTCGCCGATGGAGCCGATGGTCATCTTTCCGGAGACCTTCAGCATGTAGTACGGCTGGTTCCACGGGTCCATGCCGTGGTTCTTGGTCAGGAGCCGCTTGTTGACCCATTTCAGGAACGTCCCCTCGTCGGGGATCTCGCGGCCCTCGGTGCGGGTCAGCTGGAGCTGCTCTAGGATGAACTTGACCTCGTTCCTCGCGGAGTACCGTTCGACAGGCGTGACGATCCTGTCGCCGACCGGTCCAAGCTTGTGCAGCACGGGCCGGAGGCCGATCACCATGCGCGCGCGGGTTGGCGGGTAGCCCCATGCGAAGCCGAGCAGCACGAGCATCACTAACGCGGTCTTCATGCGTTCCTCCAAGGCGAACGCCCGGCGCCTGTCGTCGGAACCGATCGCGTGTCCGACACGTGCGCCTGTATCAGCTCATCCGCCGGACCCAGTCGAGGTAGCGCCGCAGCTCGTCCGGTTCCGGCACGTGGGTCCTGTTTCCCCAAGCTGTGTGCATCCGCCACGCGATGTAGTCCGCTGGCGGCAGCGGCAGGAACGGCGGCTGCCTGTACCAGCCTCGCGCCCGGAACCGCCACGCGGCGCGAAGCAGCGCGAGGCCCGTGCGCGGCCGGCGCACCGCCATGCCCGCCAACCCGAGGAGAATCTTCCCGTAACTCATTATCGGTACGCTCGCTGGCGTCCTCCATTGGATGGCGCCGAAGGTAGCTGGCTCCGGCTTGGCGATCAATCGGGTTCCCGGTAGATTGGACGAGTTCCGGTGTGCGCGCCGGCGACCCCGCCACAACCCGCAAGTCGTTGTGGCAAGCAAAGTTCTGTAACCCACGCAGGCAATGGCGACCAAGGCGAACTCCGCCACCACGAATCGGGCGGGGCTCGATCACGGCACGTTGATCGGGCTTTATCGGATGATGGTGACCGCACGGCAGGTCGATGACCAGGAGATCCTGCTCAAGCGCCAGAACCGGATCTTCTTCCAGATCTCGGGCGCCGGGCACGAGGGGATCCAGGTCGCGCTGGCCCCGCATCTCCGGCCCGGTTCCGACTGGTTCTACCTCTACTACCGGGACCGCGCGCTTTCGCTCGCGCTCGGCATGACGCCGGAGGATCACCTGCTTCAGGCGGTCGGCGCCGAGCGCGACGTGTCGAGTGGCGGCCGCCAGATGCCGTCGCACTGGGGCCAGCGGGCGCTCCACATCGCGAGCACGTCGTCGCCCACCGGGACGCAGTTCCTGCAGTCGGTCGGCTGCGCGGAAGCGGGCATGCGCGCGGGCCGCGACGCCGCGATGCGCGACGCGGTCGAGCCGTTCGAGGATGACGAGATCGTGCTCTGCACATCGGGCGAGGGCCAGACGTCGGAGGGCGAGTTCTGGGAAGCACTGAACACGGCGTGCAACCTCAAGCTGCCCGTGCTGTTCGTGGTCGAGGACAACGGCTACGCGATCTCCGTCCCGTCGGAGATCGGGATCGCGGGCGGCAAGGTCAGCGCGCTCGCCTCCGGATTCCCCGGCCTGCACATCGAGGAAGTGGATGGGTGCGACGTCTTCGCCGCCTACGAGGCAGCGGGCCGCGCCGTCGCGCACTGCCGCAAGCGGCGCGGGCCCGCACTGTTGCACGCGCATGTGATCCGGCCGTACTCGCACTCCATGTCGGACGACGAGCGGCTCTACCGCACACTTGAGGAACGGGAGCTGGACGCGGCGCGCGACCCGATCCCGAACCTGCGCCGCCACCTGCTCGAGGAGGGGCTGGCGTCGGAAGAGGAGCTGGACGCGATCGAGCGCGAGGTGGAGGCAGACGTCAAGGCCGCGTCCGACCGGGCGATCGAGGCGCCACAGCCCGAGCCGAACACGGCGATGCGGTTCCTGTACTCGCCCGACGTGGACCCGACCGGTCCGTCGTTCGACACCGAGGACGCGCCGGACTTTCGCGGCAACGAGACCACGATGGTCGACCTGATCAACGCCGCGCTGCGTGACGAGATGGAGCGGGACGCGCGCATCGTGCTGTTCGGCGAGGACGTGGCGGATGCGAGCCGCGAGGATGCGCTCGAAGAGGTCAAGGGCAAGGGTGGTGTGTTCAAGTGCACGTGGGGGCTGCAGCGGAAGTTCGGCTCGAACCGCGTCTTCAACTCTCCGCTCGCCGAGGCCAACATCGTGGGCCGCGCCATCGGCATGGCCGGTCGCGGCCTGAGGCCGGTCGTCGAGATCCAGTTCTTCGACTACATCTGGCCCGCCATGATGCAGATCCGCGACGAGATGGCCACCATGCGGTACCGCTCAGCCAGTGCGTGGACGGCGCCGGTCGTGATCCGGGTCGCGTACGGCGGCTACCTCAAGGGCGGCGCCATCTTTCATTCGCAGACGGGTGAGACGCTGTTCACGCACACGCCCGGGCTCCGCGTCGTGCTGCCCTCGACGGCGCTGGACGCGAACGGCCTGCTGCGTACCGCGATCCGCGGCGATGATCCCGTGCTGTTCCTCGAGCACAAGCACCTGTACCGCCAGGTCTACAACAAGGGGCAGGACCCGGGCCCCGAGTTCATGATCCCGTTCGGCAAGGCGAAGGTGGTGCGGCCGGGGCGCGACCTGACCGTGGTCGCGTGCGGCGCGCTGGTGAAGCGTTCGCTCGATGCCGCGCGCATCGCGGAGGAGAGCGGGATCGACGTCGAGGTCATCGACCTGCGCACGCTGAGCCCGCTCGACATGGAGCGGATCGGCGAATCCGTGCGCAAGACGAGCCGCGTGATCGTCGCCTACGAGGACTCGCTGTCGTGGGGGATCGGCGCCGAGATCTCGGCACGCATCGCGAGCGACCTGTTCGAGTGGCTCGATGCACCCGTCCGGCGCGTCGCCTCGCTCGACACCTGGGTCGCCTACGCGCCGAAGCTCGAGGACGCGATCCTGCCCAACGCCGACGACGTCTGGACCGCGATCCGCGAGCTCGCGGCCTGGTGAGCCTGCCGGAGGCGCCGCGGCCCGGGCGGTTGATCGGCGCCTTCATCGCGATCGCGGCCGGCGGGTTCATCGTGGCTCTCGCGCTGGACGTGATCCACGCGCCGCCCGAGTCCTTCCACGCGCCCCGCTGGGTCGTCGCCGCCGCCGGCTCCGTCTTCCTGCTCGCCGGGATCCTGCTGCTCGCCGGTGACGGCGACTCGGGATTCCGGCGCTTCACGGTGGCCGTGCTCCTGACCATTTTCGCGTTGCCCTTCGACTGGGTCGCGTTCGGGCCGGGCCCGCGCGAGTTCAGCGGATCCGCCGGCGTGGGCGGTGTCGGCGTGGCCGGTCGGGTCGGCGAGCTGTCGGGCCGGATCGTGTTCGGCATCGGCGCCGTGATCCTCGACCTGCTCGCTCTCTTCGTCTGGATCCGGTTCCTGAGGCGCATCGCGAGAAACGCCAACCCCTGACCTCCATCTGGCCGTAGGGTCCTGGTGGGCTGCAACAACAGCGCGGATCACGGCGTTCGCAGCCCGCGGGGAGGCCTTGGGTCGCGAGGGCTGCATAAGCCGGTGGATATCACCGTGTTCGCAGCCCGCGGGGAGGTCGCGAGCCGCGAGGGCTGCATAAGCCGGTGGATATCACCGTGTTCGCAGCCTGCGGGGAGGTCGCGAGCCGGGAGGGCTGCATAAGCGGTGAATACCACCGTGTTCGCAGCCTGCGGGGAGGTCGCGAGCCGCGAGGGCTGCACAAACGTCGAGTACCACCGTGTTCGCAGACCGCGGGAGGGCCGCGGCTCGCGAGGGCTGCGACACGGCAAGGATCGCGGCGGTCGCCACCCGTCGCCGCCCCCGCTCCCGCCCCAGGGTCCGTTCAGTTCTGTCCCTCGAATCGCGGCCAGACCTCGCTCATCAGCTCGACCGGATCGCGAACGACCCAGACGGTGACGGCGCGCTCCTCCGGCACGCGCCGCGGGTCGATCATGCGGGCCGCGCGCCGGACCTCGCGGTAGTAGCCGGCCAGATCGGCGGAGTCCGCGCCCGCGACCACCGCGACCTGCCAGGACCGCTCACCAGGTCCCCAGAACCAGTAGCTGCCGACGGGCGCGACGGCGGGCGGCAGTCCGAGCCGGCGGCCGTACCAGTCGAGCGCGCCGGCGCGGCCGTAGTTCGTGGCGAGCAGCGATGCCGTTCGCCGCTCCGCTTCCGGCAGACCATTGAAGACGCGGGCGACGGTGTCCGCGAACGCGGACCAGCCGAGCATGTCGGCGTAGTCCTGCGGCAGGTCGAGCTGCACGCCCCGGTTCGTGCGGGTCGCCTCCGCTGTGCCCATGCGCGCGGCGTAGGCGGCCATTGGCGCTGGCGGCAGTACGGGCAGGCCCATCGGCAGGGCGACGATGCCGTATCCGGACTGCGCGGCGAAGAGCCCGCCGAGCGTCCAGCGTGCGGCTCGCCGCATTCTCTCGCGACCGCCCAGCCATGCCGCGCCCGCGGCCACCAGCAGCGGATAGACGGGTCCCGCGTAGTACGCCTTGCCGTGGAGCAGCAGGAGGAAGATGAAGGCGCCGGCGGCGGCGAGTCCGGCCGCGCGCTCCGCGCTGGTGCCGGGCCGGGCGACGAGCCGCACCGCACCGGCGGCGGCGAGCAGCGCGGCGGGCCCGACCATGAGTAGCTGTTCCCCGAGGAACGCGCCCCACGTGACGCGCTCCAGCTGCGCGGCACGCAGGTCGGCCATCTGCGTGAAGAAAGGCCAGCCGAGAGTGATCTGTCCCGCGATGGACGGGTGCCCGATCAGCAGGGCCAGGCCGAGCGCGAGCCAGGGCCAGCGGGTCGTGAGGTCGCGCCGGAGCCCGGTAACGAGCGTGGCGGCGGCCAGCGGAATCGCGATGAACGCGATCGAGAACTTGGTGAGCAGCCCGACGCCGAGCGCGGCGCCGACGCCCAGCCACCAGCGCGGCTCGTCATCGAGTCCTCGCCGGATCAGCGCCCACAGCGCGAGCGTCCACCAGAGCTGGTCGAACACCACAGGCTGGAAAAGGGCGCCTGCGCGCAGAAACAACGGCGCGAGGAGGATCGACACGCCAGCCGCCACCTGCGCCAGCCGTCCTCCGCCGAGCCGGCCGACGAGGTCGACGGTGAGCGCGACGAGGACCGCACCGGCGAGCGCAGGGAACAGCCGGATCGCCCACAGGTGGTCTCCGAAAAGGAACCGCTCGGCGTTCCCGGCGATCGCGATGAACGGCGGGAAGTCCATCCCCCAGAGCCGGAGGTGGTCGCCCATCGCGAGGTAGAGGAACTCGTCCCGGTGGAACTCGTAGGCGGACACCGCGAGGCTGAGGACGTGCGCGCCGAATCCGATGCCGGCGAGGAAGAGCACGACCCGGATCCGCGCGGCCCGCTCCGGACTCGGGCTCGGGGCGACGTCGCCTTGCGCCATCACAACCGCCGGATCACGACTCGACGGGGGCGAAGCCCATGGCGTGCACCAGCTCGTGGTAGCGAGGCTCTCCGCGCAGATCCCACCAGGGTGGATCGCTGCGAAGGTCGCGCACCATGGAGTCGTTCGACGCCACCGCCGTCTCCAGCCGCTCGAGCGCCTGCTTCGTTTCGTCGAGGCCGATATGGATCAACGCTTCGAAGTAGGGCGGCACGTAATGGTCGCGCCGCCAGTCGTGCATCTCGTCGAGCAGCCGGCGCGCTTGCGCGGTCCTGCCGTCGCGGCCGAGCGCGTAGCCCATATACCCGACCAGCCGCATCGTGCGGCCGCCCAGGCGCATGGCCTCATCGAGCGCGAGCGCCGCTTCGCCGTGCCGGCCGAGCGCGGAGAGCGCCTGGCCAAGGAACCAGTACGCGGGATGGAAACCGGCATCGAGCGTGAGAACGCGACGCAGGATCGCATGCGCGGCCTCCGGTTGCCCGGCGAAGAGCGTGAACCAGCCGTGCGCCGCGGGAACGATCAGGGAGAGCGGATCGAGCGCCTCCGCCAGGTCCAGTTCGGCCATGCACGCGTCGAATCGGCCGGTCACGGCGAGCAGCACTGCGTACCAGTAGTGCGTGAGACCGTCGTCCGGATCGAGCGACAGGGCCTGACGGTAGAGCGATTCGGAGCGCGCCCAGTCGAAATCGGATTGCCAGGCCGCCAGCGCCTGGGCACGGAACGCATCGACCGAGTCGCCCGCGAGCTCGGTCGCCTTCCGGACGGCCGCGATGACACGTGGCCGCGTGTCGTGGGGATGGGCAAAGCCGTAGTTGGTCAGCATGTTCAGGGCGTCGGCAATGCCGATCCATGCGGGCGCGTGGAGCGGGTCGCGGTCGATCGCCTGCTGAAAGCAGGCCAGGCCCGTGCGCAGCCCCTCTTCCGAGCGTCGGTTCCAGAGGTGGCGGCCGCGTGCGACGAGCTGCACGACCTCGATGTCCACGGCCCGGCGCGCGGGGCCTGGTGCCGCCGCCGGCCTTGTGGGCGCAGACCGTCGCGGCGCCTGCAACGCCTCGACCACGGCGCCGGCGCTCGGCGGCCTCGCCGACGGATCCCGGTCCAGCAACGCCGCGATCAGGTCGCCCAGGTCCGCCGGCAGCCCCGAACGTACGGTGCCCGCGGCGGGCGCCGGCTCCGCGGCCATGCGGAGCATCTGCCCGGCGATCGTGCGCGCGGGGAACGGCAGCTGCCCGGTCGCCATCTCGAAGAGGACAGCGCCGAGTGAGTAGAGGTCGGTCCGCTTGCTGGCGGGCTCGCCGGCGAGCTGCTCGAGCGGCATGTAGGGCACGGTTCCGCGAATCGCGCTGGTGACCGTCGTGCTCGTGTCCACCGCGATCGGGCCGGCCTGTTCCGACACGATGCGGGCCAGGCCGAAATCCAGAACCTTGATGCGGCCATCGGCGGTGACCATCACGTTGCCCGGCTTCAGGTCGCCGTGCACGACGCCACGATCGTGCGCGGCCGCGAGCGCCGACGCGATCGGCCGCGCCAGCTCGAGCAGCTCCGGAAGCGGCAGCCCGTCCTCCGGGATCAGTCGGTCGAGCCGCTCTCCCTCGATCCGCTCCATCACGAGGAACGCAATGCCCTCGACCTCCTCGACCGCGTGCACGGTAACGACATTCGGGTGGTTGACGGCGGCCAGCGCCTCCGCCTCGCGACGGAGGCGGCGCACCCCGCGCGCCGGATCCGGCAGGCCGGCCGGCAGCGCCTTGATGGCGACCGGCCGCCGGAGCCGTGTGTCCTCCGCCAGCCAGACTTCGCCCATCCCGCCGCGGCCGAGCTCGGCCACGACCCGGTACTGCCCGAGCCGCGAACCGGGCGTGATTGTCACAAGCCGGACCGCGCCCGGTCGAGGAACTCCGCCGCGAGGTCGATCTCCTCGGGCAGGTTGTAGATGTGTGCCGAGAGCCGCATCCAGCCGTAGTCATACTCGCCGATCACGCGCGTCCGCACGCTGCCGGTCCGGCCGTCCGGGAACGTGACGCGGCCGAGCCGCCGCTGCAGCTCGAGCGAGGGCACACCAGCCAACGAGAAGGAAACCATGCCGGCACCGATCGCGTCATCGCGCGTGGACACGATCCGGACGCCGGGGACGGCGCCGACCCGGTCGAAGAGGCGGCCGCGCAATTCCCGGATCCGCTCCGTGATGCGGTCGGCGCCGATCGCCTCCAGGAAGCGGAGCGCGGCATCGAGTCCGGCCAGGCGCGACTCGTCGAACGTGCCGAGATGGTTGAAGCGGTGGGCGCCCAGTGTCTTGTCATCCCAACCGCCCGACGCGAGCGTCGGCCAGAGCTTCGTCGCCCATTCCTCACGCATCCAGAGGAAGCCCGTGCCCTGCGGCGCGAGCAGCCACTTGTGCGGCGAGGACGCGTAGAAGTCCGCACCGAGTGCAGTCAGGTCCACGCGCACCAGGCCGGGCGGATGCGCGCCGTCCACGACCGTGATGATGCCCCGCTGGCGGTTGCGCCGCGCGATCTCCGCGACCGGCATGATCAGGCCCGTCGTGAACGTGACGTGCGAGATGGACACGACCTTCGTCCGCGGCGTGATCGCCTTCTCCATGCGGTCGAGGATCTCGGCCGGATCGGTGGCGGGCACGGGCAGCGAGAAGATCTTCAGCCCGACGCCGCGCCGGGCCGCGAGCAGCTGCCAGCAGCAGAGCCCGCCGATGTGCTCGTGGTCGGTGGTCAGCACCTCATCGCCCGGTCCGAGCTCGAGACCGTTGGCGACGAAGTTCATCCCTTCCGTCGTGTTGCGCGGGAACACGAAGCCGGTGGGGTCACCGTTCAGCAGCGTGCCGAGCCGGCCCTTGAGCGCGTCCCAGTCGGTGGCGGGCGGGAACGTCTCGGCGACGCGCCGCGTGTGCTCGACGACCGCATCGACGACGACGCGCGGCTGCACGCCGAGCGTGCCGACGTTCAGGTAGATGCGGTCTGCGGGGATCAGGAACGACTCGCGCACCACCTCCCAGAATTCGCGGTCGGCGGGCCCGGCCACGCGGCCGAGCCGGTCGCGCAGCCGCGTCAGCGTGCCGGGCCAGACGAGGCCGGCCGCGGCGGCGCCGCCACGGCGGAGAAAGGTGCGTCGGTCGGGGGTGCTCCCATTCGGGGACATGCGGAACCCGCGGTGAAAGGAACGGCAGTCTCGAGCGATGATGCCCGCGCCGGTTCGCCCGCCGCAAGGCCACGCTCGAATGCGCCGGCGGTAGGCGCTGAGCGCGGTACGCATTTCGGCGCCGCGGGTTCCTGCCGGCCGGACTCGACCGGAACGCACGGGACCGGGTAGTATTCCGCCCATGCCATCAACGGTCCGGTTCCTGCGACAGTACCTGCGTCCCGTCGGCGACGGCGTGCGTGCGGTGGAGAGCACGTACACGCGGCGCGGCGTCGAGCTGCCGGCCACGCTGTTCCGCCCGCGCGACGACCGCCGGTTGCCGGGATGGATCGTGCTGCACGGCCTCACCATGACGGGCCGCCAGCACCCGGCGCTGGTTCGTTTCGTCCGCGCTATCGCCGCAGGCGGGAACGCCGTGCTCGTCCCCGAGATCCCGGAGTGGCGGAACCTGCAGGTGGCGCCGGCGCTGGCCGGCGAAACGATCCGCGCCGCCATCGCCTCTCTGCACGACCACCCGGGCGTCGATCCGGAACGCGTCGGCCTGTTCGGTTTCTCGTTCGGCGCGACCCAGGCGCTGGTCGCCGTCGCGGATCCGGCCGTACACTCGCTGCTCCACGCCATCGTCGCCTGGGGCGGGTTTCATGACGTGCATCGCCTGTTCACGTTCGGCCTCACCGGCGAACACGAGCTCAATGGCGTCGCCTATCACGTGCAGCCGGACCCGTACGGCGCGTGGGTCATGATGGGCAACTACCTGACGGCGATCCCGGGCTACGAGGAATACGGCGCGGTCGCGTCCGCGGTGCACGAACTCGCCCGCGAGGCGGGGCGGCACGGCGCCTACGCGTGGGACCCGGTCTACGACGGTTCGAAGCGGCGGCTCCGCGAGGACCTGCGGCCGGCCGAACGCGAACTGTTCGACGCGGTCGCGCCGCCGGCGGCGCGGGCGCTTGACGCCTCGCCGGCGAAACGCGCGCTCGCCCTCGAACTGGCGGATGCGGCGTTGCGGGTCGATCCACTGCTCGATCCACAGCCGTACCTGCCCCGGCTCGGCGTGACGACGCTGGTCGCGCACGGCCACGACGACCGGCTCGTACCGTTCACGGAATCGATCCGCCTGGCCCGCTCGCTGCCGTCCGATCACCTCGAGTCATGCACGATCACGCACCTGTTCGCGCACTCGGGCGGGACCGACCGGAGCCTGGGTCCATTCCGCATCGCCGGCGAGTCCGCGCGCTTCGTCCACGTGCTCCATCGGATCCTGCATTTGCTCTGAAGGAACCCGCGCGGACCGCTTCCGGGTATCTCAGGCAACGGGGCATCCGGGGCTGGATGTTCCGACGGCAACACGAAGGAGCCGCTCATGGCGTCGCCCGCGGTGCCGGTGTTTCTGGCCGGACCGTTCCCCGTCCTTCACTCGTCTCGCATCGACAATGTCGAACGCGAGGTCGAGCTGGATGTCGGCCTGCTGATCGGTGGCATGCCCAGCATCCTGGCGACCGCGCGCTTCCCGCTCGACGAGACATGGACCCGCATTCGCGGCGCGCTGGCCAGCGGCAACGCGAAGCTGGGTGTGGCCGGGGTCCCGCACAAGGATGACACCGAGATCGGCGACGACATCTTCCCTTCGGCCTACATCGGGCTGGAGTGCGCGAACGGGGAACGCCTCGTGCTCTCGCACATCCGTTCGCTGGACGGCGAGATGGACGCGGAAGCCTACGCCCGCGAGGTCATGGATTCGCTGCTCAAGGGGCTGACGCCCGACGAGCTGGGCGTGACCATCGACGACTGAAGCTCGCGCCGCTCACCGGCACCGCTCGAGTTGGCCGTCCAACCGCGACTCGACTCGGCGTTGGATTGGGACCAGCGAACCGAACACGCCGGTCCCGTCGCCGCTCACACTCGGGATCCGGATCATCCCCGACGGATTGAAGTTTCCGCCTCGCACCCAGTTCACGTAGTTCCGGTCCGCGGCCGACACCGTGATGTCGGCCGCAACGCCCGGCGGCAGTCCATCGCGGATGCGGAGCAGCACGGGCCCGATCTCGGGGTCGGCCCGGTCGAACAGGCCGATCTCGGTGGGGAACATCAGCGTCGTGTCCTCCGCGGTGATGGACAGGCCGAACAGGCGGAGCGGATCGCGGGCGACCGGGATGCCGTCGGCCTCGAGCGCCACGCGAATCCCGATCAGGCTGGTCTCGACGACATACACCCAGGCGCCGGGCGACTTCGTCCACACCAGCTCGAGCGAGGAATCGACCGGCACGGCGCAACGCGCGGCGGCCGGAGTCACGACCTCGAACGGCGCGGGAACCGTGGTACTTCCCTCGAGCCGGCTTCCGTCGCGCAGCGTGATGGCGAGCGAATAGGTGGCATCCGGCACGATGCCGTACGACGAGGTGAGGGGCGAGGCGTAGCAGGAGCCGACGGTGACACCGATCCGGTCGGCGTCGATATCGAGGCAGACGTCGTCATCCGCGGGCTCGAAAACGAGGCTGGCGCCCGTACCGTCGCGCACCTCGATGAGGGCGCCGTCCACGCGCACCGTCTCGCCCGTCCCGAGTGTGCGGTGCAGCAGCGCGAGCTGGCGCGGCGCACCCGCCTCGAGGATCACCTCCGCGATCACTTCGTCGCCGACGTCCGCGAGCGAGACCTGCTGCAGCTCGCAGTTGGCCAGGACCAGCGCGGAGAGAACGGTGAGAGCGCGGAACGCGCTCATTCGGGTCCCGCCTCCGGGCGCGTGCCCGGCTTGCCCTCGCGCGGATTGTCGTAGTAGCGCACGGTGGGGTAGGCGAAGTCAATGTCGTCGCGCGCGGCGAACTCGCGCAGGACGTCCTCCCAGATCGCCTCGGTCGTGCCCCGCCGGTGACGCGCCTCGCACAGGTAGCGGATCGTGAGCATGATGCCGCTGTCCTCGACCGACGTGTAGACGGTCGGCTTGAGCGTGGAGTAGAAGATCATGAAGCGACGGCTCGTCTGCAGGATCTCCTTTTCCGCGAGCGCTCCCGTGTGCTCCGCGTGCCGGGTGCCGATCGCCTGCAGGATCTGCTTCGCGGCCTGCCAGTCGCTTTCGAACGTGACCAGCACCGCGATCTCGTTCCAGATGTAGGGGAACCCGCGTGTGTAGTTTGCGGTCGACTCGGTGAAGACCTTGCCGTTGGGCACGTGGACGAGACGCCCGGTGCTCTGGTCGGCGTCTACCCAGTTGCCGATCTCGAGGAGCGTGAACTGGAAGATGCGCAGGTCGATGACATCTCCGGCGTCTCCGCCGATCTGGATCCGGTCGCCCACTGCGAACGGCCGGCGCCACAGGATGAAGAGCCAGCCGGCCAGGTTCTGGAGCGGGTCCTTCAACGCGACGGCGATGCCGGCGCCGAGCAGGCCGAGGAAGGTCGCGAGCGAGCCAATACCGGGCAGCCAGATGCGGCCGACCGCCAGCAACCCGAGGATCGAGACCGTGTAGGTGACGGCCTTGCGCCAGTAGTACTGGGTGCGCACGTCGGAAGTGCGCCGCCGCATCACGAACAGGATCGCCCAGCGCACGGCGGACAGAATCGCGATCAGCGCGACGGTCTTGAGCAGACCCTGCTGGGCGATGATCAGGTGGCCGAACCGTTCCAGCAGCCCGGCCCCGATCGACGTCGTGTCCGCTGCCTGCATCAGAACCTCGCTTCCACGCCGATCGTCGGCAGCAACGGGAACATCGAGATGCCGGAACGCGTGGGTGGCGTCCGGTCGAACTGGTAGAAGTAGAAGAGCGGGTTCTTCCGGTTGTAGATGTTGAGGATGTCGAGGTACGGCGTCAATGTTCCCCACCGCTTCGGGTACGTGCGCCGGAAGCTGACGTCCAGCCGGTGGTACGCGGGGTAGCGCTCTCCGTTGCGCGGCCCGAGCACCACGCCCAGCTGTGAGCTGTCGGATGGCAGCGGGAACGCGCGCCGGCCCTCGTTCACCGCCTCGTAGCGGAACAGGGTGTAGCCGCCGACCGGCTTCGTGTACGGCAGCCCGCTGCCGTAGTTCCAGCGGAGCCCGGCCTCGATGCCGCGTGGCAGCGTGGTGTTGAGCGTGAACTCGACGTCGAGGCGGCGGTCGAATACGGGGGCGTACTCGACCACGGGCGCGGGCACGACGCCGAGCGTCGGATCGGCGAAGCTCCGGCGCGCGCGCAGCCACGAGACGGCGAGTGCCGGCTGCCACCTGCCGCGGTCGCGCCGGATGGAGAGGTCGGCGCCGTACGCGCGGCCGGTCCCGCCGATCAGGTCGTCGAGTGGGTTGTTCGGATCGTCGGCGAAGTTGTTGGTGGCGACGCCATCCAACTCGCGCAGGTAGGCCTCGAGCGAGGCGAACCAGCCGTCGCCGAAGAAGAGCTCGCCCCCGCCCTGCACCTGGTTCGACACGATCTCGGGCGCGCGCGGCCCCGACAGCACCCAGATGTCCAGACCGAGCGGCAGCTCTTCATCGCGCAGCGAGTGCAGGTACTGCGTGTAGCGGCCGGCTGCGACCTTGAGCGCCGCGTCCCGCCCGAAGAATCGCTTCACCGCGACGCGCGGCGACGCGGTCGTGATCGCGCCCGGACGCGATGGCGCGCCGGCGGACCACGTGTCCAGCCGCCCACCCAGCTCGATCAACCACGCGCCCGGCTCGAGCACGGTCTGCAGGAACGCGGACGTGAGCCAGCCGACGTCGCCGCTCCGACGGAAATCGGTCCCGCCCGTGGTCGCCCGGTTGTCGTACTCGAAGCGGTTCGCGTCGATGCCGGCCTTGAGTGTGCCGAACGCGCCTCGCTTCTCGACGTCGAAGTGCGCGGTCAGCTGGTCGATCCGGCTGCGGAAGTCGGTGTCGCCGAAGTCGGGGAACCGCAGGCCGGTCGAGAAGCGGGTGTAGCCGACGCGGCCGTCCAGCGTCACGCCCCGCGCCAGCGGCTGCATCGCGCGGAGCCCGATCACGTCGTTGCCCCACTCCCAGAAGACCTGGAGCGGGAAGGAGTCCGTCGCGGCCAGGTCGAGCACGTCGCGGCCGTGGTAGGCCGTGAGCGTGATGCGCGCGCCGCTCCGGGTCCAGCCTTCGAAGAACCCCTGCAGGTCGGTCAGGTGATAGGGGAAGTCGAAGAACGGGCGGAACAGCTGGTCGAAGTAGGAGCGACGCGCCGAAACGCGGTAGCGCGCCGTGCCGAGGCCGAGCGCGCCGGCCGGGCCGGACGGGACGTCGCCGCCCACGGCCAGTCGCGTCGCGAGCAGCGAGACGCCCGCGTCGAACGTGGTGCCGATGCCGGCGGCGTCGCTCTCGACGTTCAGCACGGAAGACACGCGGCCACCGTACTCGGCCGGGAACCCGCCCGCCAGCAGCTCCGCCCGCGCGACCATGTCCGCGTTGAAGACGCTGAAGAAGCCACCGAGGTGGAACGGGTTGTAGATGGGAAAGCCGTCCAGCAGGATCAGGTTCTCGTCCGCGGACCCGCCCCTCACGTTGAACGCGGACGAGTAGTCCGAGGTCGAGACCACGCCCGGCAGCAGCTCGATGGCGCGCAGCACGTCGGCTTCCGCCACGCCCGGGATCCGCTTCATTTCCGCGCGCGTGATGTCGCGCGTCGTGGCGCCCGCCTGCTCCTGGAAGCTCGCCCGTTGCCGGTCCACCTCGACCGCCACGCCGGGCAGCGCGATCGCGCTCTCGGCCAGCACGACTTCGACCGTGGCCGTCTCGCCCGCGGTGACCGTGGCTCTCACGTCCGCATCGCGGTAGCCAAGCCGGCGCACGCGCAGCGTCCACTCGCCCGGCTCGAGGTCCGCCAACCGGAACCGGCCGAGATCGTCCGTCTCCACCGAACGGACCGTGGCCGTGTCCGCACCCCGGCCACCAAGGACGAGCGCGGCCGCCACGGCCCGCCCTTCCGCGGTATGCACCCGGCCGACCAGCGTACCCGTCTGCGCCGCCGCGGGTCGTGCCGCGACCAGCAGACCGAGAAACGCGAGCCGAATGAACCAGCAAGGGCCGCGCGCGCGGCCCGTTGAATGTCTCGGGATTGTCGACCTGCCTTCCGTCGATTCGACGTCGCCGTTGCAACATGACGGCGCGAGAGTTCAAGTTAGCTGGGCTCCGCCACGCCGCGAAACCGCGGGAAACCCGGCAGCTACCCGCCGCGTACGGATGCTTGGAGGAGGACATGCCATGGCACTCATCGGGTTGATCATTGCAGGCGCTGCCGCGATCGGCGGCTTCATGCAGACGCGGACATTCGTCAAGCGCCGGCTCCGCTATGTGGACGCTGTCCAGAAGAGCGCCGCACCGCTGATTGCCGGCGCGGCCGCCGCCATCGTGGTCTCGCCTTTCGCCGCACTGCCCCTGATCACGGGCGCTACGGCGATCGCGCTCGGGGCCGGTGTCGGATTCGGGACCCATGCCGGCGCAAAGGACATCCGGGAAGGGCGTGACGACGACTGAACCCTGAGCCGGGCGGATGGGCCGGAACCCGTCACGGCCCATCCCCGCACCCACAGATTGAGGGCCGCTGCCGCCGGTATCCTGCCACCCATCCCTCGGGCGATAGCCCTCGGCCGGGTCCACCTCGATCCACCACGCCCTGACCCACCGCACTGGCTGACCGACCGCACTCCACCAACCGACCGCACTCCACCAACCGACCGCACTCCACCAACCGACCGCACCCGGCTGACCCACCGCACGCGGGCGACCGTTACGTCCCGCGGTCCACTCGCGCCCGGCGTTGCGGGTCGGTTCCGCCACCCCGCCGATCCGGGAGAAACTACCCGATTGCGAAGTTATTTCCCCCCCGCGTGCCGTTCCGACATCCTAAGTCGTTGCAGGGTATCGCATTCACTCTGGCACGGATCTGGATATCAAAACGGTCGGACCTGGTGTGTACATGGAGTCACCTGAGAGAACCGATATGCGACGAAACCCGGAACACAGCCGGCGATCCCGGCACGGCTTCACCCTGATCGAGGTGCTGGTCGTGGTGGTGATCGTGGGCATCCTGGCGACGTTCGCGCTGCCCAACCTGACCCGCTCCATGAAGCGCACGCGTTCCGACCGTGCCCTCATGGTGATCAAGGGAGACATGGAGAACGCGTTCTCGCTGGCGGCCCGTCAGGGACGCCCGGTGCAGATCGACTTCCACGTGGACCTGCTCAGCTACACGGTCAAGGACCGGACGACGAACCGGGTCTTCTTCGAACGTCAGTTCGGCGACGCCACACCGTACGGGGCGAAGGGGATGTCGGTCAACAAGAACTCGGTAACGATCTTCCCGACGGGGTACGCGGAGACCGCGTACTGGATCCGTTTCGATTGGGGCGACAACGACTCGCGCTGGGTCGTGGTTCGACGCACCGGGCAGATGAGAGAGTGGGGGTGGATGTAATGAAAAGTCGGGGGAGACGAGTGTTGCGGCTGCGCAACCGCGAGGGCGTGTCCATCGTCGAGCTGGTGGTCGCGATGACGTTTCTGGGTATCGTGCTCGCGTCCGTGGCGGGCCTGTCGGTGGAAGCGGCACAGCGGGCGGAGGCGCTGAGCGGCCAGAGCCGGCGCCAGGCCGCCGTGGCCGAGGAGATCAACCGCCTCACGGCGCTGCCCTTCACCCAGCTCACGACGGGCACAACCTGCCAGACCTACAACGACCCGGGATTCCAGAACACGCGCTGCGTAACGGTCACGTTCATCAATACGATGAACCGTCAGGTCCAGGTCGTTGTCACGCCGAACCAGCCCGGATTGCTGCCGGACACGGTCGTCTTCATCCGGGCGAATCCGCCGACCCTGAACCCGCTGAATATCTGATGAGGGCCTTTCGCGTTCGTTCCGGCACAACCCTGACCGAGTTGCTCGTGACGCTGGTGGTGCTCGGCATCTTCGCTGCCGGGCTTACCCGGCTCATGACCTCGCAGTCGCGGTTCCTGAACAATTCCGAAGGTCTGAGCGAGGCCCGGCGGGTCGCGCGCAGTGGTGTGAATCTTCTGGCGGGCGACCTGCGGAGCGTAGAGACGAGTGCGGGCGTCGTTTCGGCGTCCCCGACCAGCATGACACTCCGCGTCCCCTGGTGGATCGGCATTTCCTGCGGCGACGGCGGTCTCGGCGCGGCCACCCAGGTGGTCATGCCGCCGCTCGACTCGCTGCTCTACGACATGGGTTCCGCGTCGGGCTACGCGGCCCTTTCCGGCGACGCCTACGTCGATGGCGCCGGCTCGCCCCACTACCGGGAGCCGGCCGGCTCGATCGGGGCCGGGACCCTCGCGATCTGCACGGCCCAATCGATCGAGCAGATCCCGGGCGGACGGGTCATCTCGATCTCGCCGGCGATCCCGGGTGCGAACGCGGGGCTGCCCGTATTCCTGTTCCAGAGGATCACGTACTCGCTGGCGACGTCGTTCGACTATCCACCCAACCTCGGTCTGTTCCGCACGGTGGACGCCACAGGCGGGGTTGAGGAAGTCGCATCGCCGTTCGACCCGACGGCCCAGTTCGGATACTACGTCGCCGGCAGTACGGCGCCCGTGTCCAACCCGGCCATGGGAACCGCGGTCTACGGCGTGGACCTTTCGCTCATCGGCCTGAACCGGCGCAACACGACCGGGGGCCAGACGTTGCAGGCGCCGATCGAAAGCGCCATCTACTTCAAGAATCGCTGAGGACTCGAACATGTTGCGGCACGACCGTCCGGGCTTTGCACTGCCCCTGGTACTGGTGGTCATGATCTTCCTGACCGTGGGAGTCGCGACCGCGTTCACCCGCGTTCAGAGCGAGGCACGGCAGGACCACGACCGCCAGACCCGAAACGACGCCTTCGCCTACGCCGAGAGCGGGCTCGAGCAGTTCGCGGCCAACCGCGTGCAGCTGGGCTTCACGGCTGCCCCGCCCGCGGTCTCGGAGTCGACCCGCATCGCCATGCAGGGCGGCTACGCGGACGTGATCCTGCGCCGCGTCCGGCACAAGACGGCGACGTCGAGAGCGGTCTACCTGGTCCGCTCGCGCGGCGTGCGCAACGGCGGCTCGGCCGCGATCGCGGGGAGCGCGACACACACGGTCACGCAGTTCGGCTTCTACCGCGAGGGCCAGATGCAGGTGCTCTCGGCGTGGACCAGCCTGACCGGTCTGCTCAAGAACGGTACGGCCGGTACGATCACCGGCGTGGACAACTGCGGCGTCATGCCGGACGTGGCCGGTATCGCCGTGCCCGACGCCGGGTACACGCAGAACGGCGGCACCAGCGTGCCAACCGGCACGCCTCCGATCAGCTACCTCGGCACACCCGCGGAAACGGCCGACTCGGTCAATATCGACTGGGATGCGATCGTCAACCAGAACCTGATCTGGCCGGACATCGTCTACCCGACGGACGCCTGGCCGAACTTCTCTTCGAATCCGAATTACTACCCGGTCATCCGCGTGAACGGCGACCTGGACCTGCCCAACGACGGCCAGGGCCTGCTGATCGTGACGGGAAACCTGATCATCAGCGGTTCGTTGCGGTTCAAGGGGATCATTCTGGTCGGCGGCACCATCTACGCGAACGGCAACAACAACGTGCTGGGCGCGGTGGTGAGCGGTCTGAACGCGAAGCTCGGGATGACGGTCGGCGCGAGCGACATCGGCAACGGCACGA
>CAWAYJ010000010.1:0-36609 GCA_963786235.1 uncultured Gemmatimonadales bacterium
CGGGACCAGCGCGATCGCAGACCGTCATTCAGCGGAAAACGGGCTCCCAACGCCCTGGCACTTCGGCCTTGCGCTGCGGCAACGCCTCTCCCGATTCTTCCCGTTCACGGGGCGCGGACCCCGTGAGACCCACCGCAATGGAGGAATCGATGCATGGCTTCGATGCCGTCGACCCGGACGGCTTGCTCGAATACTCGGTCGTCTTCACGGAACGCTCGCTGAACCACATGTCCCGCCGGTTCCAGCAGGTGATGCAGGACATCTCGAGCACACTACGGACGACGTACAACGCGGCCGCCGCGGTCGTCGTGCCGGGCGGCGGCACCTACGGCATGGAGGCGATCGCGCGGCAGTTCGCCGGCGACCGCACGTGCCTCGTCATCCGCAACGGGTACTTCAGCTACCGCTGGAGCCAGATCCTCGAGGTGGGCCGGATCGCGAAGGACATCCGGGTCCTGAAGGCGACGCAGCACACACCCGGTCCGCGGGAGCCGTTCGCGCCGCCGGCGCTCGATACGGTGCTCGCCGCCATCCGCGAGCACCGGCCCGATGTCGTGTTCGCCCCGCACGTGGACACTTCGTCGGGGATCCTGCTGCCGGACACTTACCTGCGCGCGGTGGGCGACGCCGTGCACGAGCATGGTGGCCTGTTCGTGCTCGACTGCGTGGCTTCGGGAGCCGTCTGGGTGGACATGAACGCCGGCGCCGTGGACGTGCTGCTGACCGCGCCGCAGAAGGGGTGGAGCGCACCGCCGTGCGCCGGCCTCGTCATGCTCGGCGAATCCGCGGCGGAGCGGCTCGAGCAGACGAAGAGCAGCAGCTTCGCGTGTGACCTGCTCCGCTGGCGCCAGATCATGCAGGCGTACGAGAAGGGCGGGCACGCGTACCACGCCACGATGCCGACCGATGCGCTGCTGCGGTTCCGGGACGCGATGCAGGAGACCGTCGCGCTAGGGCTGGGCGAGGCGTCGCGCCTGCAGTGGGAGCTGGGCAACCGGGTCCGTGCACTGCTCGCGCAAAACGGCTACCCGAGCGTCGCGGCGCCGGGGTTCGAGGCGCCGGGCGTCGTCGTCAGCTACACGGACGATCCACAGGTCCAGAACGGCAGCAAGTTCGCCGCCCTCGGCCTGCAGATCGCGGCCGGCGTGCCGCTCATGTGCGACGAGCCGGCGGAGTTCCGGACGTTCCGTCTCGGCCTGTTCGGGCTGGACAAGTGGAACGATGTGGACGGCACGGTCGGGCGGCTGGAGAGCGCGCTGCAATCGATCGCGGAGGACCGGCTCGCGACATCGGGCGGCCAGGCCGCGCGCTGAGCCGACGCGCCCCCCCTGAAGAGGTGACGAATGGGCGTTTTCGAGTACGTATCGGTGCTGACGTCCATCGTCGTCGGGCTCGGTGTCACCCACCTGCTGCAGGGTGTCGCGACCAGCATACAGCATCCGGGACGCAGTCGGACCTACTGGGTGCATCTTCTGTGGGTCGCATACATGTTCTTCCAGGCGATCTTCTTCTGGTGGTGGGAGTTCGCCCTGGAGAACCTCGAGACATGGACGTTTCAGGTCTACGTCTTCGTGATCTTCTACGCGGTCATCATCTATCTGCTGTGCGCTCTCCTCTTCCCGCACGATCTCGAAGGCTATTCCGGATATGAAGAGTACTTCTTCTCGCGTCGAGCCTGGTTCTTCGGCCTCATGATCGCATTCTACCTGATCGATTTCTACGATACGTGGATCAAGGGCGTGGACTATTTTGTCAGCCTCGGCCTGGAGTACCCGATCTCCCAGGGGCTCATCATCGTCGGCTGCGTCGCGGCGATCGTGACCACGAACCGTCGATACCATGCCGGCTTCGCAGTACTCGCTCTCGCGTACCAGATAACCTGGGCGATCCGGACGTACAATGTGATCGGTTGAACCCGGGTCGACGGGAACGGCGCGATTGCAGGCCGGTCGCGGGGCCGCGTTCCGACCGCCGACACGGGTCCCTCATCGCCTGGCAATGTGCGTGGGGAGTTCCTATCTTGGCCGCTCCTTTCGTCGATCGTGGCGGGTTCATCAGTCTCGACCCCAAGAGGGCCAGGGAGCCGGAGCATCTGGTCGAGGTGTCTCCCGTCGACGGTGGATTCTGGACGAAGGCCAATGTCGCGGTGCAGACCGGCCGGAATGAGGTTCAGCTTCAGCACGCATCGGTGGTCGTGCCCGACACCGTTGCGGTGGGCACCTACCAGATCCACATCCGTTACGGTGCTGCGGAGAGGCAGGTCACCGAGCAAGCGGCGGCGAACACCGCGAAGATCCGGTTGCTCGTGAACCTGTTTGCCCGCCTGCCGGCTCCGCTCCGGCCTCGATATCAGGAAGTCGCAGACCAGAGTTGTGAATTGCTGGTAGCGGAAGCCACCAGTCACTGGTTCAAGACGTACAACGATCTCATCCAGAAGACGGGCCAGCGCGACAGCGGCCTCCAGGCTGAACACAACAGCTTCCTCGTGTACGACTCGCACCCGTCCACGACGCGGCGGCCGGCATCCCACGCCTGAACAATGAGCCGCCGGGGCACGTAGTGGAGTTGTTGCCCGCCGCCGCGAAAGATCAGCAGGGTTGCATGCGTGCGAACCGGCGAACGCATGAAATGCTGACCGGCCATGCGCGGTGTCGGGACGGAGGCTGGACGAGTACCGGAAACGAGGGGTCGTAATGGAGACGATCTGGCGGGATATCCGTGTCGCGGTCCGGGGCTTCATCAGGACGCCCGGCTTCACGGTGGCGACTCTGCTGACGATCGCGGTGGGCATGGGCGCGATCACGGCCATGTACACGGTGGTCCAGGGCGTTCTGCTTCGCGACCTGCCATACCCCGATCCGGACCGGATCGTGCGCGTCGCGGCGACGGTGCGGCCCGAAGCCGGCGGGGGCGAAACCGCTCCGTTCTCCGACCGCGGTTACTGGCACTTCGTCAACAACAACCGCGCGTTCGCGGAGTTCGGCGGCTACGCCGGCCAGCTCCAGCAGATCCCACTCACCGGCAATGGGATTCCGATCCAGGTCAACGTGGCGGCGATGACCCGGAGCGCGTTCGACATCCTCGGCGTTCAGCCGTTGCGCGGCCGCCTGCCGACGGCGGAAGAGGACGCGCCGGGCGCCAACATCGTGCTCCTGATCAGCTACGGCCTGTGGACGAACCGCTGGGGCTCCGACCCCTCCGTGATCGGAAGGGCGGTGGACCTGAACGGCCAGAGCATGGAGATCATCGGCGTCATGCCGCCGTCGTTCGACTTCCCCGAGCCCGAAGCCCAGGTGTGGGTACCGTACCGTCTGGATCCCGCGAGTGAGAACTTCGGCGGCCATCACATCGTGGGGCTGGCGCGGCTGGCGGATGGTGCCACCCTGGCGTCGGCCGAGGTGGACGCCAAGTCGCTGATCGCCCGCTTCGACGAAGTCGGCTACGGGCCGCAGTGGTTCACCGGCGTGTTCGACGGCGGTGCGCGGGTCTGGACACTGGAGGATGACATTGTCGGCGATGCCCGCGAGCCGCTCTGGATCCTGTTCGGCAGCGTCGTCTTCGTGCTCCTGATCGCGTGCAGCAACGTCGCGAACCTGCTGCTGGTCCGCGCCGAGACCCGGACCGGCGAGAGCGCCGTCCGCCAGGCGCTCGGCTCGGGGCGCGGACGGATCATCCGCCAGGTCGTGACCGAGAGCCTCATCCTGGCGCTCGCCGGCGGCCTCGCGGGAACCCTCATCGCCTGGGCCAGTGTCCGTGCGCTGGTGGCCGCGGCGCCCCCGGCTCTGCCACGGCTGGACGAGATCGGTGTCAACGGTTCGGTCCTCGCCTTCACAGCCGTCGTTTCCGTCCTCGCCGGACTGCTGTTCAGCATCTTCCCGGCGTTCCGTCTGGGGTCGAACAAGTCGCTCGGCGCGCTCCGTGAAGGTGGCCGGGGCAGCGCCATAGGCGGCGGGCGCCATCGGTTGCGCAGCGCTCTCGTAGTCCTCCAGGTCGCTCTGGCGCTCGTGCTCCTGGTCGGGTCCGGTCTGATGATCCGGACCTTCCAGCAGCTCCGGTCCGTCGACCCCGGGTTCGATGCACACGACGTGCTGACGTTCGGCGTCCGGCCGATTCCATCCAGGTACGGGGGGAACGCCGAGGGCCTTGCCCAGGCGTTCGACCGACTGCGTGAGCGGATCGGGACCCTGCCGGGGGTGACCGAGGTAGGCGGCATCAACACACTGCCGCTGGCCGGCCAGGGCGCCTTCCTCACCTCGATCATCGACGAGTTTCCACCCGCCGAGGATGAGTTCCCGCCCGCGTTCAACGTGCGGCGAGTTACGCCCGGCTACTTCGAGGCCATGGGGATCCCGGTGGTGGAGGGCCGCACCTTCACCGACGACGACAACCGCCTGCGTCTGGGCTCCCTGATCATCAGCGAGAACGTGAAGCGGCAGTACTGGCCGGAGACGAGCGCGCTCGGCAAGCGCATCAGGGTCGCGGGGATCCCGGCCCGGGTCGTGGGCGTCGTGGGCGACGTCCACGCCGAGTCACTCGAGGCCGAACCCGGGCAGTTCATGTACCTGCCGATGCTCGACTCGGTGGGCGGGGGCATCGGCGCCCTCACGATGGCCGTACGAACGCGCGGAAATCCGACGGCGATCGTCGGCCCGGTACGTCAGGCCCTGAGCGAGATGGATCCGGACCTCCCGCTCAGCGATGTGCGCACGCTCGAGGCCGTCGTCAGCAATTCGCTCAGCCGCACCACGTTCACCATGGCGCTGCTCATCCTCGGCGCCGCCGTCGCACTCTTCCTCGGCTGCGTCGGGATCTACGGCGTGATCTCCTACATCGTGGTCCAGCGCACGACGGAGATCGGCGTTCGCATGGCGCTCGGCGCGGACCCGTCGGGGGTTCGACGGCTCGTGCTGTCCCAGGGCATGGCCGTGACCGGGATCGGGCTCGCTCTCGGACTCGTGGCTACCCTCGGCCTGGGCAACGTGCTCTCGTCACTGCTCTACGGGGTGAGCCGGTTCGACGCCCTCACGCTGGTGGGTGGACTGGTCGTATTCCTTGCCGTCGCGACACTGGCCACCGCCGTACCGGCCTTCCGCGCGTCCCGGATCCCGCCGTCCGAAGCGCTCAGGCCGCACTGACCGCGAAGGGCGACTCTCGAGACGGCGACATGGCGACCAACGGGGAAGGACCGGTTGATTCTCGCGAAAGCGCGAGGGGTGTGGAGCACGCGACGTCTCCGGCGCAAGCCGCCAGGCCCTCCCCGAAGCTCGTCTCGAGGATCCAGTGGCGGCGACTGGTCGGGGAGTTCATGGTGATCGTGGTCGGCGTACTCGTCGCGCTCGCCGTCGACTCTGCCGCGGCGAACCGGCAGGAGCAACGGCGGGCGTCCGAATACGTCACCTGGATCCTGACCGACCTCCGCGCCACTGCGGACCCGCTTTCCGCGGCCATCCGCATCGACGAGGGAATCGACAGCGCGTCGGCGCAGCTGCGCCGCACTCTCGGCCGCAGCCCCCTGCCCGGACCCGACTCGTTGATCGACATCTTCGGGCGCCTGACGCCGACGGCCGTCCTGGATCCGCTCGTCGCAACGGTGGATGCTCTGGTGGAGTCCGGCGATCTGCGCTTGCTCGCAGACCCGGCCACCCGACTTGCACTTCTCAGGTACCGCGCCGCGGTAACGAGTTTCGAGCAGATCCGCGAGTTGTGGGCTCCCTTCATGGTGCGTGGCTTTCAGGACATCGGCACCAGGGTCTGCCCCAACTTCACGTGTGGGGCGACATGGAGCGAGCTGGCGAAATCGCCCGCTTTTCAGAGCGACATCTTCTACATAGGCCTCGCGGCCCGGAACCGGACACGAGCGCTTCGGCGCCTCTCCGGCGCACTGGATGATGCCATTGCCGCGTTGGAGGCGACCCCGACCACTCGACCGCGTTAACGCGACTCACGGATCGAGGGCATTCTCATCGACGGACGCGGATCGAAGTCGATCTGCCGGACGTCGCCCCACTGCACGTACTCGGGACCCTGGTCGCCGCCGGAGAAGATCAGCATGCCGGCATTCAGCTCGCCGAGGTCGCCGGCGAGCTCGAGCCGCAGATCCTCGCCACTGCGTAGCGTCACCCTGGCCTGCTGCGCGCCGCGCTGTTGGAGGTCGGGCAGCACGACCGAGGCGATGAGGTCGAACGGAATCGTGTAGTCCACGCCCTGCGACGGGGCATCCAACGTCTCCGTCGTCTCGCTCTCGTCGAGGTCGTAGACCAGACGGCCCGCGAGACGGCGACCGCTCCAGGTGGTGACCGTGCCCGTGAGCGAGCGGCCCGGTGCGAACGCTTCGTACGCGGGACCATTGTCGCCCGGACTGAAGTCCACGCTCTCGAAAGCGTCCCACGAGACCAGCACCCGGCCGTAGCGCGCGTCGTCCACGTACATCCCGCGGTTGCCCTCGCCGACCTCCCGCGTGTCGGACAGCACCACCTCGCGGCCGTCGAGCAGCGTCACGAGGGAGCTGTTCTCCGAGCGGCGCGCGATTGAACGGATCGCGTCGAAACGAAAGCCGAGCTCACCATCGCCGGTGCGGCCGTCGAGCTCGTCGGAGCCGAGGCACTCCTGCCGGTCCCACTGCACGAAGCCGGTGAAGTCGCCGTGTCGCGTGTGCACCGTGCCGTACAACGGAGAGGGCCCGTCGCCAGGCGAGGGGGCGGCGAGAAGCTCGATGCTGCGGATCGGCCATTCCCCGAGGTCCACGACGCCGCGGCTGGCATCCCACACCCGGAGGCCGTCGGCCACGTCGTCGGCACCGTATCGGTCGAGGTGAAACGTCGTGCCGCTCTTGAGCGTGACCCGCAGGTCCCTGCCGCGCGGCTCGATCCGCGCGATGTCGCCGAAACGCGCCATGAACGGCCGGCCGAGATCGACCCGGTTCTCCCACAGGGGAATCCGGATCCCGAAGACGTTGATCGACTGGCGCTCCTTCGGCAGCCGGTCGGACGGCGCGTAGCCGACCCAGGGGTTCTTCGCCTTCGCACCGTTGAAGTAGTTGCCCCACAACGCTTCCTCGTCGCCTCCGAAGCGTAGCCGTCCCTCGTAGACGACGCCGTCATCCATCGTGACGCGGCCGTAGATATGGCCCGCGGGAGCTTCCGCCCTCGAAGGGATCGTTGCAGGCGACGTCGCCGCGGCGGAATCGTCGCGCAGATCACGGTCCCGGTGGCCGCTGGCGAGGGCGAGCACGACGAGCGTGATGGCGAGGGCCCCACCGAGGATCGTGATTCTGTTCATGACCGGCTATCCCTGAAGACCGTAGTGTCGTTCGGCGCTACGGCCGCCAGGCCCGGTTGGCGGGCGGCCGAATTTACAATGTACTTTGTTTCGCAGAGCGACGCAAGCGGGTCAACCGATTCACGGCCATCAACCCACGGCGTGTGTCGTCCGATATCAAGACATAGGCATCCAGTCCGATTCCCTCGGCAACGAAGCGCATCCATGAGCGACGGGACACCCGCCGAGTCCGACGTTCCGGCCCAGATCACCATTGCCCTGGTCGAGTTCGTGCAGACGGCGCTGGCCGTTGCCGCGCGGACGTATTGGCGGGTGCTTCCGAGCCCTCTGCCGCTCCGCCGGAACGACGTTGTGAAGACCCTGGCGTCGCGGCCGAAGCCGATCCGGGTGGCGCCCCTGGCGCAGCCCGGGGCGCTGGGGACGTGGCCGTACGAGCCGGCCAACGAGCTGGAACGGAAGCTCTTCGAGCAACGGGCGCGGAAGATCGAGAACCGGGTGCACGAGATTCTCGAGCCGTTCACTGCGGGCGGGCATCCGGTCCCGGTGCTGCTGGCGCACGAGGCGGCGGACTGGCTCGTCCCATCCGATGCCGTGGAAGTCTGGTCACGGGACTACGTGCTGGACGGCGTGGGATGGATCCTGGTGGACAGTGGAGGGGACCCGCGTGCGCCCGTTCGCTTCATTCTGAGCCGACCCGATGGGACGTGGTACCCGGCGCTGCCCCGCCATCCTCTCGGCCCGAGTGTGGGGACGCTGCTGGAGAGTGCCGAGGAGGAAGCGACGCGGTACGAGCATGACGCGGCGGGCACGGAGCACGTGCTGCTGGCGATGAGCCGGACGCCGGATTCGGTTGCCGGGAGCACCCTGACCGGGCTCGGGCTCGACCACAACACGCTCGATGAAGCGTTCTCGGAGCTTGGCCGGCGGGGACCGAAGGGAATGAGACCTCGAGAGGGAGCGCGCTCCTCGCGTCTCCGGAACGCGCTGGAAACCGCGGCGCGGCTGGCGAGGCAGGAAGGTGCGGCCGAGGTCGGAAGCGGAGAGCTGCTGCAGGCGATGTTGTCGGACGCGGCGCCGGCAACGCGCCTGGCGGAGGTGTTGACGGCGTGTGGTCACAGCCACGAGTCGGTCACGGCAAGGCTGGCGGAGGTCCGGACCCGGACATGAGGCGAGGCGCAACCGGTGCAGGCGAAATTCTTCCGCATTCCAGCACTCGCCGTCGCAATCATGTGAGCGCGGTCGGGGCGCCCGGGCATTGCTCACACGTACGCAACGCACGCACGCGCATGACCGTTACGAGCGCACCCGGCCGCGGGGCTCGGTACTTGCCACACGTGTGCTCGCATCCACTCGTCGTCTGCCGTCCGCAGCCCGGGGCCGGCGAGTGGTCAGTCCCCGAAAACATGGAGTTCAACGCCCCGCCCCACGCCCGGGCGGTTCGGCACATCGGAGGAACGAGGCCATGGCCACCCTGCTGAAGAATCTGCTCGGGAACGGCTCCAGGGACACGGAGCTTGTCGCTGAGATGAACGCGATCCTGCACGAGATGCAGGAGGAGCGCGGTCGCTGCGAGGCGCTGATCCAGAGCGCCGACACCTCCGTCGCGCGCATGGAGAACCTGGGCGAGCCGATCGGCAAAGCGGACCAGCAGATGGACGCCATCCTGACCCGTCTTGCGGGCTTGGAGGAGAAGCTCGCAGCGGCCGAGCGACTCGGCGGTCTCCTCGAGACGCTGGACGACCAGGCCGAGCGGCTGGAGCAGAGCCAGCGGAAGGCGGAGACGAGGATCGGCCACGCCGATGAGAACTCGGAGCGGATCCGCATCCTGTTCGAGGAACTGCGCGGCAAGGTGGATGTCGCAACGGAGCTGAAGGATGAGATCGGCGCGTTCCTCGGGAACGCGACGCCGTTCCGCGAGCTGCGGGCCCAGGCCGACGAGATCCGCAGCCAGGTCGGCGGAACGGCCGAGCAGCTCGCGCGGCTCCAGGAGCAGTACGGGCGGGCCATGGACACCCACAAGGTGGCGGCCTCCAGGATCGACGGGTTCGACCGGCGTCACGAGGAATTCGCGCAGGCGCTGGCGGACAACGAGCGGCGCGTCCAGGAGATCGAGCAGGCGGTGCGCGGCATGGACGGCGTCCCCGCGGCGGCGGACGATGTCAGGCGGCGGCTCGAGACGCTCAAGGTGCTCGGCGACACCGTCGCCCAGAAGAGCTCGTCGCTCGAAGCGCGGCGGGACGCCATCGACCGCGCCGTCGCGCGGGCGGATCAGCTCGACCACTCGATGCGCCAGATCGAGGACGGAGTGCGGCGGCAACGGGAGGCCGCGGAGTCGCTGGAAGGCCTGAAGGAGAAGGTGGACGGATTGCAGACTCTCCACGACTTCGTTCTGCAGCGTGCACGCGAGGTCGATGAGCTTCAGCAGACGAGCGACGAGCAGGTCCGGCTGGCTCGTTCCGAGCTGGCGGCCGCACGGGACGAGGTGCGGAATGCCGTGGGACGCTTCGACTTCGAAAGCCAGGGTCTCGAGCTGGTGAGTCAGCGCGTGGCCGACCTCGGGAACACGGTCTCGGATCTGGAGAACCGGCTCGCCGGGCTCGCCGACACGAAGCAGACGGTGACCGTGCTTCAATCCGGCGTCCAGGCCATGGGGGAGCAGCTGCAGTCCATCACCGACAGCGTCGGCCGCCTGGATGCGGAAACGGGGAAGGTGCAGGCGCTACGCCGGGACATGGAGGAGGTCGACCGGACGGCGCGCGAAGCCACCGAGCGGGTGGCGCGCATCGAGGAGTCGGGCCCGGCCGTCGAAGCGGCCCTGCGGGACGTCGAGCAGCTGCGGAGCACTCACGCGGTCGTGAAGGATGCGCTCGAGCAGACGCAGATCGTCGCCGGCGAAATTTCACGGTTCCGCGATGAGCAGGCGGAGGCCCGGACGTGGCTGGCGGGAGTCGACCAGACGGTGGGCGACCTGCGGGAACGAGTCGGCGACCTGCAGCAGCTGGTGCCGACCGTCGAGCTCGTGCAGGAGCAGATCCAGCGAGTGAGTGACTCCGGGGCGGCCATCGAGGCGCAACGCGAGCTGGTCGCGGACGTGCACAAGCGTCTCACCGACCTCGGGAGAATCTCCGCTTCGCTCGACGAGCGGGGACGGGACCTCCACGTCCGCATGAACACCGCCGAGCAGCGCTTCACCGGGCTGGCCGCACATTCCGAGGAAGCGGAGCGACTGGGCAAGACGCTCGCCTCCGTTTCGGCCACCGTCCACAAGACCGGGCGGGCGGCCGACGAAATCGCGAAGAGCATCGCGGCGGTCGAGGATCGCTGCGAGTCCATCGAAGGGCTCGCGGAGCGAACGCGTGCCTTGCGTCAGGAGATCGATCAGCGACAGCACGCGCTGGAAGAAGCGAGCAAGGACCTGCAGCAGGCGTCACAGTTGCGCGAGGAGGCCGCTGCGGCCGCACAGGAGTTGGGCGAACGGGCCAAGCAGCTCGCCGTGTCCGTCTCGGCCGCGGATCGGAAGGCGACAAAGATCGCTGCGCTCACAGTGCAGATCGAGGAGCGCGGGTCCGGCCTGCAGCTCGTGGAAACGCGCCTCGACCAGTTCGAGGAGCGCCTTACCACGTGGGCCACTGTGGAAGAGCAGATCGGACGTTCGCTGGAGCAGATCTCCGCGCGCCAGGCTACGGTCGAGACCCTCCAGGCCGACCTCAATCGCATGTTTGCGATGGCCGAGAAGACGACGGCGGAGGTCCGGGCGATCACGTCCGCACAGCGTGAGATCCAGGACAGCCGCAGGTTCCTCGACCAGGTGACGAGCCAGCTCCGCGAGATCCGCGGGATGACGACCGAACTCGATGAGCGCAAGCGGGAAATGGCACAGGCGGAGACGCGGCTGGCACGCGCCGAGGCGCTGCTCGCCGATGTGCGGTCCAACGTCAGCGCGCTCCAGGGACAGAAGGTCATCGTCGATCACGCCGTCGAGAAGGCCGGCTCCCTGCAGTTCCTGCTGAAGCAGGCCGAGAGCATGATCGAAGGCCTGCGCGAGGAGCGCGATGTGACCGCCCGGGTCCATGCGGCCATCACGGCGATCGATCCCGACGAGCGCGAGGAGCGACGTGCGCCGGACCAGGCGCAGGAAGCCGTCGAGGCGTCGGCCGAGGACGAGGAGCCGGAGGTCGCCGAGCAGGTGGCCTGAGCCGACCGCGGACACCGGACAGCACTCGGCCAGAGCGTTCGTCGCACGGCCCGGCTCACGGGCGCCTGACCACGCCGCGCTCGCTACGGCGGAGGCCGCGCCGTCCCGGCCGGCGGTCGACGCCCGGCTCCCATGATCCGCCACAGCGCATCCATGTGGGCCTCGTCGGAGATTCCGCTCCACCCGGCGTTCAGCACGCCGTATCCCTCCACTGCGCCGAAGGTGCGACCTGCACCCGTGCTCTGCGTGCCGTTGACGGCCCAGTACGCCCAGTCGATGCCGAACGTGGCCATGTAGCGAGTGAGGTGGCCGTACCAGGAGCCGTACGCCTCGGGGTCGTCGCTCTTCAGGCAGTCGGGCCGGGTGTAGCAGGTGCCGAACTCGCCGAGCCATAGCGGTTGGGGCCGGGGGCCGGTCACCAGGTAGCCCCACTTCGGCGTGATGTTCGCGACCCATTCCTCATAGCTGGCGTGCGACTCGAACCAGGCGTAGTCGTGCGCCTCGTACACCACGTGCCCCGGCAGGTCGAGGATCACCGGCAGGGTATCCACGCCGGAAAGGTCCGCCGCCCACCCGGTGCCCTCCACGACGATGAGGAGGTCCGGGTTCACAGCCAAAACGGCGTTGCCGCCGCGCTCCGCCGCGGCGTGCCAGTCGGATGCCGCAGGCCCACCCCAGTTCGCGCTGCCCCGCGGCTCGTTCCGCAGATCCGCGCCGATCACCAGCGGATCGTCCCGGTACCTTGCCGCCATCGCCTTCCAGTCGGCGATCCAGCTCGACTCCGGATAGCGGTCGTTGTACCAGAGCTCGTTCCCGTCCCGCCCGCAGCACCACTCGGCGTCGCTGTTGTGGTTGTCGAGAACGACCATCAGGCCGCGGCGCGTGAGCGCGGCCACCACGCTGTCCAGAACCTCCAGCGCGTGACGGCCGCGGAGCCCCGGGTTGGCGGTCAGCGCCCGGTCCGGGACCACGGGGTCCCGCTCGACCAGCTCGTTCGACCAGGGCAGTCGCACCGTGTTGAAGCCGAGCTGCGCGATCAGACCGGTGATCGTGTCCAGCGGCTGAAGGTGGAGCCCACCCACGGCGAAGTCCTCCGACTCGGCGCCGTACCAGCTCACCGCGAGCAGGCGAACGCGGCGGCCGGCGCCATCGACGATGAAGCGGCCCTCGGTGCGGAAAGGTGTTGCAGGAGCGGATGCGGACGTTGGGCGCGCGGGGCTCGGCAGCTTCATCGCAGGTCCGCACGCGGCGAGGACGAGCAGCGTGACCGCGGTCGCGACCGACCGGAGCGCGGTCCGCGGCAGGTTCGAGCCGGCGCGCGGGCGGGGGACGCTCAACGGTCGAGGTCGCGCGGGTACAGCGACACGCCGGTGCGCAGCCGGACCGCGCCGAAGTGACGCAGGTCGAGCGTCGCGATCGCTTCCGCGCGGAGTCGCTCCGCCATCGCCATCACCACGCCGTCGACGAGCCCGAGGCCGAGCCCCCGGTGGCGCTCGCATAACTCGCGAGCCCGGACGAGGTCCGCCGCGTTCCCCAGTTCGACGGCCCAGCGGCCGTCGGCCACGTCCCGCACGAACGCCAACTCCGCCTTCGCGCCGACGTGCGACGCGAGCATGTAGTCCACTTCCGGCAGCACGGCCCACGGCACGAGCCAGGCGTCCGGCCCGGACTCGTACAGCGCGCGCAGCTCCTCGTGGTTCCGGTCGTCGGCGTCGATCAGCGCGATCAGCGCGCCCGTGTCCGCGATAATCAACCCTCGCGTCCCATTCCGCCCAGGAGCTCGTCCACCCGCTCCGAGAGATCGCCGCTCCCGCTCCGGCCGGCCCCGAGGCTCCGCGGCCGTCGCGAGGCCGCCCGGCGCTCCGCGTACTCCGCCACCGCCTCGCGCACCAGCTCGGCCGTGGTCCGGCCTTCCGCCTGCGCCAGCGCTTTGAGCCGCCGGTAGTCGGCAGCGTTCAGATAGACCGTGGTTCGCGTCACCGTAGACATGCGTTAAACATATATGGCATGATCGCGCCGCGAAAGGCGGACCTCACCGCCGCGCCCCAGCGCTCTCCCGACTCTCGCCGGCCGCCGCTGCCGGACCCTGATGGGCCCGGCTCGCCGACGCGCACATGGCCGAAACGGCTTGGCCAATGTCGAGGCGCGACCCGGTCGGCCTTGAACGCGGACCGACCGCTCCGCGAACGAGTACCACGCAATCGGCTCGGACACCCGAACGCGCCACGGGCGCGGACAACTCGACATTTTTCGTCCCACGACCGTGTGTGGGGGCGGTTGACCTGCTCTGAGTGAGGGTAATGCAACACCAGCTCAGTTCACGAGCCTGCCTGGTGGCAGTCAGTCAGCGCTCAGCGAGGAGAAAATGACACCGCGCGTCCGGAGGACCGGATGTGGTGTCCGTTTGACCTCGCTCGCGGCGGCAGCGGCCCGTGTGTCCGCGGAAATGACCGTGCGACGCTCATCGCATGGCGGTATCCGGCGGACCGGCTCATTCGTCTGGCGCCGCCCGGCACCCGCGTTGGTATGCGTGACGCAGACCCGGATCCGGAGCCGTACCGTGGCTGCCATTGCCCGGGTCGGTGCGGTATCGCACTACGGCTTCACCCCGATGTCGCGCGAACAGAGCGCGATGTCGGCTACAGCCGCACCTCTCCGAAGTGCCGGAGGTCGAACGCGATAGGCGCTCCGGTGTCCGTGATGATCAACCCTCGGGTTCCAGCGCGCTCAGGCAGCGTAGGCTGTGCTCCCGTACCTCGACTTCCAGGCGTTCGATGATGTCATGGTGCGCACCCTCGGAGCGGGCTTCCGCTGCCACACGCTCGATGGCAGCCGGCAGGGCTGCCACGAGCTGGCGCACGCGTTCGACGACCGGATGGGGATCGAGGTCACAATCGGCGGCGAGTCCCTCCCAGTCTCTCCTCCGGATCTTCCACGCATCGTACTCGCGGTCGATCCGCATGGAGAGCCTGGCTTCCCTGTGGTGAGGAAGGTGCGGGTACGGGAGGATGCTGATCACGTCGTACAGAGGCGCGAGGCGGACAGACCCGGCGGAAAGGAGCAGGGCATAGTTCTTCGCGTGCGCGGCCGTGCCGGCGATCACCCAGTTCAGCGCGAGTGCGTCCAGAAATGCCGCGACATCGGTCTCGGCGTCGTCGGACTCCCGGAGAAGCAGGTTCACGATGTCGGCGGGGCCGGGTCCTCCCTCGTTCTGGTACTTCCGCAGCGGCGAAACTCCGAGAGACTGGCAAGTGTCCTCCTGGTGCAGTCGTATGACCCTGCCGTCGCCGATTCGCAGCCGATCGTAGCGGGCGACCACGAGGGTCTCCTGCCCCGCGAAATTCTCGAGACGCGATTCCGCGACCGCGAAGCCGAGCTCCTTCGCCAGCCTCAGGCAGAGGTGTTCGTTGATGTCGAAGCCCTCGAGGCCCTGCTGAGCGTGCGGCTTGAGGATGTGCGTCGTCGGCATCCGGCCGGAAGGAATCCCCCACCGCTCACCATCGAAGAGAAGAGGCATCTTGGGCTGTGCGCCGGCGAGACTGAATTGGCCGCGATCCCCCGGTAGCCGCCCGGTCCCGTGTTGCTCCACCAGGTCGCGAAGGCGCACGGCAATTTCTTCCTCCGTCAGCCAGTCGATGTCCCCCGGACCCGCGTGGACCCCCTCTTCGTAGCGTTCGGGGCGAACGAACTGCACCGCGCCTGCGCAGTCTTCGCCCATGCAGGCAAGAAGGGCGAAGGGATTCCGGGCGGAAACATGAAACTGTCGAGCCCACTGTTCCAGGATCCGAGCGTTGTCAGGAAGGAGGTTTTCCATGAAAGGGCGGACCACCAAATCGCCGTGTTCCCGCTGCGCGAGAGGCATGGAGAGGGAGAGCGGGAAGGAATCGCCCCGTTCCTGCCACGACCGATCGTACGTGAGGACGAGGTCGCCGCTGGTCCGTTGCGCAACCGCCCCGAGGAGCTCGCCATTGACGAGGACCCGCAGCTCATCCATCGCGATATCTCTTCGTGCGCCTCGTTCGTTGTCGGCCGAGGGGCTCGCCATGGCGAGTCAGCGGCGTGCGCTGTGACGAGCCATGAACCAATCCCTCCGGGAAATCGGCCGCTTCGCCCACACTGCCCGTCGGCTGATCGGTCGTTTCCACGCGCAAGCGGTACCCGAGCGCCTGCAGAGCAGCAACGACGAGGTCGAACTCGACGCTGGTCTTGCCGGTTTCCACCAGCGAGATCCACTGGCGAGAAACGCCGACCCTTTCTGCCAGCCCGTTCTGAGACCAGCCAACGCGGGCGCGGCCGTCGCGAAACAGACCCGCGAGATCGTGAGGCCGTCGGAGCAACATGTACCCTCCCAATGACAACGTACATGGTCAAGAATGGTTATGACCATGTTCGTTGTCAATATCGAAGTTGACCATGTTCGTTGTCAGCAACGCCGTGGGGCGAGGGGAACGCGTATCAGGTGGGCGGGCTCCGACCTACCGCCCGCGGCCCAATGCCCGCTCGATTTGGTAGCGATTCGATCCCAACGGCGAGCGGGTCAGCCTCGGTCGTCCCTTTCCCGGAACAGCTGCAGGTATCTGTCGAAGCCGAACACGCGGTAGCTCTTCCTGCCGGTGATCTCCCGCAGCACACCCGCATCCTCGAGGGCGTTCGCCAGAGCATTCGCCGCCGGCTGTGAGAGCCCGGTTGCCTGCTGCACACCCTTGACGTTGACGACCGGGTTGCGGAAGAGATGCTCGAGCAGTTGCAGAGCGGAGCCGGCGCGTCGCCCGAGCTGCTGCCCGATCCGGGCCCGTTCCGCTTCACGAAGATCGACGATCCGGCGCGCTGTCGTCGTCGCCTCGTTCGACACCTCGGCGACGCCTTCGAGGAAGAACGCGAGCCATCCCTCCCAGTCTCCCTTCTCCCTGATCGCCTGCAGTCGGTCGTAGTATTCCTGCCGGTGGCGCTTGAAGAAGATCGAGAGGTACAGGATCGGCTCCGGGAGGATTCCTTCATGGGACAGGACAAAGGTGATCAGAAGGCGCCCGACTCTGCCGTTACCGTCCAGGAACGGGTGGATCGTCTCGAACTGCGCATGCGCCAGGCCTGCCCGGATGAGCGTCGGCAGGTCGGATTCGGCGTGAAGGAACGCCTCCAGTTCGTGCAGGCACCGGTGCATCTCCTCGACCGGTGGAGGGACGAAGCGTGCCGTCTGCGGATCGGGGCCGCCGATCCAATTCTGAGAGCGACGGAACTCACCAGGTGTCTTCGCGGCTTCACCTCCACGGACCCCGGTCATGAGCCGCTCATGGATCTCGCGGATGAGCCGGAGTGAAAGGGGCAGCTCGCGTACACGCTCGAGGCCGTACCGCAACGCGCCGATGTAGTTTGTGATCTCCGCAACGTCCACGCGCCGCTCTGCTCTCTCCGGTTCGGCCTCGTATTCCAGGAGGTCGATCAGGGAAGCCTCGGTCCCTTCGATCTGGCTCGAGAGGACGGCTTCGCGGCGGACGTACATGTAGACGAACAGGTCGGGGTCCGGCAGGATCGCGGTGGCGCCCACCAGCTTTCCGAGCGCCAGGTTGGCACGCTCCAACAACCCGAGCAGGCCCGCCAACTGGAGGTCCCCCGGCGGGAACGGCGCGGGCACGAAGGCGGTGTGCCCGGCCGGCTGGCGACGAAACGCTCCTGCTCGCTCGGGATGCGACGTCATGGTCCCCGCCATCGAAGGAAGCTTATGCGGCCAATCTATCGCATAAGGATATCGCCGCAAGTTTATACGAGCTGGTCCATGGCATAAGGCAGCTTCGGCCAGGACTTCCTCGTGGCCACCTTGACAGGTCGGGGGCAGGCGACAATCGTTCACGACATGGACGATTATCGTTCAAGTCGCGAAACAGAGGTGGAACTCCTGCCGCGGGCCGCCGGTGCGGCGCTGGAACGCGCGCTCGCGACATTGCCCGTCGTCGTGGTGACCGGAGCCCGGCAGACGGGCAAGAGCACTCTCGTCCGGACGACGCCGGCTCTGGCGGACCGCCCGTACCTGACGCTCGATGATCTCGCCCTGCGCGACCAGGCGCTCCGCGATCCTGATTCGCTGCTGGCCCGGGGCCACGACCTGATCCTGGACGAAGTGCAGCGGGCGCCGGATCTGCTCCTCTCCGTGAAGCGCGCGGTCGATGACGAGCGACAGCGGAGCAAGGGGCGCTTCGTGCTGACCGGCTCGGCGAACCTGCTGCAGATGCAGCGCGTTTCAGAGTCGCTCGCGGGTCGCGCGTACTACCTCGCCCTGTGGCCGCTGACTCGCCGGGAACGGCACGGCCGGGCGCGAGCGGGGCTCTGGTCCGAGCTCCTCGCCGGCCGGAGTTCCGACTGGATCGACGTGCTCGATGCGGTGGAGCCGCTGCCGGAGGATTGGCGGGCGGCCGCCCGGATTGGCGGACTACCCGTGCCGGCGCACGAGCTGGAAACGGCCGAGCAGCGCACTCTGTGGTTCGAGGGTTACGTCGCGACGTACCTCGAGCGCGATCTCCGGGTCCTGAGCAGCATCGAGAACCTCGGCGATTTCCACAGGTTGATGGCGGCCGCCGCGCTGCGCGCGGGCGCCGTGATCAACCAGGCGGACCTGGCGCGCGACGTCGCCATCTCGCGCCCCACGGCGCACCGCTGGCTGAACCTGCTCGAGACGTCGTATCAGATCGTGCGCGTCCCCGCGTACGCCGTGAACCGCACGAAGCGCCTGGTCAAGAGCCCGAAACTCTACTGGTCCGACGTCGCCCTCGGCCTGCACGTGGCCGGTGGTGTCGAACCCGGCGGCGCACACCTCGAGAACCTGATCCTGGTGGACCTCGTCGCCTGGCGGGAAACCGTCGTGCCGCGGCCCGGGATCCTGTTCTGGCGCACCGTGAATGGCGAAGAGGTGGACTTCGTGATCGAACACGGCCGGAGACTCCTCCCGATCGAAGTCAAGGCGACGACGCGGCCGACCTGGTCCGATGCGCGCCACCTGCTGACCTTCTCGGCCGAATACCGCGATCAGGTCGAGGGCGCGCTGCTGCTGCACGGCGGCGAGGAGACGGTGTGGCTGGCCGAGGGCGTGCTGGCCGCGCCCTGGTGGCGGGTGGCGTAGGCAGCGCCACGGCATCCGCGTGAGCGGGAGGGCAGATCGTCGGAGGCCCCTGATCGGCGGGAATTCCGCGAACGTGTCGAGGGTCAGCGCGTCCAGTCCTGCACTTTCAGGCCCTTCACCCGCCCGAACTCCTATGAAGGAAGCGCTCGAGCCTGTCAGCGTCGAGACGCGGCTGCCGGCTCTTCGCCACGCCGTACTCCAGCGCCGCCACCGTCAGCGCCGAAATCGCGACATCCGTCACTGCCTGCGCGACCAGGCGCCGTTCCGCGCCTTCCGACGTCCGGCGAATCAGCGCAATGCACAGATTCGTGTCCAGGCGGCACTGCGCTACAGCGTCACCTCGACCTCGCGAACGACCGCCCCCTCGAGCAGATCCTCGCGCACCGACAGGTACTCGCGAATGGCTTCCCGGATATACTCGAGCGCTTCCTGCTCGGTGGCCCCCTGCGACCAGCAGCCCGGAAGGCCCGGCACGGACACGGCGTACCCCTCGTCGGTTTCCACGAGCGCGATCTTGTACTTCACCGGACCCCCGCCGAAGAAGGGCCGTTCGTCGATCGATGGTGGGTCGTTCACGGAGGGTGCCTCAGCGCTCGAGAAGCGTGGCGAATTCAGCGACCGTGATTCCCGCCTCGCGGAGGATTGCGCGCAGCGTCCCCTTCGCCACCGGATCGTGATCAGGCACCACGATGCGACGATGCGGCCGCATCTCTCGCCGCATCACGATGTGACTTCGACGATCTCTTCCGAGATCGATGGCGGGACCGGCTCCCCGTGAGCTTCCAGACTCTCCAGGTACGCCCGGATCGCTTCCCGGACATTGAGCACGGCCTCGTCCCGGGTCGTACCCTGGCTGATGCAACCAGGGAGCGCCGGCACGGTTGCGACGAAGACGCCGTCTTCGTCCGGCTCGATCAGGACCCGGTATTTCATGCTTCGATTCGGTTCGAGGACGCCGGTTCGCACGCTTCATACTCCTTCCAGGTGACCAGGTCAAGGCGGACGAGCCCGCCGGGCCGATTCGAAGTTCTGCACCCTCGTTCCTCCGGGAAGTTGGATGGAGCGGAGGCCTCGATCCATGGCAGAACCGGTCATCTCGATAGGGCTCCGACCCGCCCTACCGCCCGCGGGCCAGCGCCCGCTCGATCGGCTCCTTCACGTGCACCCGCGTTTCCGTCTTCGCGGCCGCCTCGAGCCTGGCTCGCGCCGCGGGCGTTCCGAGGCGCGACAGGACGCTCACGGCCGACGTGTGCACCTGGCCCAGGAGCCAAGCCATGGCTCATGGGGCCAGCCCAATGTCCGGATCAGCTTGAGCCGTCGGCCGTTCGCCCTCGCTTCGCAGCCACGGCTGGGCGCCTCCGCGCGGCCCGCGCGGCGCCGCCCGGCTCCGCGCCCTCCCGGACGACGCGGAGCGGTTTGCGGGACGCCCCGACCCTGGCAGGTCGAACGACGATCTCGATGTCCCTGTCGAGCGCGTTCAGATAACGGAAAAGCCGCTCCAGCGAGAACCCGTTCATGCGGCCGCGGACCAGCGCGGAGATCTTGGGCTGGTCGATGCCGAGCAACTCGGCCGCCGCGGCCTGAGTCAGACTTCGGACCTCGATGGCCTGACTGATCTCGAACATGAGATCCGCCTTTGCCTGGAGCACCTCCGGATTCCGGAGGCCAAGATCGGCGAATACGTTGCCGCTGCCGACCTCCCCGCCCTCTTCCTTGTTCGTCTTCTTCATGCCCTTCCTCCGGGATGCGACGCCAGCCACCGCCGGTGCATCTCGCGCGCCTGATCGTATCGTTGGCGAACGACTGCCATCTCGTGTCGCGGGGTCCGGATTCCGTGCTTCGATTTCTTCTGGAAGGCGTGCAAGGCGTAGATCCTGTCGCCCAGGCGCACTGTGTACATCAACCGATACGTGCTGCCGTCGAAGTCCTCCACGATCTCGAGCACACCGGCTCCGCCGAAACCCTTCAGCGGAACGGCATCCGGATGCTTCCCGCCGAGCTGGGCGACGTTCAGGGCGTAGCCCAGCGCGCGGCAAGCCTCCGTGGGAAACCGGCCCAGATCGTCGCGGCAGGACCCGACCCAGACCACTGCCTTGCGTGATGGTTCTTCCATGGCAATATGCTACATCTAGCATGAGCGGTCCAGACCCTTGATGGATCGGGACGTCGTCCGGCGGAGGATCGTTCGCTCGGCACAGGCGCAACTCTGGCCGGGCAGGCGGGGCACCGGAATAGCGAGAGTCGCCGACACGGACACCGGCTGAGGAAGAGGAGACGAAGTGCCTTCGCGTGTGTGCGCCTGGACCCGAATCCCGATGACTGCGGCTCCGACCCGCCCTACCGCCCGCGGGCCAGCGCCCGCTCGATGGCCTCCTTGACGTGCACCCGCGTCTCGGTCTTCGCGGCCGCCTCGAGCCTGGCTCGCGCCGCGGGCGTTCCGAGGCGCGACAGGACGCTAACGGCCGACGTCGCATAGAGCGGGTCGTAATCGGAGAGCGCGTCGCCGGCGACCTGGACGGTGCGGGCCTCGTCGCCGATGGCGGCCAGTGTGGAGAGGGCCGACTGGCGGAGGCCGCGCGGCTCGACCGGATCGGTGAGGCGGGCCAGGACGTCGGCGGTGCTGGGGTCGCGGAGGCGGCCGAGCATCCGGACGGCGGTCGAGCGGATGTTCAGGGGCAGGTCCGGGCTGGTGGCCTCCTCGAGGGTGGCGAGGGCGCGGGCTCCGGCGGCGCCGGCGTAGACGGCCAGCGCGTTCGCGCGCACGCCCACCTCGGGGTCGGTCCGGCACATGGCCAGCGCGGTGGTGTCGAGGCCGTCCGGGGCGAGGGCCGTGCCGCGCCGTGTCGGCCAGCTCGGCCGGGGTCTGGTCCGTGTGCACCTGGCCCAGCAGCCAGCCGCCCTCGTCGAAGCGGAAGGAGGCCGTGACGCCACGCGCGGATCGAGTGGCGAGAATCACGGCGTCGGGTCTTTGCACCGCGCCGGAGTCTTTTCTCAGGGATTGATCTCGAAGCGCACGGACTTGAACGCGGCCGAGCCGTGGTCGCTCTGGTACACGACTGCAAGGAGATCGAGGCCGGTGTCCTCCTGATACTGGCTGAAACCGCGATAGCCCGTCAGACGTCGTTGGTTGTCGATCCACAGACTGGCGCTCTTCAGAAGTGGGTCGTAGATCAGTTCGTACTCGTGCCACTGTCCTGCCGGCGTCTGAATGAAGTCCATGCCGCTCCAGTCGGGAACGATCTGGGTCTGCAGGCGCACGATCTCCCGATCGCCGTCCCGAAGGACGAGGACATCAAAGCGTCCACCTTCTCCCGAGAAGTCCGCCCCGGCGCCCGCGCCGCCCTCTTCTGCCTTCATCACCGCCGTGAGCTTCCAGCCGCGCTCGAGCGCGCGGCGTTTCTGGGCTCGCGTGAACGTGCGATAGTAGTAGCCCTGGCTCTGCGTAATGATACGCCAGGCGTCATACCCGGTGTGCGTCGCATTCTCGACAATCCTGCCCGTCACGTCGTGGTTCGTGCTGAACCCCTCCGTCAGGGGATCGAAGGCGCCCACCTTTTCGACGATTCGTACGGGCTCGGCGGATCCTCGGAGCATGCGTTCCGTAGCAGCTGTTCCGAGAACGACCAGCGTCGCAAGCGCGATGCCCATGGCGACCCTGCGTGTGCGCCTTCGTCCGGCAGAGAGCACACCAGCCAGCTCTTCACCCCATTTCCGGACATCGGTCGGCCGCTCTTCCGGCCGATAGGCCAGGGCCGCCTCCAGCGCCGCCCGGGCCCTGGCCGGCGTCGAACGGGGAAGGCTGCGGATGTTTGGTTCCCCGCTCAGCATCTCACACGCGAGGAGAGCCATCGAGTAGATGTCCGACGCCGGGGAGTACGTCCCTTCGAACTGTTCCGGCGCCATGTAGCGCACGGTGCCCAGAACCATGACGGCCGTCGTGTTCGGTGCAAGGTCGCTCCGGTCGATCTTCGCGATGCCGAAATCGATGAGCTTCACGACGTCGCCATCGCCGTCATGCGGTTGGAGCATCACGTTTTCCGGCTTCAGGTCGCGATGCGCGATTCCAGCCGCATGGGCCGCGTGCAACGCGCTGCCCATCTGACGGAGGATCCTCGCTACCCGGGCAGGCGGCAGCGGTCCGCCGGACAGGGCCTCGCGCAAGCTCATTCCCTCGATGTGCTGAATGACGAGGAACGGCGACGCGTCATCCAGCTCTCCGACGTCGAGAATGCCGACCACGCCAGAGTGGTCGATGCGCGTGAGCGCCTTCATCTCCTGCTCGAAGCGGGCCTTGAGCCATTGATTTCCATGCCCTTCGGCGCGCATCACCTTGATGACGACAGGGCGGGTGAGCAGGATGTCGGTCGCGCGGTAGACCAGCGCCTGACCACCGGCTCCCAGCACCGAATCGACGCGATAGCGATCCTTCAGGAGTTGTCCGCTTCGAAGTTGGCCCGCGTCCGTCCGGGCGAGGTGTGCCCATGGTGGATCCTCGAGGAAGCCGTCGTCCGGCGCGTCCGCCGCCAGCAACGCCTCGACGTCGGCGCGGAGGGCATCGTCACCCTCACAGGCAATCGCGAGGAAGGAGGCGCGCTTGTCCGTGTCCAGCGCACGGGCCGCCGCGAACAATGCCGTGACTCGCTCCCAGCGCTCACTCATCTCCGCAACCTCGCCCGGAGCCAGGCGCGCGCCGTCGCCCAGTCCCGGTCCACCGATCTGGGGTTGAGTCCGAGCGCGCTCGCAACCTCCGGGACGCTGAGCCCGGCGAAATAGCGCAACTCGACCACGCGGGCCTGGCGGGATGAGAGCTGTTCGAGCTCCGTCAGCGCCAGGTCCAGGTCCAGCAGGTCGGCCGACTGCTCTTCCGTCAACGCCATGGCCTCGTCCAGCGGAATCGAGGCGCGCTCACCCTGCCGTTTCTGCGCGTTCCGCGAGCGGGCGTGGTCGACGAGGATGCGCCGCATGATGTTGGCGCTGGCGGCGAAGAAGTGCGCACGACTCTCCCACGTGTGGTCCTTGTGCGAGACCAGCCGCATGTAGGCCTCGTGCACGAGATCCGTCGGCTGCAGATCGTGACCTTCCCTCTCGTATTGAAGCCGGCTCCGGGCTATCCTCTTCAATTCCGGATAGATCAACTCCATCAGGCGCGAGGCGGACTCACTGTCGCCCGGCTTGAACTCCCGCAGGAGACGCGTTACCTCGCCGCGTGGCAGGGTCATCGCAGTCTTCAGTCGCTCCTTTGTCCTCGCCCGGGCATGCCATCTTCTCGTGACGTACACTCGACATGAACATATGGGTCGCCTGGAGTGATGCCGCATGAGGTAGCCGTGGCTACGGACCTGACGACGGGCCAATGGCGCAGGATGCGGCGCGCGGCTTGTGCTTCGGCAGCTCCATAATGGCGGTCTCCGTAAGGCGGACCTTCCGGCCGCCCTCTCAGACGCGGAGGAGGTGCTGCATCCGGCGCCCGGTCGCCCCGGCCTGAAACGGACGATTGCGCGCCTCGATTCGGCAACACGGCCTCTCCCGTCGGCACAAGGATGTCGTGATATCCCCAGAAGCTGCGCCATGGGAGGAGAAAAGGGTCAGGCAGCCTGACAACCGGCATGATCCAACTGCTCCGTAACGTGCGGGCGCATGAGTTTCGGACATGTCCCCGATCTTCCCCATTCGCGTGGTTCGGCATTTCGGGTCTGTCTCGCTGATCGACCTGCTCTGACCGACCGCTTGACCCGACATCGCGTCGCATTCGCTCTCGGCGATCCGCGAATGACAGCCGGCGCCCGGACGTGCAACGAGGTGGCCCCGGACAGTCCCCGAACCCACGACAGGAGACGATGATGTGCTTCTTCAGTGACGACACGGCAAGGCAGGTCAGTCGGCTTCGCGTCATGTCCATGCTGTTGCTGTCGGCGGTGGGGCTCGCAGGGTGCCGCGAATCTCCCACCGAGCCCCGAGTCGCACCGCCGGCTGAACCGGCGTTCGCGCTGGTGGGGCCGGCGCAGTCGATCGACGCGGGAGCGCAATCACACGTGCGCTGTCGGGTCGGACGGCCTGGTCGCCTGCTGGGGCAACAACAACTCGGGCCAGGCGAGCGTGCCCGCGGGATTGGGCACCGTAACAGCAGGTGAGCGCCGGAAGATACTCACACCTGCGCCGTCAAGAGCGATGGCTCCGTCGCATGTTGGGGCAGCAACGCCTATGGCCAGGCGAGCGTGCCGGCGGGATTGGGCACCGTCACGACGGGTGAGCGCCGGAGTATACCACACTTGCGCCGTCAAGAGCGACGGCTCCGTCGCCTGCTGGGGTACAATGACTATCGGCCAGGCGAGCGTGCCCGCGGGATTGGGCACCGTCACGCAGGTGAGCGCCGGAGTACTGCCACACGTGCGCGCGTCAAGAGCGACGGCTCCGTCGCCTGCTGGGGCGACAACTACTATGGCCAGGCAAGCGTGCCGGCGGGATTGGGCACCGTCACGCAGGTGAGCGCCGGAGGGTTACATACTTGCGCCGTCAAGAGCGACGGCTCCGTCGCCTGCTGGGGTTTCAACGGACAGGGCCAGGTCGAGCGTGCCGGCGGGATTGGGCGCCGTCACACAGGTGAGCGCCGGAGCAAGCCACACACTGCGCGCCTGTCAAGGGTGACGGCTCCGTCGCCTGCTGGGGCTACAACTACTGATGGCCAGGCGAGCGTGCCGGCGGGATTGGGCACCGTCACACAGGTGAGCGCCGGACGATTACACACTTGCGCCGTCAAGAGCGACGGCTCCGTCGTCTGCTGGGGGCAGGCGGCTGAAGGAACGCTGATCGCCGGCTCGTTCGTCGATGTGGCGCCCGGTGGCGATCACGCCTGCGCGCTCGAGAGCGGCGGCTCCGTCACCTGCTGGGGCAACAACTCCCATGGCCAGGCGAGCGTTCCGGCGGGATTGGGCACCGTCACACAGGTGAGCGCCGGTGCGGGCCACACTTGCGCCGTCAAGAGCAATGGCTCCGTCGCCTGCTGGGGCTACAATAGTCAGGGCCAAGCGAGCGTGCCAGCGGGATTGGGCGCTGCCACACAGGTGAGCGCAGGGGCATACCACACCTGCGCCATCAAGAGCGACGGCTCCGTCGCCTGCTGGGGCTACAACTGCCGATGGCCAGACGAGCGTGCCGGCGGGATTGGGCACCGTCACACAGGTGAGCGCAGGGGCATACCACACTTGCGCCGTCAAGAGCGACGGTTCCGTCGCATGCTGGGGCTACAACGACCTATGGCCAAGCGAGCGTGCCGGCGGGATTGGGAACCGTCACGCAGGTGAGCGCCGGAGATAAACCACACTTGCGCCGTCAAGAGCGACGGCTCCGTCGCCTGCTGGGGCTACAACTCCTGGGCCAGGCGAGCGTGCCGGCGGGATTGGGCACCGTCACACAGGTGAGCGCCGGAGGGAACCACACTTGCGCGCATCAAGAGCGACGGGTCTGTCGCCTGCTGGGGCTCGAGACTCCAATGGCCAGACGAGCGTCCCGGCGGAGTTGGGCTCTGTGCTCCGTTTGAGCGTGGCCTACAACCAATCCTGCGCCGTGAAGTCCGACCACACCATCGAGTGCTGGGGTAACCCCACGTCCACGTCCTATGTGCTTCCCGGCTCAACCCCGCCCGGCACCGATGTGAACGTGCAACCGGTGGACGGAACTTCAGGGGAGCCCGCGCCGGTCGATCTCACGTTCGACAACGTGACGAGCGGAGGCG
This sequence comes from uncultured Gemmatimonadales bacterium, assembly GCA_963786235.1. Taxonomy (GTDB): domain Bacteria; phylum Gemmatimonadota; class Gemmatimonadetes; order Longimicrobiales; family RSA9; genus CAWAYJ01. Next base: position 26,317 of record CAWAYJ010000010.1, read on the forward strand.
AGACGACGGTGACCTCGGGCACCGTCGGCCAGGGCGGCGGTCCGCCGGCGCCGGACGGCTTCCGTCTGGGGAGCCCGCCCACGTACTACGACGTCGAGACGACAGCGACGTTCACCGGTACCGTCACGCTCTGCTTCGATTACTCCGGGGTGAGCTATGGCAACGAGAACCAACTGAAGCTTCTGCACAACGAGAACGGCACCTGGACCAACGTCACCACGTCGCTTGACACCAATGACAAGATCATCTGCGGCACGGTCACATCGCTCTCGCCGTTCCTCGTCGCGGAGGAGAACGCCGCACCGGCGGTGACGGCCATCTCCCTGCCGTCCGCGCCGGTTCCTCTGGGAACGGCGGCGATGGCCACCGCGTCGTTCACGGATGCGAACCCGGGCGACACGCACACGGCCGAGGTCGCCTGGGGTGACGGCGCGACGTCGCCGGGCAGTGTGACGGAGTCGGGCGGAGCGGGCTCGGCGACGGCGTCGCACACCTTCTCGGCACCGGGCGTCTACACGCTGGTCGCGAACGTGACGGACGGCGACCTGACAGGAACACGCTCCAGCAGCGACGATCAGCCGGCCTACATCGTCGTCTTCGACGCATCGGGTGGATTCGTGACCGGCGGCGGCTGGATCGATTCCCCGGCAGGCGCCTGCCTGTGGAGCGGCTGTGACGCCAACGGAAGCACGACGGGCAAGGCGTCGTTCGGCTTCGTATCGCGCTACAAGAAGGGCGCGACCACACCGACCGGAAACACCGAATTCCAGTTCAAGGCAGGCGGTCTCACCTTCCACAGTACGAGCTATCAGTGGCTCGTCGTTGCGGGAGCTCGAGCGAAGTTCAAGGGCGAAGGTCAGATCGCCGGCGACGCCTCGATGTACCGGTTTCTCATCACCGCCATCGATGGTGCGGTTGCCGGTGGGGGGGGAACGGACCGTTTCCGGATCAAGCTGTGGAACATCGACACGGGCGGGATCGTGTACGACAACCAGATGGGCCAGCTCGAGGACTCGGACGCGGCCACCACCATCGGCGGCGGCAGCATCGTGATTCACAAGTAGCACCGACGCGGTATTCGCGGCGGACCCGACCGTACGACCCGAGGGCAGAAACGCCCCCGGGTCGCGGTCCTCCACTCCGCGCGGTCCGGCCACCGGACACGCTCCGCCAACCTCAGCAAGAGAGGACCCATGCCCACGACGAAAACGACCTTCGTGTACCCGCTGGCCGCGCTCGCGGTGATCGCCGGGTGCGTGGAAGAGCCTCTGGCCCCTTCGGAGGTGGAGCCGGTCGCCGCTGTGGTAGGCGCGGCCGCCACTTCCTGCCCCCTCGCCACCCTGCCCGCCGGCGCCCGGATCGTCGCGTGCTTCAACACGACCCTGCAGCCGGGAGTGTGGCATGGCTTCTATCTGGAACAGTCCATTGCCCAGCCGACTGGCAACGTCAATGGAACGTACTATCGAACCGGGCTGAATCACGACTACGTGCTGGCTTCGCCGCAGGGCTACACGCGCTGGGGACCTTCCGATCCGATCGCACCCGGCGGTGCCAACCTGAACCAGAACCTCTACGCCTTCCAGACCGAATTCAACGGCTTCGTCTGGAACGACATACTCCGCCTGTTCGCCGCCGCTGATGGTGCGCCGCAGAACGTCTCCGTCGTTGCATACTGGGCCGACGCCATCCACCGTCGCGGCGGACATCGGAACCTCGATCGACGGGCTCCTCTCCGCGGGAGTCGTGAACGGCGGCCAGGCCAATGCGCTCACGAAGAAGATCGACCAGGCGCTCAAGCTGCAGGCGAAGGGCAAGTCGGCCGAGGCCGCGGCCGTGCTCGAGGACTTCATCCAGCAGGTGCGGGACCTGACGGGCCCCGTCCTGTCGCCGCAGCAGGCCACCGGGTTGATCGATGCAGCACAGTACATGATCGACCTGCTCTGACCGGACGGCGTGACGCCGGAATCGACCGGCGCACGCCCGGGACCACGGCCGTCATGCCGGCTGGCGGCCGTGGCCCGACGCTCGCGATTTGGCTCCCGAATGTCCTCGATCGCTTTCTGTCCATGGCCCCTGGGACCCGCAGTCCGAAAGAGCGATCAGAGCTCCGGCCGCAGACGGGTTCCTGGCGGCGTTCGTCAACGAGGTCGGCGTCCCGATGGTTGACACCGGGGATGCGCGGCACTGCGCTACAGCGTCACCTCGACCTCGCGAACGACCGCCCCCTCGAGCAGATCCTCGCGCGCCGACAGGTACTCGCGAACGGCGTTCCGGATGTTCTCGAGCGCTTCCTGTTCCGTGGCCCCCTGCGACCAGCAGCCGGGAAGGCCGGGAACGGACACCGAGTACGCTTCGTCGGTTTCCACGAGCGCGATCTTGTACTTCACCGGAGCCCCGTCGAGGAAGGGCAGGTCGTCGATCGATGGCAGGCCGCTCATGTCTACCCCGTCCGGTGGGCTCGGGTGTCAGAGGCGCAACGAGCGCGGACAACCCGCCATCTTTCGTCCCACGACCCGGTGTGGTGCCGGTCTGACCGCTCTGGGAGTGGCAAATCGGCCACCATTCGTCCCAAGGGCTGCTGTGGTGTCGGTCTGACCACCGTGAGCGCGGACAAACCGACACCGCCCGTCTGCCGACCGGGGTGTGGTGCGTGTTTGCCCGCTGTCCGGCGGGTGGCCGCGGGCGATGCAGGCGGCGCGGGCCCGGCCCACCCCCTGGCGACCGCGGGCGCGGCGGCGGCGCGGGCCCGGCCTGCCAATCCTCGAGTCCCACCCGCCGAGCAACTCGTCCACCCACCCCGAGCGATCGCCGCTCCCGCTCCCGCGTCCCGACGGGTACCGGCTCAGAGCGCTACCGCCCGCGCGCCAGCGCCCGCTCGATGGCCTCCTTCACGTGCACGCGCGTCTCCGTTTTCGCGGCCGCTTCGAGCCTTGCTCGCGCCGCCGGCGTTCCGAGCCGCCCCAGCACGCTAACGGCCGACGTCGCATAGAGCGGGTCGTAATCGGACAGCGCGTCGCCGGCGACCTGGACGGCGCGGGCCTCGTCGCCGATGGCGGCCAGCGTGGAGAGGGCCGACTGGCGGAGGCCGCGCGGCTCGACCGGATCGGTGAGGCGGGCCAGGACGTCGGCGGTCCGGGGTCGCGGAGGCGTCCGAGCATCCGGACGGCGGTCGAGCGGATGTTCAGGGGCAGGTCCGGGCTGGTGGCCTCCTCGAGGGTGGCGAGGGCGCGGGCTCCGGCGGCGCCGGCGTACACGGCCAGCGCGGTCGCGCGCACGTCTTCCTCGGGGTCCGTCCGGTACATGGCCAGTGCGGTGGTGTCGAGGCCGTCCGGGGCGAGGGTCGAGAGCGACTGGAGCGCCTGCGAGCGCACGGCGCCGTCGGGGTCGCGGAGGGCGGTGCGCGCCACCGTCGCATCCTCGTGGGTCGGGTTCCGGGCCATCTGGCGGAGCGCCTCGACGCGGAGGTCCGGCTCGTGCTCGTTCCGGACGATGAAGCGACGGGCGTCCACGGCCGCGCTGTCCGTCGAGGCCGACAGCTCGCGGAGCGCCCAGTTCCGGGCCGACGTGTCCAGGTCGTGCCTCGCCATGTCGGCCAGCTCCGCCGGCGACTGGTCCGTGTGCACCTGGCCGAGGAGCCAGCCGCCTTCGTCGAAGCGGAAGGAGAGTGGCGCGCCGGGCAGGCGGACCTGGAACGTCTCACTCTTCTTCGACACCATGATCTCCCGGCGCACCACGGAATCGGCCGTGGTGACGCGGACGGTGACGGGGAAGCGGAAGAGCGGGCGCACCGAGTCCACGGGCTGCACCTGGTCCACCTTCACGGTGAGGACGCGCGAGGCGCTCATCCCAGCTCCGGCTCACCTCGAGCCGCGGGTAGCCGACGCCGTACACCCACTGGTCGAAGAACCAGTCGAGGTCGCAGTCGCACGTCTTCTCGAAGGCGACGGCGTAGTCGGGCGTGGTCGTCGCCTGGTGCGCGTTGTCCACCAGGAAGCGGTGCATGCCGGCCCAGAAGAGCGAGTCGCCGAGCAGGCGACGGAGCTGGTGCGCCACCTGCGCGCCCTTCGGGTAGACGTGGCCGCTGAAGAACAGCACGATCGGGTCGGTGCCCTGGTACTCGCCCCAGACCAGCGGGCGGGCCTGGCCGCGGTCGGCGCCCATCGCCTGCTGCTGCTGGCCCCACCACTCGAGCTGCCCGGCGGCCCAGCCCCGGGTCTTCTCGTTCTGCACCGACTCCATGTACGTGGTCAGCCCCTCGTTCAGCCACGCGTTGGCCCAGTTGGCCGTGGTCTCCAGGTCGCCGAACCACTGGTGCGCGAGCTCGTGTGCGACGAGGCTGCGTCCCGCGCTCGGCGGATTGCCCGGTCCGGCCAGGGACAGGTCCGTCTGCGTCGTGGCCGACACGTTCTCCATGCCGCCGTACGTGAAGTCCGGGATCCACGACTGGTCGTACTTGTCCCAGGGGAACGGCACGCCGGTGAGCCGGGAGTACAGCTCGATCATCGACGGCGTCTCGCCGGCCGTGCGCCACCCCGCGTCCGTCGTGTCCGGGTACACCCACTGGTCCACCGGCTTGCCCCGCCACTGGTCGTGCAGGATGGTGAACGGCCCGACCACCACCGAGTACAGGTACGTGGACGCCTTCTCCTCCTGCGACCAGTGCCACACCTTCTCCGCCCCGTCGCCCACCGGCTCGACGCTCAGGAGCTTGCCGTTGGACAGGACCTTCATGGCCGAGTCCGCGGTGACCAGCATCTCCCACGTCGTCTTGTCGTTGGCGTGGTCGTACGTCGGCACCCACGCCCGCGTCTCCTCCGCCTCGCCCTGCGACCACACCACGTGCTTCCGCGGCACGAAGTCAGATGCCTCGCTCCGGGTGCGTGTGATACGCGAGGGTGAAGACGACCGTGTCCCCGGCGGCCGCGCGACGGCCCAGTCGCACGGTGACGTGATCGGTATCCGACGTGAAGCGCAGCGAGCGTCCCGCCTCGTTCTCGGCCTTGTCGATCGTGATCAGCTCCGCGTCCAGTCGCACGGTGTCGGTCGGCTCGGTGGGCACCACGGTCGTGGTGACCCGGCCGGTGACCAGGCGCTGCGCCTCGTCGAACCGGACGGCGATCCGCTGGTGCACCAGGTCGAAGTCGTGCTGGCCCTGCGGCCAGGTGCGAGGCGCCGTGTACTGGCCGACGACGCCGGTCCGGCGCTGTTGCGCGGCGAGCGGGTGCGCGAGGGCGAATGCGAGCAGAAGGGCGGACGAGGCAGTGCGGAAGGTCATGGGGTTCATCTCCGGATGTGTTGGTGATCAATAACTATAGGGGTTTTATGGCTTCCTTCACGTGCCGCGCGTCTCCGTTTTCGCGGCCGCTTCGAGCCTTGCTCGCGCCGCCGGCGTTCCGAGCCGCCCCAGCACGCTAACGGCCGACGTCGCATAAAGCGGGTCGTAATCGGACAGCGCATCGCCGGCGACCTGGACGGTGCGGGCCTCGTCGCCGATGGCGGCCAGCGTGGAGAGGGCCGACTGGCGGAGGCCGCGCGGCTCGACCGGATCGGTGAGGCGGGCCAGGACGTCGGCGGTGCTGGGGTCGCGGAGTCGGCCGAGCATCCGGACGGCGGTCGAGCGGATGTTCAGGGGCAGGTCCGGGCTGGTGGCCTCCTCCAGGGTCGCGAGGGCGCGGGCTCCGGCGGCGCCGGCGTACACGGCCAGCGCGGCCGCGCGCACGTTCACCTCGGGGTCCGTCCGGTACATGGCCAGCGCGGTGGTGTCGAGGCCGTCGGGGGCGAGGGTCGCGAGCGACTGGAGCGCCTGCGAGCGCACGGCGCCGTCGGGGTCGCGGAGGGCGGTGCGCGCCACCGTCGCATCCTCGTGGGTCGGGTTCCGGGCCATCTGGCGGAGCGCCTCCACGCGGAGGTCCGGCTCGTGCTCGTTCCGGACGATGAAGCGACGGGCGTCCACGGCCGCGCTGTCCGTCGAGGCCGACAGCTCGCGGAGCGCCCAGTTCCGGGCCGACGTGTCGAGGTCGTGCCTCGCCATGTCGGCCAGCTCCGCCGGCGACTGGTCCGTGTGCACCTGGCCGAGGAGCCAGCCGCCTTCGTCGAAGCGGAAGGAGAGTGGCGCGCCGGGCAGGCGGACCTGGAACGTCTCGCTCTTCTTCGACACCATGATCTCCCGGCGCACCACGGAATCGGCCGTGGTGACGCGGACGGTGACGGGGAAGCGGAAGAGCGGGCGCGCCGAGTCCACGGGCTGCACCTGGTCCACCTTCACGGTGAGGACGCGCGAGGCGTCGTCCCAGCTCCGGCTCACCTCGAGCCGCGGGTAGCCGACGCCGTACACCCACTGGTCGAAGAACCAGTCGAGGTCGCAGTCGCACGTCTTCTCGAAGGCGACGGCGTAGTCGGGCGTGGTCGTCGCCTGGTGCGCGTTGTCCACCAGGAAGCGGTGCATGCCGGCCCAGAAGAGCGAGTCGCCGAGCAGGCGACGGAGCTGGTGCGCCACCTGCGCGCCCTTCGGGTAGACGTGGCCGCTGAAGAACAGCACGATCGGGTCGGTGCCCTGGTACTCGCCCCAGACCAGCGGGCGGGCCTGGCCGCGGTCGGCGCCCATCGCCTGCTGCTGCTGGCCCCACCACTCGAGCTGCCCGGCGGCCCAGCCCCGGGTCTTCTCGTTCTGCACCGACTCCATGTACGTGGTCAGCCCCTCGTTCAGCCACGCGTTGGCCCAGTTGGCCGTGGTCTCCAGGTCGCCGAACCACTGGTGCGCGAGCTCGTGTGCGACGAGGCTGCGTCCCGCGCTCGGCGGATTGCCCGGTCCGGCCAGGGACAGGTCCGTCTGCGTCGTGGCCGACACGTTCTCCATGCCGCCGTACGTGAAGTCCGGGATCCACGACTGGTCGTACTTGTCCCAGGGGAACGGCACGCCGGTGAGCCGGGAGTACAGCTCGATCATCGACGGCGTCTCGCCGGCCGTGCGCCACCCCGCGTCCGTCGTGTCCGGGTACACCCACTGGTCCACCGGCTTGCCCCGCCACTGGTCGTGCAGGATGGTGAACGGCCCGACCACCACCGAGTACAGGTACGTGGACGCCTTCTCCTCCTGCGACCAGTGCCACACCTTCTCCGCGCCGTCGCCCACCGGCTCGACGCTCAGGAGCTTGCCGTTGGACAGGACCTTCATGGCCGAGTCCGCGGTGACCAGCATCTCCCACGTCGTCTTGTCGTTGGCGTGGTCGTACGTCGGCACCCACGCCCGCGTCTCCTCCGCCTCGCCCTGCGACCACACCACGTGCTTCCGCGGCACGAAGTAGATGCCTCGCTCCGGGTGCGTGTGATACGCGAGGGTGAAGACGACCGTGTCCCCGGCGGCCGCGCGACGGCCCAGTCGCACGGTGACGTGGTCGGTATCCGACGTGAAGCGCAGCGAGCGACCCGCCTCGTTCTCGGCCTTGTCGATCGTGATCAGCTCCGCGTCCAGTCGCACCGTGTCGGTCGGCACGGTGGGCACCACGGTCGTGGTGACCCGGCCGGTGACCAGGCGCTGCGCCTCGTCGAACCGGACGGCGATCCGCTGGTGCACCAGGTCGAAGTCGTGCTGGCCCTGCGGCCAGGTGCGAGGCGCCGTGTACTGGCCGACGACGCCGGTCCGGCGCTGTTGCGCGGCGAGCGGGTGAGCGAGGGCGAATGCGAGCAGAAGGGCGGACGAGGCAGTGCGGAAGGTCATGGGGTTCATCTCCGGATGTGTTGGCGATCTCTAACTATAGGGGCTCGCGGCTGGGAGAGGCACCCGGGGGGCAAACGGTACAGCGAGGACCACGGCAGCGAGCGTGCCGAGTTTGCGCGTGTCATCTGGCGGCGGCACTCCGGCGGCGGGGGGGCGTGATCGACCGGGCGGAGGCAGGGTGCGACGCAGCTGAGGAACAGCGCGGCGGAAGTCCGATGCCTCGCGGGTGACCTGGACGGCTATGGTGCGATCGACGGATTCGCTGAAACCTTGAGGCTCGTCGAGCGCGACGCCTGTTACCGGCGTGGTGCTGACGACGGCGAGGCGGGTGGGCCACGATCGAAGCGGTCGCCCGTACCCGGGCGATCGACGACGAGTTCTACCGGGTCGAAGAACAACCCGCTCTACCTGCTCTGCTTCGCGGTCGGCAACGCACGCGGCGCGGACATCGCGCTGCGCATCGCGAACCACCTGCTCAGGGAGGTGACCTGATGGCTCAGGGCTCCGGGATCGAATGGACCGAAGCCACGTGGAACCCTGTGACGGGCTGCACGAAGATCAGCCCGGGCTGCAAGCACTGCTACGCCGAGCGCATGGCGGAGCGCCTCCAGGCCATGAGGCAGCCGAACTACGCGCACGGTTTCGAGCTGACACTCCAGCCGCACATGCTGGAGTTGCCGCTGCGCTGGAAGAAACCGCAGACGATCTTCGTGAACTCGATGAGCGACCTCTTCCACCCGGGCGTGCCGCTCGCCTACATGCGTGAAGTCTTCGACGTGATGGCCCGCGCGCACTGGCACCGGTTCCAGATCCTGACCAAGCGCGCCGAGCGACTGGAAGAGCTGAGCCCACGCCTGCCCTGGGCACCGAACGTCTGGATGGGGGTCAGTGTCGAGACTGCGCGGTATACGAGCCGCATCGACCACCTTCGAGGCACGGGAGCGCGGGTCAAGTTCCTCTCGCTCGAACCATTGCTGGGACCGCTGCCGGGGCTCGACCTCTCCGGCATCGACTGGGTAATCGTCGGCGGCGAGTCCGGCCCGGGAGCGCGCCCGATGGATCCCGCGTGGGCCACCGATCTCCGTGATCAGTGCCAGCGGGCAAGCGTGCCTTTCTTCTTCAAGCAGTGGGGTGGCACGAACAAGAAGCGCGCCGGGCGCGCCCTCGATGGGCGGGTGTGGGACGAGATGCCCGGTGCGCATCGGCTCGATCGCGTTGCAGCCTTCGCGGCGATTGGCGGATGACCCGGCCCGTTCACAACCCATGAAGGTCATGGGCCTTGCTTATTTTAACTGTATTCGTGCTTTTGCGTGTGTCAGTGAAAATTGCGATTTGAGTTGCAATGAGCATGGGACAAGCCGTGGAAGATGCAGTGCGCCGGAGGCTTCGGTCCGCCGGCGGTGTCCGGGTCTTGCCGCGGAGCGACCAGGAGGATCTCAGGATCTCGGTCATGGGGGCCGAGCCGGTGACCTTCGTCCTCGAGGTCAAGCACCGGATCTCGGATGAGGCAGTCCACCAGATCGACGGGGAGAAGTTGCGGGAGAGACTGGTGGGCGGATCCGTGAACGCAACCACCAGAGCGGACTGAGAGTTGTGACGACGCGCTCTACACGAAGCTGCAGCAGGAGCTGCGGAACTCCGGTTTCGAGCCGAACCCCGAGCGATCAGAAGGCCGGACGAGACATGCGGCAGGTCATGGGGTCCTTCTCCGGATGTGTCGGTGATCCATAACCATAGGGCATCGCGGCCGGGATAGGCACCCGGGGGAAAACGGTATTGCGAGGACCGCGGGATCGGGCGCGACGTCTCGCCCGCGACCTCGCGAACGACCGCCCCTTCCTGGCGCGCCACGAGGGCCGTGGTGTGATCGGAACCGACCGTCACCGCGTCCAGTCCTCGACCTTCAGGCCCTTCACCCGCCGGAACTCGTGTGTGTTGTTCGTCACCAGCGTCACGCCCAGGCTCAGAGCCTGCGCCGCGAGCAGCATGTCGATCGGCCCGATCATCACGCCCTTCTTCTCCAAGGCCGCGCGCGCGGGACCGTACGCGGCCGCCGCACCATCGTCGAACCCGATGATCTGGAGCGGCTGAAGGAAGCGCTCGAGCCTCTCAGCGTTGAGACGCGGCTGCCGGCTCTTTGCTACGCCGTACTCCAGCTCCGCCACCGTGAGCGCCGATATCGCGACATCCGTCACCACCTGCGAGATCAGTCGTCGTTCCGCGCCTTCCGACGTCCGGCGGATCAGCGCAATGCACAGATTCGTGTCCAGCAGGTACTTCATTCGCCTTCCTCGAACAGCGCGTCCAGCGCCGGCCGGCCCTGTGCACCCGCCTGCTCCCGACTGGCCATGAAATCAGGCGAGAACGACCCGACGCTCTCCAGGAGCGGCCCCCACGCGTTGTCCCTGGGCAGCAGGATCACCACGCCGCGCGACTTCTTGACATAGACCGAATCCCCCTCGAACCGGCAGTCCGCGGGGAGCCGCACCGCCTGGCTCCGGCCGTTCATGAACAGTTTCGCTTCACGCACCATGGTGCTTCCCTTCGGACCCGCCTGCTGCTTGCGCCGTCCGCCG
>CAWAYJ010000011.1:0-24750 GCA_963786235.1 uncultured Gemmatimonadales bacterium
GAGCGGGCAATGGGATTCGAACCCACGACCCTCAGCTTGGAAGGCTGATGCTCTAGCCAACTGAGCTACGCCCGCATGCGCATCAACCGATCGGACTCGTGGCAGGTACCGGTCCGACCGTGCAAGAGGTTAACGGCACCCGGCTTCGAAACGCAACACGGGCCGTCCGTCTGAGCCTGTTGGACCTTCACGCCGGCCATCCCGCTCGTGACCGGGACATTCGAGGACTGGCAAGCGCGACATGGCCGCCTGCCTCGCCGTTGTTGCCGGACGCCGAGGCGATCCGGGCGGGGCCGCGCAGAGAAGCGCGGATTTCGGCGGCGGCGAGAGGCCTGGAGAAGAGAAATCCCTGTCCCAGCTCGCAGCCGAGGGCCTGGAGCTTGGCCCGCTGATCACGATCCTCGATCCCTTCGGCGACGGTCTTCAGTCGGAGCGTGTCGCTGAGCATGATGATGGTGCGGGCGAGGGCGGCGTCGTGCTCGCTGATGGCGACAGACTTGACGAAAGCCTTGTCGATCTTGATGACGTCGACGGGAAACCGCTGGAGATAGGCGAGCAATGAGAAGCCGGTCCCGAAGTCGTCAATGGCGAGTCGGACCCCAATGGCTTTCATCCGGCGGAGCCGTTCGAGGTTGAGCGCGCTGTCCCGCATGACCACGCTCTCGGTGATCTCGAGAACGAGCCGCTGGGGGCTGAGGCCGGAGTCGTGGAGGGCCCGGGTGAGATCGGTGGTGAAGTCGGGATGCTCGAGCTGGCGGCTGGAGACGTTGACGTTGACGGTAATCGGCACCGCGGGGAGCATTTGCTCCCAGCGGGCGCCCTCGTGGCAGGCCTCGCGCAGGACCCAGCGCCCGAGCTCCAGGATCACGCCGCACTGTTCCGCGAGCGGGATGAACACGGAAGGCGGGACGTTGCCTCGCAGCGGGTTGCGCCAGCGGACCAGGGCCTCGTAGCCGACAATGGACTCGGTGGCCAGATCGACGATGGACTGGAACTCGAGGGCGAACTCGCTCTTCTGGAGAGCGGTGCGAAGCGCGACTTCCAAATGGGCGCGTTCGAGGAGCGCGGCGTGCATGGCCGGCTCGAAGACGCGATAACAGCCGCGGCCGTCCTCCTTGGCTGCGTACATGGCGACGTCGGCGTTGCGCAGCAGATCGTCGGCATCGCTGCCGTCATCGGCGCGCGCCAGACCGACGCTGGCGCCGAGGTGAACGGCCCGGCCCTCCAGGCTGAAGGGCGTGCGCAGGCTGGCCATGCTGCGCTCGGCAACGCGGATCGCCTCGGCCTGGATCCCATCGAGCAGGATGCCGAACTCATCGCCGCCGAGTCGGGCCACGGTGTCGCAGCCGCGTGTCGTGCGCAGCAGGCGGTCGGCGACCTCGACCAGCAGGCGGTCCCCCGTGGTGTGGCCGAACGTGTCGTTCACCGCCTTGAAGTTGTCGAGGTCGATGAAGAGCACGGCGACGGAGTCGATCGCGTCCGCCGGCCGGCGGAGCGCCTGCTCGACACGCTCGCGAAAGAGCGCCCGGTTGGCCAGCTTGGTCAGGGGGTCACGGAAGGCCAGCAGGGCCAGCTCCTCGTTGCGGACGGCGAGTTCCCGGTGCGCGCCCTGAAGCCGGTTCGCCATGGTGTTCATCCGCTCACCGACCTCGGCCAGCTCGCTGAAGTTCTCGACTTTCACCCGGTGGCCGAGCTCGGCGGCGCCGAACCGGTCGGCCCCGGTCTTGAGTGCGTCAATGGCGCGAATCAGGTCTCGGGAGGTCGACCAGGCCATCAAGCCGAACAGCAGGGTCGAAACCAGGAAGATCGACCAGACCGCGCGGTACCACAGGCGGTTTCCGCCCGTGAACGCGGACTTGGCCAGTTGCACGCGCGAGTCCTGTGCCCGGATCACCGCCGGCAGATCCCGGGTGAGCAGCTCCGCGGCGAGCGGCTCGGCGTGAAGCCCGGCCTCGACGCGGGCAGAATCCTGGTCGCGCCCCAGGTCCCGATAGAACGATGCCCAGGACGAGGCGAGCGAGTCGGTCCGAGCGACAATGCGCAGCAGGGCCGGGTCGTCCGTGTCGGCGAGGGCGCTGGCGAGGTTGTCGCGCCCCGCCGCAATGGATGTGAGGATCCGGCCCTCTTCGGCGGGACCGATTTCGGCGCCGCCTGATCCGAGCAGATCCGTCAGCTGTCGAACCTGTTTGTGCTGGTCCTCGAGCCAGGCCCGGACCTCGTTCAGCGCGCTTTGCCGATCGACCGCCCGCCGAAGTCCTTCGAAGACCCGCTCCCGCCGGGCGTCGCTCCACGATAGGACGCCAATGTTCGCGACCGCGATGGCGACGAGCAGCACGAAGGCCAGCCCCAGACGAGCGCGCAGACTGCGCGGCCGGACCGGGGCGCCGGCAACCCGTTCGGCGCGACTCACGCCGTGCCCCCGGGCCGTACCCGTCGGGGACCGTGCAAAGCGTTCGTCAATGTGCCCTGCAACTCTGGCCCGGTGCCGAAATCCGGAGCCGCTTCCCAGCCGGATCCCAGGAGAAAGAACCGCCGCCGGCCTCCGCGGCGGAGAGCGGACCGTTTCCGGTCTGGGCGGGAAGCGTGTGTACGCTGCCGTCGGGATAGACCAGGCGGACTTCGATGGACCACGCCATGATCGGCGGACCGTCGTCGCCCGGGTCGAGGCGAACGGGAATGGTCACGCTTTCCCCGAACGCGAGCGGCCGCCCGTACGTGACGTCCAGCGAAGGGCCGGGCGTGGTGCTCGTCCGCCCACCCCGGATCTCCATCTTCCCGTGGATCAGACTCGTGGGGCCGGTGCAGAGGGGACCACCCTTCTCGGTGACCCGGTACTCGACATATACGGCGTTGCCCCTGACCTCCTCCTTCTCCTTGACCGCCCCGCTGTTCAGGAACACGATCCAGTCATACGATTCGAAGGTCCAACCCTCGGGCAGCCGGAACAGTCTGGAGACGGTCGCGGGACCGTCACACCGGTCGTTGGCCTCTCTCAACTCCCCGGCGTCCCACACGATCTCCTGAACGACCGAACGCGTGGTCGAGACCCGGTAGTGGACCCGGAACGGCGCGGCCGGCAGCACGGCGATCGAGGTCGCCACGCTGGAAGATCGGCAGAAGAACAGGAACCTGCGGCGTCGCAGGCGGACCGAGATGTCGTAGACCCCGGCCTCTTCCAGGGGCGGAATCTCGACGTCAATGTTTCCTTCCGCCCGGCTCAATGCCTCCAGCTCGATCGGCGGCGCGTCGCCGGGGCCCGCGATGCTGGCGGTAGCGCGGCCGCAATCGTCGCTGTCGAGGTTGGCGCCTGCGAACGAAAGCGCGTACGCCGCCCCGGCCCGTATGGGGTAGGGGAACTCGCCGTCTGCGCTTTCCACGCGCAGGATGCGTGGGCCATCGCTCGACCAGCTCCCGGCATCCCCGACGGTGCGATGGATGTTCTCACGGAACGCCGCGAGCAACGCCGACACCTCCTCGCGCACGCACGTTCCGAGGGTCGTCACGAGATCCTCGGCAAGGAGCACCGCGGTGAAGCCGCGCCGCGCCGGCTCTTCCCGGCTCCCGCGAAGTCCGGCGAGCGGCAAATCGAGGCTGTCCCGGAAGACGGTGTCGAGCTGCTCGGCCAGACCGCGCAGGTCCGCCACGGCCAGGGAGGCCGGATCCCGGAGCTCGGCGCCCGCGTGTTCAACAATGCCGTCGATCGCCGAACGGAGCCGTTCGACCAGCCGGCCGGCCGTAAGGCTCGAATCGGCCTCGAGACCGGGTCGCTGGGCAACCGCCGGCCTGGCCTGGGATAGAGCCAGGATGATCAGGGCGATCGCGGGCAATACGATCTTTCGCATGGCCTCTTGCCTGACGCAGCTGCCATTCGTGGCTTGAACACTTCACCCGGAGTTGGTCGCACCCGATCACCGCCCGGGGTGCCCAGCCTTCCGGGACGCACTGGCGTCACTCTGCACCTAGGATCGTCAGCATGCCGACAGCAGTTGACCGCGCGCCGGGGCAGGGCCATCGGCCCGGCTGGCCGACCGGGGGTCTTGAACTGCCTCGCAGCCGGGTGGGGTCGGAAGCGAACTCGCGGGCGCGGCCTCCTCAGCCGGGACCGGGCCGCCAGCCGAGCGTGAGCAGCAGCGCGAAGAAGCCGACGACGTAGGCGACGGCGACGTACCAGCCGGCGGTCACCCAGCTGCCGACGGACTTCGCTTCCGGGAACATGTTGGAGAGCGCGACGCCGGCGGAGGAGCCGAACCAGACCATGGACCCGCCGAACCCGACGGCGAAGGCGAGGATGCCCCAGTCGTAGCCTCCCTGCTGGAGCGCCAGCGCGGTGAGCGGGATGTTGTCGAAGAAGGAGGAGACGACGCCGAGGCCGAACGCGGTGTGCCAGGACGCGTGTGGCAGCGTCTCGACCGGCATGAGCGACGCGCTGGTGACGAGCGAGAGCAGGAACGCGCTGGTGCGGAGCGCGGCGGGGATGAGGCTCCACACGGGGCGCCGCAGCGCGGCAGTGACGAGAAGCGCGAGCACGACGGCCACGCCAATGAAGGGGAAGCGGTCGGCGGCGGCGGAGAAGCGCAGATTGACCGTGACGTTGGTGGCGACTGCGGCGACGAGCACGACAATGACGACGAAGACGCGTCCCCAGTCGATCGTCGTCCCGGGCGAGGGATCGCGGATGATAGGTGAGTACTTCTGCTGGACGATGGCGGCCGGGATGCCGCAGACGAAGAGCGCGATGGCGGCCGCGATGTAGGCGTGCACGACGTCAATGGGGTGCACGCCGGCGATCCACATGATGGTGGTGGTGGTGTCGCCGATGACGCTGCCGGATCCGCCGGCGTTGGAGGCGGCGACAATGGCGGCGAGGTAGCCGATGTGGACGCGGCCGCGGAAGAGGGTGTGGGCGAGCGCGCCGCCAATGAGCGCGGCCGCAATGTTGTCGAGAAAGCTGGACAGCACGAACACGATGCCGAGCAGGGACAGGGCGCCGGTCCAGTTGTCGGGCAGGTAGCGCGGCAGCATGGCGGGGACGCGGCTGTCCTCGAAGTGGCGCGACAGCAGGGCGAAGCCAATGAGCAGGCAGAGCAGGTTGATGAGGATGACCCACTCGTGCTCGAGGTGGTGCAGCAGACCGGGCACGCCGGTCCCCTCGCTGAAGCCGGTCACGAGCAGCTTGTAGAGGACAATGGCGATGAGCCCGCTGGCCGCGACCTGCAGGGTGCGGTCGTGGAAAAGCGCCACGCCCAGGAGCGTGACGCCGAAGAGGATGAACTCGATGCGGACGCCCAGCAGTGCGGGGGCGACGAGGCTTGCGGTAGTCATGTTGCCGGATGCCATCCCACGGTGAGCATCATCACGAAGAAGCCGACGACGTACGCGGCGGCGACGAACCAGCCGGCGGTCACCCAGGCGCCGACGGACTTCGCCTCGGGATACATGTTGGAGAGAGCGACGCCGGCGGAGGACCCGAACCAGACCATGGAGCCGCCGTAGCCGACGGTGAAGGCGAGGATGCCCCAGTCGTAGCCGCCCTGCTGGATGGCGAGCGCGGTGAGCGGGATGTTGTCGAAGACGGCGGAGACGGCGCCGAGCCCGAAGGCGGAGTGCCAGGAGGCGACGGGCAGCGTCTCGACGGGCATCATCGACGCGCAGGTCACGAGCGCGAGCAGGAAGAGGGCGCCGCGTAACGCGGTCGGCAGCAGGCTCCACTCCGGCTTGCGCGCGGCGGCGGTGACGAGCAGGGCCAGCACGACGGCGACGCCAATGAACGGGAAGTGGTCGGCGGCTTCGGGGAAGTGGAGGTTGACGGTCACGTTCGTCGCGATGGCGGCGACCAGCACGACGACGACGACCCCGACACGGCCCCAGTCGATGCGGGTCCCGGGAGATGGGTCCGCGACGATGGGCGAGTACTTGTCCTGCAGGAACGACGCGGGGATCCCGAGCACGACAAGCGCGGTGGCGGCCGCGACGTAGGCGGGCAGCACGTGCAGAGGCGAGATGCCCGAGATCCACATCATGGTGGTGGTCGTGTCCCCGACGACGCTGCCGGAGCCGCCCGCGTTGGACGCCGCGACAATGGCGGCGAGGTAGCCGATGTGGACGCGGCCGCGGAAGAGGGTGTGCGCCATGGCGCCCCCAATGAGTGCGGCGGCAATGTTGTCGAGGAAGCTGGAGAGAACGAAGACGATGCCGAGCATCATCAGCGCGCCGGTCCAGTCATCGGGCAGGTATTTCGGCAGCATGGCGGGCACGCCGCTGACCTCGAAATGATTGGAGAGCAGGGCGAAGCCGAGCAGCAGGCAGAGCAGATTGGCGAGGATGACCCACTCGTGCTCGACGTGGGAGAGCAGGCCGGTCAGTCCGTTGCCCTCGTCGAACCCGGTGAAGATCAGCTTGTAGACGATGATGACGGTGAGGCCGGTGAGCGCGACTTCGAGCGTCTTGTTGTGGAAGAGTGCGACGCCGAGGAGCGTGAACGCGAAGAGCACGAAATCGACGGGTATGTGGAGGATCGTGGGCGACGGTGCCGCGAGCGTGGCGGCCGAAAGCGCGGCCGGCCCGAGGATCAGGGCCAGCGCGGCGGCGGCCAGCGGGGTCAGGCCGCGGCGGATGCGGCCGGTGAAGACGTCGCCCCTCTCAACCATGTCTCTTCTCACGCCCTCCGGTCCCGGCCGCGCGCCGGGACCCGTCCGGGTCCGAATCGGCGGCCGGGCCCACCCCGGCGCCGGGTCGTCAGCTCGGTGTGGGGTGCCAGCCCGTGAGGACCAGCAGCAGGAAGAAGCCGACGACGTAGCCGATCGGCACGAACCAACCGTGCCGCACCCAGGAGCCGACGGACTTGGCCTCCGGGTACATGTTCGAAATGGCGACGCCGGCGGAAGATCCGAACCAGATCATGGACCCGCCGAAGCCGACGGCGAACGCCAGGGTGTCCCAGTCGTAGCCGCCCTGCTGGAGGGCGAGGGCGGTGAGCGGGATGTTGTCGAATACCGAGGAAAGGAAGCCGAGTCCGAGCGCGGTATGCCAGGACGCGCTGGGCAGATCCGCGACGGGCATCATCGACGCGCAGAGCACGAGACTCACCAGGAAGAGCGTCCCGCGGAGCGCGCCCGGCAGGATGCCCCACGCGGGCCGGCGCACGGGCGCGAGCACCAGCAGTGTCAGGGCGACGGCGACGCCGAGGAACGGAAAGCTGTCGGCGAGCTCGGGGAAGCGCACGTTAACGGTGACGTTGGTGACGACCGCGGCGACGAGCACGACGGCGACGACCAGGACGCGCATCCAGTCGATGTGGACGACGTGGTCGGGATCGCGCAGAATGGGCGCGTGGCGCTGCTGGATGATCGCGGCGGGTACGGCAATGATCGCCAGCGCACCGAAGGCCGCGATGTACGCGGGCAGCACGGTGAGCGGCGAAATGCCGGAGATCCACATCATGGTGGTCGTGGTGTCACCGATCACACTACCCGCGCCGCCGGCGTTGGCGACGGCGACGAGGCCGGCGAGGTAGGCAATGTGGACACGGCCCTTGAACACGGTGTGTGCGGTGGCGCCACCGATCAGCGCGGCCGCAATGTTGTCGAGGAAGCCGGACAGCACGAACACGACGATGAGCAGCCACAGCCCGCCCGTCCAGTTGTCGGGCAGGTACTTCGGCAGCGCCGCCGGTACCTCGCTATCCTCGAAATGGCGCGAGAGCAGGCCGAATCCCATCAGCAGAAAGAACAGGTTGGCCAGGATCACCCATTCGTGTTCGACGTGCAGCAGGAAGCCCACCACGCCCCCGTGCTCGCCGAACCCGGCGAACAGGATCTTGTAGAGCGTGATCGCGGTGAGGCCGGTGAGCGCGACTTCCAGGGTGCGGTGATGGAAGAGCGCGACGCCCAACAGGGTCAGACCGAACAGGACGAAGGCGAGCGGCACACCCGCGATGCGAATCGGACCGGCGAGGGTCGCGGCCCGGGCTCCCTGCGGCAGCAGCAGGATCGCGGCCATCGCCAGTGGCGCGACCCCGCGTGTCGCGCGCAGGCCCCAGGAACTCAATGGGCTCCGGCTCGGTCCTCGCATTCGTAACTTCCGTCCTGAGTCGCTCGGGAGTGGGGAACGGGTCGGCGCCGCCCGGGCTGTCCCGGCCAGCGGCGACTCCCGCAGAGTCCATCGCGGCGGCGGGGCGGTATCTTGCACGCAAACGGGCAGGCGAGCAAGGGTGCAGGCGGTCGCCACGCCCCTGAAACGGGACAGATCCGATTCCGGAGGCACGCGCGTCGCGCAATGTGATGGAATGTCCCGGCGACATTTCCAGCGGAGGTGACCGGTGCGTGTACGGATGTGGATGACGCGTGACATCGTGGAGGTGAGGCCGTCGACGCCGGTCTCGGCGGCGGCGCGGCTGATGGTCCGCCGTCGCATCCGGCACCTGCTGGTGACGGACGGCGCGGCCGACGAACCGGCGAGACTGGTCGGGATCCTGTCGCGGTACGACATCGCGCGCGCGTTCCCGCCGGACGTCAATCCGTTCTCCGCGGATCCGCCACCGCTCGTCCGCCCGATCGGCGAGATCATGAGCCGGCCGGTGGAGACGGTGGAGGCCGACGTCGCGATCGAGGATGCGGCGGGGCTCATGCTCCGCCGCGGCCACCGCGCGCTGCCGGTTCTCGATGGAGGCCGCCTCGTCGGCGTCCTCACGGAGACTGACGTGGTGCGCGCGTTCCGCGGCCAGCTGGGCGCGGATCGCGGCGGAGTCCGGGTCGCGTTCAGCCGGACGCACGACGAGGATGTGCTGGCGCTAGTGGGCGGCTGGGCGCGCGAGCTGCGGCTCCAGGTTTCGAGCTTCGCCGCGTTCGTCGATGACCGCAAGCCCGTGGCGGCCGTCCACCTGCACGGGCCGGACGAGGAGGCGTTCATCGACCGGATCCGGCGGTCGGGGCACGTGGTGCTGGAGGTCTCGCGAGAATCGGCCGAGGGCTGAGGCGGCCTCGCTGAGCCCCGCGTTCGATCGCCTACTCGGCACGCAGCGATCGATTCGGGTCCACGCGCGCGGCGCGGAGCGCGGGGATCGCCGCGCTGATCCCCGTCGTGATGGCCAGCAACGTAACGGCGGCCGCCGCGCTCAACGGGTCGCGGGCGGACACGCCGAACAGCGTCGCCTCCAGCAACGGGCCCGCCCAGAGGGCCGCGACGACGCCGACCACGGCGCCGGTCAGAACGGGCCGCATGCCGGTGGCGACGACGAGGCCCGCAAGCTCCCGGCGGGTGGCGCCGAGCGCGCAGCGAATCCCCATCTCGCGAGTGCGGCGCCTCACATCGAGTGCCACGGCGCCATACACGCCGCAGACGGCGAAGAGGAGCGCGAGGCCGGCGAAGCCGACCAGCAGCGCGGCGACGAAGCGGCTGCGCGCGGTCTGCTCATGGAGGATCGCCTTGCCGGTCGTGGCCTGGCGGAGCGGGATGTCGGGCTCGAGTGAAGCGAGCGAGGATCGGGCCGCGGCGAGGATGGCGGCCGGGTCGCCATCGGCGCGAAGCAGGAATCGCGTGTACGCGCTCGCGCCGCTGCCCGGATGGTAGAGTTGCACGCGGTCCGCGCCATCACGCAGCCCGAGGGAGCGGACGTTCCCCGCTACGCCGACAATGGTGAAGCGGAGCGTGTCGCCGGGGAAATGCAGCACGCGTCCGATCACGTCGCCCCGGCTCCGGGCGAACGCCTCGTTCACGATGACGACGCCCGTCTCGTGCGGCTCGAACGCGCGGCCGGCGAGCAGGGGGATGCCGAGCACCCGGAAGTACCCGGCGGGCGCACTCGTGACGGCCGTGAACGCCCGCCCCGAATCGGCCGGCTCCGGCTCACCGTCGAGAACGGGAACGCCGGCACGGACGGAGTAGGCGAGCGGCGGATTCGACGACGACGTCACGCCGGCCACGCCCGGGATCGCCGCCAGCGCTTCGTCGATGCGACGGGAGAAGGCGAGCCGCGCGTCGGTCGTCGGGGCCCGGTCGGCGGGGACCTCGATCGACACCTCGACCAGCTTGTCGAGATCCATACCGGTGTCGACGTGGAGCAGGCCCGCGAAGCTGCGGACGAGCAGGACCGCGCCCACCACGAGCAGCACCGCGAGCGCGGACTGGGCGGCGATGAGCACCGAGCGGAGCGGCGAGCGGCCGCGCGTGTTGCGCGCCTCGCCTGCTCCGCTCAGAAGCACGCGAACCCCCGAGCGCCGTGCCGGAATGAGGGGGACGAGACCCCCGACGAGGGCGGCGATCGCCGACAGCAGAATGGCGAAGCCGAACGCGCGGCGCTCCAGCCCGGTCTCGAAGGATGGGACCGGTCCGCCCGGCTGCATCGCGACGAGGACACGTCCGACGCCCAGCGCCACCACGAGACCGACTGCCACACCGGCCGCGGCCAGCACGGTCGATTCAGCGAGGAACAACCGGGCCAGCCGGGCGCGCGAACCGCCCAGCGCGAGCCGGATCCCGATCTCGCCCGTGCGCGACTCGACCCGGCCGAGGATCAGGTTCACCGCGTTCACGATCGCGACGAACATGAGGACGAGTCCTCCCGCGAACACGAGCCAGAGGCCGCGCACGTAGTCCGCGGCGAGGTAGCCGTACGGCGGGTTGAGCGCGGGCACGGCGTCAGCCCCGCCGAACAACTCGCCGGCGAACTCGCCATCCGTATCGATCCCCCGCAGCAGGTCCGCGAGCTCCGCCTCGACGTCGGCCGCACTCGCGCCCTCGCGCAGCTTCACGAGCACCAGCGCGAATTCACCCGGCGGGCTCTCCGCTTCCGCGGGCAGCACGCGCACCACGTCCGGCGGGCCCTCCGGATCCAGCCGCGCCGATTCCGGCCATACCCCCGCGATCCCGAAGAGGGTGTCGTTCAGCGTCAGCGTCCGTGACGTCACCGCCGGATCCGATCCGAACGTGCGCCGCCAGTACCGCTCCGACACCATCACGGCCGGCGGCGCGGCGGACGAGGCGTCCGCCGGGCCAAGCACCCGCCCCACCCGCGGCCGGATCCCCAGCATCGACGGCATGCCGCCCGAGATCCCGAGCACGTCCACCAGCTGCGCCTGGCCTGCTCCCGTGCGCACCGCCGACATCGTCCGGTACACCTCGATCCGCTCCACCGTCCGCGAGCCCGAACGCCACCGGTCGATCACGGCCTGTGGCGGCGCCAGCTGCCAGCCCCGATCCACCAGCCGGATCGCGACGTACGCCATCCGGTCGCCGCCCGGATACGGCAGCGGACGAAGGATTGCACGGTCCAGCGCGCCGTAGACCGCCGCGCTCGCGCCGATCCCGAGTGCCAGCGTCAGCACCACCAGCGCGGAGAAACCCGGCCGCCGCGCGAGCGACACCACGCCCAGCCGGAAATCGTTCGCCGTCTCTTCCAGTCGCCTCATGCTTCGCCTCCGGCCGCCGCCGCGCTCCACCTGTCGCTCCTGCCGCCATACGACCCGGACCGACCGCACCGCGTCACCGCACAGGTGCGCAAGCGTCCGAACGTATGCACGCGCGGCACCCGCGCCGGACCGCTCCCGCTCCCACCGATGTTGCGCGGCCGCCACGTACGCCTCGCCGTACCGGCTCCGGAACCACCCCGGGTACAGCCGGAGCAGCAGCCGCGCGGCCCGCTTCACGCCACGCGCGCTCCACGGCGCAAACCAGCCCCTCACAGACCCTCCAGCACCCGCTTGTCCAGCGCCGCCTCCACCAGCACGCTCATCCGCTCCGCTTCCGCACGCAACGCACGCGAGCCCCGCGCCGTCAGCCGGTAGTAGCGACGCCGCGGATCGTCATCCGTCGGATCCGGTACCTGCACCGTCTCCCGGATCAGACCGTCCGCCACCAGCTTGTGGAGCGTCCCGTACAACGTGCCCGGTCCCAACCGCACCTTCCCTTCCGTCCGCACCTCCACATCCTCAATGATCCCCAGGCCGTGACGCGCCTGGTCCGCCAGCGCCAGCAGCACCAGGAACGACGATCGGGACAGGGCGGACGTTACGCTCATGGTCGGGTCTCCGGTTCCGGTCCGGGGCAAAATATCGGATGTCAAGATATCTTGGAGGGCGATAGGATGGCAAGGGAGCGGGGGGGCGGGAGCGGAGGCGGGGGCGTTTGCGGGGGCGTTGGCGGGGGCGGCGGGAGCGGGGGGCGGCGGGGAGCGGGCGGAGGCGGCGGGAGCGGGGGGCGGCGGGGAGCGGGCGGAGGCGGCGGGAGCGGGGGGCGGTGGGGAGCGGGCGGGGGCGGTGGGGAGCGGGCGGGGGGGGCGCCCGCTCCCTGCGGGGCTTACCTCTCCCACACGGTGTGGGGGAGTGCGGGTGTGATCTTGAGGGCGTTTTCGTAGTAGACCTTCTTCAATACGGAATCGGGGAGGTCGATGCCGTAGAGCTTCCAGAACGCGTGGTAGTTGCGGTAGTAGTCGAAGTACTCGTCCTGCGTCTCGAAGACGCGCCAGTAGTAGGGGTACTCGACGGGCTGGAAGGAGTCCTTGCCGAAGAGGATACGGTCCTGGAAGCGGACGAAGAAGTCGTGAGCGCGTCGGGGCTGTCGTCCGATGTCGTAGAGGACGGCGCCGACCTCGGTGTAGACGTTGGGCAATTCGTCGAGCAAGCGTGCGAGGCGGTCGAGGTCGTTGGCGTGCCAGCCCATGTGGGCGGCGACGAAGGTGGTGTTGGGGTGTCGTCGGAAGAGGTTGTCACGCTCGGTCATGAGCTCTTCGAAGCCCGGGTACTGGTCGGGTGGGTAGCGGCGGTTGGCGAAGAGAGCGAGCTCGAGCCAGCGCTCGTTGGTGAAGTCGATGGGCTGGAAGAACTCCTGCGGGTCAGCGGTGTGGATGAAGACGGGGATGCCGAGTCGTGCGCAGGCTTCCCAGATGGGGTCGAGCTCGGGGTCGTCGATGCGGAGTCGCGAGCCGTCGGGCTTGCGGATGGAGAGGCCGAGGCTCTTCGGGATCTCGCCGACGCCGACGGCGCCGGCCCTGACGTCGGCCTCGAGTTGGGCAACGGCCTTCTCGGCCCAGCCGGGACCGACGTTGCGGAAATCGATGCCGGCCAGAACGCGGGCGCGGTCCTTGTACGGCGAGGCGCGGATGGTGGCGACGGCGCGAGCGAGGCGATCGCCGGAAAGGTTGTCGGCGGCGACCATGAGACCGACATTGAGCGAGTCGAGCGCGGCGACGAGGCCGGCGTATGCGTCGCTCGAATCGAGGAGACCGCCGGGATGCCCGTGGAAGTCGATCGCGGGATATCGTGCGCGCGGCACGGTGTGCTCGGGCGTGACGAGGGTGGAGTGGGGCCGGTAGTCGACGATGCTCGGCGGCGTGAGGCCGGGCGCCATGCAGCGGCCGGGCCGGATCTCGGTGGTGCCGGGCGGGCAGGACTCGTCGGCGCCGATGACGGATCCCCTGCCCCCTCCGCGGCCGCCCTGCGCGGCGGCGTTTCCGCTGGAGAGGAGGATGGCGAAGACCGCGGCGGCGATGGACACACGACGCATGAAGGGGCTCCTGTCGGGGTTGAGCGGGCGACTCGCCACGTGCGCGGCGGCCGGAGGGTGCTTCGTGATGGTAAAACGGGGGCCGTTCCGCGGGAAGGGGCGGGGGCCGGAGGGAACGGTTGCAGGGGGCCGGCCTATCATGTGCAGCCATCCTCGAAGGGAACGTGATGATCGGACACGCGAAGCAGCCTGTCGACAGGGATGAAGGAACGGGGTCGGACGAGGCGGCGAAGCTCGTCGCGATTTCGGTCGTCATCCCGGCGTTGAATGAGGAAGCGTACCTGCCGGCGTGCCTGCGGAGCCTGGCGGCGCAGGATTTCGCAATGCCGTGGGAAGTGATCGTCGTCGCGAACGACTGCACGGACGGGACGGCGGCGGTCGCGGCGGCGGCGGGCGCGGTCGTCGTGTCGGAGCCCCATCGAGGAATCACGTGGGCACGGCAGAAGGGCCTGGAA
This sequence comes from uncultured Gemmatimonadales bacterium, assembly GCA_963786235.1. Classification (GTDB taxonomy): domain Bacteria; phylum Gemmatimonadota; class Gemmatimonadetes; order Longimicrobiales; family RSA9; genus CAWAYJ01. The sequence continues at coordinate 13,953 of CAWAYJ010000011.1, forward strand.
GCGGCGCGGGGCGCGATCATCGCGTGCGTCGATGCGGACACCTGCGTCGCCCCGGACTGGCTGACGCGAATCCACGAGCGGCTGCAGGACGACGCGGGCGTGGTCGGACTCGCCGGCCGGATCCATTACACGAAGGGGACGACGTGGCGAGGCCGGATCCCTTCCCTGTTCGTGGGCGTGGTGCTGTTCAGTGACCTGGCGTTCCGCTTCCTGTTCCGGCGGCCGGGCAGCCTGTGGGGCGGCAACTTCGCGGTGCGCCGGAGCGCGTTGATCGAGGTCGGCGGCTTCAACCGGGACATCGAGTTCTACGGCGAGGACACGGAGCTGTCGCTCCGACTCGCGAAGGTCGGCGCCATCCGCTACAACGGCCGGCAGGTCGCGTACACGTCACCGCGCCGGTTCGAGCACCAGCCCCTGTTCCGCACCCTCTGGCCCTACCTCACGACGTTCGCGCGCATGGTCGCGCTGAACCGGACGGCCGGCGCCTCTTCCACGGATGCGAAGCCGAAGCGGCGCCGGACATGGACGCGCCGCTTCCTGTTCGCGGGCGTGGCGCTGATGACGGCACTGCTCACCACGCTGGCGTTCTACCCGACGTCGCAAGCGTACGGCAAGGTCTGGTACGCGAGCCCTGCGCCGGACCGGAAGGAAGTCGCGCTGACGTTCGACGATGGGCCGAACGAGCCGTACACGTCCGAGGTTCTCCGCATCCTCGACGAGCACCACATCCGGGCCACGTTCTTCCTGATCGGCGAGAACGCCGAGTTCTTCCCGGGCGCGGTGCGGGACATCGTCGGCCACGGCAACGTCATCGGCAACCACTCGTGGGACCACTCGTTCCGGCTTCCGTTCAGGCGGGAGGCTGCGACGCGCAGCGAGGTGCGACAGACGGAGGACGTGCTGTTCGACCTGACGGGGCTGCGGACGCGGCTGTTCCGGCCGCCGCACGGTCTCAGGACGCCCTGGTTCCTCGGTGACATCCGGGCGATGCGGTACTCCGTGATCACGTGGAACGACATGACGGATGACTACGATGCGAGCGAGTCACCGGAAGCGATCGCGAGGAGAGTGATCCGGAAGGCCAGCCCGGGCGGCATCATCACGCTGCACGACGGCAAGAACCTCGGCCACGGTGTGGACCGCAGCAACACGATCCGCGCGCTGCCGCGGATCATCGACGCGCTCCGGAAGCAGGGCTACACCTTCGTCACGGTGCCGGAGCTGCTCGGGATCGAGCCGTACTCGGAGAGCGGCAGCCGCTAGGCCGTCGTGGGCAGCGGACTTGAGGACCTGCCGCGCCCGGCGGGGTCGAGCCGCGCCACTCAGACCGCGGCGGCGGCCGGGACGCGGGAGAGCAGGTACTCGATCGCGTCGGCGGCGTTGTAGCGCTCGCGGTCGCCGAGGAAGACATCGAGGTTCTTCAGCTCGTCACCGCTGGTGAGGAGTGGCTGCTCGGCGCCGCCCGTGGAGATCTGGGCCAGCCCGATATTCGCCATCAGCGCGTTGCAGAGGCATTTCCGCCCGACCGTGTTCTCGACCGTGCCGCCCTTCTTGACGTAGGTGTCCACGGGCTCGGCGGCACAGCGGTAGTCGATGCGCCCGTCAGCGCGCTTGTAGGCGATGCGCAGGTAGCCGAGGTTGCAGACGCGCTGGCGCGCGGCGTACGCGGTCTCGCCGGAGAGCGTGCCGTCGAGCGTGACGACCTTGAACGGGAATCCGGTCGGCGACGCGAGCGGATCAGTGAGGACGTCGATCTCGCCCCGGCGTACGCCCTGGATCACCTGCTGGCGGAGAGCGGGGTCGAGCCCGCTGTCATCCGAGAAGGCGAACAGGGTGCCGACCTGGACACCGGCCGCGCCCCGCTCGAGCGCGGCCGCAAGGGCTTCCGGCGAGCCGGTCCCGCCGGCCAGCCAGAACGGGAGCCCGACGGCCTTCATGGCCTCGATGTCCACGAGGTCGCGCTCGCCGTAGACCGGCTCGCCGCGCGCGTTCATCTCGGGACGGCCACGGGGCGGCGCGTTGTGGCCGCCGGCGATCGGGCCTTCCACGACGAACCCGTCCACCCGCCCGTTCGACTTGCGGACGAGCATGGTGGCAAGCGAGTGCGACGAGATGATGGGAAGGAAGATCGGGCGCGTGAGGGGGAGCGTCTCGCCCTGGAGGTGCTTCCGCGGATCGAACGTCAGCGCCGCGGATTCGCCGCGCGCCAACCCCTCGACGTCGAATCGCATCGACGCGGGCTGGTGCTCCGCGAAGGCGTCGAGCACGCCCGGAATCTCCTTCGGGATGCCCGCGCCCATGAGGACGCAGCTCACCCCGGCGAGCATCGCGCCGTAGAGCGTGGGCAGGTTCGGCATCTGCACCTTGGTCAACAGGTTGATCCCGACCTGCCCGTCGTGCCCCTCCTTCGCGAGGTAGACCTCGACGAAAGCGGAGAGCATGGTGAGCCGTTCGCGCGCGTCGGTTACAACCTGCTTCCAGAGCGGCAACAGGGTGTACGGCGTGCCCTCCGGCCGGCCGCCGGGAAGGAACCAGCGCTGCAGTACCTCCTCCGCCACGCCACGGATCGGGAAGTGCGCCATCGCGCGGCGGACGTGGCCGCCGATGTCGCCGTCCTGCAGGCGCCGCACGATCACGGAGTCAATGCAGGTACCGGAGACGACGCCGAGCTGGCCGAGCCTCGACACCGCGCGCGCGAGCGTCCAGTTGGAAACGCCGATTCCCATGCCGCCCTGGATGATCGCGGGCAAGGGTCGAGCGCTGGCTTCACACATTCGAGATCCCTCGATTGGCCGGCTCAGAAGAGGGGGGGAGGGCCCACCGTACATCTTGAAGGTCGCCGGGTCCGGGGTCCGGCGCAAGCATCGTGCCCGATCGTTGCCGGCGCGGTACCGGCGTCCGCCGGCGTCGGCTACGGGCCGTCGGCCGTCTCCGGATCGGCGGATGCGCCGAGCTTCGCGAGGTCGATGCGGAACAGCTCCGCGGCCGTCTTCCATGCGATGCTCTCGCGGGCCTTCTCCGGGAAGTCCAGACTGTTCATGAACTTGACGTACGGCCCCATCTCGACGAGGGGCCAGTCGCTACCGTACATGAGCTGGCTGCCGGGATCGCCCATGTAGGCGATCAGGTCTTTCACGCGGGTCACGAGGTAGCGTTCGAACTCGTAATCGAAATCGCCAAGCGTGAGCCCCGAGATGTCGGCGTACACGTTGTCGTTCTTGTAGAGCACCTCGGCCGTGTCCTGGAACCACGGGTTGCCCAGATGGCAGATGACGAAGCGGACATCGGGGTAGTCGACGGCCACGTCGTCGACGAGGAGCGGGTGCGCCTGCCGCACCTTCGCGCCCTTGGCGTAGGTGTCGCCGCAATGAATCATTACGGGTACATCGTGCTTGGCGGCGAGGCGGAAGACGGCCTCGAGGGAGGGATCGTTGATGGCGTACTTGTCGTATCCGGGGTACAACTTGATGCCTTTCACGACGCCGTCGCGGATGCGCTCTTCCATGTGGAAGAGGTCGGTGCGGGCATCGCTGCGCCAGCGTAGCCCCTCGACGACCGTGGTCCGCGGATCCTCCGCGAGCACTTCCAGGATGTGCTCGACGGAAGGCCGATCCACGTTGACCATGTAGGAGGTAAGGACGACGGCGTGATCGACGCCGTTGGCCCCCATCGCGGCCCAGAGCTTCTGGACGTTCTCCTCAGTGGGCCGGTGGTTGCGATCGTTGCCGGTTTCGTTGCCGGTGTGGTAGTTGTTCAGGTGCACGTGGCAGTCGATGAGCATGCGGACCGATCGTTGGAGGAGCGGGACGAGCCCATGAGTGAGCGAAAAGCCGACAGCGGTGCTGGAAAGAAGTTACGGCTGAAAGACTTCGAGAAAAAGATCAAGGTCCGGCCGATGACGCTCACGGAGTATGACGACCTGGTCGCGATGCAGCAGCGCTGCTTCCCGGGCATGCTCCCGTGGGGCCGGGACCAGATCGCGAGCCAGCTGGCGATCTTCCCGGAGGGCCAGCTGTGCATCGAGTACGACGGGCGCCTCGTCGCCTCGTCGAATTCGCTGATCGTGGACTACGACCGGTACGTGGAGTGGCACGACTGGAAGCGAGTGGCGGACGCCGGCTACATCCGCAACCACGCGCCGGACGGCGACACGCTGTACGGCATCGAGATCATGGTGGACCCGGAGTACCGGGGCATGCACCTGGCACGCCGGCTGTACAACGCGCGCAAGGCGCTGTGCCGGAAGCTGAACCTCGCCCGCATCGTGATCGGCGGCCGGATACCGGGGTTCGGCGCGCAGGCGGAGGGCATGAGCGCACGGGAGTACGTCGAGAAGGTCATCGAGCGCGGGCTCTACGACCCGGTGCTCACGATCCAGGTCGCGAACGGGTTCGTCCTGCGCGAGCTGATCCCCGACTACTTCCCGTCGGACGAAGCATCGCGCGGGTACGCGACGCACCTGGAGTGGACCAACCTGGACCACGTGCGCGACCCGCAGCGGCAGTGGCTGCGCGTCTCGGTGGTGCGGCTCTGCGCCGTGCAGTACCAGCTGCGGCCCATCGACAGCTGGGACGAGTTCTGCACGCAATGCTCGTACTTCATGGACGCGGCCGCTGACAGCCGCGCCGACTTCGTACTCTTCCCGGAGCTGATCACGACCCAGCTGCTAGGCTTGCAGGCCGAGCGCCGTCCCGCCGACGCGGTCCGCATCCTTGCCGGGCGCACGCCCGACTATCTGGACTTCTTCGCGCGCTCGGCGGTGAAGTACAACGTGAACGTGATCGGCGGGTCGCAGTTCACGCTCGAAGGCGACCGCCTGTTCAACGTGGCGTACCTGTTCCGCAGGGATGGCACGATCGAGCAGCAGCGCAAGCTGCACATCAGCGCGGATGAGCAGCGCTGGTGGGGCCTCGTGGCGGGCGAGCACCTGGAGGTGTTCGAGACGGACCGCGGCCGGATCGCGATTCTGCCGTCCTACGACGTGCAGTTTCCCGAGCTGTCGCGCATCGCCGCCGCGCGCGGCGCGCAGATCCTGTTCGTCCCGTTCAGCGCGGACGACCGGACCAGCTACCTGCGCACGCGCTACTGCGCGGTGGCGCGGGCGGTGGAGAACGACGTGTTCGTCGCCATCTCGGGGTGCACGGGCAACCTGCCGTTCGTGCCCAACGCCGACGTCCACTACGCGCAGTCGGGCATCTTCACGCCGCTCGACTTCTCCTTCGCGCGGGACGGCATCGCGGCCGAGTGCACACCGAACATCGAGACGCTCGTCATGGCCGACGTCGACCTCGAGCTGCTGCGGCGCCACCGGTACTCGGGGACCGTGCAGCCGTGGAACGACCGGCGTGACGATCTCTACAGCGTGGTCTGGCAGGAGCCGCAGGGCGGGACCGAGCGCGTGTGAGCGGCCGCGAGCCGGCGTTCGAGTTCCGGCCGCTGGCGGAGTCGGACCTGCCGCTGCTCGGCGACTGGCTGGGCCGGCCGCACCTCCGCGAATGGTGGCGGGAGCAGGATCTCTCGCTCGCCGCGCTCCGCGAGAAGTACCTGCCCCGCATCGCGGGCAGCCACGCCGCGCACCCGTTCATCGCGTCGCTCGACGGTGAGCCCCATCCCGGCTCACATCCAGTTCTCGACCCCGGCGGCAGGGCGGAGTGGTCGCCGCGCATGGCTGGACCGCCGGACGGACCGGGCGGACCGGCGGTGATGATGGTGCTGGGGCGGGAACACTACACCGCATGGAGGAAGCGATGCGAAACGGAAGCGCGCTGATTCCCCTGCTGATCATCCTGTGCGGTTGCGCCGGCGACGAGACAGGTGCCGCCGGCGACATCGCGGCCGCGGCTGGTGACGCTGGAGCACGACTCGCTGGACGTTCCGTACCTGATCCTGTACCGCATCCATCGCCATTGAGCACCCCGACCGGAGAACGCGGCGATCAGCTCGCGGCCGCGCTGATCCGCGACGTCTCGGCGTTCCGGGGCGCGAGCGCGCAGTACGCGGCCGCGGTCCGGGACGGCCTCGCCGATTTCCGCACCGCCACGGCCGCGGGCCGCCGGCCGGTCCCGTACGTGCTGCGCGTGCCCGGCGCGGAGGGTGCGCCCGTCGAGGTGTGGGTGGCGGCGATGCAGAGCGGCGCGGGCGAGGTGCTCGCACCGGAGCTGGTGCTGGAGCTGGCGGCGCTCTATCACGAGATCGAGGGCGCATCACCGAAGTACCTGCGCTACGCGGAATTCACGGAGCGGAGCGTCTGGCCGGTCGAGGCCGGCGACACGGCCGGCTTCTACGATCCCCGCAGCGGCCGCTTCCGGCCGGAGTTCGCCGCGCACATGCGGCAGCTCGAAGAAATCGTCTCCGACCTGGAGCGGACGCACGGCCTCGCACAGCACGCGCTCGAGAACCTGCTCCGGCACTACCCGGGGCTGGCGGCGGACACGGTAACGGGCTGAGGCGCCGGGCAGCGCGTTCCTGGACGCGCTGCCGTACGGGAACGGGACCTGTCAGCTTTGTTGCCCGTACGACACGCCGGACGGCCGCTGAAGCTGCTAGCGCCGTCCGGAGAGCGGCACGACCACCATCAGGCGGTGCGTCACGACCCGGAAGTCGGGCATGTTGACCGGGTCCGTGGGCGCGACGAGGAAGTCGTTGCCGCCGGGCGCTTCCGGCACCGCGACGTCGATGGCCGTGCGCGTGCCCCAGAAGCCGCTCGGGTAGTCGAAGCCCTTGGCGACCCAGCGGCCGGTGTAGTGGACCTCGGCGCGGCCCAGCTTCAGGAAGCCGCCCCAGCTCGGCGACCACTCGATCCAGCTCTCGTTCGTCGCGACGGTTGTGTCGCGCAGGAAGTTCTGCTGGTCCAGGTGGTAGCCGTAGCGATTGACGCGGAGCCCGAGCTCCATGCCGCCCGGGTTCCACTCGTGCTCCAGGCCCAGCGCCATCGTCCAGTTGGCGAAGCGAAACTCGTTGTCGATGGTCTTGTCGCCCTTGCCGAGCTTGCCGCCGGGCGTCACGACCGCGCTGTCCGCGAACGCCCACGTGTGGCTCCGTCCCGGCAGAAACATCAGCTCCGCGCCGAGCAGTGTCCGGCCTTGCTGGCTGGTGACGCCGGTCCCGATCCCGAACACGGTCGAGTTGCCCGGGTCACGCGGGATGTTGACGAGGTCGTAGTTCGGAATGTGGGGGTGCGACTTGGTGTTGCCGATCAGCACCAGGCCGAAGCGGACGCCCGGGTCGCCGGTCGGCGCGGTGTAGCGGAGCGAGCCGCTCCACGTCGTGGTGCGGTCGAGGTTGGTCTCCATACGCGTGGTCGGAGTCCACGGCGTCGGCACGGGCGGCTCCACCGGCGGCCACGTGAGGTAGACGACGTCGTGGGTCATGTCCACGTCGCTCTTCGCCACCATCCCTTCCAGCCGCCGCTCCCCGCCCAACTCGTGCAGCACGCCGACGCGCAGATCCGTGATGGTGCCACTCTGCGCGATGCTCATGCTGTTGGCGTAGAGCTGGCCGACGCCATCGATCGCGTTCAGGTCGGCGCGGTAGGCGGCCACGCCGACCGCCGTCCGGCCACGGTCGAACGACCGCCCGAGCGAGCCGGCGACGTACGTGTTGGTGGCGGCGTCGTCGCGCAGCAGCGACCCGTTCGCCGGCTGCGGCATCCACCAGAACTGCTGGGCGTCCGGCGCCTGCACCTCCTGCAGCGCCACGGTCCCGGTCCCGAACCAGCGCGTTCCGCCGAACGTGAACGCGAGCGGCAGCGTGTGGCCGCCCACGTTCGTCCCGTCGCCGCCGCCGTACGTCACGGGCGAGGCGATGAGCCACATGCCGTGGAGCCGGGCGCCGCGGGCCGGGTTGGCGAAGGCGTCCCCGAGCGGATCGTCGTACGCGATGGAGAGCCCGCCCATGCCCATGCCGCGGGAGGGGAAGATCAGGTACTGCTCGCCGGTCGCGATCGGCACGGTCTTGATCGAGATGCTCTGCGCCGCGAGCGGGGCGGCGGCGGCGAGGCCCGCCATGATGGCCGGAAACAACCGTCGAAACGGCCCGAGGTCGTGCGAACTCATGTCCATGACTCCATGTGGCTGCGCCGGAAATCGTGACCGACCCCCACGGATGCAACGCCCGGGCCGGGCAGTCCATGGACACGCTCGGGCGCCGGACGCCGTAGATTGCGACCCGGCGGGGATCCCGGGAATCTCGACGAGAGGAGACACGCGATGGGAAGGGAACAGCCGCGCGCGGTACCGCGCGCGCATCTGACGGACGCGTATGCCCCGCAGGAGATCGCGCGGAAGGTGCTCGAGATCGGCGTCGCCAAGGCGAGCCTGCCCGCGCGCGATTCGATGGCGCTCGCCGTCCTGGCCGGCGCCTTCATCGGGATGGGGGCGGCCTTCTCCACGCTGACATCGACGGGCTCCGTGCTCGGGTTCGGCTTCACCCGCGTGGTCGCCGGCCTGGCCTTCTCGCTCGGGCTCATCCTGGTGGTGGTCGCGGGGGCGGAGCTGTTCACGGGCAACAACCTCGTGGCCATGGCATGGGCGTGCGGCGCGATCCGGACGCGGCAACTGCTGCGCAACTGGGGGCTCGTGTACATCGGCAACCTGGTCGGCTCCATCGCCACGGCGCTGCTCGTACTGTGGTCCGGGACCCTGGCGTTCGGCGATCACGCGGTTGCAGCGAACGCCGTGACGATCGCCGCCGCGAAGTGCCAGATCGGCTGGGTGGAGGCCTTCTTCCGCGGCATGCTCTGCAACGCGCTGGTCTGCCTCGCCGTCTGGCTCTGCCACTCGGGGAGGTCGACGACGGACAGGGTACTCGCCGTGCTCTGGCCGATCACCGCCTTCGTCGCACTCGGGTTCGAGCACTGCGTCGCCAACATGTATTTCATCCCGCTCGGCATCCTGCTCAAGGGCCGTCCGCAGCTGGCGGGTATCGCCGGCGTCGAATCGCTCGATCTGGCGGGCTTCGCCCACAACCTGGTGCCGGTGACGCTCGGCAACATCGTCGGCGGAACGCTTCTCGTCGCGGGCATCTACTGGTTCGTGTACCTGCGGCCGGAAAGCGGGAGGGACGGCGGGGCCGGCTGACCGGCCGGGCGCGGGGCCCCGTGAAACCCGCAGGTCGTGCCCGAGTATTGAAACCGGCGCGGCGAATGACCGGCCGCGCGGAGCGGGAATCTCATGAGCACGCTTGCCGTCGCAGACCAGCAGTACCAGATCCTCGCATCGCTGAGGCGGCTCGGCGGTCGCGTCACGTCAGGCGACGTGGCGGCGGACTCGGGGCTCGACAGCGCCGACGTCCGGCACGGCCTCAAGAGCCTGCTGGCGTCGCACCGTGGCCACCTCGACGTCTCCGATTCCGGGGAGCTGCTCTACCAGTTCGACCGTCGCCTGATCGAGCGCGGCAGCGAACCCTTCCTCGCACGGGCGAAGCGGGCCGTCTCTTCCTTCCTGGGCCGCGCCTTCCGGGTCTGGATCGTCGTAATGCTGGTCGTCTACTTCGTGGTCTTCGTCGCGCTCGTGATCGGGGCGCTGTTCGCGGGCCAGCGGGGCGGTCAGGGCGGCGGCCGCCGGAGAGGGCGCTGGGGCGGGCGCGGTGGCGGTTCCCTGCCCAACTTCTTCTTCTGGTACTGGATCTGGGGGCCGCACTGGCGCATCGGGCGGCCGTACTACGGGCGCCGGTGGGAGCGGACGCTCGCGCACGACGACACGGTTCCGTTCTACAAGAAGGTCTTCGCCTTCGTGTTCGGCCCCGACCGGCCGCGGCCGACGCAGGAACAGCGTGACCGCGACACGATCCGGCTCATCCGCTCGCGCCAGGGCGTGCTCACGGCCGCCGAGCTGATGGAGCAGCGCGCGCTCACGCTGCCCGAGGCGGAGGAGGAGCTGGGCCGGCTGATGGGCGCGCACGACGGCGAGCCGCTCGTGTCGCCGGACGGCGTCGTCGTCTACGCCTTCCCCGGGCTCATGACGAGCGCACAGGGTCGCGTGCGCGTGCGGGCGCCGAACCCGTCGTGGATGCGGCTCGAGTATCCGCTCGAGCTGACCGGCAACACCGCCCGGGCCAACGCCGCCATTGCCGGCATGAACGGCTTCACGCTGGCGGCCGCGGCGACCGCGCCCTGGTTCATCTTCCCGCGGCTCGGCATCGGCGGGCCGGCCGCGGTCTGGGGCCTGATGGTCGTGCCGATCGTGTTCAGCGCCCTGTTCTTCGGCGTTCCGTTCTTCCGCCGTTTCGCGATCCGGCGCGAGAACCGGCGACGCGAGGCGCGCAATCTGCGCCGCGTCCTGCTCGGCTACGTCGATTCCCGCGAGCTCGACGGCGGCCGTGCCGTCGGCCTCACCGAAGCGCACCTCCACGTGTCGGCCCGCCTGGAGAAGCAGGTGGTGACGCGCGAGGCGGTCGAGGCGGCGCTGAACGCGCTGGCCGCCGAGTTCGACGCGGACGTCACCGCCGCCGACGACGGCAACCTGTGGTTCCGCTTCGACGCCATCCGGCGCCAGTACGCGGCCGGTGAAACGGTGCGCCGGACGCTGCAGCTCGAGAACCGCACGCTCGGTGAGATCGTGTACTCGACGGCGGACAGCGGGAAGGAAGCCGAGGAACGCGAGCTCGCGCTGTTCGACCGGAAGCTCGCGGGCGACGAGGCGCTTTCCGGGTACCTGCCCTCCGTGGACCGCGTCGCGTACGAGGACGACTTCGAGGTCGTCGCGCACGGCTGATCAGTTCCCGACAAGCTGACGGTCGGACTCGAACCGACGACCTGCTGCTTACAAGGCAGCTGCTCTACCAGCTGAGCTACGTCAGC
>CAWAYJ010000012.1:0-23284 GCA_963786235.1 uncultured Gemmatimonadales bacterium
ACTCGATGTCCCGGTTGAAGCCGCCGACCTCGATCAACGCGCTCCGGCGCACCGCGAAGTTGCCGCCCCACAGGCTGCCCGGCCGCCGGAACAGGAAGCGGAACGCCAGGTCACTGAACAGCACCACGCCCACGAACAGGGAAGGGATCCGGCCTCGCCACGTCGTCCCCTTCGTGTAATGGATCCGGCCGGCGAGTCCGACCACGCCCGCGTCGTCCTGCAGCCGCTCGTGGATTCGCGTCAGCCAGTCCGGGGCGACGCAGGTGTCCGCATCGACGCACGCGATGATCGCGCCCCGCGCCGCTTCCAGGCCCTTCTGCCGTGCCCACGTGATTCCTCGATGGGGCTCCGACACGACGACCGCGCCCGCCGCCGCCGCGACCGCCGCCGTCCCGTCCGTGCAGTCGTTCGCGACGACGATCACTTCCCACGGCATTGCGAAATCCTGCGCCGCCAGGCTCCGCAGGCACGCCGGCAGGTACGCTTCCTCATTCAACGCCGGGATGACGACCGAAATCGCGACGAGCTTCGCCGCCTCGTCCGACCCCGTTCCTTCATCCCTGTCGACAGGCTGCTTCGCGTGTCCGATCATCACGTTCCCTTCGAGGATGGCTGCACATGATAGGCCGGCCCCCTGCAACCGTTCCCTCCGGCCCCCGCCCCTTCCCGCGGAACGGCCCCCGTTTTACCATCACGAAGCACCCTCCGGCCGCCGCGCACGTGGCGAGTCGCCCGCTCAACCCCGACAGGAGCCCCTTCATGCGTCGTGTGTCCATCGCCGCCGCGGTCTTCGCCATCCTCCTCTCCAGCGGAAACGCCGCCGCGCAGGGCGGCCGCGGAGGGGGCAGGGGATCCGTCATCGGCGCCGACGAGTCCTGCCCGCCCGGCACCACCGAGATCCGGCCCGGCCGCTGCATGGCGCCCGGCCTCACGCCGCCGAGCATCGTCGACTACCGGCCCCACTCCACCCTCGTCACGCCCGAGCACACCGTGCCGCGCGCACGATATCCCGCGATCGACTTCCACGGGCATCCCGGCGGTCTCCTCGATTCGAGCGACGCATACGCCGGCCTCGTCGCCGCGCTCGACTCGCTCAATGTCGGTCTCATGGTCGCCGCCGACAACCTTTCCGGCGATCGCCTCGCTCGCGCCGTCGCCACCATCCGCGCCTCGCCGTACAAGGACCGCGCCCGCGTTCTGGCCGGCATCGATTTCCGCAACGTCGGTCCCGGCTGGGCCGAGAAGGCCGTTGCCCAACTCGAGGCCGACGTCAGGGCCGGCGCCGTCGGCGTCGGCGAGATCCCGAAGAGCCTCGGCCTCTCCATCCGCAAGCCCGACGGCTCGCGACTCCGCATCGACGACCCCGAGCTCGACCCCATCTGGGAAGCCTGCGCACGACTCGGCATCCCCGTCTTCATCCACACCGCTGACCCGCAGGAGTTCTTCCAGCCCATCGACTTCACCAACGAGCGCTGGCTCGAGCTCGCTCTCTTCGCCAACCGCCGCTACCCACCCGACCAGTACCCGGGCTTCGAAGAGCTCATGACCGAGCGTGACAACCTCTTCCGACGACACCCCAACACCACCTTCGTCGCCGCCCACATGGGCTGGCACGCCAACGACCTCGACCGCCTCGCACACTTGCTCGACGAATTGCCCAACGTCTACACCGAGGTCGGCGCCGTCCTCTACGACATCGGACGACAGCCCCGACGCGCTCACGACTTCTTCGTCCGCTTCCAGGACCGTATCCTCTTCGGCAAGGACTCCTTCCAGCCCGTCGAGTACCCCTACTACTGGCGCGTCTTCGAGACGCAGGACGAGTACTTCGACTACTACCGCAACTACCACGCGTTCTGGAAGCTCTACGGCATCGACCTCCCCGATTCCGTATTGAAGAAGGTCTACTACGAAAACGCCCTCAAGATCACACCCGCACTCCCCCACACCGTGTGGGAGAGGTAAGCCCCGCAGGGAGCGGGCGCCCCCCCGCCCGCTCCCCACCGCCCCCGCCCGCTCCCCACCGCCCCCCGCTCCCGCCGCCTCCGCCCGCTCCCCGCCGCCCCCCGCTCCCGCCGCCTCCGCCCGCTCCCCGCCGCCCCCCGCTCCCGCCGCCCCCGCCAACGCCCCCGCAAACGCCCCCGCCTCCGCTCCCGCCCCCCCGCTCCCTTGCCATCCTATCGCCCTCCAAGATATCTTGACATCCGATATTTTGCCCCGGACCGGAACCGGAGACCCGACCATGAGCGTAACGTCCGCCCTGTCCCGATCGTCGTTCCTGGTGCTGCTGGCGCTGGCGGACCAGGCGCGTCACGGCCTGGGGATCATCGAGGATGTGGAGGTGCGGACGGAAGGGAAGGTGCGGTTGGGACCGGGCACGTTGTACGGGACGCTCCACAAGCTGGTGGCGGACGGTCTGATCCGGGAGACGGTGCAGGTACCGGATCCGACGGATGACGATCCGCGGCGTCGCTACTACCGGCTGACGGCGCGGGGCTCGCGTGCGTTGCGTGCGGAAGCGGAGCGGATGAGCGTGCTGGTGGAGGCGGCGCTGGACAAGCGGGTGCTGGAGGGTCTGTGAGGGGCTGGTTTGCGCCGTGGAGCGCGCGTGGCGTGAAGCGGGCCGCGCGGCTGCTGCTCCGGCTGTACCCGGGGTGGTTCCGGAGCCGGTACGGCGAGGCGTACGTGGCGGCCGCGCAACATCGGTGGGAGCGGGAGCGGTCCGGCGCGGGTGCCGCGCGTGCATACGTTCGGACGCTTGCGCACCTGTGCGGTGACGCGGTGCGGTCGGTCCGGGTCGTATGGCGGCAGGAGCGACAGGTGGAGCGCGGCGGCGGCCGGAGGCGAAGCATGAGGCGACTGGAAGAGACGGCGAACGATTTCCGGCTGGGCGTGGTGTCGCTCGCGCGGCGGCCGGGTTTCTCCGCGCTGGTGGTGCTGACGCTGGCACTCGGGATCGGCGCGAGCGCGGCGGTCTACGGCGCGCTGGACCGTGCAATCCTTCGTCCGCTGCCGTATCCGGGCGGCGACCGGATGGCGTACGTCGCGATCCGGCTGGTGGATCGGGGCTGGCAGCTGGCGCCGCCACAGGCCGTGATCGACCGGTGGCGTTCGGGCTCGCGGACGGTGGAGCGGATCGAGGTGTACCGGACGATGTCGGCGGTGCGCACGGGAGCAGGCCAGGCGCAGCTGGTGGACGTGCTCGGGATCTCGGGCGGCATGCCGTCGATGCTGGGGATCCGGCCGCGGGTGGGGCGGGTGCTTGGCCCGGCGGACGCCTCGTCCGCCGCGCCGCCGGCCGTGATGGTGTCGGAGCGGTACTGGCGGCGCACGTTCGGATCGGATCCGGCGGTGACGTCACGGACGCTGACGCTGAACGACACCCTCTTCGGGATCGCGGGGGTATGGCCGGAATCGGCGCGGCTGGATCCGGAGGGCCCGCCGGACGTGGTGCGCGTGCTGCCCGCGGAAGCGGAGAGCCCGCCGGGTGAATTCGCGCTGGTGCTCGTGAAGCTGCGCGAGGGCGCGAGTGCGGCCGACGTCGAGGCGGAGCTCGCGGACCTGCTGCGGGGGATCGATACGGATGGCGAGTTCGCCGGCGAGTTGTTCGGCGGGGCTGACGCCGTGCCCGCGCTCAACCCGCCGTACGGCTACCTCGCCGCGGACTACGTGCGCGGCCTCTGGCTCGTGTTCGCGGGAGGACTCGTCCTCATGTTCGTCGCGATCGTGAACGCGGTGAACCTGATCCTCGGCCGGGTCGAGTCGCGCACGGGCGAGATCGGGATCCGGCTCGCGCTGGGCGGTTCGCGCGCCCGGCTGGCCCGGTTGTTCCTCGCTGAATCGACCGTGCTGGCCGCGGCCGGCGTGGCAGTCGGTCTCGTGGTGGCGCTGGGCGTCGGACGTGTCCTCGTCGCGATGCAGCCGGGCGGACCGGTCCCATCCTTCGAGACCGGGCTGGAGCGCCGCGCGTTCGGCTTCGCCATTCTGCTGTCGGCGATCGCCGCCCTCGTCGGGGGTCTCGTCCCCCTCATTCCGGCACGGCGCTCGGGGGTTCGCGTGCTTCTGAGCGGAGCAGGCGAGGCGCGCAACACGCGCGGCCGCTCGCCGCTCCGCTCGGTGCTCATCGCCGCCCAGTCCGCGCTCGCGGTGCTGCTCGTGGTGGGCGCGGTCCTGCTCGTCCGCAGCTTCGCGGGCCTGCTCCACGTCGACACCGGTATGGATCTCGACAAGCTGGTCGAGGTGTCGATCGAGGTCCCCGCCGACCGGGCCCCGACGACCGACGCGCGGCTCGCCTTCTCCCGTCGCATCGACGAAGCGCTGGCGGCGATCCCGGGCGTGGCCGGCGTGACGTCGTCGTCGAATCCGCCGCTCGCCTACTCCGTCCGTGCCGGCGTTCCCGTTCTCGACGGTGAGCCGGAGCCGGCCGATTCGGGGCGGGCGTTCACGGCCGTCACGAGTGCGCCCGCCGGGTACTTCCGGGTGCTCGGCATCCCCCTGCTCGCCGGCCGCGCGTTCGAGCCGCACGAGACGGGCGTCGTCATCGTGAACGAGGCGTTCGCCCGGAGCCGGGGCGACGTGATCGGACGCGTGCTGCATTTCCCCGGCGACACGCTCCGCTTCACCATCGTCGGCGTAGCGGGGAACGTCCGCTCCCTCGGGCTGCGTGATGGCGCGGACCGCGTGCAACTCTACCATCCGGGCAGCGGCGCGAGCGCGTACACGCGATTCCTGCTTCGCGCCAATGGCGACCCGGCCGCCATCCTCGCCGCGGCCCGATCCTCGCTCGCTTCACTCGAGCCCGACATCCCGCTCCGCCAGGCCACGACCGGCAAGGCGATCCTCCATGAGCAGACCGCGCGCAGCCGCTTCGTCGCCGCGCTGCTGGTCGGCTTCGCCGGCCTCGCGCTCCTCTTCGCCGTCTGCGGCGTGTATGGCGCCGTGGCACTCGATGTGAGGCGCCGCACTCGCGAGATGGGGATTCGCTGCGCGCTCGGCGCCACCCGCCGGGAGCTTGCGGGCCTCGTCGTCGCCACCGGCATGCGGCCCGTTCTGACCGGCGCCGTGGTCGGCGTCGTCGCGGCCCTCTGGGCGGGCCCGTTGCTGGAGGCGACGCTGTTCGGCGTGTCCGCCCGCGACCCGTTGAGCGCGGCGGCCGCCGTTACGTTGCTGGCCATCACGACGGGGATCAGCGCGGCGATCCCCGCGCTCCGCGCCGCGCGCGTGGACCCGAATCGATCGCTGCGTGCCGAGTAGGCGATCGAACGCGGGGCTCAGCGAGGCCGCCTCAGCCCTCGGCCGATTCTCGCGAGACCTCCAGCACCACGTGCCCCGACCGCCGGATCCGGTCGATGAACGCCTCCTCGTCCGGCCCGTGCAGGTGGACGGCCGCCACGGGCTTGCGGTCATCGACGAACGCGGCGAAGCTCGAAACCTGGAGCCGCAGCTCGCGCGCCCAGCCGCCCACCAGCGCCAGCACATCCTCGTCGTGCGTCCGGTTGAACGCGACCCGGACTCCGCCGCGATCCGCGCCCAGCTGGCCGCGGAACGCGCGCACCACGTCAGTCTCCGTGAGGACGCCGACGAGGCGGCCTCCATCGAGAACCGGCAGCGCGCGGTGGCCGCGGCGGAGCATGAGCCCCGCCGCATCCTCGATCGCGACGTCGGCCTCCACCGTCTCCACCGGCCGGCTCATGATCTCGCCGATCGGGCGGACGAGCGGTGGCGGATCCGCGGAGAACGGATTGACGTCCGGCGGGAACGCGCGCGCGATGTCGTACCGCGACAGGATCCCGACCAGTCTCGCCGGTTCGTCGGCCGCGCCGTCCGTCACCAGCAGGTGCCGGATGCGACGGCGGACCATCAGCCGCGCCGCCGCCGAGACCGGCGTCGACGGCCTCACCTCCACAATGTCACGCGTCATCCACATCCGTACACGCACCGGTCACCTCCGCTGGAAATGTCGCCGGGACATTCCATCACATCGCGCGACGCGCGTGCCTCCGGAATCGGATCTGTCCCGTTTCAGGGGCGTGGCGACCGCCTGCACCCTTGCTCGCCTGCCCGTTTGCGTGCAAGATACCGCCCCGCCGCCGCAATGGACTCTGCGGGAGTCGCCGCTGGCCGGGACAGCCCGGGCGGCGCCGACCCGTTCCCCACTCCCGAGCGACTCAGGACGGAAGTTACGAATGCGAGGACCGAGCCGGAGCCCATCGAGTTCCTGGGGCCTGCGCGCGACACGCGGGGTCGCGCCACTGGCGATGGCCGCGATCCTGCTGCTGCCGCAGGGAGCCCGGGCCGCGACCCTCGCCGGTCCGATTCGCATCGCGGGTGTGCCGCTCGCCTTCGTCCTGTTCGGTCTGACCCTGTTGGGCGTCGCGCTCTTCCATCACCGCACCCTGGAAGTCGCGCTCACCGGCCTCACCGCGATCACGCTCTACAAGATCCTGTTCGCCGGGTTCGGCGAGCACGGGGGCGTGGTGGGCTTCCTGCTGCACGTCGAACACGAATGGGTGATCCTGGCCAACCTGTTCTTTCTGCTGATGGGATTCGGCCTGCTCTCGCGCCATTTCGAGGATAGCGAGGTGCCGGCGGCGCTGCCGAAGTACCTGCCCGACAACTGGACGGGCGGGCTATGGCTGCTCATCGTCGTGTTCGTGCTGTCCGGCTTCCTCGACAACATCGCGGCCGCGCTGATCGGTGGCGCCACCGCACACACCGTGTTCAAGGGCCGTGTCCACATCGCCTACCTCGCCGGCCTCGTCGCCGTCGCCAACGCCGGCGGCGCGGGTAGTGTGATCGGTGACACCACGACCACCATGATGTGGATCTCCGGCATTTCGCCGCTCACCGTGCTGCCCGCGTACATCGCGGCCTTCGGTGCGCTGGCGATCATCGCCGTACCCGCCGCGATCATCCAGCAGCGCCACGCGCCCATTCTGCGCGATCCCGACCACGTCGTCCACATCGACTGGATGCGCGTCCTGGTCGTCGCCGTCGTGCTCGTCGCCGCGGTCGTCACCAACGTCACCGTTAACGTGCGCTTCCCCGAGCTCGCCGACAGCTTCCCGTTCCTCGGCGTCGCCGTCGCCCTGACACTGCTGGTGCTCGCGCCCGTGCGCCGGCCCGCGTGGGGCATCCTGCCGGGCGCGCTCCGCGGGACGCTCTTCCTGGTGAGTCTCGTGCTCTGCGCGTCGATGATGCCCGTCGCGGATCTGCCCAGCGCGTCCTGGCATACCGCGCTCGGACTCGGCTTCCTTTCCTCGGTATTCGACAACATCCCGCTCACCGCCCTCGCCCTCCAGCAGGGCGGCTACGACTGGGACACCCTGGCGTTCGCCGTCGGCTTCGGCGGGTCCATGATCTGGTTCGGATCCTCCGCCGGCGTCGCCATTTCGAACATGTACCCGGAGGCCAAGTCCGTCGGCTCCTGGGTGCGGCACGGTTGGTTCGTGCCGATCGGCTACGTCGTCGGCTTCTTCCTGCTGCTGGTCCTCACGGGCTGGCACCCCACACCGAGCTGACGACCCGGCGCCGGGGTGGGCCCGGCCGCCGATTCGGACCCGGACGGGTCCCGGCGCGCGGCCGGGACCGGAGGGCGTGAGAAGAGACATGGTTGAGAGGGGCGACGTCTTCACCGGCCGCATCCGCCGCGGCCTGACCCCGCTGGCCGCCGCCGCGCTGGCCCTGATCCTCGGGCCGGCCGCGCTTTCGGCCGCCACGCTCGCGGCACCGTCGCCCACGATCCTCCACATACCCGTCGATTTCGTGCTCTTCGCGTTCACGCTCCTCGGCGTCGCACTCTTCCACAACAAGACGCTCGAAGTCGCGCTCACCGGCCTCACCGTCATCATCGTCTACAAGCTGATCTTCACCGGGTTCGACGAGGGCAACGGACTGACCGGCCTGCTCTCCCACGTCGAGCACGAGTGGGTCATCCTCGCCAATCTGCTCTGCCTGCTGCTCGGCTTCGCCCTGCTCTCCAATCATTTCGAGGTCAGCGGCGTGCCCGCCATGCTGCCGAAATACCTGCCCAATGACTGGACCGGCGCGCTGATGATGCTCGGCATCGTCTTCGTTCTCTCCAGCTTCCTCGACAACATCGCCGCCGCACTCATCGGGGGCGCCATGGCGCACACCCTCTTCCGCGGCCGCGTCCACATCGGCTACCTCGCCGCCATCGTCGCGGCGTCCAACGCGGGCGGCTCCGGCAGCGTCGTCGGGGACACGACCACCACCATGATGTGGATCTCGGGCATCTCGCCTCTGCACGTGCTGCCCGCCTACGTCGCGGCCGCCACCGCGCTTGTCGTGCTCGGGATCCCCGCGTCGTTCCTGCAGGACAAGTACTCGCCCATCGTCGCGGACCCATCTCCCGGGACCCGCATCGACTGGGGCCGTGTCGGGGTCGTCGTCGTCGTGCTGGTCGCCGCCATCGCGACGAACGTGACCGTCAACCTCCACTTCCCCGAAGCCGCCGACCACTTCCCGTTCATCGGCGTGGCGGTCGTGCTCGCGCTGCTCGTCACCGCCGCCGCGCGCAAGCCGGAGTGGAGCCTGCTGCCGACCGCGTTACGCGGCGCCCTCTTCCTGCTCGCGCTCGTGACCTGCGCGTCGATGATGCCCGTCGAGACGCTGCCCGTCGCCTCCTGGCACTCCGCCTTCGGGCTCGGCGCCGTCTCCGCCGTCTTCGACAACATCCCGCTCACCGCGCTCGCCATCCAGCAGGGCGGCTACGACTGGGGCATCCTCGCCTTCACCGTCGGCTACGGCGGCTCCATGGTCTGGTTCGGGTCCTCCGCCGGCGTCGCTCTCTCCAACATGTATCCCGAGGCGAAGTCCGTCGGCGCCTGGGTGACCGCCGGCTGGTTCGTCGCCGCCGCGTACGTCGTCGGCTTCTTCGTGATGATGCTCACCGTGGGATGGCATCCGGCAACATGACTACCGCAAGCCTCGTCGCCCCCGCACTGCTGGGCGTCCGCATCGAGTTCATCCTCTTCGGCGTCACGCTCCTGGGCGTGGCGCTTTTCCACGACCGCACCCTGCAGGTCGCGGCCAGCGGGCTCATCGCCATCGTCCTCTACAAGCTGCTCGTGACCGGCTTCAGCGAGGGGACCGGCGTGCCCGGTCTGCTGCACCACCTCGAGCACGAGTGGGTCATCCTCATCAACCTGCTCTGCCTGCTCATCGGCTTCGCCCTGCTGTCGCGCCACTTCGAGGACAGCCGCGTCCCCGCCATGCTGCCGCGCTACCTGCCCGACAACTGGACCGGCGCCCTGTCCCTGCTCGGCATCGTGTTCGTGCTGTCCAGCTTTCTCGACAACATCGCGGCCGCGCTCATTGGCGGCGCGCTCGCCCACACCCTCTTCCGCGGCCGCGTCCACATCGGCTACCTCGCCGCCATCGTCGCCGCCTCCAACGCCGGCGGATCCGGCAGCGTCATCGGCGACACCACCACCACCATCATGTGGATCGCCGGCGTGCACCCCATCGACGTCGTGCACGCCTACATCGCGGCCGCCATCGCGCTCTTCGTCTGCGGCATCCCGGCCGCCATCGTCCAGCAGAAGTACTCACCCATCATCCGCGATCCCTCGCCCGGGACGACGATCGACTGGGGACGCGTCTTCGTCGTCATCGTCGTGCTCGTCGCCGCAGTCGCCACCAACGTCACGGTCAATCTGCGCTTCTCCGCCGCCGCCGACCGCTTCCCCTTCATCGGCGTGGCCGTCGTGCTCGCGCTTCTCGTCACTGCCGCGCTGCGGCGCCCCGTGTGGAGCCTCATCCCCGCCGCGCTCCGCACCAGCGCGTTCCTGCTCTCGCTCGTCACCAGCGCGTCGCTCATGCCGGTCGAGACGCTGCCACACGCGTCCTGGCACACCGCGTTCGGCCTCGGCGTCGTCTCCTCCTTCTTCGACAACATCCCGCTCACCGCGCTGGCGCTCCAGCAGGGAGGCTACGACTGGGGCATCCTCGCCTTCGCCGTCGGGTTCGGCGGGTCCATGGTCTGGTTCGGCTCCTCCGCCGGCGTCGCGCTCTCCAACATGTTCCCGGAAGCGAAGTCCGTCGGCAGCTGGGTGACCGCCGGCTGGTACGTCGCCGTCGCCTACGTCGTCGGCTTCTTCGCGCTGCTGCTCACGCTCGGCTGGCGGCCCGGTCCCGGCTGAGGAGGCCGCGCCCGCGAGTTCGCTTCCGACCCCACCCGGCTGCGAGGCAGTTCAAGACCCCCGGTCGGCCAGCCGGGCCGATGGCCCTGCCCCGGCGCGCGGTCAACTGCTGTCGGCATGCTGACGATCCTAGGTGCAGAGTGACGCCAGTGCGTCCCGGAAGGCTGGGCACCCCGGGCGGTGATCGGGTGCGACCAACTCCGGGTGAAGTGTTCAAGCCACGAATGGCAGCTGCGTCAGGCAAGAGGCCATGCGAAAGATCGTATTGCCCGCGATCGCCCTGATCATCCTGGCTCTATCCCAGGCCAGGCCGGCGGTTGCCCAGCGACCCGGTCTCGAGGCCGATTCGAGCCTTACGGCCGGCCGGCTGGTCGAACGGCTCCGTTCGGCGATCGACGGCATCGTTGAACACGCGGGCGCCGAGCTCCGGGATCCGGCCTCCCTGGCCGTGGCGGACCTGCGCGGTCTGGCCGAGCAGCTCGACACCGTCTTCCGGGACAGCCTCGATTTGCCGCTCGCCGGACTTCGCGGGAGCCGGGAAGAGCCGGCGCGGCGCGGCTTCACCGCGGTGCTCCTTGCCGAGGATCTCGTGACGACCCTCGGAACGTGCGTGCGCGAGGAGGTGTCGGCGTTGCTCGCGGCGTTCCGTGAGAACATCCATCGCACCGTCGGGGATGCCGGGAGCTGGTCGAGCGATGGCCCACGCATCCTGCGCGTGGAAAGCGCAGACGGCGAGTTCCCCTACCCCATACGGGCCGGGGCGGCGTACGCGCTTTCGTTCGCAGGCGCCAACCTCGACAGCGACGATTGCGGCCGCGCTACCGCCAGCATCGCGGGCCCCGGCGACGCGCCGCCGATCGAGCTGGAGGCATCGAGCCGGGCGGAAGGAAACATCGACGTCGAGATTCCGCCCCTGGAAGAGGCCGGGGTCTACGACATCTCGGTCCGCCTGCGACGCCGCAGGTTCCTGTTCTTCTGCCGATCTTCCAGCGTGGCGACCTCGATCGCCGTGCTGCCGGCCGCGCCGTTCCGGGTCCACTACCGGGTCTCGACCACGCGTTCGGTCGTTCAGGAGATCGTGTGGGACGCCGGGGAGTTGAGAGAGGCCAACGACCGGTGTGACGGTCCCGCGACCGTCTCCAGACTGTTCCGGCTGCCCGAGGGTTGGACCTTCGAATCGTATGACTGGATCGTGTTCCTGAACAGCGGGGCGGTCAAGGAGAAGGAGGAGGTCAGGGGCAACGCCGTATATGTCGAGTACCGGGTCACCGAGAAGGGTGGTCCCCTCTGCACCGGCCCCACGAGTCTGATCCACGGGAAGATGGAGATCCGGGGTGGGCGGACGAGCACCACGCCCGGCCCTTCGCTGGACGTCACGTACGGGCGGCCGCTCGCGTTCGGGGAAAGCGTGACCATTCCCGTTCGCCTCGACCCGGGCGACGACGGTCCGCCGATCATGGCGTGGTCCATCGAAGTCCGCCTGGTCTATCCCGACGGCAGCGTACACACGCTTCCCGCCCAGACCGGAAACGGTCCGCTCTCCGCCGCGGAGGCCGGCGGCGGTTCTTTCTCCTGGGATCCGGCTGGGAAGCGGCTCCGGATTTCGGCACCGGGCCAGAGTTGCAGGGCACATTGACGAACGCTTTGCACGGTCCCCGACGGGTACGGCCCGGGGGCACGGCGTGAGTCGCGCCGAACGGGTTGCCGGCGCCCCGGTCCGGCCGCGCAGTCTGCGCGCTCGTCTGGGGCTGGCCTTCGTGCTGCTCGTCGCCATCGCGGTCGCGAACATCGGCGTCCTATCGTGGAGCGACGCCCGGCGGGAGCGGGTCTTCGAAGGACTTCGGCGGGCGGTCGATCGGCAAAGCGCGCTGAACGAGGTCCGGGCCTGGCTCGAGGACCAGCACAAACAGGTTCGACAGCTGACGGATCTGCTCGGATCAGGCGGCGCCGAAATCGGTCCCGCCGAAGAGGGCCGGATCCTCACATCCATCGCGGCGGGGCGCGACAACCTCGCCAGCGCCCTCGCCGACACGGACGACCCGGCCCTGCTGCGCATCGTCGCTCGGACCGACTCGCTCGCCTCGTCCTGGGCATCGTTCTATCGGGACCTGGGGCGCGACCAGGATTCTGCCCGCGTCGAGGCCGGGCTTCACGCCGAGCCGCTCGCCGCGGAGCTGCTCACCCGGGATCTGCCGGCGGTGATCCGGGCACAGGACTCGCGCGTGCAACTGGCCAAGTCCGCGTTCACGGGCGGAAACCGCCTGTGGTACCGCGCGGTCTGGTCGATCTTCCTGGTTTCGACCCTGCTGTTCGGCTTGATGGCCTGGTCGACCTCCCGAGACCTGATTCGCGCCATCGACGCACTCAAGACCGGGGCCGACCGGTTCGGCGCCGCCGAGCTCGGCCACCGGGTGAAAGTCGAGAACTTCAGCGAGCTGGCCGAGGTCGGTGAGCGGATGAACACCATGGCGAACCGGCTTCAGGGCGCGCACCGGGAACTCGCCGTCCGCAACGAGGAGCTGGCCCTGCTGGCCTTCCGTGACCCCCTGACCAAGCTGGCCAACCGGGCGCTCTTTCGCGAGCGTGTCGAGCAGGCGCTCCGCCGGCCGGCGGACGCGATCGACTCCGTCGCCGTGCTCTTCATCGACCTCGACAACTTCAAGGCGGTGAACGACACGTTCGGCCACACCACGGGGGACCGCCTGCTGGTCGAGGTCGCCGACCGCCTGCTGCGCACGACACGCGGCTGCGACACCGTGGCCCGACTCGGCGGCAATGAGTTCGGCATCCTGCTCAATGGGATCCAGGCCGAGGCGATCCGCGTTGCCGAGCGCAGCATGGCCAGCCTGCGCACGCCCTTCAGCCTGGAGGGCCGGGCCGTTCACCTCGGCGCCAGCGTCGGTCTGGCGCGCGCCAATGACGGCAGCGATGCCGACGATCTGCTGCGCAACGCCGACGTCGCCATGTACGCAGCCAAGGAGGACGGCCGCGGCTGTTATCGCGTCTTCGAGCCGGCCATGCACGCCGCGCTCCTCGAACGCGCCCATCTGGAAGTCGCGCTTCGCACCGCTCTCCAGAAGAGCGAGTTCGCCCTCGAGTTCCAGTCCATCGTCGATCTGGCCACCGAGTCCATCGTCGGCTACGAGGCCCTGGTCCGCTGGCGCAACCCGCTGCGAGGCAACGTCCCGCCTTCCGTGTTCATCCCGCTCGCGGAACAGTGCGGCGTGATCCTGGAGCTCGGGCGCTGGGTCCTGCGCGAGGCCTGCCACGAGGGCGCCCGCTGGGAGCAAATGCTCCCCGCGGTGCCGATTACCGTCAACGTCAACGTCTCCAGCCGCCAGCTCGAGCATCCCGACTTCACCACCGATCTCACCCGGGCCCTCCACGACTCCGGCCTCAGCCCCCAGCGGCTCGTTCTCGAGATCACCGAGAGCGTGGTCATGCGGGACAGCGCGCTCAACCTCGAACGGCTCCGCCGGATGAAAGCCATCGGGGTCCGACTCGCCATTGACGACTTCGGGACCGGCTTCTCATCGCTCGCCTATCTCCAGCGGTTTCCCGTCGACGTCATCAAGATCGACAAGGCTTTCGTCAAGTCTGTCGCCATCAGCGAGCACGACGCCGCCCTCGCCCGCACCATCATCATGCTCAGCGACACGCTCCGACTGAAGACCGTCGCCGAAGGGATCGAGGATCGTGATCAGCGGGCCAAGCTCCAGGCCCTCGGCTGCGAGCTGGGACAGGGATTTCTCTTCTCCAGGCCTCTCGCCGCCGCCGAAATCCGCGCTTCTCTGCGCGGCCCCGCCCGGATCGCCTCGGCGTCCGGCAACAACGGCGAGGCAGGCGGCCATGTCGCGCTTGCCAGTCCTCGAATGTCCCGGTCACGAGCGGGATGGCCGGCGTGAAGGTCCAACAGGCTCAGACGGACGGCCCGTGTTGCGTTTCGAAGCCGGGTGCCGTTAACCTCTTGCACGGTCGGACCGGTACCTGCCACGAGTCCGATCGGTTGATGCGCATGCGGGCGTAGCTCAGTTGGCTAGAGCATCAGCCTTCCAAGCTGAGGGTCGTGGGTTCGAATCCCATCGCCCGCTCTGAAGTAGAAGTACTTACATTAAAGGGACTTCGACGCTTTGGCGACGGAGTCCCTTTTGTGCTGGTCCGGGGTGCGGTAAAGTATTTGGGTAAAAGAAGCGTACTTGGGAGAGGACACCGCACCCCACAAGGAAGGAGGGCCCGATGGCCCGGAAACGCACCCGACCGAGCGGCCGGCTCTACCGGAAGCGCGACCGCTGGTACGCCGACTTCTCCGACTACCGCGACGTCGGTGGCCGGCTCGAGGCGCTGGTCCCGCCGGGGGCCCGGCCGCGCCGCGCCACCACGGACCGCGACGTGGCCAGCGTGCTGCTGGCGCGCCGGCTGGCGGAACTGGAAACGGCACGCAAGGAGGGCAGGCCGGCGCGTGCCGCCCGAACCCGACGCGCCGTGCTAACGGGCGGCGCCGTGTCCGATGGCGCGGCAGCGGAAGCCGAGGACGAGCCCGACGCGTCGCTGGCCGCCTACGCCCGGCATCATCTCGTCGAGAAGAAGCGCAGCCGACGCGTCACCGACGGACAGATCGCCAACGCGGAGCACGCGCTACGGCGGGCGGTCGGGTACTTCGGCGCGGACCGCCCGCTCGTCGGCATCGCCGTGCGCGACGTACAGGACTGGACGGCGGCGCTCGCGGCGCTGCCCGGGCGACGCGGCGCGCACCTTTCGCCGCAGACCGTACGCCACCATTTGAACGCGCTGTCGAACCTGTATCGCCGCGCCATCTCGGAGGGACGCGTGCCCGTGGGTTACAACCCAGTTGGCTCCATGATGGACAAGCCCGTGCCGAGCCGGCGAGAGGCGAAGTGGCTCGAAGTGCACGATGCCGCGCTGTTGCTGGAAAGCGCACGCACGTGCGACGCCGCGCCGCCGCCGCTGGCCGCCACGTTGCTGGCGCTGGGCCGCGCCGGGTGGACAGGCGCCGCCGCCGACTTACTCGCGTTGCTCGACGCGCGCCGACCGGCGCCGCGCGGCCAGCGCATCGCCGGTGGCTGGCCCTCGACGCTGCGCGGCTTGACCGGCGCGCTGACGCAGGCGTTGCCCCTGCTCCGCGCGAATGGCGTAACGGTCGTGCGGGCGGCGGGCGCCGTGACGCTGCACGGGTGCGAGCCGGTCGTGGCCGACGAGCCCCCCGCCACGCGCATGCTGTCGTTCGTGTACCCGCTGCTCGCCACGTTCCTGCTTACGGGCGGACGCCGCGGCGAAGTACTCGGCCTGCACGTGGAGGACGTGTCGTTCGAGCGACAGACCGTGACGTTCCGGCCACGCGCCGGTCACCGCCTGAAGACGCGGAACGCCGCGCGCGTGGTGCCGCTGTGGCCGCAACTGGCCGAGATCCTCGGCGAATACCTGTACGGCGGCGCGACGCCGCGCGTCGAGGGCCTGCTGTTCCCGGGCGCGGTTGAGGGCGCCGCGGTGGTCGAGCCGCGCTACGCGCTCGATCGTGTCGCGGAGCGGGCCGGCTGGGAGCCCGGGGACGTGCGCTTCTACGCGCTGCGCCATACCTACTGCGCGGCGAGGCTGCAAACGCTGGACGCGGGAGCGCCGGTTTCGCCGTGGACCGTGGCCCGGGAAATGGGCCACGGGGGTCGGTCGCTCGTGGACCGGATCTACGGCCACTTGGGCACCGTGCGCCACCGCGCCGAGGTGGTCGAGTACCGCGCCGACCAGCACGCCGAGAAGCTCGGCCAGCGGCTGGACGTATTGCACATGGGCAGCAAAACGACCGACACGGAGTGACAGGCGTAGTGGACGAACTGCGGAAGCAGCGGGAGACCTTCTTGGCCGAGGAGCGCGCGCGCGACGACGCGCGCTGGCAGCGGCTGTTTCCGTGGTGGCGGCCGTGGCGACCGGGCGTGCCGCAGTACTTCGAGCCCGCACCAGTGCGCCACATGATCGCGCGATCGTTTGGTCCGGAGGCGCGGGTGGACGACCTGTTGCGCTTGCAATGGCCGTCGAAGTCCGGTCTGCCCATGCGCGATTCCGCACGTGCGGAGTCGCTGGACGTTCTCGCAGAGGGTCTGCGGCAGAAGCACAAGCTCGCGCGGCTCGAGCGGCAGCGGCGGAAGCGGAGCGTTCGCCACGCCGACCAGCCGAAGGTGCGAAGGGCGGCCGTCCGGCGTGCCATCGCCGGCGCGCTGGAAGCAGCCGCCCACGAGTACCCGCCGCACGCGTGGATGGGTGTTGGGACACTCGGTGCGAACGTGCGCCGGTTTGCCCGCGCGGCGTTGCGCGGCGCAGTACGGACCGGCGTGCAGCGCCCGGGGGGCCGCACAAGAGACATCGTGCGCGAGGAGGCAGCATTCGCGATGCACGCGGCCAGCGTGCGCCTGGCTCGTAACACACGGCACGATCGGGACGTGGACGTGCCGCGGGCTGGACATGCCGCGGACCAGCTTGACGCGCTTCTGGCCGCTGCCACGCCGACGAAGCGAACCATCCTGCAGCAGGTCCTTGCCCAGCTACGTGCCGAGCCTGAAATGGCTGAGCCGGACTGGGACCGGCTTGCTGCTGCGGTGTACCCCAACGACCCCGATCCCAGGCATCGCCGCAGACTACTCTCCACCCATCTCAGCCAGCTGGCGCGCGGCCGCCGTTAACTAAGTCCCAATTCCGCGCGGGTAAGTGGAGGGGTGCTACCGCGCGCCCCTGCGCGACCCAAGCGGAGCATGGGCATGAAGACCTTCATCACGGTGTACCGGGGCCGCGACCCCGAGACCGCCCGGCCGATTTTCGCCAGCACCGATCCTGCCGTGATCCGGGCCGTGCTCCGCGCTATCGCGGAGCGCGCCGCAATAGCCCCGGTCACCCACACCGGAGCACCGCCCGTACCGCCGCCCGTCCCGCGGACCCGCGCTGCGCTACAGTCGTGACCGCGCCGTCCGCGCCGCTCGCACGGCGGCTCCGCGCGCTCGCTGATGCACTTCCCGCAGGCGGTACGGTATCGCTGTCGGCGGACGCGCTCCGTGCCCTCGCCGCGGTGGATGGTGAGGTGGAAGCCGCAGCCGTCAGCGGCCCGCTCGCGGACCTCACCATCAACAATGTCGCGGCGTTGTTTCGGCGCCGCCCGGGCACGGTCCGCGGCTGGATCACGAGCGGGCGGCTTCGGGCCTACAAGCTGAATGGCCGCGAGTACCGCATCCCCCGTGACGCCTTGCGCGCGTTCCAGGACAGCGAACGGCATCGGTCCGAGCCCAGAAGGACGCCCGCCGAACCGGTCGACCTTGGGGCGTGGCGCGGCGTCGCCGCAGCCGACTCAGAATAGCGTTCCACGGGACGACGGCGCCCAACATGACCAACTGGACCAAAGCGGCCTTGCAGGCAGGACAGGGTCACAGTCTGTCGCGGGGACAGGAGCGCGTGCTGTACGCGCTTGCGGCCTTTGCCGACAAGACCGGCCGCAGTTGGCCGGGCACGAGCACGATCGCTGAGTACACGGGCCTCGAACGCCGGTATGTTCGCCGGTGTCTTGCCATGCTCGTTGAGAGGGGATTGGTCGAGGTCGAACGGCGCGGCGGGCATGGCCCTCACCACAAGACCGGCTACCGGCTGCTCTTCGCTGAGGCCGCTCCCCGCAAGAGGGGCCACCAGCACGCCCCCCTTGCCGCGGCGGCCAAGAGGGGTGCCCAGGGGACCCCCCACAATCGACCCGGTCCAAGGAGGGCTTGGCGCGGGCGGTAGAGGGGTCGCCAGTAAGACCGTTTAGGGGGGTCCCCTGCAGGCCCGCAGAAGTCGTTGAAGTTGAAATAGAAGAAGAGCGCGCGCCTCCGCTCCGCGCCGAGGCCGAGGGGCACGACGCTTCGGCGCGCCCGCCCCCGCCCCCCGGGGACGTCTTCGCCGCTGACCGCGCGGCCGTGGACTGCTGGCTCTCGGCACACCCTGATCGCGCCGCGGAACTCCAGGCACGCGCAATGGACAATGCCGAGACGGCCGGGATCTTTGACGGTGCCCGCAAGGCCTTCGTGACCAGCCGCGTCCGGATGCTGGCCAAGTCCGATATGCAGGCCGCGGCGGAGGTCGCCCCGTGAGTGGGACTGAGCGTTCCGCCACAGAGCGTGCACGCCGCCGGCCGGCCCCGTACCTCGCCCGGCGACCGCGGGTCCTTCCGCGAAGTTCTGGGAGAGCTGTCGAAGACCGCGCTGAAATTTCCGGTGTGCGACGTTCCACAACTAGCCCGTCACCCCCGGGCCGACGGGGAGGAGATTCCGGATGAAGGACTTTGAACGCCGTGTGACCGACGCGCTGCGGATCGCCCGACGTCGCGGCGGCTGGGATGAACTGCGGGCGCTGGACACCCGCGACCGCCCCCTGCTGCACCAGCGTAGACGCCGCGGCCGCCGCCGAATGACGCTGCGCGAGTGGTGGGCGGAGCGCGAGCGCCGCGACAGGGTGGACTAGGCGGAGCAGGGGCGAGCGTGCCGCGCCGGCCGAGGCCCGTAGATCCCAATGCCGTGGGCGCGGCGCTGTCGCCCGCGCTGCGCAGCGCCCTCGCCGAGTTGACGTTGATGCTGGGCATTGCGCCGGGCGGTTGGCAGGCGACGCCGCTCGGCGCGCTGTTTACGACGGCCGCGGCGGTGCGGCTGGCCGCGCGGATCGGCCGGGAACATGGCGCGACGCCGGCCGACGCGCTCCGGCGCGCATGCGGCGATCTCGGCGTCCCACCGGCCACCGTGCGGAACCGGCTGGACCGGTGGCAGCGCGACTCCAACCTCTACAAGAGGTCCGAACCTTTCGAGCCGGACTCCGGCGACGCGACCATTCGTGGAACGACCGACGAAGGAGCGTCGCCCCATGACCCCCAGCGCAGTCCGCAACGCGGTTGAACGCGAAGCCGCCCGCCAGCGCGGCGACCCCGTAGTCGCCCTCTGCGGCGGGGACCCCACCCCGTACAGCCTTGCCCGGGCCATCGCCGTCGCAATGGGCAGCGCCGAGGGCGGGTTCGAGCGCGAAGTGTCCGACGAGCTTCGCCGCGGCGCCCCCGGCGGCACGCCCGACCGCGGCGGGACCCGGCTGCCCGCGGCGGCGCTGCTTACGACGGCCTCGACGGCCGGGACCGAGCTCGTGTTCACGTCGGGCCGCGGCCCGCTGGCCGCTCCGCGACCGGTCCCGGCTTTCCAGCGGGCGGGGGGCCTGATCCTGCCCGACCACAGCGACAAGCTGCGCGTGGTGCAGGTCGCGGCGGGCGCCCAGCCCGAATGGGTAACGGCGGGCGAAGTGGCGGCGGCGCCCGTGACGCCGCAGGACCCGACGCTGGACTCCGAAGAGCCGACGCCGGCCACGGCCCTCGTGGCCATCACAGGTTCGCGCCGGCTCGCCACGGCGGGGCCGCTCGCGGCGATGCTGGAGAACGACCTGCGCGCCGCGTTCGCCGAGAGCATCGACCTTGGCGTGTTCGCCGGCAGCGGCACGAACGGCGAGCCCTATGGGATGGAAGCGCGGGCCGGCGACGACGCGATCTGGAAGATCGACGCGGGCGGCGCCGCGATCACGCTGGCCCACGTCGCCGAGGCCGAGCAGATCGTGGGCAACGCGGACGCCGACGCCGGGCCGCTCGCGTGGGTGTCGAGCCCGAACCTGCGCCGCACGCTCCGCCAGACCGACCGCACGGCCACGTCGGGCGTGCCCCTGTGGACGGACGACAACACGATCATCGGCCACGACGCATTCGCGACGAGCGCGGTCGCGTCGGACGAGTCCTCTACGACCAGCACCCTGTTCCTCGGCCGCTGGCGGCAGGCCATCGTCGCCGTGCAACAGGTCGAGATCATCACCGACCCGATCAAGAACGCGCGGCAGGGCATGGTGGAGTGGACGCTGTACACGACGATGAGCTTCGCGCTGCACCGGCCCGCCGCGTTCGTCGGGGTGCTGGGCGGCCTGTACACGCCAATGTCCTGATGATGGCCGAGCCGACCGCGCTGCAACGGAACGCCGTGCACGAGGCGGCGCACGCCGTGCTGGCCCGCCTGCTCGGTGGCCGCGCGCTCGGCGTGGACGTACTCGACACGCCCGAACAGCGCGGCCTCGCCCGGGTCGATGTTGCTGGGATGGACGCGGCCAATGTGGCGACCGTCGTGGCCGCCGGCGACACAGCCGAGCGGATGCTTGCGGCCGGCTGGCGCGGGCCCGACGTCCGGGCCGGTGCCTGGTATATGGAGCAGGCGCTTACACCGGCCCCGCCGCCGCGGCCGACGCCGCCCGCCCGGCTCGACTCGGCCTACACGGCCCGCGTCGCGCCGACCGCCGGGGAGCGGATGGCGGCCCGCACGGCCGCGTCGCGCCTGCTGGCCGCCAACTGGACCGCCGTGCTGCGCGTGGCCGACGCATTGCTGGAACGTGGTCGGCTTGACGCGGCCAATGTACTCGACATGGTGCCCGGGGCGGCCGTAGGGCCACCCAACGCGTCCGGCATGGCGCACCTCCTCGGCCGCGCGCCGCTCCCGGGCACCGACACTCGCATGACTACCACGGTGCCCGGGACGAAGTAGGCCACTCCTCCAGCGCTTGGCAAGCGCACCTCCCCGGCCGCTTCGCCTGCGGGCCACCCCACCCTTGCAGCGCGCTTCGTCGGCCGTACGGTACCCCACACCGGGTGGCGCGCTTAGGTTAGGGGATATTCCGACGGGGGCTGAAACGGCGTATCCGAACATTGCCGAGCGGCGTGAGTACCTTTACAATACCGAACATACGCCGAAGAATACTCGAAGACACGGGGCCGCAAGGAGGGGGGAGCCGGATGGCAGTGCTGACCAGACAGCCAGTTCCGTACCAGGGAAGTAAGCGGCTGCTTGCATCGACCATCCTGTCCTTCGCGCCAAGCGGAACTGTTACGCTCTTCGAGCCGTTCGCGGGCTCGGCCGCAGTCACGCAAGCTGCAGCTCTCCTGCGGTCGGCTCGCCGTTTCGTGATCAACGATTCCCTCCAGCCGCTGGCCGATATCTGGCGCATGATTCTGGAGGAGCCAGAGGCCTTGGCCGCGAATTACCGCGTGTTGTGGGAGGCCCAACTCGGCGACGAGGAATCGCACTACTACCTAGTACGGGAGGCCTTCAACCGCGATCAGGACCCGGTCAAGTTGCTCTACTTGCTGGCGCGTTGCGTGAAGAACGCGGTCCGTTTCAATCGTGTCGGAGAATTCAACCAGTCCCCTGACAAGCGCCGCAAAGGTGTCCGGCCCGCCACGCTGCGTCGCAACGTGTTTGAAGCACACCGGCTTCTGGCCGGCAAGACGTCGGTTTCGGCGCGTGATTACGCCGCCGTTCTCGACGACGCAACGGCCCGGGACCTGGTCTACATGGACCCGCCGTACCAAGGCACGAGCCAAGGCCGTGACCGCCGCTATCACGAGTCCCTAGACTTGGGTCGCTTCTTTGATAGCCTTGACCGCCTGAATGTTCGGGGGGTGCCGTTTCTGCTGAGCTTCGACGGCCGGTGCGGAACTCGCCACTATGGGCGCAGCTTACCAACGGATCTTCGGCTCACGCGGATCGAAATTGAGGTCGGCAGATCGTCTCAGGCAACGCTCAATGGAAGGAATGAAGTAACGGTCGAGTCGTTGTATGTTTCTCCCGCTCTTGGCCGTCAAAACCACGGGAAAAGCTACGTGAGGCTACGACCCCAACTCGCCCTTGAGATTCCTGCGAACCAATGACAACTGGATCTGCACCCGGCGCCATGCTTCGACGTGTCGGCGACCTTCCACATCGCATCGAAAGCCACTTGGCGGGGATGGGGTATGGCCCCACGACGCCGTGTCTGGCAATCCGCACGGCGTACAAACCGAACGCGACCATTCCGCTGCTCTGGCTTGTGCTCGTGCAGGACCGGATTCTCCTTTGTAGCACTCACCGGACCCGATGGAAATACGCGACCTTTGATGCTGGCACGCTGAACGACATCCGGTTGGTCACGCCGCCGATCGGCACACCTGCAGTGGAGATCATTCCGCGCGCGGCATCGTCTGGGCCACTGCACCTGCCACTTCCGCAAGAAGCGGATCTGGAAGGTGTGAAGCAACTTCTTGACACAGCCAAGACAGCCCTAATGCCGCTTCGGTGACACACCGATCAATCGCGGACAAGTCTCTCTTTGACGACCGTGGGGAGGCTCCGGCCCGTCGCATTCGCACGTCCGACAAGTTCGTCGTAGATCCTCGCCTCGGCATCGCCTTCGAAGGTCACAACAACCTGCCTGAGTACACGAAGCGCCGCGTGTTCGTACTCGTCAGGGTTAGCCCAATAGCACGTCCTGCAGACCTCTGGTGTCTTGGTTTCCCAATTGCCGCAATGCTCGCACGACCAAGATTTCTTCCTCTGGCAGGACCCGCACAGAAGCATGAACTCGCTCGCGTCCGTGACGCCCGCCGCATCGCCTGCAATCTCGTAGGGAACACGATGGTCGATCTGTAGGTAGCGTTCCTCGTATGGCAGCAGGCAAATGGAGCAGGACCCACCGGAGCTTTCGTACAGCTGATTGCGAAGCTCTTTGGGGAGAACGCTCCTCCCGGCGAGCAGGTGACGTCGAACAGCACTCAGGTCGCCGAAGCGGTACGCGCCGATCGACCTCCCTTCGCTAGACTTGACTCGGAACGTCTCGAGCGGGATGCCTGCTTCGCGGACATCGCGGGCTGCCCGCGGCGGATGATTGTAGCCGTAGGCACTGATTTCCTCGGTCGTGATGTAGCCGTGTTTGAGGATGTGCTCTATCACGGTCCGCGGGCGCTTGGCCGTGACGCGCCCGAGCAGCTTGCGGAGCTCGGCATCGACTGCTTTCTTTGCCATTTCATTCCTCCCGAGGCGCTGGCAACGCGGGGAGCCCCCGCATTGCCGGAACACGCCGTTCCCGGGAGCTTGCCAAGGATGTCAGCCCGTTCGCGGTCCTGTCAAAATGCCGGATCGGGTTCCATCTCCGAGGTAGGTCGAAGGCGGTAAAGAATTGGGTAAAGAATCGGTACGAAACCCAGATCTCGCCCCAACGGGTATCCCTCTATGAAAACGGCGGTTTGACGATAGCTCAACGGTCGTTGGCGCCCG